>NC_009440.1:0-1200000 GCF_000016605.1 Metallosphaera sedula DSM 5348 | reverse complement strand
TTACCTGTCCTGAGTAATTTGCACGTAGTCTATGATGATCAAATTCCCCTCTCTAACACCCTTGAAATAAACTTGAGTGGGGGATTATCCAACTCCAGGAGAACTTACACTTACGAGGACTTTGCTAGGAGGGTGAGGAAGACCGTAACTTTCCTTAAGCAAAACGGGCTCGAGGGGAAGAACGTTGCATCAATTGCCTGGAACACAAGCAGACATCTGGAACTCTATTTCGCAGTACCTCTCAGTGGTGGAGTCCTTCACACGGTAAACGTGAGGTTTCACCCAAGGGAAATGGATTACGTCGTCGAAGAGATGCAGGACTCCGCAGTTTTCATGGATGAGGACATAGAGGCATCACTCAACGTGAAAACCTTCAGGCTGAATGAGTCCTACGACGAGATAATTGATTCGCAGGAGCCGGCGCAGGAACTTCCCGATCTTGAGGAAAAGAGGGGTGCCGTAAGCTGTTTCACCTCAGGCACCACGGGTAAACCGAAGGGAGTGATCTACAGCCACAGGAGCATTTTCATCCACTCCCTTTCCCTGCTGGCAGGTGACGTTCTGGGTCTCTCCTCGAACGACGTGGTCATGGACGTTGTACCCATGTTTCACATATCAGGGTGGGACATACCCTTCGCCTCTCTCATGACTGGAGCAAAACTGGTTCTTCCTGGAATTAGACCCAAGCCCAGGGACCTGGTGGAACTCATCAAGGAAGAAGGGGTCACCCTGGCAGCCGGTGCCCCCACTGTCTGGATTGACGTCATGAACTACGTGGAGAAGGAGAGGGAGGACCTAGGTAAGCTCAGGACGGTGGTGATGGGTGGGGCTGAGCCACCCAAGGGATTGATGGAGAGAATGAGAAAGCTGGGCGTTAGGACCTACCACGCCTGGGGGATGACCGAGACCGAGGCCATAGCGACGGTGAATAGGAGCGATGATCTTAACGTCCTGACCAAACAGGGTTACCCCATCTTCGGGTTTGAGATATCCCTCCTGGACCCAGCTGGGAGGGAGTTACCCTGGGATGGGAAAACCATGGGCGAGCTTGCCGTTCGAGGTGCGTTCGTTACGGGTAGATACTTCAAGGGGGAGGCAAAGTTCACATGGTTCAGGACAGGTGACATTGCCGTCGTGGACCCCGACGGAAACGTGAAGGTCGTGGATAGGCAGAAGGACCTGATCAAGAGCGGGGGAGAGTGGATCAGTAGCGTCCAGCTCGAGAACGCGATCATGTCCTTCCATAAGGTTTCAGAGGCTGTGGTTGTGGGAGTTCATGACGAAAGGTGGGGAGAGAGGCCTGTCGCCCTAGTAGTCCCCAAGGAGCCCACTACCCCACAGGAAGTTGTGGAATACCTCAAGTCCTTGAACGCCTTTCCCAACTGGTGGATTCCCGACAGGATAATCTTCGTGGACTCCATTCCCAAGACGAGCACGGGCAAACTAGACAAGAAGGTGGTAAGGGAAGAGGTCAAAAAACTCCTACAGAGCCCTTGAGCGACTCCCCCGCATCTAGCGTGATCACCTGGCCGGTCATTCCCTCAACCTTAATGATGGACAAGATCAGTTGGGCTACGTCTGCCGGATCGAGGATTCTCCCAGTTAAGGTGAACCTCTTAGCGTACTCCTCTTCCGTCATTCCCCACACCTTGGGAAGGCTCTCCCCCAACTTCGTCCTCACGAGCCCTGGCGCAACTGCGTTTACCCTGATCCTGGGGGCAAGCTCAAGGGCCATGTACCTGGTGAGGGAGATCACTGCCCCCTTCATCGCCCCGTAGATTGAGAGACCCTTGAATGGAAGGATTCCTGCGAGGGACGCAACGTTGAGGATTTCCCCTCCCTCTGAGATGTGGGGAGAAGCGAGTTTGGAGCAGTAAAGCACAGACTTAAAGTCAGTCTGAAAGTGCTTCTCCACAATCCTGTCGTCAACCTCGATGAAGGGAGAATAGATTCCCACACCCGCATTGTTAACCAGGACGTCAACTCTTCCAAAAGCCGAGATCGCCCTATCCACCAGTTCCTTACATCCCTGTTCCGTGGACACATCTGCAAGAACTCCCAGCGTCTCTCCACCCCTCTCCCTTATCTCCCTCATGGTCTCCTCCATTTCCTCCTTTCCCCTTTTCGCGTTGACCACAACCTTCGCACCCTCCAGCGATGCCCCAATCGCTACCTCTCTTCCTATGCCTCTTCCCGATCCCGTGACAACGAAAATTTTTCCTTTCAACTGGTACATAGTTTAAGATCCTGAAAACTCGTTAATATTTTCAGCTTCAGTGCAGGGACAGAAAAAGGGAGCTTCAAAAAACTTGTTAGGAGAGTAATATGAGTGGAAGATCACACCCGATCCGTAGCTTCATTTACCTCCTCTAGTCTAACCTTCACGGTCTTTGGCAGAGTAAACACTGTAACTATCGCCATCACTATTGCAGGTATCCACGGTACCGTCCAAGCCCCTATATTACCTAGAATCGGGATTAGCGGGAAAACCGTGAGCAATCCAATTGCTCCTCCTGCGTGTCCAATACCGTCTGTAATGGCGTAACCAGTTGCCCTTGCACTTGTTGGAAAGTTCTCACTGCATAGCAGATAATAAACGTTGAACCATCCAACTCCCACGAGCTCGGCAATGAACGATCCAATGAAGAATGTCGGAATGCTTCTTGCAATTCCTCCAATTGCCATTATGGCAGTACCAATTGTGAACACAACAACTCCAAACACTGTCATGTATCTCCTATCAAATCTGTCAATAATGAACCTTAGAAGTATAGCTCCTAGGAAGGCCCCAATCCCGGCTAACCCAAAATAGAAGACAGCGGAGGAGAACAGGGA
This sequence comes from Metallosphaera sedula DSM 5348, assembly GCF_000016605.1. Taxonomy (NCBI): domain Archaea; kingdom Thermoproteati; phylum Thermoproteota; class Thermoprotei; order Sulfolobales; family Sulfolobaceae; genus Metallosphaera; species Metallosphaera sedula. The sequence continues at coordinate 1,197,165 of NC_009440.1, read as the reverse complement.
CCCGCTATATCCCAGCACATCCTTCACCCATGTTTCTGGTAACACAAGGAATGGGTAATCCATAAAGTATATGGTAAACATCAGGAGGAACAGGATTATGAGCCTCTTAAGATACTTCGGCTTAGCGAGAACCTTGAACGGGTTCTCCTTGGGTACATTGTACACCTTCATGTTGGGCTCAGGTAATTGATTTACGCCAGCTCTCTTCATGGACGTTGTCTCCATGTGCCCAACTAAACTATCAGCTTCATTGAACTTTCCCTTCATGGCCAAGAACCTCACCGTCTCAGGAGCATATGCCCTTATGGCTAGAGCAAGGGCAGCGAGAATCCCTCCCACAACGAAAACTATCCTCCATCCTATGGAAGGTATAGAGGTAACAATGAGGGCAGCGATGAAGGGACCAATTCCTATTCCAGCCCAACCCCCTATAAAGGCAAGGTTCGTGTATTGACCTCTTTTAGCGGCAGGGGACATCTCTGCCATGTAGGTCATGACCAATACCAAGTCAGCCCCTATGGCCATCCCCGTAATGAACCTGAACACGGCCAGCATGGGATAATTCACGGATAGGGCATCCCCGAAACTTCCTAACGCCGTCAACAGGGCAGTGAAGACTAGGGTGGGTCTCCTTCCCACCACATCCGCAATGTATGAAAAGATTGGAGCGCCCACAACATAACCCCATAGACCCAACGACGCTATTAATGACGCCTGAGCTGCGCTTACCACGAAGGGTACGTAGGGAAGAGCGAAACCCACGTTAATGACGTCATATAGGGTTATAAAAAAGGAAAATCCCATGGCCCATATTAGGGCATATGATAGGCCCCATGTAGGGAGCCTGTCCACTCTGGCCACGTACCATTCCGGTGACTGCCTTAAATTAGAGCTATCTGCCATTATAGTTCTTTTAACTTGTGAAATATATAAACCTTTATTATAGAACAATATTTTAGAAATGTGTGAAAGTTATAAGCTTTCTAAATAGATGCCAGATGTCATAATCCGGTATCATAGCATATTTACAATGCAATTTGTCCCTTTTAGCGGATAGTGGCAGTGAAAACCTTAGAAAGTTTCGTGAATTTCACCAAGTTTTGGGCAGGTATCTCCATCTTTTCAGCAACTCCGTAATTCCCCGTATTATTTTCCTCTCTCCATTCCTCAAGGAGTAAGCCACCGCGTTCACCGATTTCCCTGTGGCCCTAGCCACGTCCTTTAAGTTAGCTTCTCTAGGCACGTTGAAATATCCCATTTCGAGGGCAGTTGAAAGGACTTCCAGCTCCTCCTCACTGAGTTCCAGTCCATCGAAGTCCTGTACTCTAACCTCGTTTACCCTAGTTATTCCACGAAGTTCACGTATGATCTCATTAACCTGGTGCTCGTAGGCGAGAAAGCTCCAGATCTCATTACCGTAAACTATGGTTGGTTCCACGACGAAGAGATTGCTGGCGTCCAGCAAGGAGAATACAGAATTTCTGTAATCTAGCATCATGTCAACGAGGACTCTCCCGTCATCAAGGTAACTCACGTTTGATATGGAGTTTATTCGCGTTGATCTATCCAATCGCTTAATGACCTTAAAACTTTCAGGTTTACCGACCACTAGGTCTCTCATTACACGTCCGTTACTGTGATGGGCTATGACCTGAACCTTGTTATCAAGGAAACTTGTCCAGCAACCCTCATGCAACAAGTCTACGGTAACAAGCTTCAGGGGATATCTAGAGTACATAACTAGTGATATTCACTCAAAATTTTAAACTTTAAAGTAATCCTTTTAAACGTTTATTAATAGATTAAGGCGAAAAAGAAACAATGATTACTGGTCACGTGTGGACATGGTTATCAGCATGAATTCTTTAAACATGAGGCAACTGGGATCGATGAGTAACGTTCTTGGTATCTGAATATAACCTGACGATCAGAATCCCATGAAACCGAGATTCGAGATGGGGACTTCCCGCGAACCTACCTTGAGTTGGTGAGAGGCCCTGGGAAAGCTCGTGGCTGTTCCACTTTCTTCAGGTGTTTTTAGGGAAGGCTCCACGAAAAGTCACACTGGACAGGATAGTGAGCTTTAGCACGCATCAACTTGAAAAGTTATTAGTCGGGTTTTAGAGAAATTAATCATGAGAAGCAAGGAGGAATTCGTGAATGGGTTAAGGGATAAGAGGAAGGTTTTCTATCGTGGAAAGTTGATCGATCCCACAGAGCATCCCATTATAAAGGTAGCCGTTTCTCACGCCTCTAAGTTGTTTGAGTATCCTGGAAGAGTAGACCAGGAAGGAAAAAGCAAGTTCTTTCATGTCCCAAGGAACAGTCAAGATCTCATGGAGAGACACGGTCTGATATACGGGCTCACCATGTACTGTAACGGGATATTTAACATATCCCAGGCGATTGGTAGCGACGCCCTTTTCGCGCTACTTATTACCTCGAGGAGAGTGGACAGGGAGAGGGGAACGGACTACACGAAAAGGGTCGAGAACTATCTAACCCACGTGAGGGATAAGGACCTTACCATAGCGACGGCCCAAACGGACGTCAAGGGGGATAGGTCCAAGAGACCAAAGGAGCAGGGGGATCCCGACATGTACCTGAGGGTCAAGGAGGTGAGAAGCGACGGTATAGTGGTTAGAGGAGCAAAGGCCCACACCACACAGGCTGCCGTCTCAGATGAGATAATAGTGATCCCCACGAGGGCCATGCGCGAAGAGGAAAAGGAGTATGCCGTGGCGTTTGCCGTGCCAGCCAACACCCAAGGGCTCAGGATGTACGTGAGACCCATAGATGAACTGGAGGGAAACTCATCTGCAGTCCTCTCCAGGCAGGACTATGAGCTTGAGACCTTAACCGTTTTCGATGACGTATTTGTGCCCTGGGATAGGGTGTTCCTATTTCAGGAGAGCAAGTTCGCGGGTCAGCTCGCCACACTTTTCGCCACCTTCCATAGGTTCACAGCCCTCTCGTACAGGGTAGCAACTGCCAATCTCTTCCTAGGGGCAGCAAGGCTTGCGTCCTTCGTTAACGGAATTCAGAACGAAAAGCAGGTCAGGGACGACATAGTGGACATGATAATGTACAAGGAGGTAATGAGGGCAACAGCCCTGTCGGCTGCCATGTCTCCAGTGATCGAGGAAGGGGTGGCTATCCCGAACCCAGTCTTCACCAACGTGGGTAAGCTCTACTCCAACGCCCACTTCCACGACGTGGTCAGGGACCTCATAGATGTCTCGGGTGGGATAATCGCGACGATGCCCTCAGAGGAGGACCTGACAGGGGAGGGAAGGGAGGAGATCATGAAGTACTTGAGGGGAGCCGTGGATGGGAAAGAAAGGACTCAGGTGTTGAAGATTGCGAAGGAGCTTGGATCCAGTAACTTCACGGGGTATATTCTAACTCTCATGATTCACGCGGAGGGCTCAATGGAGGCCAGCAAGATAGAGTTATACCGAGGATATGACTTCTCGGACTCTGAGAAACTGGTGAAATCCCTTCTAAACCGTTAAGGAAAACGATTTATTCAAGGGGTCTTATCTCCCCTCATGTTAAAATTTAGCGGTAAAATTTTCGACGGGACTAAACTCATTGAGGGGACAGTCTTGGTTGAGGGTAATCAAATCGTTGAGGTCGAGGAGGGAAAGATGGAGAGTGACTCCACGAAGGGTTTCATCATCCCTGGAATGATTGATGCCCACCTCCACTTCTTCGGAGTTCATGAGGACAACGTAATGTCTTGGAACCTCGTGAACGAGATCGACGTGGCCATTAGGAGCACCAGGGATATGGAGAGACTTCTTAGGTCAGGGTTTACAACGGTCAGGGATCTGGGAAGTAAGGTGGCAACTAGGCTCTCCAACCTGGAGAGATCTGGGGAGATCATAGGCCCTAGAGTAATAGCCTCAGGTTACTCCTTGGCCATCACGGGAGGAGACGACGATCCGCGGGATTTGCCCCTTGAGATGGCACAAAAGCTGTCGTACTCCTTCTATTGTGATTCTCCCTATGAGTGCAGGAAGGCCGTGAGGTTAGCCGTGAGGCAGGGAGCTGGAGTCATAAAGGTCTACGCCTCGGGAGCGTTTTCCCAGGGCGGAAAGATCCTTCCAGGGCTGGGACCATACGAGCTGAAATCCATCGTGGAGGAGTCTCATAGGTTTGGGCTTAAGGTAGCGTCCCACGCCTATGGAAGGGAGGCAATCCTCAACTCAGTTGAGGCAGGAGTGGACACCATTGAACACGGGCTTGGCCTCGATAAGGACACGGCATCCATGATGTTAGACAGGGGGACATGTTATATCCCTACCCTAGCTACGTATGAGATCCCATTTCACGTGGCAAACCCAGAGGTAAGGAGATACAGGGAAGAGGCGGTCTCAAGGCATATGAAGGAAGACGTTAAGTTAGCCAAGTCCGTGGGACTTAAGATCGCCACCGGGACGGATTACGTGGGTTCAGATGCTAGACCACATGGCAAAAATTACAGGGAAGCGGTCCTCCTCTCGCAGTTCATGGGAAACGACGAAGTTCTTGCATCAACAACTTCCGTGGCGGCGGAGTGTCTGGGAATAAGGGCTGGTAGGATAGAGAAGGGATATCTGGCAGACCTCGTGGTTCTGAGGAATGATCCTCTCCAGAACGTGGAGAACCTTTCGCCCGAGAACGTGCTTTACGTCGTTAAGGACGGGAAAATGTATCGAGGAGTAGGAAGGGAGGACTAAAAGGATCTGGGTAGCTTGAGGGCGTTATGCGCCAGGTCCGCAAGTATCAGGTTTCTGGACACAGGGGCAACAAGGAAAAGTCTGGTCTCCCTCAATTTCCTCTCTATCCCAGTGTCCCTAGCATATCCAAGCCCACCGAACACGTCCATGACCACGTTTCCAAGGAACCACGCGGTCTCACTTGCCTTGTACTTTGCAATGTTGGCGTAAGTCCCAACAACCCTATTATCAGCGTTGGAGTCATAAAGCTCTCCTGCGTATTTCAGGGCGAGAGCTGACGTTACGAGGTCAGCGAAGCCCTGGGCTAGCGGGAACTGTACTCCCTGGTTTTGTCCAATGGGTCTATCAAACACCTCTCTCGTTCTAGCGTATTCTGTCCCCCTCTCTAGGAAATACTCCGCATTTCCTATCATTTCAGATGCTATCATGATCCTCTCGGCGTTCAGGCAGGATAGAAGGCATTGGAATCCTTGATCCACCTCCCCTATCACGTTGGTATCTGGAACCTCGAGGTTCTCTATGAATAGCTCGTATGCGTCAGTGTTGGCCATGGTCCTTATCCTCCTCATCTCAATCCTTCCCCTCAAATCTCTCATGTCCACGAGGAACATGGTAATTCCATGGGACTTCCTCTCTCGAGAGTAGGGTTCGGTCCTCGCAACCACGATCAAGAAGTCCGTCTTATCAACCCTGGAAATGAAGATCTTGTGGCCGTTGATCAGGAAGCGATTTCCCTCTTTCTGTGCCGTGGTCTTAATCTTCGTTGTGTCCGAGCCGACTTCTGGTTCAGTGAGGGCAAGGCTAAGCACCTTCAGGTTGTTCTCCACGATCTCGGGGTAATACCTCCTCTTCAGCGATTCCTGGGCACACCTGTTAAGGAGGACCGCGTTGTAGTATTGACCGTGAACGAAATAGGCGTTTCCCCCCAACAAGTTGATCTCCCTCAGGAGTAGGGAGGCATCTAGTACCCCAAGCCCCCCACCGCCAAACTCCCTGGGAAAGAGAACGTTTCCGAAACCTAGACTCATGAAGTCGTGTAGAAAGGACGAGGGGAACTCCTCCTTGAGATCGAGATCTCCCCAGTATTTCTCCGGGTACTTGGCCATCATTTCCCTGAGGGACTCGAGGAGAAGGGACACGTCCTCCCCAACGTTTAGGAGAGACGTTATCTCATTCATGAGTCCACCTCAAAGACCGAACAGTTCATGGGCCAGCCTCAGGTCATGCGCCTCATGTCCCATCTCCCTGACCTTCCCATAATATTGTAGAAGGGAGTCCCTAAACCTAGGGTGAGCGCACTTGTTTATTATTTCCTCAGCCCTCTCGTGGGGGGATTTTCCCCTTAAGTCCGCATATCCCTGTTCCGTTACCACCACATCCACGTAGTGCTCTGGAACGTCTACGTGAGTCGTGAGTGGGACAATCCTAGAGATCTTACCGTCTCCCGTGACCGAGGGTAGTGCGATCACGGTAATGTAAGCGTTTGGGGCAAAGTCCACAGACCCACCGACGCCATTATATATATTTCCGTGTATGTGAGATATATTGGCATTACCGTAAATATCTAGTTCGATTGCCTGTAGTATGGACATCAGGTTAAGCCTTTGAATCACCTCGGGGTTGTTCGTGACGTTCTGTCCGCGTAGCACTATCCGTCTGAAGTCCCCGGTTTCAAAGAATTTACGAAGGAAGTTCTCCTCTCCACGTAGGGTAAAAAAGGCTGAGGAGCTAATGAACTTCACGTTATCCTCAGGAATGAGGGCCCACTTTGCGGGTAGGGTTTCAGCCCACACACTTAGGGTCAAACCCGACTGGGGTAACACGTCTGCGAGCTTGCTAGAGAGGGATCCAGCCCCAGGTTGGATCACGAAATCCCCCCGTTCGTATAGTTCTCTGGAGAAGCCCTCTCTGATCTCGTTCATCATGAACTCCATGATGTTCTCCGAGATCCTCGCCTCCACGTCTCCAGGAGACTTATATGCTCCAGGAGATCCATCTTCCTCCCTAGTGACCAGTATTGCCCCTATCCTTGAGGGGGGTACAGTCAGCCTAGTGTCCCCAATCCTTTGGGAAACCTTCGCGAGTGATACGTTATCCCCCAAGTAAATGTCATGAAGGCCCTCCAATTCAGGTTTACTCTCATTGATTTCCAGGATCACCTTCTTAGCGACGCTAATAAAGGAGATAGACGAGTCCAGGGAGAGAGAGGGTATCACGGAGCAGTCCTCGAGAATCGCAGTTGCCTCAATTACTGCGAGGTCTATTGGTCCCAGTTCTCCTGATCTGATTTTTCTGTTAAACTTGTGGAGACCGTAATCGAAGAACTCGAGCTCGTTTTTGTTCACAAGTTCCCTATGCACACCTCCACTGAGAAAAGGGTACCTTCTTCGAAATGCGTGACCTATCCTAGAGATGTTCCTCTCGAACTCCTCCGATGTGGCTCCTCCCGTGAAAAGGGTTAAGGCGTATCCACTCTCTCCCTCCAGATGCTGGGCCATGGCCCTGGGAAACTCCTTGGGAACCGAGGAGCCGGACATTCCACCGAAGGCAATTACCCCATGTCTGGGAAGGTGACTCTTCACTGCGTCCATCGGGTCCGTGACTAACGACCTCAGTTCACGGCAAGCTATCCTTTCCATATTTTCACCCATGGGGAGGACTCTCTCCTGAAAACCTCGATTTCCCTGATGAAAGTTGCCACCTCTACCGAGAGGTTATTCTTGTAAATCCTCGTTCTCAGGGTGACCCTTCCGCTCTCCTTTCCAGGTTGAACCTCAACCACCTCACTCACGGCGTGGAGAGTGTCTCCATCAAAAACTGGAGCCCTCAACTTGAGTTCCCTGATACCGCGGTCGGCTGAGATGTTCCCCCCAAGTTCAAAGGACGAAATTCCCGTCCCAACCCCAACGACGAAGGGGCCCTGAACCACAGGCTTTCCATATTCGTGGTACTTCATGTACTCGTCGTCCAGGTGGAGCGTTGCGGTATTCATGGACAACACAGTTGTTAACAGATTGTCGTACTGGGATACTGTCCTACCTAGGCGATGAATCACCGTCTCCCCAGGTGTGAAATCCTCGAGGTATCTTCCCTCCCATCCTGGGTGAGACAGGCTCCTTTCCTCCTTGTTTAGCCCTATTCTCTCCCCTTTCTGCACGTTGATTTCAGGCTTCGCCTCCCCACCCTCAAGGAACTTCAACCATGGGGAGTAAGACCTCTTATACACTAGGTTATTTCTCCTTATTTCATACACGGGTTCACCCCTCTGATTGAAGACCCTATGCACCCAGCTCACCACCCCTACGTTGGGCCTCTTGGACTCCCTCTTCCCCACGACCTCGGTCTCGACGCAGAGGGTGTCCCCTGGATATATGGGCCTCCTCATTTCCTCGTAGTCAATCCCAAGAAAGGCCAGGGTGTTAATGCTGGTGTCCCTGGTGGAAAGGCCTATTACCGTGGAGTGGACAAGCCTTGGGTTCACGATTACCTTTCCATACTCCGTGTAAGACGCGTAGACGCTGTCCAGGTAGAGAGGAGTGTAATCCAGGGTGAGCGTAGACCAAAGCACGTTATCTGACTGCTCCAGGGTTCTACAAGGTCTGTGCCTTATGACCTGTCCTATCTCAAAGTCCTCAAAGAAGGGGCCAAATCCCCCAAACATTACCAAATCACCGTATTCTTTGAGAAAAAGTAAGTTAAAAACTGTTTGCGAGGACGAGCTAACTTAGGTCAGGTTGAGTCTAGCCGGACACTAGAGTTGATTAATAATCAGTAAAAAATTGACTGTGGCAGTTAAGATCTAGTCGAGGACACCAAAAATCACGCGTAACAAAGCGTAGCGGAAAAGGCTTACGCGAAAACCACATGGGAACTCCTCCTACACCTCCACCCGTTGAGAATCCCCTTTGATACCGAGTTAGTTGATGTACAACGTAACAAAAACTGTTCAGAAAGGTGAAGGGCGTGTATAACATGCTTAACCGCACGGTAGTTTATCGGGATTTAAGCCCATCCGTGATCCAGGGGGTATACCCTCGACGTCACAATTTTCCCGTTTACAAGAGAGTAAACCTTAAAGGTTTGCAAAACATGTACATGTTGAAATGAGCGACACAATCTCCATAAGGGTGAGCAAGAGGCTGAAAGAAGACCTCGAAAGACTGGGCATAGATTACGCCGATCTGGTTAGGCAGTACCTTGAGGACGTCGTGAGGAGGGAGAAGAAGAGGGCAATCTTGAGGGAGGCAGATAAAATAAGGGAGGAACTCAGGGCAAAGTACGGGGTGCTGTCCCCCTCGTCCCCGCTTGTGAGGGAGGATAGGGATGAGGTTGATCGTTGATACCTCCGCCCTGGTCTCCGTGTTCCTTCCGGAGACGGGTAGCGAGTGCGTTAGGAAATTACTTGAGGAACACGACGATCTCCATTTCTTGGACCTGATCTACTACGAGTTTACGAACGTTTTGAGGAAGAGGGTGGTGAGGGGAGAGATCTCTCCCAAGGACGCAGAGCTAGTTCTGGAAAGGGGTATGGACCTCATCTCCAACTTTCCAGTTCATCAAGGCAGAGAATTTGTGGGGGAGGCCTACGAGATTTCCCTGAGGTATAGTATAACGGTGTACGACGCGTCACTAGTTGCCCTGGCAAATCGCGTGGACGGTCATGTGTTAACCTTAGACCAGAAGCTAGTCACGGCCGTGAAAGGAGAGAGAATGATTCCCTGCCCAGGCTAGGACTTCTTCGGGTCGCACCAACATCTTCACCGAACCCGTTCAATTTACCTAGAAGGGTTGCATCAACTAAACATGTTGATTCTGGTTATCTTCATGCCACCAACTTAATTAACTAAATATGAAAATCTAAATTACAAGAGAATCTTTAAATCTCTTAAATGAAAAAGACAGTGATACCCATGTTTCTAAAACCCGAACCCACGATTAAGGACCTCAAGGGATTACTCGAGTCGGCTAACTTTACCCTAGACCAACTCTTGAACATGTACTATCAAATGAACTTGATTCGAGAGTTTGAGGAGGCCATAGGGGCGAAGTACTACGAGGGAAAGAATCCCTTTAACATGGCCTCAGGCCCCATAAGGGGTGAGATGCACCTATCCTCCGGTCAAGAGGCTGTTGCGGTCGGAGTAGGTGGCAACTTGAGGAAAGAGGATGTGGTCGTGAGCACGCATAGGCCACACCATCACGCAATAGCCAAGGGGACTGATATCAGAAAGCTCGCGGCGGAGATATTTGGCAAGAGCACGGGATTGTGTGGAGGGAAAGGTGGACATATGCACCTTTTCGACAAGGAGGTGAGGTTTTCCTGTAGCGGGATTGTTGGGGCATCATTTCCCCAGGCTGCAGGTGCAGCCTTCGCCTTCAAGTACAGGGGGGAGGACAACGTCGCCGTGGCCTTTGCTGGAGAGGGGGCCGCAAATCACGGAACCTTTTACGAGACCTTGAACGCCGCTTCCCTGTGGGAACTTCCGCTGATAGTTGTGATAGAGGATAACATGTACGCTGATTCTACCCCGAAGAGCGTGGCCCTGGCTACACCCCATCACTTCCAGAGGGCAATGTCACTGAATGTGCCATCCTTCCTAGTGGACGGAATGGACGTGATTGACGTATATCTGGCTACGAGAAAGGCCGTTCAAAGGGCAAGAAGCGGAGGTGGTCCCTCCCTGATCGAGGCCGTTACCTACAGGTTTAGGGGACATTTTGAAGGGGATGGACAGGAGTATAGGGAAAGGGATGAGGTTGAGTTGTGGAGGGTAATGGACCCTATCACTAGACTAGGTAACAGGCTAACCAAGCTAGGAGTTGAGAAGGAGAGATTGGAGAATGAGAGAAGGAAGGCAAGGGAAAGGGTTGAGGATGCTCTGAAGTTCGCTGAGGAAAGTCCCTATCCCGAACCGTCTACAGCCCTAGTGGGGGTGTTCAAATGAGAATGAAGGGAATTTCCCAGGCAATAGCCCAGGCAATATCTCAGGAGATGGAGAGGAGGAGTGACATCGTCGTCTTGGGGGAGGACGTGACTTACTGGGGCGCAGTTTTCGGGTTCACCATGGGACTCTTTGACAAGTTCGGCAGGAAGAGGGTGGTGGACACACCTATCACGGAGCAAACTTTCATGGGAATGGCAGTGGGAATGGCCTCAGTGGGACTTCATCCCGTAGTGTCGCTCATGTTCGTAGACTTTCTGGGGGCCGGGTTTGATCAGATGTACAACCATATGGCTAAGAACCACTACATGTCGGGCGGACAATTCCCCATGCCGGTAACTGTGATCACAGCAATAGGAGGAGGTTATGGAGACGCGGAACAACACTCTCAAGTGCTTTATGGACTCTTCGCTCACGTCCCAGGTTTCAAGGTTGTGGTTCCGTCTAACGCATACGACGCTAAGGGTTTAACCATTAGGGCGTTGAGGGATCCTAACCCTGTGGTCATATTTGGTCACAAACTCCTCACAGGGTTACCCTTTCTACCCTATGAGGGAGGAGAGGACGAGGTTCCTGAGGAACCCTATGAGCTGGAGTTTGGGAAGGCCTCCGTGAGGATGGAGGGGAGCGATCTGACCGTGGCATCTGCCGGACTGATGGTCCACAGGGCAATGAGGGTTGCAGAGAAGTTGAGAAAGGAGGGAATTTCCGTGGAGGTTGTGGATTTGAGGACCCTAGTCCCCCTGGACGAGGAGACACTCTCTAGGTCAGTAAAGAAGACTGGTAGGTTGCTCATCCTTGACGAGGATTACATGAGCTATGGGATGACCGGCGAGGTCACGTTCAGGGTTCAGTCCAGAGCCTTAAGGGATCTGAAGGCCCCGATCCAAAGATTGGCAGTCCCTGATGTTCCAATCCCCTTCAGTGAGCCCCTAGAGAAGGAGGTGATTCCAGGGGAGGCGAGAATAGAGGCCAAAATCAGGGAAATGGTAAGCTAGAATCAGGAAAAAGGGTACAAAGTACTTGTTCAACCCTAACATCGTTTATATACTATTAAATTCAAAAAATTGTTTTCCTCTTTCCCTTCTTCTACCTCGAAGTCGTGTATTTCCGCCAAATTACGTAGAGTCAAGACCCAGTCGTAATCGTTCACCTTTACCTTGATCCCTTCACAATCTCCTAATTCCCTTACCGTGTTTATAATGATTCTGACGGGATTATTTGCCCCACATATTTCCTCTCGCCTGAATTCAAGTTCCCTCAATATCTTCAAGGTTCAGTTCCCTTTTTCACAGGTATTCCAACCACGTTGTTCCATTCAGCTGAGGACCCATCATAAACTCTGACAGCTGGATATCCCAGAAGGTACTTCAACACGAACCAAGTATGGGCTGCTCTCTCGCCAATTCTGCAGTACGTGATGATCTCCTTGTCCTTCGGTACATTGGAGTATATTCTGAGGAGTTCCTCATAGGCTTTGAACTCTCCCGTATCTGGATTTACTGCCTGGGCCCAGGGAATGTTTATTGCCCCAGGAATATGACCTCCTACTTGCGTTTGTTCATCGGCGTACTCTGGCGGTGCCTTGATTTCTCCTGTGTACTCCTTGGGGGATCTAACATCAATTAGCGTAGCGATTTTACCTGTCTCTCCTCTACTCACCTTCTGAAGAACTTCCCACATTAGAACCCTATGGCTTCCCCAATCTACCTTGCTCACCTTGTATTCCGTCTTTGGATACCTTGGGACATCCTTTGATGTTGGAAGACCCAATTTTGCCCACTTTGTCCTACCACCGTTAAGCAATCTAACGTCCTGATGTCCGTATGCCTTAAACAGCCAAAATGCATATGTGGCGAACCAGTTGTTGTAGTCGCCGTAAAGAATCACGGTACTATCGTTGGATATTCCCAGTCTACTCATGAGGTCCTCAAATTGTTGCGGAGTTATGAAGTCCCTGATCTCGGGATGCCTCAAGTCCTCCCTCCACCTCACTAGGATGGCGTTTGGTATATGCCATGCATCATAGGCTGTGGAGTGATCATAGTCCACTTCAACTATCCTTACCTTCTCGTTTCCGACGTTATCCAGCACGTATTTGGTATCCACCAGTACTTCCTGGTTAACGTATTTGGACATGGATCCCTAACATAACATGCGAGAGAGAAAGTAATAAATAATTTTATTTATGCAAAAACTGCACTAATACTAGAAGATATTTATTGAACACCCAAAATATTCATAGGATCTCCCATGTTTTGTCGTTATTGTGACCCATTGTGACCATACGTATGATTTCCTTATCATTACAATTCAATGAGTTCAAGTTTATATAATTTCTTTATAGAAATGAAAAGTAATAATTGACTAATACTACATACTATTTGTAGTTAAAAGTTTTTAATATACCATGGTAATAGACAGGCCATTATTATATAAGAATGGATAAATCCCAGTCTTTTTTAAAGATAAATTAATTTTATATATAAATCTTACCTTCAATGTTCAGTGTTTTTAGTATCAAGAACCTCTCATTGCATACTTTCACAGAAAAGATGGAAGGCAAATAGGGTATGCCAAGGCCTGTCACTAACTATGCCTCTGCGTTACTTATCGCAAGAAAAAATTCATTAACATATCATGACGTTGCAAAGTCCGTGTATTGCAACCTTTTAATTTCCTGTGTTTGCGTTTCCGAGAATTATCATCATAAAACATTGTTGATTCCGCAATTTCTGTGGGAAATATCTATGAAGGTAACAAACACTCCATCTCAAAATCTGTTGACCAACTAGAAAAACTTTTTGCATTTATATTTTTCCAGTGGTTATTACTAATTTTTCTATCCTTCTATTTGTAAATATCTAAGTAAAACTTTAATACCCGTTTATCAAATGACAAAGTGAAATATGCCTAGTTACAGACTTGACCACGTTGACATGAGGATCCTAGATAAACTGAGATCTAATGCTAGGTTTACTTTTTCAGATCTCTCGAAGGAGCTGGATATTCCTGCTAGCACCCTGAGGTATAGGATAAGAAAGTTGGAAGATAACAAGGTTATCTTAGGTTACTATCCCCTAATAGATGGGATCAACTTAGGCTTCAAGGTCTCCATGATATTAATTATCGATTCAGTCCCCAAATATATTGAGAGCGTAGTTAAGGAGATCCTACAATTTCCCTCAGTAATTAGAATTTATGGTGTAGATAGTGGACCAAGACTCCATGTACATGCCCTCTTCAGGGAGGAAGAGGAGGCATATGCGTTCATCTCAGAGAGGCTATATAAAATAGAGGGAATAACCTCAGTGGAGACGTCTAAGGTGATAAAAAGGTATAAAACAGATCCCTCATTTTCGCTCTGACCCTAAGAGGAATTTTTCCCTAAGTGTTAGGTAATCGACTCAACGCGTCTACTGTGCAAATTAAAATCAAACCAGGTTAGTGCGGAGAGAATTCAAGTATTACACTCCAAAAATCTCAGTTAAAAAGGATGTCACGTGAATGTTCCCATGAAGATAGGATGCCCTATAAGAGATAGAGACCTATGGAGGATAGGCGGACAATATCATCAAAATTACCGTCATAAGCATGAGACCCAGCTCAACCTTTGAGACCTTTTCAATTTTTTCAGATATTCTATGGAAATCCCTAGTCAAGTCAGCCATGTCCTGAGATGGAGGATCTATCTCCTCGTTAGATTCCCTTCTCGTGTTGTCAACGCCCTGTGACGCCATTGATATGTTTTTAGCCATCCTATTTAATTTCCCTGTTTGAGAACCCAGATACATACCCAAAATGAACACAAGTAGTCCTAGGGATGCCCCTGCCAACAGGTATATCCCTGGACTTGATTGAATCAAGACGCTCCAATCTCCACCTGTAAACAGGTACACGAATATTCCGCCGAATATTACTGTCAATAGGGCAAAGAAGGTAAACGCTATCGGCAATCCTGAAGATATCATGGAGCTAATTACTTGACCCTTAACTTGGTTGTTTAATCTATTTAGGGCCCTCATAACAATCAAGTCGAAGAAAATAGTTGAGCCCACCCATAGGGAACCAAAAAGAACATGTATTATGGGAACTACAGAGTAAACTATCATGATATTTTCTCCATAGTTAGTTTCTATAACCCTTATAAAAATTTTATCGTTCTGTAAATTGATAGGGGTAGACACGGGGTCGTTGTGTTTCCTGATCCTAGGCAAATTATTCATTCCCTTTCCATGGGAAGACTTGATTCAACGGAGTTATGAAAGCAGGGAATCCTTTTGTGGTACTCTCCTAGAACATGGAATATTTGATTGTTTAACGCTAATTCTACGAATGGTTCTGATTTAGAGAATGACGTTATTTTCGAACAGTTCGCACACTGGGACTCCCTTGACTATATTCACGGAGCTAAGTTAAAGAGCAGTTGTGGTAAAGGACACACCTAACTTCAAGGAACTTGCACAAAATCCTGTGTGGCGGGTTATCCATTGGTAGGACTATCTCATTCTCTATAGAAGAAAACTCATTAATTTTCTATTCAGTCAGCGGTGACTACCAATGAATGTGACTTTCCTTAAGTTAACAATAGAGGCTCATGTAATGGAAGTTCTACATCTGAGTGTAGTGACTTATAGTTTCTTGAAGCCTTTGATGATATCTGGCAATTTTATTTTTAAAAACTTAAAATGTCAGTAAGCAAAAATTTTTTAATTAGCATTTGTAAAGTACTTTATGGCAAGTCAAGTAAAATTGTTCTCCCCAACGTCTTTACTCACTCTCCTATTACCCATCGTTGCCCTAATAGGTGCCCTTGTTTCTAGAAGTTATCTTTTCCTAGATTACGTTCACGTTATAACAGGTGGCACGTGGACTGGAATAGACCTATTCATGGGCGTAGTTTTCGGTAGAATGTTAAGGTCTTTAGATCCCCGTACTAGAGCCGAGATAATTAAAAGGTTGGTCCCAATGATGCTGTTCCTCATGCCTGCCCTGGCCTCTGTGGCAACGACTGCGGGAATATACCTTGCAATGGATAACGGAATACTTTCCCTCTCCAATAGGCTCTTCCTTACCGCAGGCGCAATAGTCCTAGTTCTCATAGTCCAGGGATTTGGTCTAATTCTCCCAAACGAGATCAGATTATATATGGAGTTGAGGAAACCAAACCCTGATATAAATAAGGTAGTTAGATTGGGAATGAGGAACATATACATCTCGGGAAGCCAGGTTATATTTCAGATTGCAGTGATATTTGTGATGGCAGAGCTTGCCGTACAATGACTTCAGCATACCTAAATGGCTCGGTCTAATATCTGTAAATGAACGGAGTTTAATTGTAATAGACAGTTGTTAAGGAAGAGCCTTCACGGTTGCAAAGCTAATTTTCTTCTCTGAGTTACAAGTTTCTCAGGGCCTAAACATCATAGCCTATTTAGACTATTTTCAAGCATCCATGAAATTTGGTGGCATTTATGGCATCAAAGGATGGTTTAACTCGTGGTTTGAACTTGCCCTTGATGAAACTTATCGTCGAATTGGAATAGGTTTATTCTATATTACCCAGACACGACTTGCGGATCGAACCCAATAGAAATTAGGAAGCTCAAACTATCACTTGTGCCTCTTTTGAAGATTAAAATAACTTATTCTATTCAAAGTTGATATGAAATTTTTTCCCCATAAAATTTAAATATTTCTTGTTTAGTAGTGCTTCAATGGATAAGTTCTCTCTATCCAAATCAGGTCAAAATAGGGCAATGCGCAGAATTTTCAAGAGAATTCCAAAGGCCTCACTACTCTTTTTCCTAGTAGCAGGGCTCTTTGGGCTTCCAATGGCTATCAGCGCAACTACACCAACCCCACAACATTGGATAGTTTACGTAGGCGGACAGGCAATGAGTGGGAACACCATGATTATGACCATGGGCTATTTTCCTGAGATAATCACCATTGACGTGGGAGATAGTATCACCTTCGTTATCAACTCAACGGAGCCTCACACCATCACATTCCTCAGCGGAAATCCGCCCTTGAATCCCTTCTCTCCACAGGCCCTAGCGCCCATAGGGGGATCGGTCTATAACGGCACGGGGATAGTATCCTCAGGCCTTCTATCTCAAGGTCAAAACTACACCTTAACTTTCACTAAGGCTGGAGTTTACGTATATCAATGTCTGATTCATCCAGGTATGATGGGTGTGGTCATCGTTAATCCTGCGGGTACCCCATACCCAATGACTCAGGCACAGTACGATCAGTTAGCATCACAACAAAGCTCCCAATCCCTGGCAAGCGGTTTATCTCTACTGCAACAGGTTAATCTACCCGCAACCCAAGGTCCTAACGGAACGGTCATCTGGCATGTGGACGTCGGTCAGCAGACTCCAGTTAGCACCGAAGTCACCCTTAACTCGATGAACTCTAAGGTTAGCGGTTCTGCCATCTTGACAATGACCGCACCAGGAGTGCTCACCGTTCAGGTTAGTCTTACAGGTTTACTTCCAGGAGAGACCTACAATGTTGGTATCTTCCAAGGAGCAGCCGAGGCTGGAGGAAAATCATTATATAATCTTAACCCAGTGGTTGAAGCCTCAAACGGGACTGGAAGCTCTGTCACAACTCTCACCCTTCCGCCACTTAGCCCATTTATACCAACGAGCTTTGGAATACCCTCTGCCGGATGGTATATTAACGTCAGCAACTCTGGTAACGCCGTTGCTGCCGGAGATATAATTTTCCCAGTCTCTAGCGTAATGGGATTCCTTCCGAATACCCTAACGATACACGCAGGAGATACTGTGGTGTGGACAGACGTTGATCCGGACGAAGTACATACGGTTACATTTGTTCCACAGGGGATGCCAATTCCTGAGTTTGGAACGCCCACAAGCCTCATACCTACAAAGAGCCATATATTCAATGGAACAGGTTACTATAACTCCGGCCCCATGATAGCGGGAGTAAGCTACAACCTGACCTTCGTTACTCCAGGAGTTTATACCTATGTTTGTTTGCTACATGACGGCATGGGTATGGTAGGGACAATAATCGTGTTGCCTTCCACACCGTCATCGAATCCCCAAGCGACACTTCTTAGCAAGCAGATGTCTGAACTTAACAATACCCTAAACTCACTAAACTCACAGGTTAGTCAAATAGGCTCTCTAACCTCTCAGGTGGGTCAACTCAACAGTCAAGTAAGCTCACTAAACTCACAGGTTAGTCAAATAGGCTCCCTCAGCTCCCAGATATCATCCTTGAATGGCTCCCAGGCCTCCTATGAGAACAGCGTAAACAGCAAGATCTCCTCACTTTACTCACTCCTCACGGTCCTCATAGTTCTTGTGGTAATCTCTCTAATTCTGAACGTTGTCCTGATAGCTAGAAGAAGGTAAGAATTTCCGTAGTAATATCTTAAGCCAATCTCCTTTTTTGGACTAGACGTTAATGGTATCTCCCCCATAGAACTTTGTCACCTTCCCGTCATCCTCGCGTATCAATCTGATCACCTTTATCACCGACTTAACCTCGGAGCTCTTTACCTTGCCTTGAGGTCCTTCACGAACATCGCGTTAAACTGAACCAAAATCTTGAGTAACTCCCTTTGTCTTACCACTTTCCCCATATAGCCCTTATGTATCTACCTTGTCCAACGCTTGTTCCCGCACCCTCACTCATGAGTTCAACCTCGTCCTTGATCTTTTCGAAGTCGAGCGATATCTTCCTCACCCTTAACGAGAAACGGCTCAAAGGTTGATATTTTATGCTTTATATCTGGTGTTTAATTTAAACAAATATTTTGGTAATAGTAAAGCTTTTCATGATTATCTATGAGTTATTTTTATAAATAAACGGTCATAGATTAAATATATTTCAAGAATTAAGCAGTGATACGTCAATTTTTATTGAATTATACTAATAAACAAAGGCTACTGGTCAAACCCCTATTAATAAATTCATACGTTATATTACTTGGGACGATCTTCATCTTCATCTTCATGTAAATCAAGATGCGGGATGAAGCATGTGAAGCTTCTCGATCTGTGGAGCAGCGCGAGAAAGGTTGCGGACGAAGGTGTGAGGGTTGTTGACGAGACGTGGAGTTATGTGAAGATGAACGCGAAGGTGTTTTCCATACAAGTCCTCATGGCTTTCCCGTTCTTGAGCAAGGCATCTATGTCATGTCCTCAAGAGATGGGGGAGAGTCAACCTTTCAAGGACTTTAACAGTACCTTCCAGAGGAGGAGAGTGAATAAGTGATGGCCGCAACTTGTATTTCTTTTTACCCACGCATACGTAGTCTCGAGTTGACCCTGGACAGGTTCGCGAGGCTCAAGGAGGAGACCAAGATGAACAGAAGCCTCGAGCTGATGAAGTACTCTCACGGGCTTGTCTTGTGGGAATCCGGCCTAACTCAGGAATTCATAATTTCATGGCAACTATGGAAGCTATACTCCACTTCTCAAGAGCAAAATTATTTCAGTATCTGCACCAATAAATTCTGAAGACTAAACTACTGTTTATAGTCCTTTAAAATATTTACAATATTATACTACCTTTATCGTCAACAGGAACATTAGGCCTAGGGGCTCTTTTTGTCAAGTGTTGTTGTTTTTATTATCTCTAGGTAGAGGGATTTAACATTATAATTATAGACTATGTCCATTACTGCGAGTATTGCAACTCTCTCTATTTTCCATTTATAGGTTATTAGCGTATTTTAGGCAACTATAAATCAATAATAGTTTTTACTTACTTAATGGAGAATGATGCCTGATATATATGGGGTGTGAAAGGTAAATGGAAAGCGGAATAAAGTATAAGTCTCCATATGGCGAATACACCATCGTTGTCGATGATGTGGGAAGAAAATATAGGGTAGGAGAGGACGTCAAGGCAATAACTAAGAGAATACTAGGCTATCCCATAGGTAGAAGGTTGTTGTTACTGGGGGCATGGATGTCATTTTTCTTCGGAAGCGTGCTAGAGTACGGTTGGGGCGCTGCGTCTACCACAGTTATTTCTCACTATGGATGGTCACTGGCCGAAGGCTTCTTCAACTACACGGTCTACGTCCTGTTTCAGGCAACCATATGTGCAACCATATTCCAAAGATTAAGGGAAAAAGGACTGATTAGCCCCAGGAGGGCTTTGCTGTTTGGTGGAGCCCTACTCATGGTGGCGTATTATCTCTTCTCCAACTCCTTCGAACCTTGGATAGCGTACTTGGGTTACGCCGCAATAGGAGGTATAGGGGCGGGTCTTGGATATGCGGTAGGTGGAGGGATAGTTAACAAGTGGTTCCCCGAAAAGAGAGGTTGGAGACTCGGACTTGTTAACGGCGCGTGGGCGTACGGTGCTGTTCCGTACATTCTGCTTTACATTTATGCATTCAACTCGAGTGACTTCCAGGAGATATTGTACATAACTGGTCTCACTATAGGGATAGGGCTGATGATAGCTGGGCTCCTAGTGGCCGATCCTCCTAAGCATTGGTGGCCTAAGGACGTGGATCCTATTGCAGCCAGGCAAGGTAAGTTGAAGTCAAGGGAGTTGAAAGTTAACCCTCCTGCTGTGGCACAGTGGACTCCTAGGGAAATGTTGGCAACTCCCATGGGTAAGGCACAGATGATTTCCTTCACCCTTGCCCTTGCTGCATCCCTCTTCAACGTATCATTCTACGCTCCGTTCGGAGCTGCCATGGGCTTCGGTGGAGGTATCGCATTCGCTGTAGGTGCAGCTGGATTCGCTTTAACCGACGGTCTAGGAAGACCCATGCAAGGTTTCATCTCTAGCCTGATTGGAAGGAGGAAAGCCGTGACCATATTCTATACGTTCATGGGACTAGGAGGTCTAGGAGTCCTTTATGCTGGGCTGGCTCACTTAGCAATACCGTGGGCAATACTCGCAGTGGCTACTGGCGCTGTTTCGGGTGCATGCTTCGTCTTCGATTGGTTACTTATTGCTGATTACTTCGGCGAGAATAACATAGGCAAGAATTGGAGCATTCCGTACGCACTAAAGGTGGTGGGAGGAGCCTTCGGAGGTATAATAGCCGCATTGATACTGACTTTCGTGAGCGGGGGTACGTGGGCTGACGTCGTGACGGGGGCCTCAATAAACATCACTCCACTAGCCTGGGAGGTAGTGTTCTGGATAGGTGCCATTTTCTCGTTAATAGCTGCGGGCCTAGTGTGGTTTGTTGAGAAGCCTCCAACCGTAGAAGACTACATAAAAACTAGAATAAAGTTGAATGAGCCCATACCCGAAGAGGTGGCGTCTAAGATACCAAGGGAAAAGTTACAAGCCCTAATGCAAAAGTACGGCAGATAATATCATTTTATATCAAGAATTTTTTTAAAAAGGAATGTCATATTCTATTCTATCTCAGATTTTAAAGAGAAAGATTTTTAAACTCTAGAACAATAATTATAATGATTAACTATGAGTGGAAAGTCGGATGAACAAGAAGGATGGAGAGTGCATAGGGGTCTTGTCAACGTATCAGACACCGTTATCTACGTCCTAGGATGGGTTTTCCTTTTGGTGGGACTAGGGGTAGATGCGTTGGGAGTTAGTGCACACTCCGGCTCCATTGTAGCTGCGGGAATTGGGCTGAACTGGATAGGAGTAATCCTTGCGCTGGGTAGCGGTGCAATAGGAAATAGAAAGATACCGCCAGGCTACGGAGAAGAGTAAAAAGTTAAATGAATTTCTTTTTTTATTTTATCGAGATAATAATGTCTTTGATCCTTATCTAACCTCGAGTGGTTTGTCATAATTGCTAACTCACAGGCGGTAGTATTGTAGATTTTTCAATGTCATCTGCCATCTTATTGTAAAACAGTTAGAAAAACTTAATATGCTTAAGATACGTTATTAATCTTATATATGCAAGACTACAAACTTGACGAGGTAGATATGAAGATTCTTGAGAGGCTGAGATACAATGCAAAGTTTACTCTTACCGTGCTGTCAAAGGAACTTGATATGCCAGTAAGCACCATTAGATATAGGATAAAGAAGTTGGAGGAGAGCAAGGTTATTCTAGGCTACGTCCCCTTAATAGATAGGACAAACCTTGGATATAAGGTCTCGCTGATCCTAGAAATTGACACAATCCCGAAGTACATAGAGAGAGTAGTCAATGAAATTTCCCAGTTCCCTCCCATAGTTAGGGTATATGGCGTAGATAGTGGACCTAAGCTTCACGTTCACGCCATATTTAAGGAAGAGGAGGAGGCGTATTCTTTCATCTCACATAGACTCTACAATATTAAGGGGATTAACTCCGTCGAAACCTCCAAGATCATAAGGAGGTACAAGATCGATCCTTCTATCCTACTTTAAAGGCGTAAGTTCTCTTTTTCTTTCATCATGTTGAATTCAAAGTAAACGTATTCGTCCTTGAAAAACCTGTTCCAAATCACGCTCATGTTTGAAGGTTTTGCAAGACTTCACGGCAATAGTTGAATTTTTTATCGAGATGTAAACTGGATATTTTGAAAAAATTACTTAAAACTATAAATGTAAGCAACTACTATAATATACATGAGAAAATGGGAGAAGATGTAAAGTATGTGGAGATAACGTATAGGGGGATATTTCAGAAGAGGCTGGCCAAGTATATTGCAGAGGGGTTAGTGTACATGTCGAGATCCATGGGGAAGTCTGCCGTCTCCTTCGGAAGGTATGGAGACTCTCCTGAGAGGAACGGAGTACCAGCAAAATACTACGTGGCCCTGGGAAGCGTGAGCGAGGAAGATCTCATAGGTTATTCCACTAGAGTTGAACCAGAGTACGTGGACGTTATAGCTGTTCTAGATGATACCCTTCTCAAGGGAGTTGAGTCTTGGGCATGGCAGGGCGTTCAACCAATCAATCTTAAGCTCAGGGAGGGTGGGGCCATGATAGTTACCTCAAGGAAGCCCATGGAAGAGGTCGTGAAGCTGACTCCTTCAAAGGAATTTAACTGGACTCTAGGGAAACTGAACTGGGACAGATCATTCTCAGGGTTGTGGGCCTTCAACGACGACACCACAATGGAAAGGGTTTGGGGAGCCATAGCCAGGGTGAGGCCTGACATAGTGGATATCCAGCACGTGGTGGAGTATGTTAAGTCGCATAAGAAGGATAAGTTAAACGAGAGGTTGAAGGCTGTGGAGGAGGCGTATGAGGGGCTAGTCACAAAGACCATGAATCCTGGAGAAGGTGTGGAATTCAAGTACAATCCTCCTAGACTCCTAACCTGGCAAGAGATGATGGAGGGGACAGCAATCCCCGCTGTTCCACGCGGAGGTAGAAACGAGCAGTTCAAGAGGGGAACGACGAAAACGGAGAGACCCACGGTGGATTTTGATGCCTGCATAAAGTGCGACCTATGCTGGGTCTATTGTCCTGACGGCTGTTTCGACAAGACGCCAGAGGGTTATTACGACATAGCCTATGACTACTGCGTGGGATGCGGGATTTGCGCAGAGGTATGCCCAGTGAAGAACTGCATAGTCATGGTCGATGAGAAAAGACTACCGGACTACACAAGGCCTTACTCCATGTGGAAGGCCAACAAGGCTGAGTACAAGAAATGGCTCCAGAACGCGAGGCAAGAGGTAAGGGAAAGACCAATTGTACCGGGGTTGGGAAGATGACTCAGGTAGCAGAGAAGGAAATTCTCCTTAACGGAACGCAGGCCGTTGCCTACGCTGCAATGTATGCTGACGTTGATGTTACCGCAGCCTACCCCATCAGACCCTACACGGAGGTTATGGACACAATATCGAAGCTAATTGCCGACGGACAGCTTGACGCAGAGTTCATAGTGGCTGAGGGAGAGCACGGCCAGTTCGAAATAGTAAAGCACGCCTCCCTGGTGGGAGCTAGAACATTGGTGGGAACCAGCGGAGTGGGATGGCTCTATGGAATGGAGGCCATAGTGGTCACTGCCACTGATAGGGCACCCGTGGTGGCAGTGATAGGAAACAGGGCGCTTGACGATCCTGGAGCTTACGGTGTGGAACATAACGACGCATTGATGGTGAGGGACGTGGGATGGCTCCTAGTCTGGGTTGATACGGCACAGGAGGCCTTTGACACGGCACTCTTAGCCTATAGGATTGGTGAGGATCCTAGGGTTCTGATCCCAGTGGGCGTTTCCATGGACGGCGGTTTCTTGACCCACTCAGAGCAGATCGTGAGGCTCCCGGACAAGGAACTAGTCAAGAATTTCCTACCGCCATACGACAGGGGTAAGCTCAGGGTTCACCCAGATAACCCCATTAGCGTGGCCCCGCAGGTAAATGAGGACTGGGTTACGGAAATTAGAAGACAGCATGACGAAGGTATGGAGAGGGCTAGGACCGTGATCAAGGAGGCCTACGAGTCGTTCAAGAAGACCTTTGGAAGATATCCTGGTACCACAAGGGACATCACCATGCCGGAGAACCCATTCGTCGAGCCCTACATGGTGGAGGACGCGGACGTCGTTCTAGTGGGGATGGGAACGGTCTCGAAACCCATGAAGGTTGCCATAAAGAACATGAGAGAGAAGGGGATTAAGGCTGGAATGCTCAGGATTAGGTGGTTCAGGCCATTCCCGGCAGAAGACGTAATGAAGTATCTAGCTAACGCGAAGGTGGTCTGCGTAGTTGACAGGGACTATTCCCTAGGTTCGCCATTCAGGGGAGGTGTGGTATACCACGAGGTTAGATCCTCACTCTATGATCTCGATGAGAGACCCAAGGTACTCAGCTTCATAGGCGGTCTAGGGGGTAGGGAGATCACGATCCAAGACGTTGAGAAGATAATCAAGATTGGAGTGGAACAAAGGGATACTCCCCTCACTAGACACACTTACTGGGTGAACGTGAGGGGTGACCCCTGGTAGTTATGAGGTGTGAAACATGAGTGAAGAGTTAGAAAAAGAGGAAAGGATGTATAAGTCAATAATCAAGACAATAAAGCAGGCTCCTCTGGAGGAGTTTTACGCCTCCGGCCATAGGACCTGCCAAGGTTGCGAGTCAGCCCTACTCATGAGGTATCTCGCCAAGATATCTGGAGAGAGAACCATAGTCGTTGGAGCGACGGGGTGCATGTATGTCGCAAACACCACATACTACACGACGTCATGGGTAGTCCCGTGGGTTCACACTCAGCTCGGAGGATCGGGTGGAGCTGCCCTGGGGACAGCAGCGGCGCTGAGGGCTCTCATGAGAAAGGGAAAGATAAAGGAGGAACCCATAAACGTAATAGTGTTCTGCGGAGATCTGGGTTGCGCAGACATGGGTCTCTCAGGCGTATCAAACGCCATGACCTATGACTATAATCTCCTAATAATATTATATGATAATGAGTCATCCGCCAACACCGACATCCAGGAAACGAGCATGACTCCCTACGGGGCACAAACTTCCTTCAGTAGACCAGGTACCGCCAGGAGAATCATGAAGAGAAGGTGGAAGAAGAGCGTAGTCCCCATGATAATAGCTGGGCACAGAAACGTGAGATATGCCGCGACCACTAGTCCCGCATATCCTCTGGACACCTTAAACAAGATAAAGAAGGCGCTCAGTGCAGGCGGTCCAACGTTCATTCACTCTCTAGATCCATGTCCGAAGGGATGGGACTACGACCCCATGTACTCACACGAGCTTGGGACCCTTGCTGTGGAGACCGGTATATGGCCTCTCTATGAGTATATTGACGGTAAGATAATCTATAACGAACCAACCAAGGGTATTGTGGAGGGGAGGATCAAGAGGAAACCCGTCAGGGAGTACCTGGAGAAGCAAGGAAGGTTCTCCCACTTCGTGGAGGAGGACTTCGAGCATTTCCAGAAAATGGTAGATGAGATGTATGAGAGCTGGGAGATACCTGGAGTGATGCCCATCAAATCTGTGGAATTAGCAAGGAAATAAATCAAAGAAAAATTTTTTTAATTTTCTAAAAAATAAAAATACACTTTGATTCAGATTTCGACTTCGCTTTGTTCAAGATATTCTCCATAGTCTTCTTGAGGGCTAGATCCTTCCTCTTGTTGAACTTCACACCCTTCATTTTCTCACCTAGATGATCTTAAGGACTATAAACTGGAATATCATTACAGCTATCACGGAGACCACCATGAGCTCAAATATCCTGAACGTGTTCCTAACCGTTCCGTCGTAACCCTTGGCCAATAGGATTCCATATATGATCCCTGTCTCAACGATGGCAACCTCAAGTCCAGGGATCATGGATTGTATGACCTGTCCCACGTTCTGGAACACCGAGAAGAACTGAAGTAGGGCCTGGGCTTGAGGTGGGAACTGGACTCCAGGCGTTTGTTGTATTGCCGGTATCTGGGCTAGGCTCGAGATCTGGTTCAACACAAAGTAGGTCAGGGCTATCATGGCGACTAGGATTAGTGGGGAGGCTATGGCAGATCCAAGGAACATGTAAAGTCCCCTCCTCTTGGCAAGAATGGCGTCGTAGTATGAGTCTGCGAACTCGGCCAATCTCTTCATTATGTCATATCTGAGAACACCTTCCCTGTCAGCCTTAACCATGATCTCAAAGATGGTTTTACCCATCCATGATTCGGACTCGGGGACAGGTTCCTCCTCTACGGTGGACAGGATAAGATATCTCTTCAACATCATGTTGATCTCCTTCCCGAATCCCTTATTCCCTATGAGCTTTGAGATTGCGGTGAAAAGGTTGTCCCCAGTTGTCCTAATATGTTCCCCAATAGACCTCACGAAGACGGCCATATGAGCCTCTATGCTGTTCTTCCTTTGGATTGCCCTCTGGGCAGAGTAACCATACCCAAGGGAGAAGCCCATAATTGGTAGCGCCAAGAGCAACCATTCGTACTGAATTCCCTTGAATAGTAGGAATGCGTCAATTCCGACACCTACGGCGAGCCCGACTAACCCCTTCTTCAGGTTTCCCCTGGCTGGGACCTTATCAAGAGGGGCCTGAAGCGACACGTAAAAGTAGAGCGAGGCACCGATCAGGGGTACTAGGAAGTAGGTCACCATATCAACTCCGTAAGTCGCGTTACCTTGAACTATTCCGAACCATATGGCCACAAGTGGAACCATGAGGAGGAACAACATTGAGAGTTCCCCAAGGTTCGAGACGGCCCTTCCGTAAGCCTCCCAAGTCTCCTTCATCCAGGCGAGGATCTCCTGGGTAGTCCTGGACAGGTGGACTGAGAGTTCTCCACCTATTGAGGAGATCGTGATTGCTCCGCCCAGTAACCTCTCGAAGAGCTTCGAGGGGTGATTGTCCGTCTCCCTCAGAACGGCCTCATCTGGGGAAAGGTTAAAGGTAGTGAAGTCGCGGTGGATCTTTGCGAACTCCCTGGGTATGGCAACTAACTCGCTGGTCTCCTTTCTAAGGGCGTTAATTATCCTCATGACGTCATATCCAATCTCTGAGAGACCCCACATCAGGAGAGACACAACGGGGAGCTCTAGCTCAACCTGCCTCTTGAGGGTTGACCTGATGTCCATGTATCTCATCCAAGGTAGGAAGTAGGTCACTAGGACTATGGCACCTCCTGCTGGGGATGCAAGTGGATACATCATCATGAGCGCCATTCCGAGCATCGCGGAGACCGGCAGGCCCACGTAATATAGGTTAACCATCTCATTACACCATCTCCCTGGCCACTCCAACACCTTACTTCCAGCCACCAGCCTCTCCATCATGGAGAAGATTGTCTCGTCCCTGTGTAGTGTTCTGTGAATTGCGGGAGGCCAGGCATACACCGGTAACGGGAGTAGAACGAGCCAGGCAGGGAAGCCCAGGATCGTGACCTTGAGGAAGAACAGGAGAGGAACTAGGGCAGTCGCTACTGAGGCAATCGCTAACATTACAACGAAGTTAAGATCCTTGGTCTTCACAATACTAGTGGATTTTACCTTGGTCTTGGCAATCATACTATACCCTCCTCCTCGTAGTAGGACCTTATCCTTTTCTCGTATTCAGGTTGCGGTAGACCGGCGGTCTCTAGCATAAACTTAACCTTCTTCTCTAAGTTTGCCTTAAGATCT
Source organism: Metallosphaera sedula DSM 5348 (assembly GCF_000016605.1). Taxonomy (NCBI): domain Archaea; kingdom Thermoproteati; phylum Thermoproteota; class Thermoprotei; order Sulfolobales; family Sulfolobaceae; genus Metallosphaera; species Metallosphaera sedula. The sequence goes on along the minus strand of NC_009440.1, from coordinate 1,169,460 downwards.
CCCTCAGTGTAACCCTTGAGTGAGGCCATGGTCATTAACCTCTTGCTGTGGAGTATGTCCACCACGTAAGAGTCAGACACGGGAGAGTAGGTCGCAAGCGGAACGTAATGTGCCTCACCGTCCCTCAGGACTACCTCACCGACCTCCTGGACCCTCCTTACTAGTTTACCACTAACGTTGTAGGAGTTCACGAATACCACCATGGACACAATCGCGAAGAAGGAGTCGTCTACCCCAGCATAGTTGAACCTAGCCTTTAGGGAGGCAAAGTCCTCAGCGTGTAGCGAAGTGATTCCACCGTGACCTGCAGCTACTGAGTGAATGAACTCCCTTATCTCCTCCTTAGACCTTACCTCACCCACCGAGACCAGGTCGGGCCTAACCCTGAAGGTGTGGGAGATGAGTCGATCCAGTGGAATCTCAGCAGACTCACTGTACTCGGTCATTAGGGTTGGCTTCCTGGACACAAGCCTCACCCAGTTGGGGTAGATTACCCTTAGCTCTGGTATCTCCTCCACCGTGACTATCTTCCAGGAGGGTGGGGCAACTGTGAGCAAGGCGTTGATCAGGGTCGTTTTACCCGAACCAGATCTCCCGACCACGAGTATGACACCGCGATTCTGAAGGACGAACCAGAGCGCTGAGGCTACGAGGGGTGGCATTATCCTCCTCCTTACTACCATGTAGGGGAGAGTCCAGACCTCCTTGATCGGCTTCCTTATGGAGATAGTTGAGCCAGTGGGAGAGACCTCCCTTCCGTAGGTCAGAGCAATACGGTAACCCTCAGGGGTCATGGCGTCTAGGATTGGCCTAGCTAGGGTGATGGATTTACCGCTCTTGAAGGCGATCTTCTGAACCAGATAGTTGGCCTCGCTGGAGTCAAGGATCACGTTAGTGGAGATCCAGGTTCCGTACCCTCTGTGGAACACGAACACGGGTGAGGATGGGGCGGTGGGAGAGTAGGACACATCTTCTATCTGCTCGTCGTCTAGGAGGGTTGTGAGGACGTCATATCTTAAGATGTCCCTGACCACGTAATAGCCTATAACCTTGTCCCTACCAACGTAGTCTAGGTAGGAGGTGACCAGGCGGTCCACCTCAGAGGGCTTGAGGGTGTAGTAGAGTGCCTTGTGCGCCTTCTTCAGGAGCTCAAGTTGGGACTGGTTTATGTTGGGCTCCTCAATGTCGTAATACACGTCAGTTTGGTTCCTGATGATCTTAACCTTGGGGAAGGCAACATCGTAATCGGGGTAAACCCCCTTGACGTCGTACTCCTGGATGATATCGCCCTGATACTTGGGTCTTATTACCTTGACGTCTCTCGGCTCCATCATTAACCACCTCCGAGATTTTCTAACAGATTCCCTCCATTCCAGAACACGTTTCCGTAAGCGGTTACCACTCCAACGGCATCTCCGTTTAAGAGATAGGTTAGGGTATTAGTGGGAAGTTGAATCTGAACTGTTTGACCTGGCTGGATGACTACATTTTTGCTTATGACACATACTGGTGATATACTTATTTGATTATTAATTAACTGGGCCTGAGCCACAATCACCCATCGAACTTGAGACGCAACAGTACCCGTGTTCTGAACACATATGTACACTGAATTCCCACCACCATTATTCCCACCTAAATTATTCGGCAGTTTGACCTTGAGATGCTCTGCATTCTTCAGGGATGTGATGGTTTGCGCTTGAGATATCTCCGTTGCGAAAAGTTGAGATCTGTAACTTATGAGAAGGAGAGATCCTATCACGGATATTGCAATTAAAAGAAAGATTACCGTTCCAATTACGGTTCCCAAACCCTTATTCAGTTTCATAAACTCACCTCGAAGAAAGAACCGTCAGTTTCGAAAAACGTGACCTGAGTATTCCCTCCTCCTAACCCCGTGACCTTAAGAATGTAGATATACCCGGGTAAGAGGGTGTTTGAGTTATAGGGAGCTGGAGTAGTTCCGTTGCTTGGGTAATAGCATATTGTCACAGGCAACGGAGTTGGATTGTTTCCTACCACGGCGTAGGCTATGGTTATAGGTGTTGATCCGTAATTTTCTACGTAAACGCAACCTGTTCCTCCGTTATTATAGGTCCATAGGACGGAAAGGAGATGAACTGAGGGAGTCTGGACAATGTTACTAGAGGGAAGAATATACTGACTATTGTACGCCAGGAAGATCCCCATCAGGGATAGGGTGACCACGAGAGACAAGAATGCAGCCACTACCTCGGAGAGACCTTTCCTCATCCATACATCACCTGTGCAGAGGATTGAATCTCAATGTAATTCGATCCGAAGTATCCCTCTATGGAGACCACGGGGTGTTGGGTGTTGATAGGTTGCTGAGCAATAAAGAAATATATCGTGTAATCCTGGTTAGGTCTCAAGCTCAAGGGAAGAGACACAGCATTAGGTGTCTGATTAAACGATGTGTAAACAGATCCGGCGTTTTTGTTAAACACCACATTTCCATTCACACTTACCACTATTCCCGTTAAAGTGAAGGGGAGATCTCCATTCTTCACGTTCACCTCCACCATGCATACACCTCCGTTGTTCACACCTCCATTCAACTGTATCACGGTGGAGGAGAGGGAGATATCCGGGTTACCCTGTGCCACATGAACGTAAAAGAGCGCATACCTGAATAAGAAGGTCCACGCAACAAAGACCAGAACGATCAAAAAAAGGGACCCCATCACTGAGGAGAGTCCCTTTCTTGCCTTCACCATGTTTTACACCTTCACGGGTTTAGTCCTGGACCACGGTGCTTATCTGGGTCGCCAGAGCCTGGTGAGTCACTATGTCGATAGCACTAACCTGAACCACCACAGTGCTACCCACGTTGAACGTGCTTGAGCTAACAGCATTAGTACCTGAAGAGTAGGTAATTCCAGAGCTAGAGGTCAGAGTACCCGTTAAGCCAGTTGTTGCCCCAGTTATTGTTGCAGTGAAGGATACACTCTGTCCTGGCTGTATTGTAACGTAAGTAGTTTTTCCTCCTAACGTAGGATTCTGGAACGTCACACCACCTATGGTGATGGAAGTTATGTTCACAGGGTCGTTACCAGTATCAGTTATAGTTAGAGCAACACTTACGCCACTTCCACCAGCCTGAAGTCCTGTACCTCCGGGATTTATCAAACTCACGTCAGACACTGAGATCTGGGCATTGTGGCTGTTCGACGAGAATAAACCGAAGGCGAAGTGCCCCAAAAGCAGGGCTGCCACGATTGTTAATACTATCATGAGGAGGGACCCCACAATGTTTGAGAGTCCCTTTCTACCCTTTGAACTGATTTTTTTGCCTTTTAGGTGTAACATTTTTTCTCTGTGAAACATGGGTGTCAAAAGTGTCTTAAAAAGTACAACCGGAACACACCTGTTTCACAAAAGAATTTTTCTCAATGAAAATAAGTGAAACACTATATTTCCAACATATATTTGTTTCAGTGAAACAGTGAAACGGAAGCAGGTCCCAGTTCCCGTGTATTTAGGGCATTATTCCGCATCATAATCTTATAAAGAAAACTCACTAAATTATCATGATTGAGATGAGGCAGAACTTACTCATAGGCATAACCATTGTGGTTCTGATATCCAATATCTTTCTTGGTTACGAACTTTATGTCACTACTCACCCCCAGCAGACAAGCGCTTCAACCCCCATCAGTATCAGTGGGCTAACTGTATATAACAACACCAAGATAATCACCGTCACCAACGGGAGCGGTTTCAGTTACGAGTACAAGTTCAATTTATCGTTCCCCAAAACGGGAATCTATTATATTGGGATTAACCCGCACGGTTTCAGCTCCCTCTACGTTTTGATTTATCTGGATGACGGAAACTCCATTTCACTGACCCTAAACAATACTAAGGCTCAGTTCACAGCAGAGGATAGGAATTTTCAAGTTACCATGTTTGTCTCGGGTGTCCTGAATGAGTCGCCGACTCCCCAGACGGTGATTGAGCTGCTGGGACTTTATTATCAGTACGTGGGTCCGCTAAACGTTTATGGAAACGTGACAGGCTCCACAGGGCATGAAAACAACACCTCCACGGACATTCAGAACCATGTGGATTCCCAAGACCAGAACACGACCAGTAACGTGACCAGTCAGGACGTGATCAACTCGACCAATGTAAATTCCACGGTAAACTCCTCACAGGAACATGAAAATAATGTTACCAATTCAACTTCACAGAGCCATTCGGATCAGGGAGGCACATCAGATCAAAGCTCCTCCCAAGACTCAGGTCAGAGCTCCTCAAGTTCCCAGGGATCCTCAAGTTCCCAATCAGGTTCACAGGACTCGGGTCAAGGCTCTAGTGATTCCTCGAACTCTTCAGGTTCTGATAGTGGTGGAGATAATTGATTACATCAGCATTTTTTAGATGGTCTTTAATATTTCTTTAAAGAGCCTATATAGAGTAATTATCTATTCTAGATTATTAAGGCTTTTTCCCTCCCTATACTGTGGGGGCCAGGTCATACTGCCCAAAAGCGTGGTGTTTCGCGTTCCACTGAAACCAATAAATGAGTGAAACACCGATTATTTTCCATTTATTTAAACCTATAAAAGTATTTATCCAAGTGATTAGCCAGCGGTACAAAAAAGTTTGGGAATTTCTTATAAATAACCTAAGATTAGAGCAACCCATGCAATTCCTACAATTCCTTGCCGAATTCGTAATCCTTATCTCGTTGGCGGGAATTTTTCTTTATCACTTAGCTAGAGGAAAAGTGGTTGAGGCAAGTCCTCCTACCAACGGGAAGAGAACAGTGCCCCTGTACTCCGAGGGGCAGAGGATATTTCATTGGGCCTCCTTTGGTGCGCTGCTAATTGCGGGGATCTCAGGATATTACATGCTGGCAACTACCAACCTTGGTCTACTCAACTTTCACGATTGGACCCTATTACCCATTGGGCTTCTCCTCCTGTATCATTGGGTAAGTGACGGTAGAAGTGGGGAGATGAAGCTAAGTCTAGATCTCAGGGTTAAGAGGGCCAAGGGAAAGTATCATCCTCTCAAGAGAGCCTATCACGTCGGGGTGGTCTTATCCATAATGGGCCTTGGGCTCACGGGACTTGCTTTGTGGAACCCATTGAAACTTAGCTTACTGTTCCCTTACTTCCAGGACTTGCTAATTCTTCACGTTCTGTCTGCCCTTCTCCTTACATCCTCGGCAATTTTTCATGTGTATCTGTCTTTAATGCCGTCCAACAGACCGCTTCTAGAGGCTATGAAGGATGGGCTCCTTGACGAGGGATATCTAAGGGCCCATTATGACTGGACTCCTTCTAGGAAAAGAGTGGAGAAGGTTGTGGACGAGGGAAGAAGAACCTTCCTGAAGACCGTGGGAGTCACGGCTCTTGCCCTAGCTCTAGTGGCAATACTTGGAAGGAATTCAGCCCCATCGTCTCCCTCCTCAAGCGGATCCCAGGGAAGTCTTCAGACTCAAGCGTCATACGGACCCATAGCCAATGCAAACCAGTTGGGTCCCAACTCAGCCAAACTGTTCAGGCTTCCCAACGGCTCCCCAGGGATCTTGGTTAAGTTACCTAATGGTCAATTAAAGGCCTATAGCGCAGTGTGTACACATGCAGGTTGTACGGTTGGTTATCTGCCAGGGCAACAGCTCATAGCGTGTCCCTGTCATGGGGCAGAGTTCTCCCCAAGCAATGGAGGAGTTATTGCTGGTCCGGCTCCATATCCGCTTCCGCAGTACCCCGTTACAGTTGACAGCTCTGGCAACGTCTACATTGGAAACGTTTCTTCATCCTCTAATACCTCTGGATCAACCACCGGTTATGGGGGCGACGATGGTGGAAATGATAATTGAAAGAAGGCTATTTGAGGGGCTTGGTCAGTTCGTGGATCTAGGCGCCTCAAGGGAGAAATAAGATCTAGGTAGCTTACAATTTTTGTTGAGTTTCACCTAAGCTTTTCATAGGTTCCTTGGTTCCGTTTCATGTTTTGTTTCACTTTTTCACGGGATTCTTAAAAAGGGAGGCACACCCATATCACTTTAGAGGTGAAGTAAATGGAGATAAAGGAAAAGATAAGTGAAGCTAAACTAACCCTATACATGTTAATAGCAGCCGTAGCATATGTAATAGTTGATGTACTGGCCATAATGCAAAGCGGATTCAATGTAATGTAAACCCATAAACATTTTTTTGAAATTCATACTGCGTTCTCCCTTTTTGAAAAGTCCGAACACAGGATATCTCTGTATCATGATATGAAGTGTCCATTTCAGTCTTGAAAGTACTCCCACAGTTAACAAAAGAAATTTAAAAATCTCGTCAAATATGTATTCGATGAGATATCTTGGCCTTCTGATGCTCCTAACATTAGCGTCCTTGCTGACATACGGTCAGCAATCCGTTGTCATATATTACAACGGAACCGTTGTGGCTCATCTTAACAACGTGTCCACATTTCACGTTATAGGAGATAACATCACAGATCTTCGGGTTATAGGTTCGAAGTTTAATCTTACTGGAGGTTACCTATTCTTCTATAATACATCTCGGGTCACGGTGATCTACGTTGCCAGTTTCCCCAAGGGCGTAATCCAGGGAACAGAGCCCTACAACGTTACCTTCAACGTCATTGTTCCCGGAACCTATACCTTTGCCTATATATACCCGCCACCCACATCATTGGAAACCAGGGGAAACCTATACAACCTAACTTTGCAGGGTAGCTCTCTAGAGGTGCTTTACTCCACATCTTCTCAAAGCTCGAGTGGATTCGGTAAGGAGGATCTAATAATCTTAGTCGTTGTTCTGGTTACTGATGCCGTTGTTGGTTTCTTCCTATATGAATATTTCAGGTCTAGGAGGAGACCTGTGACTGAGCAGGTGAACCAGAACCAACAGATGAGCCAAGCACAAGCGAGTCAGACTGTCGAGGAGGATGAGAAAGAGGAGGAGGCGGAGCTCACAACTCAGGAGCTCAACGATCGTGATATAATGGTATTGGAGTCCTTCAAGAGGGGAGCAAGAACCCTATCAGACGCAGTCCGAGACACGGGACTACCCAAGTCCACCGTTTATAGAAGGATCAAGAAGCTCGTGAAACTAGGTTACCTTGTGGAGAGGAGGGAAGGTGGGAAAATCTGGTATGAGGTGTCCCAACCACCTCCCGATAAGCCAACCTGACTTTCGGGTCTAGTCACTGCGCACTCACTTTCACCTACCCAAGGTTATATTCATGCTAACTAAGGGCTTAACCTTGTTAGGTAAGCGGGGGAGAGACAGAAAAAGTACTCAACTTTTGCCTTTATATTTTACACATACAAGATAAAAAGAAAAACAAAAAACTTTTAAAATATATGCAGATAGCCTAAGATATCAACAATGACATATGCTACCACAACTAAGGCCAAATAGAGGGTTAGTTTACCCTCGCTTATCTCCTTTTGTTCCCTCCTTTCTTCAAGTTCTTGCGCCATCATTTTTATCACTTATTAACTCTCGTTTCTTCTTAATTAGGAACTCAGCCGAAATATTGAAACGTGAACGGAACGAAACTTTTCAAGGGATTTTAACATAGTGAGGTATAGGGTTCAAAACCTGTCTCGTCACGTAAGTAAGTTCAAGGAGTGCGTGTGACTCAAGGAACCAGGTTATCGTGTTTCTCAAGTTGCGGATTTGTCCATAGGGACACGATACATCTCCCCCATCTATCTAGATTGGAGAAGATAATCTATTGAAACATTCATATCCCCCTTTTCACGAAACTAATCACGGTGTGTTTACGGCTACTCACGTTCCACTAGAACGGAATGAAACGCTACCTCGGGATTCCTTATAAATAACGTTAGGCAAGGGAATCTCGGTGATGCCATGAGTAAAATACTCCTAATCCTGTTGGGCCTTGTACTGGCCTCAGGTGCTGTGGTTCTAGGATCCAATGTAAATAATGTGACTAGTAATATAATACATCAGATAAATCCGGCCGTTCAAGGTCAACAGGGAACCCACGATAACTCCCCGGATAATTCAACCAACTCCACCAATGATAATACGCCGGATAACTCAACTGCGATAATCCACGACAACTCCCCAGACAACTCCACCAACTCCACTTACGACGACAGTCATCACGACGATTCAACCAACTCGACCTACTCTGATGACGGTCACCATGACGACTCGTACCAGAATGGGACATACACCAACTCCACTTACGACGACAGTCATCACGACAACTCCACCAACTCCACGTACGACAACTCCCCAGACAACTCCACCAACACAAATTCCACCTACGATAACAGCCCAGATCAAGGATCCTCTGGAGAGGGAGACAGTTAGTAAGTCTCTTCACAGTTTGAATCATTAAGATAAACTTTTTTCATTTAATTTGCAATTAACTCCTCGACTTATCAAGGAATTCACGATCCAGTAGATATTGAACATGCCTTGAGTTATTCAAGTACAAGCCTTACTCGAAACCCATCCCTTGTAAACTCGCAGTAACCGAGCTCCCAGCTGACTAACCATCATACCAAGTCTTGTGTTTTCCCGCCTAGTTACACCCTGAGTAACATTCTGCAACAGCTTGAGAAGATGAGCATAATTCACGATTACGAGTTTCTGGATTCGGTTTACAGGGAGGCGGTGAAGAGATTGTAAAAGACTCTCTTCCAAAAGGCTTGGTTCCTGAAGATAGCCATCACTCCGAGTTGCAAACTACGCTGTGACGAGATCGTAATGGCAATCTTGCACCTGTTCCACTTCCTTACTCACAGTGGCAATTACCTCGATGATTACTTCACACAAACTTGAGAGGACTCGACTCTCTCTACTGATCCATGGGACCTGTTCGCAATACAAATCAAGGCTCCTCCTACTAACTGTCGGCTTTAACCAAGCCCATAGCCTTAAGACGTTTGAATGCGTCAGCTAGGTCTATGAGGGAAGGTCGTCCCTCAGTCATGGCTGGAATCTTTACGCTTACCTTCACCCCGGTCTCCCTATATGCCTTGAGCTTTGCAACTATGTCCTTCAGGAAGAGTAGGGCCGGTAGGGGTCTGAATACCACCTCAACTCTTCCACATTTTGAGTACTTCTCAACGGCCTCAGATAGTTCGTCCGCAGGCAGGGCTCCGTAGCTGGTCTTGACATCTATTGCTAACCCAAGAGTCTCAACGAACAGGTCGGGCACAAGTTCGCCGCACTCCGACAACCTGCCGTGAATCCCAACTCCCTCAACGTAAACCTTGTTAACATCTATCCCCCTGTTGCTCACGAGATCGTATAGCGCAAGCCTCTTGAGGAGCCTATGGTCCATGCTCTCCCTACCCTCGCCCGCATTGGGTCTATCCAAGAGGGCTAAACCCGGTATCTTTGCCTCCATTTCGCGGAGGAGACTGTCCGCCTTGTCAAGTACCTTGGAGTATAGGAGACGATGGCCAGTGGTCAGGTCAGCCAGTTCTGGTGGTGCGGAGAAACCTGAGGAGATCAGGGTGAGCCAGCGTACGAGGTTGAGTATCTTGTTGCATTCAAACGACTTGACCTCCCTAGCACTCTCCATTGGTTCCCGATTCGGTCCTCCTGTCTCTGCCATTGAAAGTATCTCGTCGTGAAACTCCTTACTTGCAATCACGTAAACCAGTCCTGAACCAAAGGACCTCCTGAGTCTTTCCTTGATTCTTCCCACTCTAGCCTGATCCTGAACTGTTCCCTCCAGTACGTATACCCCCTCATTTCCTAGGAGAAAATAGGAGAGGAGCGGATCCATTTCGCTCGCAGATACGTTCACAAACACGGGAATAGTCCTCTTGTCTGCGACGTTCATCAGCTCAACTGCAATCATGGCGAGGGTATCCTTGAGGGGATCGCAGTCATAGATCCAGATGTGTTGCCACCTGTCGCTAAAGGCACTTCCAACTCCCGTGAGAAGTTTGGTGAACTTATCAAGGAGATCTAACTCTTCGCTATCCCCACCTGGGTTGCCAGGGTCATGAGAGACGGTCATTGGTCTTTGAGTCGTGGGCATATCCTTCAGTTGTTGGGAAATATTCTGTGTAAGAGATCCATTTAGCTGTATTTGGCTGTGATAACCCCATGTCGAGAACAGAGGTCTTAGGACAGAGACGCTTGGTTTGAATGGTTGAGGTAATGCAACTTTTCCATTTAAATAAACGGTAGCAGGCTCCCAATGATCACGGATAAAGATTGTATGAACTGTGCGGTATAGGGTTGTTGAGGGGAGGGAGATCGAGTCATTGAGTTTAGGAAGAGCTAAGGGTTTCCATGATGCTATCTTGATACGGGGATGGGAGACCTTCAGTCTACTTGGGTTAGGAAAAGATAACGAGCTATTAAAATTCGGATTAATGTTGATATGCGCGAAGAAATAGAATTTGGGGATTGTCCTCAGTATCTGTATACTCTCTTCCCTTCTGCTAAGGGAATCCTTTTCATAAATCTTGTCGGTCCTATTAGTTTCTTCGACCCTCTCCCTACTTAAATTTACAACTATAATTGGATTTACAACATCTTTCATTTTACGTTCACTCATCTTAAGACCTCCGAGCAATAAACGGTAAAGTTGTTGTTATAGCTGAACGAGAGTCGATCTGACCTTGCTTCGCTAATATTCACTTTTAGTAGTTTAGTAAACATTGCAGGCGCCAAGGCTGCGACGAATCGATCATAAGGTAATTTTATGGAAATGTTGTTGATATAAACTTCTATATTTCCATTATTCTTGATATATAGATAATATTCTTTATCAGCGCAAAATGGTACTAAAACCTCTACCGCGTCCGTATCAACTCCCATTGCGCTCATTTTTGAAGTATTATAGTAGAGTTTGACATATTTAGATAGCTCATCATCTCCACCATATACACCCTACTTTCTCAGAATAGCAAAGATGTCAAACATTAGGTCCAAAGAATTAATTATAGATCTACCTGGACTACTCTTTACTCCCACAATGGAGAATTGATCCCTTCCAAGGGGGTCCCTTAGTATTGTCTCCAGCGTAATCTTGAAGTTATCAATGGGTTGGAACGTATCAGACTTGGAAAACTCAGGGTACTCCTCGTTAATGTAAAATCTCGGTGCTCCTGACAAAGAGTAGATGAAGAAGCTTAGTTCATTGTAAGTGGGTAGTAAGGGACCCATTGTATTGATTAGATCCGTGAAGGCAGTTGATAAGCTGTCTACTCCGTATTCCCTCGCATTCAAGTCCCTAATTTGAAGAACGTTAGAAAGTGAAATCCATAAGCCCTCTAAATTTTTCATGAAAGGAGTGGTTTCATATGACTTCGGTATAACGTTTAACTTTTTGAGATCTCTTCCACCCTCCAACTCGTTCCCTATTCTAGCGAGCTCGTCGGCTGAAAGTCCAACACTAAATAGTTTAAGAACGATCTTGGCAAGGGATTTATCGAGATAGTTTATATTCCCCTTCTCAAACATAACGCCACCAAACAAGAGCTTTAGATAAGTCTCGTTATCTGCAAGCTCGGAAAGAGGTCTTTTGAGTTCCCTATCCAGTCTATCCCTGAGCGTTCTAATTCCACTGACAATCGATAGAAGTTCCTTCAGTTTGTTGAGATATTCCTCCCAAGCTTCTTTATTGGTGTAGTGTATCTGATTGGAGGACTGGGACGAACTCACATAATGATTTATGTTTAACGAGTATTAATAGGTTGTTAGTCAGTTATATCTTATCAATTTATAAATCAATTCTTCGAAATTTATTTAAATCGGCGTACACGGACAGTATGAGTCATCCGAATTCACTCTTGATGGATTGTACGCCTCACGCTTCGTCTAAGTGATGAATACACAAAACAAGTCACCTCACGTGAACTCATAGGCCGTCGCTGGAGTTATATCTGGTTTCAGCTACAAGGTGGTGCCATCATGAAAGGTAAGATTCCTTACAATACCAATATCCGGAAATTTAGGCTCATCTCTCACGTCATATCCGAGAAAAGCGGGTATGGAGTTGAAGCGACAAAAAGTACTCATCTTTCATTTCTGCTGTCCCTAACTGCTTTAGTCCACTCGTCATCACTGACATCTAAGTTTAGAAGAATTTCTCTTAGTGCCTTTCTCACATCCTCTTCCTCCCTTCTCTTGATCTGCTCTTTCAAGGCTTTTCCCATAATTTTCCTTATTCACTCCTAGCTTTTCAGCCTTTCTCTTCAGATTTTTACCCTTACTAAGATTACTTCTGAAATATTTAGGTATTCACGTAATCAATTTTAAGTCTTACCCTAATGCGTATACGATCCCGCGTGAATGGTGGATAATACTTGTTTTCAAATCGCACAAACTAATGTACTGGAAACGCAATACATCAACTGAATTCGGCCTTTTTAAGGGTCAACGGGGACCCAGAACTCTGTGGATGAATCCACTACTACGATAAGCTATAACTCCACAGACGACTCCATCAACCTACGATATCGGTCCCTATCAGGAATTCTCTGGAGCTAGTACGTAAACTACCTCTTCCCATCCTCATCCAAGATAACCTTTTTGTAGGCGTATCTAACCCCCAGCTCCTTAAGAGCTTGATCTATCACCTGTCCAATATTCCGGTATAGCTCAAACCACGTGCTTTGGGGTGTCCACGCTCTAGCCTCAATCTGGACTCCGTTCTCCGTAAATTGAATGGGGAAAACGACTACCTCTGGGTTCACTAGGACATACCACTGCTCATTGAGCTTATTTTTCACTGCCTCCATGATTCTGTTTAGATCACTTTCCTGAAATACAGTGAATTGAATCCTCACCAGCCTCACTATCGACTTGCTGTAGTTCACGAGCTGAGACGTGAAAAGCACGCTGTTCGGAACCCTAACGAAGTGTCCTTCCCAAGAGTATAGCTTTGTGGAAAGGAGACCAATGTCCACGACTGTGCCTATTACTCCCTGGTAATTCACGACTTGTCCCACTGTGAAGGGTTTCTCAAAAATAATTAGTAACCCTGCAAAGAAATTTGAAAGAGTGCTCTGAAGGGCTAGACCAAGGATAATGCCCACGACTCCACCAGTCACTAGAAGTCCAGTAACGTTGATTCCTGTAATTCCTATGGCTATTCCAATTCCCACGGCGATCAGAGCGTAGTAGATCCCCTTCGTTAAGTTTTGGGTGACGTGAACCGGAAGTTCTCCATGTAGTCTTCTCTTCACAACTACTACAAGTATCCTAGCTACCACAAACGAGATTGCAACTACTAGGACAGCCTCTAGGTAGTTTATGAATTGGATCATGTACCTTCACCCATTTCAATCCCCCTCGTGAAGGGGTTAAGGGGAGTGTAATCCATAACCTTAGCACCTGGAATAGAGGGGTTATTTGTGGGCTTAACAATGGCTAGACCCTTCTTCAGGCGTTCTAACCTTATTTCCTCTCCGATCACCTTATCCTCATCCTTGAATAGGGAGAAGTATCTAACGTCAAACAAGACTATTTTCAAGTCGCCTATGGTATCGGCCTCATTCTTCACCACTACCTTGGTTAGAGCCCTATCCTCGGAGAAGAATGGGGAATCGGATACGCGGGAAACCCAATACCTATACACGATCCCGTTCTCCACAGAGCCGTAAAGCGAATACTTCTTGCTGAACCTCTCCTTAAGGTCTATCTGCCTATACCTCTTTCCATCTGTGACGAATACTCCTAAATCTAACGGAACTTCCACGTAGAACGTAATCGTGGATTCTGGTTTAACTATAACTGCACTCTCGAGATTAATTCCGAAATAGGTAGTTACATTGGTAGATATGCTTACCACAGGAAGCTCTTGAAGTGTCATTCCATCAGGTATGGTAAATCTCTTCCCGTTTCCCTCGTATACCGGCATTTCATTACTTGTCAGGGTGAGTGAGGATAAGTTTTTTGCTTAAAGTTGTCTTCCTTAGAGTCTATAATAGAGTATATGGGAGATTATAGAGTATATGGGAGATTGACGTGGACTTTACACTTTTAGCCTACGTTTCAGTTTCAGGTGAGACCTTTTCAGCACGTTCGTGACTCTTAACCCCAATGGAAAGGTTAGGGCGTACCTCACGGGTTTGTGTGTGGAGTATCCGAAGATTAACGTAATTCTCTTGGTCGGAACAATTCGTAGAATTAGCGTCAGGTAATCAAATACTCCACACATTAAGTTGTAATTGGTTATATCTTGTCAATTTCACATGGATCGACTCTTCCAAATTTATCAAAATCACTGTCCGCGGAGATAATTCTTGCGTCTATTTTCCTAGAAACGTAATAATGTAGGGCGTCATAGGGTTTCAGATCGATCTCGGAACTTTCAACTATGTCCTCCTTCGACACGTCCACAATGTTGATAGGCAACGAGATTATGGCCGTGATTTCCCTAGTAATCTCCTCCCGTTTCATGTGGAACTTGCTTAAAGCGTTCGCAACTTCCAACAACACTAAGACATCCACATGGCCTTCAGCCTCTCCCTCGTAGATTTTGCGGATCACCTTCTTAGAGCACTCACCGTATTTCCTATCGCCTATCTTTGCATAAAAGAAAATATTACTATCTATGAAATATTTATTCTTCTGCAAATTCGTCTACCTTTTCGGGAGGCACTTCCACATCGGTTTGGGAACCGAATAGAATGGATAGCGGATCCTTAACGGTCCTCAGCTTCCTTCTGACTAGTATTTCATTATCATTAAGAGCCACCACCTCGACCTCCTCGAAGGGCTTCAGCCCTATCTTCTTCCTCACGTCCTCCGGAATGGTGACCTGGTACTTCTTCGTGACCTTAACCATATGAGGTATACGTATACGTAGGTTTTATACCTTTGTTTTATACCTTTCTAGTATACGCGTACCCGCTTATACCTATGTCTTTTAGCAGGATCTAACTTCTTTCTAGATTTAGAGATTGTAAGGAGATCGAGTGAATAGTAGACGATATATGCAAATGCGAACTTGTCATGCATCAACGGAACCCATAACAATCTAGACTTCTCTCAACGTGCCAAGGACAATATAGCTGAGAATCACTCACTTAAAAATTCCCTAGATTAATCAGGTAAAATTTTAGAGATGTTCATTCACTCCCCAGTTTAAAATTGCGTTACTCAGAAAGTATTTATTATACCACACGTAAAAATGAAATTCTTCTATCACGTAAGGTCTGTTGAACCGATTAGGAGTCTAGGAGGTGATTCTGGAGTTATCTATTTCCTGCGTATCATAGAAGCTTTCACCAATTACATAACGGTCCCGGGTAGTCCCGGATGTAGCGCCACCCCTTAAGGCCTAACCGAGACCCTCATGATTGGGTCTTGCCCCTCCGGGACTCTCTTCAACCTCAATTGAATCATGAAGAGCGTATACCATGACCAAGGGTGTAATTACCAATCCCACAAGTATGAAGTAAATCAGGTTGAGGGGAGGATCCAGGTTCTGAAGGGAATAGTAAAGGGCCACAACCAGGATTGAGGATCCAGTGATGGACGGCAACAAGTGATCGAGGACCTTTACTTTCATCCCTCTCCTTCTCAGGAAAAAGGGTAAGGACATATTCGTGACGATCTGAATGAACAGGAAGAGCACCGTTATGACGGTGGCCCAAATTGTAAAGCTGTAAAACAGCCCCTTCCCGACTCCGTAGTCTAGGATCAGGGGAACTATTGTGGAAAGTGACCCGATCATTCCAAGGCCGATAATGAAGGCTGTAGCCCTGAAGGGACTTCCGTTTCGTCTAGTGACCTTGAGGAAATCAGGAAAAAACCCGTCTTGAGCGAGGCTGTACACTGTCCTAGCACCGCTGCTCCCGAAAAGCACAGATGTGATCACCTGGGAAAACAGGACAATGGCGAGGGCCAGTGACGAGACCCTCTCGCCCAACAGCTCCTCTGTCACGTATATACCAGGGGCCAACTGGGCCTGGGCAACCGGGAGATCTGGGCCCGCTGAGGCCACAATACTGTAAACGACGAAGCTGAAGAACAGGACCATGATGGATACTGACACCATCACAGCCCTCTTTATGGTTTTCCTGGATAACTTAGCCTCCTCTCCAAGGGATATGATTGATCCGTAACCGCTGTAGGCCAGGAGAGCACCCACAACCATGGAGAGAAATAGGCTGTGAAAGTCCTCAACTCTTAAGACAGGTGAAGGATGCCTAGATTTCAAGAGGAGGGCGACCCCCAGCACAGAGAAAAAGGCTATCTGAAGAGTTCCAACCACAATGGTAATCCTTGATGATAGGCTTATCCCGAAGTAACTAACAAGCAGGCAGGACACAGGAATTACTAGACTAAGTAGCAACACTACGTCAAGGGGGAGAGACACGTGGAACAGGGCAGAGTAGGCCCAACTCAACCACGGAATCACCGAGGATGCCGCGATCATATCCCCAACCACCCAAAACACTTGCCAGAACCCCACACTCTTCGACAGGTACTTGTTTGGGATCGAGCTTTCAATGTACTTGTAATAACCCCCAGCGCTGGAGATGTACTGACTAAAGAAGTAGACAGGGATCACAGATAGGAACACGGCCAACCCTCCGAGAATGAAGGCGAGCGGAGCCGAGTACCCACCGTAAATAATGGCTGCAGCCCCGGTTATGGCAAAGGCTCCCCCGGGCAAAATCACTGATATAGAGTAGAAAACAAGTCCCCAGAGCCCTATGGCGTCCTTTGCTAGTCCTGACTCGTCCTTATCCACAACGACTCAGGGGTCGAGTACCCTTTAAATCTATCCGTCGCGTGAGAAGATTGACTATTAGAGGGGACTTCAGGTTGTTCAGTTCTAGTAGTCAAGTGATGTGTCCCCTACTCTGTTTGGCCAGTCACTCCCCACCACTCTTAACTATATAGAATACATAGTATCTAGTGAACTATATAGGATATATATCAATATATATAATATAATCATAGTTTTTAAATATTGTACCTTGGACACCGTACTCAGATGTTAAATGGTAAGCAAGAACGGTCGTGAATTTGGTCGCAAAAGTAGACTTGGGATTTCCACAACCATGATCGCCGTGATTGCGGTGGTCGTGATTGTGATAGCAGCAATTGCTGGATACATGATGCTTAGCAGGCCGAGCTCCACACCTCAGACCCCGACGAACTCCGGTTCAGGCGGGTCATCGAGCAACGGGACTACGACTTCAACCTCCAGCACTTCCAGTGGTGGAAACACGGGTAACGCAACCACGCTAAACATTATTGCCTGGTCAGGTATATGCGGAGATTACATTACCGAGGCCGGTAAGCTGTTTGAGCAACAGCATCCGGGCGTCAAGGTTAACGTGTATACATATCCCTTCAGCCAATACATCAGCGTAGAGTTAACTTACCTCAAGGCCCACTCCTCCCAATTTGATATAATGTCATACACTCCAACGTCGTCGGCCCTGATTGCCCCCTATCTAGTTCCCTTAAACCTTACGCAGGACTTTAACACCTCCGACCTAATAATGCCCCAGGAGACGTATGCGGGGATAGTCTACAACTACACAACCCATCAGAACATAACCGCAGGTATAGCTTACGCGACCTGTGTTGACACCCTGGTTTACAACACCACAATCTTTGACAACAAGACCCTACAGAACGAGTTCTACAACGAGTATCACATGAACTTCTCACCCCAAACCTGGCAGAACTGGACCGTGGTCATAGACGTGGACCAGTTCCTCACCTCGCATCACGTGACCAAGTACGGAATCCTGTTACCTGACGACACCTCCCACAACATATGGAACTCCTACCTGGTGATCTTTGGATACTACTACGCGAGGAACTCGAGCCTAAATGACGGACTCATCTCAGGCCTTCCTGAGTTTCAGGTATACTTCCAGGGTAAGATCCTTCCCGGCTACAACTTCCCATTACCCTCCATTAACTCCACCGCCGGTGTTCAGGCCCTTGAGGTGTATAAGCAACTAGTCTCCTACATGATTCCGCCATCTCAGGTTCAGATAACCTACGACAACATCATCAACTACCTTCCTCAATCCCCAGGTATGATATCGTGGCCAGGACCCCTCGGAGGCCTGAATCAGAGCCAGTTGGAGCAACTTGCATACGCCCCCTTACCAGGTGGTTACGCCGTTGCCGGTTCTGACTTTGTGGGAATAAGCAAGTACTCTCAGCATCAGCAGTTGGCCCTAGAATTCCTGCAGTTCCTGGTCTCGCCACAGGTTCAGGCGAAGCTCTTCTACATGTACGAGATATTCCCAATCTCTAAGGAGGCCTACAATATCCTGTTGTCTAACACGTCTCTCCCCTCATATGAGAGGCAGTGGTTAACAGTGATGCCCACCATAGCCGAGGAGGGATGGGACGTCGGACCCATCATTCCTCCGACATACGAGCAACTCCTTCCCACCTTCAATAACGAGGTCCTACTCTACCTAGAGGGTCAGGTGAACAACCCACAGCAGGTCCTGAACACCATAGCCTCGCAGTGGATGCAGTATCTCAAGTCCTACTATGGTTAGGGGATCTAAGTGAGCGTTGAGCTGAGGCAGGTCTCAAAGAGGTACGGTAAGGTACAGGCAGTAAAGGGAGTTAACCTGAAGGTAGAAAAGGGAGAGTTTTTTGTCCTTCTCGGAACATCAGGTTCCGGAAAAACAACTATTTTACGTTCCATTGCTGGACTTGAGAGAATCGATGAGGGGGAAATCCTCATAGATAACGAGAGGGTTCACCACCTACCTCCTGGGAGGAGGAACGTAGCCATGGTTTTCCAAAATTTCGCTTTATATCCGCATAAGACTGTGTATGAGAATCTGTCCCAACCTATCGAAAATCTAGATAAAGGAGAAAGAGATGAGAGAATAAATGAAATTTCCAAGAGACTTGACATTCACCACCTCCTTGAAAGGTATCCGGCTGAGCTCTCGGGAGGACAACAGCAGAGGGTTGCCCTAGCTAGGGCGCTGGTGAAGAGGCCTAAGGTCTTTCTCATGGACGAACCCCTCTCCAACATTGACGTCCCCAAGAGGGTAGCAGCTAGGGATCTCATCAAGGAGATCCAGAGGGAGGAATCAATTACCACGATCTACGTGACCCACGATCAGACGGAGGCCATGGCTCTCGCCGACAGGATAGGGGTTATGCTCAACGGGGAGCTCCGCCAGGTCGGCCACCCAGAGGACATTTACCTCAATCCCAACTGCGTGGATGTAGCAACCTTCTTTGGGATGTCAGTGGTTGACGGAGGCCTCGTCAAGGAGAGCGGAAAGGTTGGTGTCCTTCCAGAGCACGTGGACCTAGGTAAAGGTCCGTATAAGGGCGTGGTTAGGAACGTTGAGTTTGCAGGAAACTCCTACATGGTTCACCTCTCCGTAAATGGGGACAAGTTGAGGGCACTGTCCAAGGTGAGACCTAGAATTGGTGAGGAAGTGGAGTTCGCAATCACTAGGTATAAGGTCCTGGGGAGTTAGGATGAAGTACTCGATCCCCTACCTTGGAT
Organism: Metallosphaera sedula DSM 5348; assembly: GCF_000016605.1. Classification (NCBI taxonomy): domain Archaea; kingdom Thermoproteati; phylum Thermoproteota; class Thermoprotei; order Sulfolobales; family Sulfolobaceae; genus Metallosphaera; species Metallosphaera sedula. Next base: position 1,149,993 of record NC_009440.1, on the reverse strand, counting down.
ACATAGTTGCCTTGGGGATAGTCCCCTTCCTCTACACCTTCGTCTATTTTGGCCTTAACCTTTCACAGTCCTTGAGCTCCTTGAGTACACTACCAATCTCGGAGGTTTTCTGGAATACCGTGATTTATGCCGGGTTAACGGCGATAATCTCGGCCCTAGCTGGGCTCATCCTTGCCGTGGCTGTGGACATCTTACCTAGGGGCAAGCTGATCGTGTCCCTCCTGATCATGCTACCCTACACCTTACCCTTCACGTCAGCAGCCCTCGTGTGGTCCATAAGCCTTTACGCGAACTACGGTTGGTTCTCCTACCTCTTTCACCTAAACTTTGATCCCCTGAATATCCCATCTCTCGCGATCTATGGCGTGACCATGGTGAGCATTTGGTCAACCATCCCGCTCACCTTCCTCATAACGCTTACCGCGTTGAGGTCAATTCCAAGTTACGTGAAGGAGAACGCCCTCCTGGACAACTTGTCTCTCTCCGAGTATTACGGGAAGATAGCTGTCCCAATGGTGGGAAAGGCCTTCTGGTTGGCGTTCCTCCTAGCTTTCCTCTCAGCACTGGGAAACTTTGACATCCCATATGCGTTGACGGAGGGCGGTCCAGGATTCGCGACCACAACTCTCCCTCTCCTCGTGTACTACGAGATCATAGACCTCGGCAACTTCTCCGGTGGAGCCCTCGTTGCTGCGCTCCTGAGCGTTATGGCCAGTATCCCCGCAATCCTAATCCTTCTGATTTCAAGGAGCAAGAGGTCAGGTTTCATCTCCCTCTCGCTCAGGATACCGGACAGGGTGTTCAAGCCCCTCATGTACGTGATACTTGGAATTTCACTATTCTTCCTAGTGTTTCCTGTGTATTGGATGGGACTGGTCGCGTTTAGGCATTCCTCCCTAGATTTTAGGTCTCCTCCCGTGATTATCCCGGCGGGCTTAACCACGAAGTATTTCATCTCCACGCTGGATCAGTCTATTCCCTACATCATGTCGAGCGTCGTCGTGGCCGTTCTCGCCTCCCTCCTGACCATATTCGTGTCCTTTCCATCAGGATATGAAATTTCCCGCGGGAAGGGGAGATGGATCCTCCCAGTCTCGATCTACCTTTACTCCCTCCCCTCAGCGTCCTACATCATCCCCCTATTCATCTTCTTCTCGTCCACGAACCTCATGAATACGTGGTGGGCACTCATCATCTCAACTCCCATATTCACCGCAACCTACGCCGTTTGGCTCTTCCACAATAACTACCTATCCTTCCCAAGGGCCTACGATGACGTAGCAGAGGTCTTTCAGATCAGGCGGAAGTTGTTAAGGGTAGTTATGCCTCTCTCGAGGACCTCAGTTTTCTCGGTCTTTCTCCTCTCCTTCATTCTGAACTGGCACCTGCTCTTCTACCCACTTATCCTCACACAGACTCCCTACAATTGGTCCTTCCCGCCAGAGGGCGCAGAGACCGTAACCGTGTTCGCCCTGGCCCAGATTTATTACAGGGCAATTAACTGGGCGCTGGTAGCCTCAGCTGCGCTCGTCGCTGCACTACCCGTCATGGTGGTTACAATCATAACCTTGAGCAGGATACTCAAGGGAGATCGTGGCGGTGGCCTAAAGTTCATTTGATTTTTCACAATAGACTTAAAATGGGGATAGAGATGATATTCACCATGAAATATTATCCACTAGTGTATGGACATAGGGGTTTCCCGCTGGAGGCACCAGAGAACACGATTCCGTCCTTCCTGCTGGCTAGGGAGGCTGGGGCCTTCGGCGTGGAGATGGACGTCCACATGACGAAGGACGGCGAGCTCGTGGTAATCCACGACGACAAGTTGGATAGGACTACGACAGGAACAGGTTACGTCTCACAGAGGACGTGGGCTGAGGTGAGGCAACTTGACGCTGGGCAAAAATTCTCCGAGAGGTGGAGAGGGGTGAAGGTGCCCTCCCTGAGGGAAGTCCTAACCCAGGTAAAGGGTGTAAACTACTACGTTGAGGTAAAGCATGGATCCAGGTTCTACCCTGGGATTGAGGAGAGGCTACTGGAGATTCTTGAGGAGACTGGGACCAAGGACTTAACCCAGGTCATATCCTTTGATCTCGAGTCGCTCTCGAGACTGAGGCAGATGGACTCTTCATTGACCCTGGGATTACTAACGTGTAATGACGTGAAACATGCGCTAGTACTGGCGGACGAGATTGGGGTGAACTGGATTCAGGCAGAGTTTAGCCTTCTGGATAGGGAACTCGTGGACATGGCCCATGGGAGAGGGTATAGGGTTGCAACCTGGACAGTCAACTCCGAGGAGGAGGTAATGAAGGCTAGAGAGATTGGCGTGGACTCAATAACCACCGACAATCCGCGCATGGCAATACGCGTGCTCTCAAGCTAGGGGATGGGAAAATGGAGAGGTTTAGTTCCAAGGATTCCGCTACCGTCACGGTTATAGGCGGTGGGGCTAACGGCCTTTTCACCGCGTTAGACCTGGCACTGAGGGGGGTTAAGGTGGTCCTAGTGGAAAGGGGGGATATAGGCTCAGGGACATCTGGGAAGTTCCACGGACTTCTCCACAGCGGGGCTAGGTATGCCGTGACGGATCCGGGATCGGCGAAGGAGTGCGCCGAGGAGAACGAGGTAATCTCAAGGATCGCGCCTCATGCCGTGAGGGACACGGGAGGCCTCTTTCTGGGAATCACGGAAGAGGAGGTGGAGTTCTCTGAGAGGTTTCTTAGATCGTTAGACTCCCTGGGAATTAAACATAGGGTCATGGACAGGGGTGAGCTTCTAAAGGCTGAGCCCCACGCCAATCCCAGCACAAGGATCGCTGTGTGGGTTCCAGACAAGGTAATCCACGGTTACGATTTATTGGCCAGCGTCGCGTTTACGGCCTCGTTGAGCGGAGCCACGATACTCACGCAGGCTGAAGTGGTCGAGATTCAGAGGGGAAGCGAACTTAAGGTTAAGATCCTGGACAAGCTAACTGGGGAGACCCACGTCATCGAGTCGCAGATCATTGTAAACGCCTCAGGTCCTTGGTCCTTCAAGGTTACTGGACTTGCGGGAATTGGCGAGGTCCCAGTCCTTCCCACGGCTGGAATCATGGCAGTGTTCGACAGAAGACTCAATAACATGGTCCTGAACAGGTTGAGGCCACCCTCCGACGGGGATATCCTGGTACCTTACGGTGAGGCCTCAATTCTAGGAACCACGGCTACTGTCGTGGATGATCCTGACAACTTCTCAATCGCCGACGAGGAGGTCAACCTCCTGTTGAGGGAAGGAGTGAAACTAGTGCCCGGTTTAGCTCAGGCGAAGGTATCCAGGGTTTACGCCTCGGTTAGGCCGTTGATAGCCAACGCTGACTCGGGAAGGCAGGCGAGCAGGGACTACCTTATCCTAGAACATGAAGAAGTCCCAGGCTTGATCTCTGTGATAGGTGGGAAGTTCACGACCGCGAGGCTCTTAGGCGAGAAGGTAGGCGACCTCGTTGCGTCAAAACTTGGGGTCAAGGAAAGGAGTAAGACAAGGGATATTCGACTGCCAGGCCCACTGGACCTTGACCCGTCATGGGTTAGCCCAGACATGCGGGAAATGGTTGGCAAGGTCCTCGCTAGGAGGGGATCACTAGACGAGGAGAGGTACATTACGTCTCTTTACGTTGTCCTATCCACGATCGCGGGGAGGAAGAGATGGAGCTCAGGAGCGATCTAAGGATTAAAGCGGAGAGGGGGAGGGTCGAGGAATTGTTGTCGAGTCCCTCCCGGTTTGCTGAGTGCCTTCCCGGAATACAGGAGTATGAGGTTAAGGGGGATGAGTTTAGGGCAGTCTTTAAGTTAGACGTCTCAGACTTGACCCCACACATCTCCTCCTTGACCGTGGTCGCCAACTCCAGGTTGACTAGGGAAGGGCAACGGATCCTCGTGTCTGGGACTGGGAGGTCCGCTGGCGTGAACATAAAGTTCGCGATAAACGTTGAGATTGTGGATGACAGGGAAGGAACTAGGATTGTCTGGGACGCGAACCTAAACCTAGGGATCCTAGAGAGACTCCTTGGGAGTAGCGTTGGAAGGATTGCTGAGGTCAACGTGAAGAAGATAGTGGAGTGTATTTCAAGGAAGGTTTGAGGTTGGGTAGGTGGATCCAGGTTCTTGAGCCTGACACGTGCGGGATGAATCCAGGGTAAGCCAGGATCGGAAATACGCTAACTCTACTCTTAACTGGTCTCGACTCTTAACTGGTAAGGCAGACATCTCCTTATCTAGACTTAACCCTCGGTGTAGATCCGACGCCTACAGCGTGGTCTTCAGTCACTGTCCCCTTGTGTGAACCTACTCCCCCCATCACCATAAAAACTAATTTACTTTCCACCATCATTACTCTATGGCCAAAACCACTGCGGAACTCCTGATGGACGCGATCTCCTCCCAGGTTGAGGACGTTTTCGGGATACCTGGGACTCACGGCCTCTCCCTCTATGAGGAGATAAGGAAGAGGGTTGAGAGACAAGAGGTTCGTTACTACATGCCGAGACTGGAGTACGGGGGCGCCATAATGGCCGACTACTACGCCAGACTGAAGGGAAACGTGGGGATCTTCATCTCGGTGAATGGTCCAGGATTCACGAACTCCTTGACGGGGCTAGCAGAGGCCTTCTCCGAGGGTTCACCCCTTGTCCTAATCTCCTTCAACAAGGAGTTCAGGTATAGGCATAGGAGACAACTTCACGACACTGGATACTACGACGCACAGATCGAGGTAGCTAAGCAGATAACTAAGGCGTCATTCAGGATCTATTCCCCCGAGGAGGTACCCCTAGTCATGGAAAAGTCCTTCAGGATAGCCCTTCAGGACAGGATGGGGCCTGTCTACGTTGAGATCCCTGTTGACGTCCTCGAGGAGAAGGGCGAGGCTGAGGCGGAGAGAGTGAAGGTTCCAAGGAGTCTGGTCTACCCTAGTAAGGACGAGGTGAGGGAGGCCGTGAACTTTCTGAGTGAGTGCTCCAAGCCCGTCCTACTCCTGGGATATGGAGCGTCCAGATCCGATCTGGTTCCCTACCTGGAAAAGCTGGGAATTCCTGTCCTGACCACGGTTAGGGGTAAGGGAAGCATCCCTGAGAATCACCCTCTCTACGCGGGCACAACCTTCAACCTAGCCGAGATCCCTGGGGACTGCCTGATCGCCATTGGAACCTCATTCAATGACCTCGAGACTAGGAGGTGGAGCATGAAGCTTCCTAGGACTCTTCACGTCGATCCGGACCCCTCAGTCTTCAACACCTCCTTCAGGGCAGACGTCGTGGTGAGGGCTAGCGCCGAGGCCTTCTTAACCGAGGTGGTGGAGAGGGTCAAGTTGCCCAGGTGGAGTTTCAGGGTTGAGCGAAGGGAGACCAACCTGCAGGGTGAGGGAATAACTCACGACCTTCTCGCCAAGGTTCTAAACGAGGCGTTAGGGGAGGACAGGGTGGTGATCGCAGATGCGGGCACAAATCAGGTAATGGCTATTGACGTACAGGTGTATAGGCCCAACTCCTACTTCAACTCCCTGATCTTCAACGCCATGGGTTCAGCTATCCCAGCGGGTATAGGGGCAAAGATTGCAGTCCCAGAGAGGCAGGTCGTGAGCATAATAGGTGACATGGGATTTCAGGGGTGTTTTCAGGAGTTGATCACTGCGGTAGAGAACGGGATCAACTTCCTGACAGTCCTCGTGGAGGACGGCGTTCAGCATTTCCTAAGGATGAACCAGAACATGAGATATGGAACCACCTTCACGACGCAGGTCTTTCCAATTGACTACACGAAGGTTCTCGAGGGGATTGGGGTGAAGGTTGTGGAGGCTAGGGACAGGGAAGAGTTGAGGAGGGCAACGGAGGAGGCAGTCAGCTGGTCAGCCAAGATGCCAACGGTACTCAGGGTTAGGGTGAACCCGAACAGCGTCCCATCTAGGCTAACGCGAAGATGAGACCGTGAGCGAAACCCCGATCTGAGGTTATGAGGTGTGACATCTTCAGGCACCAGTTACATTGCCGGTCTTGACAACTTGGCTGAGAACTTCACTCCCAATTCCAAAGAAATTTAACCCAGAAATTTACATTAACATCGGTGATTTTTACACGAAAAAGTCAAGATTGGTTCTTTCCGGAGTTGTCCTCGTGGTGGTGATACTTCTCGGATCACTACCCTTGGGCCCCCTACCTCCCCTATTTTCGCTGTTGAATCCGTCTACCGGAGTGTGGGCCACAGAGCCATCATATTCCACCGGAGTCACAACCTTCACCCTAACCCAGGGGAACAATCACGCCTTGGTCACAGTATATAGGGAACCTGACGGCTTCATAGGCATAGCCTCCAACGAAACCTGGGCAGTGTATTACGAGCAAGGATACCTAGAGGCGGAATATAGGCTAGCACAGATGGAGTTCCTGCTCCTAACTGCCACGGGGAACCTATCCACGGTGCTTGGAAAGAGTGCCCTGTCCTCGGACATATTCTTCCGGGAACTGGGGGACTATCAGATCGCCCAGCAGGAGGTAGCCAACCTCTCACCCACGAGTTACACGTACATGGCCGTGAGCGAGTTCGTGAAGGGTATAAACGACTACATAGCCAGCGTAAGTCCAGCTAGGCTTCCCCTCCTATTCAAGCTTCTCGGTTATAGGCCAACCAACTGGACCATCACCGACGTCTTCGCTCTTCAGCAACTCTTCCTTTGGGAGAACACAGCCTCCCAGTTCGACCCGCTCTACTTCACCTTTGCCCTAGAGAAGATGCCCCCAAACGTGGTCAGGGCCTTCTACCCAGCGTATCCAGAGGGAATACAACATCCCATTGTCCCAAATAGCCTGAACCCAGGGATTTACACGGAGAGCGGAGACGTGGCCAATTTGTCCCTGTACACCCCGAGCTACTTTTACCCTCTTAACGCAAGTCCACCAGACCCACCCACTCTCCCCCTCAACTTGACCGTTGGAACTGGGTATTGCGCCATTAATATACCGCAACTCCTTCTCAGCCTGAGGGACTTGGGAAGCAACGACTGGGCGGTCAACTCTCCTCTTACCGGCGGAAGCGGATTGCTAGCCAGCGATCCACACCTTTCAACCACCGTTCCCTCGATCTGGATAGGATTCCAGCTCGTGTCCCCAGGACAGAACGTGGTAGGTGTTGTGTTCCCTGGATTCCCTGGAATAGTTTTAGGCCACAACCCATACATTGCGTGGGGAGCAACTAACGGTCAAATTCAGCAAACCTATTTTTACGCAGAGGAGACAAGTCCCTCACATCCTGGACAGTACTTCTGGAACGGGGAATGGGTCAACTTCTCCGTGACGAACGAAACTATCTACGTGAAGGGGTCAGCCCCATACCACCTTCAGGTGTTGAGGGCCAGGAACGGGGTAGTGATACAGACTTCTCCCGTCACGATTGCCATGGACTGGGTAGGACTTCAACCTACATACGAGTTAACCTTCTTCCTAAGGGTGGATAGGGCTACCTCCGTCCTGGAGTTCCAGTCCATAGCGGAGCAATACTTCAAGGTGGCTACGCAGAACTGGGCGGTAGCCGACTCTAGGGGAAACATTGGGATATTCAGCTACGGACTCTTCCCCATCATTTCCCAGGGGGATCCGAGGGGTATTCTTCCTGGGACAGGTCAGTACGACTGGGAAGGATTCGTCCCCATTCAATATCAACCTAGTCTATACGATCCACCTACAGGTTTCGTCTTCTCAGCAAACCAGATAACGGTGTCCCCCGGCTACCCCTTCTACTTGGGGTGGGACTACGAGTCAGGAATGAGGGCCAATGAGATCTACACGGTGTTGAGTCAACTCCACTCCGCCAACCTTACCGCGATGGAGGAACTTCAGCTCAACGTCCACGACTTCAGCACAAACGTCTTCCTTAAACCTCTCCTTACTGCCCTGGCTCAAGCCGGGTACAATGACACTCCCGAGTATCAGGCCCTGTCACAGTGGAACGGTGACATGTACGCGAATTCCACCGCAGCCACGATCTACTACTTCTGGCTAATCAACTACATCTCCTACGTGTTCAAGCCGTGGTTACTCTACTACAACATAACTCCCAGCGAAGGACTCGGAAGCGTGTCATTTTTCTTGGGGCCTGACGACTACTATCACGGTCCTCTCGTGGAGGATCTAGAGAATTGGACAGTGAACTACCCCAACATAACCTGGTTCTCCAATCCCATAACTAAGGTCCGGGGGAACGCGTCTTACGACATGGTTCAGGCCTACCTTGAGACCGTGAAGAACTTGACCTCAACCCTTGGTAACTTCTCGTCAGCGTGGGAGTGGGGCAACCTTCACAAGAGAGTTCTATCAAGTTTCTTCGGTATACAGGCACTGAACACGGTGGAGTTGCCTGCCTCTGGAGATGGCAACACCGTGGATGCCTCCTACGGACTGGTTTCGAGTTTTGGACCTTCATGGAGATTGGTCGTGAACATGTCGGATCCCCTGGACGGTCAGGGAATCTACCCAGGGGGAGTCACGGAGAACCCGGTTAGTCCTTACTATTCCAACACCTTCGAGCCTTGGAATGACGGGGTATACTACACGTTAATACCCAGCAACGTCCCACCGCAGTTCCTTTATCTGTACCAGGAGGGAATTGAACCGTGAAGTGGGCTCCCATAGTTCAGTTCGTGTTGAGCATCTTGGTCTCATTCCTAGGCTACTGGTATCTCCTAGCTGTGGTGGCGATAGTTCTAGGGGTCGTGAGTGGGGGAGTGAGGAGCCTATATCAGGGATTAGCTTCAGTGCTAGGGGTATTGATTGTGGCACTGTCGAACCCGGGAGGTCTGGCACAGTCCTACATCTTCGCAAGTATTGCCGGTTTACCATCTCTAACCCCACTCTTGCTCACAGCGGTGTTAGCCTTCGTGTTGGGTATGCTGGGGTATATTTTCGGTGACTCGTTAAGGAGGAGTTGATCGCGTTTTTTGTGATCACGTTTTGTGTGAAGTGTTTCAAACGAGAGTTAAACCCATCCTCAGTAGATGCGGTCTCTCTTCGTGGAAGTTCCTGTCTTGCCCATCCTCAATCCGCTTGGGGACTAATTGCCTCTCAAGTAATGGACAAGCAGAGGGTCTACTATTCTGTAGTTTCCCTCATCCTCTCTCTCAACGATTCCGTAGCGTATGAGTTGCTGTAGGGCCCTCACGACCCCCCACCTATCGTCCCCTAGGTCCCTGGGCCTTCCCTGACCACCTAGCATCGCCAACCTCTTGAGAACGCTCCTGGCCCCTGGGGACAGCTTCCTCAAGTCTCCCTCGATCGCATTGACCACGTTGATGTCCTGCGTAAGCGTGTCGAGCACCTGGTTCACGCTCTTCCCCTCACTCACGACCTTGAGACCCACAAGGTTCAACCACGCTGGTAAACCGTCAACGTAGTCCACCACCCTATCAATTTCCTCCTCCCCAACTCGAACTCCGTAGTGCTCGAAACCCCTCCTCAGGAAATCCCTGCTAACGTCAGGGGGCAGAGGTCCCACCTTCATCAAGTAGAAAAATTGGTAGAAGGGCTGATCCCTGGAATTGAGCAACTCGTTCATCATTCCAATGAGCGAACCGGATATAACGTAGGAAACCCTGGTGTGGAACTGCCACCTACTCCTTAAAACGTGGAAGATGTTGGGCATTGACTGCTTTGCCAAGTTCAAGTACTGAAACTCGTCGACCGCTATCACAACCCTGGGCACTCCAAACTTCTCAGCCATGATCTGTGGCAAGTCCACAATCCTGGGGAGTTCCTCCTCTAACCTCTTCCTCCTCTCAACCTTTTCCAGGGTAACGTCGAGCGTCGCTGAGACCTCTGGTATGTTGAAAGTCACCTTGATTGCCCCCACGAGGTCCCTCAGTTGCCTCAGCCATGATCTACCCTTCTCCGTTAACACCCTGTAGCCTGCCAGCGAGTAAAGGGTTGAGGTCACGGAGACCACGTAACCCGAGATGAAGGAGTGGAAATCGAAGGACTTCCCGGAGGTGAACTCCTCGGCGGAGAGGTAAATGTAGGGCAAGGAAGCTTGACGCAGGGAAGCCAGGAGGAGCGACGTTTTACCAACCCTTCTAACTCCCATTAGCCCCACGGGTTGACCACTCCTCAGGAAGTTGCTCACGATCCTAATCTCCCTCTCCCTACCGAAAGGGTTGGTGGTGGGAACTCCGTACACGAACATTTGCTGGTACCCGCAAATTGCTGGTACCCGCAACAAAATAAACCTTTTTGTGACTGTCTCAAAGTTGAGAGAGTGGCCGTTCTTACCTGGGTTAAGTCAGAGGCTTAGATGCCGACTACACTAGGGGTATTGTTGAGGGGATATGTCGGAATCTTGAGTCTCCACCTGAAGGCCAGGTAAAGGTTACTTCATATGAAGAGTGAAGAGAGTTAATACAAATAGCCTACATAATGTTCGGGAATTCGTCCTAGTTTCAGGCCTCAAGATCTTTAGAGACAGACTGAGAGTGATGGACACCGAGGCACGGATCCATGACTAACTTGTTACGAACTGGGGCTGTTTCTCATCTTTCCTTAACGCAATGAGTTTGACGCTACTCCTTTCTTCAGCTCAACCCTCTAGTTCCATTTCCTTAGTAAAATGAGGGGTTGAAGATTAAAATGGTAATTGGCCTATGCCACATGGAGACAAGATCCGAGTTTCAAACCGTCAAATGATCTCCATAAACAATAATGAAAGAGACAGAATTAGAGAGAGGGCCTATGATGAACGGCTGACACATGGAGCCATATCGGACTTGTTATGAGCTTAGGCCCTCCACCCTTTATCACCTCCTTTACGTAATAAGTTTGACACCATTCCTATCTCATGCTCAGTCCCCCTAGTTCCCTATATTCCAGCAAATTGGAGGTGAGGTGGATTGAAAAGGTCACAGGAATACGTCATGTAGGGAGAAGATCCGAGTTTTGAACCCTCAAGGCATCTTTACAACTGAAACTACCATATGGGACTAATTCGACCAAACCCCAGTTTCAGACCTTTAGAGGATCTCCACAAACGAGAGTCAAAATTGAAAAGCGGGGGTCCGGTGATGACTTGACCCTGTCCCGACCCATCATTGAGGAGACTCAGTCTAAGGCCCCCTCACGAAATTCGTCTCTACCAAAATAAGCATTATCATTCCTTTCTCTTGCTCAGTCACCTAGTTCCGTTTATTCCAGGAAAATAAGAGGTTAAAGGTTGAAATGGACACGGTGCTTGACATAGGGGGTTGTATTTCAAACCCTCAAAGGATCTCTACAAACTGAGGAAGGAAAAGGGCCGTAAGGCGAGGGTGAAGGTGGGTTTCAAACCCTCAAAGGATCACTACAAGCTCCTCGACCTCAGCCGTGTGAGAGCGTATAGAGTTATGTTTCAAACCCTCAAAGGATCACTACAAACAACGGCGACACGCGGGCATGTGAGTGTGATCGCGTCGTGTAGTTTCAAACCCTCAAAGGATCACTACAAACTATCTTCTTGATGCTATACGGCGGGTCGATACGTCTATGTTTCAAACCCTCAAAGGATCACTACAAACAGACTGAATAGAAGCGAAGTTATCAGGTTCGCTATCGAGTTTCAAACCCTCAAAGGATCACTACAAACAGAAGATACAAGAGATATACTGATTTTCCAAAGTATAGTTTCAAACCCTCAAAGGATCTCTACAAAGAGGAGCAGCTGCCCCATCAAAAGATGGGGACAAACACGTTTCAAACCCTCAAAGGATCACTACAAACCCGGGAACCACGGGGAGGATGTATATGTTCTTTCCGAGTTTCAAACCCTCAAAGGATCACTACAAGTCGAAGTTCCCCCGGAGGGGGAATACCCATGGTTCACTTAGTTTCAAACCCTCAAAGGATCACTACAAGTCCCCTTCACGCTAGCCTTTTCTTTTTAGAGAATTGACGCGTTTCAAACCCTCAAAGGATCTCTACAAACCTGTTAAATTGATAATCGAGTACTTTCAAGACGTAAGGTTTCAAACCCTCAAAGGATCTCTATAAACTTCATACTCCCTTGGAGAGTGTGGGAAAGGCCTTTGCGTTTCAAACCCTCAAAGGATCTCTACAAACGCTATTATCACCTAGCCGTATCAAGTCAGTACTATTTGTTTCAAACCCTCAAAGGATCTCTACAAACGCTATTATTACTACTAGTAACCAGCCCTAAAAAACCTTACCCCAAATTCGGCAGTGATCAACCACCCTCAACTTCCCTTTCACCGCCGAGGTGAACCCACGTACAAAATAATATTGTTATCTCTATATATTTTCTTCTTCCCTTTCACTGCCGATTTTTCAATAGGAAAATTATTACTGCTATAAAATAATCTTTTTTAACCTTAACCCTAACTCTTCCCATGGAATGTTCACCGGACGATCTATGTTCTCATCCCAACAAGCGCCTCGCGGACCACCTTAATGAGGTAGGAACCACTGCATCTTCGCTCATCTCAGGGAGTCGTCCGGAGCTCTCCGACCCAGCCTATATTGCTGGGGCATACCACGACGTTGGTAAGTACACGACCTTCTTTCAGAAACATCTTCGTGGAGGTAAGGATCCGCGATCCAGTCACGCTGAGATATCTTCCCTCATCGCATATTACGTCGCCAAGAGGGCACTATCTTCCCTAGAACTTCCTATCCTCGTCTCACTAGCGGTGAGATCTCATCACGGCCATCTCAAGGGGATTGAGACTGTCAAGAGATGGGCCATGAACAAGTTGGATGATCCAGGTGTCCTTGGACCCCAATTTCAGGATCTATACAAGAGGATGGACAGGATCCTAGAGAATATGTCAAATATTAGGTATCACTCGCATGTCGAGGGATTCCTGGAGCAAGATCTGAACTCCACCCTCGAGGAGTACGCTTCCGATCTGCTTCACCTCGAGGAGGAGCTCAAGGCAGATCAGTCAAAGGCCTGGGAGAGATATCTGGGAGGCCTGCTACTGTTCTCATGTCTCATAGACTCAGACAAGCATAGCGCCAGTGACACATCCTTTCTTCCCCAGAATCCCCCTTCACCCTCACTGATTACCGAGTTCATATCCTCGATCAAGAGTAACGATAGGATGGCTGGGATCAGGGAGAAGCTCAACTCCCTTGTCTCGTCTACTCCGGTTAGCCGGACGGTAACCTTGATTGCCCCGAGCGGATCGGGGAAGACGCTGTCCGGCGTTCTAACTGCACTCAAGATGGGGAAGTCGAGGTTGATCTATGCTCTTCCCTACATTAGTATTGTTGAGCAGGTTCACGACGTGCTCTCAAGGACGAGGATGGACCCGCTCAAGTTCTATCATCTATACTAGGGTAAGGTTTTTTAGGGCTGGCTATCAATAACAAATAAGAGCGGTTTGTAGAGATCCTATGAGGGTTTGAAACTGCCTCCAGAGGTGGGAAGCGTACGCAGAATAGCCCTTCTTGTAGAGATCCTTCGAGGGTTTGAAACAATAGTTGCCCTTCAGGAGACGCCACTAGTTGAATGCTTGTAGAGATCCTTCGAGGGTTTGAAACAAGTACCTCAGAGTTCCGTTCGGTGACATGGCTATGATGTGTTTGTAGAGATCCTTCGAGGGTTTGAAACTTGGTTTTTATGGTCTCAGCTACTCTTAGTGTGTAGAGGTTTGTAGAGATCCTTCGAGGGTTTGAAACACGTGCAATCAAGTATTGGTTCAGTCGTAACAGGGGAGTTTGTAGAGATCCTTCGAGGGTTTGAAACTCTTCAATTTCTCCGAAATCTTCATCACAATGGACCCCAGTTTGTAGACATCCTTGGAGGGTTTGAAATGGGATCCCCGCTTCCCACACTCACGACCGGGGGGGGGGTGTAGACGTGTCGTTTGTAGACATCCTTCGAGGGTTTGAAACATGCTTTTAGTTAAACTAGAGAATGGGCTCAGGTGATGAATTACCTGGGCCGACCCATCAAGGGTAGCTTTAGAAGCTGAGCCTAGATCCCTATTTAACTCCTCTTCCTACCAAAATAAGCTTACTAGTTTTCCCTGTGCTCGGTTTTCCCAGTTATGTTCACTTCCTAGCGAACTAGTTTCTAGCATTCTTTAGAGATTAATAAAGCAAAGTTAAAACAATAATATCTCGAAGTCTATCAATAAGTCTGTAGTGATCCTCAAGGTTTAAAACCCTAGAGAGATTAATAGGATAACTAGTCATTGGAGAGCCTGGCATCAAGGCTTATTTTTTGGAAGTCTAAATAGGTGATGGGGCCCCCGGTCTAACTCTCTGCCAACAGCTGCCGGGCCCGGGAAAACTCTTGATTAGGCCCCCGCTTATACGGACCCTCCAGCGTTTTGAAACTATCACATTTTGTTATGCGTCCTTTGCTTCCTTGTCCGTAGATCCTCCCGAGGTAAAAACTTGAAGATAACAGGCCCACCCATGGGTCACCTATTTCACGGAGGTTCCAGTGTTTTAATTCATGTGTCTCATGGACAAGGTGGAGGGGCAACTCTTTTACATAAAGGTTTCAAACGTAGATGCTGAGGAAATAGTTTTCACCTTGATAGATCCTTCGATGTCCCGGCTCTTCACGAAGTACCTAGTTTGTGATCAGAGCTATTCAGTTCGACCTACCGCTATCTGAAGAATAACCAAACTTGCACCTCAACGAGCCCCTAGGTTTTCAGGTTCAGCCTTGAACACCCCCCACGTACTCCACACCTCTCCACCCAACCCCTGCAATACACGTCACTCCACCGAGATCAACTCCCTCAATTTCCTCCCCTTAACCTCGATCATTCCGAAACCCTGACTGTTCTTGCTCCCCAATCCAGCCTCATAAACCACCATCTGCAGGGACTTTGGTCCCCTCATCTCGAATTCCCCCCCTCCAGGCAAACACAACGTTGTCCTTGTACTTAACCCGACTTAGCCCAGCTTTCAACGGCCTCACCACGAGGCCAGTCTTGAGATACCTCCTCCTCAAGGCGTGGTACTTCCTCAGGGAGTTTAGGCTGATCAAGAGCTCCCACTCCTTCTCGTACGGTGAGTAATATCTCGTCCCAACTTCACTCTTCCTGTAAACGGCTATCGGTGACAAGGTGTAGACCACGGTTTTGCTCCCCAGCTCCGGTGGTTCAACCACGTTCATTACCTCGAGGTTTAACTCGCTCCCCCCTAGCCTCAGGACTGGATCCCTCAGGAAGGACCTGTACACCTCCATCACCACCCTCTCCAGGGGAGACGAGAAGCAGAGGTAGGCCCTATCCCTGTAAACTAGGCCCTCATCACTCCTCGTGAAGTCGCCGTAGAGTCTCGAGAACGTGAACATCTTGAACCTCCTGGGACCCTCAACTACTCCTTTGTTGTGTAGGGCCCTCGACAACCTCGTGGGAAGTCGATGGTAGATCGCAGATTGAATTAGGTAGTTGTAGTGAACAGGGACGGTCCCCCTCACGAGGAACGACATGCAGATCCTCATCACACGGAAAAGCGAGGCTAGGCTTTAATCTTTATCTGGAATTGCCCGCCACATGGATATTTATTTGATCCAGCACCATTCATCACATGAAGAGGATTTTTATCACTTCCTCGAGAACCCTCAAGAGGAAGTCGAACACCATAGCCTTTATCACGAATGACGGCACTAGATACGTGCCCTACACTGAGGTTGAGTCAATCTACGTCCTGGGGGAGGTTAACCTCAACAAGAGGTTCCTTTCATTTCTGAGCAAGGCAAAGATCCCGATTCACTTCTTCTCCTCTCGGGGACGATACCTAGGAAGTTACCTACCCTCAACGCATCACGTGTCAGGTTACCTCATCCTGAAACAGGTTGAGCACGGATAAATTTGTCCCAGGTTGAAGTAAACTAGACACTCTTACCGTGTGCGAAGCGTTTCGTTATCGACGACTATTCCTCAAATGAAGAGAATTGAGTCACTTGGGTCTCCCACACCGCTTCCCGTCAAACTATTCCTGGTATGCGTGATCAACACGAGTTCCCTTGGTTCACCCACGGGCTATCAGGTGACCGAGTGGAGCTCTTCAAGGGACAGAGGATCTTCCTGCATCTCTGGGTCAAGTGTCCAGTACCTAGAAATGGATCCTAGATTTTGCGCCGACTGGTGAACTAGCGTTATCCTAGCTGAATGTTCATGACTCGAGTTAAGTGTAGGTACGCGGTACAAGTCGGGAATTGAAAGGGATCTAACTGGTTTACGCCACAAGCTGTCACGTCATAAACAGCGCTAAACTTGTGTCCACCTGGATCTAACCAGGCCCCTAAACCAGATCATCTTTAAAATCTATCCCACCATCTTCTCCCCATGATACTCGGAACCCTGGGCTCAGACAAGTCCGTCACCACGATTAACGCGGTGATGACTGAGGTGTTCGCAGGAGTTAAGCCCGACGAGATCAGGATTTATAGGGAAGACTCAACCAAGCATGAGTTCCAAGGCCTGCAAGAGGCCCTCAATCTCCTGTCCCTTTCTCCGCAGATCAAGGAGATCCAGGTTGGCGAAGACCTAGAGGCCTGGAGAAACCACATGAGCTCCGAGGAGATAGACGTCCTCGACGTGACCCCTGGTAGGAAGATCATGGCCCTCGCCTCAGCTAACTACGCGAAGGCAAAGGAGGTAAGATATGCCTATATCAAGTATGAGTCCGAGGGTTACAGGATCTTTGGATACGTTCCCTTCAATCATCTCAAGTTACTTGACCTGAGGACAGGCGGGTCCGTCAAACTGGACCCTCCTCCCGTTAAAAAGGCTGACAGCAGATCCTCACTCACGAGGGAGTCACTCACTGCGCTCTACAACATACTCTCACTTCACGGAAAAGTTGAGATAGAACCCTCGGTCGAGGATGTTGAGGACGACGAAGTTTGTAAAAGGAGATCAGGTTTCGTGAGGTTCTCGAGCGAGGATCTTGTGAGCAAGAAGGCGGAGGAGGGCCTGATAGTTGCCGATACCAACGTTTACATTAACCTTGGGAACAGGTTGGGTGAACTGGCGAGGAGGGGAAGGGAACTCAGGTTAATTCCGTCGAGTCGGGTTCACGACGAGCTCCTTGGGAAGATAGAGAATAGTTCAAAGGATCCCCGTCTTCCAAGGTTTATCCTTGGCCTCGAGAGCTATTATCAAATTCACAGGGTACCACCTAGATCTACTCAGGGGAATTATGGGGACAAGAGACTGCTTGAGGAACTAAGATTCATGAAGATGTACGTGGACGAGAAGGTCGTTTTCGTGACCGGGGACAGGGAGTTGGGGAATAAGGCCAGTGCCCACGCAGATACCGTGATACTTGAGGGGAGGAGGGAGGATAAGGGAGACTGGGGGACCTATCTCGAGTGCCTTGGTAAGCTTCAGTTCAAGGGGAGGAACCCCGAGATCAGGGTGAACGGGGAGACCGTGGTCGTCATAGAGAAGTCCCCGAACCCGTCCTTGAACACTGATTATAGGACAGTTGTAAAAACCCTAAGACCAGACCTTAATTACGCGAAGGTCCTCGAGGCACTTCAGGGGCAACACTTTCGTGGTGGACCTCCCACAGTGGGCTCATCTACCCAGAAATAGTTTGGGAAATGTGAGAAATAAAATCAATTAAAGGTTTTTAGTATTTACAATCTCAGGGTTGTTCCTGTATCTACCACTTGTATTATACGCTTTCTTCACCTTCAGATCGTGGGAGAATCAGGTATTATCTAGCATCTTAAATCTTGATTAAAGCATAAACCTTAACTTATAGAAAATTAACGGAATATTATTAACTAGATTATCATTTGTTTAGAGAAGCTGGAGTATGGCAGGTGGGGGGAGTGGTCCTGAACCACGAATCCCCCTTCAAGGTAGCTGACGTGAAGGTGGCAGTGGCCAACGCCATCCCGTCCATAAAGCGAGAACTAGAAATCTATGTACCCTTTCCCTATCTCATGGGTAATAAGGAGTCATGGGTATAATGGCCGACCTGGTAATAGAAAGGGAGGATGGGAAGAAGTTGTTGAAAACATAGATGTCAGATTCAGGAGGTCTCCACGCCAGTGTGTAGGCGTTTTTCCGAGACAGGGTCACGCGTCAAGGTGAGATCGCTTCGTTTGCTCCCGTGAGCGTTATGAAAGTATCTACTTGTTAGCGCGATATTGTCCGCTCCCCGATCTCTAAACCGAAAAACCACAAATTAGCTAGGGTAAGGGGTCTTCTCTCTCCTCTAAAAGGAAATTTAAATAAAAGTCTGCTTAAGACTAGGGACGACCCTTAAGCCACTCCCCCAGGGATTTCCACTTTTGCCCCTCGAGTATTTGGTTCAACGATGCCTCAGCCACTTTACTGTCTCCTGGGTCCAGGGTTGCCCAAGACCTCCTCGACTTCCCTGACCCGAGCCCAAGCCCAACCTCAGCTAGGAACCTCAAGGTATTTACCCAGGCTTTCAAGGCGAAGTCTGGAACCCTGTGAAGTATCACCCTAACCCTAACCGATTTAGGATAGACAACCTCCTCAGTGAACAGCATGTGTTCTGCAACCTTCCTAGTTCTCCTGTCTATTGAGGTCTTGGTTACCATTCCTCTCTCCGCTCCCCTCATCACCGAGTCCGAGAAGATGAGTGCCCCCGCGAACCCGAATTCCCTCACCTCAGCGTCAGGACCTGGACCCCCATACAACCTATCCACGGGGGATAGGTAGGACCTGATGATTTCCTTGACGAGTCTCTTGGTGTCGTCCCTGGTAGCCTCAGGGTTAAGTACGTCCTTGAGGACCCTGTCAAGGCCCTCGATCTCGGGGTAGTTCAACCCTTTCACCTCCTTTGCAATCTCCCAGAAGACCCTTCGCGCGACCACGGGGTTCCACTCCTCGGCCTTGTCAATTGCAGCGTTGACTTTATCCATCAACAAGTTTATGACGTTCTGAGAATCTGGCTGTTCCACTATGGCCTCGGTCGTTGACCTAAAGGCCCCCTTCCATGTCGAGAAGGGGATGACGTAGGTATCCCCGTATTTGAGGGCCTCTAGCTCGTTCCCAAGCGAGGTCGTCCCTATCCTAACCTCCTCCAATCTGAAGACTAGATCGTGGACTATCATGTTCTCACCCCAAGTCCCCTCTCAACCTTCTCGAGAAGGCTTGCCATATCAGGTACCTTCACCATCATGTTTAGGCCAGCTGGCCAGAGTTCCATGAGCCTGTCTTGATCCACATCCTTCACCCTCACAATTGATCCTTCGCGTACCACCTTGAAAGACGGCCTAAGCCCTGCCCTCTTCCCCCAGGTGTACCAACTCATGTAGATGTCAGTTGTCCCCCTCACCTCCTCAGCCGAGAAGAACTCCCTTCCTAGAAGGGAGGGAACGCATGGCGTGAGGCAGTATCCCACATCACCAGGTCCAGGGAGGTCGAGGTCCACCTCTCCCCTCTTCACCACCTTGCCTGTGCCGAGTCCCCTGGTCCAACCCCTTCCCACGTGAATTTCGGTAACCTCAACGTCGAGATTTGAAATCACCCAAACGTCTCCGTAGTCCTTGACCTCGTAGGAGAAGAGCATCCCTGTCTTACTGGATCCGGAGCCCTTCCCTATTGCGACGTTGTCCTGGATGAATGTGTCCAGTGAGATCCGTGAGAAGAAGTTAACCTTACCGGACGACTTCGGGACCACGATATCTCCCGTCTTCGGCTTTGGCCTAATCCTCTCCTGCCCTGATCCACCTACAATCTCGGCCAACAATTTTCCGTAGTCCTCCTTCCCCCACCTCTGCAGGATCCCTGGCAGCTCAACGTACTCATTCCTCTTCCTTCCGAGTGCCGGTGCCAGCGGATGTATGGGTCCAGAAGGTCTCCCGTAGATGGGGTAGCCAGGAGAGAAAAAGTATCGTTCAAGCTCCTCAAGACCCCTATCCCTCACCAATTGGTTTAGGAAGGCTCCCCTCACTGTCGTGGACGGGATGAAGTCCTTCTCCGAGAAGTAATAGTGCTCTATCCTTCTAGAGCTCACGGTCGCGTAACCGATCCTAACCTGGAACAGGTTTAACCTCATTCTTCCACCTCCCACTCCTCCAACCTATTGGCTAGCTTATTCCCAAGTTCGTCGCACTGCCCCCTGCACGGGTTCTCCACCTTTACGTCAACCATTCCGCTCCTCCCAAGCCTCCAGTATCTTAGGTAGAGAAGTGAAAGTAAAACCAACGAAAGTTCCCTTGGATCGTCGCTGACCTCTACCCTGAAGCTGAAGACCTCACCAGGCTTGAAGACCTCCTGCGAGAAGAGAGCTGCATTCCTTTTAACCCTAGTTTTCCTGTCTATCCCTACCCTAGTCAACTTGTACACCTTCTTTTCCTGTTCTTCATCGCGGATCACCGTGACCTTGCTTCTACCCTCAACGCCAAGAGATGGCCTACCGAAAAGCGAACATACATCGCATGGCCTCTCTTGATGGGCCTTCTCAATGAAATCAGGGTCAATCTCGCCACAGGACGTGAGCTTGTACCCCATCTTTTCCAGCTCTTCACCCCACTCTAGAATAGCCCTGTGAAGCGAAGATCTCATGGCACCCTTCAAGGAGGAACCGGGGAACTGGAACCTGTTCATGGGTATATCAACTTCCCCTAGATCAGTTGAACCGCCTATGGTGAGCGAACTTAGGTTTTTGATCCAGACACGGAAGATCATTGCATACCACTCCTCAAGGTTTTTAGAAGAAACATGACATCGAGGACGGGTAGACTGGCCTTAAGGACGTCATCTGAGTTGGCTACCCTTCTTAGAATGATCTCTATCGCGTCGACGACGTTTTGCTTCTTTAACTCCTGGTAATCGGCCCTCCTCTTCAGGAGGTAAGCTATGAGGTGAAGCCTATTCCTCTTCCCTGCATACGCGGATACCACGTCCTCAAATGTCCTTATGGCATCCTTAACCCTCTCGGTTACTTCAAATCTAGGCTCTTCGTTCATTGTGTCTTGGTAAAGCTTCACAACTTCCCGCAGGAGATCTGAGTCCTGAATCCCCATGATCGCACTCAGCACTTCCCTCAAGAACTTGAGATCATTGGTCACCTGTAAGACATCGGCATACTTCCCCATGGTAGTCTCAACGGTCTCATCGGTCACGAGACCAGAGGAGGCGTGAACTATGCCGATCGTGTTCTCAGTTATTGTGCCCAGGCTAAGCTTGGCCTTCTCCATGACTTCCTCAGCCCCCTGAATCGCGAACTGTATGGGATGATTAGGTTTCACCGTGACTACTCCGCACTTGAACTTGAATTTTGACCTCTCGCTTACCCTTTCCAGGAACACGAGGGAGAAGGGGATCGAGATAATCGCGGGGATTATGAGGAGCCCCTCATCACCTCCAAGGTAGATTACCCCAACTAGGATCCTTTCTGCCAGGAAGTGGGACGCCTCCTCAAGATCGTTATTGTTATTCCTTGAACCCGTTGCCTCCGCAGGTTCGCCTTCCTGCTTCTCAGAGCTCATGGTTGAGCCTGCCCCAAGGAGTTGGGTAAGGGTCTCGTAAAAGCCCTGCTTAATGGCAAAGTCCATGGTATAACTGATGTCCAGGAACAGGCCCAGGGTAATTGCCCTCATGTAGATAGCAGATGCGTTGTTGGCGTCAAACTTAACCACGGAAATGTAATGTGGTCTCTTCCCTCTCTTTCTTCCAGTATCACCAGCTAGGTAGTCCATTGGGTCGGGTGTGTTGGGGTCTTTGGGTCTAAAGGAGATTCGAACCTGTATCCCGTTCAATGAGTAGTCTACACCAACCTTGGCTGAGAACCCTCTCTTATCCGAGATCTTGTCAATTGTGTCACATCTACTGCAGAGCCCTGAGCTATTCGCAGGCCTAACACCGCAGTTGGGACACGGCTTGTGATTATACACCCCAAGAACGTTCTCTCCTAGGGTCACTAGGGATCTATCCAGCATCTGAGCCTCTAGGTCCCTCCAGATCTGGGTGTAGAGCCTAACCTTCTCTCTCCCCTCGCCTTTAACTACCATTGGTGAAGCATATACCCCAAGGTTCACGTCTAGGGACTTCAGTAACTTCAGTTCCATGATCCTCTTTGACAGCTCCTCCCTACTCAGGGTTTTATCTCCGACTTTGGCGATCACGGCAAGCATTGAGTGGCCACCGTAACCTGATAGCATAGCCTCAAGGGGTAGGTAATTGTCCTTGTAGCCAGAGATCAGGTTGTCTATTACGATGAAGGGAACAGTGGACACAAGGAAGTCCACGAGGAAGCTGGCAGTGGACAGCTGTTTGAGCTTCGGAAAGGATGAGATAAACCTCTGTATCCCCTGAAAGTCAATATATACCAAGTTTAAGACAGGTTCACCCTCTGGCGACTTTAACCCTTCAAGTTCTTCCCTCAACTTTTCGAATATCGCCCGAGTGGCCTCCTTGTACCTGTCTTGAGGAAGGGAGTCAAAGCAGTCGAAGCTTTCCTTTCCACTCCTCCTGAAACACTCTTCCACATCCTTGAGCCCAGGATTCTCCTTAACCGCCTTCTGTACCACGGAGCTGATTCTGTCCATAGCCGAGGACAGGTCATCGGCAACGTCGAGGAACCCCTCTCCCTGGTGATGGGTCTTGGCCTTCCCTGCAACCTTGATAAGTTCGCTCTTAAACTCGCGGGAAACCTCAAGTTTGCCCAAGAGTTGATCGAAGAATTCCTCCCCACCCTTGACGTGATTCCTGTAGCTAGCGATCTTACCAACGTCGTGAAATATTGAGGCTAGCCTTATGGTAGGGAGATCGTAGCCCTGCGATTGAAGACTCCAGGCAATCACAGAGGTCAGGAGCATGTGGGAGGGAAGCGAGGTTAGGTTTAGTCCGGGTCTAGTATCGGACGGAATAGCCCTCAGCACCTCGTAGATCTCCGCAAGTTTAGGCCTCATACTGCTTAGGTGCCTTACGAGCCTCATGGCCTGTGCCTTCTCTAGAGTTTCCAGTACATCCTCCAGTTTACCCTCCTTCAGCTTTTCGTAAAGGTCGGACCTAATTCCCTCGTTAATATATCTCTCAACGGCGTATGCCACTAGGTAGTCGAAGTTGTTTATGAGAACTCTCTCCTTGGTGGACTTCCTTTCCACAACTGTGGCGTATCCTATCACTATAGGGAAATTGAAGATGGCCACGGCGAGCTCAGAGAACAGCCTCACCTTGCTCTGTGGAGGAAGGGGAGATCCGTCTGGTTTGGTCATGTCGTCAATGATCTTGGCCAGATATGCGAGTATATCCATCAGTTCATCCACAATTGCCTTAGCCTTCGCCTCGTTCACGATGTGAACGTCTGAACCATCCTCCAGAAGGTAAAGTTTTCCCCTCATTTCTCTTCACCTAAAGTAAATTCGCCCTTCTCGGTCTTGACCTTAATCTTGTCCCTTACCTCAACCTCCAGGTTAATTATGGCTAGACCTGGTTTGCACTCCTCACCTTCAAGGATGGAGAGCGATCTAGAGAAACAGATCTTCATTTTTTACACCTCACGAATGTCCTTCGGTCTGTATTCCTTCACGAAATCGTTTATTTGATTGCACTGCTCCTGGTCCTTGAGGTTTGCCGTGAACTTCACCCTACCAAACTGTGGGTTCTCAAACTTGAACCTGCCCAACAAGATTGTCCTAGAGAAAGGTTTACCAGCCTCGCACCTGATCCCTAGACCGTAAAGTATTGCCCCAATCTCGTTTTTCTTGAGGTTCACGAGGAAGAAGCCCGAGAATCTAGAGCCCTTCATCGCCACTTCGTACTCCATTTTGTCGATTTCTGCCACGCCAAGACGGCCGGATGTTAAAACCAGGTCGCTGAACGAAACCCTGCTACCTAAGCCAGGACTTCCCAACAGGTCACACACAGGGCATACCTTGCCTGGATTCACCGAATGTCCCTTAGCGTAATTGTCGCTCCTTTTGTTCTGGTCTGGGTTGAATATCTTGACATATCCAGGTGACTTTCCGTTCCCAGTCCTATCCACTATGTAACAGGAATTCGGTATTGACATTTCAAGCCTAGTCCTCACAGCTCCCTTCACAGTGCTTCCTGGGATAATTACTTTACCACTGTCCCGTGGGAATGCGTTATAGTCAGCAAAGAGATTGTCAATCTGCGAATAGGCCAGTGGGTCGCCCCTGTTAAACATGGCCAATACCTTGTTAAAATCCAGGTTAGTGGATTCAATGCCCGTTGGTATTGTTGCCTTCCCTTGCCCCACGTGAAGGTAATCGGACACCACCTCAAGGGTAATCTCCACCCTTGTGGGAGTGCCCTCATCCCTTGGAGTCCTAGCGAGGGTACGAGATCCTTGCATTCTTGAATGCCTCCTTTAGCGGGGACGTCAACTCGAAGAACCTGTCTCCCGGGAGATCCCTCAACTCCTTCGCGTTTATTTTCACGTCAACGTCGTCATCGTCCAGCTTTGGGAGATGTTCTACGGTCGAGTTCTCTGGTACCATGATGTTCATGGACAACTTCTCAAAGGAGAGGAAACCGAAACCTCTGCTCTTGTTCCCCCCAACCTGAACCAGGTGTTTGTGAATGTCCTCCATGATCCTGATCAGGTAGCCTAGGGCGTAGTTCGGGAGATTATAGGTGTACAACGTGAAGGGGAAATGCGATCCCACATCTAGGTACTCTAGGGTAACAAGCGCCTTTCCGGCAACGGAGCCGTCCTTCCTGCTTATGGCTATCATGGTGCGGTTATTCACCCTGTAATCTGCAGAGACCGAGTCCATGAACCTAACCTGGCCCAGAATCGACATCGTCCCGAACACCTTACAGTTGAGACAGGTGTAGTTCCAGGCTATCTCCATCGCGGTAGGAAGTTGTTGTTGTCCCTGCCTTAAGGCATTCATGAAATCTCTCTCCTTTTGGTATTTCCGTAGGCAACTGTCGTTCGTGAGCCCAGAACATACCGTGAGGCCCCTCTCCCTCGCTATCCTCTCCCCTGCAGACCTGAAGACCCCCTTCCAAGAGCTCCCGGGAATGTATGGGTTACCATCCGCGTCCCTGATGACTTCCTTGATTGGACCCCTTTCTCCAGTGCTCACCAGGACAGGGGAGTCAGCCCTCAGTACCCCCTGAAACACGACAACCCTCTTTATCACGTCCTTTCTAATCAGGTACATCTCCATTACAGCTTCACCTCTGCCCACTTCACTTCTCTCCAAGGTTGACCAGGAACCATGGTCCTAACCCTGATATCCTGAAGCTTAACAAGGCCTGCTCCCGTGGTTTTCCTGGCGCCAATGAAGAGCCCCTCCTCGAGTGACCTCAGGAGGAAGACAACACCACGTCTCACCTGTTCCCTCCATTCCTCAGTCTCGTTCTCAACGTTTACGTTGTAGATGATCGACCTAAATCTGAACTTTGCACCAGGGGACACGTAATCGAAGGTAAAGAGATGCCCAGGCGACTGACCTCCGAATACCCTGTTTATGGAGACTCCTGTGTAGGACTCAACCTTGAAACTTCCCTCCACTGTGGCGTCCATGATGTTCATCCTCGCGGAAAGGTCCTTATGCCCAAAGATGATACAGGGTATACAGTACTCCTCTACCTGATTACCCTGTGTGTCACTTGACTTGACGCAACTCTTGACCTCGTTGTCCCTAGCTGTAATAGGGTAAACCTTCGTGTACTTTTGCCCCAGTCGTCCGTAGAGGCCCTCAACGTTGGCCTCAAGCCATGACCTAAGAGCTCCCTTGAGGCTACTCCCTGGAATGTACGGCATGTCTCCCCTGGTTAGGATTGGGTTGTCCGTCGTGTCCCTGAAGCTTGCCGATCCCTTACCGCTTCCTATCCTGAGTGGGGTAAGGTTAGTGAGGTAGCCCGTGACCTCAGTGACTACCTTGATCCTATCAAGGTCATAGCAGGGTCGCTCTTCATTCACAAACATCACCGATTTAACGTGGTCTAGGTCCTGAACCATAACCCTGTGGTCTAGGTGGTTGACCAGTTCCTGAACCCGATCCGGCCACATGCTTAACGAGCGAGTTGAAGTCCTTGATGTTAGAGCATTGCCTCTCGTTTTCGACGCTCTCGTAGGCCCACTTCACGTAACCTAGGAAATCTAAGATCGTGTCTATAATGTCTCCTTGATTCCCTTTGCCAGCCTTTATGTCCTCGATTGTCTGGATGATTTTCCTTCCAGCCTGCTCCCCTATTAAACCTCTCCCGATCTGCCTCATGATAAGGAGCTCCAGCTTCTCCGCATTCTTGAAGTTCTGCATGAAGGTTAGCAGGCTGTTAATCTGAGTCTTCTCCGTACTTCCAAGGGCTAGACACGCGACCTCAGCAGCCCTATCTAGAAGAAACTTGTCGTCTACCTTGACCGATGAAGTAGAAGACATAGGATTACTCATCTATTTCACCTTATTAACCTTTCGGTTACATATAAAAAGGGAAAAATTACGGTAATTCATCTAACTCTCACCTCAACTCTCCCGAACCCGTTTCTCCTAGAGGTTCCAATCCCCCGTGACACCGCGTTTTCCAGGAGCTTTTTCACTGAGTCACGGTCAGCACACTCCGTTAGGGAATATCTAAGTTTGCCCGTCATACCCGTAACAACCTTTCCGGCGTAGGTGACCTGTATGTAGTCGAGTAAAGAAGGTTCGGGCCATAACCACTCCCCTAATTTTTCCCAGGTAATACAGAGCTTTTCCCTAGGTAGTCCAGTGACTTCCATGACGTTAACGAAGAAAACCACTGCAGGATCGTTGGTGAACATCTTCCTTCGGCTTTTCTCCACGGGGTTTTACCTTTACTTGGGTTACCTTCACGTCTCTCACTCTCCAGCGCGTGTTGAAGATTTCCCCATCCCTAAGATTGAGGAGCGCCTTTGTTATCGCCTCCTCTAGGTAAAGACAAATTCAGAAGATGAAGTAGTCTAGTTGGCCTTAACAAAAAACTTCAGGCCTTCGCTTCCTCCCTTCTCTCCTTCTTTGCCTCTTCCTTCGGTTTGCCCAGGACAGAGTAGGGGAACTGCTCATACACTACAGTCGCGACCACCAGCATTATCACCGGAATTATTCCGACTGCAGCCACTTGCTGAGCCGTCAACGGCTTCGTCGCCGTGTTCCCCGTGACCAGGGCGGCAACCACTAGCTCCAGTATGAAGGCGACGATGAAGAACACCTTGAAGGCCTTATCCATTCTCTCCAGTCTCTCGCTCATTTGTACACCACCTTCGCAGTTATGATCATTGCTGCAAAAACGGCTGCTGTGAACTCGAGACCACTCAGGGCCATCTGCATGTCACCGCTGAGGATGTGTCCGCTGGCGCAACCGCCTGCCATCCTGGCTCCGAACAGCATCAGGTAACCTCCCAGGAAGGAACCCACGAACCTCACTGCCTCATTTGTCCCGAACCTGTGGGCCCAGCTTGGCGGTATGATGTTCCTAAAGGATGTGAACCTCCTAGTAATGAAGACTGCGCTGAAGAAGGCTCCCATCAAGGTCCCAATGTCGCTGAAGGGCTCCCATCCAATCCCCTTGAAGACTATCTGGCTATACTTGAAAGATGGCATGAAGAGTTGCCCAACTATCCAGGAGTAGGTTGTGGATTCGCCGAATATCTGGTGAAGGAACATCTCCAGTACCACAGTAAGCCCCACGATACCGGCGATGGAGACCATGAACCACCTGGTTACGTTGCTCTCCGTTGCGTAGTACTCGTTCACCTTCTTGGCTAGAGAGGTCTGGGAGTAGGGTAGACCGCCATCGGTCAAGTAGATTGCTGTGTCGAGGTGCTTCTGGACCTCGACGGGAGTGTTCCTCCTCTCAAGGTTCTCCCTAATGCAACTCCTCTGTCCTCCCTTATACCTCGGAAGGTAATATGCGACTAGGAAGAGGCCGACCGCGTAAACTAGGGATATCCCGAAAAGGTCCACGGGGGTCAGTCCCTGGAACGGCTGAATCACGAAGGTAGACACGTGCTTTCCACCGATCACGAGGCTACCGAAGTTCAGAGTACTCACTAGCCACTGGCCAACGCTGGTCTGGTACAGGGCCGTCCACGAGGCAGCTCCGAGGAGTGCTCCCAGTAAAGCATAGATTGCGTCCCTTCTTCCTTCACCTAGGGCCATCCAGATGGAACCAGGGAAATACCCGGCTATTGCCAGCCCTGCTCCAAACAGGACTCCGCCGAGGCCAACTCCAACTAGGTAGAGTGGCTTCGGGCTGAAGTGGAAACCCACCCCGAGGGCATAGAGCCCAAATAGTACGGGAGTCGAGATCGCCAGGCCCAGGGCGATGCATATTACGAAGAGTCTATCCTCCCACTTCGCTAGTCTTATTAGCGTCTCTGGGTTTGCTATCCCCCAGGCCTCCGCTGCTGCGCCTATGATGAAGCCTATGAGGATTCCAACCCACATGGGTGCTGTAAAGGTTATCATCTCAAGCACCAAGATTACATATCTCAAGTAAAGACTAAATAAATATACTTTAGTTTTTACGTAACTTGTAATTAACTCGGTTTATTAGAGGTTTAAGAAATAATTGAGAGCGAGAAGGCCAAATTGGGTTTTGAGAGATGAAAGATGGTGCTGAGGATTCGTGGTCTATTGAATAGAGATTAGAGATAGTCAATTCAAAAAATATGGTATTCAGTGGGGCCGAGTCTCACTGTTCCATGAAGGCGAAAGTCCCGAGACTCGAGGTTTGAGGTAGGCGTTAACACGTTGAGTAAGAGGCCTAAACATCACAAATTATCTTAGATTACATGGGAGATCGACGTGACCTCTACACTTTCGTCTATGTATCAGGTTTAGGTGAAACTTCAAATAATAAATTCATGAACTGGTTGATTCTGGAGGAGCCTGACCTTAACCTTCACTCTGATGGCCAAATCAAGGCTGAGGAGAAAATGGTGCTATTCAGCAAGAGACTCCTCATAACCACTCACCTTGGATTCCAGTGGTAATGGGATATTCCTCAGGTAGGGTGAAGATCTATGAGATAGTGAACGGGATGACAGAGGAGAAGGAGGTGTCAGAGAACGGCCTCGTTGAGAACTTGAAAACAATCTTCATCGAAGATGCCCTTCCCTGAAGTTTTAGAATGAACACAACAAATTCTAGGATGCAAAGATTTAACCCACAAAGATTAGTGAAACGTGCGGTGGTAGAGTCTTCGAAAAATAACGTTATTCTCGGAATCAGAACAATTCATAGAATTGGCGTTATACACTCAAATACTCACACTCTCCAATATGTATTAAATAAGCAGGAGGAACATGGAGATCAGTATCAAGCTTAGAAGGGATATTGTTAGCACCTCGAACGGAGACTTGTACTCTAGCTCCTCAGAGGTTATTGTCGAGAACTCCAATATAACTGCCAGGGCAAAATTTATGTCCAAATAAACTTCTCTGATTACGGTGATGGCGGGAGTTGACTCGAGCAAGGCGGGATATATCCTCAGGCTCATAGATATCACCAGGATGAATATGCTCACCATGAAAAGGGCTAGGTTGAACTTGTATCGTATAACTCTCCTGAAGGCCTCCCTCAGGAAGCTTATACTATCTGACTCAAATAAATTTCCTACATGGCTTATATAGTAGGGGAAGAATAAAAAGGCTCCCGCAACACCACCTGCTAATAATCCCACAACGAAGGTCAAGAAGTTAAATCCAAATAAATCCATGGATAACTCCTCGACGAATAGCCCAAATATGGTTGTTGTGGCTAACCAGTAGAAGGCGGTAAGGAACCACAGGTAATCCTGAGCCTTCTTCTCTGGAACTATGTTATAAGTGACTGAAATAATCGCCGTCACTGGCGATGATGTAGATATATTACCGCCCCTCGATCTGAATTCTAGGTCTATTCTGTGGGACGATCTGATTATATTATGTTGACCTTCATAATCATCACAGTTCCTGGGCTCGCAGTAAAACTCGGGCTGTGAATTGCTTGAGGCAACTGTTGTAGGGGTTGAACTCTCTTCAGACTTCATATCATTGCAAGGGTTGAGTGGTATTTCCTTTTGACCACTTTGATTATCCTCTTGTCCACTAGTAATCTTCTTAACAACTTTACTAGTAATACTCTTAACAACAATGTCCTTGTTAGATGAAGGAGATTCGATGATTATTCCCAAGGCAGCATCACCATTGAACTCTGTCTCAAATACGCTTTCCGTCCCTGGCTCATTCTTCTCCTTTGACCCACTCTTCTCCTTGGGTTTACTAGGCGGTAAGACCTCAATTCCCTCAAAGTTGAGGATTTTCCTTTGCCTTGGCTTCAGCCCACCTTGAAGAGGAACTATCACAAAGTAATTCAATTCATCTAGTGAGCGGTCAAGCGAGAGCCTTGTCATGATCTCTCTCCTACTGATGAAACTTAGTTGTGTTCCGCTCTCGTCCCTTATCATTAACCCAATCACGAAATTTTTAAGTGGGACAAAGACGTGTTTAACAACGAAGTCCAGGTCATTTTCAATCTGATACTCGAGTCGAACATTAATGTTCTTGTTATCCCTATTAGTCACGAAGTACCTGACCCTACTTATTTTTATCCTGGTGTAGATTCTTAACTCGTGTGCAATAATCCCCGTACCGTTGTGGTAAACTTTTCCGTAAAATTTCACATAGCACGGTAAGGGACCCAATTTCTTTGAAGAATCCAATTTTACCTCCATGATAGCTACATCGAGAGATTTCTTGGTCACTTCAAAGGTCAAACGGCGCTCAGACAACACCTCAGAGACGGATTTCATGGAGATTGTAATTTGTGTGGGAATCTTAATATCGTCTATAGTCAATTTTTCTGCAAATAAATCGAGCTCTTGTTGATCTGTCCATACCCTAACCTTCGCTTTCTCTTCCTTAACCGTTATTTCAATCTTTTTGATTTTAATATTCTTTTCAACTCTTTTAGTTGATGCATTCTCTGCATCGGAGGAAATCCTCAATTGAATATTGGTGAAGACAGTATATTCTAGTGAATGTGGCATCAAAATCATGGAATAAAATTCTCAGGAAAATATAAGGTTTCATGACGCGAGATAATCGGGTCTTTGAAACCGAGTTAATCATTACGACAAAGCAACTAGACGAAATTTTATCTAAAACGAGTCTTGATTTCATTCATCAAAAAATTTTAGTTATTTCCCCTCTTCTTAGGAGATGAAAGCATGAGAACATCGTATAGCGTCATCTCTCTCCCTGGCTTTATCTTGGGCCACCCAGGAGTATGCAAGGTCACTTCTAGGTCGGCTATCAACAGTTCTTCAATGGTGGGAGTCTTTTTAGGCTCCATACTTTCTGTCATAAACACATACTACCCTTCGAGTTAATATCTTGATATTCCATACTTTAAGGAAAGTAAAACTTATTAGTACTTACGTGACTGGAGGAATTTATCTATATCATTTAACCGGGGAGGTTATCTAGACTTTTGAATATGGTTGGGGAGACTAGCCTTTAACTGAGCGGATTGTGGTTAGGGAGAGGATAGGTTAAATTGTGATCATCTTTCGTTAACTTGCAAGGATCGTTGTGGGATAAGGCCTGAACAATTTCATGGAAGGGTTAATTTCTAAGACGCAACCCCGAGAAATTGAACAGGAAGATCCAGTCAATCATCCGCAATGAGCAGAAACAAATTCGTTACGTACTAAGGATGAGACGACATAAGACTAGCCAAGCATTCTCTCAATTTTGATGATGGATTCGTACCGTATAAGAATCTTGCCTCCCTCTTTCCTCAGCAAGGTTAAATCGTATGGTAACCCACCATGGGCGTAAAGAATTCGCTTATCCGTTTGTCCTACATTTTGGAGACCCATTACATTACTATACTTTTCAAACCTGTCCTGGGGAATGCCACCTTCACTCTGCCTTATGTGAGATATCTCCTGTTTAACTATGGTGCTGGTCACGTCATCGCAATACATCTCCACGGCCGACTCGAGTTGATCCAGGTCTTCTACATCGATCTGCGAGGCAATCTTAAACAACGCGTGGGCCTCCGCTGTCTCAACGTTACCCCTACTCATGTACACGTACTCGTTGTTGGCTTCACTCCACTGAACCACAGTCATTGCCCTCTCCAAGACGTCGAGAACCTTGTCCACTTCCAGTTTCCTGGCCTCCTTACCTTCGTCATTATCCCTTAGGTTTATTCCCTTCAGCTTCTGAGTCACGTACAAGAATAGACCGCTATCCATGGCCTTAGCAACCCTGTGAACGTCCTTTTCCGAGAAGAGTGACGAGCAATTGTCGCATATCCTACCTGGTTTGTATTTGTCAGGAGTCTTGCTTAAAATTTGAGAAGTAACGTACTTCAATCCCGAGACTGGGGTTATCGTGAAGCTGTTGACCTCCCTAATAACGAATGGTTCATGGTCCTTCACGTAAGGATCCGAGTTATAGATCGAGAAAGTTGTTTTCTTCCGCTTCACTGCACAGTAAACTGATAGGGCCAAAGTTAACGCGTCCTTAGTGAGTAGGGACATGTAGTTTATCCCGTGGGTGGAGTCAAGGACCACGCCATCTGGTTCCTTCTCGAGGAGTTTACGCAATGCCGACAAATAAACGTGGGAGAAGAATAGGCCTAGATTTCCCTTGATTTTCCCCATCACGTTAGGCGCCACTATCACATTATCGTGATTGATGGGGTCTCCCCCCTCTGGTGAAGTGATCGCTGGAATGACGTAGTCTTTGACCTCTTTCTCACAATCCTCGAATGAGGTGAGGTTTTTACACAGGGAGACCCCAGCTATGATTATCTTTTCCTTCCCCCTAAAGACGGAGAAGCTCGTCTTTGACCTGACAATCGTTTCGTCCAACTGATAGTTGACTTCAGCGTAGTTCTTCGGGTCTCCGACTACTGCGAACACGAGGGACATGAAATAAATTGGGAGGGGGTGGATATAAAACCAGATGCGAGGAGTGTGTACATCTAGTAAACCTAGCATGTGATCTGGGGTCTATGTCTGCTTTTCATGAGTTGTGGAAAGGCGTGAAGTATTGGCACACACCCTCTCTACGTGGTATTGCCAACCCAACTTTCTCCTTGGGTCAGCTAGAAGGAAGCGGACAAGTTTCAGCTCAATGTCTAGACATAACGTAAGTCCCGTCATCACCAAGAGTGAAGGACCCTCAAGGATTTCAACTTGATTGTGAGGTAGCTGGAATCCCATCACTCGAAATAGAGAAGGCTATGGAGAGTCCATCAATCGTGGTCAAGGTCCTGATCCAGAGGCCAGGTGTACCGTACTAGGCCTTGGTCAAGATAATGTTCCAGACATTTAACGTGGGTTAGATCAAACATGTCTCGGAAACTAGAAAACCAAGGATAAGGTCATCGTCAGGGAGAAAGGATGATGGGAACGTTTAACTGAAAAACCAAGATTAACAGACTTAAGACTCCTCAATCTCTGCACAAGGGTTGGGGCGATGAACATGAACCCTACGGGGAAGGAGCGAACGAGATCTTGAGGGAAAAGGAACCCAGCTTAACCTACAAGTCTCCAACTAGAAAGGGTACGTGTATAGGTACTGCCTCAGGTCAGGTACTAAGTGATGAAGGATCACGAGACCATGTTTGAATCAGGTCTACAGTGAAGAGGGATGTCCTGACAGTCTGGTGGAGTTCCACGAGATCCAGGAGAACGTATTGGCAGGGTCATGGTTGTAACATCGTTCATGGGGGGGGGAGTGAAGGTAATCGCGAGGTGAGTTGTGTTGTGATTTTTCCTTGAGACCACGGAAACAGAAGATTGACACGCGTGCCCAGTCGCGTTTAAACTGAGCCCTCCGTTCTCCAAGAAGGGATGACGTGTGACGTGGAGATCTGATCATTTGCTGGTCTAGGTATTTCTCCCGTGACATCAGCAATCTTGGGTACCATCATGACAGGAAAGAGGACCCAGGAAGACTTGCATTCTCAGTGAAACAACTCTTACCCGTCCCCTACTCCAGGAGAATGGTCTTTACATTTCTCGAGGTCAGGACGCAGAAGTCCACCTTGCACCTTCCGTTTTCGCCCTCCAATATGTCCTCATCTTTGAAGTCCTTCATCTTGCTCTGGATCTCGTTGTAATCCGCTTGTGGGATAATCGACGTGACCACGTGGGCCTCCCTCTGTCTCGCGGCGAGGACCGCTGCCACGCTCATGGCCTTCCTCCCTCCAGTGAAATCCACGTAGTCTCCAGGAGAGATCCGTGATAGGACCTCCCTCCTAAACTGGAGATAGTCTGACCTAGTATTGATGTCGTTCATCGCCAGCGGTATACCAGCAACCTCGACCTCCCTTCCGCCACAGCACGCAAAGATCGCCTTCAGGAGCCTGAAGGCCCTCTCGACTGCAGGGTCAGAGGTCCTTATCACGTAAACCTCCTTTATGTCCACGGGGACAGGGTTCTCAGCCTCATACTTCCCCTGCCTTAAGTTCATGAACGTCTCGAAGACGCCACCGGGGCTTGTTCCTAGAGTGGATACGAGTTTGACCATGAGAGGGGATTTGGCGGACATAAATAAACTTTACTAGGTAGCGTCGCGTGGATGGGTAAGAGGTGTCCTGAGTAGGGTTTGACATGTATTGAGTTACATCGTGATCAGCTCAGGTCGTGTTTTCACGCTTAGAAGTAGCACTTGATCACTTGACGTGACGTAATAGAATATTTCTGACTAGGATGAGGAAAATTTTGGTCCACGTGCTTGTTGGAATACCTGGCGCGACGAATCGATGTAGCCTTCATGTTTGGTCTCAAGTGTAGGATAAAGTTGAGGATCAATAGGGATGGGAAGATACCGGAAATCTAGAGAAGGGCCCACACTCCATCATGAACCCTAGTCCTGGCTCCAGTTGTGTGTGGTTGACATGATCAAGGATTTAGGGAATCCCCTTAAGGATCAGTAATTGACTGGTTGCTGTACATGAATTTCACACCGTACTGCGTGAGGAAAACTCTAGGACACATTTACCCCCCATTAACCTAGGGCAACACTGGACCATAGAGAGAAAATCAGGTGCTAGCAGCAAATTTTCCCCATCCTTAACTTTTTCCCAATCAAGTTTAGAGTCATGAAATCGAGATCTGCTAGACTTGGTAAAGGTGGTACTGTATTTCTCAATTCTAAAGGAACAGAGGAGTGAACCTAGGCCCTTAAAGGGGTTCTTTCAGTCTCTTCCAAGATTGATCAAGGTCATGTTAGGGAAGGTCAGGCATAGGGTCTATGAGATTTCAGTCCCATTAGTGTGAAGAACTTAAAAATGGTGTAGTTTGTCAATTAGAAATATTCGTAGGGAGAGCGTTACGTAATCAATCATTACGCATCAGCTCCACATAAGACTAAGCGATCTAAGGGTCACCTAGTTTCAAGTACTATACTAGGACTTTCAACTCCATAGAAGATTAACTGCGTAATCCTGAGCCTTCTCTACTATGTTCTTATGATACTTTCAACTCCATAGAAGATTAACAGGGTCTGGTCTAATGCATCTAGGAGAGACAGGGAACCATGAGCTTTCAACTCCATAGAAGATTAACAGGATCTAGGTTGTGCAGAAGATGGATCAAGTTACATAAGGCTTTCAACTCCATAGAAGATTAACTTCTCAACGACGTCGGAGATGCGATAAAGAGCAAAGTGACTTTCAACTCCATAGAAGATTAACCGTATAACGAAGGGTTTTGTCATTCAAGAGCTCATTCCTTTACTTTCAACTCCATAGAAGATTAACTCTAGATAGAAGATATGGTCAATATACAGTGGAAAAGATCTTTCAACTCCATAGAAGATTAACTAAGGAATATATACAGTACAGTACATAACAGTAGTATAATCTTTCAACTCCATAGAAGATTAACTTCTGTTATAGAACTGCTTGAGGATATACGCTACATTATCCTTTCAACTCTATAGAAGATTAACGCAGGATCTTATTCTCCTTGAGCAATTAGGTTCATCCTTACTTTCAACTCTATAGAAGATTAACATTGCCAGTAGTGGCAGTACCGTAACCGAGAAAATTACTTTCAACTCTATAGAAGATTAACAGCAATCGGAGCAGGTGGAGGTGGGGGAGGCGGAGGTGCCTTTCAACTCTATAGAAGATTAACCTATGTTTGTTCCATTCTCCTTTACCGACAACAATTGTGCCTTTCAACTCTATAGAAGATTAACTACTTGTATCGTCGCATTGGTTAGTTCCTCAAACGCTACCTTTCAACTCTATAGAAGATTAACGGTCTAATTCGGGGCATTGGGACATAAGGGTGAGGAAGATCTTTCAACTCTATAGAAGATTAACTTTGGGGAAAATACGCTGGAGTTGATTGAGTTCTTGGATCTTTCAACTCTATAGAAGATTAACTATCATGATAACATATGAGTGCTAAAGATGATCAGGGCTTTCAACTCTATAGAAGATTAACAGGAACTAGCACGGGTGGAGGTGGTACAGGGACTTCGACTTTCAACTCTATAGAAGATTAACCTATCACTTTCCAGTGTTCATAATCCAGAAATTGCAATATTCCTTTCAACTCTATAGAAGATTAACTCAAACTTAAGGTAAATCCAAATGCCCCTGACTATAGAACTTTCAACTCTATAGAAGATTAACCTGTCCTCATAGAATTCGGCATTAACGTCCCTGGGTGAATCTTTCAACTCTATAGAAGATTAACGGGGGCAAAGAAATATATGACTTTGAACTTTGTCCGCAATACTTTCAACTCCATAGAAGATTAACGGATCCTATAGCATTCTGTATCCCTGCTCCTAGACTCTCTCTTTCAACTCCATAGAAGATTAACTTTTTCCTGAACAGTTGTTTTGGCGTTGCCTTCAGTTCATCGCTTTCAACTCCATAGAAGATTAACTGTATACGTCCACATTCGTGGGATTGACCGATATTACCTTTCAACTCCATAGAAGATTAACCGTAGATTTTTCGGCGACATCCCCGCCCGCTGCGATACTCTTTCAACTCCATAGAAGATTAACATTATTCGTAACGCCTAGTACAAATGCAGGACCTATTTTACTCTTTCAACTCCATAGAAGATTAACGGTGAGATTCGTCTCTGGTACCCTGAAGCTGAAGATATGAAGCTTTCAACTCCATAGAAGATTAACAGACGTCAATATTGGAAGGGTTTACACTAGGGACTGGTGCACTTTCAACTCCATAGAAGATTAACTTGGTATAAGGAGAAGCACGTCATTTTACGTACAAAGCACTTTCAACTCTATAGAAGATTAACATGAGGCTGTATGATGACTATAGTGATTTTCACACCTACCTTTCAACTCTATAGAGGATTAACGGAAAGACTCAACATATCAAGAGTGTCATCCTTAAGCTGAACTTTCAACTCTATAGAAGATTAACGTGAGACATTTGGTCTGGCAGTAGTTGAGGCGATGGCAACTTTCAACTCTATAGAAGATTAACTTAGTAGTAGTATTAGTAGTAGTAACTTCATCATTTGGCTTGTCTTTCAACTCTATCGAAGATTAACTCAGGGCAACGCTATTCCGAAACTTAGAGAATTCGCGGAGCTTTCAACTCTATAGAAGATTAACTGCCTTCGCGATTCTCTGTATTTTCTCGTCGAATTTTCTTTCAACTCTATAGAAGATTAACCGACTATGGTTCTCACGATACCTTGGGGTGGACTAATTGAGAACTTTCAACTCTATAGAAGATTAACTATAGAGGAAAATATCAGGGACAGAAGGGGGTTAGACTCTTTCAACTCCATAGAAGATTAACTCGATTCCTAGATCGCTAATTCGCGGTCTAAGTAGGAAGTTCTTTCAACTCTATAGAAGATTAACTGGTTCCACTAAATGAATCAATTATATACGGATTCCAGTACTTTCAACTCTATAGAAGATTAACATCCTTACCGAAATTATCGTTAATTCTAATGATTTGGATCTTTCAACTCTATAGAAGATTAACATCATTCTATTTTCCTTTCAAAAGCGGTTTAACCGATTACTTTCAACTCTATAGAAGATTAACAAAAGAAAGGTCGCTACTTGCTCTCCAGCTTTTGATAGCCTTTCAACTCTATAGAAGATTAACTCGAAGCTAAACCAGTCTCTATGAGATACCTAAGGATAAACTTTCAACTCTATAGAAGATTAACATACTTAGTTCCTTTGGACCGTTGGGTAAGATTGATAATCTACCTTTCAACTCTATAGAAGATTAACTGGTGGTTATTTCTGGGATCATGCCCTAGGGGACTTACTAACTTTCAACTCTATAGAAGATTAACTACACCCAATATAGCAGCAACAGATCCAACAAGAATAATTTTTCTTTCAACTCTATAGAAGATTAACATCTTGGCGGTTTTGATGAGAAAATAATGCCTCTTGATGAGCTTTCAACTCTATAGAAGATTAACCATGAGTTCATTCAAAAACGTTTTGATCACGATTTTATTGCTTTCAACTCTATAGAAGATTAACCCCCGATTATATCTTAGAGTTAGTGATCGTGAACAAAGAAACTTTCAACTCTATAGAAGATTAACTTTTTATCTACACATTCGTATATTTCTTCTAAAAATTTCTTTCAACTCTATAGAAGATTAACCCTCCTCCTAGCATGCCGTGACCGCACGAGCGGGGTCACGCTTTCAACTCTATAGAAGATTAACAAAGTTCGTGAAGGTCACTTACTTCCACGCAGACTATTCTTTCAACTCTATAGAAGATTAACCTGATACAGGGTATCCCCCGCGTCGGCGACGGCGTACCGTCTTTCAACTCTATAGAAGATTAACCAATCACTCACGTGAGAATGACCGCGGATAACGATATCTTTCAACTCTATAGAAGATTAACCCATTTTTTTGATGGGATTAACAAGTCTTTGAGATTTTCCTTTCAACTCTATAGAAGATTAACCCTCAACGTCTGCCTTCGTATTTTCGAGGTAGATCTCATCTTTCAACTCTATAGAAGATTAACGTCCCTTCGAATAGTTTCATTCTCCACCCCTCCGTGGACTTTCAACTCTATAGAAGATTAACGCGTCTTTGACGGCGGGGGGTAACGTTGGTTCAACGTCTTTCAACTCTATAGAAGATTAACATATCTATCCCCAATTGATTATTAGAAATCTCTATATGGACTTTCAACTCTATAGAAGATTAACTACAGTATATCAAGGAGGTGGTGAATAGCGAGAAAATCATACTTTCAACTCTATAGAAGATTAACCTTCAGCTAAACGCAACAATGGATAATCAAGGTAATGTACTTTCAACTCTATAGAAGATTAACTAAAGTAATAAAAGAAGCAGAAAACTCTGACTTCAAAGTTCTTTCAACTCTATAGAAGATTAACCGGGATATATTTGTCAAGAGTAATAAGGTCAATCTTTACTTTCAACTCTATAGAAGATTAACTTTATTACCCGCTTTAGGAACTCCTTTTATGGTCCAGTCTCTCTTTCAACTCTATAGAAGATTAACTCTGAGTTCCGCGTGGCAAGGCCTTCCCAACGTGTCCACTTTCAACTCTATAGAAGATTAACGTGGGGTGAGGTTACGCAATGGCTGAGCAACAAGCCTTTCAACTCTATAGAAGATTAACCTGACTTGACTGGTGTACCACCCGGACAACTCACTTCATTCCTCTTTCAACTCTATAGAAGATTAACTGTTCTTTGCCTCATACTTGTAGGGAAACGCTGGTTTATCTTTCAACTCTATAGAAGATTAACATATGATAGATGTAATGAGGGGCCTCGGCCTGACTCTCTCATTCTTTCAACTCTATAGAAGATTAACAAAAGCCTTGATAATTATCAAATCAATCGTGGAGTTGAACTTTCAACTCTATAGAAGATTAACATCGTCTTTGAGGGCTTTGAGTAAGTTCCTTAACGAGAGCTTTCAACTCTATAGAAGATTAACTCTGACATAACGTGGGAGATATATGAGAAACTCGAAATAACTTTCAACTCTATAGAAGATTAACATTCAACAAAACAAGAATCCAGAGAGATCAAAGAGGAATTACTTTCAACTCTATAGAAGATTAACATAGAATTGGTATCTTTCTTAAAGTCTTCATAATCAATATCTTTCAACTCTATAGAAGATTAACTCTCTTGTGAAACGTCTTACGTTACTTTTTAACGATCAACTTTCAACTCTATAGAAGATTAACACTGAGAGTGCATCCCTATAACAGTCCTCAGCAACCTTTGACTTTCAACTCTATAGAAGATTAACATCTAGATCTTTCACGTTTGGATTGGCCCCGTGATCTAGGCTTTCAACTCTATAGAAGATTAACCAGGATATGGGGAATCTGTAAAGGTTAAAATCGTGGAATCTTTCAACTCTATAGAAGATTAACTATGACTCCTCATACCGTACAACTTTCCACTGAATGATACTCTTTCAACTCTATAGAAGATTAACTTTTTCTTTTCTCTTTCTCGAGTAGTTCTTTCACCCGCCCTTTCAACTCTATAGAAGATTAACAAGGTTAAAATAACCTTGCCTAAGAAGAAGGAAGTGTACACTTTCAACTCTATAGAAGATTAACCCCTCATTTTTACACACAGTCCCCTACTCGATCGTATTGTCTGCTTTCAACTCTATAGAAGATTAACTCCTTAGGTCAAGGATTTTTATACGAACCCAATGAAAGACTTTCAACTCTATAGAAGATTAACATTGATCACGGTCCTGGTCTACCCATCCAGGCTTGGTACACTTTCAACTCTATAGAAGATTAACCTATCTATTGTTTGGACTGCATCATCTACGTCAGGAAGATACTTTCAACTCTATAGAAGATTAACCGTTCCGGGTCCATTATAAACCGCGAAGAAATAAGCTTTCAACTCTATAGAAGATTAACCGGGATAGAAAATGAATCCGGATGATATAGTAGTAATAATCTTTCAACTCTATAGAAGATTAACTGTCGTTCAAAAAAGTAAGTAAAATTTCAGATACAGAATTCGAGCTAGAATCTTTCAACTCTATAGAAGATTAACTTAAATGACATGAACTTCACGACTTATCGGAAACTGTTGACAACTTTCAACTCTATAGAAGATTAACTTAAATTTTTGTATTATTCTTTTGGTGAGAAGGGTGGATATCTTTCAACTCTATAGAAGATTAACTGGGAATGAAGGCGTGATAAGTAAACTAACAATTCGTTTCTCTTTCAACTCTATAGAAGATTAACGCGAAAAAGAAGTGTGTGGTATAATTCATAATATAATATATACTTTCAACTCTATAGAAGATTAACGATATGAAGCCAGCGAACATCAACGCACTGATTGGCGGGGTCTTTCAACTCTATAGAAGATTAACCTGGTTCGTAGATACGTTTAAACAAGAGAAAAAATGGTATCTCTTTCAACTCTATAGAAGATTAACCTAGTTTCCTTGCCTCTTCTGCACTGATTTGTCTTATTTCAAATCTTTCAACTCTATAGAAGATTAACATTAAAAATAAATTTGACGCCAAATACAGAAACGAATTATGCTTTCAACTCTATAGAAGATTAACAAGGGGCGAAGCCCCTTATACTTATGTGTAGACAGTGAACTTTCAACTCTATAGAAGATTAACTCATGCACAGTTAAAAATAGTGCAATTAAATTATTGCTCTTTCAACTCTATAGAAGATTAACTGTGTATTCGCTCACCTGGATCACGAAAACGTCCTTGTCTTTCAACTCTATAGAAGATTAACCTGAGAACCAGGATGAACAGCTGTTTTCTGAATTCATTGCTTTCAACTCTATAGAAGATTAACAGCCTGGTTTTTCTCTTGTCGCCTCTGCCAGTGCATCATCTCTTTCAACTCTATAGAAGATTAACTTGGTCTTTTCGTATGAGAAAAGACATTACTTTCATTACCTTTCAACTCTATAGAAGATTAACTCAAAATCAGTGATTATTGTTGTAGGATCGTTATACGGCGAAGCTTTCAACTCTATAGAAGATTAACAAGCCAGACGACTTCGATAAGATTAAGACACTCCTTAGCTCAGGCTTTCAACTCTATAGAAGATTAACTAGGAACATGTGTCGTTACAAGTTAGAGCGAGCCCCACGCTTTCAACTCTATAGAAGATTAACGCCTCTCTAATTCTGCATCCATTGACAAGCTGGATTAAAAGTACTTTCAACTCTATAGAAGATTAACTAAATTCTTAATAATTTCTTTCAATTCGTCTTTATCCATCTTTCAACTCTATAGAAGATTAACACGCTCAAAAGTGTGTGGCTATAGATGACGTGATAGAGGACTTTCAACTCTATAGAAGATTAACAAGAATATAGCAGATCTGCAATCCACGGCGTCATATGTAGTCTTTCAACTCTATAGAAGATTAACACAGATGGCGTGATTGGGATATACAGATGGACAAAGAAGACTTTCAACTCTATAGAAGATTAACTGGCGTTGCCGGATTTAATTTCGGCGGTGTCCCGGTCTCACTTTCAACTCTATAGAAGATTAACTTAGCAGTAGGGGGTCGGGGGGGTATCCCCCAGAGTGCTCCTTTCAACTCTATAGAAGATTAACATCAAACGGAATGATAAATATAGAAAAATCTGGAAATAAAGTCTCTTTCAACTCTATAGAAGATTAACACCTGGGCGAGGGGTCATGAATAGCACCGCTGTTCCCACCTTTCAACTCTATAGAAGATTAACAATTACAGCGCCCCGCCAATTCTCTTCGAAACAACAAAAACCTTTCAACTCTATAGAAGATTAACAGTCTGTCTTCTGGTGTGTCGCCAAGCCTGGGTAATGCCAGCTTTCAACTCTATAGAAGATTAACAGAAAGATTCCGCCTTCGTCTATTAGATCCTCTGAAATAAGCTTTCAACTCTATAGAAGATTAACATAGTGAAAAGAAGGAAAAGATAAGGAATAGAAGAAGAAAGCTTTCAACTCTATAGAAGATTAACATTTGAAGTGAATTGAAACAATTCGAAATGAATTGCGAAATCTTTCAACTCTATAGAAGATTAACAAAGATTCTGGCGGGAAAGCCAGAAAAAGAGACAAAACCCTTTCAACTCTATAGAAGATTAACCATTTAACCAATCTTCTCTTCTTTCAAACTGATTCATGACTTTCAACTCTATAGAAGATTAACTAAGAATAGAAGATTACAAAGAAAAAGAACAAAAACAAGCTTTCAACTCTATAGAAGATTAACAGTCATCTTGTCTTATTTACATCAATTCGGCTTATATAATTACTTTCAACTCTATAGAAGATTAACGTGGCGGTGTTGGGGGTATTGGCTGTATGGACACCGGTATCTTTCAACTCTATAGAAGATTAACTATCTGTTCTGCCTGGGTTCTCTGTTTACAAAGCCGTGTCCTTTCAACTCTATAGAAGATTAACTTAAACATGATCTCAACAAATACAATGAGAACATCATACTTTCAACTCTATAGAAGATTAACCCAGGTGGTTTTACGTTTTGGTCCTTGAATTCGATTTTTGGCTTTCAACTCTATAGAAGATTAACTCTACCACCATTTTTGGAAGACATAGTTGATAAGATTGTACTTTCAACTCTATAGAAGATTAACCGTTGATGCTAGGAGCCATGATGTGGTTTATAGCAATCTTTCAACTCTATAGAAGATTAACCTACTAACGCTTTTGTGAACGCTCTTTCGTTATATCTTTCAACTCTATAGAAGATTAACAAAAATACACGATAATTGCAGGTGATGATTTACTTACTATTCCTTTCAACTCTATAGAAGATTAACGGAGCTACCAACACTGACATTTCGCTTCTTCCATGGCAAACTTTCAACTCTATAGAAGATTAACTTGATAACTGGCTTAGCCTGGATACGCCCGGGTACTTCTCCTTTCAACTCTATAGAAGATTAACATAAGGTGTGCTGATTTACTTGTAAGTGAAGCCCTCTCTCTTTCAACTCTATAGAAGATTAACTAGAAGCAGAACATATGACATACGCCGTTTTGTTATACGCCTTCTTTCAACTCTATAGAAGATTAACTTATTATGACAAAGAAAAGAAAATTCTCAAGATCCAAATCTTTCAACTCTATAGAAGATTAACCTCCCAGTCTGTCCCTCACCTCCAGCATCACTTTCACTTTCTTTCAACTCTATAGAAGATTAACAGATTTGTTACCTCACTCTTATACAGTTTTACTCGTGAACCTTTCAACTCTATAGAAGATTAACATATCAGACGTCTTCTGGGCGATATAGCGACGAAATATACTTTCAACTCTATAGAAGATTAACCAGCCATATTTCGCAACTAGGTTGGCGAGATTAGAGAAACGCTTTCAACTCTATAGAAGATTAACTTCCAATATCGAAGCTAAAACTTCCTTCTGCCTTCTACCTACTTTCAACTCTATAGAAGATTAACGTCCAGGCGTTTATGCCCCGTTATTTTCGCAATGATTGCCTTTCAACTCTATAGAAGATTAACTTTATTGCAACTTGGATGATATGAATCCTATCCAATATTGCCTTTCAACTCTATAGAAGATTAACTTTTAGTGGAAAAAAATGCCAGCAGAAGTAGAAGCAATCTTTCAACTCTATAGAAGATTAACGCCATATTTCGCAACAAGGCTTTCTAGGTTGCAAAAAAGCTTTCAACTCTATAGAAGATTAACAAGAAGGTGAACAAGAAGGGAGCGAAGAGGAGGTATCAGAATCAGACTTTCAACTCTATAGAAGATTAACCTGGTAAGCAACCATTACCCGACATTATAGCGACTAAAGACTTTCAACTCTATAGAAGATTAACAGATTTGTTTGAGG
Source organism: Metallosphaera sedula DSM 5348 (assembly GCF_000016605.1). Lineage (NCBI taxonomy): Archaea > Thermoproteati > Thermoproteota > Thermoprotei > Sulfolobales > Sulfolobaceae > Metallosphaera > Metallosphaera sedula. The sequence goes on along the minus strand of NC_009440.1, from coordinate 1,105,209 downwards.
AATTTGCGCAGGCACTCAAATATCAACTTTCAACTCTATAGAAGATTAACCGGTGAGGGAGAAGGCGCAGAAACTGAAGAGGGTGAGCACTTTCAACTCTATAGAAGATTAACATGGAGGGACATAGTAAATATTATGCTATTAGGTTATAGGCTTTCAACTCTATAGAAGATTAACTTACAGTTGAAGATTTTATAAAAGGTTGCGGTTTAAGATTCTTTCAACTCTATAGAAGATTAACAGATATAAATTTCCAGCGTTGGATGTCGGCGGTTATTTCACTTTCAACTCTATAGAAGATTAACTCTGCATCAAATATGATCTTATCGGAGGGACAGCTCATGCTTTCAACTCTATAGAAGATTAACTGATATGAGATATGCGCAGGGGATAGACATGGAAATCAAGACTTTCAACTCTATAGAAGATTAACATGCTTGGATATAGCTGACATAACTCCTAAATATGGGTCCTTTCAACTCTATAGAAGATTAACCCCTAAATGCCACGCCTTTAATGCGTTAGCCTTCTTTTCCTCCTTTCAACTCTATAGAAGATTAACTTAGGTTAATAGTTGATAAATTGAAAGAAATGGAAATGACTTTCAACTCTATAGAAGATTAACGTAGATAGTTTAAATTTTTAGCGAATTGTCATACAGGTACTTTCAACTCTATAGAAGATTAACGTTTATGGTAACGCTGAAATTATTCCAATCGAAACAGACAAACTTTCAACTCTATAGAAGATTAACCAAACAAGGTAGAATAGTAATGTACGACAGGCTTGCATTCACTTTCAACTCTATAGAAGATTAACGTGGAGTTATGATAATAGTGGCTTGGCCTACAGATTGAGACTTTCAACTCTATAGAAGATTAACTGACACTCTTTATACCGCTAGATTAACATGATCTTATTTCTTACACTTATATACTTTTCTCTTCTTACGATCATCAATTTTTATCCCAAGTCATGAAATCCCTTCAACAACTGGGAACTTAACGTATTCTTGATTTAGATAATGAACAATGATCCACATCGTTGCCAATATCATCTTAACGTCGACGCATTTTCATGATGGCTCCCAGGAAAAGATTTTCAGATAAATTTTTAGTTACACAATTAATTAGCTGCGTTTAATAGTGTGGTTATAAAGTTACAAATTCCAGGAGTGAACCGCGTCCTACAGAACGAGTTTTACTGAGCAATTCTTATTTCGAGGTTCCTGTTCACTGCCTTAATGATCATCTTGAACCTCACGAGCATATTGTCAAGTAGCAGCGATGCATTAGTTGGAGTTCACGACAAAGTTTCCCCCGGAGTGGGTAGAAGAATTGTGTAGAGGCGATGCATTAGTTGGAGTTCACGGGGAATACGACGGCATCGGGTGAGGAGAGTACAAGTTGTCATCACTTACCCACATTCTCTTCTCGGCTAGATATCTAAGTTCTCGAAAGTTCCCTTCTCCCCCGTTACAGAGAGAAAGTAATATACATGTTCCCTCTGGAGAGCAAGAAAATGAAGACCTGCACGTAGAAGGCCTCCGTGTTCTCTTCATGTCCACATCCTGTTCTCTCTATATCCCCTGTAACTTCCTTCACGCTACACAGATCGAGGAGCTTCGTACCTCTTTCCATCTCTTGATCCACGTGAAGATCCCAAGGTAGACTTAAAGTACCCTAGAGATCGTGCTCATCCCGTTAGAGTCTTAGTCTCCCCTCCCTCAGGCCTAGTCGTGGCAATGTTCCCTCTAACTTCCCACAACTCCTGCAGAGATACTCCACCCTAGGCTTACCCTTCTTGATCACATGGCTGTATCGCAGGTAGAATATCTTCATGTAAACAGGTCCTCTCCCCTCTTGTCCGTAACGTTACACCACTATACAAGTGTTTATACCTATCTGACCACATATGACCTCAACTTCTATTTTCAGGGCATACTAGGAACGGGGGAGGGGCTCAATTTCCGACGGTGCCGTGTGACCCCATCCTGCAAAGAGGTGCCTTAGGGTCAGGTGAGCTAACCTAAAGCAACCATCATGGTTTACGCATACCTCTGGTTTCAACCATTGATTAAAAAATTGTTAATATAGATAGAGTTTCTCCCCTTCTCTTTCTATATTATGACGTAAATCTACTAATCAAAATATACTCTCTTGATAATACCAAGTTTTACTACGAACGAAACGTAAAGCTCTACGTTAAATTAGGATGGTATCTACAGGAACAAAATGAGTTGAATGGGACTGAAAAGTTTACAGCGTTTTCTTCTGTGACAATTGTGTCTATAGGTAGCAATAAGGTTACTTTCTCAGTTCTGATGCTTTTTCCCACGGTATTTAGAGTAAAGGCATGTCCATCTCATGCCACAATCAGGATTTACAAGACCTTGACGCCCATGCCCTGTGATATTAAAGGCTAGTCTGAGCCTCATCACCTAGGCATAAGGTGAGTAAATAATTGAAAGTGATGAGAGCCAGGAGAGTCATGCAGGAGATGTGAAGACCCTATGTCCCTCTAAAGCCGAAGATCCTAGAGAGGCGTTTTCTCCACCTTAGGGAGGACCATTCAGGTTTCACGGTCTAAATAATAACCCATGAACAGGCTTAGCCTATCTTACCCTGTGGGGCTAAAGTCCGCGACGCCTTAGGACTAGCGAACATTTTCATCTCAGCGTCACTATCACTACTAGGTGAACTCCGGGACTCGAGTAAAGGTCAGTTATCTAGCATTAAGTTGTGCTTAGCGTGTCATAATCAAGCCAACCTGAGTCTGGATTTCTTAAGCCACTAACGTTGTATGAGGCAGTACACCTGGTGAAGTTAATGACAACACCCTCTGGGAAGCGCCTCCCAAGGTCTGAGTCGTCTCGTCAAGGTGCGGGGAGCAGTAGACAGTTCCTACAAGCCGTCTCCTTGTCCAGGACCTCCTCACACTCCCCACATTCATATGACGTTATGAAAAGGTGGTGAGCGAGCCACGCTATACCTCGTGGCGAAGGTAGGTCCACCGGTGACGTGGTCTTATCCCAACTCTGTCGCGGGAGGCCTCAACGCATCAAGCACCTCCTAAGACCTGGGCTCCTGCTCACCACTCAGGTCAGCTTTTGAGGAGGCCCCTAGGTCCTTCACCTCAAGAGAGATCTCCCCTAGGCCTATCCCTCTGCTCCTCCCAATTCCTAGATAGGACCCAACCATCAGGTACTTCATGGTCCCTCTGAACTCGGGTGGTAGCTCAAACTCAATCCATCCCTTGACTCCCCTGGTCTTCCTCACCTTGTCGCCTCGCTCGCCTAGGGAGACGGTGACAGGCCTCATCCTGAAGTTTATCACCTTTGAGAGGGCATTCACCAGGACCGCAAGTTTAAAGGACTTCACGTCGTCAAACCTCCGCGTGAGCCCCTGATGCGTCTTATAGGCCGACGCTATGATTAGGCCAGGAGACGGAATCGTGAAGTTGGAACCCCTCCCTCTGAACCTAGGGTTAAGAGAGGGTGGAAGACCTATCATCGACGAGAGGAGAACTGGCGATACGAAGTTTACCCTGACCACGTTGCCCTGGGGAGGCTGAAACTCGTCCAGGACCATGAAGGAGTTAAGCGTGACCTGGAACTCGCCGTACGGCGTGTTGAACACTCCGTTAACTGGGGTTATCGCGTCAGGCCTTAGAGGATAGGAGATGAAGGCGTCCAGGGCGGTACCCCTAGACACGTGGACCGGTTTCATCAAGACTAGCCTCCTCCCGTTTACGCCAAGGTTCGAGATAAAGAGTGGTTTATGTTTGTCCCTTGAACTAACCAGGTCCCTCAAGAAGGGGAAAAGCTCTCCCGACATGATAAGGTACTTCAGGACTTTCGAGGTCACCGGCGGTAGGATCACGTCCCTTGTGGGAATCAAGGTAAGGCTGGCCTTTACGATTTCCATGGGGTAAAGTACTTTCAGAGGTATTTAAGGCGAGAGGGGGTGAGGACGGGTAAGATATCGAGAGGATAACCAGATCCCGTGATGTGGAAACCTCTGCGTTCCCTGGTCTTTCCTCATGTTTAGGAGAGTTAGGTCACTTCAATTTCAAGATGTCCTCTTGATACCGGAAGTGGAAATAATGAACGTGTTTTCTTGTTTGAGTGAATCGTGACCTAGGAAACTTAACGAGTTGTTATCTCACGAGATCCAAGAATCAATGTAATGAACGGGGCCTCAAGATGGTGGGTAATTTTTCGGGCTTGTTTCGTAGTAGAGGATACTGATTCTGAAATTTAACACCGTCCGCAAAGGTAAAAGTCCACTCTCGTCTCACAGTACCTATTCATATTACGTAGTATTTAGTGTAATCTTTCAACTCCATAGGAGATTAACATTCAAAATCGAAGAGCAGGATCTTCTCCTGCTAGAGCAACTCTTTCAACTCCATAGGAGATTAAGTTATTGTGAACTCTGTTGAAGTGGAATCGTACGACGAATACTTTCAACTCCATAGGAGATTAAGAGTGCTCGACTCTGCTTAGTTTCTCGACTCTTTCTTCGTTGCTTTCAACTCCATAGGAGATTAAGTATCTAATTCTAACATTTGTCACAGCATTTAGAAGAATCCTCTTTCAACTCCATAGGAGATTAAGAGAGGGAGAATTGGAAGCATCCCGCTCATCAAGGCAGTGTATTTCAACTCCATAGGAGATTAAGCAGTCACCAAGTGGGCTGCAGATAGTAAACGTCAGTGCCTTTCAACTCCATAGGAGATTAAGAAGAATGGGATATTGAGACCATGGCCAAGGCCTTATGTCCTCTTTCAACTCCATAGGAGATTAAGTCGATAGATGCAACGACATCATAAAGTATCACGTGAAAACCTTTCAACTCCATAGGAGATTAAGTGCCTCCACTGAGCTCGATTACTTCAGGTAGTCCAACCTTTCAACTCCATAGGAGATTAAGACTGTACTTTAGTAAGACTAGGTAGGTATGATAAATTGACTTTCAACTCCATAGGAGATTAAGGTTCCTGTTCAAGAAGAAAGATAACGATAAGGCGGATGTTCCTTTCAACTCCATAGGAGATTAAGTTCTCGTCTGAGCCTGGTTACACATCTACAGGTTACGTCTTTCAACTCCATAGGAGATTAAGACAATCTTCTCCCTGAGCTTATAATCATCCTCGTGAAAACTCCATAGGAGATTAAGATCAACAACTAGCTCAACAAAGAGCATACGTAAACACTAACTTTCAACTCCATAGGAGATTAAGACAGAACAAAATGCCCAATCTTCCTCTTTATCCTCCTTAGACTTTCAACTCCATAGGAGATTAAGAGATAGATGAAGAGACAATAAATGTCTTGATCGAGAGTTTCTTTCAACTCCATAGGAGATTAAGAATCTCTTCCGTACGCTTGAGGGGGTCCGAGTTGCCAAGGCTTTCAACTCCATAGGAGATTAAGAGAAATAGTTGGAATAATAGCTTTTATTCTATCACTTTACTTTCAACTCTATAGGAGATTAAGTCTAGGAAAGTCGGAAAAAATGAACTCATATATGTTTAGCTTTCAACTCTATAGGAGATTAAGGTCGTAAACACCACTCAAAACGTAAAACACAACCCCTTTACCTTTCAACTCTATAGGAGATTAAGGGGACATTCCACTGTTCATAAGGTACAGCGCAAAGTACGATCTTTCAACTCTATAGGAGATTAAGCAGCTACTAGAAGAACACCGACTACCTTGAGACCCGTAGTCTTTCAACTCTATAGGAGATTAAGAACGTGGTCGGTGACGCATCTACATCAGCACTCCCAGGTATACTCTTTCAACTCTATAGGAGATTAAGTAATAAGGAAGAGTTAAGGGATACAGTTGCTGAGTATTTCAATGACTTTCAACTCTATAGGAGATTAAGAGGCATATATCTAGCCCTGAGGTGATCAATAGTGTCCACTTACTTTCAACTCTATAGGAGATTAAGCGCGAGCGATTTATTCGATCTAATAGCAAGAATAAAGGCTTTCAACTCTATAGGAGATTAAGCGTTGGGACTATGATAGGCTTTGGTAAAGTTAGTAGAGGTGTCTTTCAACTCTATAGGAGATTAAGTTCACGTAATAAGGCAACAAATCGTTTACGATTTTATCGATAACTTTCAACTCTATAGGAGATTAAGAAGTAACAAGAACTGGAAAGAAGAGTAAGCACGTCGTCAACTTTCAACTCTATAGGAGATTAAGGTATCGAAGCCGAGAGATGTGGTCGGAATGGATAGTGCAAAAGACTTTCAACTCTATAGGAGATTAAGAAGGCGCGAAGCACGGGGGCTATTATTCATATATTATATATAATCTTTCAACTCTATAGGAGATTAAGCTGTGGTGTTGTATCTGTTGAACACCCTCATCGTCCCATTTCTTTCAACTCTATAGGAGATTAAGAGATTAAGACACTCCTTAGCTCAGGTGGTGTGTACATAAGCTTTCAACTCTATAGGAGATTAAGAGAGGGGGCGAGCTACATGGAAGTTTTGAAATTTAAGGACGAGACTTTCAACTCTATAGGAGATTAAGCCGTGCTTCCAGCAAACGCTGCAGGCTTTACACTAATGTTCTTTCAACTCTATAGGAGATTAAGTGAGGAGTTGCAGTCTAAAGGATTGATACGGAGTGTTTCCAACTTTCAACTCTATAGGAGATTAAGCTGCAGTCCCGCTGTGTCTCAGTATCGTTTGCCTAGTCTTTCAACTCTATAGGAGATTAAGTGGTTTGTAGAACATGGAGTTTGCCTCGTTGATTATTATCTTTCAACTCTATAGGAGATTAAGAAGAAGTACGCGATTGTGACATTTATTGACCCACGTACAGACTTTCAACTCTATAGGAGATTAAGGGAAGAACAAGAAGGCGTAAAGCAGAGAGAAGAACAAGAAGCTTTCAACTCTATAGGAGATTAAGTTGTTAGTAAACTAATAAGAGTAATGTATGAGAAAGAAAACTTTCAACTCTATAGGAGATTAAGAGGTCGCTCGATGGTCAGCAGTGAAGACAGCTGTTCTCACTTTCAACTCTATAGGAGATTAAGGTGGGGTAAATGGCGGACTGCCTCCAGGTCCTTAAAAACACTTTCAACTCTATAGGAGATTAAGATTGTTGTTTTTTCGCAATCATGTAGGGGATAAGTTACTTTCAACTCTATAGGAGATTAAGCTCAGCGAGAGTACGTTCACGTTATTAGCAGAAATTGGTACTTTCAACTCTATAGGAGATTAAGATAGGTAATACCACCACAAGAAGAAAAAATGACTTAACTATACTTTCAACTCTATAGGAGATTAAGATTATTATGACAAAGAAAAGAAAATTATCAAAATCCAAATCTTTCAACTCTATAGGAGATTAAGACTACCAGCATACGCTAGATCACAATTGAAGGATATGTACTTTCAACTCTATAGGAGATTAAGAGATCCAGAAATATTTTGCATACGAATGCGACAATTTCATAGCTTTCAACTCTATAGGAGATTAAGATATCTATGGTGCGGTTTATTTAGCCAAAGGTCTCGTTTTCTTTCAACTCTATAGGAGATTAAGACAAACGAGGTGTTTGGAAACGAGAGTTGTAACGTTTAAACTCTTTCAACTCTATAGGAGATTAAGCCTAACGCTTCGTTAACGCCGTCTTACCCGTAAATATAACTTTCAACTCTATAGGAGATTAAGTTAGCACTGCGCTGACTTGCTCATTAACTGAAGTAAACTTCTTTCAACTCTATAGGAGATTAAGAATACATTTTAAAATGGAGGGATTATAATCATGAGAGTTGCTTTCAACTCTATAGGAGATTAAGTCACAGCTGTCTTTGCTACTACATCTTCTGCATTTCGCCTTCTTTCAACTCTATAGGAGATTAAGTGAAACTTTTTGTGTTCTTCAACACATCTACCATTTTCTCCCCAACTTATATACTTTTCTCTTCTTACGATCATCAATTTTTATCCCAAGTCATGAAATCCCTTCAACAACTGGGAACTTAACGTATTCTTGATCTAGATAATGAACAATGATCCACATCGTTGCCAATATCATCTTAACGTCAGCGTCATTTCATGACGGCTCCCGGGAAGAGACTTTCAGATAAATTTTTAATGACACAATTAATACATGGATCTGCTCATGCCAGGTTCACAGGATACTAAGGTCGATCATATAAGACTTATTTTCAGACGCGAGATGGGCGCAAGATGCAAAGGGTGAGGATAAGCTAACGAATGTGGGTCTACCATAAGGAGTCACGGAGGTTTATGTCCTGACTTAAACTAGTTTTAGAGGAATCTGGTACTAAGGACTAGGGACCACTCATGCCCTTCGTGCGGAGGTGATATCACCCTTTCATCAGTCCAAACATTGTGAAATGACATCAAACGGTCTATAAAGGTCAGTATTGATTATATACTGAGCATCATGGTAAACAATCTCGAGACGGAAATACGCCCTATCCCATGGCTACCGTCTAATGCCTTACCAAAAACAATATTCATAGTTTAAGTTGGTAGTAGTCTTTTAAAACGTAAAGATTCTTGTGTATTTAACCGAGTCAAGCAAATAAATGTTGATAAGCGACTTAACTTCATCTCTCAGGCACCCTGGTTGAGGACCATTTATGACCTGTTTTTAACCTTTCAAGTCTTCCACGCACTAGCCGTAGTAATCCTTCTCCCCCATTCTCTCTTAACCTTTCAAGCCAGCGTTCAAACGTATGACCAGAATAGCCCTGGACTAGAGGAGATACAAGTCCTGACCAACGTGGACCGTCAAGGAGATGAAAAGAGGCTTTCTCCTTAAACACGAAAATGAACCCCTAACATCAAGACGTAACCCCACGAGCTAAACTAAGATCTAGTCCTTCCCTCCACCAGTTTCATTACGCACTCCCCAAGCGGGGTCAACCTCACTTTCCTATCCCTTCCTACCATCGTCACGATCCCGAACCTCTTCAGCTCTGACACCTTGTTCTGCAACGTCTTCTCGGACTTCCCAAGGGTGCTCGCAAGTTCCCTAATGTCCCCAGTCCTCCTCAAGGCGTCCAAAAGCCTCATTTCCTCGACCGAGTACTGTCTCATCAACGCGTTGATCTCGCTTTTACCAAAGCTTATGACCTTGCCCCCTCCGCTCTCATCCCTCACATAGGCCTGAAACTCCTTCCCCGTCACAATGAGCGCAGTCAAGATGAGCGAGTCTAACATCCTCATCCCCAGGGTGAGATCCGTGATTATGGGTTGGGCCAGAACAAGAACCTGATCGAGTACCCTGCCTAGGAGCTCCACGAAGGAACCCTCTAGGCTTATCTCAACCACGCGCGGGGTTAACCCGTAGAGCCTCTCAGCTTGAACTTTCAAGTTGTCTAGGGCTGCCTCTGTCCCAGAGGAGATAGGTGAAGGAACGATGATCGTGAGGGAGTCATCCTTTCTGGCTGAAGTTTCAGAAAGCAGTCTTAACAGAAAAGTCTCATTGAAACCAAGCGTGACGAAGTAAGATCTCATATGGATAATTTATAATGAAAGTTTAAATCTCCTGGTGATATGTTGACAGGCTACATAACCACCGGTGATAGAGGACAGTGAAACTGGCCGTTAAGCAGTTGGTCGAGTTATGCAGAAGAGCTTGAAACAACTTGTTTTCACGCTTGACTTTTCTTGGCTCTTGAATATTACCAACTCAAGAGATTTTCAGAGGTTTGTGACCCATCAACCCATAGTTGTGAGAATCGACTCATTCTCGTGAGGAGGGCAATCTAAGGAGCACATGTGAAGCCTAGACTTTCTTCCCTACTTGAGCGGGGCGCTGATACCATCACTCGGTGTTCAGGTTTCCAGTAAATGGACTTGCTCGGACCATATCAGGGGTGTTGACCATTCTTTAGGCTTCAGGATTCCAATGGAGGGACTCGAGAGCATTAACAAGATACCAGAGACCCTTACTTGGTTAGGACTCCCACTACCGAGAGAGAGAGGGGAGACACGCAACCGTGAGCTCAGGCTTCTCACGATTCCTTGACTACACTACCGAGACGGGGCAGACTCTCCTGTATTGACAGGCCTTACACAGCATCTCCCCAGGATTAACCGTAGGTGGCGAGTCGTCCTCCAAGACGTCCGCTACCCTCTTGACCACCTTCTCCACGTGGTCCAGGTGCTCCCTCCTAACCTCGAGATTATATCTAACCGAGTCTCCCATGAACAGGAGGGCGTTCCTCACCCTAAACCCGTTTCTGTCCGCGAGGTAGGAGTACGCCAGTAGTTGAATCCTGAAGTGATATGCCGTCCTCCTGAAGTAGGCCTTTATCTCCCCTACTGCGCCTGACCCCAGCACGTCGACCACTCCAGAGAGATGGGTGTCCCTATCCCTTAACCAGACCTCCCACACAGGATCCTTGATCCATCTCTCGACGTTTACCTTGAATGACCTAGCTAGTTTCATGCCCTCGGTGTCAGGTTCTCTCCACCCAAGTTTCCTCCTAATCCACGGAATTGCGGGGCAAAGAACGTAGTCCTTCACGTCTGTAACGTTCAAGCGATCTCACCCCCTTCCTTCCCTATGACTATCCTCTCCTCCCAATCCCTTAGTCCCATGGGGATCACGTGGATTATGTCGGTGCTCGGATCAATCAGGTGGGCAATTGACCTTACCATGTTCTTCATCCTCTGGGAGTCGAGGTTGCCCTGAAAGGCACTCCTCTGTATCCTGCTCAGGCCATATCTCTTGAGTTCGTTGGCCAGTCTTGTCCTCTTCCCGTTGTCAGAGACGTCGTAGACGACTAGGACTCTCATGCTTTCACCCCGTGTTCCACTTCAGTTCTGCGGTGTCGAGGACGTGGGTTGTCACGAGACTGGAGAGGGTTAGAGGAGTGAGTGTCATGAGTGCGGAGGCCTCCCTAGTCTCATCTCCGCATAGACTCTCCAGGTTACTGTTCCTAGATTCAGGGCCCCAGGACTCTCCTTCCTCACCTCTCCCCCTTGCAGAGGCGTAACTTCCGCGAGGTGACGTTTCGTACCACGTTAGATTGAGAGTCCCTGTATCGGACCACCAATCCCTCATTTCCTGAATCTCGGCAGGATTGAGTTCCCAGCGATGCTCATAGTATCTAACTACCCACGTTCTCTCCCTGACCTTGGGAACAACTCGATAGATCATCAAACCACCATCCTGAACCCCCTATACTCCCTCTTTTCCCTCAACGCAGAAGCAAACTTCAAGGCGTGAGCCCGTATCGCCTGGTTCAAGCTCTTGGGGTTGTGGTCAAGTTCCTCCTTAACCTTCTCCTCTAGGCCCTTTACCACGAGTTTAGCAACTGCTCCCCTGCTTTCCTTGTCCATGAGGCCTCCCTTCAACTTCACCTCTAGACCATCCTTGAAAGCCTTAGCCAGTACCAGGTCCACGTAGGGCTTAAACATCTCCGAGAAGTCGTAGACCAAACTCTCATTACCTGGCCTGTCCTTGTGTACAAATCCCAGGTAGGGATCGAGACCCGCTAGGACTAGGGCCCTCATTACCCGAGAGTACAGGATAGCGTAGGAGTAGTTCAACGCTGAGTTGAATCCATCCCCTCCCTCAACGTCCCTTCCGCGAAAGCCAGGGACAACCTGAGACAGGTTCTGCCAGTAAATCCTTGCAGCAGTGGCCTCATCCTTTCCCTCAAGCTCACGGTAATCCGTCTTTACCCCTCTCCTTGCCCAATACTTGAGATGGACCACCTGGTTGTTTATCTTCGCCCTTATGATCTCCTTCCCGTAATCCAGTCCAGAGGCAACTGCCTCATACTGGGCCTTCTTTGTCCTCACGGTCTCCGTAACCACTGAGGGGAGGAGGAGGCCCCAGATCTGCCCCCTTGAGTCCAGGAAGGCAACCGTTATTCCCCTTGACAAGGCCACCCTTAACACGTGGGTTGAGACCAAAGACGTGGAGCAGAACAGAATCTCATCAACTTCGCTCGGGGATACCTCCCTCCTCTCCTCCTTGTCGTTAACCTTTCGCGAGACTAGGAACATTCCCCTCTTCACGGTAACGTAACTCCCGTAATCCGAGATGACGAGTGAGTTCATTTAACCACCCCTGCAGTGGGAAAGGAAGGGACAACTTGGATAGCACACCGTGGGTAAACCTGGGTCGCGATCCTCAGACAGCATGCTGATCACCTCATCCCTTGAGTCCAGGAACTCCTTTCTGAGATCAGGCGAGACGTAGTGCGACTCATACCTTAACTCCCCACCCCTCACGTAGATGAGGGTTCCGAAGTCCAGGGGTAACTCGAGGGAGCTCTCCAGGGCAAGGGCGTATCCCGCTAGTGCTAGCTTGTGAAAGTCCTGAGGGGTTCCGGTCTTTATCTCAACCACCATCGAGAATTGGGTTATGGCGTCCACGGAGAGGCGTGGGGATAAACCTAGGGGAGTCCCGTCTACCCTGAACTCCGAGATCGTTGGGATGAAGGAAGTTGAGTCGAAGTAGTCTGAGATGAGGTCAAGGGAGAAGGACTTGCACGCCTGCTCACAACCTGACCTATCCTGGCACTCCCTTGATAGCTTGGAGCACCTCGACATGAGGATGGAGACCACGTCCCAGGGAGGTAGACCGGAGAGGGTAAGTCTAGAGACTTCCCTAGAGATCGTCGAGAATATTCTGTGGACTGAAAGTCCGTGATTCAAGGCCTGATTTGCCTCTCCTTGAACCCCATTCCTGCGAAGGTAAACATCCCTCTTGGTCTCACAGTACCTGTAGGCAACGTCTCCCATCGAGAGTGAGAGGTAGCGCCTAGGCTTAATGGGAGGGTGATGATAACTCCAACCCCTGAGCTCCTCCTCAATCGGGTCCGAGGCCCTATACGAGTGGAGGAGCCTGAGTTGTCTCGTAATCTGCGACCTCATGGGTTTATGTTGGTTGGGAATCTAAAATTCATTCAAACGTGGGGGTTGAGAGACTTCCCGTGCAGTGGCGGGATTGGAGTGGGGGTGGACGGTGTGTGGGATGGGCTGATCCCTAGGAAGACCGGGACAGAGGGGAGTTGATCGTGAAGTTTAGGGCGTGAAATGATACAATTTTAGTTTGATGGGAGTAAAATATTGATTCCCTACTATAGTCCTTGAGTTAGGCTGTCCTACTATCGTGACCAGGTACGTCGTTAAAGGTATCTCATTACATTTATAGAGAATACGTTAGTGTCCCGGGAGTTGTAGGGATCTGACGAGATCTGATAAAAATTGTAAGACAATGAGACAGAAAAGATTATATAAAGGAAGAAGATAGATAATGAATAGAAGTAATATAAAAGGTATCAGTTAATCTCCTATAGAGTTGAAAGCTCTTCAGGAGAGACCGCTTCGTCCAACAGCTTTCTATAGTTAATCTCCTATAGAGTTGAAAGATACTTTTCATGTATTGGTAAAGCGTAGTGTTCTGGATTGTTAATCTCCTATAGAGTTGAAAGTTATCTGAAGTGAAAATATATACTTGAGTTTCTCCATCATATGTTAATCTCCTATAGAGTTGAAAGCACTTTTCGACTACATTAAGTAATTTCTTTTTCACTGGTTAATCTCCTATAGAGTTGAAAGGTTGTCGCCCCCTATCTTCTGGCTAGGATTTTGCCAAATGTTAATCTCCTATAGAGTTGAAAGTGCTAAACCTCACAAAATACAGCTTGTATTCTCTTCTTTGTTAATCTCCTATAGAGTTGAAAGGATAAAGTTAGGAAAATGTTTGATGAAATTTACAAATATTGTTAATCTCCTATAGAGTTGAAAGCGTTTGTTAGAAACTATCAAGAATTTGGCTTATAAATTCTGTTAATCTCCTATAGAGTTGAAAGTAATGAAAATATGGATAATATAAATTGTGGAAGATGGATAGTGTTAATCTCCTATAGAGTTGAAAGGCTGACATTTTTTTCACTAAAATATAGTTCTCTCTTCTCAGTTAATCTCCTATAGAGTTGAAAGTTACTGTATGTGAACACATAGACCTCTGTCAAACCGTCAGTTAATCTCCTATAGAGTTGAAAGAATTTAATGTTGAATTTTCCGCCTAAACCGACTGGGGCTAGTTAATCTCCTATAGAGTTGAAAGAAATAATGAAGATTATATTTTCCCCACTACGTTTTTGGGTGTTAATCTCCTATAGAGTTGAAAGTCTTCTTCTTCTGTTGATCTAAATATTGCGCTAAAACAAACGTTAATCTCCTATAGAGTTGAAAGCTTCTAAAAAGTTTTCAAAACTATCCTCCTACTAACTAATTATTTGTTAATCTCCTATAGAGTTGAAAGTGTTTAAGCAAAAAAAGAAGGCGCAAAGCGCCGAATAACTTGTTAATCTCCTATAGAGTTGAAAGGAATGATTTGCCTTAGTTGGAATGGATCAATCACCACGTGTGTTAATCTCCTATAGAGTTGAAAGGGCACTTTCATTCCGTATTGTTCTAGCAGAGGCGCGAACACTTCGTTAATCTCCTATAGAGTTGAAAGAGGAATTTCCAATTAATCTATCATCTAGGAAAAAAAATCCTAGTTAATCTCCTATAGAGTTGAAAGAACTGATGTCTATGCTGTTGGGTATCACAGTCCCAGTAAATCGGTTAATCTCCTATAGAGTTGAAAGGATTTGGGATTAAAGACCTAAATAATGTCTCCGATCAACAGTTAATCTCCTATAGAGTTGAAAGTGTATATTTCTCTATTTCTAACAAATACTTAGCTTCCGCCTGTTAATCTCCTATAGAGTTGAAAGAAAGAGTACATTAAGCAAAAGTATAACGCTGAAATATTTTCAGTTAATCTCCTATAGAGTTGAAAGGCGACAAGTTAAAAGATGTTTTCATCCAATAATTTATCGTGGTTAATCTCCTATAGAGTTGAAAGCTTATTGCCCAGCATCTCTTCCAGATAATCCATTGCGTGTTAATCTCCTATAGAGTTGAAAGTCCTGTTAGTGTGGCGAAATTGTTTATGATGTTAATAGGTTAATCTCCTATAGAGTTGAAAGTTTATACATATGTCATGTCAAGTATATAAATCTTTCTCTCTCGTTAATCTCCTATAGAGTTGAAAGCCCTAACATTAGCGCTTGAAGTAGTTTTTGAAGGCATTTGCGTTAATCTCCTATAGAGTTGAAAGCCATCAGAACAACTATGGCAGGTGTCAACGTCAGTTATGATGTTAATCTCCTATAGAGTTGAAAGATGTTATTGTCTGTACCTTTGAACCACCTTTCCCAATCTGTTAATCTCCTATAGAGTTGAAAGGTTGGCCTTCCCATCAGCATCAGTAATTGGTAAACGTATTCCCATGTTAATCTCCTATAGAGTTGAAAGTTTGCTCCAACGCTTCATTCAATTCTTCTTTACTTCTCATGTTAATCTCCTATAGAGTTGAAAGTCCTGTAACCTCTGCTTGAGAACAAATGCAATCGCTTGATGTTAATCTCCTATAGAGTTGAAAGATGACGAATGGAAGGTAATTCTTGACGCTTTAGGATTCAGTTAATCTCCTATAGAGTTGAAAGTACTCATCTTTTAGCTTTGATCTAGCGTATGCTGGCAATGTTAATCTCCTATAGAGTTGAAAGTCACTGTCGGAGTTCCATCCGTGGCCGTCAATTGGTGTTAATCTCCTATAGAGTTGAAAGAATGAGAATTTTTTACATTTTTGGATACCGATAGAGACAGTGTTAATCTCCTATAGAGTTGAAAGTATGATGTCGTCAGCACGGAGGCTGGGCGCACCATACTAGTTAATCTCCTATAGAGTTGAAAGCGCTGATTCAATAATGATAATGATAGTAGAAAACCTAACTGTTAATCTCCTATAGAGTTGAAAGCTATTCCTATGAAATTAGTTAGCAATAGGGTAATTACGGACTGGTTAATCTCCTATAGAGTTGAAAGTCAAGTAACACATTTAATGTGACGATTCATGTAACTAGCTTGTTAATCTCCTATAGAGTTGAAAGCTACTGTTAGTGCTACCACTACCATGACTTGGTGGGGTGCGTTAATCTCCTATAGAGTTGAAAGTACACAAAATAGTAAGTTTCCGTCGTCGGTTGTGGCTGTTAATCTCCTATAGAGTTGAAAGAAAGAAGTTGAGAACAAAGAACCTTTAGTCATAAGTGAGAGTTAATCTCCTATAGAGTTGAAAGCCTTCTTTTTTCCTTGTTTATTAAATAGGAACATCCCATATGTTAATCTCCTATAGAGTTGAAAGAACGATCTTGAACGTCTGAACGTCTACTGGGAGAGTGAAGTTAATCTCCTATAGAGTTGAAAGATACACAGGTGGTTAACATGGAAGTACTAAGGTTCCAGAGTTAATCTCCTATAGAGTTGAAAGGGCAGAACAGAGGTATGCGTGGCAGAAACTAAGCGGGGGGTTAATCTCCTATAGAGTTGAAAGACTAGATACGCCATTGCTTCTCTCACGCATCTTTCTGCGTTGTTAATCTCCTATAGAGTTGAAAGAAGTTCACTGGGGGCGTGGGGTTTAACGTTAATATCAATGTTAATCTCCTATAGAGTTGAAAGGGTGAAAAGGAAAGAGAACGGGCGGGCGAAACGGGGGCGATTTGGTTAATCTCCTATAGAGTTGAAAGTTATATTTCTGCCATTTTCTGTAGATAATGCCCTGGGAATGTTAATCTCCTATAGAGTTGAAAGTTTAAGCGTTACGGCTTAGAACCATTCCCGGCGCCCGATGGTTAATCTCCTATAGAGTTGAAAGGCTTCGTTTTGCCTTAGCAATAAGGCTGTAGCACTTTGTTCCGTTAATCTCCTATAGAGTTGAAAGATCCATTTCGTGAATAATGCCTTGTCTTCCACGTCAAGGTTAATCTCCTATAGAGTTGAAAGGAACACACGCCTTTGCCCAGGCATGTGATAGCCTCGTACGGTTAATCTCCTATAGAGTTGAAAGTTTTCTACTCAAAATTGTTGAGTAGAAAATCAAAAGACAAGTTAATCTCCTATAGAGTTGAAAGATTTCTCTGTTGGCTGTAGGTTTTGAATTTCCTTATCTGTAGTTAATCTCCTATAGAGTTGAAAGTTAAAACCTCAATTTCTCTTGCGCCGCTTTCCAGAAGCAAGTTAATCTCCTATAGAGTTGAAAGACTTTACGTATTTTATCGTATGAGAAAGAGAAGAGAAAAAGTTAATCTCCTATAGAGTTGAAAGTATGTATTAGCCATTTGATTTTGTAAAGCAGTTCCTGCTTGTTAATCTCCTATAGAGTTGAAAGTAACGCCATCCTTGTATCATGACTATATCATTATGGAGCGGTTAATCTCCTATAGAGTTGAAAGAGATGAGTGACCTAATACGTCTGATATTCGCCATGATAAGTTAATCTCCTATAGAGTTGAAAGTAGGATTGCGTCCTACCTGAATGCCGTAACCTTTCAGGTGGTTAATCTCCTATAGAGTTGAAAGCTCTCATGAATTTCCCCACATAGGGAGCACGTCTTAGAAGTTAATCTCCTATAGAGTTGAAAGAAGCCAGAATATCTTAAGATAACACCTAAGATGTTAAATGTTAATCTCCTATAGAGTTGAAAGGAATACCTCTCCAATCAAAAGCCAACGTCCCACTGAGGGTTAATCTCCTATAGAGTTGAAAGCTAGATGAGCAGTACAAGGAGGCAAGGCAAAAGATTGGTCCGTGTTAATCTCCTATAGAGTTGAAAGAGTTCTACCGCTAGGTGCAAAGGGGTGTAACCATCAGGGAAGGTTAATCTCCTATAGAGTTGAAAGCTACCCTCCCATCCACCTTTTTCATGAGGTTGAGAGGGTTAATCTCCTATAGAGTTGAAAGTTCTAGTAATGTGGAGCGGACATGGATTTCATCTATTTTACGTTAATCTCCTATAGAGTTGAAAGAACCCCTGACCGAACTCCCTAGCCAATTTCATTAGATCGAGTTAATCTCCTATAGAGTTGAAAGTCTCTTCCTTAACCATCTTCTCGATGGCTCTTCTGAGTTAATCTCCTATAGAGTTGAAAGACATGAGCGGGACGACCATCACCCCTGGGTCGTGTCCGTGTTAATCTCCTATAGAGTTGAAAGTGAACTCATCAAACTCTTTCTCTTTGCCGTAAAGCTGTTAATCTCCTATAGAGTTGAAAGAATGCAGGGACCGCTTTCCAGTACGATTCTGCAACAGTTGTTAATCTCCTATAGAGTTGAAAGTGGTTAAATTCTGCATTCAATTTTTATCAAAATCTAGCATGTGTTAATCTCCTATAGAGTTGAAAGTTGAGATTCATGATTGCAATGACGTCACGGTCGTTTTCATGTTAATCTCCTATAGAGTTGAAAGCAAGTTGAGCCAGGACCTCCTCAACTTCTTCCTCTAGGGTATGTTAATCTCCTATAGAGTTGAAAGTCTCAAGAAGAAGTTAGAGTCTCAGCCAGAGACTCAGACCGGTTAATCTCCTATAGAGTTGAAAGTGAATCATGGAGAAGAAAATTTGAGAAAGGAAAAGCAAAAGTTAATCTCCTATAGAGTTGAAAGGAACCTACTGGCAACTACATGAAGATTAAAGCCAGCAGACTGTTAATCTCCTATAGAGTTGAAAGTACTGTGGGCCGGTGCGACCCACGGACTCAATACGGTTAGGTTAATCTCCTATAGAGTTGAAAGAGATCGAGATGATTTTTTGAGAAAAATTCTAACTAAATATAAGTTAATCTCCTATAGAGTTGAAAGTTTACATTCAAGACTTATTCATGGTAGATATAGCGAAGGTTAATCTCCTATAGAGTTGAAAGAATATGACAGAATAATAAGTGTTGCAAAAGACTGTATGCAGTTAATCTCCTATAGAGTTGAAAGTCCTTGACGGAAGGGGTATTTCACCCCCTTTGAACCCCCATGTTAATCTCCTATAGAGTTGAAAGTAATGTTCTTAGTTAATTGTTCTTTTCCAATTATCTTAAAGTTAATCTCCTATAGAGTTGAAAGGGGTCAATGCAGTAATATTAGGAGGAATACCACAAGCTGGTTAATCTCCTATAGAGTTGAAAGTTAAGGTGATTGCAGGGTTATATACTACCCTTATTCTCTTGTTAATCTCCTATAGAGTTGAAAGATGTAATTAATTTAAACTATGAAGGAGAGTTGGTTTATTCAGTTAATCTCCTATAGAGTTGAAAGAGGTGGATATGAAGTTGTGTAAGTCATGAAAGCTAAAGTGTTAATCTCCTATAGAGTTGAAAGAAGACTGGACCTCCTCTCCTCCCTAACCCTCTGGACTTGTCTGTTAATCTCCTATAGAGTTGAAAGAACTAAAGAGAAATGACTACGTCAAGAAGGAGGTCCAGAGCGGTTAATCTCCTATAGAGTTGAAAGTTTCTTATTATACCCTCATTACCAGTAAGAGCTACTCCTTGTGTTAATCTCCTATAGAGTTGAAAGTCCCAAACTGATGAAGAATCCCTTGTCCTTTATTCCGTTAATCTCCTATAGAGTTGAAAGATTACTACTTTCTCTTACGTCGTTCCTTAAGAAATAGTAAGTTAATCTCCTATAGAGTTGAAAGGAAAAGAAGCTTCCTACTCCTCCTATTGCATTTTTTACGCCGTTAATCTCCTATAGAGTTGAAAGAGTAGGACAGCAGCTCCCTGCTAGAGTGGGAGAACTTCAGGTAGTTAATCTCCTATAGAGTTGAAAGAGGCAAAGTACTTGGACTTCTTTGATGTAGACATGTCCAGTTAATCTCCTATAGAGTTGAAAGTCAATATCTCTACCATCATATTAAGGACATAATTGACCATGTTAATCTCCTATAGAGTTGAAAGCACCGAACTTTTCAAGATTCGAACCCGTAGTCGTATTGGTTAATCTCCTATAGAGTTGAAAGACTCCATCAGGACCCTCAAGGATGAGACCAACACTCATTGGTTAATCTCCTATAGAGTTGAAAGTTACCGGTTCACAGTATTCCTCTAGTTTCGTTCCGGTTATGTTAATCTCCTATAGAGTTGAAAGTCAGTTTGCAAGCAGACTAGGTTGTGATGTATTATGGTCCTTTGTTAATCTCCTATAGAGTTGAAAGACAGGGACTTCAGGCAGTACGCTCTACATCACGGAGAAGGACGTGTTAATCTCCTATAGAGTTGAAAGATTCACGAAACGTTTAATTGTATAACCGCAAAAAAAGAGTTAATCTCCTATAGAGTTGAAAGTTTTTGGAAGCGTAAGTGATCAATGCATATCTTAACGAGGTTAATCTCCTATAGAGTTGAAAGGTTCGAAAACCCTAGTCCAGCAGGGCAGGCTGGACAGTTGGGTTAATCTCCTATAGAGTTGAAAGTCTGAGAATTAGACCTGCAACGAAAAGGCTGATCGTAAGTTAATCTCCTATAGAGTTGAAAGGCTAAGATATCTTGAGTGACTACCTTGAGAGCGTCATATGGTTAATCTCCTATAGAGTTGAAAGGTAATAATATATTTACATTCAGGGAACCTTTGGACCCCGGTTAATCTCCTATAGAGTTGAAAGTTAATGAAGTTGTATCCTCAAACTCATAGGGGACCACTATGGGGTTAATCTCCTATAGAGTTGAAAGGTCAAACTCTTTCTAACCCCCCGCTCACGGGGGAAAAATTCGGTTAATCTCCTATAGAGTTGAAAGTCGTCCTCGACCAACCGCTCTATCCTCTCCGCGTCGAGAGTTAATCTCCTATAGAGTTGAAAGTACAGTGATGAGTATCTTGATGAGTGTTTTGATGAGGGGGATGATGTTAATCTCCTATAGAGTTGAAAGGTACCTAATCTGAACTCTACACGGGCTTCCCCCACTAACTTGTTAATCTCCTATAGAATTGAAAGTTCCCGCGTTGAAGAATATTCCTTCTCAACTTGTCATATAGTTAATCTCCTATAGAGTTGAAAGTTCCTTCCCCAAGTTCGTTATCCCCACAAACAACACTTGGTTAATCTCCTATAGAGTTGAAAGGGTACATGTCCTCGTCTTCGGGTTCAGATTCACACAACAGTTAATCTCCTATAGAGTTGAAAGATAGTTTCGAACATACTACTAGTGATCAGTGGTTTATGACGTTAATCTCCTATAGAGTTGAAAGAGATTAAGATAAATTAGAGCGACTTCGTAGTCTGCATGAAGTTAATCTCCTATAGAGTTGAAAGTTTCACCATCTCGTTGTAACTCGTGAACCCAACGGTCCTAAGTTAATCTCCTATAGAGTTGAAAGAAAGAAAAAAAGATCAATTACAAACTACATAAGACGAAAATATGTTAATCTCCTATAGAGTTGAAAGTAATCCCAGGGCCTTTCGGTCTTTGACTCCACATCTTCATGTTAATCTCCTATAGAGTTGAAAGTAACGATTGGAACTGAGCCGTCATCAGATACGAAGGCTTTGTTAATCTCCTATAGAGTTGAAAGTAACTTTCACGATATACTCGCGTCATCCAATAACCGTATAAGTTAATCTCCTATAGAGTTGAAAGTTCCCTTATTATTTTGTTCCACTCTTCTCCAGTAATTTGATGTTAATCTCCTATGGAGTTGAAAGTCATTTTTTGGTTTTGTATTTCTACTGTAACTTCAATTAGTTAATCTCCTATGGAGTTGAAAGCTCGTGGTCTCAACTAAGGGTGGATCGGCTTCAGTGACCGGTTAATCTCCTATAGAGTTGAAAGAGTACTTTACTTTGTGAATGGAGGAACATGGAAAGTAAGGTTAATCTCCTATAGAGTTGAAAGATTCCAAGAAGTTATCAAACAATTCCGTTTGTGAACTGTGTTAATCTCCTATAGAGTTGAAAGCCTCGTCTGGAATCACTAAATCTTGCTCGTCAATTATTGAGTTAATCTCCTATAGAGTTGAAAGTCAAACATGAGTCTTGTCAAAACTTTCACGGCACCGAGTGGAGTTAATCTCCTATAGAGTTGAAAGCCTGCTCCTCCTGATCCATTCGCTGACGATGTACCTGGAGTTAATCTCCTATGGAGTTGAAAGCTTGATACACCAATCACAGTGAGTAGTAATACACCGATGGCTAATCTCCTATGGAGTTGAAAGGGAGCAAACGGGCAAAACGGAGCCGTGGTGGTAATCGCATGTTAATCTCCTATGGAGTTGAAAGTCTTTATTGCTATCTGGATTGATAGTTTTCCGTAGAACTGTTAATCTCCTATGGAGTTGAAAGCTAATAACTGACTCTCTATCACCTTGACCATTTTTTGAAGTTAATCTCCTATGGAGTTGAAAGAGACTGTTTTCCAATTCATTATGATAACCTTAATGAATCACGGTTAATCTCCTATGGAGTTGAAAGAATTTTTTCTCTAACTTTCTAAGTAAAGCCTTATCATGTTGTTAATCTCCTATGGAGTTGAAAGATGAAAAGAATAGGTAGATCACTTTTTGGCATCATTTGATGTTAATCTCCTATGGAGTTGAAAGTCTAAAAATTCAATCTTCTTTTCAAGTATACTTTTTCTTCTGTTAATCTCCTATGGAGTTGAAAGCTTCTGCTCGGTATCGTCTAAGGCAGGATTCGGTGAATCCTCACGTTAATCTCCTATGGAGTTGAAAGTTCGACTCGATTAGCTTCCTTACCTCTGCCAATTTCAGCGTTAATCTCCTATGGAGTTGAGAGAGAAGGGTTCTGAGAAATCCCTGTAATCATTAGAAGTAAGTTAATCTCCTATGGAGTTGAAAGAATTGCTCAAAGACTTTTTGGAGTTTTAGGTTTTGGGTCTGTTAATCTCCTATGGAGTTGAAAGAATTGAACTAGGGCGAGAATGCCCAATATTATACCTATTACTTAATCTCCTATGGAGTTGAAAGTATGCGTTTTTATTACATTTTGATAGGCCGTGTCAAAATCAGTTAATCTCCTATGGAGTTGAAAGTCACCTTCAACTGCCGAGACCATGCAGTGGTATAGAATGTTAATCTCTTATAGAATTGAAAGAATCACACGTTCTGATATCGGAAAGTTTACCTTTTTTACTCCCTCCCAATTATTCCCTGTGACATGCCTCATAACTCCCATCGGGTTCGACGAAAAGTTCATCGTGAGAAGTTTCCTTCGGCACGGCAAATCGAGGATCCAGGAGGTTCTCCTGGTTAAACCCTCCGCGAAAAACGAGAAGACGGAGATCGCAATCTCAAACCTGATGAAACTCCTGTCCGAGGCCTCGACCCCCCTCCAGACCCTTGAGATCAATCACGACGATTTCGTCTCCTCAGTCTCTAGAATAATGTCCTGGGTTAAGAGGTCGACTCACTCGGACTACCTCCTCAACCTATCCAGTGGAATGAGAATAGTCGACCTTGAGATCCTTACTGCCTTCCTTCTCCTCCAGATTGACGCTGAGGTTGAGGTTGAGACCGAGACCCTTCAGGGGCTCGTGACTTTCAGGGTGAAGGACCTCATCCCATATCAACTTGAGGAGAGCGACCTCAAGATCCTTAGGGCCATTCACCTGGGTGAAAACAAGGTGTCAGAAATTTCGAGAAAGATGAAACTTCCGCTCGCCACAACCTGGAGGAGAGTAAAGGAACTTCAAACAGCGGGTTTCGTGACACAGGACGCAGACGGTCTCAAACTGACGCAGAAGGGCAGGATCTTCGCAAACCTTAACTTTTCATAAAACTGAAAACATTTTCACTTCCTTATGCGAAAGGGTTATATAGGGGGAAAGTGAAAGATACATGAGAGCATGGAGCCCAGATTAAGGAGGGTGGCCAACCTACTGGCCACGGCCTCTATCTACGCCGAGACTCCTACCCTACTGGATAGGATCTCGAACGCATTATCCAAGGAGGCAGCCGTCAAGGTAATAGGCGACTGCGAGAGGATAGTCAACACAGGCCTAAACAGGGGAGAGATTAGGCTACAGACCGGCGAAAACCCGCGAATTTACATTGACGTAAAGGAGGGGGAGAGGACGAAGACGTATGAGCTCTATGGTTCACTCTCCTCAAGTGAGGACGTCACTCAGTTCATTGAAGACGTGGAGAGGGACATATACACTGCAAGGAAGGTTGGGGCGGTAGCCATGGCAACAGTCAACGGTGTCCTATGACCTAGAAAGAAGGAGGAGGTTAAGGCATGATCTCAGGTAGTGTTAGGTTCCTGGTGAACGTTGAGTCGCTGAACGGCGTTGAGTCGGTGGGTAACCTAAGCAGGCACAGGACAGCCCCCATAGTCACGAGGAAGTCCACGGGAGAGTACGTTATCAGGTACGTTCCGGTAATCTCTGGCGAGTCCCTAGCTCACGCCTATCAGATGGCCCTCGTGGAGATTGCGGAGAAGATGGGGTTACCCGTGACCCACAGGACGAAACAGGGGGAGCTAATCAAGTTCGCAAACGACGACGTCCTTAAGGAAGAGAACATTGCTTCACCCAAGGACGAGAAGGATGCCAGGAGGTTTGAGGTTGACGTCATGCTGAAGGACGTGGTTGCGGACGTTGGGGGGTTCATGTATGCTGGAAAGAACCCTGTCAGGAGGAGCTCAAAGTTCTCCGTGGGCTACATGATACCTTCCCTGAAGACCGACGAGATCCCTGCACAGCTCGAGGCCCAGTTTCACGTTAGGTATTCTGTGGTGAGTTCCAAGGACAAGCAGGCCATATACAACGTGGAAGTTGGGTCAGCCCTCTACACAGTTAGCTTCCTCCTAGATGACGGCCTAATTGGTGTCCCCTCTAACCCAGGTAAAGCTGACAAGGAGGATGAACTCCTGAGGATCAGGGGTGCTAGGGTTGAGGCTTCAGTCAGGGCACTGTACCACCTCCTTACCGGGAACTTTGGAGCCAAGAGGTCGAGGTTCCTTCCCCAGCTGGAGCTGAAGTCGGCTGTCCTTACCGTGACGGACTTCCCCTTCGTCGTGGAACCAGGTCACTCTGACGACTACATTAAGTTGAGCCACGAGAGGGCTGAGAGGGCCAAGTCAATCCTCATGGGGAAAAAGGTGAAGACCTTCGCCATTAACAGGGAAGGACTCGACACGGGAAAGGCGGAAGTTAAGTCCAACCCAGAGGAGGTTGTGGAGGCCCTACTCAAGGAAGTGAAGGGATAGTGCCCCCCTCAGAGTTAACCTACTCGAAGGTCTGGGTCAGACTTCACTGGGGCTTCTCAATTTCCTACCCAACTGCTTCTAAGGAGAAGAGGGCGACCTTACTACCTCCGCCCACGACACTGGTTGGTGCCCTGAGTTACGGAAAGTTCAGGGGGTTTGACGTAAGCGGGGACATGAAGGGCTCACCTGCGATCTCGATCTTGGATAGGGTTAAGGTTGCCTCAGCAAGACTTGAGGGGCAGGCCACCTACGTCGAGGACATTGTGAGGAATGTGGTGAGCTATTTCCAGAAACCCGAGAGGAGGGCTGACAGGAAGTATACCTACAACGTTGTACCAACGGGAAAGGTCTACTCACCCGGTAGCCTGCTTAAGCTAGTTTACGTCACAACCTTCCCTGAGGATGAGTTGAGGAGGTTGAGCTGGTCCATAACGAGGCTTGGGGTCAAGGAGGGACTCGTGAGCGTTGAGGACGTTGAGGTGGGGAGGGCAGAAGTTGTTAAGGGGAGGGTTAGGACTGGTTACTATTTCAAGGCATCTATCCCTCACCTAATGGGCGACGCAGTCTACGTGGACTTCTGGGAAGGAGGACTGGTCTGGGGACATGAAGCTGAGCTGGTGAGGTATGTGATACCCATGAAACAAGTTCCGCTTAGGAGCTCGGAGCTCGAGGTTGAGGCCCAAGAGGCCTACAAGGTAGGTGATGAATATGTCGTCCTTAGTTGATTATTACGGAGAGGCTTGTAAGCTACAAGGGTTTGAGCCTAGGAAGGGGATAGAGGAGACCCTTTCCAAGATAGAGGAGGGGAAAGCAGTCATCCTAACTGCCCCAACGGGTTACGGCAAGACCTCACTTACGTATGCCTTGGGACTGGCCAGTCTCAGGGGGAACGGGCACTTTGATAGGGTAATACACGTCCTGCCCCTTAGAAGTATTGTCCAGGACCTTACCTCAAAGCTCGAGAACTTCATGAGGCTAGCGGGTTACTCCAACACAGTTGTTGGGGCCTACGACATGGACTTCCACGACACTCCTTACTTCCTGAGAAAGGTGAACGTTACGACGCTTGACTCATTCGTATTGAACATGTTCAAACTACCTGTGTCCGAGATTACTAGGGGTATGAAGGGGATGGGGACTCACTACGAGGTTCCGAGGGGGGCGATCTACTCCTCAGTGGTTGTGTTTGACGAATTCCATCTTTTCTCCGATGACGGAGGAAAGGACAAAAGCCTGACCTCAGTGATAGCGTCACTTAGGGGACTTGGGGCGATGCAGGTCCCCTTCGTAATCATGACGGCAACCCTTCCAGGTTCCCTTAGGGACTTGATCAAGGAGGAGCTTGAGGACGTCGTTGAGGTCGTGGAGGTCAAGGACAATTTCAAGATAGAGAGGGATGTTAGCGTTGACTTCGTGGATGAGCTGGACTTCAATAAGCTTGATAGAAGGACTCTCGTGGTCATGAACACCAGGAAGGGGGCCATCACCGCGTACCAAGAGGCCAAGAAGGCCGGACTGTCCCCCGTTCTGATTCACTCGAAGTTCAGCGCCATGGATAGGAGAAGGAAAGTTGACGAGATCAAGAACGCTAAACTGGTCATCTCAACGCAGGTGATAGAGGCCGGAATTGACGTTTCGTTTGACGTCCTCTACACCGAGGCTGCCCCACTCCCCAACTTGGTCCAGAGGGCTGGCAGAGTTGCGAGGTATGGCGGACAGGGAGAGGTTCACATTCTTCCCTTCAGCGGTCACGTCTACGATCGGAACGATGTTGAGACGAGCCTTGAAATTGTGAGAAGGGAGGGCAAACTTGATTCGTCACTTATGTCGAGTTTTAACACCAGTTACATCCTGAACTCCGATCTTCTGTTCTCGTTAAATATCTTGGATGAGGGGCCCTTCTTCTCGTCGGAGGCAACTGCGAAACTCCTTAAGAAGGAATGCTCGATCACAAGGGAGACATCCCTTATCATGGGCTTTCCCCAAGGATGTAGATCCTCAGCCTGCGGGATCCCGCTAACTGAGGATGAGGCTAAGGACTTGTTGGAGAGAGGGGCCAAGCCACTTCGCGATGGAGAACTAGTTGACTGGAAACCTGGGAACCTTTGCCTCTCAATAGATTTCATGCTGAAGGGAATTGACGGAATCTCTGTGGACTACAATCAGGAGGTTGGGGCGATACTATGAAACCTTGTGCCTTTGAGGGACAGGGGTTGAGGGATCACGCCCTAGGTTCAGTGAGGGAGGTCCAGAGGGTATTCGGGGAAAGTTACTTCCAGGTAATGAAAAGGAGGATTGATGCCCTTGTGAGGAGGCTTGATAACAAGCAGTCCCTCGACTCCTCCTTCATTAAGGGAATTTCCGCAGAACAGTGGAGGGACCTAACGTTCTTCCTTGTTGCCTTCCACGATATTGGTAAAGCCGGTGAATTCTATCAGAACAAGTTTAACGAGGATTGCACCCCGAAGGAGAGAGCTAGCTTTGCCTTCCATGAGGTTGGCAGTTCGCTCTACCTCTACAGGTTGAGGTGGAGGAATGACATTCTAAGGTTCTGGTCTGTCCTGACAACGATGAATCACCTAAATGCCATCAGGAGTCTCGACAACCTTGAGGAGGCTAGGAGATGGATATCGAAAGAGCCTGCTATTCTTCACCTGAGGAGGTATGGATCACTTGGGGAGCTCGAGGTATTTGCAGAACGCGTTTCGTGGGCAGTCAAGGTTACTCCACCGGAGAATTACAATGTCGGTGATCTTCAGGACATGGAGACTTGGCTTAGGGACAAGACGAACCTTCGCCTGAATAAGGGCTACCTCCTTCTCCTGTTACCTGTCATCGTTGGCGACAATCTTGACAGTAGCGCCCAACGCGAAAGGGACGAGGACTCGAGAAGGAAGAGGAGGTTCATCAGGGCACTGGAGGAGATGTATCATGCTAGTTAACACTTACGACATATTTGGGGACTACTATGTGATCACAGTGGCCTCCCTGGGTGAGGGGCAGTGGAGAGGTAGGGGCCTCGAGATTCCGGATAATAGGTTTCTAGACGTTATGCAACTTGCGTCATCGCTTGCTAGGGGAAAGGAAGAGGAGAGGAGAAAGAGGATAGAGAAGACGAAGAAGATAGAGGGTATCCTCAGGATATTACCGCTCAGCGGTAATGATAAGAAGCCCTTTGAACAGGCCCTGTCCTGCCTCAACATTCCGACACAGTCCACAATATCCGAGATTCTAGGAAAGGCGAATCCGGACATGGCCAAGAAAGAGTGCCAGAAGGTGAGTGCACCGTCGTTTGTGAAGCCTGAGATGTATGAGTACGGGAAGTACCCAGGGTACAGGGGGAGTACAAAGGTCGAGGTAAAGGTTGATCCAGTTTACCTGGTTGTGGCAGTTGCAGGTTGGGTAATAAGCAGGCTAGGGGAGGCCATGATAAGTAACAGTGATAGGGTTGGAATTCACCTATTCCCGGTCAGCGTTGATAGGCAATTCAGCGTATTACCGTCACTGGTTAAGGATTCGCCCCTAATCCCAGGTTTCTATCCCAGTACGGCGTTCCTGCTCTGGTTAGCGTATCAGATGGTAAGCAGAAAGGCGGAGATAAGGTCTGGAATCAATATCTACGCGGTTTCAGACGCTGGAGGACAATCACCAACTACGGTAGTGGGTGGGTTCACGACTAGCGTTGAGAGGTTGCTCGAGAATAAGATCTTCAGGGACGAACAGGCCTACGCCGTAGAGGCCGTGACGAGGGAGGCTCTTAGATACGACTCAGGTAAGAGAGATTACGCAATACGAATCTCTAACCTACTGTATGAGGTTCTTATGGGATCTAGGAGAAGCGAGGAATTGATGTACTTCGCAAACAGGGAGCTACTATCAATCAACCTTACAAAATCTAAGGAGGATAAGAGACTTTACGAAATGATGTCGATGCTGGCCCGTAAGATCGCGGAAGTGTAGGGATGTGGTGTTGTAATGTAGTTATCTTTCGCTAAATTGGCTTGGTAGGGAATCTATCTGGATAAGTGATTCCCGCATTTCGAGTTTTATGCATGAAGCTTAGGTGTCCCATGACTGGGCCAGCCTATCAAGATGATTTATAATATAATCCATCTAGGAGGAAATTCGGATGGTATGACGTAAAAACTTGAATATGGTGAAGATTTACCCAGGTACACGGATCACCACTAACCCATCAGAACGCATACCGCTATCTCTCTCTCCTTAATAACCAATACCAAAGAGGAACTGCCTGATAACCGTTGACCCTCCCTTGGTAGCTCCAGGTTATGATCGTGGACCTTTCCGCGTTGATCTCCCTTTCAGCCTTTCTCAATCCCTTCACCTCCCTGTCCTCTATCTTGTCCTCGGCGTAGGTCACCTGTATGAGCTCCTTAGGTTCCATTTTCTCACTCACCACAAAATCCACCTCCGCGTCCTCAGATCTCCAGTAATACACCTCCTTCCCCTCCCTCCTCAACTGGAGGTAGACCGCGTTTTCCATAGCCTTAGACACTGAGTCATACCCCAAGGCGTAGGGATAACCCATGTCCACGATGTAGACCTTTCTAGGATTCACCTTCCTCTTAGTCTCGCTCCTTTCAAACACCTCCACCTCGAACAGGAAGTACGCCTCCCTCCCCCTGCGAAAGAGTTCGATCACCTTCTCCTTACTTACCTTGAAACCCAGGGTTTTCAGGTAGTTGTAAACCCTATTGTACGAGATCAGCGACGAGTAATTTGACACGATGTAGGAGGCAAAGGTTTCGGCATACCTCTCGTTCAGGTCCCTCACCACGACGGAGTCGAAGTAGGATCGTAACAGCATCTTCTTGAGACCTGGGTCCCTCTCAAGGACCACCGCTGGATATCCGCCATACCTGAGATACTCCCTCAATAGGGATAGGATCTTCCCCTTTTCCTCTGTGTATAGGGTGATCTCAGGGTTCACACGTACTCCCAGAAAGGACAGGTACTCCCTGAAGGAGAGGGGGAAGACCTCAAAGTTCAGGCTCCTTCCCCTGAGCTCCTCGGCTATCCTTGAGGGAGTTAATGCGGAGGAGGACCCCGTCAGGAAAACCCTCGCGTCAAGCCTCCTCCTGAACCAACTCCCGTAATCCTTCACGGTCTGTATCTCATCGAGGAAGAGATACCTTGGCTTCTTCCCTGTTAACTCGTAGAAGGCAGTCAATATGTCGTCAAGATCAACGGCACTTAAGTTCCTCAGCCTGGGGTGTTCGAAATCCACATAAACTATCTCGTCCTTGGAGGCCTTGCCCTCGGAAACTAACCTGGACATGGTGTTGTAGAGGATGTAGGTCTTCCCAACCCTTCTTCCACCGGTCAACGTGATCACGTAGTTTGTGTCAAGGGGCAACCTGGTCTCCCTATCCGTGGTCTTGGGTATCTCCGAGTTAAGGAATTCAGCAATCACCGCCTTGAAGTCCTCAACTCTCATGGGTAAAGTTAGCCAAGGAAAGTATTATCGTTTTCTGACCACTTTTACGGGAAAAGTGGTAGCCAAACCCGACCACTTTAGGGGAATTTCCATTACAGTTTTCCTCTAGAGAGACAATAAAAATAATTTAAAATTACTCTGAACCTGATGACTCCCGTTATTAAGAGGATCAATCTCGGTTCTTATCAGCGGTTGTGGGCCTCCTGGCGAGGGGTCTCAAGGTTCCTTGAGATGAAGTTTTTGAGCGAACGTCTTTTCCCTTCATATCTTCGTATTGAACATGTGTGAACTACCTCTAACCAGGATTACTAGTGGATGGAAAGGACCGAACTTCACACATGTTTGGACGTGTCCCATAGTTGGACGGCTCCCCTCACGTTATGGTCTTGGGCCCATGCCTAGAAAATCAATAACCAGGCTATCACGCTGATTGATGAACCTCTTGCTACCTCATGCACAGAAACTTGGCCCTTCACGCCCCACCCAAGTGCTCTTATTATCCGCGCTTGACATGTCAATTTATGCAACTCATGAAAATGACCTTCAACGTGACGCCCCTTCACGACGTGGTTCTGCCACCCCTGTCCTCAAAGGTGTTGAAGTACCTGGTCCTATCTCAACAGGTTCTTCCGTTCCTCGAGGAGCTTGTAAGGTCGAAGGATAAGCAGAAGCCCCTCTTCATTTCCAACCTTGCCCTAGATGGGAAGAGGCTTTACTCCAGGGGAGAGCCGATCACAGTGAAGGCGAAAACAAGGTTAACGGGTTCGGTCACTTTCCCCTTCTCCAAGGAGGCCTTTAACGTTGGGGGAGGGAGGGTAAAGACGGTTTACGGTGAGTACGAGATTTCCCTGAAGGAGGTGTCCGTCCTAGATGAGACCCCCTCAACCTCGACAAGAGGGAATCTCAGGGTCTCCTTCCTGACTCCAGCCCTCCTTTGCTCCAAGATTTACCTCCCTCCCTTTCTCAGGGAGAAGTACAGGAGGAAGAAGATTGGTTTCTCGCTGATCCCAACCCCTGGTCTCGTCGTTGCATATGGGTATAGGCAGTACCTCGCCCTCCTCGGGAAGACTGACAGTTACGAGAACGACATAAAGACCTTTAAGCTCCTAGTTATGGCGAATGCCCTGTCCCGCGTCGTAGGGTATAGGCTTTACCCCGAGACGGTTGTGATTGGGGAGGACGAGAAAGGCAGATTAAGGCTAACGAGGGGGGTGAAGGGTTGGATAGAGTTTGACATCGTGGGGAAGCTGAAGGAAAGTGCGGCTAAGTACCTTGAGGTTGCCTCCTTCCTAGGGATTGGGAGGAGTAGGGGGATTGGGCTAGGGGAGGTTCACTTCAAGATGGTCGAGAGGGGAGAGAATAGTCACTGAACCCCTAGGGGCGTAAAATGGTCATTGTGAACATGCTCTCTAGAGAACTTAACATCACGCAGTGCCGAGCTGGAAGAAAGTTTAACTCTTTCCGCGAAACTGGGGTTCCTCTTGCGTGGAGTGCTTAGTTAGTCCACTCCCATCTTTACTCTGCCTCTTACGCGATTCTTCAGGTGGACTCAAGAACTGCGGGCGTCAGACCCCCTTACAACCCTTCACCAGCTTCTTATATGCCTCAACCTTACTTGGGCCCCCAATCATGCCGTTCTCCTTGAAATCAACCTCACCAACAATTAGCCCATCCGCAACACCGCAGAACTCCTTGAAGTTTCCGAGCGAAATTCCGCTCCCCACAATCACCGGTACCTGAACCGACTCCTTCACCTTCTTCACGGTCTCAATGGACGGTGGAAGTGAGCTCCTCGGCCCCGACACAATCACGGCATCAGCTCCTCCCCTCTCTGCCAAGTCCTGAGCAACCAACTCTGTGGGAAGATTGTAGAGCGGGTATGCGTGCTTCACGTGAACGTCAGCCAATATTCTCACGCGGGAGTTAAGTGATCTCTTTAACCTGAGGAGTTCGGCAGCCCTGCCCTCAATCACCCCCTGGTCTGTGGCGTAGGCCCCAATCAAGATGTTACATCTGATGAAGTCTGCCCCATTAACGTGGGCTAAGGAGAAGGCGTCGATGCACCCGTTTCGCAAAACGTTCACTCCCACCTGTAACCCAAGTTTTCTCCTAACCTCCCTAACTATCACGCTCATGGAGGCCACGGTGATCGGAGGCATGTTGTCCTTGAAGAAGGGATAATCCCCGAGGTTCTCCACGATGACTGCGTCAACCCCTGCGCTCTGGAGCTTATCCGCCTCGGTGACTGCATATTTCACGATCTCCTCAAGCGGTTGCCCACCCCTCGGTGACCCAGGTAAGGGCGGTAAGTGGATCATCCCTGCTATGAAGATCCCTCCCACTCACCTCACCAGGTTCAGCCGCAGGAAGATGAAGTAGAGGAGGGCCCCTATCAACGACCCGAAGAGGTCCTGGGGGAAGTAGAGGTACAGCGTGGTGAGCCCTGGTAAGGTAACCACGTTGAGGGCTGTCCCTACCACCGTGGCAAGCACGGAGTAGAGGTTCACGTTATCCCTGAGTCCGCGGGGGACCTGGTAGAAGTCCCTTACCCCCAGGCTACCCTCCTGCATTTTTGGTCTCAGCCTGAGGTACCAGTCTAGAAGGACGATGAAGGTGTACGGGAATATTATGTCACCCACGAAGTTCAGGAAATTCGTCGCGTTCTGAAGGATTCCAAGCACCGCTGCAATCGCTCCCGCGAGGCCTATGAAAACAGTTGAGACGGGCTGAGACAGGTGTTCCCATTTCCTCTTGAGTGCTGGCTGAATTGCCGTAATGAGGTCAGCCACGGCAGGGTAGAGGTTCATCGCGTTTGTGTGGAGGATTGCGAGGGCTGCCCCAACTGAGGCTATTCCAACGATTATGGCCAGCGAACTAGCCACGGGAAATGAGACGGCGGGCAGGTTCCAGTTCCCTGCAGTCTTCTGCGAGATGAAACCGAGCACGCCCATGAGGTAGACGGGGACCATGATCCCTAGGGGGGCAGACACGAAGTTGGACAGACTCCTCCCCTTGTAGGGTTTCGCGAACCTGGTTGCCGTGGAGATCTTGTAAGTCCAGGACAGGAGGGAGAATGCCAGGACCAGGCCGATGGATGCGCCCCAATCCACGTTTGACGAGGAGAGGAGGGCCTGCAGGTTCACGGGGAAATACTTGATCAGGAAATAGGTTAGAACGGCGTAACACACCACGAGAATGAAGGCCGTGTACCTGTAGAAGTACTCCAGTATCCTTGCACCGTACAGGACGAGGACTATCTGGATCGCCCCGAAAACTAGGTACCATATCACGGGAGAGGAATGAAGTAGTGAGGCGACGATGAGCCCACCGGTGGAGTCGTTGAGTCCGAACCACCCAATGTTGACTATTGTGTACAGCGCAGACAGTGCATTAGAGGTCAGGTATCCATAGGTCTTCCTGGACACGACTAGGGCCGGGACAGGGAACTGTCTCCCCATCTCGGAAAAGAGTCCTGCCGGGACCAGGCCTATTGCGAGGGAGATCGTGAACACGAGAAGAAGGTTCACG
Source organism: Metallosphaera sedula DSM 5348 (assembly GCF_000016605.1). Taxonomy (NCBI): domain Archaea; kingdom Thermoproteati; phylum Thermoproteota; class Thermoprotei; order Sulfolobales; family Sulfolobaceae; genus Metallosphaera; species Metallosphaera sedula. The sequence goes on along the minus strand of NC_009440.1, from coordinate 1,071,140 downwards.
AGACCCAGGTTTTCGAGGAGGTAACCTATGAGGGGGGTTGTGGCGGAAGCGCTTGCCATGGCCCAGAAGATGAATACCTTCGGGGCCGTCATGTACCTGGAGGTTTCGGGTATGGGCTTAACCCCTATTACCTCGAAACCTGTTCTCTTCATGTAAACCTCCTCGGTTGGATTTTCTTGCTTTTTCTCCTCCATGGGTGATATAAAATGAAGTCATATATTTAAGCTTTTTTAGGAAGTTAGCACAAAAAAGACAAATGGTGAGGTTGTGGAGGGTGGCGAAGAGTGGGTGCGGAATGAATGGGGTCAAGATAAATTTAGGGACATATTTTCCATATAACATGATTATATGTATTGTGGCGTGGTAGTTGACGTTCTGTACAATCTAATAAAAATGAAGTACGGTATGTTTTACTGAAGTGCACTCCATAAGAATAGGGAAACATCTTAGATGTTCGTCGACTTTACGGTATCCTCTTAATCTCATTAAAATTGCAATATTAGATAATGAAAAGAATACCTACGTTTAACATCTGAATTACCAAATCTCGGAGAAAACTCTCAAACTAAACTCGCTATTGAGGCTCACTTATCAATTAAGATGCCTCTTACGTGTTATGATTACTAAGTTATCGATACCGTCATATCCCTGTACTAACCCTAGGTAGGAGTAGAATGTTAGAATTAATTTATAAGCCTTTTTAGACACATAATTATAATGTCTTTATCCCTTGAGAATTTCATTGGTTCTGCTGTGAGTAATATTCTAGACGGTGTTCATGATCTCAAGAGTTTCATACTTGTATTGACACCTCCAGGTTCCTCCCGGGGAGAGATTGTTAGGAGGTTGGCTGGTAAGCTCGAGGATGTCGAGTTCTTAGTTTATGAGGAGCTTTATAAGAGGCTTAACGACCAAGACTTAAGGTCAAGGTTTAAACCACTTAGAGGCTTATCAGTGGAGGGTAAGGACATTCTTGAGTATATCAAGGGTGATTACAGTAACATAAAGGAGGCATTAAGCACTAGACGCGTTGCCATAGTGCCCAGGAGTACCATGGATGCCGTGGTGCTGGTTCGCAGGCTTAGGGAAGAGCTTGGTAGGGATTGGGGCTCTGCCAAGAAGCATGTAGTCATTAACCACCTCTCCAGCATCTTTAAGAGGGAGCTTGAGGAGTCCCGCTCACAATTCACTCTCATTGAGACTCGCCACGAGTTGCTCAGGAGGGACGACGTGGTTAAGGAACTGGTCAGGGAGAGCGAGGGGATAAGCCTAGCCCTTTGGAATAGGGAGGGCAAGCTGGGGGAGAAGCTGGAGAGCGGTGTCAAGGCGATCAGGGCTCTGAGCCCGGGTAGCGTTGGATTTGACGAGTTAGCCAGGGATTTCGCCGGCGAGTTAAAGGTGATAATGCCGACCGTAGTACTAACCTCAGTAGCTTACGTGGCCGGCGCGATGCTCGTGGCGCCGGTAATACAGGCCCTGGTCTTGGCCGACGGGTTGACCGCAATCTCCTTGGCCATTGGACGATTCCTCGAGGAGTTCACCAAGAGGGTTGGGATTTATGCAGTGAAGGAACCGATCAAGAAGTTCTCCGAGAGGTTCCTCGGCTGGCTCACCAAGAAGGGTGAGGCTAGGAACAAGTTCCTTAAGTCCATGGGCCAGCTCCTGAAGGCCGTAATAGTAGCACAAGAGTTCGTGGTCGATGATAGGTTTGAGGGGATTGTGGATGAGGTGGCCAGCGAGTGGGGGCTTGACGTGGACACGTTCAGGAACTTCATAGACAACACGTACAAGGTGGCCACGCAGAGAGTGGCTACCAAGGAGGATGTGGACAAGATACAGGAGGAGATGAACAAGATATTGGAGGAAGTGGACAAGAGATTAACCGAACTTGAGAAAAAAGTTGAGGAGTTAACTCGTGATATCGAGAAGATTGAGGGGGAGTTGGAGACGACGCAGGTCTTGGAGGGTGTTTATCGCGATCCCACTATACTGGGAATTAACCTGGAGAGGAAGACGTTGAGGGTTGAGGACGTGGAGTATGCCTTGGTTGTGGACAAGAACTTTGAGAATTACTCGAGAGAGATTATGGACAGGATTGCGAGGGGCGACTTCGTAATACTCACTGGGTCTAAGGGCATTGGTAAGTCAGTCCTTATCAAGTATTCGTTAGCTGAGTTACTGAAGAGCAAGGTTAGCCCTTATGTGGTTTATGAGGCGAAGGAGCTGACCGTTGTCCACAATGTTAAAAGGCTTCACTACATTGCGGACAACGCCTTTGGCGAGGTGCCCATAATCTACTATGACCCATCTGTCCCGGAGCACTACGAACCGGGACAAGACCTGACGCCAGAGACAAAGGTTGCGAATACTGTGAAACAGTTGATGAGGTTCTACCAGAGGCGGTCTGAGTCAGGGAAGCAAGTGCCCGTGATGCTTGTGCTACCAAGTGACGTACTCCAACTAGTCATAGACAACCTTCTCATGAACAATAAGGGTTTGGAGACTTACGAGGTTGAGTTCGTGAAGGAGCGTGTTGTGAACATTGACCTACGCACCTCGCAGTTCTTGAGTGGGGTAATCAGATCTTATAGTGGAGGGATTTGTGCTGAAGAGGTTTATGAGAGGTTGGGTAAGGAGGTTTATGAGAGATATAGGGATGGATATACACTAGTGGCTAGATACGTTGGGGAATGGCTCAAGGCCAACAAGTGCAGTGTCGAGGACGTTGAGCAAGCGATAGGGGCAGGTGCTGGCGTCGCAAAGGCATTCATATCCCAGTACATATACAAGGCAATACTAGGAGGCGACGACAACATCGAAAGCTTCAAGGAGAAGTTCAGAAAGTACGCACTCGCCTTTGCAGCGAGGGCCTTTCTAGGCCGAATGCCGCCAAAGTGGCTGATAGGCAGAGTACCAGCAGTCATTAATAATAAGGGCAAATCGGAAATTGCCTATGACGTGCCCATACACTTGGAATTCCCAGACCATGTTGGTAGGTGGCTCTCAATGAAGCACGAGGACCTAATCGAAGAAACCATAGAGGATATAATCGACGGAAAACTATCGAAGGAACTGAAGAAGTACGAAGGTGTAGGTAGGCTCGGAACAGTAGTGAATGGAGCTGAGGGAATGGAGAAGGTCATCAAATGGACTCTCGATAATTTGATGAAGATAAAAGGCTCCATTAACGTAAAAGTGGCAGTGATAGACGTATTCTTTACCGCAGCGGCAAATAGGTTGTTAAGTGAGGAGGAGCAGGTATTAAGGAGTCATCCGCACGAATTGGCCATGGTGGTGGGACTAGCCCACACACCATACCCAATTCCAATTGAGCTCCTTCTAGAAACTGATGAGGGTGAGTTGGTTAAGGAGTTGAGAGACTGGATACTTGTTGGGAATGAGATGCCACCTTCTGTAAGGGTGCTCCTGCATGAGAAGGCCTCTTTGTTCAGGGACTTCATTGATGCTTGTGGGATGGTTAATGAATTGTATAGAGAAGTCAAGGAGAGTGGCAGAGTGAAATTAACAAGGGTATTTGAGGCATTGGGTCTGCTGGTAATAACAGGTGGAGAATTTGGAAAGGAGTGCCTGGACAAGGCAAACAGAATCATAGGTAAATATATTGAGTACGTACAACTCGCGATTACTCCTATACATGGACTTAAGGAGTTAGCGAGAAGGTTAATTGAAAATGGTGAGTATGATGAGATGGTACGTCTCCTGCATAAAATTACGTTGCAGGATCAAAATACTGCCGAAGAGATTCATTCCGAAGTTGTTTTGCCTAATCATGATGTGTTCCATGCCAGGTTGAGTTGGGCTGGCAAATTAATTTACATGATGACTCTTTCGAGATTGTCGAAGGTGGATGATTGGACTAGACTTGCATCCGAGACCGTTAATGATATTTGTAGGGATGAGAGTTTGCATGGTGTACGTTGCCTATACGCAAAGGCTAGATCATATCCACTTATCGCTGTCCACAAGTCAATGATAGGTAAACTCGATGAGGCTAATAAGTATGTTGATGAGGCAGTGAAGGCGATGGAGGAATTAAGTAAGAGAAGCAGGGAAGAGTTAGTTAGGGGGCTTGAGAACGCATTAAGGTTAAGGAGCTCATTTATGGACATAAGCGAGACTATTGATAAAGAATTAAAGAGTGTAAGAGCTCACCTTTACCACCACACAGCAATAGTGAAGATGAATGTTGACTTAGGGGTTGCATTGAATTATGCCAAAGAGGTGTGCGACATTTCCAGGGAGATAGGGCTTATGAATGATATAGCTAGCACTTGTGGTTTAAGGGCTCGTTTAAACTTCTTATCAGGTAACGTCGAGAATGGCGTAAAGGAGTTCGGGGAGCTTTGGAAAGAAGCATTAGACAAAACATTTACAGAAATGGATAGAGGTGGTGTCTCTTCCACTCTTGCTCACTACTTGGTTTCACTCTTGGCGGTGAATGACCTAAGCAGGGTGGAGGAGGAGTACGGGACATTTCGTCCATTCCTAGTTAATAAGCCGATTTATTGGGCTATCGTGGCGGGGTTGATGAGGGTCTATGGACTGCGTGTTGAGGACTTTTACGAGGCAAGGAGAGATGCCATAATGGAGGAAGCACCTACACCATTCAGGAAGGTTTTGCTTTGCCTCGAAGTAGATGGTGAATGTGAAACAATGTGTCAATCGATAGAAGATCTCGATGATCGCATATTATGTTGTGAACTGATCCAAGCCAAGGATAATCCCAAGTTAATGAAAAGCCTCATAATTTCCACACCTAAGGAGAAGTATAGGGACATTTTAAGTCAGTTGTTAAAGGACATTGACGATCCCTACGAGATAACTGAGATCGGTGTATCACCTTCTGGGTCTTTTTTGTCCTTTGTCGAGGTTCTTAGATTCATTATCGAGGGCAAGCTCAACAAGGCGAGACTAATCGCCGAGTTTTGGCGTAATGATTCACGGTCAAGGGGTAAGCCTGTGCCTGAGGGTTTATGGAATGAGTTAGGCAAATCCCTTAGTGGAGACAGATGCAGTAATGACTGCAGGATGGCGCTCATTAAACTCTTCTACCTCCAAGCTTAGCGGTTTTACATGATCCTTTATTCACGTGAGATTTAGGCATTAGGCGAAAGTAGACCCAGTGCTTATTTCATGAAGTTTTGACTCACATCACAAGTCAAGTTTATTAGGATTGCGAACCCGATTCCTCGTGAACAGGGATTTACTCCTGAGGGCCATGGTAGACTGGAACTTTTGGTACAGGGATCGGTTCACCGCAGTTCCGCGAGAATACTCGGGCCAAGTCCTTGACCTGCTCGGCACGGGGGAGGCGATCACGATCCTCGGAGTTAAGAGGGCCGGAAAGTCCACAATCATAACTCAGGTAGCGAAGGTGCTCGTGGACTCGGGAGTCAACCCGCTAAACTTCTCATCGTGAACTTCGAGAACCCAAGGTTCCAGGAGATGAGGATCGCGAACGACCTCCTCTCCCTGTACGATCTCTACCAGGGGTCGGGGGACAGTTACAGAGAAGGCCATACCTCTTCCTCGACGAGATCCAGTAGGTGGAGGGATGGGAGGGTTTCGTTCGCTCCGTCGTGGATAGGAGGGAGGCCCACGTGACCGTCTCAGGGTTAACCGCGAACCTTACCCAGGCCGTGAGGCGTTCCCTGGCGGGGAGGTACCTGACGGTTGAGGTCTCTCCGCTATCCTACCTAGAGTTCCTGAGATCCAAGAACGTCAACGTGTTCACGGAGCTGGACCTGGTTGCGAGGGAGGCTGAGATCAAGGCCCTCTTCGACGAGTACCTGAGGTTCGGTGGTTTTCCCCTCGTTGCCCTGAACCCGGGGAACAGGGAGAGGATACTCGCTCAGCTCTACGACGACATAGCGCACAGGGACGCGATCCTCGAGTGCGGGGTAAGGAATGTGAGTGAGTTCAGCGACCTCGCCCTCTTCTACGTCTCAAACGTTGGGAACAGGGTGGGGTTCAGACACCTTTCAAGGTCAATGGTGATCCCTCTTAGGAACTTGCAAAGGTACACGGAGTGCCTGAGGAACGCCTACCTGGTCTTCTTCGTGAAGGCCATCAGCCCTCGCCTGAGTGAGATGGTCAAGGCGCAGAGGAAGGTGTACTGCGTGGACAACGGGATCTCAAACGTGGTTGAGCACAGGCTCAACGAGAACCTGAGGAGCCTCCTCAAGAACCTGGTCTTCGTGGAGTTGATGAGGAGGCACGGCCTCGGAAACTTGTTCTATTATAGGGATAGGAGGGAGGTCGACTTCGTGGTGAAGGACAGGAATGAGATCAGGGAGATACTTCAGGTTACGTACTCCCTGGGGGACGAGAGGGAGACCGAGGGGATAATGGAGCTCCTCAGGATCAGGAGGGTTAGGGCGAGCGTGATCACTTACGACGGGGGGGGGGGGGGCAGAGAGTGAAGGTGATGAAGGCCTGGAAGTGGTTGTTGGGGATGGGCCATACCCGACTCTTGGATCAGTAACCGTGCACTATAGACGAAGGTTTAGATGATGGAGGTGCGGATCAAGGAACTTTACTGCCCACGTCAGAGTATACTGGTTAGCTAAGTGCTAGGTGAGAAATACTGAGAACACCTCAAGGGTTTGGCCTAGAGACTGCGCGGTTGTGATTATGTCTATCTAAATAACTCGGATCCGATCGACCTCTACGTCAAGGTGAAGGGATGAGTAGGAGAGTTTTTACCCAGACCTCCTCACGATGGTTAACTCAGGCTTTCACCCGGGCCCGTGAACTCTTCAAGCAAACTCTCACCGATCATTCTTGTTCCCAACTCATGTCCCTCCGGCAACACATGAAAGAATTTTTAGTAAAGAGGATGAAGATTTAATTGATGGAGAAACTGGTCCTGAAAAACTTTCGACGGTTCCGTTCACTTGAACTTGAGCTAAACAAGATCAACGTCATTGTTGGGAAAAACAACGTGGGGAAGACCACTATCCTCGAGGCTTTTGCACTGGCAGCCTCTGCACCCTATCTCACTGACTCGCTGGGCTCATCGATTTTCAGGTCAATATTGCTCAATAGGGAGATACCCTACTATCTTGAATTTGTGAAACTAGGAGCCAAAAAAGCGGAGGTTACCCTAGGCGATAAGAAGGTAGAAATAGTGAAAGAGCTAGAGAATGAAATCCTTAGGAAGAAAATCTCTGATGAAAAGGAGAAAGAAAAAGGATTGCAGGTCCTTGACGCACTGAAGTACATGATATCTGCGTTAGTCGAGGAGATGCCAGAGGTAGAGCATCCCGAGTACTCAAGCACATACGCCTTAGCTAAGCATGGTGAACAGATGGTTAGCCATTACGTGGAGGTAGATATGGGATCAATAAACATCTTTAGACACATTAATGACAGTTCAAGCGAACTTAAGCCCTCGCCCGTCTACTTCGTAACCGATCATATGTTTTATTCCACCAAGGCACTTGCATACATAATAAATAACTCTATTAAAAATGATTACAAATACTTTACTAAAGTATTGACCTCATTTAAAAAGTACATGAAGGAATTTGATATTGAGGATGTGAGGGTAGTTGAAAACCAAGTTTATCTTATCATTAAGGGTAAACCCATACCCATCAGTCAAATAGGCTCAGGTGCCAAGAGAGCGCTTTTGAAGGAACTGATTTCAGGAAACGCTGAATATATAGCCATGGACACGCCTGAGAATGACCTTCATCCAGGATTGTTGAGATCCTTCCTGGATCAGATAGTGGACCTAAGGGCAAAACTCCTTATATCCACCCACAGCTTAGACACTATCGAGGCACTGGTTGACGTGCTGGAAATCAAGAGGGCGATTGATGATATGACCGTGTTTAGGCTGGATATGAATGGGGTTGAGACCATACCCGGAAGGGAGGTCATGATACGTCTCAAGGACATTGGGGAGGACCTGAGAGGACTATGAACTTTTACGTTATGTTTGTTGAGGGAGATTGCGACCAGGCATTCCTTACAACACTGCTCAGATTAAGTGATAATAACTCAAGCGAGGACAACAGTGACCTTTTTATGAGGTTGTCGGAGCAAGATATGAAATTAAAACAGTTTATTGAGAACTTCTTCATAAAAAACCGAAGGAAATACGTGCGTTTTAAGAATGATAAATTCTACTTTATTTTTCAGTTTAGCCAGGAGGAGACCACCAAGCTATTGTACACTAAAACTCTTCCTAACTTCACGAAATCCATTACTCAACGTTTCCCCTGGATGAAAGACAGAGTAAACCTGATGATCATGCTGGATTGCGACTCGAATAAGTACGAAGATTGCAGTAACAAGATAAGATGCGAGGATGCCGATCCGAGGTCGGATATTACGTGTCGGATCATTTACGTTAAGTGTAAAATTGGGGGGTTTAGTGTACACTCGCTTGTGGTTATGCCGAACATGGAAAATTTACTTCAGGTCAACGAAGAGGAGGCCAAAGGTAGGAAGGCAGAGGTATGTAAGGATTTAACCTTACAACGATTGAGCGATCTGGAGGAGATCTTTAAGAAATGTGTTTTGCCTTACTTTCCAATGTGAGTTGGCCTGGGAACCAGGAGAGTATATTATTCAGTTAGTGCGCAGAAGGAAGAGGGGATGAGAACCAACCTCCATGTGCTCGTTCTTGGACTTGTTGGACACACTCAGTATGTTCTCATGAAGGGATAAAAACTAGGCGTACAGTTCTTTTTCATGCGAAGCGAAGCCACCACTAAGTATCCCGTTGTCGAGAAAGTGATCATAAGGAAGATTAGAGGAGTAAGCTTCATGAATGAGGACGGTAAGGAGGTTGAACTTAAACCCTCAAAGATAAACATAATAACTGGATCTAACGGGAGCCTTAAGACGTTATTTCTCGAGGCCCTGTCCACCGCGTTACTTCATTACTCCAGGTCGCCCAACAACGTCGTTGGGCTATTACCCACCCTGAGAATGGACGACTCTTGGTTGTATTATCTAGCCAGTGAAGAGGTTTCCATGACCGTGAACGATTTGACCCTTAGCAATGCCAGTAGTGAGGAGGTACTCAAGTTATTGCTCCCCACGAGTTTTGGCCACCCCTTAAGGTATAGCGGGCTCAAGGTTACTGGCCCTTCAGAAGAGGAAACCCTCATTGCATACTACTCGGTGGCAACCAGCACGGGTAATTCGAACTCGGTTCAGGTATCAAGGAAAGGGAGATCTAGGGAGATCGATTTTGTGGCCTATTCCATGCCAAATCCAATGAACAGCCTATTCTATGGGAACTTCCTCTCATGCGTTAGCCCCGGACTTGCCAAGGGAAAGGAGGAGATAAAGCGGGTTCTGGGACTCGACTTCATAGGCTATGTTCCCGATGAGCTGGGCAGAAATCAAATTGCCGTGCTGGATGAGAGGGGGAAGATGCTTTATCTGCCAATGTTGGGTGGCGGAATCTCGTCCATGGTACTTCTCCTCCTGGCTTCCTCACTTGACGTGGTGGTGTACGATAATGTTGAAAATCACCTACACAAGACGCTGATGGTGAAACTTATTGAGATTATGAGGACTTCACGGGCTCAATGGTTCGTGACCACCCAGTCCCTTGAATTTCTCGAATTCCTGGATGAGGGTAAGGATATTCAGGTGTGGCAGTTCAAGAGATTTAGGGAGAAGGATGAGGTATTAGTGAGGGTCCATAGGGGAAAAGAGATCGGGGAGTACATAAATGAACTAGGGATAGACCTGAGGGGTTGAATTGGTGAAGGCTTATCTCTAGGGGAAAGGATGAGATCCACTTCTTTCGATGCATTCTTGGAAAGATTCACACAAAAGTCATCAGAGACATGGAGAGATTCTCGTCTTGATTTGTATGAGATTGTCATGTGAAAATTTTTAGGAGTGATATTCATAATAGAATAGATGAATTTCGTATATGCCATTGGTGATAGGACGATCCCCTATCCCAACACTCGAAGAGAGATTGCTGACAAAAGGCGCATAACCTTCACGTCAGGGGTTATGCGTTCGCTCCAAGAGATGCTCAGTTTGAACCCAAGCCCCATCGAGGTGGGCATTGCCAGGAACACCTTGGTTAACTATGTCCACTCCCTTGGCTCTCAGGGAATACTTCATGGGGAAGTGCACTACTGTCTTGCCAAATCGGAGGATAATAAATTACCTGACCTGGACAATCTCCTTGCTTATAATCTAAACAGGAATGAGGGGAGGAAGTACGATGAGGCGATGAAGAGGGGTGTAGTGTTGGAGAAGATGCCTCGACCTGTCAGGCCAAGGGCCCTCGCAGAGTACCTCTTCTATAGAAACGATTCTTCCACTTTTCAACACTACGAGGTGGGCGATCCCATACTGAGCGTAGAGGTTCAACCAAGTGGTAATGATAAGCAGAAGAAAGCCCAAATTGCTGAGATTGTGAACAGGCAAGTTAGAGGTGTCGGGAATTACGAGCTTACAATATCGATATGGGTGACACCAGAGAAAATATCCTCGAGTAATCTCAAGGTTATCATCGACGGTGTTATGACCGGTCTCCTCGGTAATAGGCCTACGGGGGGTAGGGATATAATCAATCCCCCCGATAGTTTGGACAGACTTGTTGCCATCAGGATGCTTCCGAGATACGGGATGACCAAAGTGACCGTGAACCCGGTGATAAGGACAATTCCCCTCCACAAGGAACTAGGCCAGGTCTCCTGAGAGATCGTCATAGATTAAATGATGTTTTCATGGACTTCTCAATCTTAGCCTTCCGAGGTTTCCTCCTCTTTTCCTAGTCCCCCGCCTCCTGGCGTCTCTATCACGACCTCGTCCCCTGACTCCAGAACAGTTGAGAACTTACTGGGCATCTCCCTTCTGACTCCACCTCTCACGATCGTCACCCTTCCTGGTTTCCCGTTTCCACCACCTAATAGCCCCCAAGGTGGGATAAGGAACCTCTCAGCCATCACTGACAACCTCGTCCTGTCCATGACCTTGAAGGCCCTAACTATCCCGTCACCTCCCTTGAACCTCCCTCTTCCTCCGCTTCCCTCCCTCACCCTGTATGCCGTGAAGAGAAGGGGGTACTGCCTTTCCGCTATCTCTATAGGCGTGTTCAAGGTGTTGGTCATGTTGACCTGGACCGCTGAGACTCCGTCGCGGTTAGGCCTGGCCCCCATGCCTCCTCCCACAGTCTCGTAGTAGGCCCAGTACCTCCCTCTCAACCCTCCCATCATGATGTTCATCATTGTCCCGGACCCGGCTGCCGGGACGGGCATCAGGTGGGACAGGGCCTTGAACGTGACGTCAGCTATCCTCTGTGAGGTTTCCACGTTTCCTCCACCCACAGCTGACGGCTTCGTGGGGTTCACGAGGCTCCCCAGGGGTGCCTTAACCCTGACCACGCTATAGAAGCCCTCGTTTGTTGGGACGTCCTTCCCAAGGAGAGACCTTATCACGAAGCTAACCGCGGAGAACGTTACCCCATACACGGCGTTAAAGGGGGACTCAACCTGGGGATCCGTGCCCGTGAAGTCGGCCAAGACTCCCTGGTCGCTAATCTCCACCCTCGCCCTAATCCTGGTCAGCCTATCAAGTTCCAGATAGTCCTCGTCCTCCCCAGACCCCTTGGGCCATCTCGCCAGCTCTGTCAACGTGAGCCTCCTTGCGTACTCCATTGAGGTGTTCCATGCTTCAACCACCTGCGAGACGCCGTACCTCTCCACTAGTTGCTTTACCCTGGCTATCCCCACAAGGTTAGCCGAGATCTGGGCGTTCAGGTCCCCAAGTGAGGTGTCAGGGACCTTAAAGTTCTCCCTGATCATCTTCACCACATCCTCGTTGAGTTTCCCCTTCCTCATCAACTTGAGAGGGGGTATGACGAAACCCTCCTCATACAGCGTGGAGGCTGAGGGGTTGAGGCTTCCCGGCATCGGCCCTCCAACGTCAACGTGATGTGCTTTGTTCACCACATATCCCAGTCCCCCAGGTAACGGTGCCATTACCATGACGTCGTTGAGGTGTGTCCCCGACACGTAGGGATCATTCACGATCGCCATATCCCCTTCCTCGAGCTCAACCTGTTGCAGGAGATTCTTGACCCCAACGCTGAACGATCCCAGGTGAACGGGGATGTGCTCCGCCTGGGCCACGACCTCACCCCTCTCGTTGACGATGGCACAGCTGTGATCCATCCTCTCCCTTATGTTGGGCGACATCGCAGACCTCTTGAGCATTACCCCCATCTCCTCGGCGACGAACTCGAGGGCCCTGCTCACTATTTCCCAGGAGGTCATGGTCTCACCAAGGTTATGGACTCGTCTACTAGGGCCTCCCACCCGTCCTTGACCACCGTAGTGGAGCTGAACTCCTCTATGATTGCGGGACCTCTCACCCTAACCCCCCTCCTCAACTTCTCCCTAACGTACACGTCCACTTCACCCCACTCGTCCTCTAGGAGGGCCTTCCTCCTCTTGACGGGGCTGTCCCCCTGCCCCGACACAACTGAGAGCTGTGGGAGGGGTCTCCTTCTCACGGCGAACACCCTTATGGTCACGACCTCAATCTCCCTATCGCTCATCACGAAGCCGTAGGTTGAGAGGTGCTTCTCCTCAAAGACTTGCCTGATCTCGTTGACGTCGTTCACGGGGACTGTGAGCTCCCAGCCCTGGCCCTGATACCTGACGTCAGCGTACCTGAGGAAGTGACCCACCTTCCCCTTCAACCTGTCGTAAAGCTCCCTCTCCAGCTTCACGAACTCGGCCTCGAGGTCCCTGGGAAAGGATTTCCTAGCCTCAAAGCGCCAGTCAGCCAGGAGGAGGCCTAGGGCACTAAACAACCCAGGGTAAGGTGGAATCAACACCTTGGAAATTCCCAGTTCCTCTGCCAGGTAAACCGCGTGCTGTGGCCCAGCCCCACCGAAGGCCACGAGACTGAAGCTTGAAGGATCCAGCCCCCTCTCCACCGTGACAAGCCTTATGGCCCTGGCCATCTCCAGGTTTACCAGGGCAAGGGCATCCCTACTCACGTCCTCCAGGTCACCGAGCCTGGATAGCCCCTTCCTCGCCAACTCGGGCTTTAGCCTCATCCCTCCACCGATCACCTCCCCCACCCTTCCCAGGACAAGGTTTGCGTCCGTCACCGTGGGCTTATCACCTCCCCTTCCGTAACACATGGGACCTGGGTCTGCCCCTGCACTCAAGGGACCAACCCTTAAGGCCCCAGCGTCGTCTCTCCAGATCACCGTCCCTCCTCCAGCTGAGACCTCTGCCAAGTCCACGAAGGGGAACCTCACGGGGTAACCGCTACCCTTCACCACCCTGCCGTGATGAACCTCACCACCTACCTCGTACTCGGTCGTGATCTCGAACTTTCCGTCGATGACGACCCCAGCCTTCGCCGTGGTCCCGCCCATGTCAAAGCTGATCACGTTACCTGGAAAGAGGGAGGCTGAGGCTATCACCCCTGCGGCTGGGCCCGACTCCACGAGCTGGACAGGTTTCCTTGAGGCCTCCTCCACGTCAACTAGGCCACCTGAGCTTGACATTACCAGAAAGGAGGGAAGGAAGTTGAGTTCCTGCAGATACGAGGAGATCAGGGGCATGAGGACAGCGTTAACCACGGTGGTGGAGGTTCTCTCATACTCCCTCGGTTCAGGGGCGACCTCAGAGGAAAGGGACACAAACCTGAAGTGACGAGAGAGGACTTCCCCAGTCCTGATCTCGTTAGTGGGGTTAAGGTAAGAGTGAAGGTAACTGATCGCGACGGATTCAACGCCTCTTTCCCTTAGGTTCTGGGCAATTTTCTCGATCTCGGACTCCTCAACTCTTTCTAGTATGTTACCCTGAGCGTCAACCCTCTCCTGAACCTCAACCCTCAACTCCCTTGGTACCAGTTGCCTCGGCTTCTCGAAGTTGAGGTCGTAGAGACGGGGTCGATTCTGCCTCCCTATCTCTATCACGTCCCTGAAACTCCTAGTTGTGAGGAGCGCCGTCCTCGGGAGATCCAGTTTCTCCTGTCCCAGGAGGGCGTTGGTAGCGAGAGTGGTCGCGTGAACGACCTCCGTGACCTCACATCCAAGCGAGGACAGGACGTCCTTAATGACTTGAGAGGGCCTCGTTGGATTTGTTAGAGTCTTTACCGTGACTATCTCCCCGTTCACTAGGGCTATGAAGTCTGTGAATGTCCCACCAACGTCAATTGCAACCCTGCACTCCATGGATTATATGACGGGAAGAGGCTTAAGTTCATGACGGTGGGTCGACAAAGGCGAAAAGATATTCGAACGTTAGGTTCAGGTCAGATCCAAGTCTACTAGCCCAACACAGTTAAATCCGTGATCTCCAGCTTCTCACGGATGTGGGCGGTTCTGACACGTTTTACTCCCTTCCATAGCTTGGCGAAGTCAGGGCCTTCAAGAGATAGATCCATTACTTCACATACGTAAGTCTTGCAAGTCTCTATCACTTCACGCAGTCCTATCTCCTTGTCAGCAAGATGGGTATTACCTTAGCCCTTAAGTACTCTAGCACGTTATTCTCGTGACTTATCATCATCTCGTATGCCCTTTCCGCATCTCTGGCCTTAATTGCGTCCAATATACCCTGATGCTCCCTAAGCTCCTCGACTCTCCTATCGAAACTGGTAAACAGCGTAACCCTAACCACCCTTAACTTCAATCTTATCTCCCTGAGGTAGGAGTACATGAAAGGGTTCTCCGTGGCCATGGCGACTCTGTCGTGGAACTGGCCGTTAAGCTCCGCCAACCTCGACGGATCTGGATTCTCCTTATACGTTTCCTCCTTCACCTTATTTAGTATCTCCTCCATCTTGGCAATGTCCTCCTGTTTGGCCCGAACTGCAGCCAACCTGCTCGCCGTGGACTCTAGCGGAATTCTAACCTCATATAATTTCTCCACTTCGTCTGATGTAATATGTATTACAGCGTAGGATCTATTCATTTTCTTAACTATTCCCTCAGACTCCAGCATCTTGAGTGCTTCCCTTACTGGCGTTCTGCTCATGTTCAGATCCTTGCATAGCTTGTCCTCTGTGAGGAGTTGTCCCTGAGCGTAATCTCCTCTCAGTATTCTCTTGAGGATCTCGTCGTAAGCAGTTTCGCTTAAACTGTTAGACATGAATACAAATCTGCATACTATTTTATTAAACTTGCTATTTATCCCTTAGTTTGGCTTCAAGGTCGCTAAAGGCGAGTATTCTTAGTTTTTCCTCGTAAGAATATTTTTCTAGTTGATCTTCTTTAACTTTGAGCCCAATACCTTGACCCGCTGGAACCTCCAGTGTCCCGTGACGAAATCTGGGTATGTTTTCGAATAAACCTGATGGAAAATCCGAGATGGTGAACTCTATGATACTAATTTCGGACCTTGCGGAGGCGATCTGAAGGACATACATCAAGGAAAGCGGTGAGGAATCTGGCCTGTCATGCGGGGCAACCTTCACGTTATAACCTGAGGCTAAGTCCAGAACCTTCAGGAACTTACTTACTCCCCCAATCTTGGCTATGTCAGGTTGAAGGTAGGCGATTCCGGTCTCCAATAGCCTCCTGAAGCCGTGTATGGTGTACTCGTTCTCCCCTGCAGCTATGGGTACAGGGGAGTAATCGCATAGCTTTCTCAATGAATCGTAATCATCCAAGGGCCAGATGGGCTCCTCTACCCACTCCACCTCGTATTTAGCCACCGCGTCCACGAACTTCTTCGCGCTCTCCAGGTCGAAGGGAGCGTTCATGTCTAGGGCAACCTTCACGTCGTATCCGATCTTCTCCCTGATCTCGTGGAGGTCCTCCACCACGGAGGACGGAGGTTGATGCAACTTGATCATCTTGTAACCTCTCTCGGTCGTCTTAACTACAGTGGATACGACATCCTCACTGGACTTAAACCTTGGGAAACTGCCGTAAACGGGCACCCTTTCCCTAACCCTCCCGCCAAGCATTTCCGCCAGGGACGTGTTAAGCTTCCTTGCCCTAGCGTCCCACATGGCCATTTCCACTGAGCTTATGGCCCCCGTAACAACTCCACAGTTACCCGCTGTTAACATTACCTTCTCTAGGAAGGTCTCAACGTCGTAAGGTAAGGTGATGGGATACCTACTGAGAAGAGGGACAATCAATTCCTTGAGGATTGAGACGTAGGCCCCTAGTATTCCGCTCCCGAAGACGCCGGTCTCTCCCCAACCACTCACGTCATCCCAACTTGCCTTCACGTATAACTGCACTGACCATTGATCAGAAAATTCTGACACAGGATCAGTAAAAAATGGAATAGATAGGGGAAAAATCTGAATGTTCACCCGGTGGTTCCCTCCAGTAACTCCACTATTTATGCACTTATGTATAGTTTTATCGGCGAGAACTCCTCATGGTGAAGTACCTCGGCGGCAGTTAACCTTCCGTTCATGACCCTAAGCATGTAATTGAACACCCTCTCTCCAGCCTCCTCTAGCGAGATCTTGAGGTCTAGCAGATCCGAAACGTCCACATCTATATGCTCACTCATGGTTCTAGCCGTCTTGGGATTGCCAGTTATCTTTATCACAGGTATTAAGGGGTGACCCACAATATTTCCTTGACCCGTGGTGAACAGGTGGAGCACTGATCCCTTAGCGGCGAACAACGTCACCGCCTCGGCAGCCGCTGATGAGGTGTTCACGAAACATAGGGTACCTTGCTTCTCCCTAACCAGAGGATCTAGGTAATCAAGGACGCAGTTAACCTTCCTATGTCCGAGCTTTTGAATGTTCCCTAGCGCTTTCTCCTCTATCGTGGAGAGTCCTCCCTTAATGTTTCCTTGGGTGGGCTGGGATCCAAGGAGATCCGCACCTTCCCTTTCTATCACGTCAATGTACTCCCTATAGATCTTCAGGAACTTTTCCCTTAAGGCTTCGTTGGCCATCTTGTCAGCTACGATGTCCTCTGCACCCGTAAGCTCTGAGGTTTCGCCAAACATGGCAACTGCTCCCAGGTCAACCATCTTATCCACCACGACCCCGACGGAGGGGTTAGATGCTAAACCCGAGGTAGTGTCAGATTCCCCGCACTTAACGCTCATAACAATGGAAGAAATGTCCACCTCTGTGCGCTGTTTCTCGCTTGCCTCCTGAACCATCTCCTTGGCCTTCCTTGAGGCCCTCTCAATGGTCTTTAGGTCACCGTATCCCTCAATGGGGAAGACCTCAACGGGTTTACCTGTCTTGGCGATACCGTCTGCCACCCTATTGGCCCAATTGTCCTCAATCCCTATTACGATGACCCCAGCGACGTTTGGGTTCGCCCCGGTCCCTGAAAGGATGTGAAATAGGAGGTCAAGATCTCTACCAAACTGTAACCTACCGTAGGGGTGAGGAACAGCCACGACACCGTTAACTATCTTGGAAACCCCCAAGGCTGCGGAATTGGAAAGGTCATCCAAGGGAAGAACCAGGACGTGATTCCTTACGCCAACAGCTCCATTCTCCCTTATGTAACCCTTGATTGTCATCATTTTGACCACCTTATGGATTTGAGGTTGTGAATATGGACATGTTGTCCCTTGGATATGTTGGTGGTGGCCACACCAATCGGCCTACCGTATTTTAGTACCTTCTCCCCCTGCCTTATGTCCCTGAGTGCTATTTTGTGACCCAGGGGAACATCATCTAAGGTCTTGATTATCTCATGTTTAGAGTTGTTCTCTAAATACGCGCAAAGAACTTCCTCTCCCTTTTTGACGTCTGTGGTGGCCACGCACACATCATCCTTTTCCGAATGAATAAGACCTCGTGGCATATGTTAAGAATGTATCTGTTATTAATATACTTTGTGTATATACCATACTGTATACAAAACAAGAGAATGAAAATCTGCGGGGAACGTCGAAACATGAGAAAGACTGAACTAGATAAAGAAGGGAATCTTTTCCTTCATCTTGACCAGAGTACTCCAAAGCTGTGCATCAATGGGTATGCCCTCGGTCAGCCTCCTGGCCTTCAATTGAAGGCCGTGCTCCCCAGGGAACTCCATTCCCAGAAGTTTCCTGATTTCATCGATCTGTTCAGTGTAAGACGCAAAGTAGAATGGATTTATTACAATCAATATTTCTCCCTTATTAGGAGGATTTTCAGTGTTAAGTACCCCCTTCACGTTAGGACCCATTGCCGATCCCGAAATGAATGACGTCAGTATTTCAAGGACTAGCATGAGGTAGAAACCCCTTATTCCCCCGATTGGGAGTATCCCACCCCTTAGGGCAAGCTCAGGATCGGTGGTCGGTTTTCCCTCGCTGTCCACTGCCCATCCCTCGGGTATGGGTTCGCCCTTTCTCTGGGCCTCCAATATTTTCCCCCTTGACGTGGATGACAGGGCCATATCCAAGACAATGGGAGGGGCATGGGGAATACCAATTGAGAGGGGCGTTGTGGACAGGAGTTTCCTTGAGGTACCGGGGAGAACTACCGCGGGCTCGGCATTTCCAAACATGATCCCCACATAACCTCGTGTGGCTAGTTTATCCGTGTAATAACCTAGGAAACCAATGTGGGAAGCATTCTTCACTGCTATGACACTGGAGGGTTCGTCGAACTCGTGTTGGATTAATTGGTTCCACAGGACTATTCCGACGCTATGTTTTCCATCGATCCACATGGATCCCCTCTCCTTTTTTAGGACGTCGTATTGTAATCTCCTTGAGATCGTTCCTAGTTCTACCCCCTTCACAAGGGGTATCAATCTCTGAACTCCGTGAGAGGAGTGTCCCCTAAGTTCTGCCTCAACCATGTGGTCCGCTATAACCTCGCTTCCCTCGACTTCCCTTTCGTTCAATATCTCCACGATAATGGATTTCAGTTCTTCTGCGCTGACGTTCATCCTGTTTAAGACAGACATGCTCTCCCTATTAAGCCCATCTCAATTCCTCCATGGAGTATAGGGATCTGGACAGGAAATAGCTCTAGGTTCAACGTGCAAGAAGCGAAGCTGACTTAACACGGGATGTGTGGCCTCAGCTCCATGGACTAACAGCATTTTTCCCAGTTTTGCGTGTCTTGACTACTGCAATATTTCTCGAGGCTAAACCGTAATTGAACTGAAAAATGTCTACCCACAGAATGATTAGATATCGGTAAGATTTGACATAATCTATCGTATACTATATAAAAGTTTTTAAAGTATACAGAAGCATATATTCATGTGTCAGACAAACCTTTCAAATTGGCGAAGGTAATAGGACCCGTGGCCATAATAGCCTCGGCAGTAAGTCAAGAATACGGAGCTGGTATCAACGCGGTAGCCACACAGAGTATTGGATCATATCCTGCCATACTCAACCTTGTTCCAGCAATCATGTTCATAACTGGATTGCTCATGCTTCCCAAGGTATTCATGTATCAGAAGTTTGGCAAGGTGGCAAGCAGAAGCGGAGGACAATACGTCTGGATATCTAGAACTACCACTCCGGAGGTGGGATTTATTGTTCACTTTCTATACTGGATTGGAATAGTATCTGCCATAGGGTTCATTAGCTACACTGTTGGATCTACCCTAGCTTCAACACTCGTGTCATTGGGGATATCCTCTGGGGCGTGGTTCGCTACATTTACAGGGCATATTGTGCTGGGGTTGGCCCTAATATGGTCCTTCTTCTTAATTCATTACACGGGCGTGAGAAGCTATGGAGTTGTGGTAACTCTGCTGTTTGCCCTCGTTTTGCTAGGGGCAATCATATCAATGGTTGCGGGTTTCGGCACCGCTAATTCTGTCTACACTGGTTATTTATCGAGTCAAATATTTCATGGAACGATTCCCAGTTACACTACACCTCCCCTAACTTACTCGGATATTTTCGGTACAGTAACCCTGTTCATTTTTGCGTATGCGGGCATAAGCGCGGCCCCTCTCCTAGGTGGAGAGGCTAAGGATCCCAAAAAGGACATGCCAAGGGGTATATTCCTAGCGTGGTTGATTGCGTTAGTCCTGTTTACCTTAGTTTCGCTTGCAGTCTTCCACGCAATAACTGGAGGGCAAGTGTTTGCGTTAATAAAATCAAAGTATTCCTATTACGCTACCATTCCTGGCATACTGAGCATATCTGAACCGAAACTTATCGGAGCTATATTCTCAATCATAGTTACAATTATTATAATGAAGACAATCATGCCCCAGTTACTTACCTCCAGTAGAACGCTCTTTGCCTGGGGCCAAGACAAGATACTTCCTGAGGTCTTCACTCACACTAACAAGTTTAAGGCACCCGACTTCTCCCTGCTGGTATGCGCGCTATTTGCATCAATATACCTAGTTTATACAACTAGCGTGGGTGTGTCCGCTGTGGACGTAAGATCCCTCTCTGTCCTACTTGAGATGATGGCTCTCGGGGCAGGGGTACTTCTTATCTCGACCAAGAGTAGCAAGAAAGAATGGGAAAAGGAAGTGACGACAATAGGTGCGATCATAGCAGGGTTAGCAGGTATAATAGTCACGCTTATTATTATTCCAAGCGTCGCCGTTGTACCCCACGTTTCAATTCTCCTTCAACCCTCGTTTCAAGTGATATTGGTTATAGTGATAGGTTTCCTCATCTATGAAATCGCAAAAATGTATAACAAACGGACTAAAAACATCGATCTAAATGATCTAATAAAGAAAGAGCTACCCCTGGAATGATATTTTTATTATTAAAAAATACATAATCTAATTATTTTTATAGACTATTTGGGCCTTTAAATAGGTAAAGATCTCCGTGTAGGGAAAGGCTCCCAGAAGTGCCCGGATATACATGACACCTAGACCTTATTCATTGCCTATAACCGTCTCCTTCACCAATATGTTCCACCTTGATATCCGAATGGTAAAATCCCTCATCTAGGCATTGGTACATTCTCTAACGTTTCAGACACTACAGAAGACTATCACTATGTATATGACAGTGAATTCGTTATAGTATACAGCATAAGATATGACATATAATAAAAAAATATATACTACATGCTCTAATCTATAATGAGGAATGTTATGGCAGATAAATCGCTTTCATGGGAAGAGGTAAAGGAGAGACTATTCAACAATCTAGATCTCTCGAAGGAAAAATGGTTCCACTATAAGATGCTCTTGCTCGTGGGAGGAGGAGTATTCGTAGACGCATATAATACGGTCGTGCTGACTCCGGTTTTAAACCAACTTAAGTCCGTATTTCATCTCACCGCATTGTTAGTGACTGCTATCGGGGTTGCAGTAGTCATAGGAACAGGTATAGGGGCCTTAATCTCGGGTTACCTCGTGGATAAGATAGGAAGAAAGACAATGTTTATCATAGACCTGGTTTTCTTCGTCATAATAGCAGGGTTGTCGGCATTCTCGTTAAATGGGTATATGCTATTTGCGCTCAGACTACTAGTCGGAATCGGTGTAGGTCTCGATTATCCCATCTCCAGCTCATATCTTTCGGAATTTGTTCCTGTCAAGTCTAGAGGCAAGTTCATGGCATACGATATTCTTTTCTATCCCATAGGAGCCTTAGCTGCAATATTGGTAGGTTACTGGCTATTGTCAGTTGGAGGTTTAGATGCATGGAGGTTTGCCGTTGCCTCTGCAATAATACCTGCTGTCATAATCGCTGTGGCCAGACTGGGTAGTCCAGAATCGCCAAGATGGCTCCTGGAGCAGAATAGAGTTGACGAAGCTATTGCCGTAGTGGAAAGGGTCATAGAGAGACCTCTTTCAGACGAGGAAAAACAAGCGATTAAGTCCGCCAAGGTAGAGAAAGTTAAGAACCACGTATTATAAAGAACTATTGACGAAATTCTCTAGGAACTCAGCGTTTATTGCAATATATTATACTGGCTATCAGATAGCGTTCGTCGCAGCGGGTGTTCTCAGCTCACTCTTCGCCACTTCCTTGAAGATACCTGTGGAGACTGCGGGTGCCTTATTTTGGATCGAGAATATTATTGCAATACTGATCATTGCCTATACAATTGATAGGTTTGGGCGTAAACCCATGGCTAGCATAGGATGGATAGGCAGTATCCTTGCATTCTTGGCGTTAATATTCGTCCCCAGTACCGTAGGTAAGATTGCCCTCTTGGTCATTTACTCATTGTTGGCACTTTTCTTGAATTTCCAGGGTGGGCTCCACTTGGATCTTTCAGCGGAGCTTGCTCCCACGAGGATCAGGGGCACAATGGAGGGCTGGAAGCAAGGAGTTTCTAGGATTATTGCAGCAGGTTTCTCTACGGCTGTATTTCCTTTGATGTCATTCCATGAATCGTTATACGTCATGCTAGCTGCAGCAATTGTGGCGTTCATTGCAACCGTAGTAATGATGCCAGAAACAAAGGGGAAATCGCTGGAGAAATTATGGAAATAGAAAATTTATAAAAAGATAAAAATTTTTTAATCACTATAGACTATTAGTTTTGTCTCTGTCATTTCAAGCATTGTGTCTAGGACGCTCTCTCTTCCTATTCCGCTTTTCTTTGTACCTCCAAAGGGGAGATTATCCCACCTTAGTCTGGTGGTATCGTTTATCACAACCGTTCCGACCTTTAACCTAGAGGCAATCCTTAGAGCTCTGCCGAAGTCCTTTGTGAAGATAGATGCGTCAAGTCCATACTCAGTTGAGTTAGCCACGTCCACGGCCTCGTCATCGCTATCTACGCTCACTATGGGAAGAATCGGTCCAAAGACTTCCTCCTTAAGTACCTTAAGGTCGGAGAAGGGCCTCAATCTAAGGATTACGGGAGGGAAATAGTTGCCCCTCTCCTGAACTTCTCCCTTGTATATTATTTCTCCCCCTTTGGAGACGGCATCGTCTAGAAATAGCTTCATCCTTTCCCTAGCCTCCCCAGATATTAAGGGGGATAGGTCGGTGTTTTCGTCTAGCGGATCCCCAATCCTGAGCTTGCTTACTTCCTCACGCAATAGGGCCGAGAACTTGTCCTCTATCTCCTTTCTGACTATGACTCTCTTGGTCGCGTTACAGAACTGGCCCGCGAAGTCGTACCTGCCCAACAACGCGGACTTAACGGCCCTCTTTAGGTCAGCATCCTCCAGTACTATCATGGCGTCGCTTCCCCCTAGCTCCATGATAACCCTTTTACCTTCCCTTATGGCTCTACTTGCTAGTCCCAGTCCCACAGACGCAGAGCCAGTGAAGGTGATCACGCTAACCTTGGGATTTGTTACGAATTCGTCTCCTATCATGCTAGAATCCCCTGTAACCACGTTAATGGCACCAGGAGGGAAAACTCTTGATACTAGTTCCCCCAGTTTCAGTTGTGTCAAGGGGGTCAGGGATGAGGGCTTAAACACTACACTGTTTCCCACTGCAAGAGAGGGAGCGACTTTATGAGCGAAACTGGCTGCCGGGAAATTGAAAGGAGTAATGGCTCCCACCACACCTATGGGTTCCCTAGTGATTAAGGCCATCCTCCTCTCGTTTCCTGCAGGAAATTCGTACTCTTGTAGGGGTATATATTTGCCCTCAAAAACCCTCCTTACCTCAGAGGACGCAAGCTCAAAGATCTGTGCTGTCCTCTCTATCTCACCCTTGGAACTCTTTATTGGTCTACCTGTCTCCCTAGTCATTGTTATTGCGAGTTCCTGGAGGTTTTCCCTAATCAACTGCGAAACCTGGAGGAGTAGCCTTGACCTTTTTGCAATTAAAAGAGAATTCAAGGCATCTAGAGCTGTCCATGCTGACTCTATGGCTTCCTTAACTTGCTCCCTTGACAGCAAGGGAACCGTATCCACTGTCTCCATGGTTGCAGGATTCCTAACCGATATCTTAGACTCGGATGAGATTCTTTTTCCTCCTATTAGAGCTTCCATGTATACAATTCAGTATTCTTCATTATAAACCTTATTATTGACCTTTGTAATAAGTAAAAACTAATAAAGAGTAAAGACTCAATTGAGAATGTGGATTTCTTTGTCCGAAAACATTCTAAGGGAATTGGATGGAATTAAGTGTTCGTTGGAAGAAAGGACAGATTTCCTCAATAATAGAGTAAGACCAGTCGTGGTGACTTACCCATCTAGAACTGAGGAAGTAGCGAAAATAGTAAATATTGCAAGAGAACATGGTTTACCCATCGTAGTCTGGGGTGGAGGTACCAGTTTAGCCGGGCACTTGGTATGTGATGGTTGTATTTTAATTGACATGAAGTTCATGGACAAGATAGTCGAGATAAATGATACGGAATGGTACGTGAGAGTACAACCGGGCTTGATCCTTTCAAAATTAAATGATGAGCTTAAAAAAATCGGCTTCTTCATACCTCCCGAGCCTGCTAGTTCCTTTGCATGTTCCGTGGGAGGAGTAGTCAATAACGCCTCAGGAGGTATGCGAAGTGTAAGGTACGGCACTTTCAGAGACTGGGTGCTTGCCTTAGAGGTGGTTTTACCATCTGGAAAGGTGATAAGAGTTGGTGAGCCGTTCGTCAAGAATAGAGCCGGGTACGACTTAGTTCACCTCTTCGTGGGTAGTGAGGGAACGCTTGGCATAGTGACGGAGATTTGGTTCAAGATCATTCCTGTCCCTGAAGAGGTAAAATACTCGATCATGATGGAACTGTCTGACTTCAGACAAGGTACCGAGATAATCAGGGAACTTAGAAAGAATCGCGTCGTTATAGATGTGGCAGAATATATGGATGGATTAGTAGCTAAAACAATAAATAAACATTTTAATACTAATATACCGGAGAGCGTCGGTGGGACGATTACACTATCCTCTTCTTCGACTTATCGAGAAAAAATTGAAAAAGTGTTAAGACAGCACTCTATTACATTCACAGAGGTGGATGAGGATAAAACTCTATCGGAAAGAGCCTTGGCAGGACTGGCCCTAAAGGCTGAGTGGAACGAAAGAGTTTCGGAGGACATTGTTGTGCCCCTATCTAAACTTGATGAAGCTTTTATGAAAATTAAGGAACTTGAGGAAAAGAGCGGCGTTAAGATAGCCATTTTGGGGCACATAGCTGACGGAAATTTACACCCAAATATTCTGATCTCGAGTAGAGACGATCCTCGACTTACGAAAATCTATGACGAGATAGGAAGGATAGCAATAGTACTAGGAGGATCAATTTCGGGTGAACATGGAATAGGCTACATGAAAGCTGATTTAATGAAGGAACAGTTAACAGCTCATAACGGCATTGAGGTTCTTAAAATCATGAATGACATTAAAGGTTGTATCGATCCGCACCACTTTATGAATCCTGGCAAGTTCGTTGAGCTAGCCTGGAGTCGTTACCTAATTAATAAGGATTAATCTATAATGATGTGGAGATACTAATAACTAATGAAATCGGCTTTCTAAAAATTCTCATTGAGCATAAAACACGTTGTACTATTAAATAACAAAAACTATTTAAGAAACATTGTATACAACATTATATAAGAGAGTGCATACATATGGTTATCAAGAGTAATCCAGACAAGGATAGTGAAGGAGTAAAAAAGACTCATAACCCATTTGATGCATTGGATAATATTCGCTCCAATAGAAAGATATTTTTCATTCTATTGGTAGCTGGAATAGGAGCATTTGCCGATTATTATAACACTGCGGGGATATTGACACCGTCCAGCTTGAGTTATTTAAAGTATTTCTCTGTGACGACGTCAGTCTATGGCCAATTCGTGTTCTTTCTTAATATAGGTATATTGATAGACGCAATAACTTGGGGACCACTGGTGGACCTCCTAGGCAGAGCTAGAATGTTCTTCGTGGATTTGGTTGTTATGCTTGTCTTTGCGACCTTGTCCATATTTGCCACTAACTTCCACGAGTTTGAGCTATTCAGGATACTAACAGGTTTTGCAATAGGGGGCGATTACGGCGCCGCACTGCCGTTTCTGTCTGAGTTTGCGCCAAAGGCAATTAGGGGAAGAATATTGGCGCTGTTTTGGGTACTGGCGCAAAGCGGACTTGTGGTCGGAACACTGGTGAGCTACTACTTTTTGTCAATATCGTCGATCTCACCAGAAATCTGGAAAATTATATTCGTGACAGGCTTGATACCCATCATTATCGGAGCAGGATTAAGGTTTACTGTCCCAGAGTCTGCTAGATGGCTTCTATTCAAGGGAAAAACTGATAAGGCAGTTGAGGCGGTAAGGAAGGTCACGGGGAGTTCACCCCAAGAGACGGTAAATAATATCACTAGTTCATTCAATATTCGTAAAAATATACCTCTGTTACTTCTCCTCATTGTCCCAACGTTTATTGGGATATATGCTACCGCTATGCCCGCAGGACTATCCACCTATTTCTTCCCTTACATCACGCAGAGTTTGGGATTGTCTAAGCTTACTTCAGTGCTGTTGCAAGTCCCAGTTGTCTGGGTATCAGAAATCGTATTTACTTTAATTTTAGCTCTTATTACAGATAAAATTGGTAGATTAAATTCACTGATAATAGGAGGTACTGTATTAATAATTTCTACGTTACTGATAATTCCGCTAACGCATAATGTGGATGCCCTACTTCCCTTGATATTCATCTCCAATGGGAGTAGCGTATTTTCTCAGACAATCATTATAAATTGGGGTGCAGAGCTATATCCTACAAACATGAGAGGTATAGCATCTGGAATTAACATAATGGCATTTAGGCTATCCCTGGCGTCAACAGGGTTCATTGAACCTGTGCTGTTATCATTAGGTGGTGTTCCGGCTCTATACGCTTTCCTAGGATTATTATCTCTTATTGGAGTTATGACCGTAATGATATTGGTTGGTAAGAGGGGTTCGGTGGAAGGAAAGTCGTTAGAAGAAATAACTGATAGATTTAGATAACTGCAGATCATTGTATTATAGAGGATAGTTTATTATAAAAGTTTTTTATTTTCTTTATCAATATAACCATCCGTTAGAGAGCGTATTGGGATTGTCGTGATGTAGCCAATTGATACAAATAGTTTCCCTTGACAGTGATGTAGCCAGATCTTGAACCGATAAAAATACACGTCGTTGACAGTAGGATATATGAACGTGACTACGCATGATAGACGAAGAATTAGGAGAGAACCTTAGCCTAGAGTTATAGGTTTATGGCGAACCATAGGTCCTGGGCTAACATAGATAAAGTATATCATAGTCATAACCTAAACGCGAACTTAAGCATTCAGCTGTAATCGCATAACAAAGTGTTAGGTTATTGAGCAGATGATTTCAGACCATGATCTCAAGATAATAAACCCTAATGTCTTCGAAAGGATAGAAACTTACCGAATAATCATTATATACTAATTGGTATACAGAAAGGTATATATATCATGCTCATCTTACTATAGTTAATGACTTCGGATACTTTCTATAGCCTTGTAGAGGAGGTATCAGAAACTCTTTACTATAAGGCCCTTACAGTCATTCCAAAGGACGTGGTTGAAAGAATAGGAAAGGCCTACGAGATGGAACAAAGTGAGCTGGGAAGGCGAGTGTTGGATACGATAATGAAGAACATAGAGGTAGCGACCAAAAGGAACCTACTTGTATGTCAAGATACGGGAACGCCAGTGTACTCCGTAGAGCTGGGAGATTTCGAGATCTCCCTTCCTAAGCTTAGGGATAGTATCGCGCGGGGCGTGAGGAAAGCTACGCTGAAGTATCACTTGAGACCCAACATGGTACATCCCATTACTAGGGAAAACACGGGTGATAACACGGGGAGAAGTTCACCAATAATACACTTTGAAATCAACGAAGAACTAAAGGATAAAATAAGAATTACCGCCCTACCGAAGGGCTCAGGCTCTGAGAATATGTCATCCCTGAAAATGCTTAGGCCCGCGGATGGTATCTTGGGGGCGAAGAAGTTCGTGTTAGAGACCATAGCGAACGCTGGAGGGAAGGGATGCCCTCCCTACATAGTGGGGGTAGGAATTGGAGGAGATTTCGAATCGGTGTCTCACTTAGCTAAGAGGGCAGTTATGCGTCCTGTGGGATCCAGGAGCTCGGACCCTGAGGGAGCTAAACTTGAGGAGGAGCTCTTCTACCTGGTGAATGGGTTGGGAGTGGGTCCCATGGGTGTTGGAGGAAAGTTCACGGCCATAGGGGTTCACGTTGAAATTGGGGAAACACACATAAGTAGCTTGCCCGTTGCCGTGAACGTCCAGTGTTGGAGGGGAGAAAGGGCTACGGCTGAGGTAACCCTCGACATGAAGGTTAACATGGGTGATTGAGATGAGTAAATTGGAAACTCCACTCAAGGAGGACGTTGTCCAATCTTTACGTCTTGGAGAAGAGGTATACCTCTCAGGGAAAATTTACATCATGAGAGACGCTACCCTCAGGAGAATCTTCGAGCAGGGAGTTGCTCCACCTGTAAACTTGAAAGACCAGGTTGTATTCTTTGGGGCACCAAGCTTCACAAAGGACTCCAACGGGTACACAATCCTCTCAGTTGGGGTAACCACTTCCCAGCGCATGGAAAAGTATATTCCTCGCCTCCTCAATGAGCTTGGGGTGAAGGGTATTGTAGGGAAGGGAGAGCTGAGCGAGAGGATGAACCCAGAGTTTTCAAGGGCCAAGTCGGTGTACCTCCTTTTCGTGGGAGGCGCCGCTGCACTAGCTACCTCATCCATACAGAGGGTTAACAAGGTTTGGTGGGAGGACCTCAGGGGAGAGGCACTCTTCGAGGTTGAGGTAAACTCCTTAGGACCTGCCTTTGTGGCCATAGACGCTCAGGGAGGTAACCTTCTTATGGAGAATAGGGAGAAAGTGCTGAGGAACTTGAACGCCCTTCTAAAGGAGGAGTGAAATGGACGCTGAAGTAATTACCACAGACCTCATCGTGCTGGGAAGTGGACTTGCTGGCCTGAGGTCAGCGATAGAGTTCGATAAGCTTTCAGGGGGGAAATACGAGGTTTCTGTTCTGTCCAAGGTTCAGGTAATGAGGTCTCATTCTGTGGCTCCTGAGGGAGGAGCAGCTGCGGTCATGCAGGTTGGAGACTCCTTTGAGCAACACGCATACGACACAGTTAAGGGGTCAGATTTCCTAGCAGATCAGGACGCCGTGGAGCAATTTGTTGTGGATGCTCCCCAGGAAATCCTTCAGCTTGAGCATTGGGGGATGCCCTGGGCTAGGGACTCGGAGGGAAACCTGCTGGCAAGGGCCTTTGGGGCTCACGAAGTTCCGAGAACGTATTTCGCCTACGATAGAACCGGATTTTTCCTCATGAAAACCCTTTACGATAGGGCCCTGGGCGGGAACAACATAAAGTTCTACCACGAGTATTTCGCCACTGCCATAATTCACGACGGTTCCAGGTTCAGGGGCCTTCTCGCCATGGATAGGGCAACGGGAAATTTCTACCTGTTCAAGGGTAAGGCCTTGATCATGGCCACCGGTGGGATTGGGAGGATATATAAATACGTGACCTACTCCCACACGGTAACAGGTGACGGACTTGCCATAGCCTATAGGGCGGGGATACCCCTCAAGGACATGGAGTTCATTCAATGGTTGCCCACTACCATGGTTCCATACGGTATTCCAGCGACTGAGGCATTAAGGGGACATGGGGCTCTCCTCCTTAACTCTGAGGGGGAGAGGTTCATGAAGAAGTATGCCCCGAGGAAGATGGAGCTTGCGGCCAGGGACGTAGTAACTAGGGCAATTCTTACGGAGATCAAGGAGGGTAAGGGCGTTGGGGGTCCCAGGGGTATGAGGGCAGTTCTCCTCGATACTAGGCCAGTGGGAGAGGAGAGGCTCAAAACCATCTACAAGACCTTCAGGGAGAACGCAATCCAGTTCCTAGGTAAGGATCCCCTAGAAGAGCCCATCCCAGTCCTCCCTGCG
The DNA here is from genome assembly GCF_000016605.1 of Metallosphaera sedula DSM 5348. Lineage (NCBI taxonomy): Archaea > Thermoproteati > Thermoproteota > Thermoprotei > Sulfolobales > Sulfolobaceae > Metallosphaera > Metallosphaera sedula. The sequence goes on along the minus strand of NC_009440.1, from coordinate 1,041,348 downwards.
GCGCATTACTCTATGGGAGGAATTCACGTTCAGGGAACTGAACTCTCGACTCCACTAAAGGGAGTGTTCGCAGCAGGGGAAGTGGCCAACGTGAGTCTTCACGGGGCAAATAGGCTAGGCTCTAACTCCTTACCGGCCTGTTTAGTCATGGGGAGATGGGCCGGGAGAAGTGCCTTCAACTATATCTCAAAACTTGAAAATGACGTCCTTGAGGACTTGAACGATAAGGTGAAACTTGAAGTGGAAAGATCCTACTCTCTCATAAAGAAGGAGAACGGATCCATAACTGCGTACGAGGTGAGGAACAAACTGCAGGAGGTAATGGAGGATGGTGTGGGAGTGTTCAGGAACGAGGAGGGACTTCTGGACGCCATAAAGAGAATAAAGGGTCTAAAGGAGGCTTACACCGGGGTCTACGTTAGGGATAGGGCATTCGAGTATAACCTTGAATGGATACATGCTCACGAAATCATGAATTTGCTGGATATGGCTGAGGTAATAGCGGTATCGGCCCTGAACAGGAGGGAGTCAAGGGGTGCCCACTTCAGACAGGACTTCCCTTCAAGGGACGATCAGGGTTTCCTGAAGCATACCTTGGCAACCTACAGGAGCGATGGACCGGTAATATCCTACATTCCGGTAAACATCACCAAGTGGAAGCCAACAGAGAGGGTGTATTAACGTGAGGGAGTGGTTCAGGATACTGGGCTGGAACAAGGAGAGAACCCTCATGGCTCTCCACAGGATAACTGGGTGGGGGTTAACACTATTCATTGTGGGCCACATCGTCTTCGTTCATGAGGTGAGATATGGCTCGTACGTATGGAATTCCCTACTTGCTATTGACGAGAGCGTCCTCGGAAAGGTCCTCTTAGTCGTGATAATGATGGCACTAATATTCCACGGGTTGAATGGAATTAGGATAATGTTGATAGAGTCTGGCCACCTCCTAACTAAACCTAAGGAACAGGAGTATCCCTATACCACGTGGCTCACGGGAAAAAGGCACCAGACCTACGTCATGATAATGGGGGTAATAGGGATAGTGCTCACCATAGTCGCAGGACTGGTGATCTTCTCATGAGGGAGTCCACAATTAGGATGTTGACCTACGGGACGGGAATTCTGGTGTTGGCACTCGTGACGGTACATCTCCTTATCCTCTCGCCTGGAGGATTGAGCCGAAACGTCTCCTATGGCGTGGTGGTCAGGGAACTTGAGAACGTGGGATACTCCACTGCGCTTGTGCTACTCTTACTTTTCACCCTTGTCCACTCAGGCTTAGGATTAAGGAGAGCTCTCATAGATTCAGGTAACGGAGGCAGAGTGAAGGCAATCATGGGGGTGATCGTCGTGATTTTTACCCTTGTACTTGCCCTCGGCATATTAACGGTGATCGGGTGATATCATGAAGGTAATGGTAAAGGACGGAAAAACCTTGAATGTGAAGACCTTTGACGTCAAGGAAGAGGAGATAGATGATTATACCACAGTGCTCGAGTTACTCCTAAAGCTTAGGGAGGAGAGAGATCCTAGCCTAGTCCTCCGCTATTCCTGTAGGATGGCATTGTGCGGTTCTTGCGGAATGGTGATCAATGGTAAACCAAGGCTGGCTTGCCTAACCAAGGTAAAAAGCCTTGGGCTGAATCCTTTTTCATGACAATTGAAAACTTTTTATATTCGTCTATTATCAGCTAATTTTGTGGAGAAACTACTGAGACCCAGGGAGGCTTGCCAACTGCTCGGCATTTCATACACAACCTTGTTAAGATGGATTAGGGAAGGAAAAATTAGGGCAATAACAACTGAAGGCGGGAAGTACAGAATACCCTACGGCGAGGTGAAAAAATACCTAGAAAGAAGGGAGGAAATAAGGGCAGTAATTTACGCAAGAGTATCCTCAACAGACCAAAAAGAGGATTTAGAGAGACAAATAAACTACCTAACGAACTACGCAACAGCAAAAGGTTACAAGGCAATAGAAATAATAAAAGATATTGGAAGCGGATTAAACACACAAAGGAAAGGTTTACTCAGACTATTCAAACTAGTCGAGGAAAGAAGCGTCGACGTCATACTAATAACCTACAAAGATAGGCTAACAAGATTCGGATTTGAATACCTTGAAGAATTCTTCACAACAATGGGTGTTAAGATTGAAGTAGTTTTCGGAGAAGAACCAAAAGATTCTACACAAGAACTAGTTGAAGACTTAATCTCCATCATCACATCATTCGCTGGAAAAATTTACGGAATGAGAAGCCATAAAAAAACACTCCTAGTTCAAGGTGCAAAAAAACTAATAGGTGAGTTAAGTGGAGAGGACGGTGAAGTTAAGAGTCAAGGTTAATTACGCCACCTACTCAGCACTCAAAGAAGTTGAGAAAGAGTATAGAGAGGTTCTTGAGGAGGCAGTAAATTACGGGCTTGCAAAGAACACAACGTCATTCACTAGGATTAAGGCTGGGATTTACAAGACTGAGAGGGAGAAGCACAGGGACTTGCCATCCCATTATATTTACACCGCTTGTGAAGATGCCAGCGAGAGGCTAGATAGCTTCAATAAGTTGAAGAAGAGAGGAAGGAGTTACACTGACAGACCGTCAGTTAGGAGGGTTACTGTTCATCTTGATGACCACTTGTGGAAGTTCAGCCTCAGCGTGATTTCAATTGCTACTAAGAGGGGTAGAGTTTTCATTTCTCCAATCTTTCCAAAGATCTTTTGGAGGTATTATAACGACAATTGGTTAATTGCTAGTGAGGCTAGGTTTAAACTGTTGAAGGGGAATGTTGTAGAGTTCTTCATAGTTTTTAAGAAGGATGTTAAATCTTACGATCCAAGGGGTTTTATTCCAGTTGATTTGAATGAGGGTTCAGTCTCTGTATTAATTAATGGGAAGCCGATACTTTTAGAGACTAACACTAGGATGATTACTCTGGGTTATGAGTATAAAAGGAGGTCGATAACTAATGGTAGGTCTACTAAGGATAGGGAGGTTAGGAGGAAGTTAAGGAAGTTGAGGGAGAGGGATAAGAAGCTTGATGTTAGGAGGAAGTTTGCTAAGTTGATTGTTAAGGAGGCTTTTGGGAGTAGGAGTGCTATAGTCTTGGAGGATTTGCCAAAGAGAGTTCCGGAGCATATGGTTAAGGGCGTGAAGGATAAACAGCTTAGGTTGAGGATTTATCGTTCGGCATTTTCTTCAATGAAAAATGCTATTGTTGAGAAGGCTAGGGAGTTTGGTGTTCCCGTAATCTTGGTTGATCCTTCTTATACTTCTTCTATTTGCCTTGTTCACGGGTCGAAGATTATTTATCAACCCGATGGGGGCTCTGCCCCAAGGGTTGGTGTTTGTGGGAAGGGAGGAGAGAGGTGGCATAGGGATGTTGTTGCGTTATATAATTTGAGGAAAAGAGCTGGAGATGTGAGCCCCGTGCCGTTGGGCTCGAAGGAGTCCCATGACCCACCTGTCGTTAAGGCTGGCAGGTGGTTGAGGGCTAAGTCCCTACACTTGATCATGATTGAAGATAAAATGAGTGAAATGAAAGTGTAGGGACAAACGGAGAAAATAATGGTTGAACCCCTTAGAAACTTACCAACCATAAGAGGTCTAGTCCCCGATCTTATCCCGTTCTTCCAGAAGTACAGGTCTGTAACTCCCCATCTAATTGGAGATGAGGAGCAGGAGAGGCCCACAAGGGCATATACCCAGACTGACAATCAGGTTAAGAGATACCTACAGTTCAACTACTGCATACAATGCGGCCTATGTTATTCTGCCTGCCCCATCGTTGCGACAAACGAGAAGTTCCCGGGACCTGCTGCAATAAACGTGGCCTACCGCTACTCTGCAGACTCAAGGGATAGGAATCCCCAGAGAGTTCTAAAGTTAGACACGCCAGAGGGAGTGTGGTCATGTAGAGTTGCAGGTTCGTGTTCCTTCGTTTGTCCCAAGGGTGTTGATCCCTCCCTCGCCATACAACTTGTTAAATCGTCTCTTCTTAGAGGTGGTAAACCGTGAGTATTTTCGAGGTCTTGTCGGTCACAGCTTTTCATGGCAAAACATCCTGTTTAAGGTGATAAAATGAATGTAGCAGAATCAATATTCAAAACCCTGTCAAGTTCTACCACAACCGTGTACGGGAACCCAGGAACCACGGAGATTTCCTTTCTCAAGTATCTACCGAGCGAATTTCGATATTTCCTAGCCCTCCACGATGGCCCAGCCATAGGTATGGCCAGTGGTTACTCTCTCATGACAGGTAAGGTAGGGGTAACCAACACGCATGCAGCTCCTGGGTTAATGAATTCCTTGGGTTACGTTTATTCGGCAAGACTTGACAGAACTCCCCTTCTCATCACGGTGGGGCAACAGTCTTCTACCCAGTTGTTGGATGAGCCCATACTTTCCGTAGATCTAAGGACCGTTCCATATGCAAAGGATGTGATAGAGGTGAGAAGGAAGGAGGAAGTTAGTAAAGCCTTGATTAGGGGAATCAAAACGGCTGTTTCTCTTCCGCCCGGACCGGTTATCCTCGGGCTACCATATGACATCATGGAGGAGGAGATAGGGAACACGGAGAGTTACATCTCTGGAAGAGTTGAATGGAACTGTCCCTGCAATCTCCTAGACGTAGAGATGGTAGCCGAGGAGATCAATGCAGTCAATAAAGTTGCAGTAGTTGCAGGATACGAATTGGACATAGTGGATGCTCACGAGGAAGTTGTGGAGTTGGCAAGAAAGGTGGGTTCACCTATCTTCACAGAACCCCACTTCTCCCGGTCTCCAGGTTCAAAGATCGACGTTATATTACCAAGAAGTGCCAGTGGGATAAACAGGATTCTTGGTCAATACGATCTAGTCCTCCTCCTCGGAGGTACCCTTCACAACGTGTTGTACATGGACCAAGAGTTCAGGTTCAACATACTTCAGATTACCATGGACCCAGAGGAGAAATCCAAGAGGATTTGGAGAACCGTCCTCTGTAATCCAAAGGACTTCCTGAGACACCTTCTCCCTAAGGTAAGGGAAAAAGTCGGTTCTCACGATCTCAAGCCGGATAACAAAAATAAGGTCACGGAGCTAATGGAGTACCTGGTTTCAAAGCTAAACGGACACGCCATATTTGAAGAGACTCCGTCCCATAAGGAGGTAGTTAAGAAAGTAATTGGGATTAGGAAACATCTCTTCTTCTCCAATAGATCTGGATTCCTGGGTTGGGCTCTACCTGCATCACTGGGCTACGTTACTGCCGGAGGTAAGGCTGTCACTCTCATAGGAGATGGAAGTTTCCACTTTTCTCCACAGACACTTTGGACCGCATCCTACTATGACCTAGAAATGAGAATAATGATACTTAACAACCATGGGTATGAATCGTTGAGGGGGAGAGCTGATTATCAAGCTAACTTCTTCAATCCAAGGACACAACCCCTAAAAGTCGCTGAGGCTTATGGATTTGAGACGTTCGAGACTGACCATTTAGCAGATGGTGTGGATTGGCTAATGGAAAAGGGAGGGAAGAGGAGAGTTGTGGAAATTGTACTAAAATAACTTGCTAGCTTGTCATGGAAAGACTAAACATAGAGACCCGTCTTCTTCAAAATTTTAGGTCCAGAGATGGGCGCGTTAATGTGTCTTCGAGAGGAGGGTGAACTGCCCCACATGATCTCCCCAGAGATTTCGTTCAACTCGTTACTAACCCCCGTCGAGTAACTACAGTCTTCAAACTACCCTCCCTAGAAATTGATTTCGCTAGACTGAAAATAGGATATGTCTCTAGGAATAGCTCCCTGGTCATGATTTGGGAAAAAATAGATAATAACCACAGTCCAGTGATACTTATGGATCTAAAGAGAAGGAGAGATTTCCTCAAGGCCCTCGTCATAACCTCGTCAATCCTGGTCCTCGGGAGGTTGGGGCTAAACCTTCAGAGTGGGTCCCACGGCCTCACCTCCTTCTCCAGCTGGTATGTGGTCCAATACAGCAACTATACTCCCTCCCTCTCCATCTCCAGTTACGTCCTCACGGTCGACGGAGAGGTACAGAACCCTCTCCAGCTGACTTACCAGGACATCCTTCAGATGCCCTACCAGGAGGTTCAGGACACGATTCAGTGTGTCTCCCTACCCTCCCTGTTAAGCGCGAATGTGGTGTGGAGGGGCGTTCCCATGAGCTACCTGATAGAGAAGGTCAACCCTTCATCCTCCGTGATAAAGATCCTCGCGTACGGTGCCGACGGCTACGTCGCTGACTTACCCCTTGAGAAGGCGATGAAGGACGTCCTGGTCGTTTACGCGGTTGACGGGCAGAATCTTCCCGTGAATCACGGCTTCCCTGTGAGGCTTGCGGTCCCTGGGTGGTGGGGTTACACCTACGTGAAGTGGCTCACGAGGTTACACTTCACCTCAAGGAATGTCCTAGGTTACTGGGAGTCGCTGGGGTATCCTGACGATGCAAAGAAGTAAGGTTCTCCTGCTGGCTTCTGCTCTCTCCTTTTTCTCTGCCCTGTATCCCTACGCGACCCTAGCTGTCATTGTCCTCTCTGCCTTCTCGTCAAGGGCATTCAATCCGTTCACGAAGGACTCAATCTACTCCCCCGGGTTCAGGAGAAACACCTCGCTGGCTCTCTTGATCCTCTCGATCCTCGAGGGAGTGACGGGCTTCGGCTCAGGTCCCTCCACGTCCACTGTGATCTCCAATCTGACCTTCGGGATCCTAACCAGGGGCCTCTCCCTAGAACTTCACCTGGCTCTGGTCATCCCCCTGGGTCTGCTGTTCACGCTTCACACGGTGTCGGGTTTCGGATCTCTCCTCGTGAGCAGGGGAGTCAAGAATCAAGTAATTTACAGTTACGTAATACCCATAACCTGGATCTTGCTTTATCTCGCCATGCTCTACCTTGATCTGGAATACTTCCTGTGAGCTGAAGTCTAGGACCAGGAAGAGGAGACTTGGGAACTAGTGAATCTCTGGAATCTCGCTCGAGGTTATGATGTGAGCGGAGTCAAACCTGGGTAACGGTGATATTGGGGCTAACCAGCGGATCCCCTGTCCTGTCCCCGCCCCGTCAATCCACCTCAGGACCTGGGACCCTTTTCCCCGCCACCAACTCCCTGGACATCTCAAGAAGCTCCGTAGGCCCCAAGGAGACGTCACCGATCTCGGGGGGTCTCTCCCTCAAGCTTATCAGCCCCACCCTCTCCGCGACCCTACCCATCCTCCTCACCGCCTCCCTTGCCTCTGACTCACTTATCTCGCCCATCTTGACCTCAAAGGCAATCAACCTTCTCCTCCCCTTCATGACAATCACGTCGATGTCTTCCCTAGGGGAGTAAACGAAGTCTCCGCCATAGTACTCGCTGATCATCTCGCCCACTGAGAACTGAACCTCGAGGCCAATGGGCAACTCTGGGATTTTGACGTCTCTGTCACTGACTAGATATTTTGACTCAGCGTAAAACGCCAACGAGATCACTGGGGAGACGTGCCTGTAATACAGTTCTTTCCCCAGGGTTCTGATCTTCCTCACTAAGCCCATCTTACTTAACCGGTTCATCAGGGAGGAAACGGTGGCCTCTCCTCCCTTAACCTGGAGGATACCCGCTAGATCCGAGGTCTTCCACACGCCCTCAGCCACCTTCAGGAGGGACTGATAGTACAGCTCGGTCAGGCTTCTCTCCTCCTCCTTGAATATTTCGCCAACTAACCCCTTGGAGATGAGGGAGAACTCCCTTATCCTATCCAGGAATTCCCCGTAGGAGTTCACGAAGGGGATAACCCACGGATCCCTGAAGAGAGTTGAGAGAACTGGGTCCCCAACCTGGGACAAGACCTCCTCATACCTCAGGATGGGAATCTCTCTTGGGGTCACAAGGCCGAGAAGTGGGGAATTACTGTCAAAGACCTTGTTGAGAACCCCGTAACTCGAGCCGGCTAGGACTAGCCCTCCCGTCCTGTCGAGAGTGGAGATGTCCGCGTAGAACCTCTCTGGTAATCTCTGAAACTCGTCAATGACCACCCTACCACCCCTTCTCACCTCTGAGCGAATTTCCCTCAACAGCTCTGGGATTCCTATCCTCTCACCGTCCTCGAGCAGACCTTCAGATTCATTGGCTATTGTGACGAAATAATCGTATTTGGCACAGTTCTTGATTAGCGTCGTCTTCCCAGTTTTCCTTCTCCCGAAAAGCAATATCCAGTAATCTACCCGCTTGAGCTCTTCGCACTCCTTTCTCTGTAGTACTAGTCTCATGAGACTAGTCTTATGAGACTAGATACATAAAACTATTCCTCACAGATCAAGCGATTGAACGTGTGTAGCTATGAACCTCTCACGTGTTTGGTATGGGTTGGACGGTTGACAATGCCTAGAGGAAGAGTATTTACTTTCCCTGACATCTTTGACGAGTTAGATGGAGAGGACACTCGAAACCTGACTTTAACCTGGAGTTACCAAAATCTTCTCCACCCTGGAAGACCCGTGAGGAGTGATGAGCCATCTTCACGCGGGGAAAGACCGCGAGAATACTACTACACCCCAACCCTTCATGTCCTCGAGGTCAGGTTTATATCTTCTCAAGGTTAAAATAAATCATGTCCCAATGGACGGATGACGACGAAAGGAGGATGTTGCTGTTAATCGTGTATTTGTTTGGAAAGCACAAGGAGATGACTAAGGCCATATCCCTGAGCAGACGCGTCATGGAGGACCTAGATGAAGTCCTTGAGAGGGTGACCAAGACCCTAGAACAGATCGAGAAGTTGGCGGGGATTAACGGGTATTACATGGATGAAATAGGGAGGGCAATAGAGGACCTACGCGAGTTACCGGGAAACGTGACAAGGGAGTTCCGCGACGATGTGAGAAACCTTCTCCTTGACATGGCTAACATCAAGTTAAAGGCCAATGGGCTATGGGACAAGTTCAAGAGGCTTAGGGAGATGAGTAGAACCTTGTCTGCGGAAACTGAGAAACTTAGGGACAAGTCCATGCAGGTTGTGAAGGAGGCCGGCCTTCTAAATCAGGAGTACCAGGAGGTTATCAGGGTTGTGGAAATGATGGAGAAGGACCCCTCCTCGATAGATCCAGAGTTGGAGATTAGAAGACTAGAGGATCTGAAATCTAGGCTGACTCCGGTTGTTCAGGACCTGATGGACACTGTTGAAGGGTTAGTGAAAGTAATGGTGAGATACAACGAGCTTGGGGACAGGCTCAACGAGTTACTCCTCGAAGTGAGCACCCTACATTCATTACTGGAGGGAGTAGTGAGGAGGTTTAACCTTGGGAAGCCGATCTCTGCCTCAGGTGAGCCTGAGGTAATTGTGAACGGAGACGTCATTCTTGTAGTGATGGAGCTCAGTGACGCAAGGGAGGATGAGGTGAACGCCAGAGTTGAGCGAGACGAGCTCGTGATAGAGGTAAGGGGAAAGGAGATTAGGGTGAACTTGCCTGGGGTAGCGGAAATGGTCTCAAAGAGGGTAGTTAATGATACGCTCACGATCAATCTCAGGAAAGTGAGATGAGATCACTAATCGAGGAGTTTTCGGGTTACTATTTCATTTTTGACGGTTCCTTTAAGAGGAGCATGAGAAGCTGGCCTAAATAGAAATGCCTCGAGAATTACTAGTATGGTATGGTTCAACAACGTGGAATTGATTTTTATACATGTTTCGTGTACTAAATCTCATCACGGCCTGTGGATTAGATTTTACATCTTTGATAAAATTCACACTCCAATTAGATTGCATCTTACTATACCGAGAAGGGTTAACGGACAAGTTTAGGCTATCACTTTCTTCACTAGATCATATAGATGTTGGAATTCGCTTCTGCACTCCTGGTTTTTCACGATGAAGTACATTAAAGCTTGATGAAGTTCTAATGGTCTTCCTCCAACCTTCTGCTTTAGGTTACCGTCACGCTCATACTTTTCCTGAAAGTTCCTCAGAGCTATCTTTGGGTCCACTGGTCCGGATCTCAGAAGCTCCTTGACGACAGGGGCATACTTGGGAACTCTTTCAAAACATCTAATTATGTTCTGTTCCATTTCAAATTGACTGAATCTTTTATCACTGGGTACACCATTAAATGCTAGAAATATCTTCCTATCAGGATCCGTAAACTCGTAAGGGGATTGAAGGTAACTCTGATTGTTGTCAAAAATTCTCTCAATATTTTCCTCGCTATCTATATCTCCTATGACCCCGTATACTCTATGCCCAAGTTGTGAGACCTCTTTGATTGCTTTTCTCCAGTTGATTAGCCCTCTCATAGCCTTAGGTTGCAAAATATCCAAGGGATTCTCGCTGTTAAGCCCTGCCGATGATAGAACGGCCAATATGATCTCGAGGTCCAACCTACCATTAAGGATTAATAGACCCCTATCAGCCTTCCCACCTGCCATTAAGCTGGGGATATTTACCTTGAGGGACTGATCGACCTTGCTTAAGTCACGAAGGATCTCTATCGTTATCCTCGCCCTAGAAAACAGATGAGAAGCTCTGATCACTATATTCATCGTTAAACCCTCAGGGTCCTGGGATCAACTCCCAAATCCTCATATCTCTCTAACTCAGAGAGGGAAAGTCTCCTGTATGTCATTTTACCATCGATAACATCCACTATTATACTGTCCTTTCCTGTGGCGTTCATCACGATCTTCGCAGCCTCGAGACTATGGGTAGACACAAGGATCTGCCTTGTCTTGGATATCCTATAGAGCCAACCTGAAATCGAGGCTAGGGTGAAGGGATTCATGTGACTCTCTATATCATCCCATAGGAGAACCCTTGGCTTATAATACTCAAACATTAGCCTCAGGATTACATATATCTTGAACCCCTCACCTACATCAGCAATCCTAACTCTCTTCTTATCATCCTTCACTAGGTACAGCGTCTGAATACCTCTGAAGGGCTCGAAGGTGATAAATTGATACTTTTCATTGCTAATTTCATTCAACTCGTCGAGAATAGAGTTTACGGCTTCGGTTAGATTGGATATTTCCTCCCAATTTTGAGCTATTCTCGAGAAATAAACGTATGCAAGTCTTGGACTGAATAACAAGGTTTCAATTCTAGACTCGGGGGAAACTCCCTTCATGATGCTAAATCCTTCACCAGGAGTCATGCCAGCCTCATAATCCGGATGCTTCAGGAGAATTCTCTGGTTATCGTAACGACCTTCCACGAAATTCGATCCAGACTCAATCCTAAAATTTCCCCTCTGATAGTATCGGAACAGGTTTACCCAATTCTGGATCTCGTTAATGCCAGCCTTTACACTCAATTCATCGACCTGACGAAGATATGGAAGGACGTTGAACGCCTCCCTTATGTCGGGATTAAGGAGCAGGTAGATGGCCTCCAGGACGGTTGTTTTGCCTGCGTTATTTCCTCCTAATATGATCGCCACGTCCCTAAGATCAAGCTCACCCTCAGCGATCCCCTTGAAGTTGGAGAACCTCAACCTATCAACCCCAACTTCCCGTGGAATACCGGGTGATGAGGGTCTCTCCGTCATGGGCGGGTTGGATCCCTTGAACTCCGTGGAACCAGGTGAGGCCTCTATGAGGTAAATAGCAGTGGTGTTCTCCTTAGGAACGACGTAGAGTCTCTTTCCGTCCCAATAAGAGTCCAGGGGATTATCCTCCTGATCAACCACAAGGAAACTGCTCGGATCGTCAGAGGATACACTTTTGTTCGGTAAGCTCTCTATCACTGTCACTGGCCTCGAGGGAATTACCCTGTATATCATACTACACGATATCAGTCAACAACAATAAATATTATCGTTTCTTGGAGAAGGTTTAGATCAGAGAGGGCATGGATGAATAAGAATCTCACGTAATAGCTCCTGTTTATCAGGGAACAAGACCCCCAAATCTCCTTATGATGATTCGAAATTTACGTGTTATGAGTCCGAAACTGGTCATACATAATCACCACATAAGGTCTGAGAGGAGGATCGTTGAAGATTTCACCTTGACAGGGGCTAGTCAACGTGAACGATTTAAGATAGTACTCGAAGATTATCTCGTGAAAACCTTCAACCTTGGATTTGAGGTTGACCTGATGAAGGGAGACATCACGAAGATCGAGGCAGATGCTATTGTTAATGCAGCAAACTCATACCTCTCCCATGGAGGGGGAGTAGCGTGGGCCATTGTCAGGAGAGGTGGAGAGGCCATTCAAAGGGAAAGTGACCAATACGTCAGGGAACACGGTCCTGTTCCCGTCGGAGAGGTTGCGGTCACTGGTGCAGGATCCCTGCGGGCGAAATACGTGATTCACGCTGTCGGTCCGAGGTATGGCTTGGAGGGAGAGGACAAGTTGCACTCTGCCATTAGGAGATCTCTGGAGAAGGCAGAGGAACTTGGACTGAGGAGTCTAGCTCTCCCAGCCATATCCACGGGGATTTACGGCTATCCCATGGAGGTATGCGCAAGGGTTATGGCTAGCGTTCTTAGATCTTACAAGCCTAAAATCCTCGAGAAGGTGATTGTGGTACTTTACGACGACATGGCATACTCCACATTTGAGAAGGTCTTCACAAGGGAACTACAGGAGTCTAGCTAGGTCTCCTTACTGGGGGCAATCGAGAACCTTTATATTCACCCTTTACCAACTTCAGGTAATGGCCATCATAGTAAGAAAGGTTCACAAAAGGGACGACGGAACAACTGTCTGGATAAGAGTCGGAGACTCCTCCCCGATAATAAAGGACGGCTCTGTAATAGATGGCGGTTTCTTCATTAGAATCGGCGACGATTCTGGAGATAAAATGATAAGGTTGTCCGACCAAGAAGCCCTCGACATAGCCTACAGGATAATAGAGACCTACAGGAGACATGTGAGAACCTTCGCCAAGCTTGATGAACTCTCGTACGAACAATACAAGAGAACCAAGAGGGCAGAGAACGAGGAAGAGGAGGAGTTAACGCCTGAACTCATGGAGAGGGAGATCATCAATTTCCTGAGGGACATAGGAGGGGAAAGTACTCTCGAGGAGATAAGGAGTGCCTTGGGAGAAGAATACGCAGCCTATGTTCGTGGACCCATGAAGGACAAGAAGGTTAAGATAGAGGGAGGAAAGGTGAAACTACTTAAGGGAGAGTGAGTTGCACATATCAAATCATGAAACCGATAAACTAGTTTTATCTGGTGACTGAAGTCAGATCTAGCTAGTATGGATAGTATAGGTGAAGTTCGGGGATTACCATCCCAACTGATATAAAATATCTACGATTTTACGTTGAATTTAATTTTGTTGGAGAAAGTGAGCTCCGACCTAAATAATATCAGGCAGATATAGCAGTAAGATTTTATCTACTCAGGAAATCCACGTACGATGAGAGTCCCACATGAGAATGAATTTTGCCAAGGGTAGTCCCCTCTTAGCTATCCTTCCTTGCCATAGAGGCCTTAGAAGGAGTCCTTAGGCCATGCGTCGAAAACAAGTTACACCCCTGTAACTTGAAACCTTAATTGGGTCTCAAGGATTAGTGGGGTTAGAGTGCAGAGATCAAGATCAATAGACCCTCACGCCTTTTGAACCGCATAGAAGTAGAAAATTAGAACCTAACCAAATACATCCTTTTATTCTTGATATTTTACACTACTATTATGGCTAATTCGGACTATTTTAGAGGAGTCGCCATAGGACTTCTCATATCCTGGGTGACAGGATTGATAGCATATTTGCGTACAAAGGATACTCCGGGTCTAAGATTAGCGTTCCTATACGTCGTAGTGCTTGAGATTGTTCTCTTTGCAGTATTTATTGTGGTATCATTCATGATCAGGACCTGAGGAGAAACCTATAGGGATTGAGCTAAATCTCTTTGATATTCTTTCCAGAATCTTAAGCTTTAAGAATCTTTATAATTGGGCTTGTCTATCCCAACACGATAATCTTGGAGGTTCACGAGGTTATCAGGGATCTTATGACGACTCTATCAAGGTTGTCCAAGGAGAAAGTCTTTCTAGGGGTGTCCCTTCAGGAATTCGAGGACTCATGGCCCGTTGAGGTTGAGGGTCCCCTTGAGAAGTGTGACCCCCTCTCCTCTTTTTCCTACCTAGATACCTCCTCGAGGTATATGACTGTGAGGGGAGCCAACATATATCTCGCCTCACTTTACGCGAATATTGAGGGGGAGCACATGACCGTTCCGCTCAATGCCTCGTTCCCCTTCCTAGCAATAAAGGGATCTAGGGACGTCGTGGAGATGATAGAAACCTCTCCACTCTCCAAGGTGGTGAGAACCAGGAACGTGAACGACGTTCCTTATGACCCTGGGTACAAGGACGATAACATCCTTGACGAGCTGAGGATTTACCTGGAGAATAGGGCCATTGAGAGAGCCAGGATAGCCGTAGTTGACGGACCAGTCTTCCCTGGACCCTATCTGCCCATGGTGGGGGAGCCCTACAGGTCAGCGTACGAGAGACTCATCCAGGAGAGAAGAAAGGATCAACTGGTGGGTATCGTGAAGAGACTCTCCACCTCAAGGAAGTTATCGAGGGTGAAGGAACTATGGAAAGGTGACGTAACTCCCACAGACGACGTGCTTACCCTAGAACTGGGGAAAGGCAAGATCACCTACATTACTCCAGTCCTAAGGGAGGAATTCCAGCTCTCCAATTCCTCGCTTCAGCGTTACATGGTTTACGTGAAGGTCCGGGACTCTGTTTTCAGGGTTGAGAGCCCATCCAGGAATCTCCTTTGTCAAGGAGTCGCGACCTCGCTTTCCCACGCATCGTATAGGGGATTACCAACTTTCATAGAGGTCGCCGATAGGTTATCAAGGAAGTTGAGCGCCTCAACTTTCATCCTCTCCTTCATATACGCAAAGGGGCAAGTTGAGGTGACCTACGACGACTGGAACAGGTTTCAACAGGCCAACCTCGACCTAGAGATGGGATAAGGCTGGACAGGTCTCACCTGAAGCTGAACTACTTCTTGATAATTTAAAAAGGGAAAATCTCCTTTAATTCCATGAGCCTTGAGGACGCTAAGAGTCGTGCGAGTAAGTACGGCGAGGTTGTGGGTCTCATTAGCAGGGTGACCCCAATCTCCCACGGAAAGGACAATAACCAGATTAGGGCTGAGATCCCCTACGAGGTCTATCTCAAGAGGAAGTTCCTCATAGGGAGTTATGTGGGGATATCTATACCCGTGTCAGGGACTCTCATGCTGGGGAGGATTACCTCGGTCGAGAGGGCAGACATCCTTGCAATCTCCAGGATCCCAGCTCTCTCCCCTGTTGAAGACGTGTCCGCTATTACCACCCCTCTCTCCCTGACCATAGAGCTCCTGTCCGAGAAGGTGGAGAATGAGGTGGTTCCGCCCAGTTCACCTGTGGACCCGCAGAGTCCTATCTTCGTTCCAAGCCAGGAGTTCATAAAGGAAATGTTGGGGTTACCGCAAGACGGAATACCCATAGGGAAGATCGTCGAGGGTTACAGGATCCTTGACGTACCTGTCAACCTCACCGAGGAGGCGTTGAGACACCACGTCCTCGTAGTGGGAACTACGGGTGCGGGGAAAACAAACCTTCTTCGCCTCCTGATCACCAGGAGCAGGATCCCGGTCCTAGGCTTCGACATTCAGGGAGATTACGTGAAGACCATGGCGAAGATTGGGGGAACCGTCCTTGTTCCTGTGACGAGGGATATGGGGAAGGTAACTGAATTCGTTTCGCTCTTCTTGAAGAGGAGCAACCTGCAGGACTTCAGGATATCCCAGGTTGACGGCCAAAGGATCACGTTGACCAACGGTGAGAAAACCTTTCACGTGGAGCTCTTGGGTTTCAGGTTGAGGGAGACCTACAAGGAGATTCCAGATGTGTCGCCCCTCTTCTCTGGGCAGGGAGCCTATTTCTTCAAGTTGATCACAGAGCACTGCCTAACGGAAATTGACAATTGGATTGGGGAATGTGAGGAACTCTTTTCTGAGTTTCATGTTCATAAGACCACAGAGGACAACATAAGGAGGTCAGTTATTATGCTGAAGGAGACTGGCATCCTGGACATACCCCTGGAAAAGGGGTTCCTTGGGGAACCCAACTACGAGGACCTAGTAAGAAAGAAGGCAATAGTGGACTTGAGATGGGTAATGGAGAAAGGAATTTCCACCGCAACCACCACGGCCTTCCTCATTGTGGACAGATTGTTCAGACTGATAGACGCGAAATACAAGAATGAGGGGGTTGAGACTCCTTACCTCCTCGTATTCGATGAGGCTCACGAGTACTTCCCGCAGTCAAGGAGGGATGAGGAGAAGGAGGGGCTTGAGAGACTCATCAACAGAATACTTAGGCTGGGGAGGGTAAGGGGAATGGGCACGGTGTTGGCTACCCACAGGCCGACGGACCTAAACGACCTCATCCTTACACTCACGAACACGAAGATCGCCATGAGGGCTGACGAGGATGCTCTCGAGAAGATAGGGATGGAGGAGTACGCGAACATACTGCAGGCCTCACCACCTGGGTACGCAGTTATGAGGACTTTCTCCTTGAAGGTCCAGGACCTAGTGTTCAGGACGGATAAGTACGAGTAAGGGAATTAAGTGGGAACGTTTAGCAATAGAGTGAGTCCAGGGATGAGACATGGCAAGGCTCCCTCACCGTGACTTAACTCGAGGAGGCGTTACACCATCTTGAGTACTTCGCTCACCGAGGTTATGACGAAGACGCTACCTAGAAAGAGGTAAATGTGACACGACCTCATCCCATTGGCCAACCTAGCGAAGAAGTAGCCTGAGACTAGGGCAGTCACTCCTATTACGATGGAGGCTAACTCATCTATCCTTCCCGCAATTGCGTAAGATACTCCCCCACTCACCGCTGACAGTAACATGGCCAGCGTAGCGGTTCCAATCATTCTTCTTACATCCATTGAGAAAAGCATCATCATCACGGCTATGAACATGATACCACCACTGGCTCCTAAGGTTCCCGTAACTATACCTATGACCACGCTCAGAATTGGCGCTAAAACGTAACTCCAGGTCCCGAGGTTTCTCGTCCTTATTTTCAGGGAGGGATTCCTGGACCTTCGGAAGGAAACGTAAGCCATCACGGTGGTGAACACGGTGAAGGCTCCCTCCAGAAGTTTATCCGGAGTGATGAAGGCGAGCCTTGATCCAAGCTGAGCGCCCAGGACCGCCCCAACCCCCATGATCAGGGATGTCTTGAGGTCCACGTTTCCGTGACGGAAATAGACGAAGATAACGGACAACGTCGTGATTATATCAACCCAAAGGCTTGAACCAACGGAGTCCACGAAGCTGAGACCTAGGTAGGATAGGGCTGGAACCACAATGAGGACACCGCTCGACCCAGTTATCCCTGTTAAGGCTCCAACAGCGATCCCTACAAGCAGGAGGATAATTATCGAATCCATGTGAGACTTACCAAACCAGACAGTTAATATCATTACCCCAACCCTTGAAGGCTGTGAGCTCTACCTAACCAGGTTCACTCAAGATTTTAATTAGGATCTAGAAAAGTAAATTATGGACCTCGCTGAACTCCTCCTGACCTCAACTCACGGAATTGCCTTCACTGGGGCTGGAATTAGTACAGCCTCAGGAATCCCGGACTTCAGGGGTCCTCAGGGACTCTGGAAGAAATATCCTCAGGAGTTATCCTCTGCATCTTACCTTAGGAGGGACCCCAAGGGGTTCTGGGAGTTTTATGCCTTCAGGCTCAAGGCCATGGACTCTGTGGCCCCTAACCCGGCCCATTACGCGCTCGCAGAGCTTGAGAGGATGGGCCTGATCAAGTACGTGATCACGCAGAACATAGATGGTCTTCATCAGGACGCGGGCTCGAGGAACGTAATAGAACTCCACGGTACCTCGAGGAGGTTCTATTGCGAGGATTGCGGGATGAACTTTGAAAGGAAAGAGGTCCTAGGAAAGGTTCAGGATGGGGAACTCCCGCCACGTTGTAGGTGCGGAGGGGTGATCAGACCGGGAGTTGTTCTCTTCGACGAACCAGTTCACTTGATTCACGAGGCCTTAAGGATTGCACAGGAGTCCGACCTTGTCCTGGTAGTTGGGTCCTCACTGACGGTTTACCCAGCAAATCTTATCCCCCAGGTCGTGAAGCAAAATGGAGGGGTGCTCGTGATCATTAACATGGAGGAGACTCCTCTTGACGAATTTGCGGACCTAGTAATAAGGGAAAGAGCAGAGGAGGTCCTGCCGAGAACGGTGAAGAAGATTAAGGAACTCGTCGGAAATGGTTAGAATCATGAACCCGACAGGACCTAGAGATCCTTGAGCTTGGAAAACCCTTGACGGTAAGGAGTTTAAGCCCTGATTAAAAAGATATATCGAAAAGTTTAATTCGTGTTAAATACAATATCATGTCATGAATCCCAAGGGAGTTATGAGAACTCTTCTCTCCCTAACCCTTATGTTAATGCTTGTGAACTACGTGGAGACCATGGTGATTCCAGCACTGCCTAAGATAGAGGACCAATTCTCCACAACCGCGACCACCGTGGCGTGGGTAACCTCGGCATACCTCATTGTGGGGGCGGTCGCGTCTCCGATTTTCGGCAAACTGGGCGACAGATACGGGAAAAAGAAGGTTTACCTGATCTCAATCGGGTTCTACTCGCTTGCGGTTTTGATGGCAGGTTTCTCTCCGAACATTTACTTCCTGATCTTCTCTAGGGGAGTTCAGGGAATAGGATATTCCACATTTCCCTTGGCTATTGCCATCATCACTGACCTGTTCCCCAAGGAAAGGGTGGCATGGGCACAGGGCATACTTAGCGCAACCTTGGCTGCTGGTCCTGCACTAGGTCTCCTTGTGGGATCCTATATAGTCCAGGACTTGGGGTGGCCGTACGCCTTTCACACGGCTTTCATCCTCTCCTTGATTTTGCTGGGCATCTCGGCCAAGTACATCGTGGAAATCCCTGAGAAGACTAGGGAAAAGATTGACTACCTTGGTGCTACCTTCCTCATGTTAACAGTGGTGCCACTCCTAGTTTATCTTTCCAATGGGCCCAACGTGGGGTGGACCACCTTGAGCCAGATAGCCCTCATCGTGGTGTCAGTGGTAGCGTTCCCTATCTTCTTGATCGTGGAGAGGAGAACCTCGGAGCCCTTGATGAGGCTTGACCTCTTTAGGGTAAGGAACCTCATGGTGGCAAACGTGGCTGGTCTCATTTCCGGTACGGGTATGTTCCTGATGTTCACTGGATTGGTTTACTACCTTCAGCTACCCAGACCCTACGGACTAGGTTTAACTATTATCGAGTCAGGTCTCCTCATGGCACCCGTTGCCCTGGTCATGATGACCTTGGGTCCTATTGTGGGTAGAGCTATAAATGTGATTGGCCCGAAACCTCTGCTCGTCGTAGGATCATCGGTCAGCATGTTGGGCTACTTCCTACTGGACACCTTTAGGTATAGCGAGTACGAGGTTCTATTTGACGTGATAGTGACAGCTGCAGGATTGGTTAACCTGATTATCCCCCTAGTTAACATGGTCGCCTTGGCTTTACCTGAGGAGCAAAGGGGAATAGGGATCGGAATGAACACCTTGATAAGGACCATAGGAAGCGCAATCGGTCCAGTGATATCAACAGTGTTCATGGACACTTATGTCACGTGGTTGCTATATGACGTTAATGGACAGTTCATTCCCGTGGCACAGGTACCTGACTACTCGGCCTTCCACTACATGTACATGGTAGCAATTGCCCTTATGTTCCTGAGTTTGATAGCCTCATTGTTCACGAAAAACTATGTTATAAAGGCCAGACAGGAGGTGAAAAGGGAAGTAGTTGAGGCCAAACATCCTGGATGAAAAGAAGTTGGAGACTAAAATCAGGCCCTTGACGGGCCAACGCTACGCGACTTCATGTTCCTTCATCCTTAACCTGAACGCCTTCATCATGTACTCGGATTTCTCCCTTTCACCTCCTTTAGCCCAAGGGAGATCTCCTCTAGTTCCTTTCTCTTAGTTTCCCTCAGCAGGAGTGCCAATATGAATGCGATAGCCGACGTTACAGAGAACAGAATCAGGGAGTTAGAGAGACCAAGGACCTTCACCATGCTAGGGAAAAACACGACTCCCAGGACAGCTCCTATCCTGCTCACTGCTGTCGCAAATCCTTGAGCGGATGACCTAACTGGGGTAGGGAAGAGCTCAGCGGGGTAAAAGAGTGTGACCGCGCCAGCCCACTGCTCCATTGCCACGAAGACCGCAAAGTATGGCACCAAAACAACCCCGGTAAGCCTCAGGACACCTCCCACAGCCAGGAGAAGTGCCATTACGCCAAGCCCGGATAGAAGAACAGCTCTCCTTCCCAGCGAATCTATGGCGACCTCCGCCAGGATATAGCCGAGGATTGCTCCCACCGCGATTATCATGGTGGCGTAAATCACCTCGTAGTTGGAGGGTAAAGAGAACTCCCTAAATATTGCTGGGTAGTAAAGTCCTATACCGTATGACGCAACGTCAAACAAGAACCAGATTGCTGAGACTAGGAGGAGGTATGGAAGTAATCTCATCCTGAACAGGTCAAGGAAACCTGTAACTCCCTTGTTTTCCTCCTCTTGGGTTGGGATTCCATCTCCCTTAAGTTTACCCTTGCTTATTAACCATCTGGGTGACTCGGGGAGAGAGAACCTGGCTACTATGACTGGGATGGATAGAAGGGCTCCAAACGCGAAGGAATACCTCCAGAAATAGTCACCCGTGGGAAGGAAGACTAGGTTCACGACAGCAGAGAGCAGTGTTCCTACCCAATACATGGACACTGCCCCCACGAGGTACCTTCCCCTCGACCTTGAGGGGGAGTACTCAGCCATGAGGGAACTACTTAGGGGATAATCTCCACCTATGCCAACCCCCAGGAGTAGCCTAGATAGGAACATTTCCAGGAAGTTCTGGGACAGGGCCGAGGTTATGGCGAAGACCGTGAAGATTACTAGATCCAAGCCCATGAGCCTTTTCCTCCCCATCTTGTCGGAGAGTAACCCGAGTAGGACTGAACCGAGTATCATTCCCATGAGCGAGGCAGAGCTAACGAGTCCCTCCTGTAATGGGGTAAGATGAAGTTCCTTCGGAAGGAACAGAAGCGCGAAGGATATCACCGAGAGATCATATCCGTCAAGGAGGAACCCTGCGGAGGAGATGAAGAAGGATTTTAGTTTTCCAGGAGGACTGGACACAGTCTCCTCTTCCAGTTGTCACTTAAATTCTTTCACTTCCAGGTAGCTCCGCGCCTTTCAGTAGACCTGAGAACGAGGTCTTAACCAGGCCTTTCTAGTTGTTATGGATTGCCATCTGGTCTTCCCAGCTTAGATCATAACTGCGAGGGACGAGCTTCAAGATTGTTAGTCACATCCTCAACTGTTCTAAGCAACTTATCTAGGACTGCCATCGCCTCATGATCGCCCTCCCAGCGTTTTCCAGTATCTGTAACTTCTTTAGATCTATGAGGAAGTCCTCGCAGATTGACGCTATCCTATGCATTCTATCATAATCTTCCATGTATAGGATCAGTGAGTCGCTGAAGACCTCATGAACAAGGAAGCAATCGGAATTGTCTGATATCATGACTAAATCCACCCTATCCTCATCTAGATAATTCCTTAGGGATGCGAGGAGAGAGGAATACGCGTCCAGACTCTTCCTCTTAAACTCTACAGCTATATCAATGTCGTTTCCCCGACCGCGCTTGGCCAGTGACCCAAAGAGGATTGCGTAGTATACGTCAAAGTCCCTCCATTTGAAGGCCCTCAACCTGTCTAAGTAACGCGAAAGTTCGAGTGGTTCTGGCATATAAGGATAAGTGCGAATCCGACTAATTAGCTCCGCTTCTAGTGAAGGAACAGGATCTAAAAACCAGTAACGGTTAACTACACCATCTCAACCCTCTCAAGATAGACTTGCCCAAGTTGAAACAAGCTTAAATACTTTACTTGGTAAAGTTAGTTTATGATTAGAAAAGTCTCATACATGTTAGAGGGAAAGGAGACTAGGGATGGAGCTGGGGTAAAGCTTTACAGGGTCTTTGGTGGACCTCACACGTACTCCCTGACTGACCCCTTCCTTCTCCTAGACTTCTTCGGTTCAGATAGGGTTGAGGACTACATTGCGGGGTTTCCGTGGCATCCCCACAGGGGTATTGAGACCCTCACCTATTTGATCCAGGGCAAGGTGGAACATGAGGATAGTACCGGGAGTAAGGGCGTTCTCTATCCGGGGGATGCACAGTGGATGACTGCCGGGAGCGGAATATTCCACCAGGAAATGCCTAAACCCCTGGGAGAGGAGGACGTGCTTCACGCCACCGTACTGAACACGATGAACAAGGGATTACAGCTGTGGATTAACCTTCCGAGGAACATGAAAATGACCGACCCTGTATATAGAGACGCAAGGAGAGGAGACATACCAGAGGTCAAGATAGACGGTGGGAGGGTTAGGATCATCACGGGTGAGTACGATGGGGTGGAGGGCCCCGTTAGGGTGACTAGTCCCGTGGATCCTACCTACTACGAGGTCAAGCTGGAACCCGAGAAGGAGTTCAAGGCCAAGGTAAAGAGAGGTTACACTGTCCTTGCCTTCGTGGTTGAGGGAAGTGCCAAGATGGATGATTCCGTGACCTTGTCTGAGGGTAACCTAGCGATCTACGATGATGGGGACGAGGTTCAGATCTCCACGAGAAAGGGGGCCCACGTCATCATCCTGTCTGGGAGGCCAATCAATGAGCCCATAGCGTGGTACGGACCCATTGTGATGAACACTGAGGAGGAGCTAACCCAGGCCCTTATAGATTTGAGAAGAGGTACATTCGTGAAGAAGGCCCCGATCACCCAGTGACTGAAGAGTCTAGGATATGGGTGTGACCTGAACCTCGTTAGGGCGTGAAAACCTAGGTAGAACTGTTCAGATTCTCACGAGAGATTCTCTTGAACTTTCAAGTCGGATCTAGGTTGGCACATTCACTTTACGTGGGGAGATGAGACGCTGGATAAAATAACTCCTCTCATCGGGACTAAACCCAAATCTTCAAAACCTCCATAAAAACGCTTCCCCCACTATTCACAGTAAATAAAGATTTAACTGTTTTAATACATGTAATCCCATGACTGATTTCGATGCCATAATCCTGGGAGGAGGTGGCGCAGGTTACACCACAGCCTTCGAGCTCTCAAGGGGCGGAATGAAGGTCCTCATGCTCGACCCAAAGGGCGTTCTAGGAGGAAATTGTCTTTACGAAGGTTGCATACCCTCTAAGACCTACTGGTATGGAGCGCGACAACTCGAAACTGCGAAGAGAGTTCCCTTCATGAAGGCAGAGATTTCCTTCCCCAAGCTCGTGGACTGGAAGGATCAGGTACAGGAGAGGAGGTTCAGGCAACACGACGACGAAATTAGGGAACACGAGAGCCTAACCTTCTTGGCTAAGTCTGGAATCATAGTGGATCAAAACCACGTGAAGGTGGAGGATAGAGTCTATAGCACCAAGTACCTAGTGATAGCCACCGGGGCCGATCCCGTGATCCCAAAGGGATATGAGGCCGGGATAACCACTCACGAACTCCTTATGCCGAAAACTAGGATAAGGGAAGTACCGAGGAAGTTCGCAATTGTGGGTGGAGGATACATAGGTGTGGAGATGGCCTCAATCTTCGCGAGACTAGGTTCGGAGGTCACCCTCTTCGCATCACACCTCATCAAGGAGGTGTCCCAAGAGGTTCAGAGTCTACTGGAAAGGGAGCTGATCAATGCTGGGGTCAAGATAGTCAAGGAAAGGAGCACAGGAGTTCTGAAGGAGAATGGGAAGGTGGTCCTTACTGAAAAGGGGAAGTATCAGGGCTTCGACGAGGTTCTAGTGGCTGTGGGAAGAAGACCCAATACATCCTCTGTGAACGGAATACCCCTTGGAAAGAAGGGGGAGATTGAGACTACCCCTGGAATGAGGAGCGCCATCGAAAACATTTACGCCCCAGGCGACGTGAACGGTAAGTTCATGTTGTTCCACGTGGCCGTTCTAGAGGGATGGGTAACCGCCCAGAACATCCTGGAGGGTAACAGGGAAGTTGTGGAGATGGACTACAACGCCGTCCCCTTCGCGGTCTACACTTTTCCACAAGTGGCATGGGTAGGACTCTGGAAGGAACAGGCTATCGCCAGGGGATTTGATGTGGAGACTAGGAGATACGACCTCTCCTTGGACTCAAGGGCACAGATAGATGGCTTCGCCGAGGGATGGATGGAGGTCGTAATAGAGAGGGGTAGTCAGAGAATCCTCGGGGCACAGGTTGTGGGAGAGGACGCAGACATGTTAATCGGGGAACTGGCACTTGCCGTGGGAGAGAGACTAACCAGTTACGAGCTAGCTAGGATAAGCCAACCACACCCCACGCAACTGGAACAGATCACGTCCTTGATGAGGAGAGTCAGGAGGGCCAGCTAGTCTCACGACATATCAACTATGTTTGCCTTCTCCTTTGCGAAATAGAGAAACTCATCCACAGACATGTCAGCAATCCTCGACGCTCCCCTGAAATCTCCGCTGTCAACGTAGTACTCGAGAGCAATCCTCAGCTTGGGTGGGAGGGACTTGATGAAGTTCCAGTCAGCTGATTTCCTCCTCATCTCGCGGGCCTCCCTCTCTTGCTCAATTTTCCTCCTCAGCCACTCCTCATCCATACAGAAGACTCGGTTATAGGGTATAAATGGTTTTGAGGGAGTGGTTGTTCATCTGGATCCATCGTGATCAAGTTTAGAGGCTTCACCTAGTGCCCCTTAACCCTCTCCCACATGGCTTGAAGGCTCGAGTACATGACCTCCCCCATGGTTACAGGGCGGAACTCCTCGAAGATTCCTTGCCCTTCCCTCCCCACAACCATCTCGACTCCATTCCTCTTCAAAATTGAGTATGAGGGATAGCACAAGGAACCGTGAGCTGCTATAACCCTGTTTGCTCCGAGCCTCACGCATTCCTTAGCCACCGTAGGCCTCTTCATAGGGGAGTGAAGAGCTGGGTTCTCCTCCCTTACCATCACCTCCTTGTTCTTATCATCAAAGAGGATCAAGAACTTCCCTTTTGAGAATACCTTTATCCTATCTTGGTCGTCCACGACAGTACAAATTTTCATAAGTATGAAAAGAACTAGAGGGTAAAAACCTTGATGTAAAGAAATTTACACGGGATGTCGAGATCGTCCCTTGGGGTGAAACCTTCTGGCCTGGTGTGGAAAAGCGAGATTGGTTAAATCTCCACCAGGTTCTGTGAGGACGTGGAAGTTGTAGTCTATGCAGTGGAGAGCCACGGCTCGTGTGTAAGGACTGTTCCATAACGGAGCCGCTCACTCAATGAAGAAGGGTTACTCGTACTCGCAAAGGGCAAAACTAACAGGGTGTTAGGTTACTAACAGGGTGTTAGTTATTCGCCTCAATCTTACTCCCTAAGGATATGAAGAACCTGCCTGACAGGGAGTAAGAACTAACCCTGCTTTTTTCGGCCAGTCAGCTTCATTCTACCAGGTAACTCATGCAACTTACGAGTATTAGAATAACTAGAAAAAGTCGGTTCTGAAGGTTTTCCTAAACGAGGTCAAATACCTGCACACCTTTAACGAGCTCAAAGTCTGTAAAGGAAAACTGGTTAGGAGATGCTGCCAATCCTTAATGATAGAGGGAGAGGTTTAAAGATCCTAGACCCCTCACGGATAATTCAAGGTTTTAAACCTTGATTGATACTTCTAACCATGAGACTTATACTTGCCTTCGACGTCTTCGGAACTCTTCTAGATACCTCCAGCTTTCCACAAGAGATAAGGAGGAAACAGCTGGAACTTACGTGGGTTTACACTGTCATGGAAAAGTTTGTTCCCTTCAGGGAGATCACCAGGCAGGCCATAAGAGACTACCTTCTCGTGAACGAGGGGAAGGAGGAAGAGTTGATGAACTCGTGGTTGAACCTGAAGGCGTATCCCGACGTGAAGTTCTTGGGGGACATATCAGCACTAGCTGACGTCTTTGCCCTAAGTAACGGATCCGTCGAGGAAGTGAAGGACCACCTGAGGAGAAACGGGATCCTAGGGTTCTTCAAGGGGATAGTGAGCGCCGAGGAAGTGAGGGCATACAAGCCCTCGCCTAGGGTCTATAAACACTTCATGGAGAGCGTGGGTTACCCGGCGTTCCTGGTATCCTCGAACTGGTTTGATCTCATGGGGGCTAGAAATGCGGGAATGGGTACCATATACCTTAACAGGAGAATGGAGAAGCTCGCCCTAGAAGTTGATGTAATTGCAAGGGATCTGGAGAAACTCGCGCAATACCTGAGAGAGAAGGCTTGACAACTGGAGGCATCTCAGGACTGAACCCGCGTTTATGACCGAGATAAACTTTCAGATCTAGTTGCGAATCACTCCTTCACCCCACTCAGGACATCAACCATTTTATTTCTCCCAGCGACACTCAGTTCATGAATCAGAAAATCATCGTCGCAGGAATCTCCGCAGTGATAGCGCTCATCCTTATCCTTGGTTCCCTACCCGTGTACGGAGTACCCATTGACACTCCCTTCAAGGTTTCGTCACAACAACTCACGACTCAAACCTGCGTCCTTTTCATATCCTGGTACGGATGCCCCTACGGTGCAACGGACAGCTGGCCCCTTTACCTTGCCATGTCCCACTACGGCAAGCTCAACGTGATCCCAAACCATTCCGATCCCTTAGACGAATATCCTAACACTTCAGGTTTAATTTTCCTGAACTTCACACCAAATTCAACAGTGAGATTTAAGGTAATTTACCTATACAACGAGTACCTTAACGCCTCAGCCAACGGTACAGCACTCAACAATTACGTTAATTACGGTCTTCAGGTGATAAGGCAGGAGGCCCCCTGGGCCTATCCACTCGTGGAGAAGTACGAGGTTCAGAACCCTGCCTCGGGAGAGTTCTTTAGGCCGGCGGTCGATCTTGGAAGCCCCTCGCATATACCCTCAACTATCATCATTTCAGGGGGTAAGGGAACCTACATGATAATAGGTTATCTCTATTCTCCCTCCGACATATCTGGGTATTCCCCCTCACAGCTCATGATGAACCTCACCAACATACAACCTATCGTGAGCTCATCGCAGGAAATTGAGGGATTGCTGTGATCAAGGTAGTACACCTCTCGTTAGATCGAGAGTACCTTGTGTTGACTTCTGCCCTCTACCCTGAGGGGGTGGCATTCGCCCGGGGAATATGTGCAATCTTTGTGGATAAGAGCTACTGTAACCAGGATCCATGGAGCGACGTGAAAGCCCTGTGCCGAAGGGATGAGGTTGCCTTCATCACCGCAGCAACCTCTTACTCCTTCGAGGACAGACCTTGGGGGAAACTTTACGTTAGTGCTGGGATCGGTGAGAGTGGTGAGGACGCTGGATGCACGATCAACGTGGGTGTATTCGTGAAGGAGGGTCTCAATCTGAATGGACTAGTGGATCTGGTGAGAACGGTTACTGAGGCTAAGTCTGGGGCCTTAAGGGATCTGGGCCTCAACCTAACAGGGACCGTAAGTGATGCGGTAGCTGTAGGTAGTGTCGTGGGGGAGGGATACTTTGCGGGGCCTGGAACGAAGTTGGGAAAGGAGGTTGCCATGGATGTGAGGACAAGGATCGTCAAGTTGTTGAGATCGTAACAAGGATCGTGTACGAGGTTCCCATTCACGAGTAAATTGACCGACCTATCGCCAAATCCAACTGGTTAATCAGGACCTCCACCCTCCTCATCACTCCTCCACGCTCAGCACGTCCAAACCGCTCAGCCTCGATTTCCCTTCATAAAACCATTTTTACCATAAAGACTACTCTCTCCCATGAAAGTCGGGATCGTGGGAGCTGGACCCGCAGGCCTATTCCTTGCCCAAAAGCTCGGAGAGGAGGCAGTGGTTTACGAAAGGGAGAGGAGGTTAGGTGTCAAACCTTGTAGCTGGGTTGTCCTGTCCTCTATCGAGGATCTCATAACCCAGGATGAGATCCTGTTCAAGATAACGGGCTACAGGATCTTCCTTGACAACAAGCTAATTCACGAGGTTCACTCCAAGGAGCCCTTCGCCTACATAATTGACAAACCAAGGTTCCTTGAGAGACTCTCTGAGGGAGTTGAGATTAAGTGGGAGAGGGGAGTCATCAAGGGAGATGAGATTAACGGGGTAAAGTATGACGTTGTCGTGGATGCTCGCGGATATCAGGCCCTGTCTCAGGACACGGTCCTTGCAATCCAGTACGACACGACGTACCATGCAGAGGAGAACGTGTTGAACTCTTATTTTTACTCGGACTTCGTGGGATATGGTTGGGTTTTCCCTGGACCTTACGGGGCAAGGATTGGGATTGGCGGAGAGGCCCCTCTCCCCGTGTTGAGGGAAAGGCTAAACTCCATCCTAGCGGGGGAGAAGGTAGGTTACGGAGTTGCGAGGATCTCTATGGGTGGTCTCAGGCAGGGAAACTTTGTGGGAGAGGCTGGAGGTGCTGTCTTCCCAATCACGGGGGAGGGGATAAGGCCTTCTCTCATGCATGCTGAACTCATGTACAGAAAGCTCGTGGGGGAAGACGTGGATGTGAGGAACTCGAGTCTCTTTAGGATCATGAACGCTCACCTCAAGGTGGTGGAGGAGGCAAGGAAAAGCGAGAGACCTGGGGAGTACGTGAGCAGGGTATTCATGGGGACCCTGAGGCCTGGCTAACCAGTTCCCCCTACTCAAGGTTCTCCACAACCACGATACCAGGTTCCACGTGAATCCTCTTCTCTCCTCCCCTGTTAATCACGAGATCCCCTGGCCTGAGGATCAGGAAAGTTCCCGTCCTCCTCTCGAAGGAGTCAAGGAGCACTCCGTTAACCTTGACTGGTCCCCAGCTAACGGGACCTTCACTCTCTCTCAGGTACCTGAGGAAGGACTCCAGGTTCTCCCTCACCTTCCTAGCCCTCACCTGGGCAAGAATGTGGAGAACGTCCAGCGGTCTCTCCACTTCCCTCTCTATGTGCTCCTCGTCCTCGGATATGTGCTCGTCAGGATCCAACTTTCCGTATCCCTCTACATACTCAACCCCGTTTTTCCCGGCAATACGAAGTATCTCAGCCTCCACCTCCCTAAACTTCTCCTCGAGCTTGTCCACTCCCTCTGGGTTTCTATCTAGTATGCGGTACATCTCCATGTAATTCCTTGATAGGAAAGCCAGCTCCTCGACCTCCTTATCGTGGAGGGAGTTCACGAAACTCTGATACACGTGTTCAGTCTCACTGAGGTTCCTAAGGTACATGTAATCCCTGGCCTCAAACTGAATTAGTTCCTTGTCTAGGATGTAACTCCTCAATTCCGACTCATCCCTGAAGCTCTTGACCACCTTCACGACTAGGTCTAAGACACCTATGGAAATACCGTCCTGAAATTGGTAGGGCTCATGATAGAGGTAGTTGATGCCTAGGCACTTCCTCACGTCTACGCAGTTCTTATGCACCTCTAGAACGTAAACGATCCCCTGATCTTGACCAATGACGAAGTCCCTGAGACGGTCAATGGTCTCCACGTAGGTGAAGCCCTGAGCCTCGTAGGTCCTCTCGGCTAGGGCCATGGCCATCTCATATCTGTTTTCGTGAAACTTATCGAGAAAATTCATGTAGGTAGAGTTGACCACCAAGTAATAAGTGTGGGGGATACACTTGACTTTAGTAACGCTAATTGTATCGTTTTTAGGGGAGTCTACCCACCATAAAGACATGTTTTTAAATTCCCAATTCGACTCTCATTCATGTTCGGATTCGGAAGAAAGAAGGACAAGAAGAAACAGGACGTAAGCAATGAGGATACTCGGCCAGTGGAAATAGAGAATAGTGGACCTGCATACTCACCATTTGCTGACTTCGATGAGATCTTCAATCAGTTTCTCAAGATGCAAGAGGAAATGCTTAAACAGCTCATGGAAAACGGCGAGGTTAGGACCTATACCAGGAGAGTGACCGTTGGCCCCGATGGTCAACCAAGGGTAGAGGAGTACGTTAACGGCGTTCCAGTTTCTGAGCTTAAGGAGAAGGACGTGGAGCCTCCAGAGGGAGATTATGAGGTCGTGGAGAGCGGTGATAAGGTCATTGTTACCATGGAAATCCCAGGAGTGAAGAAGGAGGACATCCAGGTGTCTCTCAAGAATAAGGTTAAGTTGCTGGTTGAGTGGAACGGGAAAAAGAAGGAAATATCACTTCCAGGACCAGTGGAACCGGTGTCGGTTAAGCTCAACAATGGTGTTCTAGTCTGCACCTTCAGAAAGGCATACACGGATAAGGTTGATAAGCTTCGGATAGAGTGATTTTTAGTTCTGCCTACGAGTAGGAATTTCATACGAGAAATTAACTCCCTTCGCGTAATGGGAGTTGTCTAGGGCCGATCTATCAAGTTTGGACTCTTTCACTCAAGTTTATCCCTATTGTCTACTGGGTAAAAACAACTGAATCTCGTGAAATACTACGAATACCCCTATTAGTTACTAATAGGGCACTTTAATCCCTATCTCAAGGATCATAAAGAAAATTTCTTTGATGAGGAACTCGGTGGAATTGAATGAATTCGGCAAATTTCAGTTTTGGCTGAAATTCCGTCTCATCTCCGAAATTGAACCAATTCAAGGTTAAGTCTATTTCTACATCGTGCTGTGCAAACACGTTCAACAACTTCCTCTATCCTTTTCTGAAAGGTGTTTAACAAAGAAAAACTTAAAATTGTTAAAACATTTTTTAACTTCATGGCCAAATTCCTACTTGTGGTAAAATCGCAAGATCAGCTAAACGTGAATACTGCCGTCAACGTTGCCAACGGGCTCAAGACAATGGGCGCAGAGGACGTGAAAATGGTATTCCTAGGACCTGGGATCACCGCGCTGGACAGGAAGAGCAAGCTTTCTGAAATAGTTAGCAAAAACGTCGACGCGCTAAAGAAGAATTCGGTGAAGGTCTACGCCTGTGAAATGGCCATGAAAAACTACAATGTGAGCAAGGAGGAACTGGTATACACGGATGAGGTAAGCAGAGGAGCTGACGTCATCGTCAAGTTGGCTAACGAGGGATATACGATATTAACCTTTTAACGAAAGTCTCGGCTAAGATAGAATTTTTCCTAAGTTCACTCCACAGCTAGCTAGACAATCACGTTCAAACCACGTCACTAAATCCGTAAGTTGTCAGCTCACTGACAAAGTCTTATAAATAAGTTGTCAGTGGAAAATCAAGTGGAGAGCCTGAACAAAACCAATCCATGGTGGTTTTACTATAATTTAGTGTCATCAGGGCCTACTCTAGGTTAATTCTCTTCACTATTCCTCCCTCAACCAATGGGCCATACCCTTGAAAAATGAGGCGCCAATTACAGTGGTTAGGATTGCCATGAAAACTAGGGCACCGAACTCGTTCTGATTGAGCGCGTTATAGCTTAGTCCTATGGATCCCACAACCAGTCCAGTCTCACCCCTCGGAACCATGGCAAGGGAGACGGCTAACGCGCTTCTCCACTTCCTCAATCCCAGGTAGGCAAAGGGTAAAACTCCCAATATCTTGAAAATCACAGCAATCACAGTGAGCTCCACTGCCATTAACCAGAAATTGGTGAGACCTGACAGATTAACCTGGAGTCCCACTACTACGAAGAAGGCACTTCCGAACACCGCCAGAAGAACGTCGATTATTTGCCTAACCCTCTCCTTTTTCACGCTCTCAGCCATGGCCACTCCTGCAATGAATGCTGAAATTACGGGGGAGAAGTTCAGGGCAGTCATGATGGCCGTTAACCCAAATATAACTAACATGGAGAACTCCTCAATGTATACCTCGTCCAACCTGTTAGCGATCATGGGAATAACCCTCACGGCAACCACGAATATCACAATCCAGGCGACTATATAATAGATCACCAGCGTCGCTATGGACTTGACAGATGTTGCCCCAGCCAGGGTTCCCAGCACCACTGAGAGCAAGATTAGGTCCACAACGTCATCAGATGACGCCATGGACATGAGTAGATCAACCCCTTTGCCTTTCAACCTAAGTTCAGAAATGATAGAACCAGCAGAGGCTAAGCTTGTGGCACCTATGGCAGTTCCCAGGATGAGCGACGTGTCAAACCCTATTCCCTGAAAGACCAGTATCCCCACTAGGGCGGGAAAAAGTGCACCTGCCGTTGCCCCCAGGAATCCAAACGTTCCCGCTGACCTGATCGCTGAGACTCCATGCTCCAGTCCGGAGGAGAAGATCAGGAGGATCATGGAAAACTCGGATAGGAAAAGGAGATATTGGTTCAGGGAGAACAGATCTAGGTTGAGGATGTGATCCAGTAGACCTCCCACAGCGAAGGGACTTAACACCATTCCCGCTATGATCTCGCCAACAATGGAGGGAACGAACTTTCGAAGAGATGTTCTCATGAGCTCAGCAAAGAAGATGAGTATTGAGATCTCCAGGAGAACTAGGGTTATATCCACGGAAGGCTGTTCGTTGATGGGAATATAAGGTTAACCAAGATGCCCCGGTCACGCCACATTCACAGATCCAGATTTCATGTCTCATGGATCTCAAGAAGTTTTCCCTTCTCTGCAACCCTCGAGGTTCTACAACCCACCTTGCTCAGGGATGAGGACGTAACGAATCCACTTCCTACGTAAAGATCGTAATAGGGATCGTTTGAGTTTGTCCAGTTAAAATAGTAGAGCTTGGCCCGGGAGAGTGGGGATCCAACACCACGGGGGATCTGAAGAATCAGAAGGTTTAGCGCTGACTTAGTGTATGGAATTAAGTCTCCCACGCTAGCAATCCCCTTCATTGAGATATACTTCGCAACGAGCTCCGAGTCAACTACGCCCTCAATCCCCATTCCCACCTCCCTGGCTAGCGATAGATCTACGCTTCCATTATGGGCTAGGTAGATCACCTCCCTGTCATTTGATTCTTGGTAGGGGTGAGAGTACATCGAGGACACCAGGGAAGGGTCGCTGGCCTTCCTGGCGTGAATAATCACCATCATTTTTCCTGAGAGCGAATCAACCAGGTTAATGAGCGTACTTCTCTCAGAGGGCTCAAAGATGGGCCTTGAACTTCTATGATGAATTAACTTGTCCTCAGTGAGTGCAACCATCCCCCACCCGTGTGGGTGAGACCATCCCTTGAGGGGGTCGTCTTCGGCGGCCTTAACCAGACAATCGGCTAACTCCCTGAGCGTTGCCCTGTCACTTCCGCGGTAAGCGACCATCCTGCACATGGGGAGATATTGAAAACTAGTTGATTTAAATATTACTTCAATGGCGATGCTTTATGAATCATTTAGACGTTACATGTTGATTCAAACTTCATGAACCCGCTTAACCCGTATCAAGGGAAAGCCTCTTCATTTTTTATTTGTGAAGTTAGCTCACGAATATCAGGGAGCTTGTTTTCCCGTTTTCATCACATATTTTCAACGAGGTTCACCAGCTGTATCTAGTTGTGTTTAGAAGTTTACTTTAAATAAGAGTAACTCTAAATTACACTTAGGTGAAAAAATGGAGATGAGTGAGAGAATACCTCTCATAGGTGAAAAGTTCCCTGAACTCGAGGTAGATACAACCCAGGGTAGGATTAAGTTACCCGACGCATTCTCGGGTAAGTGGTTCGTAATTTTCTCCCACCCTGGCGATTTCACTCCAGTCTGTACGACAGAGTTTGTTAGCTTCGCCAAGAGATATCAGGAATTCAAGAACCTTAACACGGAATTGATTGGACTTTCCGTGGACAGTAACATTAGCCATATCGAATGGGTTAACTGGATCGAGCAAAACCTGAAGGTGGAGATCCCGTTCCCCATCATAGCTGACCCCATGGGTAACGTTGCGAAGAAGTTGGGAATGTTGCATGCAGAGTCCTCAACAGCTACCGTGAGGGCAGTCTTCATAGTGGATCCCAAGGGCATAGTGAGACTAATCATGTATTATCCGCTAGAAATTGGAAGAAATATAAGTGAGATACTGAGGAGCATCAAGGCATTACAACTAGTGGACAAGACTGGTAACGTGATACCCGCAAACTGGCCCAACAACGAGATAATTGGTGATAACGTGCTCAACCCTCCACCTAGAACAGTTAAGGACTCAAGGCTGAGGCTACAACAGTTCAAGGGTTTCGCGTGGTGGTTAACCTATAAGGAAGTGGACAAGAAGGAGGTCGAGGAGGCAAAGAAGCTATTGTCTCAGAGATGAACACGTGATTAGAGCAGAATAAAGTAAAATTGGTATTTTTATACTATAAGACTAAGACGTGAAGTTGCCTATATCATTAATATAAGGTTACATACCCTATTTTGATCGTCTCTTAACTTCATGTATAAATGGTAAGTATGAATCATTCAGAAAATCGTAGTGGTAATGTTAAAAACACGACTCCTTCTTATTTGAGCCAAGCGCCTCCAGTGTTCAGGGCGGATCCAACATCTATGCTTTCGAATAATGACTTAATATAACGTTGTTATTACTTGTATTCACTATGTACTCATATAATACCCTTAACGAACTTACTCAAGATGTCAAGAATAGGATAAGCAGTCTTTATGCCAAAGATCCGTTGACTTACGCCTACCCCTACTACGATCTAATTACTCCAGAGGAAGCCGTGAGGACATCCCTGATCATGGATAAGGATTCCATGGTACTTATTTGGAAAGGCCTTGGAAGAAACGATATCTTGATCTACGGAGATGCGGTAAAACTGATCCCTGACGTGGAGGTACACAATATTCAAACGTATAACCTTGAGAATGTTGATCTCATCTCAAGTAGGTTTCCATGGCTCAAGGCCACGAGATATATTGACATGGTATGTGAATCTCCAGAGCCTAGCGCAGTTGTGACTAGGTTGAGAGATGAGGATCTGGACATGCTTGTCAAGGTCAGGGAAATCTCCACGGGAATGATTTCATACGAGAGAGCCAATAGGTTGATAGGGAAAACCTTTGGAGTCAAGATAGATGGTAAACTAGTTTCCATTGGAAGTTTCCTAGTTAAGTTACCGGAGGTATGGATCATAGGAGGAGTCTTCACATTGCCAGAGTATAGAGGAAGGGGTTACGCGGGAGAGATAGTGAAGGCAATGGCGTGGGAGGCTAGAAGCAACGGAGCTATTCCCCTGTTACATGTTAGGGAAGATAACATTCCTGCCATAAGGTCTTACTCCAGAGTTGGATGTAGGGAGATAAGGAGAAGATGGTGGTTAATCTGAGTTTTCCGTCAATCCTTCAAGTTTTGGGAAGGATCACGGTGGGATTGCACATCTAGCCTCAGTTCTAGATAGGTAACAATCCCTTCTCCAAGAGGTAGTTTAGGTATATCTCGTTTACAAATGTCCTAACGAACCTAGCTTCACCGAATCCCAGGCTGGCCCCCCTTTCCTCGTCAATCTTGTACTTGATCACTGTGTATCTCGAGGTCATTGAGAGCACAAGGTCCTCATGCGAGTTTATGAAGGTCTCGTCCAGGGGACTCCTCCTAGGCCTTATTACAGCGAAACTTCCAGCGTTCAAAACCCTGATGCTCTTCCCCGCAACCTTGGCCATGGGCCCCACCATGCTCTCTATCATTGTGACGTACCTTATCCCCAGCTTCTCCCTAAAGGCTAGGAGCTCACCATAAACCTTGGCTGGGGGCATACGGAACATCTTTCCAAAGACGCCCATCCCCTTGATGAACCAGGACTTGGGCTCCATGAGAAGTACGGGATATGTGTGGTAACTGCTCGGAGAGGCCATGACCAGGTCAGCGTTAGATACGGTGCTTAACTGATCCTTGAGTTTACTCACGCCCTCCACCCTGGTTAGATCGTCATTCGAGATCACCACCCACTTGGGGTCATAACTTAGCCCAAGGTTCACGCCCGCGTTCACACTCCTCGCGTAATTGAATAGGGGACCGTTGCTCTCCACGAAGACGAGGTGAAGACCAGCGAAATGTGACCTAGTCCTCCTCGCGAGTTCCCCTGAGGCATTTGCCGTGGGAACCACAACGATTACTTCCTTGTCCCCCTCCACCTCCACAAACCTCATGTCTGCGCTAGGTCTCTCCCTCATCCACTTGATTATATCCTCCCTAGAGAACCTTGAGTATATCGTCTTCACGTCCTCTGGGGAACCCCTAAACAACCTCTCAATTTCCTCCGTGATTGTCACGCTGGGCATCCAATCACCTCACCGTGTTCTGTATCCCGAGAAAGTGCCTGTAAAAGAGGGTATACAGGGTTAACATGGAGAAGGAGTACATGAAGTCCTCCACAGGGATAGTGATTACCCTTACCCCAAGTATGCTACCGGAACCATACTCCACCACAGGGAGAGCGGTCAAGAAGAAATCGAAAACCATGAAGGGGACATAACTCAATCCCATGAATTTCCAGAAGTTTAGGGACTCGAGCATTCCCTTGTCCATTACCCAGGTCAGGATTAGTCCCATTCCCAGATACAACAAATCCACAAAGGTGTAGGAATGGGCCATGAAGAGTGGCGATGACAAGATTGAGAGTACCCCCACCACGACCCCCATCCAGGAGCCCCACTTCACCCTCCTGTCCGGCCTTCCCCTAAGGAAGTCATAAATCATGATCGTAGCAAACGGAGTTACTACGAAGAATAGAACCTCCTCTACGGGCAAGTTATACACGTACACTCCCAACACGTACGAGGGATTGAAGACCCACGAATCCCTGTAGGTTGCAAGGAAGTCCCAGAACAGGTAGAGGGGAGCTACAACCAGAATCGACTTGAGAAGTGCCAGGTAGTTCCTCCCGCCCATCCACAGGGATATTGCCAGGGTCGGGAAGAACATCATGGAGTCTATCTCAGAGTAGGCAAACCTACCAATGAGGAAAGGGATCTCCATAGATACACACCCACAGAGTTCTTCATGACCGAGAGAACTATCTTCCTTTTCCTGGGCTTCACTTTCCTAGAGAGGACAATGCAGGGAGAGGCCCTTATGGTTAGCCCTGTCCACTTATACATTTCCGAGGCCGTCTTGATCGGTATCAGATACCTGTTGGGTATGAACCTATAACCCCTCTCTGCCTCCCTCTCGAAATCCAAGTATCTCTCAACCTGAAACCTCATGAATTCCTTGAAACCGTCGGTGCACTGGAGCCCCTCAACGCCAAATCTCTCCATGTCCTCGACTGGTAAGTACTGCCTTCCTAGATACTCATCCTCCTTGACATCCCTGATAAAGTTCAGGTACTGCATGCTCCGCCCAAGCATTTTAGCGTAGGGTTCAGCCTCCTTAGGAAGATCCAAGATCTTCATCATGAAGAGGCCTATAACCTCAGCCGAGCCGTACATATACACCAGCGTCTCCCCTAGGGTGTAATACACCCTCTTGTGAAGGTCAGTCTCCATGGCGTTCAGGAAAGCTTCGACCCACTCCTCGTCGAAGTCCTTCCTCCTCATGAGCTCCACAAAGTTCTCGAGAACCGCATTCCCCGTGTTATACCCATCCCTCTCCCTTTCATAAAACTTCCTCAACGCGTAGAACTCCTCCCTCCTCTGTGGAACGCTGTCCACTAGGTCGTCAAAGACCCTCACAAAGGCGTAAAGCTTCGTCACGTCTTCCCTGATCTTGGGTGGAAAGAACAGGGTACTGTTGTAATAAGTGGTGCTGCCCCGCTTGAAAATCTCATCAAGTTGTTTGTTCAAGTTGTATCACGTTAAACCCTGTTAAACAAGCTTAATGCATTTGTAAGAAACTCTTTAACTGAAGACTATAGGGAACTGAAAGAAGAAGTCTAATTCATATTTAAAAGGGGTAGATCGTCTACACACTCATGATTATGGAAAATATTCTAGAGTATGCGGGCGTTTTCCTCGCCACGTTTGTGGGAATGGAGTTCGTGGCCAGGGGAATGCACAAATACGTGATGCACGGGTTTATGTGGTCGGTCCACCAGGATCATCACAGGGAGAGGCAGGCAGAGATAGAGAAGAACGATCTGTTCGGGCTCTTGTTTGCAGGAGTTGCGATTCTCCTGATCTTCCAGGGTATTCTTCACGGGAACCTTCTAGCACTAAGTGCAGGATTAGGTTTAACAGGTTATGGGGTGGCCTACTTCTTCGTGCATGACATGATCATTCATGATAGGCATCTTCACCTCAGGAGTTGGGGAACGAGGCACAGTCCCTTCAGGGAATTAATCCTGGTTCACGAGGTTCACCACGCCGAGGGCGAGGGGAATTGGGGCTTCCTGTTCGTGATAAGGGGTCTTGATAAGATACCTCCAGAGATTCAGGTGAAGAAGTGACATGAGGGCAGTTATAGTGGGTGGAGGGATTGGCGGACTCTCCACGGCCCTCCTCCTCAAGGGAAAGTTTGAGGAAGTGACTGTAATAGAGAAGAACTCCAGTGTGGGAGGCAGGGCGAGGTCATTCAAGGCAGGAGAATTCAAGTTTGACATGGGGCCTTCCTGGTATCTAATGCCCGAGGTCTTCGAGAGGTTCTTCCATGAGGTAGGCGAGAGTCCCCATCCCGTGATTGAGGTCAATCCCCTAGTGCGGGTGGAGAATGGTAAACTGGGGGAGAAAGGCGAATCCATAACCTTCCACGAGATCACAGAGGAGATGGAGGGTTACCTGAAGGACACGGGTTTCATGTATGAGGTTTCCCTTAGAAAGTTCCTAAACAAGGAGATGACCTACCTTGACTTCCTGGACAAGGAGATTCTATCAAATCTCGGGAGGATTCCCCTGTGGGAGAGCCTAGATAAGTTCAACTCAAGGTACTTCAACACCGACCTCATGAGGAAGGCCATGGGTTTCTCATCCGTTTTCCTGGGTGGTTCTCCCTTCAATACTCCTGCCGTGTACGCCATGGTAAATTACGCGATTTACGGTAAGGGCGTGTATTACCCAAAGGGAGGGTTTGAGGGGTATGTGGATAAACTGTATCAGGCGTGTAAGAGGGCGGGAGTAGAGTTCAGGCTAAATTCACCCGTCACGAAGGTAAAGGTTGACGGGAACAGGGTTAAGTCAGTGGTCACGCCCTCAGGCGAGGTTGAGGGCGACGTTTTCGTGTTTAACATGGATTACCACTACTCTGATACCCTGTTACCTGACGAGTTTCAGGTTGAAAGGGAGTGGTGGAGGAAGAGGCTGGCCCCCTCGACGATCCTAGGTTACCTTGGGGTTGAGGGCGAGATGAACTTGCCACATCACACGGTGGTCGTGAACGGAGATTGGAA
The DNA here is from genome assembly GCF_000016605.1 of Metallosphaera sedula DSM 5348. NCBI lineage: Archaea > Thermoproteati > Thermoproteota > Thermoprotei > Sulfolobales > Sulfolobaceae > Metallosphaera > Metallosphaera sedula. The sequence goes on along the minus strand of NC_009440.1, from coordinate 1,002,084 downwards.
AGACCACTTCAACTCCCTAGAGGAGAGGAGATTGCCTACCCCCGAGAACATGTCCTACTACGTGAGTTACAGGAGGGCTACGGATGAGAACCTCCTGGGGAGGGACCTTGTGATCCTAATACCAGTGGCTCCGGGTACCAGAACGAACCCAGAGTTAGTGAGAGTGGCACTGAGGGACCTTGAGATCAAGACCGGTAGTAAGATACAGGTCAAGTACTCGAGGATTTATGGTCCCGAGGACTTCGTGAGCGATTACAACGCGTATCAAGGGACTGCCTTTGGGTTATCCCACACCCTGAACCAGACAGGTCCCTTCAGGTTACCTATGAGGAACAGGAAACTCAGGAACATGTATTACGTGGGCCAATATACCCAACCTGGAATAGGAGTTCCCATGGTGACACTCTCGGCCTTGCTCGTCAGGGATAAGATACTGAAGGAGTTGTGACGAGCCTTTCCCACCCCGGCTTTAGGACAGTTGTTATTAACTAGGTCTACCCATTATTAATATGCCCCTACATCCAGAGGTAAAGAAATTACTTTCCCAGCTACCTCCCCAGGACTTCTCCAGAAACGTGCAGGAGCTGAGGAAGGCCTGGGATTTAGCCTTCTCAGGGAGGAGGGAGAGCCTGGAGAGGGTTGAGGACCTTGAGATACCCACTAGGGACGCACGAATCAGGGCCAGGGTCTACACCCCCTCAAGTAAGGAAAACTTACCCGTCCTTGTTTACTATCACGGCGGTGGCTTCGTGTTCGGTAGCGTTGACAGCTACGACGGCCTCGCATCCCTTATTGCCAAGGAATCTGGGATTGCGGTTATCTCCGTGGAGTATAGGCTCGCCCCTGAGCACAAGTTCCCCACCGCAGTCAACGACTCGTGGGATGCGCTTCTCTGGATCGCGGAGAACGGAGGCAAGCTGGGGCTCGACACCTCGAGACTTGCCGTGGCTGGGGATAGTGCTGGAGGAAACCTGTCTGCCGTGGTGTCCCTCCTGGACAGGGACCAGGGTAAGGGACTGGTTAGTTATCAGGTCCTAATCTACCCAGCAGTGAACATGGTCGATAACTCCCCATCCGTCAGGGAGTACGGCGAGGGATACTTCCTCACCAGGTCCATGATGAACTGGTTCGGGACCATGTACTTCTCCTCTGGAAGGGAAGCGGTATCCCCCTACGCCTCTCCAGCCTTGGCTGACCTACATAACCTCCCACCCTCACTGGTGATCACTGCAGAGTATGATCCCCTAAGGGATCAGGGAGAGACCTACTCTCACTCCCTAAACGAGGCTGGAAACGTATCAACCTTGGTTAGATATCAAGGAATGATTCACGGCTTCCTGTCCTTCTACGAGTGGATAACTGCCGGTAAACTAGCCATTCACCACATTGCTGGGGTTCTGAGATCTGTCCTTTAGCCTGCCCTTGCACATATCCTCTATCACCGATATCATTGCTACTAACACCAGGGTTTGAGTATCTATACTCTCGTCGTAGGACGCGTTCTGAAAGTACCTTATCCTCCTCTTGGTCTCCGCGAGCACGTCCTCAAGGTATCCAGTCCTCTGCGATATCCTCTCCAACTCCGAGATGAACCTATCCACCGATCCCGTATATGACGGAATTGTTCTACCCATGGCATAATTTCCTCTTCCCGGTTTAAATTTTCAGAGAGGGATTACCGAAACTAAAATGAGCGACGATTCTCGAGAATGGCAAGGGTAATCCCGAGAGCTGTTAGAATCCCTCCAGCTACGTCCACCAGTGTTGGGTCCTGAACCAGATTCATTCTGTCAACCTCAACGTGAATGTAGACGGGGGATGTGACGTTGTTGGAGACGTTCTGGACCACGTGACTTACAACCCTTTGTGTTGTAACGTTACCGCACTTCAGCGTCTCGTTCTGGGTGATTACCTCCTTGGCCACCGTAACCACTACCTCCTTATATCCTTGAATAGTCCAATTCCCAGGAGTTAGGGCGGAGGAGTATGGAAGCTTCACCACGTTCTGCCCATCGTGGTTGATCAAGACGTAAACTGTGGTGTTAGTTGCGTTCTCGATTATCGAGATAGACCCCGTGGCAGTGGGAGGAACCACGAGGTTGACGGGATGAGGTCCTAGCGTTAGGTCATACTTGACGTGGGCGTTAATGCTCACGCTACCTAGGGCAAGAACGGCAATTCCAAGCGCAAGAAGGAGAGTTCCAATCTTCATGGCTCTAACCCCCTAAACTTCGTGAAGGCTATCATAAGCGTGATTACTGCGACGAAGGCCTCAGCCCAAATCCCAGTAACGATCTGCGGAACTAGGTTCTTTCCCAGTGAATCGGCTATCCAAAGCACGTAGGGATTGGCAAAGGAACTTAGGTAGAGGAGGGAGGTATTACCCTCGAGTATCTGGTAATATCCAAGTGCACCTCCGAACACGAAGATTGAACCTAGGACGAACATGGAGGTTAAGGTTGCTACCCCTGGGCTCCTCAGGAGTATCGTGAGAAGCAGGACCACATTGAGCGAGAAGAAGTAACCTGCAGTGAAGGTTGCCAGGATCAGTGAGGGTACCGGGATCCCCGAAAGTGAGGAGTACAGGACTGAGGTCAATAGCCAGAGAAACCAGGGCAACACTACATCTGATAAGTAGATGTAGACGAAGAGGATTTCCCTCCTCACCGGCATTGTAAGGAAGGAGATGATACTTCCCTTGTAAACGTGATCCCCAGTGACGAAAATGGCGTTTCTCAAGCCAAGGGCAAAGGCCAGGGTCTCGGACACGCTAATCACAGGCGTAAAACCTAGGACTACCCCAAGTAGACTGAAGTTTCCCCTCTCGTAAAACGCTGACAAGAAGATATTGGCAACCAGCATCGTTGGCACCACGAGTTCCAGGGTAGGTTCCCTGTACCTCTCCCTGAAAATTATCCTAAATATTTGAAAACCTCTTGAATGCCTCATCTAGAGACGACCTCCTCACAGTGATCACGTTGATGCCATGCTCGTCCAAGAGGTCCACGACCTCACGAAGGTTCCCGAACACCTTTATGTAGCCTCCCTCTAGCACGCCCTTTCCGAGAACTTGGAGTGCCCTCTCCGGGTCATCAACGAGGAGGTAGATCTCACCCTCCTCGACCTTGAGGGCTTGATTTATTGTACCCGAAAAGGTGACCCTTCCCCTATTGATGAACACCACGTGAGTTATCACTTTCTCGAGCTCAGAAAGGATGTGGGAGGAAATGAAGAAGGTCACTCCCTTGCGGTGAAGTCTCCCGACTACGTCATAGAACTCGAGTCTTGCCTTGGGATCCAAGTTGGCCGTCGGTTCGTCGGCGACGATCAGATCTGGATCCCTTATGAGTGCTGAGACCAACTGGACCCTCTGTGCCAGCCCTGAGGAGAGCTGGGAGAGCCTCTTGTCCAGATGAGGAGTTAGGCCAAACTCCTCGATGAGGTCCCTGGGATCCCTTTCGTATACTCTCCCCACGTCGTGGAGATATTCCTTTACCTTGACCTCTTGGGGGTGGTATATACTTGTGAAGATGATTGCAACCTTCTCGTAGATCCTAGGGTTGTTCCAGGGATCCATTCCCATGACCTCCACTTTCCCTGAGGTCCTCTTAAGTAACCCCGTGACTATCTTGATCGTGGTAGTCTTCCCTGCTCCGTTGGGGCCAATGAACCCTGTGATGGAACCCTTCTCCACGCGGAAGCTAAGCGAGTCTAGAACTGGCCTCTTCCCGTACACCTTTGTGAGGTTCTCTGCAAGTATCATTGAGAAAAGATCTTAGTAGGGTTAATATATCTCTGCCCATTTTAGGGCAAGGCCTTTCATGGAGGATGAGAGACGGGCATGATTATGTTTCCTCGTCGTGATTTACTAGAGACCTCTTCAGGATCTCAGACCCTCCGTGCACCTGAACTCCTATCCCTCCGACAGTACGACTTTCCCGGCTACCGCCTTATCTACACCCCTGAAGAACTTAAAATAGAGAAACGAGTTCACAATTGTGGCAACAAAGGCCGCCTCGAAGGGTATGGCAAACGAGAGAGCATGCATTATGTAGCCTGAGAGAGAAGTTGACGCAGCTGCGGGTATGAGTCTACCAGCTTGATTAGCTCCTGTGGCAGTCGCCCTCCTACCCTCTCCCACCAGGTTCATCATTAATGCCTGCTGGGCTGGTAGTGCTATAACCCTAAGTGGGGTAAACAGAACATAGTCTATGGAGGCAAGGTACCACACTCCAAGGAAGGGGAAAAGAAGTACCATGACCGCAGATATTGTCCTTGTGATTATGATTAATCTCACGAATCCCAGCCTCTCCGTTAACGCGGGAGTGGCAAGCATGGCGCTCGCAGATATAACCCCTCCCAGGGATACGAGATCTCCAATGAAGCCCTGTGATAGACCGTATACCTCACTAAAGATGATGGGTATGAATGGGACTATGAGCCCCTGTGATACCCCGTTCAGAATCCCAGTGAGGGTAAACTTCTTAATAACATCGTTATCTTTACTTGCGGCCTTAGGTTCCTCCTTCCTTCTCGGCTTGAAGTTCTCCTTCACAGGGATAACCGCGAGGGCTGAGAGACCCGACACTAGAAGAGAAATGATAAATAACTCCTCGTAACTCGAACCGTTCGCCAGGAGTGCTCCAGCGGAACCTGCGTAACTGGAGATTATTGTGAACCACGAAAAAATCTTCGTTCTCTCCTCAGGCTTCACCTTCTCGGTGAGGAGGGCAGTTTGCATGGGGGCGACGCTTGCACCTACACCTCCTCCGACTAAACCTCCCGCTATCCCGAAACCGCCAAGGGCTGAGGACAACATGAGTAGAAAGAAGTTGGATGTGAGGAGCAGAATCAACACGGACAAGGGAAGGAAAGAGAGGGTAATGAGCAATATTTTCTTTCTTCCATACCTATCGGAGTAGAATCCCAGGATCAACGTGAGGAGGGGGGTGACGAACGCCCCAACGCCAAACAGTATTCCTACCTGGAGAAGCGACAAGTGAAGTACATGAACGTAATACAACCCCACAATGACAGCAAGAAGACCCGCTGCGAAGCTCCTTGCAACCCTCGAGATCATTAATAAAAAGACGTCCCTTTGCATGCATTACGTGTTCGGAGGAACATTAAATATTTTATGATTAACACACTAATTACTCGGGAATGGGCCATTTCCCCGTAGAGAATCCGTAAAAGTCCTCATAAACCATGTAATCTATGTGGGACTCGTTTAGTCTTTGCAATAGGTTAATGTACTCATCACGATTCTCGTAAACGCAACCAATGGGAATCATTCCCCTATAATAGTCCCTGAACATTATGTAATTGTCAGAGAGAAGCCTTAGAACCTTGTTCGTGGTTTCTACCTTCTTCTCATCGTCACAAATAACGGTTAGGGCAAACATGGTTTTACCCGTTAACTTGGTCGAGTCCAGTTGCGGATAGAGCCAAAAGACCCTTAGCTTCACCATGGAGTCCAGGGCCCTCTTCACCGTCCTATACTTGCTTTTACCCTCTCCTTGTATAACCTTTTCAGCTATCATGGGGACGGTAAGGGAGGTATCATCCCAGAGCACCCTCAGAATCTTTCGCTCTAGGGAGTCTTTCCTTCTCAGGTTGGAAAGGACGACTTCCTCGTGATGGGTCTCAGGTTTAACTGATACGTAACTGGCCTTGGTTACGGTATTGTCTAGAACGTCTATCTTGTACTTGAGGGACATGTACTCTAGCTTCTCCTTCAACGTTCCCTCTTCAGACACAACCTCCATAACCACTAGGGAGGTGTCCGAGGGAGGACCGACGTTGGTTCTGTAGAAACTCTCCAGGAACGTTGGGGGATCACCCTTCACACGATCGTAGATCGCCATCACCTCACGCGTGGGGGCCATGGCCAAGAGAATATACTTAGAGAGGCCTAGGTAATCAAGGTTGAGGGCCATGTAGAGCTTCTCTGACAGAAACCCGGAGGATTTCATCTCCTTGAGCCTCCTTTCCACCTTACTGAAGTTCAGCCCGAGCTTAGTGGATATCCTAGAGGGCGTGGGATAATGAAACGCAATCTCATCACCGGGGAAGTGAAGAAGTCTAACTATGTCCCTTGAAATTTCGTCGAATATCAACAAATCCGCCTTTCCTGACAATATCTTCATCGTAAATATTAAACTTTGCTCATGTTTAACGAAAAGTTGTCAATTCTCATTATCCTGACATAAATAATAGGAGACTAGACGAAGGAATTTAGAACTCCGAAAAGGAATAGTAAGTAAAGCCATGAAGATATTAAATGGATCTCCTAACCGTAAACTTCGCGTGATCGGGAGGGGAAGGTTAAGGGAATTAACTCGAGTTCATGTAAAATCAGAACGACTCGTGATACTTCCGTTATTAACTAGAAGATAGACTTGATCAATTTATCGCATGTTCTAGATATCTCAGACTTCAAATTTGCAATAATCTCGAGCGATCTAAAGGATAAATGTAATTTTTGAAGGTCTTTATTCGTAAATCTTATTTTAAAACTCTTCCCTGACACTCCTAACATCTTCCTCTAACTGTTTGGCCTCATCTTCCTTCAATATACCAAAAAACTTCATTAGTCTCTTATTTCTAGCCACTTTCAATTCTTCAATCAAGTTCTCTATAATTTCACTAAAGCTCTTGTCTCCTTTTATCTCCACAAGTTTCCTGTAAACATCGTCCTCTATAACAACGATCTTCATGTGCGATATGTTAGACAATATATGTTAAATATTTTGATAGATGCACGCTAAACTTACCTTACGATGTGATTTCGTGATCTAGAGACAGCAACGACTGTGGCCCTGGTTGTGAGCACGAGTTCACCACGCAAAACGCATCGATTCAGAGTACTACTGAGGCTCAAACGGTAATGAACTCAATTTCTTGCCTAGGGCCTTTTCTAGGGCTATGAAGGTGGCGGGAAGGGCTCCTGTTGTCCCAGCTTCGCCCACTCCCCTGGACCCCGACAACAGGGATGACCTGAACTCAACGTACTCTGCGTTAACCCTTCTAGGCCCTTCCACCGCCGTTAACATCCCGCAATCTGCAACGGAACTGCACATGGGATTACCTCTCTCATCGAACTTCACTGCCTCCATCATGACCTGAGAAACTCCCTGAAGGACACCTCCTATGATCTGACCCTCAATTTCCTCACGGTTTAGGACTCTCCCTACGTCATCTACGGCATAGTACTCCACGACCTTGAAGATCCCCGTCTCAGGGTCAAGCTCTACCTTAGCCACATGTGCCCCTGGGGCAAATATGTCCTCTGCCCTGTAAAAGACCTCAACACTCATCTCCCTGCTCAGATCCACCTTTCCTCCCATCTTCCTCTTGAGTTCCTGGGCTGCAGCTAGCGCAGCTGAACTACCTATCGTTCCCCCTCTGGAACCGAAGCTCCCTATACCCTCCTTAACCCCTTCACTGTCTCCAGTCTTGACCTCAACCTTCTCTGGGTCAATCCCCAGCTCTTCAGCCACGACTGTCCTGAACGAGGATTCATAGGCCTGTCCATGAGCGCCCAACCCTAGGTGAACTATCACTTTCCTGTCTTTGACCTCAATTCTGGCGCTCTCTCCTGGGGAGGTTCTGACAATTTCTGTGAAGGTAACTAGGGAGACTCCCTTAGATGTTTCCCTGAGCTTCCTATAGTAGTTCGCGGCCCTATCAAAAACTTCCCTGTATCCAGCTGCGTCGTACCTCAGGCCTAGTGGAGTCACGTAACCAGAGTCGTCAACTAGGTTCTTTCTCCTTATCTCCACAGGATCCATTCCAAGCTCCTCCGCCAGATCTTCCACCAAGGTCTCATGAATCAATGCCGCCTCGGGTCTCCCTGCACCCCTGTAAAAGCCCATGGGCGGAGTATTGGTGTAGACTGTAATCGCCCTAACTGAGGCGAACTTCAGTTTGTAGGGACCGTTGGAGAGCCTAGCCACGAACTGAGAGGTGAAATAATTTATTCCATATGCGTATGCACCCATATTCGCTATGACCTCTCCCTCCATTCCTAGCATTTCTCCTGACCTGGTAGCGTAGAGCTTCATGTCTGAGACTTCTCCTCTTCCCTGTGATTGGGCGTTGTTAAGTATCTCAGACCTCGTCTCAATCCACTTCACGGGTCTTCCCAGCTTTAGGGAGGCCAGAGCGGCCAGAACGTACTCAGGGTATCCTCCGCTCTTGTTTCCAAAACCTCCCCCCACATTTGGAGGTGAGCTCACCTTGATCTTCTCCGGAGGTATCCCTAACAACTCGTGAAGGTCATTCCTCACACCGAAGGGGGCCTGAGTCGAGACCTTAACGTTCAGCGTGTCACCATCCCACCAGCACAGTATGCCCTTTGGTTCCATGGGATTTGTCGCCACCCTGCTCTGCTTAATCTTTCTCCTCACCACCACGTCAGCCTTGTCCTTAAGGGAGAGGTTGCCTCCCTGAAGGAGTTGATCCATGAAGATATTGCTCTTGAGCTCTGGGTGAATTGGCTCGCTTTCAAGGGCAGTTTCAGGATCAGTAACGGCATTTAGCTCCTCGTAATCTACAGAAACGTCGTCCGCGAGGTCCTCTCCCTCATACCTATCCTGTACCACAAAGGCTATTACTGGTTGACCCACAAAGTTCACTCTTCCATTCGCTAGGACTGGCATTCTGGTAACCTGAAGGCCTTCTGAGGGTCCAAAGAGCCTTACGGGGATCCAGTTCCTCACCTGTTCCCACGTAAAGGTTAGAAGGGCCTTCTCCGGACCCGACACGGACTTGATTACTCCCCTAGCTATCGGGGATCTAACTACGTGAAGGTAAGCAGTATTTGAGGGAGTTATATCATCTATGTAGAGTGACTTTCCCACTACTATGGGATAATGTTCCTTTAACATATCCTATAATCTAGGAAAATACGTATTAAGCTTAACCATCTAAATATTAACTTTCTTTGGGATTTGATCAACATGGGTTATTCCTTGTACATACGAGTTTTCGATGAGAGGGTAAAGATAGCTAAACATGAATGACCTTAGATAAGGTGCTATTAGAAGGGTAAAATTGAAGTGATAGAGCTACACCATGTTACTGTTAATCCTCTATCTAGAAAGCAAGGATACTTGTATGGTCCAAGTTATTGTACAAGATCAGGAGACACTAACCAAGTCCTAAAAAGAAAAATAATTAACTATTTAAACTTAAAGAAACATGTAATATCTCTGTGTCCAACGCCTCTCTCAAGGGTTTAAGATGGTTAGGCCCCCTGGCCATTGTGTGGGGATTGACGTATCCCTTAACCAAGATAGTTTCAGCGGATGTCTCCCCCATAATAATTACTTGGGTCAGATTCGCGATTGGAGCACTTTTCTTTTTGATCGTCTCAGGCTTCAAGATTTCAGTGGGAAGGAAACAACTAGTTACCGCGATCTTCAATTTCACTATCTTTATGTTATGCCTCAACGTGGGAACATCCATATCTTCAAACCCAGGTTTAGCAGCACTAATGATCTACACTCAGCCCATTTTCGTGATTATTTTTGAGAGAATTCTGGGAACCAGCATCTCCACTAGGTCGGTAATCGGAATTCTCCTAGGTATCTTGGGGCTAGCCTTCTCCATAACTTAGGCGAGCCTCGACCTAGGAATTCTGATTGCGCTTGCAGGAGGGATAAGCTGGGCCATAGGGACTGTGTACTACTCAAGAAATCTCAAGGGTGAGAGCATTCCAAAACTTAATGCCTTCATGAGCTTGGTCTCACTTCCAGTGACCTTGGCCATGACCCCGCTGGACTACTACTTTACCTTTACGCCCCTAGCACTGGTTCTCTTGATCTTGTTAGGGATACTGGGGCAAGCGCTAGGTTATATCCTCTGGTTTAACGCCCTGAAGGAAATGGGAAGCATTAGGGCCTCAGCGGGTTCCCTTCTGGTCCCCATTGCAGCGTATATCCTTAGCTTCCTTACATTGGGCGTGATACCCTCAGCTGGGGAGGCAATTGGTTCCATCATTACCTTGATAGGAATTTATTTGACCATCACCTCGAGGAAATAGATATGTGGGTTACACAGTTCTACGACACGAGGGTTGTTTACGGGGAGGGATCACTTGAGCACCTAAGGGAGCTTCAACTGAGCGATGTTGTCGTCGTGACCACCAGAAGTCTACTAGATTCTCCACTGCTCAAGGAGGTTGTCTCGTCTTTGAGGAACTTCAAGGTGGTGAGGGGCCCCTCCCAGCACACTCCTAAGGAGGAACTCGAGAGTCTCTCGTCACTAATCGAGAATAAGGTGGTACTTTCCCTGGGTGGAGGAAGCGTGATAGACGCTGTCAAGTTGTCTTCTCCTAGGTTCCACGTATCAATTCCCACCACTCTCTCAGGAGCTGAGCATACGGCGGTTGCCGGATACAGCGAGGGCGGACTTAAGAAATCCGCGAGGGTCACTCCCCCCAACGTGGTGATACTCGACCCTACGGTCCTTCAGTGGACCCCCAGGAGGCTATTGGTGACCACGGCATTTAGGGCATTGGATCACGCTGTGGAGGCAAGTTACTCCACTCGGAGTTCCCCCTTCACTGATGCGCTAGCATCAAAGGGTTACGAGTACCTGGTCAAGTGCCTTGAGAGCTGGAATCTGGGCCTCTGTCAGGTCGGAACTTGGCTAGCCTCGCTCTCATTCATGTATGCAGGTAGAGGACTAAGTCACGTATTCGGTTACGTGTTTGGCCCTGCATTTAACATACCCCACGGCGTCACGTCATGTATATCCCTGGTGGAGGCGGTAAAGTTCAACGGTGGAGCAAACAAGCTGGGTAACGTGGTTGAGACCCTTGAGACCCTCCTCGAGAACCACGGGGTGAAGGAGAGACTCTCAAACTACTCTAGATTGGATGACGCCTTAAAGTACTCTAGGGTTCTGAAGGAGTTAACGAATTCCTCTGAGAGTCCGAGAAAGATGACGGACGACGACGCAGTGAGGTTCATTAAGTCGGTTTACTGAACAAGCGTAGATAACTGCAGTGTTAAAGTATCTTATCTAGCCTCCTTCACTATCATCCCGAAGCCTCCTGCCTCCTCCGACAACCTGTAAAGCCTCACCTTCTTCTCCTTGACAAAGGTCCTTGGTGCATCAGTGAAGTCTAGGTTATCGATGAATATTATCCCTCCAGTTCTGAGGTGATCCCACACTGTTCTAAGCTCGAACATCACATTTTCAAACGTATGCTCGCTATCATGAAGGAATATGTCCACCTCTATCTCCCTCACAAGGTTAGCTAATACGTCTATACTCCTGCCAATGTGCAGTCTCCACTTCCCCCTTAGCCTCTCAGGAACCAAGAAACCTAACGCCATCCCGTTCTCCAGTTTTTCCCTGACATCTATGGAGTGGAGTACTCCCCTTTCCAGTGCTGAGAGGATCATCGTAGACGATACACCTGGACCTACACCAGTTTCGATTACTATTTCTGGGTTACATTGCTTAACAACGGCGTAGAGGATTATCCTTTTCTGTTTGGTTAAAGCATAAGGGAAAGAATTGCCAAGCTTCCTACTCAGCTCGAGGCTTATTTCCTCGGCTTCCTCCTCGTACTTACTGAGATCACGGCCAAACACTTCCTTAAGTGTTTCCATAACTATTTGGTGATTTTCCAAGTAATAATTCAACGTATAAACTTAGCTGAGGTTCTCAGTCGATTTCATGGAACTTGAGATCTGGAGTCACAACTCCAAATAGTAATGTGAAATATAGTGCGATTTAATCTCCTGAATATCTTTTAATATAGTATTGTTAAAGGCTCATAATAATCTAGTTTTTTATTTACAATTATTCCTACCCTAGGTCTTGGCCGTTTATCTCTGTTACATTGAATGGAGTGATGACGCTATTAAAAGTTGAGAAAAAGATTTTAATTTTATAAGGAATCATGCTAACTATTATTCACTGTACTAGATATGTATCAGGAGAAACAGAAGTTAAATCAATTATATAGCTATAGGCAATAAATTAAATCAGAAACTTTATTTATACATATTGGATCAAGATGGTAGAACATTTGAATTACTGGCCTTAAAATTCCTCTCCCTCGCCTTACGTTCACGATCTAGATTCATTTACCCCGTATTTTGAGTATACAGGAAAATCTTTTATATGTCAATGATTTAAATTGATTAACTAGAGATGGAACAAATGACACAGACAAGAGGAAAGAAAAGCGATTACATCTATGAAAGGTTGAAAACTGATATTCAGAGAGGGAAATTCTTGCCTGGCCAAAGACTAGTAGAGGACGCCCTCGCCAAGGAATACGGTTCAAGTAGGAACACCATTAGACTCGCCCTCACGAGGCTAGAAAATGACGGAATAGTTAAGAGAACTACCAGCGGTGTTATTGTGTCGTTCATTGACCTAAAGGAGGCTGTGGAAATACTTGAGGTGAGAGAAGTAATTGAGGGATTCCTGGCAAGAAAGGCTGCCACCAGGATATCTGAGGAGAGCCTCCAGAGACTTGAGTCAACCCTGATGGAGATGAAGACTGCCTTAGAAAACAGGGAATTCTTGAGGTACTCGCAATTAAATGAAAGGTTTCATAGCATAATTTACGAAGCCTCTGGAAACACCACGGCCCAGCTCCTCTTGTCAACTCTAAAGCTAAAGATGATTAGATACCAATTTAGGACTGTAATGGTACCAGGGAGAGCCGAAGTTTCATGGAACGAACACTTCAGGATTTTCCAGGCATTGAAAAACCATGACGAGAACGAGGCTGAGCTGTGGGCAAGGACTCACGTCAAAAATGTAAGGGAATTGATCCAAAATAATAAGGAACTTTTAGATCTAGTTGCTACGTGAGCTAATACCTAAAGGGGACCAGGGGAGGCAGTCCCTTTAAGAACCTAATAACTTCTTCTACTGCAGAATTAGCGTTCTTTATTGAAGCCTCAAAGGTTGAACCTCCAATATGGGGAGTAATAATCACGTTATCTAGGGAGAGCAATGGATTGTCTACTTTAACTGGCTCCTCCTCAGGCGTATCGAGGGCTGCCCCCGCTATTTCCCCATTCCTGAGGGACTCATATAATGCCTTATCGTCAATTATTCCCCCTCTACTAACGTTTATTAGGATGGCGGTCTTTTTCATGGTTTTCAATCTTTCGCTGTTGATAAGATGCCTGGTGGATTCAGTTAATGGTACATGGATTGAGATTATATCTGACTTTGATAGAAGTTCCTCCAGTGAGAGTGACTTGACCCCGTGTTTCTCCATTATCTCCGATGACACGTATGGATCATATCCCAGTACCTTGCAGTTGAGTGAAGTGACAAGTTGTGCAACCCTTTTCCCTATGTTCCCAAACCCCAGGATTCCCCAGGCCTTTCCCTCCAATTCATGTCCCATGGTGTCCTTAGGCTTAAGCTCACTCCACTTTCCTGCTTTCACAGACAAGGCAAGTGGAATTACTTTCCTATAAAGTGCAATTGCCAGCATAATAGTAAGTTCAGCGACGGCGACCGAATTTCCTCCAGGGTTATAGGTAATGATGATATCCCTTTCCTTAGCTGCCTTGAGGTCAACCCTAGTTTCATCAACTCCTGCACCAGTCCTAGCTATGAGTTTCAAGTTTCTAAGTTCCCTAATTATCTTCGACGATATCTTAGCCTTTCGGTCAACTATGGCAATAGCGTCCCTTAGAAGGGAGACTATCTGATCCTCTGGAGCGTATGGATTGAAGTATACAATTTCTGCTAACGAATTTAACTCCCTAACCTTTTCCTGGTCTAGTTCCTCAACTATAACCGAGGAATCTATACCAACAACTGGTTTCATGATGTCGACCCCACATCACTCCTCCAATAGTTTTCTAGGATTGTCCGCTATCATCCTATGTATTTCATCCCCTGAAAAGCCAGCTTCCAGTAGCTTTTGGGCAAACATTATCATTCCCTCCACAGGATAGGGTGCGGTGGGCTGACCTAGATCGGTGGACAATACGTTGTTTTCTATTCCCGTCTCCCTTATTCCCCTTATCACGACGTCCCATGTCGTTTTCCTGGAAAAGGGAGTGGTGAAGCACCTTTCAAAGACTGGGTTATAGTCCAGGAGCTTAACTTGCTCCTCCACCCTGTAAGAGGTAGAAGGAAATTCAGGATGGGTCACAACTATTCTCCTCACTCCGTACTGAGAGGCAAGAGGGATGAACCTTAGACCGTCCTCCTTACTAATGTGACCAGTAGCGAGAACCATGTTATACTTCTTAATGATATCCAGAACGTCGTATACTTCCTCCTTAAGCTCTTGGCCTTTCCAGATCACTATGGGAGTTGCATTGTTTAGGGACTTCAGTTCCTTGCTCAGTTTAGCCCAGTAGGGGGCCTTGGACCAATCGTTAACATCAGTCCATCTTCCCTTTTCGTTGATTGAGTCTATGGTAGGCATCCAGACGACCTTTGCGCCTGACTTGGCGCTTACTTCAACCGCAACAGGATTTATTCCACCTACTCCCCAGTTCAGAACAAGACCACCATAGGCCTTGAAACCTTCCACAACATATCTGACTAGTGACGCCCGTTCCGCTGTGGGCATGTAGTGGGACTTAAGGACAAACCCCGCCATGCCCGCCTCCTTGGCCATTCTAGCAAATTCTATATCATTAGCCTTCCTTGGAAGGAGATCTGGGGCGGAGTGTAGATGTATATCATATCCTCCACGGATAAGCTCCTTTGCCTCTTCAACTGAAACCATTATATCACGTGGTGAAATGGAACTAACAAGTTAATAACCTTTCATAGGAAGTTATAACTCAATGATAAGGTTATTATAATAGATTAAATGAAAAATAATGGTTATTTATTAAACGGACACGTCTCTTTCATGGGCAATAAGAGCAAATATTATGTTACTAAGAATCTCTTTCGTGTTAGATTAATCACACTATAACGCTCAAAGCCCTCGTTAGCTGTAAGGCAATAGCTCATCATCCTTGGTAATAGCATGTCATGAGGTCACAGCCTATCCACGTAGTTAACTCCTAGATCGGCTAAGACTTTCTTAAAGCCGTATATATCCACGGTTAGTTCTCCATTAAGTATCCTCTTCCTTGTTACTTCTTCCTTGGATTCTCTCTTAGATGCATTCTCTAATACCACGTCTATTTCTTCCCTTCTGACTACAACCACACCATCGTCATCTGCAAGGATAAAATCTCCGGGATTTACGTTAACCCCACCAATGACAATTGGCACGTTAACCCAACCTGGAGTGTTCTTCGAAGTTCCCACTGCCGTGATATACCTGGACCAAACGGGATACTTCATTTCCCTAAGTCTTGCCACGTCCCTAACCCCTGAGTCAGTTATCAGTGCAGAGACCCCCCTAGTGATGAAGGCATTGGCCAACAACTCACCAAACATACCATTCCTCGATCCTCCACTTATGGTTGTGAGGACTATCACGTCCCCAGGTCTAGCCACCTCAAGTGCAGCGTGCAACATAAGGTTGTCTCCATCAGCACATCTCACAGTAATCGCTGTTCCAGCGGCCTTGAGCCCAGGTTGTATAGGTCTAATATCGGGAGAGAGTAAGCCCAACTTGTCCTGAGACTCCGATATCGTCGCAACCCCATATCTTAGGAGCTCCGCTATCCTTTCCTTATCCTTCTCAGATCTAGGAATTTCCCTAACAATGACAGGTTTCACGGAAAGTCCTCTCCAATCACTGGATTATACATGTAGAAGGCCTCTGCATACTTGAAATATGAGGATCTTCCGAACCTCCTCGTCTGTAATCCCCTTAACTGATCCCTGAGCTGGTAATATTCAATCTCGTTCTTTTGGGACTGAAGACAATTCATGGCCTTCACCTTTTTGTCATAAACGTCGGTAATGTTGATGTAGACGTGAGGATAGAACCCCACTTGATCAGCCACATGAGGATCGAAACCGTATATCCTTGGCTCAGGGACCGGAGGATACTCGAGCTTCAGACCGTCTATTGCAGCTAATCTCACGGCGTTGAGTACAGCCTCTGCTGTGTTAACGTGATCAGGTCTAACTTTGTCGTCAGGCCCATGGGTTATGAGTATGTCTGGGGAATACTTTCTTATCAGTTTGGCAATGGTGATAAGCCTCTCCTCATTGAATATCAGAGGGTGATCTCCCCAATCCATAAACTCCATTACTGGACTTCCAAGGGATTCTTTCACGCACTCAGCCTCCTTCTTCCTTATTGCCTTTACTTCTTCTACGGTCTTGGCTCCCGCCTTCCATGCGCCCCCAGACTCCCCCCTTTCGCCGAAGGTGAGAGCTACCAAGCTGACCTCATTCCCTTGCTTCATATATTTGGCCACAGTTCCAGAGGCTCTCCATACCATATCTCCCAAATGCGCCCCTATGACTAGAAGTTTCCTACCCATTTCCTCCACCTCTTATGGTTGTATCGTTTTTTAGAAAACTTAGACTAGTTTTCCTAGGTGTATGAAATTCGATCATTGCAAATATTCATATAGCATTTAGACTTTATAATTTGCGCTCGCTGTCATCACTGTATCCGCTTTTGCAACATCAAGTTCCTAATGCACGTAATCAATTTCTCACATTTAGGAGTGGTGGTCCGAACCTAACCCAAATAGTTAAGCAGAGTTGTTGAGCATTAGTGATGAACAATTCTGTTCACCAAATAAAGCAGTGATGGATTCTGCAAGGCATAAAAACTAAGAATTAACTAAGTTGTTTGATACCATAAATAATATATAATTGACAGTTCATCTTGATATAGTTGATATATCAATGGGAGATGATAAGGGAATAATAGGTAAGGTAATTCTAGCTAGCTCTCTGGGTACGGTAATAGATTACTACGACCTTTTCATAGTTTCCACAGCTGCATCGTTAGTGTGGCCATCCATATTCTTCACTGGACTTAGCGCCGCACTCAAGGCCAGTTTAACCCTAATCACTTTTGGTATTACCTACATTACTAGACCAGTGGGAGCGTTCATTTTTGGACATTTTGGAGATAAAATAGGTAGAAGAGACATGCTGGTATGGACACTTGGGCTTACCGCACTAGGTGTGGGAGGCATTGCGGTGCTACCTGAATCCAAAGTGATTGGTACTTCCTTAGCTGTTTCCATGCTCGTCCTTTTCAGGATGATACAGGGAATTGGTCTGGGTGGGGAGTGGGCTGGGGCCTCCTCATTTTCCATTGAATTCCTATCTCACTCAAGGCACAGGGCGTTCCTTACAGGATGGATACAGAACGGAGTAAATATAGGTGTTCTCCTGGCATCCCTTGCCTTTACTACTGTGGCTTCAATCTTCAACAAAACAGAGCTGTTAAACTTCGCGTGGAGGATACCATTCGCGATAGGTCTAGCTATCCTAGTCCTTGCAATAGTTATAAGATTAAAAATCATGGAATCACCACTATTTCAAGAATTGAAACAAAGAAATCAAGTGGAAAAGCAACCGATCTTGACGGCACTCAAAGAAAAGTGGAAACTAATTCTCCTACTCCTACCTACGGCATTCTTTATTGTGGGTGCTCCTGGGCTATTTGTGAGCGGACCTTACATCCTTGACTTCGTGGTGGCCAAAACACATGCCATTCCTGCTGCGTCTCTGTCCCTTGCGGTATCCTACGCAGCGGGTGGAGGAATATTTGCAACTATCCTAGGTTCCCTATTGGGAGACAAGATAGGTAGGAAAACTACAATGATAATTTCCTCAGTATTGGTGGCAATTTTCCTTTATCCTTTCTACCTCATGGTAGGAACTCTGAGTTATCCGCTAATTGTTGCTGGACTTGTCCTGATAAATGCGCTGTATAAGTTGGGAGATGGGGTAACGCCGGCTCTATTTTCAGAGCTATTTCCAACGAAGTACAGGTATTCTGGATCCGGAATTGCATATCAATTGGGAAGTCTGGTATTGGGACTAGTGTCCGTTTTAGTGATTCCCTTACTCATAGGTGGAAAAGGGATAGTAGTATCATTACCGTATATAATCGACTTCGGGATAGCTACTGCCATTCTCACTGCGATCACCATATATTTTGCCAAGGAAACAGTGAAAACCGAGGTCGCCTAACTTTTCAGTGAGCATGCTATGAGCAAACTTACCTAAAACTGTAAAGTAGTGAAGGTAATATTTTTAGAAATCTATAAAACGAGCATATGAATACCATTTATTTTTTGTTTTGTTTTAAACATATCTCGGATCTTTCTGAAATGAATTTCACATGATCCCTGGTTAACGTCTTGAAAGATCACTGAGGACCAATTTTGTATACTTTGCATCGCTGTCATCCATATGGAACACCTATTCATGGGGCTTACTAAATCCACCATGAATGAAGTAACTCCGAAAAGGGACATAACATTTTATACTAGTTCCTTAATTTGTCATTATGAAACCTGTAGAGATATCCCTCAAGTACCAGGGAAAGATTGAGGTGATGCCCAAGGTTCCCATCTCCAGTTACGACGACTTCTCGGTGATATATACCCCTGGAGTTGCTGAGGTAGTCAAGGAGATTTCTAAGGACAAGGACAAGAGTTTCCAATTAACAAGTAGGTGGAATAACGTAGCTATTATCACGGATGGTACCAGGGTTTTGGGTCTAGGTAACGTTGGCCCAGAGGCATCTCTTCCCGTGATGGAGGGAAAGGCACTTCTCTTCAAGTACCTGGGAGGCGTAGACGCTATTCCCTTGCCTCTGGCTGTGAGGGATCCTGACACCATCATAAACGTAGTTTCTGCTCTAGAACCGTCTTTCGGTGGAATAAACCTGGAGGACGTAGAGAGTCCCAAGTGTTTCTACATCCTTGAAAAACTTCAGGAAAGGATGAACATCCCAGTGTGGCATGACGATCAACAGGGAACCGCTGGAGCTGTACTTGCTGCCCTCATAAACGCCATGAAAGTCGCAGGAAAGGGACTGGACAGCAAGATAGTGATATTTGGAGCCGGTGCAGCTAACATTGCTACCGTGAGACTCCTCAAGGCATATGGTTTCGACCCCAAGAGGATGATAGTGGTTGATAGGGAAGGCGTGCTTCACGCTGAGAGGAGGGATCTGGACGCAATGATGTTCAGTCATAAATGGAAGTATGAAATTGCGGTCACGACTAACGGGTTCAACATTACCACGTTGGATGAGGCATTCAAGGGAGCAGATATTCTAATTGCTGCCTCTATGCCAGGTCCGAACACCATTCCTAAGAGATGGATTAGCCTCATGAAGGACCCCATTGTCTTTGCCTTGGCCAATCCCGTCCCTGAGATCTATCCTTCGGACGCGATAGACGCCGGAGCCAAGGTGGTGGCCACGGGCAGAAGCGACTTCCCTAACCAGGTGAACAACTCGCTCATTTTCCCTGGGGTTTTCAGGGGAGTCCTGGACAGTAGGTCCTCCAAGGTTGATGATGCCATGGTCATAGCGGGAGCGGAGGCCTTAGCGAGATTCGCCGAGAGGAAGGGTATATCGCCCACCTACATTATCCCCAGGATGGATGAATGGGACGCCTATTACGAGTTGGCCTCTGCAGTTGCGGAAAAGGCGGTGGAAAGGGGATACGCCAGGGTAAGGCTAAGTAGGGAGGAGTTTAGACTGATGGCCAAAACTAAGATAGAGCAGACCAGGAATAAGATAAGGGCGATCCAGAATGTTGATTAGGAAAGCTGAACCCAAGGACATTGACAGCGTTGCTGACATGTTCGAGCGAATGTACACCCTGAACTCAGAGTTTGACCCACTCCTTCAAGTCCACGATGAGATCAGTGAGAGATTGAAGAGGAGCCTTGTCGAGGACCTGAAGAGTGAGGATAGTCTCGTGGCCGTAGCAGAGGATGGAGGGAAAGTAATAGGGGCTGTGAGGGTCAGGCTAGAGAGAAGGGAATACTACATTCCAGAGAAGATGGCAGTCATAGAGGAGATATACGTGATGCCTGGATACAGGAGGGAAGGGGTAGGTGAGAAACTGGTGGACTTCGTGATATCAGAGCTATCCAAGAAAGGTGCGAGATCCATAATGGCTAGATTCCCCGCAAAGAACATCATTGCCGAGTCCTTCTACAGGAAGCGAGGTTTCAGGGAGATACACTACGAGTTCATAAAGAGGATATAACCTGAAACTGAGAGAGTTCATGGATTTGTAATTATGCAAAGGGCCAAGACCTTGTTTTTAATGCTGAGTTGCTTCTAACTACGAATGGTGAATGCCTAAACCATGTTTGCCATGATAACTCTCATGGCATTCTTCCAAAGTACTTCCTCCTCATGGCCCTCCACATATTTCAATAGGTCATTAACCTTCAACACGTTATCAAATCCCTCGGGTGTCTTCTCTATGCCCAGGAAATCCGTTCCTAGAGATACGTACTCCCATCCGTAAGACTCTCCAATATATCTCAAATTTTCAACCAGGCCTTGAAGCGTGGGCTCCCTCAGGGTTGACACGATCGCGGTAACCCCTATAACTCCCTTAGTTCTAACGACGGCCTCTATTTCCTCATCGTCCAGGTTTCTCCTGTGAGTTTTCAGCTTCATTACGTTCCCATGTGAAACTATCACTGGCTTCCTAGTAATTGAGGCTACGTCCATTACAGTCCTCTTGCCAGCATGTGCCAGATCCACGATTATTCCCAGGGAATTCGCCAACTTAACTAGCTCCTCCCCCTCAGAGGTTAAACCGTAGTCCTTTCTGGACATGCAGGAAGAGGCGAACTTGTTGTCATAATTCCAAGTTAGTCCCAGATTTCTAACGTGAAGCTCCCTGAGAATGTAGATGTCCGTGTAATCCCTTAACACGTCAGCCCCCTCCAGGGAGAGCAGAAGTTTGGTCACTGGAGCACTTAAGTCCTCACGAGATCTAATTACCTTAACCAGTCCCTTTCTTTCTAGGTACAGGTAAAACTTGATCTGATCCATGAGGAGCTCCCAGGAGAAGGTGGTGGAGTGGGTCGTATACCCATACATAGACGTGAGAAGGTCTGACCTCTCGTCCCTCGTGTTCACATGAGGGAAGAGAGACGCAAAGACTAAGGAATCGAAGTTTCTTAGGAGCTTTAGACTCGATTGATGATCTCCCTCTATTACATCTATCCCCATTTGGTTGGAATAGGCCAAATCCTCATGAAGATCCACAAATTTCATGATACCGTGTGGATTTCGTCCCCTTAAAAGGTATCTCCTATCAGATCACATGACCCTGATATCATGTTTTCCCTAGACTAGACCTACCCAATGGGAAAGGCTTAAAATCATATTCTAAAATATGATATTCATGAATATGATATTCGTGGATAGGGAGAAAGAGCTTCAGACCTTGATGCAGAGACTAAATTCCCCTACCTTCGAGCTCGTGATCGTCTACGGAAGGAGAAGAATAGGAAAGACCTCCTTGATATTGAGGGCAATCTCTGGGAGAAACGACTCCGTATATTATTATGCCACGGAGAGGAACAATTTGGAAAGATTTAGGGAGGTAGCTCAAAGGAAGTTCCCGGAGGTGAGATATGCTAGGGAGGATTGGGAATCCCTCCTCCACTTCCTGAGAGACAAGGTCGTGATCATAGACGAGTTTCCCTACCTGATTGAAGAGGATAAGTCGATCTTGTCCACATTTCAGAGAATAGTGGACGAGAACAGGGATAGCAGAACCAAGTTGATACTTTTGGGCTCATCAATCTCCGTCATGGAGGACGTCCTTTCCTACAGGAGTCCGCTTTACGGGAGGAGAACTGCCTCACTCAAGGTAGGGGAGCTCAAGTTCAGGGACCTACGTCATTTAGGGTTCAGCGTAGAGGAAGCGGTGAAAATTTACGGATTTGCGGGAGGTGTTCCCATGTACTTGACCAGGGTTACTCCTCCCTTTCTGGATTGGGTCAACCGTGAGCTCAAGAGAGTTGACTCGTTCCTGAGGGACGAGGTTGATTTCCTGCTTAGGTATGAGTTTAGGGAAATAGGGACTTACAAGGAGATTTTAAGGGCAATTTCCATGGGAAAGAACACCCTCGCAGAGATTAGGGATTACGTGAAGGTGGGAGGTGAAATAAGCTCTTACATCAAGAAACTTGAGAGGATTGAGCTAGTAACAAGGGAAGTTCCAGTTACCGAGAGCGTCAGGTCCAAGATGGGAAGGTATGTGATAAGGGATAACTTCACCAACTTCTGGTTTAGGTTCGTTTACCCCAATCTAAGCCTTATAGAGGAAGGGACGTACGAAATAACTGAAGGGGAGTACGCGAACTACCTTGGCCACGTGTTTGAGAGGATTTGCAGGGAGTATGTGAGAGACAGATATCGCGTTAAGAAAGTGGGCAGACAGTGGTGGAAGGACGTGGAAATTGACGTCATGGGATTAGGGAATGTTAAGGTTGCAGGGGAATGTAAGTGGAGCGAGGATGTGAATCCCCACAGCGTCCTCGCCAACCTGGAGAGGAAAGTTGAGAGGCTAGGTCATACCGTGGATCGTTACGTGGTGTTTGCGAGGTCCTTCTCCACGAAGGAGAAGATGGAAAAAGCGGAACTCGTGGACATCAACGACCTCAACTCCTGGTTCATGAGTTAATACAAGAAACAGGCTACTTCATGATCCTGAGAGACCTTCTTCAGAGTGGGTTCGGTGGTCCTACACACTTCCTTTGCAAACCTGCACCTGTTGGCGTATCTGCAACCCTTGATGGGTATCTCGCCTTCTTGTATGAACTCCATTTTCCTAATCCTTTCCATAAAGCCCTTCGTAGGGGTTACATTGAGTAACTCCATAGTGTAAGGATGTAACGGCTTTCCTATTACTTCCCTTGCTGAACCCCTTTCCACAATCTTTCCTGAATACATCACTGCCACGTTGTCGGACATGTACTTTGCCACTAACATGTTATGTGTTATGAGGAGATAGGATACCTTCCTCCTTTCCTGGATATCAAGGAGGAGGTTTAGTATTTGGGCCTGAATGGAGACATCAAGGTTAGATGTAGGCTCGTCCAACACTATGAACTTGGGATCACTGATAAGCGACCTAGCAATGGCTATTCTCTGTCTCTGTCCTCCTGAGAACTCGTGGGGAAACCTTGTTGCCACCCCAGGATCTAGCCCTACCAGGCTAAGTACCTCATCCACCTTATCATCTCCCTTCTCCCCTAGGGGTAGTAGGGGTTCCTTGACTATATCTCCCACCCTCAACCTAGGATCCAGGCTCAGGTAGGGATCCTGAAGGACTATCTGCATTTCTCTTCTTATTGACCTCATTTCTGACTCCTTCAGCTTGGTTATATCCTGTCCCTTGAAGAAGATCTTCCCTGACTTGATCTTGATGAGCTTTAGAATGGCCAAGGCAAGGGTAGATTTCCCACTTCCCGATTCACCAATCACAGTGAAAGTCTCTCCCTCACCTATTCCCAGAGAGACTCCGTCTACTGCCCTTATGACTCTACCTCCCGCAGTGAACTCTACTCCTAGGTTCTCCGTTTCAACAAGGTTAGTATAGGTGGCAAGCAACCTTTCTCCCTCCTAAAACTCTAGTTTCCGGATCCTCTGACATGCACTTCTCCATGGCAAACTTGCACCTTGGATTAAAGGAACAACCTGGAGGCAGTTTAAGAATATTGGGTGGAGATCCAGGAATTGACTCAATTCTTTTCTCGTTCTTGTAGCCATCTGGGATCGAGTTAATTAGACCCTTAGTGTAGGGGTGCATGGGGGACTCGACTATCTCCTCAGCTTTACCCTCCTCCACAGCTTTCCCCGCATACATTACCACTATTCTATCGGCTATCTGCCCCACAAGGACTATGTCGTGACTTATAAAGAGAACAGAAAGTCCCAGACTCTCCCTCAACTCCGTGATTAGCCTCATTACCTGTGCTTGGGTTATCATATCTAACGCAGTGGTTGGTTCGTCCGCAATGAGGAGGGAAGGTTTTAAGAGGTAGGCCATGGCAATCATGACCCTCTGCCTCTCCCCACCTGAAAGTTGATGAGGATACTTCTCCATTATGACCCTAGGCCTCTTTATCCCTACCCTTTCCAACGAATCCACGATCTCCTCTTCGTTATTCCCCTTTGGAGGTCTCCACGTTCCAATATTCCATCCCCTTTTTCCCAACCTCACGTCTATTGCTTCCTGTAACTGGTCGCGAATCTTCATTGTGGGATTAAGGCTTGACATTGGATCCTGAAATATCATGAAGATGTTTGTACCCCTGTAGAGATATCTTTGGTCCGTCTTAATTCCTGTAATATCCTTTCCCTTAAACAGAATTCTTCCCTTAGATATCCTTGAATTCCTGGGAAGTAAGCCTATGATGGCATGAGCTAGGGTGCTCTTTCCTGAACCGCTCTCTCCCACTATTCCCACTACCTCTCCCTTCCCTACGTCTAGGTAAACATCCCTCACTGCGAAGGCCTCCCTTCCCTCTAGGTAATAGGACACCCAAAGGTTCTCTACCCTAAGCGTTAGCTCTTCTGACATAATCTCCACCTCTTGGATCCAGGTAATCCCTAAGCCCCTCACCGAAGAGTGAGAAGCCTACGGCCATTAACGTTATTGTGAGGGCAGGGAAGACGGAGGACCACCAGTTCCCTGGCAGTGCGGTTAAGCCGTCGTAAACCATCCTCCCCAACTCTGGAGTGGGAGGAGGAGCGCCTAGGCCAAAGAAGGCCAGGATAGAGTAGAACAGGATTATGGTTCCCATATCCAGCGTGATATACACTATAACTAGGGATAATATATTTGGAATTATGTGTCTCCTCATGATCTCCCACCTAGTTAAGCCTGCTGCCTTGGCTAGGGTAATGTAGGGCATTCCCCTCACCTGAAGTACCTGACTCCTAACAAGCCTAGCGTAAATTGGCCAATTCACCACGATAAGGGCTATCATGCTGAAGTATAACCTTTCAGCCACGTGAGTCTGTCCAAGGATTGTACTTATGGCTAGGGCCAACAATATTCCAGGGAAGGCTAGGAAAATGTCGGTGAACCTCATGAGTCCCTCATCCACTAATCCTCCCACGTAACCTGATACCATCCCAACTAGTCCACCTATAAGGGCAGAGGCGCCGGCAATAATGTAGGGTATAGCCACATCGTTGGGAAGAGCAGCCAGAACTCTTGTAAATACATCTCTCCCTTCACTGTCAGTACCGAACAGGTGGGCAGAGGACGGCGGAAGGTTGGCTAGGGCGAAATTAATCTTGTTGGGATCGTAGGGGGTGAGAAGTTTCAGATCTAGGGCTGAGATAATGGCTGTGACTATGAATCCCACTATAATGACTGCACCTACCAATAACGTTTTACTTGAGAGCAACGCCGTTTTTACACTCATGTTGTCTCCCTCACCCTAGGATCTACCACACTGTACAACACATCTGCGACAAGGTTAGAGATAACTACAACTATGGTAACCACAACGGTCCCTGCTAGTAAGGAAGGAGTGTCAAGGTCAAGTAGGCTTTGGGCTAGGTAATACCCCATCCCGTAATAGTTAAAGATTGTTTCCACCACTAAGGCCCCTTGAATTGAACCGGCGAATATTACGCTGGAGAGAGTTATGGTTGGGAGAAGGGAATTCCTTAGGGCATGACGAAATATTATTACCCTCTCCTTCAAACCCTTCGCCCTCGCTGTCTTTATGTAATCCATGTTGAGGGCCTCTATCATGGAGTTTCTTGAGAGCCTCGTTATTCCACCGAAACCGAAGAGGGTGAGACTGAGAGCCGGTAAAATCGCGTGGTCCAGAGCAGAGGCAAAGGCACTGAAATCTCCCACCAGAAGGGCATTCAGGATGGGCATGTTATCAAGGAGCCAGAACGGGTAATACTTCCCGTTAAATGGGTCATATATCTCGAACTTTGGTTCCTTCAGGGCCAGGATTGGATCCACAGGATATGATGCGGGGAATACGTGTACATCATAGGCTAACACGAGGAGGAGACCCAGTGCCACGAAGAAGGGAGGGACACTTCTCGTTATCGTGTAGATCATCCTGATGGCATTGTCCAGAAGCCCGTTTGGCTTGAGACCAGATAGGACACCTAGAGGAATCTCAATAATCAACTTGAGTACGAGTGATATTACCGCAAGCTCAAGCGTAACAGGAAGGTACTCCTCCACGAGCTGTATCACGGGAGTTTGATAAAGGGGTGAAATCCCCCAATTTCCTGTGAAGAAGTTCTTGATATAATAGAGGAACTGAACGTACCACGGGGAGTTAAGATGATAAAGCTCGGTAATAATCTGTATTTGTTCAGGTGAAGCCTCTGGGCCAGCCCATATGGAAGCCGGATTCGGGGCCGCAACGTTTACCAAGAAAAAGACGAGAATTAACTCACCAAAAATAACTAGGAGCGCCCCAGCCACACGTTTTCCTATTAATTTCGCTAGCCCCATGCTCTTCCCTAGTATATTGTTGCGTAGAACAATCCGTCAAACCCTGGACTGTAATATATTCCTTGAATTCCATGGACAGTCACTGTATATGCGATGAAGTCATCGAGCCATACGTATTGGGCCTGCTGTAGCGAGAGTTCTGTTATCTCATTGAAGATTTTCTGGAGCTGAACTGGATTATCAGTCCTCACTGCTTGAATTATGAGAGAGTTTATCTCTGGATTATCGACGAAAGCAGGATTGCCGTGGTGAAGCCTCGCCTGAGACATTAGGTAGATGGCAGGATCAATGGGGCTGAGGACAGGTGGGAAGTTAGCTGCAAGCTGGAAGGCTGGATAGCTGCTGGAATTGGGTGGGTTGAGGTAGGACTCTACAATGGTAACTGTGGACTCGGGGTTTAACTGGACCTTTATTCCTATCTGAGCTAACTGCTGCTGTATAATGAGGGCCTCATCTTGAAGTGCCGTGCTACCTGTCTGGTAGGTCAAAACTATGGTTGGGAAGGGCGTTCCACCTGGGTTAACCGTTGTGCCGTTGGGAAGGGTTAAGCTAAATCCTGCTTGGGTCAGCAGATTTATGGAAAGGGCGGGGTCATAGGTATAGCCTTGAATCGAGGAGTTGTAGAAGGGAAGGGACGGATCATTGGGACCAACATAGCTTAGGGCTAATCCGTCGTAGACCTGTTGTTGAATCTGCGTAGCATTTATGGCATGCGCGATGGCAAGCCTCACATTGGTGATGTTGAACGGATACTGGTAAGCATCTATTGCCAAGAAGTCAATCTGCGGGGATGGTCCCCAAACATAGACTGTCCCATAGGTTCCATTATACATGATAGGATAATGTGTATGGGTCCTTATGTAGGAAATCCCCTGCGAGCCAATTATCTGGGGTAAGTCTATAATATCTATCTGGGCTATTTGGGCCTTCCCGGATTGAAGGTCGCTTATCCTAAGTGCCTCGTTGGTCTGATAATCTATTACGATGGTCTCGATCTTGGGAATAGCTAACATGAAGTTTCTCTCAGACTGAGGAACCTTGGACGCCCAGTAATTGGGATTTGCCTGCAGGATTACGTAGGACTGACCCAGTGGAGTTTCCAACATGTAGGGACCTGAGCCTAGGGCGTGAGTTGAAAGGTAAGTGTTGGCAGTATCTATCTGGACTCCTCCATGTTCGTCTACGAAGACTGGATCAACTACGGCTCCAGCAGATGTGGAAATTGCAGCTAGGAATGCAGAGTATGGATACTGAAGGTTGAATTGAACAGTATAGGGATTCACCACGACCACTGCCTGATAGGGATAACTCATGACCTTTTGAATGGTCTGATTGCTTACATTGAAGTGGGAAAGAATATAGGCCAAATCATAGGCTGCCTGTTCGTATGCCTGAGTTTTGTTTGAGGGGAAAGTGTAACCAGCATATTCGAGGGCCTGAAGAGTACCGTTGGGCAATTCGATAGTCCCGGTAGCGCCACTGGGTAGCTTCCCTACAAATCCAAGTCCGTTATTGACTGATAGTCCTTGACTAACGTAGACCGAGATTCCAAGATTCATTAACATTGTTCTGTACACCGAGAACCAGACGTCGGTTGCGTTCAATGGATCACCATTGCTGAAGGTTATAAATGGCCAGAGGTGGAACACGTAAGTGGTTCCGTTGTTCAATACTGTGTAATTTTCTGCCAAGACTCCCACAAAACTGGACGTATTAGTTCCGTTGTAGAACACGAGGGTTTGATACACGTTCTGTAGCAATTCTCCCCCAGCAACGTCAAAACTGGACGCCGGATCCACGCTAACTGGCGGAGTTGCCTCGTCTACTGTAATTGATGAGGGAATCGATGTGACATTCGTTGTGGGCACAGTCACGTTAGTCTTAGTGGTGGTCGTGTTAGTGGTATGGGTCACGTTGACTGGGGTAGTTGTTGTGGGATGTCTTGATAGGGAAATAAACGCCACTGCAGCTATTATAACAATTACCACAATTATACCTGCTACCAACGTGCGACTTATACCTTTTCGAAGTTTCATAACTTACTGCATTTAGTAGTTATATTAAAGCGTTTTTCATGAAAGTCATCTCAAGATATGAAAGGATTAAAAACTTTTATTAAGCATTTGACTAACATCATTATAAACTCTCTGATAATAATCTAAAAGCTTCCGGAATTTATTTATACATTTAGTCTCCAGAACAGGGTTATCTATTAAAAGTTTATAACAAAATTATCAATTTAGTATATAAGCTCTGTCAAAGCGTTCTCTTTTTAAAAACTTTACAAAGCCAATCATGATTTATTGCATTCTTGTTAACAATTTATTTCAATAACACGTCAATAATGGATTTGGATTTGCAGGAAATATAGAATATCAACTATTAAATATCAAAGAGTGAACATGCTGGTATGTTATTTGAATAGTATAGTCGTTAATATAAACAAAATATTAATCATCAAGGGCAAACTCGCTTAAGTTATGGTCAGCTCTCGATAATGGGGATCAAGTGACAAGAAGATGAATGCTAGACAGTTTTTCGGCGAATATCAGATGTGATTACAAATAGGACCTATCCGATTCTTTGAAATATAGTTTAAAGTGCCTTGACTCGATAGAAAACTGATTGAATCTTAAATTATATCAACTGATGCTAAGTTGTGATAGCTACCTAAGTATAATTTGTAATCTTTTTTGTTCCCTTGTACAAGATGAAGGATTCCCACCTTAACCTGTAAGCTGAGACGGCCTGAGTTTTCATTTAACGTCAAATATAGCTAGAGAAGTCTAATAATATTATTTAATTTTCAGTGAGTTAAGAGGTAGGATCCCACATCTAGAAGTGGAGATCCCACATCTGAAAGGGCAGGATCGTTCGCATAACTACCTGAATTGAATTAGAATATTTAATAAGCCAGGCATCCATTTCCTTTAGATGCCTAGCAGAACTAGTGATTGGTTAAGACAAGCTGAGAGGAATCTTAAATCGGCCGAGGTTAACTATCAGCACGGACTCTATGAGGAGTCCTGCTATGAGTCGCAACAATGCGCGGAGAAAGCTGTCAAGGGCCTCCTAGCCCATCTACACAGGGAGGAAAGGGGTCACTCCATAACACTCCTATTACGAGCTGTCACTTTAGAGGTTCCCAGTGAAGTTCTGGAATGTGCCCAAGAATTGGACAAACATTATATTCCGTCACGTTATCCAGATGCTTACGACGAGGGAGGACCTCTGGATTATTACAATAGGGGAGATGCGGAGCGTTGTATGGAATGTGCCAGAAGAGTTCTAAACTGGGTGAAGGGACGTGTGGTGTGATCTGTTCCAGGATCTTAACCCGAGGCTAGTGATCCTGTTTGGGTCATATGCTAGAGGGAACTACACAAATAACAGTGACGTGGACATCTTGGTAGTATCAGATAAGCTTCCTAAGGACCCAAGGGAGGCATTTCGTATGGCCTACAGAATAGAGGAGCCCAGGGTCATTCCCACAGCCTATAACACGGAGGTTTTCCTGAAAAAGTTGAGGGACGGAAGTACCTTTCTTCTTGAGGTAATTGAGGATGGGGTCATCATGTGCGGAGACGAGGGGTTTATCTTGACGGTTAAGAAGATTTTTCAGGAGGTAAGGAAAAGGTATAGAAGAGAGGGAAAGCTGTGGATATGGAATGAATAGATCCTTTCGTAATTTTACTTGAGGAGCTCCAGGCCTTCCGTCGCCAGGTTAACTGCAAATACGGACTACTCATTGCAATCTGGAATTTATGATTTGAAATCAAGCCCAATCATGTGGGAAAATTATTCCCAAGAAGAGATCCTGAGCGAGATCCTGTGACGAATAAGTGACATCTTGCGGTTCTCCGTGGGTCTAAAACCGCTCTCGACTACAATGTAAACCGAGTAAACCTTTTAACTTAATTTTCGATATATTATATTATGTCTGCGGAAGAAATTAATAGGGATATGGAGAGGGCACAGGAATATGAAGTGACTACCTCTAGGGTGTCTCCCCTAGGTGAGAATAGGTTCGAGCTATCCACTGGGATCATAATAGCTGCAAGATTTGCGGACAAGTTAAGGAGAGTAGCCCTCGTGTCACTCAGCAGGATAGTGGATCGTGAGATAATAATAAGGGATATCTCGGAGCTTAACAAGGAGCTTTTCAACAAGTTGACTGAGATGAAAATTGGTAAGCTAGATCTAGTCAAGATCGTGGTTGAGGCCAGGTACAACAGGGAGGAAAAGAAACTTCACTTCGAAAACGTAAAGATAACGAGGTATTACACAGAGGAGCAGTGCAGGGCTATGAACTCGACTCTCAGCGAGGAGAACGAGAAGCTGAGGAAGGAACTCGAGAAAATCAAGGCGACCCTCGAACAATTGACTAAATCCATCTAGTTTTTCTTTTGTCGGTTTAAATGAAAAGTTAAACGGCCGGAGACGCTTACCATATGCTACAGTAAAATGATATGCTCCTCTATTTCCTAGTTGTTAATATCTTAATTAGTATTCCCGCTCATGAGAGAGGGCTCTCGCCTGACTATAAGATTCAGTGTTGCACTAGATAACGTGGGGAAATACCTCAAAATCAATTTCTTGAAAGAAGGAAAGATTGAAAAGATGTTAGCTTGAACGACAAGTTTCAGGATTCCGGTATATCATATACATAATCATGGGCCTCTAGCGCGTATTTGGGCATCTTACCTTCCTCTACCGCTCTCGCCAATAGCACGCGTGACGGCCTACCCATATCCCTGAATAACGGCCTACCCTCCCGGTCCAGATAGTAAACTGCCTCGAGGATCTTCTCCCTGGTACTCTCGTCCTTGTCAGCTATGATGAAGAGGACTCTCCCGCTGTGTTGTATCAAGTTGGGGCACAGCATCTGTCTCCTTAAGACATCCATTATTAGGGGTGCCTTCGATCTGTCAAATCTAGGTTGCATACTCTCCAGTTCCCTCCTCACCAACTCATGATTCCCCACGATTTCCGAGATCTTGTGGGATGCCTCCTCTAGCGAGATCTCCCTTACATATCTAGGATATGCACCATAGGCCTTGGACACAATCTCCCTAATCCTGGGGATCGCCCCAATCTCGGTCTGATGTCCCACTAACTTCTCTGCCTCTCCCCTGATCATGGCCTGAACCAACTTATCAACGTTAATCCCTGTTCTCTTGGATATTATGGAGGCAACTATCCTAATTGCGGTCAGCCTGTCGTACTCCTCAAAGAATGCCCTGGTCCACTGGTTGTGCAGTTCCCAGAGTTTCTGGAAATGCTCCTTGGTGAATCTCTCTCCGGCCTTGAGCTGAATCACGGGATCCGCAGGAATGACTCCGTCCTCCGTAAGTTTTGGACCCTTGAGCCATCCGTCCTTGGTCACTGCGGGCTCATGTTGGACTACTGTCCACAACCAGGTCACAAAGATCCTGTAGGTTGCAAGGTCGTTCATGAACCTCACCACCCTCCCAGGGAAGAGGACGTAATCGTCGATGGCCGCGGCCAGGTTTCCATTTAGTATTTGGAAGCCGTAGTTTGCCGCCATGTAGAACGCGTGTTGAATGTTCTCCACCGTGATCTCCCCTGGCGGTATGTTGTAAAGGGCATCCCAAAGGTCTCCTCCCAGCAACTTTAGGAAACCCTCAGGCGTCATATCCCTCAACACGAAGGGGGTAATCTTCCCTTTCTCGTTCAGAAGACCCAGGGAGATGAAGAGTTTCCTCTCCGACTCGGTGAGTCCACTGCTAACCTTAGGGGCCACCCTCTTCCCATCCACGGTCTCCCACTCCTCAGGGGCAACGAGCATGGCCTGTAGCTTCTCCAGAGGCGCCCTCAGGGGTAAGTTGCCAGCACTCACGTACCTCTCGTCTGGAGACGCTACCCAGCTCTGCCTATAACCGTCATAGAGCTTCCCCTTAACCTTTCCTGACAGGATGTCCTCAAGGGTCACGCTCTCCACTTCACCTTCCGGCACGAAGATTAGTCCCACAAGTCTCTCCCTCATTTTGTCTAACCACATGGACCTCAAGGTAACAGGGTTGTGTCTAGCTCGCCCATAGGGATCATTCTCAGCATAAAGCATGACCGCGTTCATTCCACCAATGGGCGATCCCCCTGCCATGATGTTGAGGATGGCGTTATACCTCTGATAGGCCATCATATGCCTCGCGGTCATTCCCATGAGCGGACCGTTCTGGGGATCAGGCAGGACCCTCTGGTTCCACATCTCAATCAGGCTGGCAGTGTAGTCCCACCTCCCAACGTTAAGTCCCACAAGCCAGAAGCGCCAATACCACATGATGACGGGGAGGAACCTTCCCGCATTACCCTCCTCGTAGAGCGCCTTCATCTTGATCAGGGTTCCAGGTTTTTCTGCCCCCAGGATCCTCTCGAGTTTCCAGAGTATCTTGGCGATTATGGAGGCCTCCTCTGGGAACTGAACCTTTGGCTGATAGAAATAGAGTAACGAACCCCTCTTCCTCAAGGGCTCGAAGTCATTAAGGACGTGAATCACGTAGTCAACTATTATGCTCGGCGCAGGTTTTCCGTTGACCTTTACGTGAAAGTCTAGTAAGTGCATCCCCGGAACCCTATGAATACTCGTGGGCCACCTCTCCCTAGGCTTATTAATCCTATACTTCCTCCTTTCGCCCTTCTTCGTTATCTCGACCTCAGAGATCTCCCCAGATAGTATCATGTGCTCGTTGACCCTTGAGAGGTAGAGCCCCACCTCCTTCTCCTGCGAACCGAAGGGAATGAAGTCTGGCGGAGCCGCGTCCTCGTCATCTGGTCCCATGGTTGCGGAAACGTCTGCATTTATCTGCTTTATGGCCATGTCCACGGGGTTCCAAGGTCCCGTAATTTCCAGACCAGGTACCTTGAATGGATCCACCTCCGGAGGAACTGGGAGGTTTTCGTTTAACCTCCACCTGAGGGGAGTGTTCCTGTCCAGAAGATTGTCTATGAGTCCCTGAACTATCTCACGAAATGTCCTCACTTCTCCCGTGACTGGATGTGTGAACTTCTCCTCCATTGGGGGGAATGAGTATTTATCTCGAACCTCTCTCCGAGAGTCCAGTAGCTTCCTCCTTTCCCACATGGCCCTCTCTATTTCTCCCCTCAGTTCGAGGGTTAGTTCCCCTATGACCTGCTCAACGTTTACTACCTTTCCATTAACGTTCTTATTCCCGAAGAGAACACCGTACCTCTCCTTAACCAGGGGATCTATCTCAACCTTTACCTGATCTGTCATGCTTAATCACCTAATTATCGACAAATAAAAAATCAACCAGTGAAAAGACCTGGGACGAGAAGGTAGTATAGCACGCCTATGAGGATGAGATAAACCAAGAGAAGAATCGTCCACGGTAGGTTATTCCTAGCCACTATCCCCTCCTTCCTCACATAACTCGTGGTGGAGACCCCAGCACTCAGAGTTTGTGGCGCAATCGGCTTAGCAACCTCAGCTCCAACAGAGTTAAGAGCAGGAGTTAGTCCCACAGGCAATCCCGTCACCTTGGCAACTGCTAGTTGGAATGCCCCAAATAGGGCGTTGGTTGAAGTATTACTGCCTGAGAGGGCGCATCCAATCCATCCAAAGATTGGTGAGACCACGATGAACAAGGTGGAGAGATCTGCAGCCTTCCAGGCCAGGGAGTAAGCCATCCCGCTGTAGTTGAACACAAGCGCCAGTCCCACCACGAAGACTCCCGTGAGTATTCCACCCCAGTACTGGTGAATGGACCTGGATAGGGCCTCCTTGACTGTGGAGGGCTTTGCTCCAAGGATGGGAAGAGAGACAAGCCACGCCATGAATATTGCCGTTCCTGCTACCGCTGGGTTGAACGCAAAGGAAACTGCCACGGTCTTATGATAGAGCTGAGAGTAGGCATGAAGTTCAAGCGTCCCCAGGTTCAACTTGGTGAGGGGGGACCAGGGTCCAGTCCAGAGGGTGACCACTATAACCACCGCCAACACAGCCAACCAGAACCTACCTATCCCTGGAACTGAGGATCTCTCAACTTTCCCTGTCTTGGACACAATGTTCTTGGGCTTCCAAATCCTAAGGAATCCCAGAAGGATAAGGAAGGAGACCATGGAACCTGTGATATCAGGAAGATATGGGCCAACGAAGGAGGCCATGGGATACTGGCCTAGAATGTACGAGATTGAGGCGAGTAGGGCAAAGGGCCACACGTCCTTGATCCCCCTCCATCCATCCACGAGGTAGGCAAGGAGGAAGGGAGGCAGAAGGGCTAGAATCGCGACTATCTTCGCCACGGATGACGATACGAAAAGTAGGGGAAGACCTGTCACCGCTGACAAGATTATTACGGGGGTCCCCAGGGCACCATAGGACACTGGGGCATTATTCGCTATAGCCGTCACCTTTAGCGCAGTAAGTTCCTCGAATCCTATCCCGATTAAGACAGGGGACACGAGTGCCCACGGGTAACCGAAGCCGACCAACCCCTCAAACAGGGCACCGAAGGACCAAGCTAGGAGGATTGCCTGTATCCTGGAATCCTCCGTGGCGTTCCTGAGAACCCATTGCTTAAACGCGTCATACTTCCCCGTGAGAACCAGGGTGTTGTAGAATGTTAGCCCCCAGAAAACTATCCATGAAATGGCCCATGTCCCAGTTAGGGCACCTATGAGGAACGAGGTCAGGGCAAGGGATGGTGGAGTTCTCCAAACCGCTATAGCGTCAATTATCCCCACGATAGCTCCAATAACTGAGGCTAACCAAGCGGTAAGCCTGAAGACCATGAGCAATATAAAAAGGGTGATCAGTGGTACAAGAGAAAGAAAAATGGTTAAACCCACGTTTCCTGTAGGATTTAACTCTTGTACATACATCACTATAATTGTATAAAAATAGATCTTAAGCTTTGTTAACAGAGTGTGAATTTTTTAAAGATACATCCGTTGGTACTAAACATTAATTTCAATGTATGATCTGGGTAAAATCAAAAGATTACAATTCTATCATGAAGTGACTTGAAAGGTACTAAGAAAGGAATTTTTTGACGGGGGTAGTTCTAACTTGAAACTATCAACGCGATGCAGAATAGGGCTTAGTGACGAGTGAAGTCTAGTCCCATTAAATTCTAGTCTGGGACTGCGTAGACCAGGGTCTGGGACTGTTCCACTTTCACCCTCAAGTCTAACCCAGGTCGTAAAACACCTTGTCCGAGGAAATGAGGTAAAGGAATAGGGACACGGGAATTAACCTCCTTTCCTCATCAAACTCGTCCATGGTAAGAACGTACTCTGGTGCTTTAGGCCTAGACCTCACCCGTTCACTCCATTTAACCTCAATCCCAATCCCCCTAACTAGAAAGTCGATCTCTCTACCGTCCTTGAAGAAGGTGAAGAGGCTCTCTGCGTACTCCCTAGATAGGTGCTCCCCAACTATTCCCTCGATCACGTGGGGTATGTCCTCCGTCTCCAGGTCCTTCCCCAGGGAATACCTCTTCATTACCCTAAAAAGGAAGGGATCTATCATGTAGACCTTCTTTAAGGACCTATAGTTCACCCTCCCATTTTCCCATTTCCTATAGGTTCTCGTAATGAACAACCTCTCCAATAGCTCCAGGTATTCAGATACCGTCGTGTGGGATGCCGAAATCTCCTTGGATATCCCGTTGTCTGAAATTCTGCTACCATAACTCTCGATTATCCTGGAAATCACCTGCTTGAAGAGGGCCTCACTCCTCCCAGTCTTCGCGATCTCGCTTAGAACGGTGTCCCTATACGTTTCATACAGCGAGGCAGAGCTTAGATTTGTGGCGAAGAATCCTCCCCTTTCAACGTAACTTAATAGGGCCTTGTTGAGGGCCGAGAGGTGTGGTAGTAGCTTTTTCGCCTCCTTCATGATCTCATGGGGACTGGTCACGGGGAGTGTGGGGACGTCCAATTTCCGTGTAAAAAGGTCAAAGTAAACCCTAAAGTTGAGCGGATAATACACGACCTTCTTGAGCGGTCTACCCGGGAGAGTTTCCCTACTCAGGTTAAGAGAGGAGGATCCAGACACGTAAACCAAGGAGTTTCTGAAATAACCTGCGTTAAAGAGGTGAAGAAGGCCCATGTTCCACGCATCTACTGACGTGATCTCGTCGAGAAATATGAAGGCCTCATCTCCGTTCACAAGGGTTCGATACTCGTTAAGTAGCTGGATTAACTCGTCCTTCCTGGAGAGTGAGTCGCAGGAGAAATAGAACACCTTCCTGGGCTCCACCTCCCTCAGTAGATCCCTGATCACGGTCTTCATGTAAGTAGTTTTCCCCACCTGTCTCGGACCTAGGATAAGCAGGTTCTCCCTCACGGGTGGGAGGTAATACTTTGCCCTCCTCACGTGATCGTCATCATCAATGGATGAGGGTTGAGTCCACCAGGGGTTTTGAAAGCTCATCTGCGATATCATTGACATGATAGTAAAGTGGCAAGTTTACCTAAAAGATTGAGTGTTAACTGGCAAGTTTTCCGGTAAATTTGATATCTAATTAGCAAGTTTTCCGGTAAGTAGTGGAGATGTTCGGATCCCATGAAATGGAGACCTACTGGGAGCTCCATCTACCTAACGAATGGTTCACTAATCCTCCCGCACTCCTCACCACCGCGTTCAAATCTCGTGTAACCCTAGACCTAGCTTAGTTTCAGAGTCATAATTAGTTAACAAAGGAAATCTCTGAAAGATTCTAACGTTTTTAGAAAAATATACAGATAATATAGCCTTCATGGAATAAAAGTTTTTCTACTTTATTTCATTAAAAGTAGTCCTAAATACCGTTAACGAGATCCTCACATATGGCCAAGAGAATTGTAATAGTTGGTGGCGGAATAGGAGGAATGGGAGTAGCCACAACTCTCGCAGGTAAGTTAAATGCAGAGATAACCGTGATCAATAAGGATAACTTCTACGTGACAGGGCCCTCGAGACCATTGCTCCTTACAGGCGAGCAAGAGTACGGAAGAATGCTGAGGGGATACGAAAAGGTGGGAGAGAAGGGTATTAAGGTGGTCGCGGGGAACGTGATAAGGGTTGATCCCGACAATAGGAAGATAACCCTGTCTGAATCAGGGTTTGGACTGACAAGCAGGGAAATCCAGTACGACTATCTAGTGCTTGCCCCTGGCGTCGTATATGACGGCTCCTCGATCACAGGGCTTGATAGGAACTGGTGGAGGAACACCACGGTCTACGACCCTGGAAGGGTAAACGTGTTGAGGCAAAGGCTATGGAGCGAGAACGAGGGGACAGTCCTGATTTATGCCCCAAAGGCTCCCTACAGATGTGCCCCTGCTCCGACGGAGACGGCCCTCCTGGCTCACACAGTGCTAAAGCACAGGGGAGTGAGGGAGAAGTTCAGGATAATACATGTGGACGCAAACGATAAGACACAACCGCCTTTCATCGCCGACGTTGTGAAGCAGGTCTACGAAAAGGCCGGGATAGAGCTTGTGACTAACCAGGAGATAGTTGAGGTGAATGAGAAAGAGGTGATCACGAAGTCTGGCGAGAGATATGGATATACCATACTTGCCCTCCTGGAGCCCAACAGGGCTCCCAGGTTCGTGGAGGAGGCTGGACTAGGAACGCCGTTCGTCGAGGTTAGGTCACCGCAGGACTTGAGACATCCGAAGTATGATGACGTCCTGGCAGTGGGAGATGCAGCGAAGTTACCCTTCCCTAAGAACCAGGAGATCGCCTTCGAGAGCGCCCTCTTCGCCTCCAACAAGATTCTGGAGATGGAGGGTGTAACGGAGAAAGTTCCCGTTCAGTATGCGTTTGTGGGCTGGGCCTATATGGGTAATCTCGAGGGAAGACTTGAGACCCAGAGCCTCCAGTTCCAACTAGACTTAACAACCCAACCGCCAAAGCCTGCGAAGGATCCTCAGCTCAAGAGAGAATATACACTACAGAAGGACAGATGGGAGCAGGCATACCTTGAGAGGCTCTTCGGATATTCCCCTAAATCGTGAAGGGATTCTTTTTTAGTCGAAGGAATTGGTCACTCTTTCTACTTCTCAGTTATCCCTCCGACGTCGAGAGATCTAGACGAAAGAAGTTGAACGACACAACTCGTGAGAGAAGGAGGAAATGGAAAAAGAACTTCTCGATGAATCTTGGAAAGACTATCATGACTCCACGATCGCGGGAAACAGGCGTAGATTATGTCACCACTCGTTACTTCATCCTCTCAATATACATGTTTCACGTCGTGGAGTAGTGCCCTAGCCCAGTGTGCCACAGGTGGGTAGAACTTATCCTCAGGATCCACGACTACCTCAACCAGACTGGGAGTGCTCTCCATGGCCTCGTCCAACACATCGCCTATCTCTTGGTCCGTGGAGATCCTGTAACCCCTGAGCCCGAATCCCTCAGCTATCTTAACGTAATCCAGCGACGAGAAGTCGGTCCCCCTCACATCCCTACCCTGAATCCTCATTTCTGCCCTTATCCAGCCGAAACTGGAGTTATTGAACACAAACAAGACCACGTCACTTTTCAACCTAGCAATTGTCTCCAGCTCTCCCGCAGAGAACCCAAAGCTACCATCCCCGGTCATGGCAAGAACCTGTCTACCAGATCCCAGTTGGGCCCCAACTGAGGCAGGTATCGCGTAACCCAGTCCCCCAAGGCCGTAGTTGAACACGAAGTTTCTTCCAGCCTTCCCAGTTCTGAAAAGGGCGGAGACGTAAATTGCACCTACCCCAGGGTCTGCTACTATTACCTGATCCCTAACCCTCCTCTCCAACTCCTTCACAAACCTGACCGGGTTGACCCTTTCCCCGGACATGGAGGCAATCTCCCTCACCCTGGCCTCAAACTCGTCCCTATTCACTTTCACTTCCCTTCTCTTCACTCCCCGGGATCTTACCTCCCTGATTATCTCCCTAAGCGTTGCCTTAGCGTCCCCTATCAGGTTTATGGAGTTGTAGTTGTTCCCCACTTCAGCCTCACTCACATCTAGATGGATCACGGTCTTCGTCCTGGGAGGATATCTCCACCTATCTGTGTTGGCTGAGTCCGTGTTTGATCCCACAAGGAAGATTAGATCGGCCTCCTCCAGAAAGGAATTTGAAAAGCTAGTCCCTCCTCTTCCTCCCACTACCCCTATGGAGAGGGGGTGAAGCTCCGAGATGCATCCCTTCCCCGTGATGGTGGTACCCACTGGAATTCCCATGAGCTCAGCCAACTCCACGACCTCATCCCACGCCCTGGAGTACAGTGCTCCTTGACCGCAGATAATGACCGGGTTGGAACTGTCCAGGAGGGCTGAGACCGCGAGCCTCACCGCATCCCGGTCTGCGACGGGCCTTTGAGCTGGATACCTGGAGAACTCCCTCTGCGGTGGGAGGTAGATGGATCCCTCCTCCTCGAGTACATGATGGGGTATCCTTAGGTGAACTGGTCCAGGTCTCCCTCCGGTTGCTAACCTGAAGGCCCTCCTCACGGCGTGGGACAGGTCGTCTGCCTTCGTCACGGTGATGGACTCCTTGGTGTAGGGTTTGAAGAGGGCTGTCTGATCCAGGGAAGTCAACATGTTCATCCTCTCTCCGTAGAGGTCAGTATCCGTGGTGATGACTATCACGGGAGAGGAGGACTTGTATGCCTCTATCACACCTGGTAACATGTAGGGCGAGCCAACGCTCGGTCCCTCAACCACTCCCGGCTTGAAACTAACCCTGGCATAGGCGTCAGCCATGTAGACGGCGTTCCTCTCATCCCTAGTTATCACCTGAAGCTCTGCGAATTCGGGGTAGTATGGGATAGATGTCTCTCCAGGAAGTCCAAAAACCCTATCCACGTCGTAATCCTTCAGTAGTTCTAGAAGAAGAGTTGAACCCTTCATGGGAAAAGGGAGGAGGCCCAGATTAAAACCTTGCTTGCTTCGCGGTTTTAACTCCCCAGTTAAAGACAGGGGTCCAAGTAGTGCTCTTGGGAACGTCGCAGGAAAAAGTATTACTCAATCAAGATCCTGTTCTTCTCATGCCACTCCTTAATTCCCCTGTACCTCTCCTCCACTGCCCTCTTCATGAACCGGGATCCTCCCTGTGTACTCTGAGGGACACCTTCACCAGTTCCTCCACACTCTTGATTCTCAGTTGTTCAACGGCATCCTTCCCATAGATCTCCTCCAGTTGAAGGAGACCGGCCTGCGTCACGTAACCTATGATCCGCTCCGTATTATAATCATTGAAAATCTCGACCTTACGATCAAAGCACTAAACAAGGTTAAAAATTTTGGCGATGTCTATCATAAAATTACTATAAATTTTAATATGATAAAATTTTAATATGGTATCAACAGTTGAGTTGAATAGGTCCAGGAATGACGGCCCTTCCTTGACCATGGCCTTTGAAGTGTCCATGAGAGGGTTCATAACAAGTTCTAAAAAGATCTTCATGGTAAGCAGACCTTGGTCCTTCGTTATGCCCGCCATCTGTACTTCCTTTGGTTTCTCCTTGGGATATTACATGTTTCGAACGTTTAATCCACTTTTCTACGTCGCAGTGCTCCTCGGAACTGTCCTGCTCAACGCTTCAGTGAACGTACTCAACGATTACTTCGACTACGTTCAGGAGATAGATACAAGGGAGAACACGGGTTACAGGCTTCACCCAATAATTCATGGGGTCATGAGCGAGAGGGGAACCTTAATCCTGGGTATAGCGTTGGGGGTGATGGGGTTGTCCTTAGCCATTTACCTCACCCTTTATAGGCCCTTAGCCTTACCCTTGGGCCTATTGGGTGTTCTCCTGTTATACATGTATAATGGGCCCCCCTTCAATCTGAAGCATAGGGCGCTTGGGGAGGTTCTGGTCTTTATAACATATGACCTGATCGTGCTTGGAAGCTATTACGTTTCCACGGGGATGATCTCAAGTGCCGGAGTATTGGATGGAGTCCCACTGGCTCTTCCAATTGCCGGCGTTCTCTTGGTAAATAACCTAAGGGATGTTGAGAGCGATAAAAGAAAGGGAGGAAAGACGCTTGCAATTCTTTTCCCTAATTTTTCGAGGAGATTGTACCTGTTCTCCATGTTATCTCCTTATGTCATTATTGTAATGCTTGTGATGGCGAGGTTACTTCCCCCAACTAGCCTGATATCAGTTCTTACCAGCCTCGTCGTGGCTAAAAGATCGCTTAAGATTTCTAGGGAACTCCCGCCCGATTCTCCAGCGGAAACCTCCCAGATTTTCATGTTGTTTGGGACTCTTTACGTTCTCTCTACACTGATTGGAAACTGGGTTTGAGACTCGAGCCTTGTCTTCATGAAATGAATCACGCTTGTTTATCTATTGTTTCATCTCGCCTGACCGATTCGACCTCACCGAGTATCGACAACATAACCCAGAGCTCTTCGAGACTCGAGATGCACCTCTTCCCTCTCCACGAATTAAGACACCTTACGAGACCGTCTCCTCTTCACCATGACCACTGCGACTAACACGAATAAAATCACAAAGATGTACACGGGAAAGGAGAAGGAGTATAGCGAGGGATCCACTTGGTGGTTCACGGTAGCCACGTACCCGTACTTCACCGGGTACTGTAGGGGAACAGGGTAGGTCCAGTTACTTGGGGTTAGAATGATGGGTGACCTAATCGCGGAGAAGTCGAACGCGTTAAGAAGACCCTGAAGGTCACTGTTCTGAACCCAGGGAGTCAGCCAAGGAAGTTTCCAGTTATAATCCACGAAGGCTAACAATGTGTAACCTGACACCGTGTAGTTGTCCACATAGGCCTCCTTTGCGTAAGGCGATATCACGAGTAACGGAATCCTCTGGCCCAGTGACGTCCCGTTCACGAAGGGAGGAGTTACCTGATCATAATAACCGCCACCCTCATCAAAGGTAAAGAAGATCGCCGTCGAGTTCCAGTACCTACTCCTCATGACCGCATTCACCACCTGTGAGAAGGCAATTGCACCAACGGTCACGTTGTCGGGAGGATGCATGTCGTATTTTCCCGTCTCCCCGCCAAGGAACATGACCCAGGACACGCTGGGCAGATTCCCGTCCTGAAGGTCTTGATAGAACACACTAAGGTTGTAAAAATTTCCTGACACACCCTTGAGGGTGGAGATCGGCCACGGTATTCCCTCCAAGTCGTATACGAAATACCCCCACGAGATATTGTGCGCAGTTAACTGGTACATGATGGTCTCATTGAAGGAGTAAATTCCTGATGCCTCGTCGTTGTGAAATGATGGAGGGAAACCCACTAGGTAGGCAATCCTATTGGGTTCAGTCACGTCAAGGACAGGGGAGTAGTAGTTGTCAAAGAGGACGTATTCCTCCGCGTAATCCCAAAGGACCCCAACCTGTTCGTAGGAGAAGTACCCCATGGATTGCGGTCCCGAGAAGAGGGGGAACCCATCCTGTGTGGCGTACCAGTAATCTTCGTGGTATGTGGTATACCCCTCGATCGGGTCTGGTGGAGTTGAGGAGTTAATGTAGAAGGGATGAGTGTACAGGGGTATTCCAGGTATCCAGGGAACGTCTATCTGCATTAATTTCCCTGGACCATCTACTAGGTTGACTGGCCTCATCACTGAACAGGTCACGTTATTCACTATGGGAGGAACCCCAAAGGGGTAAACCCCGAAGAGGTTATCGAAGGAATGATTTTCATCTATCACGATGATCACGTGCTTGATAGGGGTCGCCGTGCCCGTCTGGGTCGTCACGTTAGATACCACGTGAAGTGATGGAAGGAGTACTAGGAACAAAGCTACCGAGACCAACCTCATCTAGACACCTAAGTAGGGTACAGATCTACC
The DNA here is from genome assembly GCF_000016605.1 of Metallosphaera sedula DSM 5348. Lineage (NCBI taxonomy): Archaea > Thermoproteati > Thermoproteota > Thermoprotei > Sulfolobales > Sulfolobaceae > Metallosphaera > Metallosphaera sedula. The sequence continues at coordinate 958,903 of NC_009440.1, read as the reverse complement.
GAAGCCCAACAGGTTTGCGACGATGGCCAACAGGATGAGCCCCACCACTACACCAAATATCACGTAGTCCTCCTTCCTGAACCCAAGCTCCACGATCTCCGTCCTCCTTGGCGAGGCCCTAAATCCGCGCGTGTCCGCAGAGATGGCCATGGTTTTGGCTCCCCTCAGGAGGTAAACCATGGTTGGTACCAAGGCGAGGATCGCAGAATAGAGGAGAAGGAAGGGGTACACAATCCTAGGTTTCCCCCTACCTAGTCCCCTAATAAACTGCATCTTCACGGAGGAGTCTAGGAGCTCAAATATCCTTGGAACAGTCCTCACTCCCACGAGGAGAGAGAAGGTTAAGGAGAGGGGTGCCCTCAACTTCGTGAACATCCTGAAAATGTCTGACGTTGTTGTGGTCAACACCAGGATCAGGGCAGAGGCGAGAACTGCGGTAACCCTAAACCCAATCTGCAGGCCATACATCAAGGCCTGAAGGGTAAGGTTGGGTTGATACCCCATAACCTCGAAATAGGAGGGCCATGTCCACACCGTGACCAGGTTCTGGTGCGGGAAGGCCAACTCCAGGATAGATGGAGTAACGTAGGGTGCAACGCTCCACATAGATGAGATAAGGCTACTCACTAGGACCACAGAGAGGTACACGAGCTTTCTAACCCCGTCCCTCAGGGTAAGGTAAACCAGGGAGATAGCGAGGGTGAGGAGTGCACCTATCCACCACACCGTGGTCGACGCAACCCCCATAACCGCCAGACCTAGGAGAACCTTAGTGACCGGGTTTACCCTGTACATGAAACCTGTCCCACTCTCGTATCTGGTTATCTCCATGAAACCCTTGAGCCTGACCACGGAGACTATGAGGAGCACCGGAAACCCCACTCCATAAAAGAATAGGAACCAGCTAATAAGGGTCGTGATGAGACTCATCTTTATCCCTCCAGCGGATTCCAGGTTCCAGCTTCAACCAGGTACTCAGTGGGCGGAGTCACGATCCCCACTCTGAACACCTCCTCTGGCGTTCCCTCAGTCACGATTCTTCCCTGGTCCATCACGATCACCCTATCGCAGAACTTGTCTACGAACCTTGAATCGTGTGTGACCACGAGCGTTGATATTCCCCTCTTCCCCAGTTCCCTCAACTCTTTCCCCAGGTTCTCCCTATGATACCAATCCTGTCCACTCGTGGGCTCATCCATCAGGACCACCCTCTGCCCCCTTCCGAGGATAGAGGCCATGGCTACTCTCCTCCTCTGACCAAAGGATAGGGTTAAGGGATCCTCTTTCCTTACTTGGTTCAACGAGAATAACTTGAGGTATTGCTCTGGATCGTTGGAGGAGGCCTTAATCTCGTCCTCCACAGTTCTCCTGACAAACATTACGTCGAAGTTTTGAGGTAAATATGCGACGTAACTTCCCCTCTCGTAATACCTAGACCTGGAGATGTCCTTCCCACTCACGACCAGGTGAACCTCGCTCCTCAACTTGGTGTCCAGAAGGCCCATGATCGCCTTCAGGAGAGTCGTCTTCCCTGCCCCATTCCTTCCCATGAGGGCAACTATCTCGCCCTTCCTCAGTTGAATCTCGGTGTCGACTAGGACCTTTCCTTCCTTAGTCCAAACCTTAACCCTCGCGAAGAGTGAGATGCTCCCACCCCTCACCCTGGGGATCGGACTTCGCCTATACGTCGAGAGGGAATCCCGAGTTACGCCGTACCTTTTCATATGAAGGTAATACTCGGGTACCTCAACCCCTGCCCTGGTTAACAGGTCGACGTGCTCCATTAATCTGGCCTTCTCGACGTTCAGGGCAACCCTTCCTCCATCCACTAGGATAACCCTATCCACGTAAGGCAGAACCCTCTCAACCTTATGCTCCACAATTATCATGCTCACGCCGGAGTTCCTTAGCGACCTCAGGAGACCCAGGATCTCCGCTGTCCCTTGGGGGTCAATGCTGGACGTGGGCTCATCAAGGATGAGCGCCCTAGGCCTCAAGGCTAAGACGGAGGCAAGCACAGTCCTCTGAAGTTCACCCCCGGACAGTGAGGATGTCTCCCTCATCATGAGGTGGGAGACCCCTGTGACCCTTGCGGACTCCTCAACCCGTGACAGGATCTCCTCTCTAGGAAGGGCAAAGTTCTCCGGTCCGAAGGCGATCTCGTCTCGAACCAGGTGATGGAAAACCTGAGCCTCAGGGTCCTGCAGGAGGGTTCCCACTAGCTTGGCCATTTCGTGAACAGGTGTCTTCCTGGGGTCCCTCCCGAAAACCGTGATCTCTCCCTCAACCTTGGCCGAGATTAGGTTGGGGATCACACCATTCAAGGAGCTCACCAGGGTAGACTTCCCTGAACCGGACTTGCCGAGTACTAGGACCGACTCCCCCTCCTTGATATCCAGGCTGTCCACCTGAAGGGAGGGCCTTCCTCTTCCCAGATAAGTTACCTTAAGGTCCCTTATCCTTACAAACAAGCTAGAACCACCAGTTCACTGACCCACTGCCCTCGCTATCCTCACGGCCAGGATTGAGGCCAGTATACCCATGACGATGTCCCCAGGCATGAAGGCCCCTAGATTAAAGAGGATGTGAGCCCAGTTCACGTATGAACCGTAGAGGAAGGGGCTAAAGAAGGCGCTGTAGAATACTGGATCGGGAATCGCCCACGTTAAGCCAAGGATCGCGCCCTGTATCACACCTAGAATCGTGGTGGTCCTTGTGGCCGTAGCCTCGCCTGCTCCATTACTTAGTTCCTTCCCTATCCCAAAGAGGTGGCCTCCAGTTACCGCGATCATTATGTCCACGAAAAGTCCATAGGTTAGCGACTCGTAAATGAAGTACATGGGTTCTCCACCGAAACCGTAATGGAAAAGGTCGCCCAATAGGTTATACACGAGCAAGGTAAACATCCCCGCACCCACCTTCCTGACTAGGGCAGCTATGATGAAGACAATGATAAGCCTACCCCAGAAACCTACACTCACGAACGGCGTGCTTGGAAGGAACCTTCCCAGGAAACTACCAATGTAGAACTCCCACACTACCGAGAAAGCTCCACCTATCCCTATGTAAACCAGGTCGATCGTGGTGAAGGACCTGAGACCTCCTGTCTTCCTCCCGTAATACACAACAAAAAGAAGAGCGCCTAGAAAGTAAAGTACCACTATCTCCCAGGGAATTTCTCCCGGAACGTTTATTGCTCCCTCAATTCCATTAAATCCCATTTTTATCATGAGTTGATCGTTACAGAGTTTATACAAGTATTGTATAGAGAATTCAGAAAGTATATAGTTGTATGTAGATTACTGGTTCTATAGAGGAGCGATAGGGGCGGTCATGAGAAGTTCACCTTGTATCGTGTCCCTGGTTGGTCCAATCAACTTCTGGCTCTATCTCAGTACTTGAGGATAAATCGTGGGGAAGGACAAGAGTATACTTCAATCCACATCTCCTAATGGCACGGCTCCCCGAAAAGTAGGAACCATATAGGTGAAGCCAACCGAAGAAGTCGAAGGGCTTCATCTACGACTTTTAGTCTATCCGTTCTCCTTCTTGGTAAGGATTGCTATCAATTGGTCAAACCTTGCGTTCATGTCCTTACGTAAGTCGTCAATTCTTCTGTTTAGCTCATCGAACCTTGACTCAGACCTCTTCTCCATCTCATCAAACCTCTTGTCGGTGTACTCTTTAAGTTCTTCGAATCTCTTATCGGTATATTGCTTGAGTTCTTCGAATCTTAAGTCCGTGTACTGCTTCATCTCATCGAATCTCTTGTCGGTGTATTGCTTGAGTTCCTCAAACCTCCTGTCGGTGTATTGCTTTATCTCCTCGGTCTTCTTATCTGTGTAGGACCTTGATTCCTCGAATTTCCTCTCTACTAGATCCCTCAATCCCTTCACCTCGGACTCCAGCTTATCAACTCTCCTATCCAGTTGAGCCTGGAGGTCATCTATCCTCTTGTTAGTAAGGTACGCGATGAGAACTTGATATTCCTGTTCCGTGATCTTCTTCCCCTGCTTCGACTTCTCGACAATCCCCTTCACGTACTCTAGGACTATGTCAGTCACGAGGGAGGTAATCTCACTCATATGTCTCAATTCTCGCGAATATAAATAAACCTGAGAGTTACCTGAAAATGGTGGCGTGAACGAACCTACCACATTAGGCTAGTTGAGGGGAGGCGGGGCACGTTGAGACCTAGAAAGTTAACGCATGGTTCTGAAAGTGGTCAGGATAGAAAACCAGTTTTCCGTAAAAGTAGTCGGCAAATCCGTCCACAAATCCTAGAATTCAAGGGACTGAACAGAAGGCCGTCATGCTAGCATCTCTTCAACGACTATGGAGGGAGAGGAGCCTCTCCTAACCAGAATTCTCAAGGCCGTAAGTGACGAGCGACAACTGGCCCCATGACGTCTTCTAGTCTCAAGACCAGGAATGAAGTCACCTATTTGTCCTGAAAGCCCTAGGGACTCAACAATAGAGACCTAAAGCTGAGCGACTTGCTAATTGCGTCCTGAGAATTCTGTCTCAGCCGGACAGAGTTCAACGTGGAGAGTTCATGAGAACGTAAAGGTCTGCCTTCCAGGTTTCCGTCTAATGAGGGGCTTGGAGGGAACTGGAAGCGTAGCCCAGAGGTTAACCAAGAGCCTCGAGGACTACCAACCATTCTCGCCATCCACGGGGTGTCAATACCATTCACGTTACTTATTCATTTCATTTAGATTTTAGTGCAACCAAGATGTATTTGAAGAATAAACCTTGAGTTTCTGGTTTTATCACAAAATCAACGTGAAATATGTCTGAAATCCTTTTCATGTCATCGCGAAAGGGATCCACGAACAGGCTTTTCTTTATGAATCCGTCGGCGTTTACGAAGTACGATCCAGGTTTAAGCACGTCATGAATATTCCTGTAAGCGACGAATCTCTTTCTCCCTAGGTTGTGGAGCACCAGATTGGATACTGCAAGGTCGAATTTCCCTGGGGGGAGAATCTCGGTTACGTCTGCCTCAACGATTTTCACCCTATCGAGGACTTGAGCGATCCTGAGATTGTTTTCCAGGATATCCCTAGAGTTTTCCCTCAGAGATGATTGGGTAAACACGTCCACGCAGGTTATTGTGGCCCTAGGGAAATAAGAGGCGGTGAGAATTGTGAGGAAACCTAAACCGCAACCTACATCTATGATCTGTAGGTCCGCGTTACTATCAAGTATCCTCTTAAATGCCTCCATAAACATCTCCTTGGCCGTTTCCCTCATTCTTTCGGATTCCTCAAATGTGGTGTGATGATACGTTCCAAAGTATGATTTGTCCATCTCCTAATGTCTAGTTTCTTCCCCTAAAAATAGATGCGGGAATAGGGGATACTTCCTGATGGGAATCCCGTGTTTCCCCATCCTCACAACGGAATAGTTCTGGAGTAGAGAAATGTCGCAGATCAGATCAACTGATCCAGGTATCCTTGAGGTGGCGTCAACAGTCAAGAAACCAGATCTGGAGGCCAAGAGTTCCAAGAGGCCTTTCTAGAAAACTGAGACCCACGACCGACTCTAGAAAACCTTACCTCGATAACAAGGTAAATAAGTTCTTACTTCCAGTTCCCTGACACCGACACTTGAAGGAATAAACAGGAAAAAGAGAGCTCGATTTCCTAGATAATCTTTAGTAATTCTTCAGCCTGCTGTAAAGATGCGTTGACTCCACTCACCTCTATTCTAATGAACTCGTTGCCCTTAACTGCTTCAACCAGCGTACTCGTGTTATTGGAATATACTCTCGTGACATATAATATTGTGTATCCATCATATCTAGTTAATTTAAGAATGAACCCTGTCGGCATCTGAGGCTCTTGGGGAACATGGAAAATACCTGGGATATCAATGCCCTGTATTGTTACGTTGGACGCGTTACCCACGCTTTCAATTATCTGCATCTCCTCGATTGTTATGGTCGCGTTCGTCCCATTAACGTTTCCCACTAGGACCTCCCGATGAAACAGTCGGAGCAGATGAGGACAGGATAGTGTCACAGTAGTTCCATTCTGATATGCGGTAATATTGGTGATGCCTGGTATCCGCTCTATGACCTGGTCACATGTGTTGTTAAGGGCCACTCTCCATGAACCGCCGAAAATACCTTGGACAGATGACGCTGATATGACGTCGACTGATGAGGTGGTGGGAGATAGAACATGTGTTGATGAGGTCATTAAAACTATTGGTAAGGCTATCGCGAGAGCCACCACCATGACGCCGAAGATGATAAGCCACTTTTTACTCCTAAAGGGGGAGTTAGGTGGCTGGTTTCGATCTGGACCTGGTTGAGACATTTCCTTGAAATTTGAGGAACCTCCAAATATTAACCTTATCCAAGCATGGATAAAGCTTAAATATTATGTTGATCCGTTGAAGTCGCGAAGGGAACGTGACAAGTCGAGCCACTTGGACGTCACGTTTAGCATGAGATGCGGGTCGGTCCATCAGTTTCACGCATCCCCACAGGTGACTGGAGGTATCACTTTCTACTTCTCCCTCAAGGCGATTGCGACCTCGTGGGCCTTAGGCCTCCTCTCGGGTTGAGTTGAGATCATCCTCACAATGATGTCCCTGAGCTCCCGTGGACCCTCCATGACTGGGGTCCACCTCTCCAGGCTTTCTCTGGCCCTTCTCACGAGCTCGAGGGCCTTTTCCGGGTCGCGTGGAATGTGGTTGAAGGCCTCGTCCAGGTAAGGCGTGGCCGGGTTGTCGTCCCTTAGGGTGAGTAACCTATACCCGGTCATTCCCAGCGCAAAAACGTCCATCTCCGGTCTAGTCCCCGAACCCTTGATGATAGCCTCAACCTGCTCTGGAGGGCAATAGGCTGGGGTGGCCTGGGTTACCCTCTCACCTGCTCTCACCGTGGTTCTTAGGTCGCCAAGCTTAAGGTTTCCCTGCAATCCCCTGTACACCTCCTCCCCAGTTCTACCTGGATCACTCCTTAGGAAAATGTTTTGGGGCTTAACGTCTAGGTGGACGTATCCGCGTGAGTGGAGGAAGGCCAAAGCCTTCGCGATCTCCCTCAGAATTTACAATTTTATTACTATTTTCACGTAATGTGTAGCATATCCATGTGAGCATATAAGAAAGAATACAAAATTTTATGAAAGCAAATGAAAAGTAAGAATAATAAGACATAATATTCTGTTCATTGTAAGTATTTAAGCCTTAACTAAGGTGTAATGACGAAAAGAAACTAAAACTATTCCCTTCAGGCACTAGTCTTCATGTTCACTGACCACGTGAGATTTTTGATCCTCCGTGAGTTAATGTACTCCCCACCAGAAGATAAAGAATATCCAGCCAATTCTGATTATTCTGTAGACTGGGTTGAACGGCAGTCGATATGATCATGAGCACAATAACTATCGTTTGTGTAATTAGGACCATAGTCGAACGATCAACAGGTTTAGGTTGGGACATCCAACTTATATCAACACCATCCGATAATTAGTTTTTGTAAGACGGTACCATAGTGCCATCAGATAGGTATGAATATTTGTATAATAAGGTAATACTATTGGCAAAAGGGGGAGAAAACCTGTTTACAGGGAGATATCTTGCCCTTCCTGCGGTAGGAACCACGTGGTTAAGAAGGGTAAGTCTAGGGGGAAGCAGGAGTATTGCAGGAACTGCGGGAGACAGTTGGTGGATGGAGCTACGCATCGTTATGACAAGAGCGTGAGGGAAAGGACGCTCAAGATGTACGCGGTTGGGATGGGCATGAGGGCGATCTCCAGGGTACTCCAGGTGCCCCTTGGGACGGTCTTCACGTAGATCAAGAGGTACGGTGGGAAGAGGTACGCGAAGCTCATCGACCTGTGTGGCGCGAAGAAGGTCGCGGGGGAGGGCGTGTAGTTGATGAGATGTGGACTTACGTGAAGAGGAACGCGAAGGCATTCTACGTGTGGGTCTTCACTTTCCTGATCTCAAGCAAGAGCATGTACGTTGCCTTCTCCGTGGGCGACAGGGGAGAGACCTTTCAAGAACTTAGATATCTACCTTAAAAGGGGACTTGGGTAAGTGACAACAACGCATACTTCCTCTTGCCGAAACACACCGTCGTGTCACCTATGAACCCCAACGAGTCCCTTCACTTATTGCTTCGCGATAGGCTCGTGAGGTTTAAGAGAGCTACGAAGGCTGTGAATAGGAGCCTTGAGATGATGAGGTACTCGGTGGGGCTCTTCCTGTGGGAACGCGACCTAATCCCAAAATTTGTAACTTCATGATGTCACTGTGCTAGGGACCTTAAATCTCCCGGGCGAGAGCCCGAGGAAATAGCCTGCTAGGGCTTCCAACTTCTCTAGCGACCAGAACCTGGACTTAAGGTTATTAAGTTCAAGAAAGTAAATCATAATACGGGTCAGGACAGGAAGAGGAATCTTCACGTTTACTCGTGTGATAGACCCATCCTGACCCTTAAATATTATTTTGTCTAATTTAGCGATATTGCTGGATACATATTATTGACGATAAATAAGCTTTATATAGTGGCTTCATCTCACTTTACGCTCATATGAAGAAATTAGCAATAGTAGGAGTTGTAATTATTCTGGGAATTATAGCAATAGTATCTTTGTTCTTTTATTTCGGTATGGGAACAATTAATACTTCAATCCCTGTGACCACAAGCAACTCAAATGTAACGGCGCTTTTAAATGAAATAACAACACTGCAAAATGAGGTAAATAGCCTCACTAACCAAAATCAACAACTGCAATCAATCGTTAACTTACAAGATACAAATACAATTGCAAATGATTATTCTGTAAATCAACCTGCTGGTCAATATAGCACAATTTCATTCACTTCAAATTATGCTGGTTACGTAACTGTTAATGTATTGTCTTCAACCACAAGCAAAACAACTGTTACAATAGTAGAATCCACTAATAATGGACAAACAATAACAAGCCAGACATATAACGTAGGTACAAGTGGGACTGTAGTATTTCCAGTATTACCGGGCAACATAAATATAGAGATTGGTAATAACAATCTAATAAATGGAGCTTCAGAAACTGTGACCATAACTTATACTTATTAATTTTTAATTTTATTGATTAAAATACAAGTATTCCCCTTTATTTAGTAATGCTAGTTTCTGTGTTCTCGCATGGGAGAACATATACAAGTGATTGGCCAAAGTAATTATGGAAAGTCTGATCTGTCGTAAAACTCTAAAAATGATTTAATAATACTGAGAATATATTGACTATTCAAGTAAAACACAATATCATAAGATATCTCTATCTTTTTACCTATCCATTTAGGATATTGAAGCAAATATGAAGGTAAACATATTAACCAATTATGCAATTACTATCCAATGAAAAAAGGAACTTCTACTCTAAATATTAAATCTTTGGGAGTTAGGAGAAGGAAGATAAGATCTATAGGTGCTTCCTCGACCATTGTTCTTGTCACGGCCATAATTGTAATTGGAGTTGTTGCAGTAACAGGATTATACTTGTTCTCCCCGGCATCTCACTCCATTCAACAACCTTCATCTACTCCTCCATCTACAACCACATCTCCTCCATCTACAAGTACGTCAAGTAACGGTGGATCCTCTGGAAGCACATCTACCAATCAGGGGGGTCAACAGAGTACTTCCACTGGTACATCGACACAAGGCACACAGTCCTCATCATCTACAGGCGGATCCTCGTCTGGAAGTACAACCTCCTCCAGCTCCGGTAGTTCAGGCTCATCGACCTCTTCCACAATTACCGCGGTGGAAGTCCTTGATGTGTGCGGATCTATCTCAATCGTGTCTGGTCAATTCCAGGTGAATTCAAACGTGCAATTATCTACCTCCTATAGTGGGAGCGAAGCCGTAATTCAGGGTTCCGCCTCCGAAGTAGGGAACACCACGATCACTGTTCCTCCAACAGTGACGCAGATAGTCATTGAGAAATCCAATGCTAACATCTACATCTCGAACAACTACGTAACCAGTATTACGGCCATAACCAGTAACGGTAACATCGAGATAATATCCAATTCTGCAACTAGTGTTGAGGCGGAAACATCAAATGGTGGAGTAATTCTTCAGTTAAACTCTCCAACCTCTGTGAGTGTGACTGCCTCTAATGGGGCAATACAAGCCCAGTTCTCCACTCTAGACGGCGGATCTATTTCCCTTATTACTTCCAATGGTAATATCTACTTCACGACTCCAACATCCTCAAGCATAGAGGTGTCTGCCATGACCAGTAACGGTGCCATCTCTTACACCTTACCACTAACAAACGTACAAAATATCAACGATCAAATACTCACAGGATCTATGAACGGAGGAGCAACACAGGTATCCCTTGAAACTTCTAACGCAGACATTCAAATAAACTAATTCTAATTTTTGTTTTATCACAATCCCAGGCTAATCAGAAATGGATTTTAATATAGCAAATAATAATTTTTTGAGTTTATTTCGATATATAGTTACATATCTGCTCATTATATAGATTTTATACGGGTTTGTCAACTATTATTCAGTGTATCCTGGGAATTGCAGTTATTTTTGAAATATTCTATACCATATCTATTCGTAACCATGTTATTAATATATATTATACTTGAACTTAATTTTAACCGAGGAGTAATGAGATAGTAGTACTTGACCTAATCATACGATACCTCTTAAAGAAGTACATTTAGAGCAAAAATTAAAATCTTCTTAGATTCACAATAAAATTATGTATGATGATTGGTTTAAGTTGAGACAAGGCTTGGAATATCTGGATACATATCTCACTACGAACAATGAGAAAGAACTAAATGAGTCGATTGATAGAATAATAAGTCTAATAGATAAAAAGATAATTAGTCAAACCGATATTAAGGAAAATTCTGCTAGAGAAGAACCAAATCCAATATGTGTTTTTGTTGGAAACAAGGATAATTATGAACATTGGATGTACTCTTTTAGATATTCTTTAGAAGCAGAAGTAAGTTACATGCTGTGGGGGGATACAGTTAGCTCCAAGTCAAAGAGTACTCCGGACGAGGAGACACATTTCGAATATGGAACTTTAGTCGATGCCTATCGAAAACAAATTAAAGACGGGAATATAGTAGACCCGCTTTTTGCAATATTTTATCTAAATAAATCATTCTTTGGTTTTGGAATAATTACGGACATTAACTATGATATTTTTAGAAATTTTACGTATTGGAAAGAGGTTAGTTTCGATAAAATATGGAAAATGCGCGTTAGAATGAAAGTCCTATATATTCACAAAAAGCTTAGGGACAAGCCTTTTGAAAATTGGGCGTCTTTTGATGAAATTTCGTTTGATCCGTTAACAGATGGGAAAATATCATTAAATGCCAATAATTGCTATCGTAAAAAAGAAGTAATGGAATACTTACTAAATGAATATATTAAACCAAAAAAGGACGAGATAAGGAATACCCTACTCTTCTATAGGGATATCTATCAAAAACTCCGCGCATCTCAGGAGAGAAAGTTATCCTCTCTCCAAAACCTAACAACTGGAAACCTTCAATTTAAACCCCAAATCAGCTGCGTTAAGACTGGAGACATAGTCCTAAATGACCTTTATCTAGGCACTGGACTAGAGACAACTCAGTTTAGCTCAATCTTGAAGGAGAGTATGCGTGGTGGAAATGTACTGTTTGTAGGCCCCCCAGGTGTCGGAAAAACTGAACTGGCTACACGTCTCGCCCGTTATTACGCTGGAGACAATTGCTATACAATAACGACTGCAAATTCACTATGGTTTAGGAGAGATGTTATAGGTGGTGAAACCATTCAGGCAGGTTCTGTTATATGGAAGAGCGGATTGCTAGTGAAAGCATATAATAGGGCGGCCGAAATTCCTTCCGCAAATAGCTTCGCGATAATAATAGACGAGATAAATAGAGCTGACATAGATAAGGCGTTTGGTGAATTTTTCACAATATTTTCCAGTACCGAACTTAGCAATTGGAAGTTACCATCTTCCCTAGTTGATGAGATTAAGAGTTACGGGAATAACGTGGATGAGGAAGCTAGAAGATTCCTAGAGAATTACGAGAGATTGGGAGATAAACCACTGACTGGGCTAAGAATAATCGCCACCATGAACCTAATAGACTTTAGGAATCTCTTCGACATTGGTAGTGCACTGACTAGAAGGTTCTTTGTTTTTCAATTTGAGTACCCAAAGGGAATTGAGGATATATCGAAACTAAATCTTCAAGTAGATAAGGAGATAAAGGACATTATAAAATGTCTGAGAGAGAAATTCTCGTCAAGACCTAGAGGTGACTTACTTGAGGGATTTGATACCAGATCCGGATTTAATATATCGCCTGCGTCCCTCAAGAAGGCAATAAATATTTATAATTCTACTCAAAATAAAGATATACATATATTTCGTGAGATATTAAGAAGCACGCTTGGAACCGTGAACTTGAAGGACTTGGAGAACTACAATAAATACTTTGAAGAATGTGAGAAGAATGTTAATCAGGGACAAACAACTAATTGAGAAAGTGGGTAAGTATTACCTAGCTTACAGGGGAGATATAGACCTAGACAGACTGTTAACCCAGGGCCTAGAGAACATAGAAATTAATGAAATAACTAAATACTTTATTCTGTCATCCATGACCACATGGATCGTAGATAGAGCTTTGGCCTACCTCGAGCAGGCCATCGAAGCCAGGCTAACCTATAGGGAATTTGTAATAAGTTATGATCGCGAACCTATGGGAGCTATTGATTTACCTAGAAGCATTCCTGTGATGTCAAGGGGAATTTATGCGTACTATACTTACATAAAGGGGTATGATGCGCCGGAGTACGCTATCATGAATTATCTCTTGAAGCGTATATATAGTACAGCTTTACAATACTACAATAAAATAAAGGATGTTCGAGAGGAAATCAAATACTTTCGCGTGAAGGGTAGGATGAAAACTAGACTGGATCGGCTAAGGAAAGGTCTCAGCTACTTTAAGGGAGAATATTTTAGACCTTTGACAGATTACGATCCCGAGTGGCTAAGGGAGACTTTCAATCTCTACTATACATTATCTCAGCTAAAGGAACTTTCCTTGGGCATTTCTACTCAGAAGGCGCCGTCTATGAATAAGAAAATGCTTAAAGTGATTTTGTGGAAATTGTATGAGCTTTACGTTTTCTTCATTTTCGTTAAATATCTAGAGAGGGAAGGATTCGATGTAGCGAAGGAAAACGGAAGATATGTGGCCAAGAAAGGAAACAGAAGACTTAGCTTAATCCTTAATAGCGATCTAGATTTCTCGCAACTGGACTCCGTTGATGACTTAGATAATACTGAGATTTTCAGAGGTAGACCTGATCTCTCATTGGTAGCTGGAAATTCTGTACTAGTCGAATGCAAATATTCTAGCAAGGTTGGATATATTACCTCTAGCAGATTTAAACTCATGGCATATGCTTATGAATACAATCCTCTTACCGCGATACTTATTTATCCAGGATTAGATAAGGAGGTTGAGGTCATGGATTCGGAGGAGAAAGCAACGTACCAGATCAATGAGAAGGCCAAGGAGGAAGGATTCGTGGATATTAATTTCAAAAATTCCAAAAAATTATATATAGTGGTCCTAAATCCTGCTGATGATGACGAAACTAACGAGGAGAAAATAGCAAGGATATTTACATCAAATAGTTACCTAAGCAAGTTATTATGATATTACTTGCGGATATTCTCTAACACCTGAAGTTATCTTAAGAGACTATTACAATTGATAGTCTTGGGGAAATAAGTTGGAGCGAGAAAAAGAAAGACTGACTTGGAAAGATTAGTCTCTCTTTTCGACTATTGACACATCCTCAAGTTTAATCCCTGCACTCCTCAAAACTCTCATCATGCTCTCTTCGTCTGGGAATACTAGGTTTATTTCGCCTATTCTAACCCATATCATGAGATATGACAGCGACGTTAAACTCGGGGACCTCGTCGAAACTTTTTCCGCGAGAGATTGGACAAAAGTTCAGATAAGCTTAGATGAACTCAAGGTAAAATGCGTGATGATCCCTCTCCCAATATCTTTATTTCAAGATAGATGCTTTGATTAAACTCTCGAGACCCTACCAATGGTACCCTACTTATGGACCAGTAATGTTCAGGGACTATGAAGGAACACTTAAGGTGTGAAGTACTATGTCCATCCGTTCCTCGTTGGCCCACAAAGAGAAACTTTTACAGGAGAGAGTCATGGAAATTCCCTTGAACTTCGGGACACTTACCTCGGAATCAATTATCAGTACCAGGGTGAATTAATATTGCAAGTACTCCTTAAAATGGTGACCTTAGTCAAGGTTTCACGAGAGGCCCTATTTCAGTGACGAAAATGACGTACCACGCTTCGGATCACACCTTTGGCCCCTTGAGAGTTCTAGTTGTATCCCCTCTAGGACCTACTCTCCCCTCTTACTACTCAGGATCCTTATTAACTCGTCAAATCTGGCGTTCATATCGCTTCGCAGGTCATCGAGCCTCTTGTCGGTTTGAGTGAACCTGATGTCCATATCCTTCTTTAGCTCGTCAATCTTCTTGTCGGTCCTAGCCTCGAATTCCTCGAACTTCTTGATCATATCGCTCTTAAATCCCTCCATTTCCCTTCTAGTATCGCTCTTGAACTCTTCGAATTTCTGGCCCATGTCAACCTTGAACTCTTCGAATTTCTTGTCCGTGTCGGCCTTAAATTCTTCGAATTTCTGGCCCATGTCAACCTTGAATTCCTCGAACCTTTTGTCCATTTGCTTGAACTGTACATCCACATACTCCTTCATCTTAACGAACTGTACATCCACGTAACCCTTGAGCTCCTCAAATCTATGGTCCATGTTCCCCTTCAGTTCCTCAAATGTCTTGTCCGTGTACTCCCTCAATTCCTTAAATTTGCTCTCAGTGAACTGCCTCGACTCCTCAAACTTCTTGTCCATGTGGTCCCTCAAGACGTCGACCCTGCTATCCACGTGGTCCCTGAGCGTGTCGAACCTCTTGTCCACGTAGTCTCTCATGGTATCAAACTTCTTGTCCACATGGTCCCTCAATCCCTTCACATCTTCCTTTACCTCCCTCATTTCCGTGGATAGATCGTCAATCCTCTTGTTTACGAGATAGGATAGTAAGACCTGGTAATCCTGCTCCGAAAGCTTCCTCCCCTGCTTCGACTTGTCCAGGATGCCCCTCACGTACTCCAGAACTAGATCCGACACCATTGATGATATGTCAGTGGCCATTCCCATCTACTCTTCTCCTTAACATAAATAAATCTTGGAGGTGGTCGAAACTACTCCCTTTGGATTTCGAGGAGGCCCGTTTCAGCTATTGAGCTATTCCGTCCCTCAGCTATCTTTCTCTAGTCTAGAACTAAAGGACTTTCTGTTTACTCTCCGTTCTCAAGGAGAATTCGCCTTTTGTGACAAGAAGATCCTTGTCCATGAGAGAAATTAGCGCAATGGCTCTGAACCTGTCAAATTCTATTTTACAGTTCTACGTCTCTCTGTAAAACTTGATTTGACAGTCCTAGTTCGCGTTTTAGAAGAGAAACTTTGGTGGGGCGACTAAGGGTTTGCACCAAGTTCCTATTTCATTATGATCTCAGGGGTGTCTGAATTAATGATCTTGTCCCAGTTAAAATCATTCGTAATAAATGTTAGGTAATCAAGTCCCACCTATCTAGTATGTAGTATACTACTTGGTTCTAATTTTACGAATAGTTTCAATTTAGAGAATAACGTCGCTTCTAAGTGTACAGGTTAAAGGTGTCAGTTCATGCTCATTGATGGTGTGGAGTGTTAGAAAATTGAGATTGTTCTCTCAATCATATTTATTCGTAGAATTGACGTTAAGTAATCAAATACTCCACATTACTCCCTATTCCTTGAATTTGAGTTAGCACGTGAGAAAATGAGGTGTGGACACAACTCCCTTAGACGGCCTAAAGCGGGATCACTGATCCGGCAGGGTAAAGTGTACCCCTTGGGAAAGCCCCTGGGCCCTGATGGAAGATTGGAAGGGAGATGTTGAACCAGCTACCGTTGTAAATCTGAACTTCGTTGAGATTTAGCAGTGTGGAGTTCTCCACCAGATAGACTCCGTTGAATCCAGCCATGATTGGCCCCCCGTGGATAAAGGTAGTGTTCCCAATCTTAACCTGCGAGAACTGAGAATAGTAAACTAGGTAAACGGTTGAGTTTACCACGTAGATCCCCTGTTGGAACGAGGGGTAGGTTGTGTTAGAGGGAGTGTTAGAGGGAGTCACGTTCGTGGAACTGGGGCGTGATGGAGATAGGATATGTGCCCCTCTGAATGCCCCAAAGCCGACCAAGCCTATGGCCAGTAATATGACGATGAGTACGGTGAGCTTCATAGGGTAGGTTTCTCAACTGAACTAATAATCCTTTTCATAACATGATGGGGTTAACTCCTCCCTCTAGAATGAGGAACCTTAAATGACAGTGGAGGAGTCAGAGATGAAATCATTTTCGGAAAATTTTCAAGAGATGAGACAGAGAAAGCTTCCTGACCTAGACCGTTATGAAAGCGCTCCGGGATTGAATTACGATGTATGGCACTGCCCGTGGATCCAGAGCTATTTCTCAACACGAGACAACTATCCCTTATGCTTGGATGCAGGTCTCCAACTATATCATCCCCTGATAGCTCTTTCACGTTCATGTGTAATCTTTGACATATAACCCGTTATACATAGTATTCTCGTCATTGAGAAGTTGTTCAAAAAAGGAGTTGTAATGAAACTAATGCAGTCATCAGGTACCGCGTCTTCTAAGCCCTATCGCCACTCCTATCACCACGATCGCTATCGCGGGAACTAGGTATACCACATAACCGTAACCGACATTCACGTTAACTTGACTCGTGGACACAACTCCGAAGGAATCCCTCACCACTAGTGTTACGTTGTATTTACCCGGCGATAAGGACAGGTTAAGACTCGATTGATCCCCCACCTTCTCTCCGTTCAGCAACCAGGTATAGGAGTAAGGTGATACGCCTCCTCTGGTTAAGGCAGAAAGTACTGCATAACCGCCCACAAGGGAATTCCCCTCCTGCACTGAGATGTTTGCCTCGAGTCTTGGATACACCAAGATGTTGACAGTTCTATTCACGACGAACCCGACCGCGTCCTTGAGGGTGAGGGTCACCGTGTAGTTTCCAGGGGGTTCATGGAACAGGAGGGTTTGAGATCCCCCAAGTGAGGTTCCTAGCGTTGACCAGGACAGGGAGTAGGGAGGAGTTCCGCCTGAGATGTTCGCGAAAAGCAGAACTGGGATGTTAACCTCTGTGATCGAGGAGTTATACTCAACCTGAAGGGAGGGATCTGGATTTACCTGGAAGGTAATTAGTTTCGACGTCACGAATCCCGTGGAGTCCTTGACCGTGACGTTAAAGGTGTAGTTTCCAGGCGGAGGAGATGCGTTCACCGTGAAGTTTGGGTTGCTTGTGGTACTAGTCAAGACTCCAGGTATTGAGTACGAGAACTTGTAGGGAGGTGTACCTCCCTCGACGCTCACGTTGATGAGGTTAGCCTGTCCCTGGTCTAGCCTTGACAAGGCGGTCACGGAGATTGTGGGATCAGGATTCACCGTAACCACGATACTCTTGGAAATCGTGAAGTTCAGGCTATCCTTCACGGTCGCTGAGAGAACGTAGACCCCAGGTGAGTTAAACCTGATGAAATTCCCCACGCGGGTACCGTTGAGGTAAAGGGTAACGACGTAGGGTGGAGTACCACCACTCACGGTGTAGGTGACGTTCCCTCCCTCTCCCACGTCCAGGGTTGAGGGAAATCTCAACTGGATTGTTGGGTCAGGGTTCACGACCACGATCTCTTTCCCTGACGTGGAGGAGACCCCCTGCGAGTCCGTAACCGTAGCGTAAATTAGGTATGTGCCCGGAGTTAGGTTCAGGGTCACTTCGTCACCAGTCACAGTGTAGGTACTCCCATTCACGTGAAGCAACACGGTGTAAGGTGGAGTTCCACCGTTAACCTGGATCGTGACCCTGAGTGGCTGGCCGTAATCCAGGATGGTTTGCGACGAAATTGTGATAACTGGTCCAACCCCAACAACGAAGTTCGTTGAGCTAGACACAGTCTGCCCGAGTCCGTCCTCAACAATCACGGTAAGATTGTGTGAGCCCACGGTGAGAACGCCGAGATTAAGTTGAGTATTGAGCGTGGATCCACCCGTTATCGCCTTCACTAGTGTTCCGTCCAGGTAGAACCTATAGGTGTAGGGCCCCACACCATTAAACACCTGTACGCTCACGTTAACCACAACAGGCGCTCCCTGCTCTGCTCTCAACACGGCGAACGAGAAGTGGCCAAAGGGAGATCCCACGGGGTATAGGGGTTCGTAAAAGTTCTCTTGCCCCAAGGTGACCGTGGGTACCCCGTTCACGAGGGTTGTCTTAAGGTTATCCGCGGCCTCGGCCGTGTCCGCCCCATATCCGTAGAGCTCCTGGGGAGTCTCGTTAACCCCATTCACTACGTACATGAGTGAAAGCGTTGAGTTCATTGAGTTGAAGTTAGTGATCTCCCCACTCCCTCCCCCTCCGAACACGAGCTCGGCGTCATATCTTACCCCTCTTCCAGTGGTGTTGAAGCCGTCCACCAACATATATGCGCTCGTGACTCCGCTCTCGTGGATCGTTACGTTGTCGTACCAATTCATGGTGCCGTTGTAGAACCCAAACATGACCTCAATGCCCTGAGGGACCACGTTGGTCCTCATTACTAGTTGTCCCTTGAAGGGTGTGGAATACCTGAAGGCAGAGATACCGTAAGCGTAGTAATACTCGATGTAGTTTCCTTCCCTGTAGGGGTAAACGTGTCCCTGTCCCGTCAAGGTGGAGTTTGAGAGAATTGAGGGGTAACTTGTGAAATTCCACACGTTATCCTCTACGCACGCTGTGTCGTTATTTGTGAAGAACAAGAGAACGTCCTGAAGCCAGTACTGATATCCGCCGTGAACAGTGTTAACCTGAAGTACTACGTTGAGCTGAAGGGTTGCTGAGTAGGGAGAGATTCCGCTGGGAGGAGTTGAGTTGTAAGCTGATATTGAGTTCACGGTGAACTCTCCCACGACCTCGTTAAACTTCACGATGTAACCCTGTAGACCCTTGGAGGTATTCTTCACGCCGTAGTCCGCTATTCCCACAGGGGCAGGGAGATAGGAGTGGACGGTGAAGGGGACCAGAGGTACTGCAGAATAGGAAAGGAACCCGTTTGCATTGAGGGAACCGTTATTCTCAACAACGACGTAATACTCACCCCCTGGAAGTGGACCAACGTTAAAGCTGATGTTGTTTCCGTAGGCCATGAACAGGGAGTTGAAGGATCCTGACTGAGTAAAGGCCTGATACTGGCTCGAGTTCATTACAAACAATACTACTGGGTTAGTAGAGTTCAGCGTTCCTGTAACGTTCTGACCCGTGTACACGGTACACCAAAAGCTCTCATAGTACCTAGGGAGAAGGTAGAAGGAGGAGG
Source organism: Metallosphaera sedula DSM 5348 (assembly GCF_000016605.1). Lineage (NCBI taxonomy): Archaea > Thermoproteati > Thermoproteota > Thermoprotei > Sulfolobales > Sulfolobaceae > Metallosphaera > Metallosphaera sedula. Next base: position 939,343 of record NC_009440.1, on the reverse strand, counting down.
ATGGATCTCCGCGAAGATGCGAAGGTAACTCTGCAGGTGGATGAGCTGGGACCATAGAACTGTTAATTACGGGGATCAAGGATAGAACCAGCAGAGTAAGCACGAGAAACTTCATGAGGATTAGTATTGAGAACGTGATATAAACTTATTCCAAGTTCTCACTTCACGACTAGGACCGGCCTCTTGGTCCTCTCGGCAACCGACGAGCTAACGCTCCCGAGAAAAACCTTCTTAAGTCCCTTAAATCCCCTGGTGCCTAACACTATCAGGTCAACGTCTTCCTCCTCAGCGAACTTCGAGATCACCTGATCAGGTGGACCCCTAGCCACCTTGAACTCCACGTCAATTCCATGCTCGTGAGATATCCTCTTGATGTCCTCGGTGTGGGCCATTATCCTCTCCTTAATCTTGACGTGATCCTCCCTGTAATAGCCCTCGATCACGAAGTGATCAGAGTCTATTGCCTCGACCGCAACCACCTTTGAGGAGTGAAGCTTAGCCAGTTGGATAGCGTGGAGCAACGCCTTCCTGGCTTGCTCCGATCCATCATATCCAACTAGAAGCTTTTTATACAACAGGGTTCACTGCTATTCTCTACACTTCAAAGAATTTAAACTTTTCTATTAATTTCATTTAAAACGAACATTGTTTTACTTAAAAAATTATCAGTGATAAGGTAGAGTGTCCTTGGGTTTGTAAAATGGTTTTCAGTTTCCAGCGATTGTTTAGTTTATGCCACTCCTTCTCCTTTATGTTTGGGGTTAGGAACTAGGTAAGTTTCCCATGTCTGGCCTTAGGTCGCGTTATCTATATGTAATTGCTGTTCCTCAGTCACGACATTTATAACCAAAAGTAGTGGGTTATCACGTTTCAAACCTATCTTGGGTAGTGCCCTATTGTTGCCATACAAGGCGATGTCATAGGAGTATATAAGATGACTTGGTATAGTATACTATACCAACTTCTCGATAACTTGGTATAGTACAATAAACCATATTAACGCTGTCCCGAATATACCCTGTGGATATTGAGGATATTAAGCAGGTCATAGTGGATCAGTCAGACATACTTCAAAATAAATTGAGAGGAAGGATAGTGAAGAGGGACGTCCCAGATCTACTTAAGTACTTGAGGGCCCCAAACGCCCTAGCCATCCTAGGAGTAAGGAGGGCTGGAAAATCCACCCTGGCAACTCTTCTCCTTCAGGGGAAAAAATTCGCGTATGTAAACTTCGAAGATGAGAGATTGAAAGGTATCAGGAAAGAGGAACTGAATAAGGTTCTCCAGGGTATTCATGAGCTGTACGGTGACGTTGAATACATCATCTTTGACGAGATACAAGGAGTAGAGGGCTGGGAGCCCTTCGTTTCAAGGTTAAGGGATGTGAAGAGGGTAATCGTCACTGGGACCAACTCCAAACTTTTGTCCGGTGAGCTAGCTACATCCCTAACGGGTAGACACAGCGATTTCATCCTCTTTCCCTTTTCCTTTCGCGAGTACCTGAGATATAAGGGCGAAGAGGTTGCAGATAACGACTTTTACTCCACGTTAAGGGTATCCAGACTGAAGGTGGAACTTGAGAACTACATTGTGGAGGGAGGATTTCCGGAGTCCCTAATTCTGAGCAGGGAACAGGTGAACTTCATCTATAATGACATACTCTTCAAGGACGTGATAGCGAGATACAGGATTAGGGAAATAGGTAAGTTTAGGGAGTTTGCCAGGACACTAGTCTCCTACTACTCCAATGAGGTCTCGCTCTCCTCTTTAGCTAAAGTCCTGGGTCTGAACAAGGTTACCGTGGAGATGTGGGCTAATGGGTTGAGTGAGGCATACCTAATCTTCTTTCTACCAAGGTACGGCGAGAAGCTAAAGCAAAGGCTAACATACAACAAGAAGGTTTACGTTGTAGATCCTGGAATAATTTCAAGCGTAGCCATAAAAGGAAAGGACAAGGGTAGAATAATGGAGAACCTGGTGGCTATCAAGCTCGTGAGAGAACTTCAGGGTACAGATCATTTATACTACGTTAGGAACGGTTTCGAGGTCGACTTTTACGATGAGTTAAACTCTCGACTGATTCAGGTTACCTATGCTAGCGATGTAGTAGAGGAGAGGGAAATAAGGGGGTTAATCAGGGGTCACGAGCTAACAAGGGCCAAGGAGCTAATAGTTGTCAGCTGGGATTTAAGGGAGACAATCAAGCATGAGGGCATGGAGATAAGGGTAATCCCCTTGTATCAGTTCTTGCTGAGAGACTACAACACTCTGTGAAGTCTAGGAGTCGATCACTTGATGAAAGCCAGGATAGGCTTACCCTTGACTTGATGAATCATGCCTGTTGCTTGCCCTTGTGATCTTAATAGAATGTCTGAACTATATAATGTTGTAAATTCTAGATAGAAATATCCAGAATGTACAGGAGACCGGTGAAGTCTTCAAGGGGTTCCTCTGGGTAAGCGAGGTCTTTCAACCCATCCTATGGACATATTTAGCCAGTAGGGCCTTCATGAACAAGTTTCCGTGTGAAACTTTTAGGTTATGTTCCCTAAGCAGGCCTTCAGTCCATAAACCCAAGGTTAACTGTTACTATGACTTGGTGACCTCTCCTCCTTGAAGGCTCTCCTCATAATCTTGCCTGAACCTGTCTTCGGAATCTCGTCCACAAGTCTGATCTCTCTGGGGACCTTGTATGGGGCTAGCCTTGTCCTACAGAACTCTTTAAGTTCCTCGAGGTTCAGTTTGGCTCCCGGTCTAGGTTTCACGAAGGCTACTACCCGCTCGCCCCTGTACTCGTCCGGTATACCCACGACAACTGCCTCGTCAACCCCAGGGTGAAGATGAAGAACTTCCTCCACCTCTCTCGGCATTACCTTGAAGCCCGAGGTAACTATGACATCCTTCTTCCTGTCTATTACGTAAACCCAACCATCTCTTATCTCGCCAATGTCCCCTGTGTGAAGCCATCCGTCCTTGAACTCCTCCTGTTTCCAGTAACCCTTCACGACTTGAGGACCCCTCACCAGGAGCTCGCCGTCCTCCAACTCGATCTCTGTGTTGTACACGGGCATCCCAGAGCTCACTACACCCATTTCGTTAACCGGTAGCTCGCCTGAGTAGGGGTAAGGCCACAGCGTGGCCGGTGATGTGGTCTCCGTGAGGCCCCAGGCCATATAGATCCAGGAACCTGTCAACCTTTTCCACTCCTCCTCTAGGGCTCGAGGCATTGGCATCCCGCCAGAGGACCATAACCTCATCGACGTTAGGTCTTCCCCAGAGTAGGAGTTGAGCATGGCCCTATACGCTGTGGCAACGCTCATGGTTACCGTGGTCCTCTCCTCTTGAACTGTCCTAAGTGCTGACCTGGGATCGAACCTGAAAGTTGCTACTATCTGCGACCCAGCCATCACGGGCGTGGTCACGTGGAAGACCTGCCCAGTCACGTGGAAGAATGGTGCGATCCCAAGGACCTTGTCCCGTCCCGTGAACTGGAACCACCTCACGTAGATGAGAGAGGAGGCGTAAAGGTTGGAGTGCGTAATCGGAACTCCCTTGGGCTTCCCCGTTGTTCCCGAGGTGTACATCAGGACCGCGACCTCTTGGGGGGAGTAGTTCACCCTGTCCCCTCTCCCCGACTTGAGGTTGAGTTCCTCTTCGCAGTCCGGGATATTCCACCCTTCCACCTTGTGAAAGGTGTGAGGATTGGTCCTGATCACAGGCAAGTTCGAGGGAACGTTGGACTCACATGACGCGATCACGAGCTTCGCCCCAGAGTCCCTTGCCAAGTAGTCCAGTTCAGCTTGCGTGTAACTGGGATTAACGGGCAACACAATCCCTCCCTTCCTCCACACCGCGTACTCGGCAATGACGAACTGCGGTATGTTCTGGGTGGAGAGGATTACCACGTCTCCCCGGCCAATTTCCAGTTGGGAGGAAACGCTCTCCACCATTCCCCTCAGCTCGGGGTAACTTATCCTGTTGCCAAGGAAGTTTATGGCCACGCCTTCCCCAGAGGACTCTAGGATATCGCTCTGGGTTCTAGGTCTGAGGTCGGGTAAAATTGGGCCTCTAATCATTGAGTCGTGAACTCCTCATGGCTTAAAAAGTGACCCTCTGAAAAGTTGAGTTTACCACTAGTTTAAGTTCTTTTACGTTAAATGAATCATATGGATAGGAAGTTCCTGTTTCAAGGTAACGTGATAAGCTTGATCGCATCCCTAGTGATACTTTACGGGCTAGTTCTCCTTGAGTTGAACGGGATAGGGTACGCCCTCTCCCCCACGTTTCTGGGGATAATGACCGTGGTCTGGGCAGTGGCCATCCCCTCCTTTTTAAGTTATCATAGGAGTAAACTTCAGAAGCAATGGATAATGGACTATTTCGCAGTTTCAGCGATCGTAATAACCCTTGTTGGGTTAATACTCGCGTTCCTCCACAGTTTCCTGGGGATTGAGGTAATAGTAGCTGGTTACACTCTGGAGCCAATAGCTGGAATCTCCATTTACCTAACTGCAAATCAGATATCCAGGTTGTACTCGTCGCTTTTCTTCTGGGGTGCCGTGATCTTCACCGCAGGGCTTCCCCTGTACCTCTTCCACGCTGGTGTAGTCTCCATTGTGGGGGACATTGTGAAAATGGTTGGGATAATAATGTTGCTGACGAAGGGCAAGGTTACTACACCCTCAAGGTAACGTATGGATGCCTTTAACGTGAAGCTATATACAGTACATAATCTAAAGGAGAAAACGTGAAGAGATATCAGGATAAGGAAAATTAGACAAGAACAAAAAAGGGAACTGGTTCACACCTTCGTTCCTTCTACTTCCTCCGAAATTTCATCGACACTGATTCCCTTACCGGTCTCATACCCCTTCACGAACCATAATATGGCTGCTACCATACCCACTGCCCATACTAGCCCGTTGAACAGAGTGTACTGGAAAATGCTGAAGTTACTTGTAAGGTAAATCGTGGGAATGTAAGCTCCAATGGATATGAACCTTGCCACCGCCGTTATTGTACCCCTCTTGAGGGTAGGCCAGATCTCGCTCTTGAGGGCATCTTCCGTAAGATAGGAGATCCCTACGAACACGTTTAGCAACACCAGTAGAGAGTAGAATAGGGTCAGACTCTTGCTCCACATGGGTATTGTCCCCATGATCAGAAACGTGAATCCCGTCGCCCCCACAAAGGAGATGAGGAGGAGTAGTTTCCTGCTCAGGGAGTCAGCGAACACGCCTATCACCAGTCCCACAAGCATCTCAGCTAGGTTGGTCACTAGTATGATCATGGCAGTCTGACTCGGAAAGTAGTAGGGCCCCAGGACGTAGGTCATGAGACCGTAACCGATGGTGTTGGCAGCCGCAACCAGGATTACGACCAGGAGCTTAAACCACATGGGAAGCTTCTTAACCGTGATCTTTGGCCTCAATTCATCCTGCGATATTATCTTTATATCTCCGAAGTACTTCTTGATTTCCTTGTCCGCGTCTTCAAGTCTACCCTGTTTCTCGAGCCACCGTATGGACTCGGGAATCTTGAGCCTGGTGTACATCAGAACCACGAGGACTATGAGGACTGTGACACCTATCATGAGTCTCTGGAAAAACACCGATTGGTTCTGAACCAGGTAACCCACGAGACCTAGTACGAAACCTCCAACGTTAATGAAGTTGAGCTCCAGGAAGAAGGCCTTGCTCCTGTGTTTCCTGGGCATTATCTCGTGGGTCGCGACCATGATTGTGTTCATCTCACCCCCAGCGGCGAAGAGCATCATGGCAAGGAAAAGAAGGATTAGATAGTAGGTCCCGCTGAAAACCAGTCCCACTGCGCCAACCCCATATAAGGCCATGGTGATGTAGAACATGGTCTTCCTGCCAAGTCTATCGGAAAGGGGACCGGTCACCATAATCCCTATGATTAGCCAGAGGGGTGCCCATGCCAGGAGAGTGCTCGTGAGGAACTTAGGAACGCTTACCCAGCCAGTTGCTATGGAGGCCATACCAAAAATGTAAGCCTCTAGGAAAAATCCGGCAGAGAAAGCTATGAAGGCGAAGGTATGAACCTTGGACCAGGAGAATTTGTCCAGGTTCTTACTGGGAAGATTTGGATCCATCGAGTCATAAGAACTGCTTATATTTTAAAGGTTTACGAATGTGATCTCTAAAAAGTTTAGAGGATATCGTATTACCACTAAACTGTTAGTAAGAACTCAAGGGAGCTTAAGTGATTGATCCTCCACCAAAACCGTGCGAATTAACCGCCTTCCCTGATTAGCCTATACAGCATCTGGACTCTCCTGGCCGGATGTGGATGTGTGGAAAGTATGTCCGTGAAGACGCTCACCTTCTTGTTGAGCCACTCCCTCACAACGAGGAGAGGTTCCTGGCTCTCGACCCTGACCGGGGCTGCCGTCACAATGATCCCAGTGAAGGGGTCCAGTCTAATTTTCTGCATGTATAGCTCTATCTTTGCCAGAGCAGTGGCAAGGGCGCTCGATCCCTCACCTAGGACCTCATACGAGTTGTAGTCGGCATAGGATTCCCTCAGCCTATTGAACCATAGGACAAAGACCTGAAGAGTTAACGTGGCAACTAGAAGGATAAAACCAAGGGCCAAGGCAAGTAGGGCAAATAGAAGCTCAAATTCGTCTCCTGCTAAGAGTATTGCGAAAAACCCGAAGTTCATGAGGAGGGTGCTAATGTAACCCAGGGCAGTAGGTATCAAGCCTAGGGTCATCCCAATTTCCACGTCCCTATGTTTCAGGTGACCCACCTCATGGGCTATTACAGCCCTGAGTTCATTCACGTCTAAGATCTGAAGGAGAGGTATGGTTATTCCCACCCTTTTCCCGCTTACGCTATTTCCATAGGCGAAGGCGTTGGGATAGGGAGCATCCACGAGGAAAACCCTAGGTGGGGATATCCTCGACGCGAGCGCCACCTCCCTCACCATCTGTACTAACCAGCCATACTCTGGGTCGCTTGAATGAATCTCTATTCCTCCCCTTCCCACAAGGTAAGGTGAGATTAGCCATTGAAATAACCAGAACACGAAGAGTAGAGGGAAAACTAAGACGAGCGAGATCCTGAGGGCTGAGGATATAACCAGAAGGATGAGGGCCTCTGACACCACGGTGAGGATTAGTGCAAACCCCATGCTAGTGAGGAGCCTTCCCTTAACGCTCATGGAATTAGTTCGTTGGCTAAAATTAAAAGTTTGAGAGTTGAGGGAGATTTCCTATCTCCCGATGGAACTCTTAACCTCCAAAGATCGAGCTAAGTATCCCACTAATGATCGCGAGCACTCCTAGGCTAAATACCAGGATGAGGACTCTACCTGATCTCGCGAACTTGAGGAGCGCGTCAATGAGAACCAAGCTAATTCCCGTGGCAACTATCATGGATACGGCAAGTCCTGTCACATTTATGAGGTGGACGGCTTGCACTACCTCAGCCTTACTAAATATCACGGTGACACCTATTGCTCCGAGCGCAGCCGGAATCAAGGAAAGGAAGGAGAGCCTGAACGCTTCCTCTGGTTTTACCCCTAGGAGGATCATGGCTGAGGTGGTCATCCCAGATCTGCTAACTCCCGGGAGCGCTGCCAACCCCTGAGCTATCCCCACGATCACCATGTCTCTCCACGTGAGTTCATTCAACCCTCTTCTGGGAACATATCTCTTCCTTGTTAAGTAGATCACTATCCCATCCAAGACTAGGATTACCCCAAGGACAGTCATGGGAATTCCCACGACCGCAGACGTGACCAAGTTTATCACGAAAAGGTAGAGCGGAACACCGATCATCCCCGTTATCAGCGTAATGACTACGACGAACTTGAGCAACTTGACGTCCTGCGATGTTCCCCTACCCACCAGGGCCTTCACCAGCCTAACTATCTCTCGCCTGAAGTATATCACCGCAGCGAAAATGGTTCCAATCTCCATGAAGAGGCCGAAGGCGTATGCCAGGGAGAAGGGTAAGCCCAGGAGAAAGGTTGAGGCTATCAAGACCTGGGTTTTACTGCTAATGGGCAACCACTCACTGATTCCTTGAACTAGACCGAGAACTATACCAACTAAGACGTAGTTCATGCGCGGTAAGACGTGTTCAGAAAAATAGGGTTTGCACATATAGAATTAGTAAAAAATATAGTTCTACATAGACTCGATACTCTATATAGTTCACTTACGCCTCTCCAGGAGGACTCCCACGGCTATGATGATGAGGAGGACTGGAATCCACAGGAGGAGGGTTGGGAAACCAGCCGAGGAGCCCGTGGCTTCCTGAACCCCGCCTTGCACCACGTTGCCCTCAAGGAAGTACTGCGGGGGCGTGTAGTTGCCCATCTGCTTATCGTGGTAGATCGCGTTGTAGATGCTGTAGTTATTGTTAATGGTTGCCACGTAGCCGTAGTGAATTGGATACTGTAGGGGAACCGGATAACTCCAGTTCTCAGGGGTCAGGACCAGGGGAGGCCTTGGAGCAGTGAAGTTAAGCCCGTAAAGGATTGACTCTGGTCCGAACTCCTTCACTATGGGGTTCAGGTAGGGAAGATGCCAGTTGTAGTCAATGAAGGCAAGGATTGAGTAGCCCGAAGCGGTGTAGTTGTCCACGAATCCCTCCTTGGAGTAGGGCGAAACCATAAGGAGCGGGATCCTCTGCCCTAGGGTGAAGTAACCCGGTAATATCTTGGATATTGTTGGAGTATTGGCGAGACCGAACCCATTAACTATTGGTGGAGGGACTGGATCGTAGTATCCTCCGCCTTCGTCGAAGGTGATGAAAATCACAGTGGAGTTCCAGTCTGGCCCCGTCATCACGGCGTTGATCACTGTGGAGAGCATGAGCATAGCGAGTGTGGTATTGTAGGGAGGATGCATATCGTAACCGGGCACGTGATCGTCATACCCCATGGGACCCGTGAACATGACGTATGAGACTGATGGAAGAGACCCGTTTCTAGCCTCAGCCAGAAAGTCTGAAAGGTCGTGATAGTGCGAGTTCCACTGATTCGCTCCCTTCAAGAGGCTAACGGGCAGGGGTGCCGTGTTGTTGTATCCAAGGTAAAGATCAGGGGATAGTATCTGAAAGTCCTTGGAGTAACCGTATTCGTACCAGCCCCAACTTACATTGTTCTCCGTGAGCTGGTAAAGGATAGACTCGTTAAGAGGTATTAACCCAAATTGAGGGGCGTCGCTCTCAACCTGAGTGGGAAAACCTGTAATGTATGCAATCCTGTTGGGTACAGTCACGGATAGGGTGGGAGAGAAGTAGTTATCAAAGAGTACGTATTCCTCGGCGTAATCCCAGAGGAGCGGTACCTGTTCATATGAGACGTAAGCCAGTGACTGAGGGCCAGATCCGTTCACGAAGCCGTTCATTTGCCCCCAATTCCAGTCCTCATGATAGTTGGTGTAACCTTCCTTGGGATTTACTAGGACGGTTGAATTGGCGTAATAGGGGTGAAGGTAGCCCTTTCCGGCGGGAACTGAGATCCAGGTTACGTTTCCGTGGGACTGAGACAGGGTGTTTAGGAGGGATAAGTTGTAAATGTAATTCACGGGCCTCATGACTGACATGGTGATATTGTTCACGATCACGGGGTATCCAAAGGGATAAGTGCCGTAAATGCTGTCGAAAGCGTGGTTCTCAAGTTCTATGAATATGACATGTTTTATTGGTGTGGCTGTGGCTTGAGTCGCTCCAGAGCTCACGATTGAAAGAAAAGAGAGAGCCGAGAGAAGCGTGAGAACTATTCCGATCCAAGTTAGAGCCTTCATGAGCTCAACTTTTTACTTGAAAATATAATCGTTGTCTATATAAAAATGGAGTAACATATAGACTACGTAGTACTATATAGTTGTGTGGGAGTTGTTCATCCCTTGACGAACTCCGGCCTCCCCTTTCCCGGAACAGCTACAACCCTATCGCCTATCCTCACCTTCTCCCTAACGTTAGCGTATAGCCTAAATCCTTCTTCCATCTCAACTATGGCGTAAATTCCTCCCTGGAATTCCGTGTAGGAGAAGATCACTCCCCTCCCCGAGCTAAGTCTGGACTCCAGTTTGCCCCCGTGACATCTAGGGCATCTATCCCTGGGATAAAAGAAGTTATACCCGCAGTCGAGGCAGTGAAGGTATGGGATCTTGCCTTCCTTGAAGCTCTCCATCTCACTCACCTAGAACTAGGGTAGTCGAGTGAGCCCTGTTCCATCCACCTATCCCGTTAACCAGGACCATGTCTACCCCCTTGACCTGTCTCCCCTCTCCCATGGCATTTAACTGGATGAGCGCCTCCTCCAGGATCACCCCACCGCTCATGTAGGCTGGTTGACCCACGTTGAGCGATCCGCCTCCCGTGTTAATGGGGATCTCCCCTTGATAGGTGAAGTTGACATCTTGGGCGAACCTACCTCCCTTTCCCTTCTCGGCGAGACCTATGTCCTCTATCTGAAGGAGGACCGTGATGGTGAAGGAGTCATAAAGTTCAAAGCAGTCCATCTTCTCAAGGAGTGGCCTGGCCCCCTTGGAACTCTCGACTGCGGGCGTTGACACTATATCCGGTAGCTCAGGAGGCATCTCCGGCCAGTGGGCCTCCCCGAAGTACTTCACGGACAAGGGTCTTAGGTCTGACTTACCTCCTGACTTCCCCACGACGAACACGTGGAAGCCGTCAACTGGATACACGATCTCCAGCAACCTAAGGGGAGTACTAACCATCCTAGAGGAGAGCACGTCCTCTAATCTGAGGGGGTCCTTGTACATAGCCTTGGGATTTCCCTGGGCATTAAACCTCTGTTTCACGGCTATGGACGCCCTCTGCTCGTCCGTGGTCCCGAAGAGGTGCGAGTGCCTCGTCGCCACAAGTGCGTAGTCCGTGACAGGGTTCAGGTCGTCGTAAACCCTGAACACCTCGTCGAAGGGAGTGAGCCTTATACCTTGATATGCCCTGTCCACCGAATCTGCAGTCACTTTCCTCTCCCTCACGGGAGACGCCTTCCCGCCCACGATTATGACAACGTTATCGGCGTCACCTGCAGAAATCGCCTTCTCTGCCCTATAGAGCATGGCTAGGGCAGAGGCTCCCCCAAAGTCCACGTAATCTAGGAACCTAGGTCTTATTCCAAGGTATTGGGCCAGCTGTCCCGTGTAGAAATGCAGGGCCAAGTTACCGTCAAAGGTACCTGGGAGGAAGGTCGCAATTAGCCCGTCTATCTTACCTCTGTCTAGGTGGGCCATCTCGAGGGCCTTATCAAGTGTGGATGAGAGAAGCTCAAAGGTGGTGCCCGGGTAGGTTTTCTGTACCGTACTTCCGAAACCTAAGATCATGGTATCACCTAGAAGGTGAGTCCTCCCGTAACTCCAATTAACTCTCCCGTAATGTAGGAGGCCTCATCACTGGCCAGGAACGCCACTAGGTTGGCCACGTCCTCTGGCTCGCCTATCCTCTTGATGGAGAGCCTTTCCATGAACTTCTCCCTTATCTTGTCTGGGACAGTCCTGGTCATGGGGGTATCAATGAAACCTGGGGCAATGGCGTTAACCGTGATGTTGTATCTTCCAAGTTCCTTGGAGAGGGTCTTGGTGAAACCAACGAGGCCAGCCTTCGCCGCAGAGTAGTTAGCCTGGCCCACGTTTCCGGTCCAGCTCAGGGACGACATATTTATGATTCTACCGTGTCCCTTGGAGATCATGGATTCAACCACCTGCTTGGTCATGTTAAAGGCCCCGTAGAGGTGAACCTTGATAACGGCGTCCCAATCCTCCCTCGACATCTTTACGAAGAGTGAGTCACGGATAATGCCAGCGTTGTTAACCAGGACGTCAACGTGATCCGTCTTAAAGTGGGCCATGGAGGCCTCGACGAACTCACTGCATGAGTCCCAGTTAGTTACGTCCAGTGGTAGACCCACCACGTGGAGACCAAGCTTTCTCAGGTTCTCGGCACTCTCCTCATAATTCTTGAGATCCCCTATGGCCACCTTAAATCCCTTCTCCCCGAGTTTACGTGCTATGGCCAAACCTATTCCGCTCCCCGCTCCAGTTACCAGGGCGAGGCTATTCTCGTGTTGAACTCCCATACCATAGACCTGAGAGCGCGGGTAAAAAACGTTCAACATTATTGAGATCGATGGGAAGCTTACTCGGACTCCATTTATTCTTTATATGAATCAGGAAGTCCATACTGGTAAACGGCCTCAAGCTAAGATTAATCGATTTACTATACTATATAACATTCAGAGAATACGGCACCAGGAAATTTATATTGAGACTCTTTACTTGGGCTATCCTTTCTAGGCGATTCGAATAACTTTGAGAAGAGTCAGGATGATCTCCATATAAACTTTAGTTAACTTAAGGCTTAGTTTCTTTAGTGAGTTTATAGACTATCATTCATGAGACATTTCATCATTGATTGCGACACGGCCGAGGATGATATATTTAGTCTATTCCTTCTCCTGCACAAGGGAATGAAGGTACACGGTATCACCGTGGTCGAGGGCAACGTCTCATTCCCTGTGGAGGTGAGGAATGCGCTATGGGCCTCTGATTTTGCCCGTAGATATTTCAAGGTGGACTTGAAGGTATACCCAGGGATGGAGAGACCCCTAATCAAGGGGTTCAGGACAGTCGAGAACGTTCATGGAAAGGGGGGTATTGGTGACTCTGCCCTGGAGACCAACGCCAAACCTGAGCCCAAGCACGCCGTCGACTTCATCCTGGAGACCGCGGATCGCTATCCGGGAGAGCTCGAGTTCCTAGCGATCTCTCCGCTCACGAACCTAGCCATGGCGTACCTCAAGGACAAAAGTCTCCCTGAAAAAATAGGTAAGGTCTGGGTCATGGGTGGTACCATCAACGGTCACGGCAACATAACGCCCGCCGCAGAGTACAATATCTGGGTTGATCCCGACGCCGCGAAGCTAGTGTTTAACGCTGGATTCGACATTACCATGGTTGCGTGGGACCTCATAACACAGTACACCGTGAATGAGGAGTGGGAGGAGATTAAGAGGATGAACACCGAGATGAGTCAGCTCTACATCAACTTCTATACCCACTACAGGAACTTCGCCATGACCAGGCAGAAGATGAGGGGGAACCCACACCCCGACCTCATCACAACTGCTGTTGCGTTGGATCAGAGTGTGGCGACCCGCGTGGAGAGGCAGTTCGTCGACGTGGAGAACTGCGATTGCCTTACCAGGGGTGCCACGGTGATTGACTATCTAGGAGTCCTGGGCAAGGAGCCCAACGTGAACGTGGTCTACGAAATAGATAGGGGCAAGTTCATTGCCATGCTCCTAGATCTTCTGGGAGGTCAACGGGTCTGAGTGAGTTCTCCCTTTTCCTCCCTCACTATCTCGCAGGAAAGAATCGATTTACTATGCCTACTAACATGACCTATTGCTTCATCTATTATCTTCCTCACGGCCTCGCCGTTAAGGGAATAGACCGAGTATTTCCCCCTCTTCTCAACGTTCACAACTCCGCAGTTCCTGAGACATGAGAGATGATGAGATATTAACGATTGGGACTTCCCAAGCGCGTTAGCTATTTCCTGCACAGTTGCCTCGTGATCCCTCAGGTATAGGGTTATCTCCAGTCTCGTTCCATCAGATAGCGCTGAAAAGAAGGATTCAAGTTCAAGTATTAGCGGTCTATTATCCATGAATTAATATCCATGTTTACGCTTAAAAATATACCTACATTGAAAATCTAGAGCGTGATCTAGGTGCGTGACTATCCCGGACTCGTTTCGCGTGAATGAGTGAAGTTTCCCTTTAACGGCTAGAAGGATGAAAGGAGCAATCATGGTAAGATCAGTTCATATATTTTCTATTAATAGATATAATCACATAACCACTAAGATAACCTTAATACTATGATAAGGTAACTATTTTAATGATTAACAATTTTGCCGAGACCGTTGAAATTGTTTTTGCGTTGTCATATGGAACCCTTTCAGTAGAGTTATTACTTACATATCTTCTCCCTAGAGTTTGGAAAAGAGGTGAGCAAAGAGGGAAAATAAGAAGGAGAGAGTTCGGATCCTATATTGTTCTGATAGTTACTCTTTTCGGAATATACTTCGTGGATATTTTCTTTACATATTTCTCGTTTTACTCTGGATTAGGCGAGTTACCATTTCTCTTGGTATATTTGGGAGTTATTTTAGCGCTAGTAGGGATAGGGTTTAGGTTATGGGCAATCTTGACCTTAGGAAAATTCTTCTCTCCCGTAGTGACTTTGCTAGAAAATCACCGGGTTGTTGACTCCGGCCCTTACGCATATGTTCGGCATCCAGCATACGGTGGGGCCATTATCATACTGACCGGAGTGGCAATCGCCTCAAGGTCCATCTTCGCAATAGTTCTTTCCATAACAGCGTCTCTCCTGGTGTACAGTCGTAGAGCAAAGTTGGAGGAAAAGCTCTTGACTCAAGAACTGGGAGAGGAGTATATTTCTTACATGAACCGCGTCAAGAAGAGGTTTATCCCCGGTATAGTGTAGGAGGACTAGTGTCTGCTCAATCCAGCCTTAAGTAATCCTAACTTTCCTTCTAAACATGAGCTCATTATACGAAAGAAACCGGCCCTAAACCTATGTTGAATTAACCGATTTATATTTCTACTTAATACACTAATGAGAAAAAATTTAACCTATCATTCCACCGTGACTTATGGTTCAGGATAGGAAAATACCGCCGTTCATACTTGATAATCCAGTGAGGAGGGCTTTCTCGCCCCCAACCAGGATCTTGGATAGGTTTAGGGACTCGATTATCCCAGGGATGACTGTTCTGGACGTGGGGTCTGGGCCAGGTTTCTTCATCCCTCTCCTGTCCAGGTTGGTGGGGGAGAAGGGAAAGGTGTGGGCAGTTGACCCTGACCCAAGGGCAATAGATAGGATCAAGAGGAAGGGTCTAAGCAACGTTGAGGCGAGGGTGGGGTCTGCAAGTTCCCTGAGCTTTCTTGGTGACGAGAGTGTGGACTTCGTGTTCTCAAACCTTGTGCTATGTTGTCTCGTGGATCACAAGGGGGCAGTAGATGAAATGAGGAGGGTCATGAGGAGATCTGCGAGGGCCTACGTGAGCTCAAGGAAGGGAAGAGGAAAGGACCCGAGAAGCGTGAAGGAGGAAGAGTGGAAAGAATTACTCTCCAAGTTCAAGGTGATAAGGAGCGGTTCTTCATTCATGGAATGGTGGGCCCTGGTGGAAAAGTGAGGTGGGTTCAGGGGAGGAAGGAGTGGGGGAAGTGCGAGGTATGTTACGCTGAGTTCCTCAAGGGAGTTCAACATTCAAACTCCCTCAACTGCTGGAAGGTAGGGATACCCATCTCCTCCCTTAAGGTTCAACTGGATGACGTTCTAGTCCTACTGGACGAGCTAGGCGTTCCGTGGAAGTTCTCCTTCTTCCCCTTCCCACTTAGGTTAATGAGCAGGGGAGTCATCGTTTTGTACTTTTCCTCAAGAGAGGAGATGGAGTCCGTAGTAAGCGAGATCTCTCCCCTAGTTGAAAGGCCCAGTACCATGGAGAGGAAGTTCTTCGATACCTTCGTCAACGTGGACTGGGTTCAGGGTATAAACTACAGGAGAGCTTGCCCCGAGTACGACAAGTTCGGGGATTGGAGGAGCTGGAAAACTAGCTAGTCAACATGGACGTTTCCCTTATCCTCGTTGCAAGTATTACCACGCAGATCACTGATGCCATGGAGATGAGGAAGGAGTACTGAAAGGCCTGAATCGAGGGTATGAAGGTAAAGAGAGGGATACTACCCAGAAAGCCGGAGAACAGGGGGAACTTATACGTGTCCTGAAGCGATCCACTGATGATAGGCCCTAGCGTGTTACCCATGAGTCTCATTGAGGTATTAGTCCCCGTGATTGACGACATTTTCTCCCTAGAGGATGAGGCCAGCAGAAGTGTGATCCTGGTAACATTCATCCCAGAAATGAAGAACAACACGAGTACCAGGACACCCATGAGTTCAGGCACACCTACCTTGCCCACGACCCAGGCTAGTAAACCTAAGGTCCCAGTAGATGCCATTGAGGAAGACAGGATCACTCTCTTATAACCTACCTTGTTCACTAGACTTCCGAAAAGTGGTCCACCAACTAGGAGCACCAGGGATATGGGCGCCATTGTCTCTCCGGTCTGCAGGATGCTGTAACCGTATCCCACTGGTCTAGGTAACTCGAAAATGAACACAAGGGACTGGAAAGTAAGGAAAAGCCCAAAACCCGTTATGAACGAGGAAAGGAGAGGAACGGAGATGTTTGGGTTCTTGAGGTCCTCGGGATTGATGACTGGGTTGTTGACTCTCCTCTCACGAAGGGCAAAGTAGGCTAGGATGAGGCCTCCGAGACCCAGAAGGGAGAAGAACCCAGGAGAGGTCCATCCCCAGCTAGGGGCCTCGGTGAAACCAATTCCCACAAGTAGGAAACCCAATGACAGCAACCCAACTCCCACGACGTCAATCTTCTCTCCTGTTCTCACGGTTGAGCTGGGAAAAAGAAGGTAAACCAGTATTACGCTCATCACTAGGAAGGGGAGAGAGGTTATGTAAGCGAACTGCCAGGAGTAATACTGAGAAATGAAACTACCAATAGGCAGAGCAACTGCTGCACCAACAGCGAAAGTGGAGGCTATCACACCCTGAGCAACTGGAAGTTCCCTGTTGCTAAGCCTTTCCCTGAGAAGGGTATACGCTAGAGGGTTAATACTTAACCCGATGCCTTGAACAGACCTTGAGGCTATGAGTACAGCAAAGTTTGGGGACAAGGAAGTTAGGGCAACGGACACGATGTAAATTGAAAGGATTGAGAGTAGCACTCTCTTCCTCCCCCAAGAGTCTGCAAGTCTACCCACTAAGGGAGCGAGTGCCATCCCTGTGAGGGTTTCCGAGGAAAGTATCCAAGATCCCTCTGATGACGTAACATTGAACTGCGACTCTATCCTCGGTAATGAGGGGAGCACCACCATCTCCACATACATGGTCATAATGGAAATGAAGGCGAGGATGGGCACGAACTTCCAGAACTCGCTCCTCATATTAGATATATCGATAACAGGATTAATTAGGATTGCTCAGAGGGCCCCTGGTCCATGTGATCCACGGGAACCGTTAGTCCCTTCATTGTATGGGTACCCATGAATCTCGGGTACCCATGAAATTCATGTTTAATAGCGGACGGCCCATCCGACAAGAAGACTAAGATCTTGAGTCTCTTGGTTCTGATCATTGGAGAATCGAACTTAACAGGTTCCGCATAAACGAGAAGAGACTCTTCTCGGAAAGGTACCTTAAACGCGAGGAGAGGAGAGTTTATGAGATCATGGATTCCGTGATAACTGGGATCCTTCAACTCTTAGTGGAGCCTACGTTATCTCAATCAACTTCCTTGCACGACCGAGATACTCCTTTGCCCTTTCAGAGTCAACTACGTGTAGCTCCACCGGAGAGTCAAAGGGAGGAGAGTGCTCATCCATAGCCCTTACAAGTATTTCTCTCCTTAACCTGATTATGTCCCTGTCACTTAATAGTCTAGGAAAAATGATAAGTATATCTATATCGCTTAACACGGTTATCCTATCCTCTGCCACTCCCCCGAAAACGTAAACCTTCACCCCAGGATCAAACTCCCTTGCCGAATCCGCTATGGCCTTGGCATACTCCCTCCACTTGGAAAGGTGCTCAAACTTATCCCTTACCCAGCTTGACATTCCTAGCAATCACCTCCAGTTTATTTATGGTCTCCTCGGTGGACTTCAAAATTTCCTCGGCATGAGACCTATCGTACTCCACGTCACCATATCTGCTATCGATATACGCATTTTCTAAATCAATTAAGAAATCCCTTTTTGACCTAGTCAACGCATCTATTTCCCTCTGTGCCTCCTGAAACTCGCTCTCCCAACAGCTTAGAGAGATGAGACAGGAGTGATTTAAGCTCATGAGATCTGAATTCGGACGCAAAGGGTTCCTGTAATATCGCCTTTAGATAGAGTTGAAGTGATTGTTCACAGTTAAACACGGCCAAATCATAATATCCCTTTTCCACGTTAAGTCTAGCATTTTCAAGAAACTGTAAAGCCCTCGCCTTAAGCAGTTGAATCCTGATCCCACTCATTAGGAATAGGTCTTTTCAAGGGTATTTAGCGTTCATGAAGGCTCCTTCAATTCAGTGCAGGAGACCCTCTTCACTATTTTCATTTTAATTTTTTGTCTGTTTTAAGACATTTATATTTTTATAAAGTGAAATCTTTAAGAGATCTAGAAAAAGATCTTTGCCATGACTTGGAAAAGAACCATAAGTGCAAAGGCACTGGAAAAGGCAGGTCATGCTGCCGTTAAGGTAGATGATAAGGTAATTTTCATTGCGAATGTTAATGGAACGCTTTACGGAATGGATGCGGTTTGCTCTCACGCTAGGTGTATCCTGGGTGAACTTGACTCCGGAAACTTAACAGTGAAGTGTCCCTGCCATCACGCAGTCTTCAACCTTAAGACTGGTGAAATGCTGGAGCCTCCATACGTAGCCAAGGACGCACCCAAGGAAAAACTTGGCTTGAAGACATATCAGGTCAGGGATAATGGTGGCTGGATAGAAGTCGACGTGTAGTTTTTTAGGCCTTTGGATTGGGCATCTGATCCAGAATTTCCTTGACCAGTTTCACGAACTCGTTTCTCCTATCCCTGAATACCTCAGTGTAAGTCTGGGCCCACCTGATCGTGGGATCACCCCTACTGAACCGGTCGTATTGCTCATATCTCATTCCTACCTCCGACCCTATCACGTCCCAAAGGAGGTTGAAGGTCTTGACTCTCTCAAGAGCATCGAATCCCTTCATTGCCATGTACTTCTCTAGGTAAGCCCTTTCCTCGGGGTTCGTGAAGTCCTTTGCTCCGGCGGGTATTGGTATGGATGAACCTGCACTTATGAGCCTCAAGATCTCGTTTGCCCGTGGTACTGCCTTCATGTTGAAGTGACTAGCTGAGATTGAGATATAGGGATCGGGTCTCACGATGTTGGGTAATTCCTGGGCTCTGGCCACGGAACCGTAGAGGGCAGCCTCGTTAAGTGCGACGTATAGGAGGATCTCGCCTATTTTCTCTTGAACGTTGATGAAGGTACTTGTGCCGGCTGCCTCGGTGATAGTCATGGCTAGCCCTGCCAAAAACTTAAGCCTGGTGTAGTGCTGTATCATGAAGTGCCAGTTAAACCATCCCCTGAGCCCCACAGTATGCCACATGAGGTCCTCAATGAGCTCAGGTTTCTTGAAGAATATGATCCTGTCCCACGGGACTAACACGTTATCCAAGACCAGGATTGCATCAGCCTCGTCCCACCTTGAGGAGATGGGATACTCAAACTCGCCACCCTCCCTTGGTTGGAACCCTCTCCTCGCTATGAACCTTACTCCCTTGGTAGTTGTGGGAATTGAGAAGTAGAGGGCATACCTAGGGTCAGAGTCCCTCCTCATGTTCGGAAGATACCACAGCATCTCGGCGTAGGGTCCTGCCGTACAAATCATGGCTGCACCCCTGACCACAACCCCCTCTGGCCTCTCCTCTGTGATACCTATCTGTATATACGGATCTTCCCACTGAGACGGAGGTCTAGATCTGTCATACATCGGGGCAACTATGGCGTGTGTGTAAAAGTGGTCCTTTCTTGTGGATTCCCGATAGATTTCCATGGCGTTCTCCATGAACCTCGAACCGAAGTGTTTCCCGAAGTAGTCCTCAGCGTGGGCGAAGAAGACCATGGTCCATAGGTTCATGTAATCTGGGCTTCTTCCGAAGAAACCCCTATAGAACTCGTAGATCTTTACCAGCCCCTCCCCTAACTTCAGGAGGTCCTCCTTGCTCCTGGGTCTGACTAAGCTTATGCTAGTTTCCTCACCGACGTCTCTGTTGTAGACCCTCAACCCGTCAACTTTCCAGTGAAGGTCGTAGTAGCTGGCCACAGTCTTAACCGGGATCCTGAACGCGGGATGATTTACAACGTCGCTCACAACTTCCCCTTCGTAGTAGGTCACAGGCGGATTCTTGCTTATACTCTCTATGTAGTCACTCCCTTTCCTTATCATGCTTCCCACCCCCTTAACTCTCCGTGAAGGTTCTCCACGGGCATCCACTCCTTGAGCCAGGAATCTGGGATTGGTCTTCCCCAGAAATCGCTCCTAAACCTAAACTGATCGTGGGTCCATTCCACTGTCTTCCACTTATCTGGGTCTAACACCTCATAATCGTTAGTAAAGAACTCCAGCCTATTCATGTCCAGGTCCCTGAGATAGATGTAGTACCCCTCTGTGGCCCCATGCCTTCCCGGGCCCCTTTCTATGTTGTCCCAATACCCCATGGATGCAAGCAAATCCGCTGCCCTAATCACGTCCCTTACGTCATGTACGTAGAAGGTCTCGTGATGGAAGCCTGGAACTTTCCTCTGGGACTCAGCTATTGCCACTTCGTGGGAGTTACCCCTCCTTGTGAGCCAGACCACTGTTTTCCTCCCTGTCTTGTCCAGGAAACGTTCGGTTTCCACGAACCCGAGGTCCTTGAAAAATCTCTCCTCCCTCTCAAGGTTACCTACCACGTAATTCACGTGGGCTAACTTCACCGGGGATACGCCTCGATGAAGATAGAACTTCAGCCTCAAATCACCCACATACTCCATGTCCTGATAGAAGAGGAGGGGAACTCCTCCAGGCGACTCCACAAGTATGGAGTCCTCCACCCCCTTCTCCTTGAATCTCGTGGAGTTACCCAGTTCCCTCACCTTATCGAGTCCCTCCCTAACCCTGAACGCAATATAGCACAGGCCTGGAGAGCTTGCCTTCTTCAGAACTAGACTGTGGTGTTGTCCCTCCTCGATCCCCCTGAGATAGAGGTAGTCTCCATCCTTCTGCGTCTCCACGAAGCCAAGGAGATTGACATAGAAGTTCTCAGCCCTCTCTAGGTCTGTTACTCTCACGCACACGTGAGAAAGCCTGAGCACGTTTAAGTTAGTCATGAGACTATTTTAATTTACGAATTTTATTAGGTTTACATCAAACCAGTTAAAGAACAAGCACCAAAAAGTCTGACGTAAGCTCTTCTCAGGTTAAATACAAACGTTCCTGTAATTTCTCATGTAGTAAACCAGCGGATTGGGTTCCCTGTTCACCTTAACCTCCTTCACCTCCCCCACTATGATAGCGTGATCCCCCACATCTATCACCTGGCTCCTACTTGCTAGTAAGTAGGCATAACCATCGCTCAGGAGAGGAACCCCTTCCTTTGAGAGATGAAACTTCACTTCCTGAAACCTGGTCTCCACTGGCTTGGTTGCAAAAACATCGAGGATCTTCGCATCGTCCACAAGGTTTACCGAGAAACTTGAAGTCTCCCTGAATGGGACGTCGTTACCCTTGGTTCTATCGGCAATGAAGAGGACCAGGGGAGGGTTCAAGGAAAGCGAGTTGAACGTGTTCACTGTCATTCCGACCATTTTACCCTTCCACGTAGTGGTAACCACGGCTACGCCCTGTGGATACCTTCTCATCAAATCCCTTAGTCCTTCAGACAGGTTGATTTCCATTTATCTCACGGAGATATTTCGTCCAACCTTTTATTAGCTGTTTTATGTCCTAGGGATACTGCAATCACTGTTGAGATTATCTGGAAGGACGCTATGAGCAGGAAAACCTCAATTGCCAATCCCGTGGTGACACCACTGGACACTAGGGACGCCACAAAAGACGCTACAACAACTGTCCCTACTCCTCCTCCTATATGCCCCAGCCCGTCGGTGAGGGCGAAACCTGTCGCCCTAGCCCTTGTTGGAAAACTCTCAGCGCTCCACGCATATGACACTGGAACCCATAGATTGAAGCCGTAGAACAGTATTGACGATCCCAGGAAAGATAACGGTAAGTTGGTCTTCGCTAACGCTATCACCACGCCCCCCACTATGGTAAAGAGAACTGAGATTGCAGTCCACCTGCTCCTCTCCATCTTATCCCCAACCAACATGATGGTTACTGCGCATAGGATGAACCCTATATCCCCAAAGGAGGCAATGATACCGGCCTCGGGCGGAGGATATCCTAGGGACGCCAGGATAGTGGTTAATCCTGCTGCTAACACGTAAACTGTCATGTAGCCAAAGAACCACATCGGGATTAGGACCGCGAGCCTTCTCGCATACCTCCTATCCAGTATCACTGCCTTTAACGAGTCGAGATAGGACAATCTCTCCACAACGTAAGGGGGTATTACCGCGGGAAGTGGAGGAAGAGACCTTAGCTTCCTCGACGCTCTCTCTTCCATTTGTTTTACCACGGCCTCGGCGTCAGCTATCCTACCGCGGGATATCAACCATCTAGGAGATTCAGGAAGATTGAACCTGAGGAGCAAGCCTATCAAGGCTAGGAGAGCGCCAATTCCGTACATCACCCTCCACCCGTTTACGGCAAGGAAGCCAGATCCTCCTAGAGCGAAGGGTAAACCTAGGGGAAATGGAGCAGGTGGAGTTGTTAACAGGAGTCCTAACCAGAGACCCAACCCAGCCCCAAGAGTTGAGAACAGGAACACGAAACTGGTGTACTTTGCCCTCCCATTTAGTGGAGCAACTTCGCCTATGTAAGTGTTGACCACTGCTAGGTCTGCTCCGACTCCTATTCCTGTGATAGTCCTAGCCAGGAGGAAGTTAGAATAATCGTTAACAAGTGCGTTGTACAGACTCCCGAGCCCCGTGATGGCCATGGTTATCATTAACATGTTCCTCCTGCCTATCCGATCCGAGAGAGGGGAAAGGAGTAGGGAGCCCACAATATATCCAACCAGGTTAAGGAGAACTGCCGGTCCCAGTAGAACCCCAATCTCTGGCGAGGATGGACTACTAACGTGAAATATGGTGAGAGATGTCTGGATAAATGAGACGTTAATGTCAAAAATATCAAAAAATGTGAAGAGAAATCCCATCCCCAGTATTCCAATGAAAATGTACGAGAGTGACCAGATGGGTAACCTGTCCATCCGGGCGATTATTTCCCCGGCTTTCACAGACTTTTCTGCCATAATTGGAGAATTGTTCATGGTAATTAATCCGTTATATCAAACTAGTTTAATATTGAAACATTATAAGTATAAGGTTATTACAGTATAAACTAGATTATAGATGATGGAAAATGGTGCTTAAGAAAGTGACAGTCGGGGTAATTCACGAGGGTTGTTGGACATCAGAGGCTCAGGAGAGAGCTATTACCATGAACCTAGAGGTTTACCCTGACCGTGGTTACCTGAGGAGTTGGCTCGTTTCACCATCTAAGGAACTGGGGCGGAGGATGGCATCACATAAATCAGTGAAGAAGTTGAATAGAGTTTACGTGAATAGGAGTGACGCCCTTCTGGATTTCCTTAACGTATATGAGGGATCGATCGCAGGTTTACTTTACTCGAGGGAGGTTCTAATTCTGGGTAACTATAACGAAATGGGTAAGGAGTTCTGGACCTTCGTTACAGGAAGCGGAACTCTCAGCGAACTGAAGGAGGAACTCTCATCCCTGGGAAAGATAGTTCGCGTCGAAGTGGAGGACTTTTCGCCCAGTTATCCCTATCTCACGGATATGGAAAGGAAGGTGTTTTGGATGGCCCTCAACCATGGATATCTCAACTATCCACGGGAGATTGAGGCTGAGGCACTGGCCAAGGTTTTGGGGGTGAGCAAAGTAACCTTTCTCTACCACTGGAGGAACGTCCAGAGAAAGATTCTGAGGTATGTGTCGGATCATCTGACGTTTTGAGTTGATAGCGTGAAACTTGTTAGAGATATGTTTTAAAAATGGAGGGAGCAAGTTGCCTCCATGTCCAGCGAAAAGGATTTCACAATGCCCATAACCAGGACGGGCAGATCGCAAACAGTTTTCCCACCACCCTGGTATTACGGCGTGACGTACATAGCATCTCACGTAAAGTTCAGTGGGGCAGAACAGATCATCCCAGAGTTCATGAAGACGGATGGAGAGGGATGGGTGTACATAGCAGAATTTGTTTCGACGGCAGAGTCGAACTGGGATTATATGTACCAGGAGCCGGATCTGGTTCAGTACATGGAGGGCGCAATAGGACTGAAGGTAGAGTACAAGGGAAAGAACTACCTGTATTTCCCCTACATGTGGGTAGACAAGGATTGGGCCTTGGTCAGAGGCTGGCTAGATGGCTACCCCAAGAAGATTGCAAACATCAGGATGACGAAACTCCACCCCCTTCTGCCCAAGTACAACAGACCTGAGACCGGCCTCAAGATGGGAGGTTACGTTACGAGGGGAGGAGGAGTGATGCTGAGATTGAGGGTAGAACTTGAGGAGAAGACTGACTCTCTTCCCCTGAAGAACTTCGGACCCTTCATAAATGTGAGGAGATTTGCCTCAAGAGGTGAAGGGGAAGACGACGTGTATGAGATTGTAAGCAGGCTAAGGGACGAGAGTAGATATGGCGAAATCTGGAAGGGAACTGCGGAGGTAGAGTTAGGAGGTTACGTAAACGACGAGGTTAACGTCCTATCCGTGGATCAGGTGTATGGTGGGTACTACTACACCCTTTACTTCAGGGTAACGAAGACTGTCCTCCTAGACAAGGTAAGAGGACAGCTAGAAAGGGTAGCGTAAAAAGCTTTTTCTTGACCTTTTGTTTATCATTGTGTTTGTTACTGCTGTGAGTAGATTACAGATACATAGACTGAAGTATTGTTGTCTAGATTCACCTTAATCCTGTAGACCCCTCCAGGAATCATGGTCTGGGGGAGAGAGGAAAAGTTTACGGAGACGTTGTTATTCCCAGGACTCAAGAACATGGGATTGATACTAACCGCATACGTGTCAACGCCCTCGAGTGAAGCACCAGTAATCCTAACCTGACCGGAGGAGTAAAGGGTGAAGTTAGCTGTGTTATACTTAAGTGTACCTTGACCCACTTGGTAAACAGATACTGGCTGACCCTGTTGTGAAGGACCATATCCTTGTCCTACCCCAGTTCCTTGTCCATACCCAGGTTGATAACCTGGCCCTTGTCCATACCCTGGTTGATAGCTGGGTTGCGGTACCGCAGAGAAATTAATAGATCCTAGTCCTATGTAGGATATAATTAAGCCGATGAAGTTTATGAAGGGTATGGCGGTGATTATTCCTCCAGTTTTCAGGGTACCATTATTATACCTCTCGCCTATGAAATAAAGTGCTATTCCTATGAGGATGTAACCTATGAAATTAAGATATGGTATGATCGACAAAATAACCCCAATCCTTCCAAGCACCATGTTGGGAACGAAGGGCTCTAAGGCTGAGAATCCTCCGTATAGCCTGACTAGAGCTATAATTGCCACGGCTATCGCTATCACCAGTATAATTACACCCACAATAACTCCAGCTATACCTCCTGCAAAAAAGACGATGCCTAGAATCAACAGGATTGCTGCTAAAAACTCAAAGGCTATTCCACCCCTAAGCCTGGAAATTCCATTCACTTCCTGTGGTGATGCCATAAATATAACTTGATAGCGATCTTATTAAGTTTTGTCGAAATTACTTAGTAATTTGCGAGACAACCTGCTTGGATCTGGGGATGACCCTCATTTATGATAGTTCTCGTCTTTGGAAATCGTATTGCCAATTTCCCAGGTATGCAAGAGTTTAATTACATCGCCTGGACCAGAGATTCATGGACTTCTCTTCAAGATTGTTCTGCCTCAACAACGAATTCACAGGGGCCCTTATAACTGGAACTGAGGTCGTATGGTTGACCTTTCCCAGATACGATTCCTCCCCTGTCTTCGCGAAGATTCTCGACGAGAAGGCTGGTTCCTTCGGTATATCAGGGGAAGTGGCAACTCAGGAGTACCTAGTTCCTAACATATTGAAAACTGTTCTGAGGGACGGAACAGAGGTGATTGACCTCCTCCTAAGGGGAGAGCACTCTCTAGTTAGGAAAATCAATGCAAGGACTCCCCTGGAGATCTGGGCTGATGCAACGTTCAACTACGGGAAAGTAAGGGCTAAGGTTTACAGGTTAAGTAAGGGAATTTACAAGTTAGCTAACCCTGAGAACTCGGAATTCCTGGAACTACATCTCATCTTTCCCTCAATTCAAGAAACTAGCAGGGGGTGGGTGGTATCAGGAGAAGGATATGCCTTCCTTGGTCATTTCAGTGATGAGAGGTTCGGCATATTTGGGAAGGAGCTCAAATTCGATGTGGAGACTGGGGTAGAGAGGACCATAAATTACTGGAGAAACCTGATTAGGAGGGGGAAGGGAAGGGGTAGGATCTCTCGTATGGAGATACCGGGATTTAAGGGAGAGGACCTTCTAACGGCCTATGAAACGTCTGTAGGTATGCTTTTGGGATTAATGTATAACCCCACGGGGGCAATAGTTGCTGCACCCACAACTTCGCTTCCTGAGATAGAGGGCGGTGTGAGGAACTGGGACTACCGCTTCGCCTGGGTTAGGGACTCCTCGATTGTGGCTGAGGGTCTCATCTCTGCTGGGCACACAATGGACGCCAGGAGAATCATAGAGTTCCTATCTAGGATGGTGTCGTTCACGACGAAGCCGTTCCTCTACCCACTCTATTCCATAGACGGTTCGGTTCCCCCAAGGGAGGTGGAGATCCCCTGGCTCTCTGGTTTCATGAACTCCAGGCCCGTGAGGGTCGGAAACGCGGCGGCAGCTCAGCTTCAGCTAGATCTAGAGGGATTTTTCATGGATGCACTTTACAAGTACTACGTGGCCACGGGGGACTCCTCCTACGTGAGGGGACATCTGGACGTAATAGAGTACATTGCTGATTGGGTATCTGAGAACTGGAAGCTTCAGGACGTAGGAATATGGGAGGAGAGGGGAGTTCAGGCGCACTATACCCACTCAAAGGTTATGATGTGGGTAGCTCTGGAGAGGGCAGGAAAGCTAGTGAAGGTGGTGGATAAGGAGAACAGATGGAAAGATACTAGACATGAGATCAGGGAGTGGATAACGGAGAACTGCGTAAATGATGGGAAGTTCGTAAAGAGGCCTGGAAGCAATGAGGTCGACTCCGCATTACTTACCCTACCGCTTTACGGATTTGTTGAACCAGACGATCCAACCTTTCTGAACACCTTAAGGGAGATAGAGAACACCCTGGTAGTTGACGGCCAGGCCAAAAGGTATAGGAGGGACTTTCTGGGGGAGGCAAAGTACCCCTTCACGCTGGCTAGCCTTTGGTTAGCTAGGGTTTACATAAAGCTGGTGAGGATTGAGGACGCTGAGAGGATCATATTGGGTATCCTAGAGGCCACTCGCGGTACATACCTCGTGGGAGAGCACATAGATCCTAAGAGGAAAGTGTTCACGGGGAATTTCCCGCAGGCCTTTGCCCAATCTAACTTGATACTGGCACTCAATGAACTTGCTGAAGCCAAGTCAGTTGCTCCTGACGAGGAAGGTCAATGATTCCCCTTTATTATGAACGTTGTAATCTCGGCATCCTCGCCGAACTTCACGTAAAAGCTAAGGGATTTTCCCTCGGATTTTGCCTCACAGTTCCTACCCCTATAGTAATCTCCGTTAATGATTAGCTCGTCTACCTTCCCCCAACCGGTGATCTCCTTCACCCTGTTCAGCATGTTGAGGAATTCCCTTGCGCATACGTCACAACAGAAGAAAAGCCTCTCACCGTCCACGTCCTCATACCATCCTCCCCAGGTTGCCCCGCACAGGGCACATCCCTTCTCCTTGGTTCCAGCCTCCTCCCCATTTACCACTATCTTCACGCTATCACCCCAGATAGCAACAAGGCTCTCTCCAACCTAGAGAGTAGATACTTGGAGAAAGTATCAAATGACTTCAGGACGGTTACTTTCACTCTCTCTTGATCAACAGCGTACCTTTCCACCAGATCCAGGGCCTCTTCTGCGTGATACTGGTCTGCCTCATAACCCTCCATAAGGAAGTTCTTGACCGCCTCTGGGAAATCGTTTGAGTCCAGAATCTTCTCGTTAAAATAGTGGATCTTTGCTCCATACCTTCTAAGGTTCTTGTCCGCCACTAGCTCTAAGCTATGCATTGCAGCCATAACCTCAACCCAGTTCCTCTGTGACAACTTTCTCCACGTGTTAATTGCCTCAACTGTCCCCTTGAGGGGCGGTGTAGACAGGATTTCCTCCCTCTTCATCCCCATGCTCTCCCCCATTCTAAGGAGAAGCTCGTAGTGTGAGGGAGAACTCTCCGTGCCTACGAACTCCGTGGTAATGTTCTCCAACTCGAATCTTATCACGTCTACCTGGTCGGTCTCGTACACAATCTTGGAGAGAACCCTAACCCAGTTAACTAGGAAGTGCTGATGCTCCAAGACGTAACCCAGAAGGACTTCCCTGATCGGGTTCTGCATGGCTATCATGAAGGGGTGTGGTTTATCACCATAAAACTTTTCAATAAATCTAGAGATTATCCAGGACCTTAACTCTCCCGAGAAGAAGGTTTCAAGTCTCTTCGCTAGTTCCTCCTGTGGCATCTCGCGTAACGACAGGTTCCTGTTTAACCACATTACGTGTCCCGGATCGCTCCTGCTAGCCTGTTGAATCATATGACTGGAGACTGACCCCCAAGACTCAAGTTTAATCTCACATGCGGGACATATGGGCATAATATTCTTTCGTGAATCTCAATTTTAAAGAAATGTTCATAATGAACTGGAATTACGCGAACCTGTAGTATCTAGTACATCACGGGGTTAAAAATTCCATGAGACTAATTGTTCCCTCCTTTAACCAGTAAAGGAAGCCTGAATGATAGTCAAAAACAATACCAAATTACTTCTCAATAATCTGCCAATTAACTAACAATATCCAAAACTCTATCTGATTCGTTGAGTAAAATATGAGGCTAAGTCTTCCGGAGGCTCACCGTACCATATGAGGCCAGAATCCGCGTATACGGTCTTATACCCTTTCTCGTGAAGTAACACGGATATAGCCCCATTCTCAGTTGTGCTGAACTCAGCGAAGTAAACACCACCTCTCAGGGCAGATATTCTGAAAACCGATCCGGAACCTAAGGAAAATGCGGAGGTACCTAATCTTCCTCGCATTATTACCCTGAGAATGGGTTCCTGTTGATATCTCGCACCTTGTGAAATCTAACTATAATATCAACAAATTAATCAGGCCTTAATTTGGGTTTTATAACCCTAGTGTAACCTTTTAGTGTTTTGAACTACGAAACTGTAATATCAATAGTTCGTAATTCTTTTAAGATAAATATCCCTGAGACATATTTAATTTGGTACTAATCTAGAAGCGCTAGTAAGGAAGTTCAATCCTAGTAAACCTTGAAATATAAGATTGAAATTACGAATACGTTTAGATTTTACATCAGCTTTACATGCGAACTCGAGTGGAAGGAGTTTGAATGCAAATTTCTAGCTAATGATAACTTTATATGTAATCTTTCTAATGGTAATACTGTCTGAAATTGAGAGTATCCATTCAGAGCGCCAAAGGAGGAGTAGGCAAATCGACCATTTCCATGAATTTATCCTTGGCTTTAGCAGAGAGGGGTTTTAGAGTTTTGCTTCTTGATAGGGATAACGTGGGATACTCCTCTAGGCTGGCTGGTATTGAGGACCTGGGCCTATTAAGTAGCGTGGTTGATGGAGTTGAATCGAGGTTCTTTGAACATTTCAAGTTCAAGAAGGGGTTCATCACCGTTGTCAAGATCACGGGAGATGGTCCCAGATATGATAGCGACGTTAAACGGGTAATGAATGAGCCCGAACTCAGGACGAGATTCTCCAATCTTTATACCAATGTCCTGAAATCCTATCCGCATGACTACGTAATAGTTGATAATGCGAGTCTCATCACCTTTGACCACGATATGGTGAGGTTAGAGACAACGGAGTACCTGAAGAACTACCCCAACATGCCGGTGAGGAGAATCTATGTATCCAATAACTCCAAACTAGCAGTTGATGAAACCCTTGCTTACATTAGCAATGCAGAGAGTAAGACAACGGTGGGAAAGGCCATTGGGTTCTGCATCAACATGATTGCACCTGGTATGGAATCTTACGCTGAGTCTCTGCTTGACAAGGCACTTAAAGCGACTAACTTTAACCTGGGAATACTTATCCCGTTTTTTGAAGAGGTATTCCAGTATGCCGATGAGATGATAAACATGCCGATAATTCCAAGGGTTCGGAGGTTAGCAGAGCTAATAGTTTCCAATCCATCACTGGATACTAAAATAATTCTCGATAAGTAGACATTAACCGGGGAGTTAAACAGTACTCGACCTGAGCCAGAACTCCGTTTCAAATTTCCTTTAGGGTCAAGGACTAGCTTATTAGGTTACAGGGGTTATCTATGGCCATGCGGGTAGTTGACGTCCACGTGCACTACCATATTTTCCTTAGGAAACTTCCGGATCATTGCAGACAATTCCTTCAAAACGTGGAAGATACGAAGTTCACGCTCAACTTCAAGGACGTCACTGTGGAGAAAGTACTTCTAGTTCCCTCTCATCCTTGCTGGAGTGAGGAGTGTTCCGACGGGTTCGATCTTGATTACGAGATCAGAAAGGGGAGCGAACTTTTCCATCAGTGGGGAGAGGTGAATCCTGTGACCTGTAACGTGGAGCAGGAACTTGAGAGGCAATACTCCCTTGGCATTGTGGGAATTAAGTTACACCCAGTTCACCACGGCTTTTCTCCCAACGCCTATAGACCAGAGGAGGATGGGGACAGGAGGCTTGAGTTCATTTACTCGTTTGCGGAGGAGAAGAAACTCCCTATCCTGATCCACACGGGGACTAGCATTGGGGTTAAGGCTAGGAACAAGTATGGCGATCCTATCCTTGTGGATGACGTGGTGAAGGACTTTGATGTTACACTGATCCTAGCTCATGCTGGGAGACCCCTATGGTATGATACGGCATTCTACCTTGCCAGGAATTACTCTAACGTGTTTCTAGAGATTTCGTCTATTCCTCCCAGAAATCTCCTAAAGGCGTTACCCAGATTGTTGGAGATAGAGGATAAGGTTCTCTATGGGAGCGATTTCCCCGCGTTTAGGGGTCAGGATCTGGCAGTTCACGCGTGGCAGGTGTACCAGGAATTAAATAGTGGGAAAATAATGGGGGATAACGCCAGGAGGGTACTTAGACTTAGTTGAAAAGGGTCACATTGATCGAACCTAGATCTAGAAGTGGATATCAGTTCCTAACACGTGCAAGGTCACCAAGACCCCTTGCATTGCGTCAACTAGTTTGTGATTAGAGGCAGATTGCAGAGAGCTAAGTTAGTTAAGCTGGTTTGAAAACCATGTCATAAATCAGGAACAGTGCCACTAAGGTATAGAACAACGACAAGATCCTCATCCTCTTCAGGAAAATATCCATATCCCCTACGTAAGTTAGTCTCCAGTGATAGTACTCGCCCAGCGCTATCACTGGCGAGAGAGCAAAGGCCGGGTAGACCCATGGAGGCATGCCCAACCTATCCCACATGTAGAGGCCCGAAAGGGTCATGGCTAGCAATGATACCCACTCCACGTAAACCAACTTGCGATAACCCAACAGTATTTTCCTCTCCCTCACTCCTGACGCCTCCAGTAGGTAATACGCCCCTGTGGTTAGGCCTCCCCATCCTATCAATCCCAGCATGTGAATCGCAAAGGCCAACTCATACAACATGGAATCCTCCTGGTTTAGCGGGATTAATTCATGCGTTAACTAACCTTGATACTCCAAACCACATCACGAAAAACGCTTTTATAGAGGAGAGGCCTAATCTTCACATGACTACCATACTAATTGTAAGACACGGAGAGAGCGAACCTCAAACTGAAGGTATAAATGATCAGGATAGAAAGCTAGTTAAGAAGGGAGTTAAACAGATGAGGAGAGTGGCCAACTTCCTAGAGGAAATGGGATACGAACCCGATCAGGTCATGGTCAGTCCCATGCTAAGGGCAGTTCAGTCAGCGGAAGTTATACTTGACGAGATGGGTCTTGAGATTAAGGCTGAAACCCTTGAGGATCTCCTTCCCGACAAGGATCCCTCGAGCCTAGCAGAGAAACTCAAGGAATTGCAGGGAACGATCCTTATCGTGGGTCACGAACCTCATCTCTCTAAGCTAGTGAAGGCCCTCACTTCGGCGGAAGTCGAGATAAAGAGGGGCGGACTCGCGGTAGTGGAAGTGGACGCGACCGAGAAAACGTCTAAATTGGAGTTACTTCTAACCCAGAAGGTCATGAAGCTGATCTAAATGGAGGAAGTTGGAGTCATAGACCTGGGCTACAACTCCATTAGGCTTTCGGTTTTCCAGAGGTTATCTCAAAACTCCTTTAGAACAGTAGGAAGCATGAAGGACTTCACACGACTGGGAGACGGTGTAGATGAAGGGGGAGAGATCAAGGAGGAGAGAATCGCCGAGGCTGAGAACGTGCTATCCAAGTTCAGGTCTGTCCTGGAAAGGAGAGGGATCGAGGAAGTTTACCCCCTAGGTACAAGCGCATTCAGACTTGCCAGGAACGGCGAGGAAGTTGCAAAGAGACTTTCCAGGTCCCTGGGTCACGATATTAGGATCATACCAGGAGAAGAGGAGGGAAGACTCGCAGCCCTAGGATCCATAAACTCCCTACCCTTCACCGATGGCGTGATCTTTGAGCTGGGAGGAGGTTCACTGGAACTAGTTTACGTGAGGGGAAGAGAGATGGGACAGGTTTACCACTTTCCCCTGGGTGCCCTTAGGCTAGCCAAGGTTTTCAAGAACCAGGAGAGTATAAGGAAAGAGGTCAGGAATTACCTTTACTCATTGCCAAGCTGGTTGCCCCCCACAGTGGTCGGCTCTGGTGGAAACGTTAGGTCAATAGGGAGATTCCTCATGAAAATAGGCGGAATCAAGTTCAAACACGTGCACGGTTTCCAGGTACCCTCTTCCCAGATTAGGTCACTTAACAAGACCTTCTGGTCCATGGACGAGAAGGAGATCGGAGCTCTCCCCGGGATAGGCCAGGAGAGGTCCGTCACCGTGAAATCGGCGATCCTAGTCATTGAGGAGCTCGTGAACTTGTTTGATGCCCCCACTCTCACTATCTCGGAGTTTGGGATGAGGGAGGGGAGGGTAATGAAGGCAGAAGAGTTATCCCTCTCCAAGCTCAGGGACAACTGGCTTGAGGCCTTTTCCAGTTTCATGGGAGTTAGGCCCCCCTTTGACCTCTTCCTGGAGACGGAGAAAATAACTGGAAGCGAACTGGCAGGGATGGCCTCATTCCTTTCGCACGTCTTTATGGAGTCAGGATGGGAGGATCCCTTCACCGCGTGTTATGAGTATTTAGTTGAGTCGCTTTTCCCTGGATTCATGAAGAGGGATTTAGCGCTTGTCGCCCTCATCTGTAAGGGGGTCAACAAGAAGTTGAGGAAGAAGGACTTCACTAAACTGGGTATTGACGGTAAAATAGATAAGGTGGCTGAAATGTCGAAGGTAGTCAAGACCTTGAACAAGAGATATCCCTTGGGTGTTTATTGATGGGAGGCTCAATAATCGCGTTTGAGGGAATAGATGGGTCAGGGAAATCTAGTCAGGCTAAGCTTCTCAAGGACTGGCTCGACTCTAGGGTTGACGCATACCTCACCGAGTGGAACTCAAGTGACTGGATTCATGAGGTAATAAAGGAGGCAAAGAAAAAGAACCTGCTCACTCCGCTGACGTTTAGCTTAATACACGCCACCGACTTCGCGGATAGGTATGAAAGGCTAATCCTGCCCATGTATCGCACAGGCTTCGTTGTTGTGTCTGACAGATACTACTACACGGCCTATGCGAGGGACTCGGTCAGGGGAGTCAGCCTTGAATGGGTAAAGAAGCTCTACTCCTACGCTCCGAAACCGGACATAACCTTTTTCATCAGGGTAACACCAGAGGTGGCCCTTTCCCGCCTCAAGGAGAGCAAGAGGGGGATCAAACCGCAGGAGGCAGGGGCAGACGTTTTTCCTGACCTGGAACCGGAGGAAGGCTTCCTCAAGTATCAGGGGATGATCCTTGAGATATACGACAAACTAGCTGAAGAGGAAGGTTTTGTGGTTCTCGACGGAAATAGATCCCCCAGGGAGATCCAGATGGACATTAGGAGGAGAGTGGGTGAATTATTATGGAAGGAAAGATCATAGCTCTCGAGGGATCTGAGGGTTCGGGCAGAACATATCATGTGAGCTCCCTGAAGACTTATCTGGAGGAGCAGGGTTACGGCGTGGTTACCTTCGGTCTTGGAATGTCCAGGTTGATGGGGGAGCCCATTTCCAAGAAAAAGAGGGACATAGTCTTCCAGAGGAGAACCCTGTTCCTGGCCTATGTCACCGACCTAGCTGATCAGATAGAGAATGAGGTCAAACCCATGGTTAAGGCTGGATTCCTGGCTATCGCCGACGGATACGTTTCCACGCTGAAGGCTTGGGGATTAGCTAGAGGGCTAGAAGAGGAATGGATGAACTACGTATTGAGTGCCTTGCCCCACGCTAATCTGTCGTTGGGACTCGTGTCGAGTCCGAGAGAGATAATGAGGAGAATCCTTAAAAAGAAGGGAGTCCTGGATCCGCTTAGCTCAGGGATAGACATCTGTATAAATGGTGAACTGTTCTCGTCGTACGAGACTTACCTTAACACCTTCCAGGACTATCTCAGGAAAGTCATACAGAACGGTGTAATAGTTGACACATCTCGAAATTTCGAGGTGGTAAAATCTGAAATTGCTACCATTGTTGGGGACCGAATTGAGAAGGCCTGAGGATTACGCGAACGAGAAGTTGGAAGAGTTCAAGAAGTTGTTTGGAACTTCACCGAACCAGGTCCATGACGCAAGGGTTGAGTTAAGGAAATACGCGGTTGTGGTTGAGGCACTATACCCCCTTCACATGGATTTTGACCTGTTGGATAACTCGAGGGGCATACTAAAGCTCCTGGGGAAGGTGAGGGATTACGATGTCCACGGATGTCCCCGGGTAGATAGGGAAGAGGTGTTGAGGAGGGTCAGTGCAAGGTTACCTAGGCTAAGGAGATTACCTAGGCTTTACGGTTCCAGGTTCCTGGTAGCTGAGAACCTCATGAGAATTTATGGCGATATTCCCTTCGTGAACGACTTCCACGGAGTTAGAAAATTGTTGAGAAGGGCGAGATTTTTGGCAGAAAGTTTGGGAATATTCAACGACTCCCTAAAGGAGTTGGTTAAAACCATGGGTAATGAAAGGGATAGAATGGCCCAGGAGGCATGCCAGGGGAAGATCCCCGTGCTGAATCTGGACGTCTCCAGAATTAAGGAGATTGGGAGGATGGAGGTAAGGGAGATCCTACTGTCTGATCACGAGTTTAGGCATATAAAGCAGAAGCTATCACAGTTTTAAAGTGAGGCAATCGTTGAGAGACATCTTAATCCTCTCCAATTAACTCCCTCCTAATTCTTTCGTCAATTAGCTTACCAAGCTCTGATGCTCTCCTGCTCGAGCTTTCTACCGTCTCTATGAGCGCTGCCTTAACTCCTCTCTCTTCCATGGCCTTGAGTCCCCTGATTGTTGTTCCAGCGGGAGTTGTCACGTTATCCCTGACTTCCACGGGGTGACCCTTGTGATTCTTGAGGTTCTCGGCAGTTCCCTTTAACATGTCTAGAACTGAGGAGTAAGCTAGATCCCTGGGCATACCCGAGGATACAGCGCCCAGCACTAGCCCATCCACAATTTCAGAGATGAAAGCAGGTCCACTCCCTATGAGGGCAGTCCACACGTCCATCATGTCCTCGCTGACCCAATAGGTCACCCCCAAGGACCTGAAGAGTGAATCCACCAGTTCCTTGGCCTCACCCTCCCCGGTGATCGCGGTGGTTGACATGTTAACCACTGCATTGACGTTGGGCATTGCCCTGAACACCTGCGCCCCACCCATCACCTTACGCAAGGTGTCGAGCCTAACTCCAGCCATGACCGAGATCACGGTTTTACCTCTCCAGAGCTCCCTTGGAATTGACTTGGCTAGCTCAGGAAAATGTTGGGGCTTCACACTGATCATAACCAAGTCACTCCTCATCACGGCGCTAGCGTTGTCAGTGATGGCCTCTGCTCCCAGTCCCTTCACCCTTAGTAGAGTTCTCTCGGAACGGCCCGTGGCGACTACCCTATAACCCTGAGATAGGCCTGCCTTCACCAGAAGTGATCCAATGGTTCCCGCGCCGAGCACACTGAGAGTTTCCATGAAAGAAGTTTCGCGATCTCGATTAAAAGGATCTCACTTAGCTTTTAAGCATAGAATCCAGTTTATCCCATGACGTTTTCCATAGTCCTCTACGATCCCAACTTGGAAGCGTGGGGAATAGGAGTAGCGAGCAAATACCTCGCGGTAGGATCAGTGGTTCCCTGGGCTAGACCTGGAGTTGGCGCTATAGCTACTCAAGCTTTCGCGAACACGAGATATGGACCAGAGGGCCTTTCCCTCCTGGAGAGGTACGACGCGAAGGAAGTGGTGAGGAGGCTCACCGAGGCCGACTCAAAGAGGGAGGTTAGACAGTTAGGTGTAATTGACTCAAGGGGTGGATCCTACGCATTCACGGGAAGGCAGTGTCATAAGTACGCTGGGCACATAGTTGGAACCTATTTCACTGTCCAGGGAAATATCTTGACGGGAGAGGACGTTCTGGAAGCCATGGCCAGGGTAGCGGAGTCGAGAGGCCCCATTCACAGGAGACTGCTGGAAGCCCTAAAGGCTGGAGAGGCAAAGGGTGGTGATAGGAGAGGTAAACAGAGCGCAGCGATCCTGGTGGTGAAGAATAGCGACGAGGAGACAGGGCCCATGGCTGTAGGGAGATACGTGGATCTAAGGGTGGATGATGATCCTGAACCATTGAGGAAATTGGAGGAGCTTGTTAACATGTGGGAGTCCACGTTCATGAGAGATGAGCTCGTCAGCGTAAGCGACCATATCAAGGAGATAGACGAAGCGTTGAAGCGGCTTGGCTACAGGGATCTAAGAACATGGGTGGAAGAGAATAACTACGAGAGTAATTTTACTGGTGATAAGATAGGAGTTAACGTGTTAAAGGACTTGCTTAGAAGGAGTGGTTTAAGGTTAGATCTTTGACTCAAGTTTTCGAACTGTCTTGGTTTGGTTAATTCTCAAGCCAATAAACAATTGGACCTCGTAATGACCTTTGATTTTAGAAGGTCTAACACGCATCATGTTCAACAATTCCTGTTGACCTCTGTTTACCACTGGTAATTTTTTTCGTGTTGAATCAACTGGGTAACTTCATACAAAAACCAACAATAACTTAATCTTATATAAAAAATGATAAGATGAAAGCCAAAGCCTCAACCACGCCGACGAACGCTAGACCTGCCTCTCCTCCTCCCACGAATAATCCTCCGAGATAGCCTGGGATAAGCGCTACACCAAGGTTTGACACCACGCTGAACATTGAAGTAGCAAAACCTGACCTGCTAGGATCGTTCACATACTTATTCAGAGAGGCCATGGCCATGGACCAAAGGGCATTACCGAACAGACCGTACAGTAGGTATGAAGCCAGGAGAATTATCACGTTAAAGGGATTGATTAACGTGTAAGCAATAAGCACAGCTGAAAGCATGGTGAGAAACCCATTAACTATTAACCCTATCCTGACCGCGTGCAAGTTCTCGAAGACCGTGGGTAGTATTATGGCTCCTAGGGCAGATCCAATGAAGGTTAAACTGCTAGCCTCTCCACCAATAACTTCTGAGTTAGCCAGATGATGGGAACCCAGCACTGCAGAGGCTATTCCGCCCAACCCTACGGAGAGTGACGCGACCGCAAGTCCAATGTACCAATTCATTATCATTCTCGGATTGAAACTACCTCTCAAGGATCTTTGAACCTTGACGTTCTCGTATTTCCTTACAAATGTAAACACTAGTATCAAGGAGATTATGGAGAGAATAAATGACGCAAGGAACGCTTGACTCAGTCCTGAGAAGTATGGGCCAATCAGGGATCCAGCTGACATTCCCCCAAAGAGGATTCCAACGCTTATTCCTATGAGGGTATGGGATCTTCCCTGCATGACACTCTCTACCACTCCGCCCACTGGGGCTATGGCCATGGGATAGCCTATGGCAGATATTGTTTGAAATACTAGTAGCTCTTGATAGTTTGTGGAGAAAATCCTACCTAAGAACCCTAGTGTCGTGAGAATTGCAGAGATATAGAGGGAGAGCCTCACTGAAAACTTTGCTGAAATGAATCCGGCAATCAGTCCTACTATCACGACAGCGTATCCGTAAATGGAGATGAGTAGTATTGCCCCTGATAATGAGGCGTGGAAAGTGGATATCACAGACGGTACCAAAGGAGCTATTATGAACCAGCCGAAACCTATAACGAAGAGTAGAACCCAGTACGGTACCAGGGAAACTATCCTTCCGTTCATGGGATCGAGTTAAGGATTCAAGTTAAAAGCATTCCGGCCCATACATGTTCCTCGCCTAACTTAAAGTCTCAGTTATGGAAGAAGGTTAACGAGAAATGCCAGGATTATACCTAGAGCCAATCCCAACTCTGCCAGGTTCTTCCCAGAGACATTTCCATGCCTCACTATACCCTTGTACATTTCCAGACTGACGAAGAGTATCCCTCCAAGAGCTAAGGAGTTGAAAACTATTACTAGAGGTATAGATGCCACGAAATACGACAACATCGACCCCACAAGAGTTGGTGTCCCCCCTAGAATATACATGGCGAAGAGGTAGGAGTAATTTACCTTACCGCTCCTCAGGAAGGGAGAGAGGATTGGAAAACCCTCTGTAACGTTCTGCAACGTTAACCCTGTCACTAGTGGTATTACCACCGAACTTAATCCTATTCTTAGGGATCCACCGATCGCTAGCCCTTCGGTGAAGTTCTGCAGACCTATTCCTAACGAGATGACAAGGGATAGGGTTCTAGCGTAACTCTCCTCCGTTGTTTTCCCAAGTCTCAAGTTTGAGTAAAAATGGAATCCGAGATACGAGAGCACAAAGGGCATTACTAGTAGAAGGGAAAGGGAAATGTTACCCTCAGCCAAAGGATATGTTCCGGAGAAAATGTCCATAATTAAGTAGATAAGTATCCCAAGTCCCACTCCGGTTAACAGTTGAACTCCTCTTGGAGACAAACCCTTAAACGCTATGGGGAATGTGAGGAAAATGGAGTATGCCACTAGTACTGACATCAATAGTAGCTGAAGAAGCTGATTCATGCTCTATCAAGCTAGTATTGCTAGAAGGCTTAAAAGATTACGCCATGTCGTAAAATCAACTACAAATTGAAATTGTTTTGGGATAGCCTATTACACGTTTGGAAAGAAAAGTTAAAAGGTTGCTATATTAACGAGACATATGCCCAGAATAGAGGATCTTCCATGCTCCGCAAAGTTAGTGTATAAGGTACTCGAGATGAAGGGAAAGGCCACTTTCCAGGAGTTAAAAACTGAGACGTACATGCCAGATAGGACCTTAAGGGAGGCTTTAAGGATATTGAGAGATGCAGAACTGCTTAGCGTGGAACCATGTTTAGGCGATACTAGATCCAGGATATACTCGCTGAACGAAGTATGTGTAGGGCTCAGGGAAGTTGAACGGGGAAAAGACGACTGACTTCCTACCCGCATAGAGGCGAGACTGCCAGTGCTTTTGTTGAGGACTCTCTTCAATACCTTCCTAGAGCGGGTAGATTTAGCTATCTTGCATCCTTGGTTATTACGGCGAAAATGGTCAATATCAAGGAGTATCTTTCCTCACTGCCAACATGATCCCTTAAGATCTGCTTCCTCAGTATCAGAAGCGCTAAGTAAAATAGCCTACGTCCTCTCAATCTTCGAGATCCTCATGCTTTAACAACTGAATTGGCGACCTTGACCAGTTTAGCCCCTCGTTTAGACGTCCTAAGACAATCTTTTAATTATTCTGTATTATCTCAATGGTTATGAAAGGGACGGCGGTGGGATGGTTTGGAACTTTCCTGCAACTCACGGTAAGATTAAGCTGGGGGATCATCGTGGTACCCATTTCGGCTCTCCTTCACCTTAATCCTGTGCAGATGGGGCTCGTTGCCACGTTCTTCTATGTGGGCTACGTTGCTTCCTCTGTTCCTTGGGGGCTAATGATTGACAAAGTGGGCCCAGTCAAGGCCATGCTAATCGCCTCCTTCCCGCTCGCAATCTTGAATCTCTTCCTCTTCTTCTATCTGAGTTATCCGATTCTGCTAGGCGTCTACCTCGTGGAGGGGCTTATTGCTTCAGCTATCTTTCCCTCTGCCATGAAAAT
The DNA here is from genome assembly GCF_000016605.1 of Metallosphaera sedula DSM 5348. Classification (NCBI taxonomy): domain Archaea; kingdom Thermoproteati; phylum Thermoproteota; class Thermoprotei; order Sulfolobales; family Sulfolobaceae; genus Metallosphaera; species Metallosphaera sedula. The sequence goes on along the minus strand of NC_009440.1, from coordinate 898,995 downwards.
TGTGTCTATCCTTCACAGTAAGGATGAAAGACTAACCTTTTACGTGGCACTACTTGAGACGGCATCTCCAATCACCATACTGGTCCTAAGTCTAGTGGCAGGTCTCCTTCTGAACTTCTGGAGATTTTTCTTCCTAGGGATGACGGCGATGTTCCTGGTATTTGCAGGGCTGACCCTGTCCCTCAGAATGAAGATCGAGTCCAGTGAGATAAGGAGATCCTTTAGGGTAATACTTAGAAGGGAAATCTTCCTGGCCACGCTTCTTCGCCTTGGTGAGCTCTGGGCCACATGGGGAACTACCACCTGGATTTTCTCCATGCTCGTGTTATACAGGCACTTTCCCTCAACACTTTCAACGCTCTTCCTCGGACTATTTGGTTTAGGTCAGCTGGTAGGAATAATCTCAGTGGAGAAGGCTGTCAAGAGGATAGGTGACATAAACTTGATCTTCCTCAGTTTGGTTGGATTCATCATCATAAGCCTTTCCATAGTGTTTTCCCCTGAGATAGCGGTGATAGGAGAGGCACTCCTTCTGGGCATATTCTCGTTCTCATATAGACCTCCCACCGATTCCCTCATCATGAAAATAGCTGGGAGCGGAAGTGCTGCAACGTCAATAGGTTACGCGAACGCGGTTTCCCAGGTAGGTACCATGATAGCTCCAGTCTTCATTGGTATTATTCTCTATTTAACCAAGAGCTTCACGCTTTCGGTTCTGGGGCTAGACACGGGTTGCGCCATAGGAATAGCGTCACTGGTGGTCTTGAGTAAGATCCTTAGTGGAAACCTTTCCAACTACAGGTCGGATCGAGAGTGAAACTGGATTCTCGTAAGCTTGAGACGAAGCGTCGAGGCGGTTCTTGCAAATATTGCTTGATATTTCGTTATCTCTAGATTGTGGAGTTTCTCGAGGTCAACCTTGAGACCACATAATATCCACGAATCTCCCCTGAGAATAAGGAGATACACCAGGGATTGTGCGAAGTACGAAACTCATGACCAGTACGAGATTATTCCCCTCACATGTTTGAGCACTGGTACTTCTTGAGGAGGACAGGACGGGAAGACGAGGCCGTATAGGGCGCCCGTCAACGAGTTCCTCACCTTCCTTTACGCGTTCACGTATAGGGGAGAGGGGATAGGGCGCTCCACGGGATGGGGATACCGGTCTACCTCGATTACAGACCTGAGGTTGAGGAAGCCACTGAATTTCGAGACGAGAAAGAGATTGAGCTCGTGAGCGATGGGAATAAGCGGAGCAGGGAGCACATAAGGACAAGTGTGGAGGGGGAGGTTCCTGAAGGTCGTCACATTGACGCTAAGTCCTTTCGTAAAGGCTGAGGTTGAGAACTCCGAGCTTGATTCCGTGAGGAGGCTATCAAGGATGCGAGGAAGGTGGACACTCGCGAAGTTTTACGGTGACAAGGCCTAGACTTAAACGCGATCCACGACCTCGTCCCTGAGGTCGTGATTCCGCCGAAGAAGTCGGCCAACGCCGATAAGACGAACCCGCAGAGGAGGGACAATCTCTCGAGTATGGGGAGTCACACTACTGGAGCAGGAAAAGGGGTTACGGCAAGAGGTGGAGGGTCGAGATCGTGATATCCGCGATCAAGAGGATGTTCAGACGGGATAGGGGCGAGGGGCGTCTTCCAGGGCCTGGCTGCCTTCCAGAAGTTCTGGCTCTATCACCACATGAGAAGGAAGGCCGACTTCCTTGTGGGGGAGGTCCACGCGAACCGCGTGGCGTGAAGTGATTTTGTGAATCAGATCATTTGGGCGAAATTTTGTGAAGCAAATATATAATCTATCAAGAGTGAATTCAGATCATACACACACTAACTCAGTATCATAGATTACTCTTAAATAGCAGAATTTTTATATGAATCAATAAACCCCGTTATAGAATTCAGTAACTATCATTATAGTTCTATATGTCTTTTTCTATAATGAGAACCTTATACAACTATTTAAAGGAGTTTCATTTGTTGAATTTGTTCTTCGTTTAGTTTTTACGCAAATAGAGTGGGAAATGGCTTTAATCAAATATTACGATAACTATCTATGTCCTCTGAAGTTAGCTACGTGAGGATTACTAAGCCTATTATGGTGAAGGAGGTCACTTTAGCCTCTAACGTACTAGAGCGTATGAAAAGGGAGAACAAGTCTATCGCCTTGGTTATGGGGGAGAAGGGGGTAATTGGGAGCCTCTCTAGGGAGAGGATAGAGAGGGCTCTTTCCACGGGGCATGACGTACCAGTCAGGGAGATCATGAGCACAAATATACTCACGGTGACGGGCAATGAAGACTGCCTGGACTTATTGTCTTTGATTGTTAAGAACAAACTTGACTGCGTAGTAGTGATGAGGGGAAAGAAGGTAGATGGTGTCATCACCCTCCACGACGTACTTTACACCATACAGAAAAGGGCCTTAACCTAGTACGGCCTAGATGGGACTATCAAGATGATAATGCATTGACGTTAGAAATGCATGGAATGCGCAACAAGTTTGAGTCTCGCCTAGAGAGGAGCTGAGGTTGTAAGGACAGACGTGCCCTCCAAGCGAATGGCTAGGCTTGAATCTCTTCCTGTATATGGCTTGAGACTTCCCTAGGGAAGGACATGTTAAGGATTTCCTCTATTGGTCTCGAATTTATAATGTCCACCACTACGTCACCTGCCTTCTCCACCACGACATATCTCCATTCCCTTATTCCCTTGAATTTTACGGCAATGATGGGAATACCCTTCATGGGAAACATTGCTAAAAAGTTAAGTAATTTCTCGACTTGAAGAGATCTCACCTTAACCTTGTTCTCCCACGTGCTCTTAGCCTCCACTGCCACCAGTAGGTTTCCCTTCGTTGCAAATAGGTCGGGTAGGGGATTACTCGAAGAGTTGGAGGTGGGTATCCTCACCGCGTTAAATCCGGCCTCCCTGAAAATTGAGACAAGTTCCCTCTCCGCGTTTCTTCCCACTTCCTTATTCATGCCAGATGTGTTGAGAAGTAGGAATAAAAAGACAGAGGGCTACCTCAGGTCAATTGTGGCATCCTAGACGAACCGGTGATTTGCCTACCTAAAAATCGTAAATGAGGGTTACGAGAAAAGAGATGCAAACTTAATTTCAGACCCATGATGTATTACCATGACGACATGACGAGATTTTGGAAACTTTAATCAAGTTTCAAGAAAATGTATTTAATAATATTGCAGTAATCAAGCTCGATATACCTATAATATAAATGTAGTCGAAGTTATATGACGTAATCATCAGCAGTACCCTAGAACTCCTACAGCACAGAACTGTCACCATTTCCTTAACTACAACCGAAATCATTAGAAAAATTATCATGTCAATGACATTCACCGCGTAAATACCCATGGGTAGTATGAAGCTCATTTGCGTTATTGAGTTAATAATTGTCCACTTGCTTAGCTCTAATATTGATGGCCTGAAGCTTCCAGAGTAGTGCAGAAACCTTCCCATGATAACCTTTAAAAACGCGTGAACAATAAGTAGGTAAATGATAATATATTTTATAATATTTGTATTTAGTGGTATTACTAGTAGTGGCATACCCATCGAGTAGTAAAGTAAGGTCACGAGAGGAGGCAGTGCAAATGCCAGCTTTCCCCTTCCGAAGGACCTGAAGAACAATGAAAAAAGAATACCCCTGTGTGGATCCATCCCCTCCACTAGACTAAGAATAACAATAGGAATCAGAGGAAGCGTCTCCACCCTTAAGCCTCACCTGGTGTGCCCTAGCTTCTCCGAAATCCACTAAAAATTCCTTGTCAACTTCTAGTCCACCGTCTTGACTTGAATTTATCTTTACCATCCAGCCCTTCAACCCTTCAGGGTAGAACTGATTGTCCCATGTGCTATATAGGGAATTAGTCACGTATATCCTTCTTCCATCCCTACTTACCTCGAGCATCTGCGGTCCACCAGTTAACCTGAAACCTGAGGGATGATCGGCCCTATGAAGAATTCCCCCTAGCCTAACTTTTCCTGCGAGTCTAGGTCTAAATGGGTCACTAACGTCATATTGCCTAACCTCTCCTATGCCCCACATACTTACGTAAAGGAACTTATCGTCAAGGGATAGATCGATATCGGTCACGAGAGGCGGTACAACCTTAAACTGCTTAATTATCTCGGGTAATCCTTCACCAGGTTCAGCGGGAATCTCTATCACCTTCTCGGCGTTCCACTTTCCATCTTCAAAATACCAAAGCCATATGGAACTACTTAAATCCTTAAGGCTTACAACCATGTTAATGAAACCCATCAACTTTGTGGGATCGTGGAGAGGTCTTAGTTCCAATGCCATTCTGTTTTCTTCCCCCAAGGTTATGGAACTTACCCTTTTCCTTCTCCGTAAGTCCCAGAAGTGAATTCTGTTTCCGTAGCCCTTCTCCAGATGTTCCAACCTTAGGCCATCCTCGATGGTGTTCGGAACTGCCCATTCGCTGGTGACCATGACCTCATTGGGGAGATTCCACCAAAAATCATACGCGAAGTATTGGTCTCCTCTGTTTATCTCCCACTTTCCCAGGGGTTCAAAGGTGAAATGATCTAGTAAAAGTATTCCTCCAGGCCCTTCACCTATCTCGTTCCCGAATGCGCTTATGTAAATACCATCTGGACCGCAGTGTACGGTGTGAAGCCTCGTGTAGCCTGTTACTTTACTAACCTCTGACGGTTCCACAACCTTTACTATCTTGGGCTGTCTGGGATTATCCTTTGTGTCTATGACATGAATTCTTGACGATCTCAGACCTGGCACTATTAGGAACCTTCTTTCCAAGTCTGTCCTGCCGTTGGGACAGAGAGAGGAACTACACGCGTTCCAGCCGAAATGGTGGAGCTCATCGTTGAGATTAGGCATTTCCACTTTACCCACAATCCTAGAGTAAGTTTCGGATTTCGGATTAACATCTACTACAGCTAGAAAATCTGGCCTGTTAATACCAGTACCCGTGTAAAGTGATGCCACGTATGCCAAATCCTCTGGGGGAGAGTTCATGGCCATCCTTGGGGATGGATAGAACGTTGGATCCCTCCTGAATGGTGGCAGTATTCCCATTAAATGATGTATATATCATTATCTAATAAACATGTGTTATAAAATTATGTAACTCTCGGAGAGAGTGTCCGGGCACAAAATTCAGCTTTTTGATTAGCATTGAAATGATCACCTCTCTCGTTGACGCGAAATACTACTGATGGAGACTAACGTGCATTTTAATTTTCTTTCCCATGTATAAGTAAATACTTCGTACTAGATTCTCTACACACTTTATAATAATATTATCAAGATTACTCCTACTATAACAGGAGGCCTTAACAGGAGGCCTTTAAGATATAAGGGAGATTACGTCATTCCCTATCATTGACCATCACATAATTGCATGTAAATGCACATACCATACTTAATAACTTCCTTACTAAAATAATACACATGAAGAGAGTTCTTGTAATTTTAATTATTGGAATAATAGCGGTGGTCGGTATAGTCACATACACGTACGCTAATATTTACCTTCCCAATTACTACTCTCAGCAATCTGTCGCGTACTATAACGGACAACTATCCATGATGGGGTACGGTCCTCAAGGTTCACAAGGGATGATGGGAGGAATGATGGGTGGATATCGCATGATGGGATATCATGAGGGATACGCTTACGGATATCTTGGATCTACCTCCATCCCTCAAGCAGTGCAAGCAATAAGGAGCGTCCAACCATATGCCAGAGTATTCCCACAAAACGACACAATAGTATTCTACTCAACCCAGATCAACCTAGTTGTCTTATCCATGGGACACCAAAGGGCATTCAATTTAACCAATTATACAGCACCTCTCTCAGCCCATGCTCAGGACAACGTCTTTGTTATAGATGGACTAATCAATCCTACCTTAATTATGCCAGGTAGGTCAGTCCTGAACATAGAGCTCATAAACCTAGATGCCGGAGATTTTCATAACCTAGCCATAACTCCAGTACCTCCTCCATATCCCTACTATTCCATGATGTATATTAGAATGAATGTGATGGGAATGACGCCAATGATCCCCTACGCGAATTACAATGATGGGCAAGCTTATGAGTCAAGTTTCAGCGTGTCCCTTCAACCTGGAACCTATTACTATGTATGCGAGTATCCTGGTCACGCCGAAATGGGAATGTACGGGGAGATCGTGGTGACGTAAAAATGGAGACCTATCAAATTCTAGGACTAATAGGTTCCATGTTGCTAGTCATGGCAATTGTAACTCCACTCTTCTTCTACCCACGATACGCTCCTGCCATGATGTTCGGAGGTATGATGGGGTTTGGAATGATGCCCGGAATGGCCTTTTTCCTAGTAATACCGTTCGCACTGGGCGTCGTGGGCTCGCTAATTTCAGACGAAACCACCGCAGGCATACTTCTTATTCTGGCTTCGGTGTTTTCATTAATAGCAGGTTTTATAGGAATTATCTCTTTCATTCTTCTCTTAATATCTGGAATCCTCGCACTGCGTCAGAGAATCTAATTTAGAAGATAAACTTGGAATCGCTATTACGCATTAACAGGTAGTATCCTTAAGCTCCGTAATCGTAGCCATTCTAACAATCTAACAAAATAACTATTATCTCATCTGACTTCCCCCAAAGGGCGAGGGTTCCCCTCATCGATTCGGGACTACATCTCTCATCTGAGGGGCAGTCGAGAGGCTCAGAGAACCCCTCCCACATAGCTTGTACACCGCCACATGATCACGATGAACCTCAAAACTGCATTGAGGGCATTTGAGGGTGCGGTGTCCAGTCTCCTTCATCGCGTGTCCGCACCTGGGGCACGTCGTGGACGACTGAGCTGGATCCACGCAAATCACGTTGAGGCCACGCTTTCTCGCCTGCTACTCGACCCAGTACTGAAGGCGAGCATACTGCATGAGGTACAACTTGTCCCTACTCCTCTTCAACGACTTCACGCGCAGACCATCTTGTTGAGGTCCTCAAGGACGATGTAGTTCGCGCCTAACGTCTCGGCAACGTCGACGATCCACTTCCCGACCTTTCGGGCGAAGTCCGTGAGAATTCTCTTTCCCTTCGTGTGGTAACCCCTGATCCTGTTGAGTATCCTCGGGTTCTGCCACCACCTCCTCGCGTTTCTCTGCAGGCGCCCAACGAGTTTCCTGTGGTGAAGAGCCTCGTGAAGACGCGTGGGTATTTCAACAACTTGTGCATTGTTACCGACGGTGATGAAGTCCATGTTGAGTCCACGGCTACGACGACTTTGGCTTGCGTGTTTTGAATCTACCTCTTCATCACTACGTTGAGGTACCACTCGTGTCTCTTCACGAGCCTGGCCTCCCTCACCTTGAAGTCCCTGTACTCGCATAAGTTCCTTTACCCGACTACCTTGACCTCATGTCTTAGAACCATCGCGGTCATCTTCTCGAAATCGACGTCGTAACTAGCCCCTCGAGTCAACCACAGCAACACGCTTTGCATCACGGGGAATCTCCCTGTCCTCGGTTCCTCTCCCATCCCTTGTAAAGGGAGATCGCGTCGCGATAGCAGTTCTGCGCAAGCTTCGAAGGCAACTGAAACTTCTCCCTTATTGCCCTGTACACTCCACGGTGGACGTCCTTCAAGAACGTCTTCTTATTCTCGTGGATCCATTGAAGAACGTCTCTTTGCCCCCATATAACGATCAGCCACAGGCCCGAGGGCCGCGGAGCTGAGCTTCATCCTAAGCGTTAAGGTCATCTCCGTGATGGAACTACCCTCGCGGGTGGCTCGCTCTCGAGCCCGTGGCATGATGAAAAATTTCTATTCATGTTTTAAAATATTGCGAATATCATCCTCGCCTCGAAGAGGCGAGGCTTTCAGTATTTTTGTAATATCTTTTTAGTATGGAAGCTATCTGTGGCCTAATGATTTCCCTTGGAGGCTCTTCGCCCTGACTTAGTAGTTTTCTTATGAGAGTCATGGATATCTTCTTGCGAGCGTTATGGTCGCAGCTCCTTTCACTCACAATTCCCTCGCAGATGTCACAATAAAATGCTTCTCCTACAGGTATTATCTCCACTCCCAAATCCATCTCCCTTAACATTTTCTGTGCCCCATAGGGATCGTAAAAGTTGCCTACACCTGCCATATCCCTGCCCACCACGAAATGGGTGCAGCCGTAGTTTCTCCTTATGATGGCGTAGAATACTGCGGCCTTTGGGCCAGCATATCTCATGGGTATTGTCAGAGTGTCCAGGAGAGCTCTGTTCTTGGGGAGGTAATTTTTCACAAAGTAGTCATATGCCTCCACAATTGCCTCTGGTGGAAAGTCGTCATTCTTTAGTTCCCCCACCACTGGATGAATAAAGACTCCATCTACAAACTCCATGGCAACCCTTATCACATACTCGTGTGCCCTATGAGGCGGATTTCTGGTTTGGTAACCGGCAACATCCCTCCATCCTAGTTTCTTGAAGATCTCCCTAGTTTCAGCAGGAGTCTTATCTCTACTAACCCTTCTAAATATCCACACCTTGCCCGAGACTGCCGTTTCTGGTTCACTCATTACCTGAGCTACCCCCGGATGTTCAGGAGAAAGGGTTGAGTATACCTTCTCCGCTATCTCCTTCTTGTTAAAACGAAATACTTCCTCGACCTCAAGGAATCCAAACCTGTTCCCATTAAGGTTGAGATATACCCTCTCCCCCTCCTCTGGAGGAGCCATGACTGGAAGAATTATAGGTATCGTCCACGGCAGGCCATTATTTAGCTCGTTTTTATAAAGCACGTTCTCTAAATCAGAGGATCCCATGAAACCTTCCAGGGGAGAGTATGCCCCAATACCTATCTTTTCAGCATCCAATGCATACCTTCTCCCAATTTCCAGCATCGGAAGATCCTCGTGCGGCTCCTCTATCACGTTCTGAATTAGCCTACCCCCATATGGAGATGCGACCATCTCACTCGCCTCCGACATGAATCCCGCATTCCTTGTTCCCTTGCTCCCACCACCACCTTCCAGCCCTGGGATGCTCTCCAGGCCTGACCGGTCTTGTACATGGAAGGCAGCCTATACTCATGTAGCCCTTATTATAAAGGGCGTTATATGGTACGTCTTTCTCTTTTACGTATTTCCACACCTGTTCCCAAGTCCAGTCCGCAAGCGGATTGATCTTGACGATATTTCCGTGAATTGTGTCCACTTCAATCTTCCTCACAGAACTCCTAGTCTCCCACTGTTCTCTTCTTAAACCAGTCATCCACGCGTCTATCCCCTCAAGGGCCCTCTTAAGTGGCTTCACCTTCCTATTCCAGCAGCACATTTGCCTGAGCTTCACGCTATTGTAAAACAGATTTACCCCATGCTCCCTTACCATCTTCTCTACATCCTCAGGTTTAGGGAAAAATACCTCCACTTTGATCCCATATCTTTCCCTGACTACATCGATAAGATCGTAGGTCTCCTGAGGTAGCCTTCCCGTGTCTATGGTGAAAACCCTAACTTTCCCGTACCTTGAGGCTATGTCTAAGATTACCATATCCTCCACCTGAAAGCTAGAGGCTATTGCTAACCTGTCCTGAAAGTTCTCTACTGCCCACCCTATGATGCGTTCTGCACTCATGGTCTCCATTTCGCGAGAAAGCACGGCTATCTCCTCTTCCTTGAATCTAGACATAGGCTAATTGAAAGATGAAAAACTTAAAATCTAGCGATATATGCAAAATTTGCAGTGCAAAAATTGCACGTAAAGGTATCTTTTTTATAGATAATGAGAGTTGTGGGTTATGATATTAAGGGATAGGCTAATAGAGCCTGAGTTTAGGACTTCCCCGGATAGGTGGAGTGAGGAAGAGAAAATCAAGTATAAAACAAGGGGATTTACCGAGATTCCTGACTCGGTCGTCCACGAATTGAAGGACGAGAAGGACGAGTTGAGCTATGAAACCTCGATTATAGCCAAGTCATGTGGAATATACCTTGAGTTCAACAGGGATAAGTTCAGGGAGACCAGAGAGAAGGACTACATCTACATGATAAGGATAGTAATCCCGGGCGGAGGACCAATAACGGCGAAACAGTGGGAAATCCTAGATGAGATAAGCAACAGATATACGGTGTCTGACGCATACACAAAGGACCCTAAACCCTCATTGAGGCTCACCACGAGGCAGGATATTCAACTCCATCATGTTAAGAAGAGGGACCTGCTCAACGCAATTCAAGATATAGTTAGATCTGGATTTTTCACCCTAAACGGTTGCGGGGATAACGTTAGAAACGTTGTGGCCTGTCCCTTATCCTTCTTTTCCTCAATATTTAACTCCAATTCTCTAGCAAAGGAAATAGCCAACTACTTTAGGTTGCCCACTGGACCATATATCCAGGTCTTTGAGCTAGACTCAGTTTCGCATCTAGATACCTCAATTACGCATGAGGGGAGATTCCGTTACTCGGCAAGTCTTCTCAATAGGAAGTTCAAGATTGCGATCTCTGCCCTCCATTTGATGGAGGGAAAGTTGGTGAGGGACAACTGCGTAGAGGCTACCACCAATGACATAGGTATTGTTCCGGTGGATGGAAAGCTCTTTCAGTTATACGTAGGAGGGGGACAGGGGGAGAACCAGGGATTCTCCACTTTTTCCACTCTCGGAAAGCCTCTGGGGGTATTTAACCGAGAGGAATTGGTGAGGGCCCTGGACGTTCTAGTGAACATACAACAGGAGTGGGGTGATAGGAAAAACAGGCATTGGGCGAGAATGAAGTACCTAGTCTACAAAATGGGGATAGAGTGGTTGAGGGAAAAGATTAGGGAAACAGGTCTAGAACCCGAGCCTCCCTTGGATCTAGACGTGGGGGATAGAATGCTTCACCTGGGGCCTATTAGAACAGAGGTAGAGGCTTACGGAATATTTGTGGAAAACGGTAGAGTAATAGATAGGGAAGACTCCAAGTATAAGACTGGGCTCCTAGAGATGGTGAGGAGCTACCCAGATGCCAAGATTTTCATCACGCCAAACCAGCATCTTATTGTGACTGGTATAGATGACCTTAGGGAATTTGAGGTCTTTATGTCAAGATTTCTGAAAAAGCCGACCAACCTAAGGATGCATGCTACTGCGTGTGTTGGCTTCCCCACCTGTAAGCTATCGTATACTGACAGCGAGAGATTTCTCCCAAGGTTAATTGGGGAGCTCGAGAGGAGATGGGGAGACCTGAAGGAAACCATAGGTATTTCAGGATGTCTAGCTCAGTGTTCCAGGCCCGGGACCAAGACCTTAGGATGGGTAGGGACTGGATATAATCTCTACATGCTCAAGGTTGGAGGCGATTCGTCGGGGAGATTCCAGGGGAATCCCCTAATTGATCCAGATACAGGGGATGTATACCTTACCCATGTACCTGGAAACAGGTTGGCGGATGTAACTGACGCGCTATTCGAGCTTTACTCGACCCATGGCAATGGGGAGGGAATGGGTCAGTTCCTCAGGAAGTTGGGAAATAAAAGAATCATAGAGTATCTGAAGAACAATCCCAAAACATCTGACCTTATGACTCCATCAAAACTAAGGGCGACTTTGGATTGAAGGTATATCTCATTGGAGCAGGCCCAGGAAACCCTGACCTCCTAACCTTAAGGGGATACAGAATTGCCCAATCAGCAGATATAGTGCTCTGCGATAGGCTCATCCCGGACGAGATGTGCAGGAGCTTTAGGGGCATATCGATTACCACGATAGATGATGTGGTTCAGTTCGTAACTGAGGCGAGTAAGAAGGGGAAGACCATTGCTTGGTTAAAGAACGGGGATCCCCTCGTGTTCGGTGGAAGTATCGAAATATGTTCTGAACTATTCAAGTTGGGAGTTAGTTGTGAGGTAGTTCCTGGCGTATCTAGCTCGACTGGAGTAGCCTCTGGTGCAGGGATTCCGCTCACTTCCCCAGATACTCCACTGTTTACCGTGATAACCGCTATATCCAAGGACGGAAACCTAGTTGACTTCAACGCTATTCCTAGAAAGGGGACATTAGTTATTGTTATGGGTGGAAAAGTAATCAGTAAACTAAAAGGAGAACTTCTGAAGGCGAGATCTGAAGATGAGCCTGTTGCTGTGATCTCCAAGGGCTCCATGGAGGAAGAGAAAATGAAGATAGGTAAGTTGAGGGATCTGGACTTAATTGCTATGGGATTAGATCCTCCTATCACAATTGTTGTTGGAGAAACGATCAGGTATGCAAACATATATTCTGTGCACATCGAACCTTAATATCATTTTACATTAAATAGACTTTATAGATTTAATTTAAATTATAAATTATTAAATACTCTAAATTATAAATTAATTTTCTCGTTACTCTATGGACTTATGGAGAATTTACTAAAAGACATATGATTTTTTAGGAATATATTAGAAACCAGTTTCATAGCGATTATGATTCGTGTAGAAAGATTAAGACATGCTAATAAGTAACATCATCTTCACCTATTAAAACGAGGACCTAATCTATATAGAGTAAATCTCCATATCATATCTAAAATAACGTGTTATATCTTCTTTTTGTTTCGTATATCCAGTCTTCTTGCTCCGAGTGACACTGGACTCTTAGCTCCTCGCACCTCCTCCTGATCTGGTCTTCAAGTACTTTCCACGTGTTCCTTGGAACAGGCCTAAACGGGAGGCCTGGATAATAGTTTAAGACGTCATATATCACCCTAACCCCGATCTTCCCTGCCTCCTCGAGTACTCCCAAGAAGTTGTGTCCAGGTATAACAGGACCTAGGAACATCCAAACTTGCACTCCGCTCTCCTTCAACCTTTTCAAGGTCTCAATCCTAGCTTGAGGCAGAGGAGCCAAGGGTTCAACCTGCCTCGCCTCTTCAGGATTCATGGTAGTCACGGTCATTCCGACGTCAACTCTTTCCCTATACCTGGTGAGTATGTCTAGGTCCCTTAACACCAGAGGAGACTTGGTCTGTATGGAAACCCTGAAACCGTTTTCTAGAAGCAGTTCCAGGGATTTCCTAGTTAGTTCAAAGTCCTTCTCCACTGGTTGGTAGGGGTCCGTTACTGTGGAGATCCCCACGACGCCTTTCCTCTTCACCTTTACCTCCTTCCTGAGGACCTCCAAAAGGTTTTTCTTCACTAGAATTACCTCTCCCCACCTATCCCCAACCTCTTTAGGAGAAAAGTACCTGGCATAACAGTAGGTACAGGAAAACCTGCATCCAAGGTATGGATTCAGGGAGTAGTCAAGTTCCCTTAAACCGGACTTACTGAGAGCACTTTTCACCTCTATCTCCTTTATCATGGGAATAACCTCGACCTTATCATGGGAATCAATCCAGAATGTTTAGCCCACTCGTGAGGACTGACCTTGAGTACTCCCTCAAGGAACTTCAACGCTTCGCTCAGTGTGTCGAACTTCACGCTCTCACCCCTCAGCAATTCCCTGACGTTTTCTCTGACGAACCACACTCCAACAGGGAAGTAGAAACCTGGATAGATCTCCCTCCACAGGATCGGAATTGCCTGTCTCCTCCTCCTTTCCAGGTGTTCAGCTACGGCCAGCCTAGAGGAGTAATAACATCCACCTATATCAGGATATGTTCTCCTCCCAAAATATCCCTCGTAGTCAACCTCTACCTGAGGCGAGCTCCCCCACATGTTCCACGTCGTTGATGGGAACCACGCCTCTCCCCACTCAAATGCCCACTCACCAGGAACCAGGATTGCCACGAAGGTGTTAAGCCTGAACTTCCTCACGTATACCTCTATCTGGTCAATTGAGGGGTACTCCTTGATCTTCCTCACGAGGAGGTCCGACAGAGTCTTGTCCACTGCCGTAATACTCCACCTGGTGGGGACAAGCTTCCTCTCCACACCTAGGTTACCCACGCTGAGAAGGCGGGCTATCCTCTCCACGGGAATACCGTCACTGTATAACCTCTCTATTGCCTTTCCTGCCTTCATGTCCCTCTCCTGGAAGACTTTCTCCACTACCCTCTCAGGAGGGGGTAGAGCGCCTAGCCTAAGCCTCTTCAGGGGAGCTGAGGGACCTAGAGGGGGAACCGTCTCGCTTAGAACTCTCCCCCTTGGAACGGACTCCAGGTCAAGCTCCATTTCCACAGGCCTAGGAGAGAGGGAGGCCACCTGAACGTCGTACAACTCCCTTCCAGGAGCTCTAGCCTCACTGACCTTGAACTGAATTCCACCTCGTACCACGGACATCCTCATGGCCAAGAACCTGTTGATGTCCATGGCTAACCAGGCTCTAGGATCCTCGTACATGGAAGTGTCTCCAAACTCTGGGGGAGTCGAAGGATATACGGTAATCTTGGGATAACCAAACCTTCCCACGAAGACGGAGGGAGGAGAATCTCCCTCGACAAACTTCCCCACCTTTACCTTCATGGAGAGGTTCTTAACTAGGACAGGACAATAACTGAGACCGCAAAGGTACTTGGCTCCCCTACAGGCAATACATAGGTGGGGATCCACATACATAAGTACCAGTTGGAATAGAAGATTATTAACTATGAGACCATGAACTTGGTATTTTCAACCTGGGCTAGGTGATGTCTCTAACGCCAATAATTACTTGTTGAGAAGACTTAAAGAGGATAGAAGGGAGTTTAACGACCTAAACAAGGCAAATTAAAGCAATAAGACTGACAACCTCTCTCACTTATGCAGAAGATCAGCTACTCCCTAAGTAACGGGACTCGGTATCTTCCTGCTAGAAAGCTATGCGATGAAAATGCAAGAGATGATAAGGTTAAACCCATGCCATTAGAGATTCCAGTTAAGATAGGCATGGATTTTGTTAGGGGAAAGCTGGTATCATGAGGATATTTTATCCTAATACTGACAAGTGAGATCTTAGGACGGTCATTTACATCAGGATAGCTCTAGACTTCAAACAGATCAGCTACTCGTCTCACGAAGTTAGACCACCTTTATATCTGACGCCATCATGTTAACCTAACAGCTAGACCTTTACAAGGTATTAATGTTCCAAACCCTTGTTCTTCAGATAGGGAATTATTCTAATTAGCCCGTTCCTTAGTCCATTGGGCCTGAAAAGGTCGTAATAGAACCCAACATCCATATTGTTGACTCTTATGTGGAAGTTTCTCCTTTCCACTTCCTTGTCTCTATCTAAACTCACAAGCTCATCACTAACCTTACTTATGCTATCACCTAACACATGTGCCAATTCCTCTACCTGTTCTAAGAACTCCGTCTTTAGATCTTCCAGGATATATAGTTCAGATTCCCAATAGGCCGAACCATTAACGTATAGAACCCCTTCTGTCTCACTTACGTAAACCATGGGATTTTCTGGTACCTCAAAAGTGAACGTAACACCACCTATTGGAACTTCTAGGGATTTACCTATCACCTTTTCCCTCTTCAATTCCTCTAAGGGCAACCATTTCTTTTCAATTATCTGAACGGACATGTATGTTCACAAATAACTCTCTCTTTCATCATAAAAAAGGAAGTACCCTTATCTATAAGGGTATTAGTAAAGACATATTTGTAAGACAACGTAAATCACAGGATCTCTGGAGTAGACATTACTAAAATCACGTGGACTTCGAGTTTAACGCTAATTTGAAAGTAAACCCTTACATTACTTTCCAATTTAAAAAGAATATTTAAGTACTTACATCAGAAAGGTAACTCGTGAGGCTTTCAATACGTAGCTCAAAGGGTGGAGTTGGTAAGTCCACTGTTGCGATATCGCTTGCTAAGGTCTTCGCGTCTGAAGGACATCACGTACTTCTCATGGATAGGGACATCGTAGGTTATGCGTCCTACCTTGCTGGGATAAACGGGCCGGGGTTAGTAGCCAGCCTTGCGGATGGTAAAGACGTTGACGTCATCAGAGAATTCCCAATAGGGAGAGGGAGCATCACAATTCTAAAGTACTTTGGGGACGGGCCTAGGTTTAGACCAGATCTGGAGAAAATACATAAGGATAAGGACTTGATGAATCTTGGATGGAAGTACTACAACGAATTTTTGACTAGGAGGAAATACTCCTGCTTTATAGTTGATAATGCTCCCATGGTCATGCCCAATGACGAGATTAATGTCTACGAACATAGGCAGTTTAGATCTTTGTTTCCAAACGTTCCACTGAGATATCTAATTGTATCAGATAGTTTAACTCAGACCATTGAGGATAACGTGAGATACTCTAAGGCCATAGAGTCTCCAGAACAGCAGATCCTGGGTTTCATCATAAACATGATTAAACCGCAGGATCTAAAAAAGTATGAAGACGTTATAAGAAAAGTAATAAATGAGCTAGAATGTAGAATTGGAGTCTTGATGCCCTTTAACGAGGAGCTCTTTCAGTTTAGCGGTAGTATAGAAGATTTCCCAGTTCCACAGCAGATGAAGGAACTGGCAAAGCGTATAAAGACCGAAGAGCACGGCATTATAGCGTAATTTTAATCGTGATATGTGAGCGAAGGGATACAAAATAGACACTGCGTCACAGATATCTCACAAATCCCCTCCAAGCGTATCATTTCCTGTTGGCAAGCTCGAAGAATGCCCTCCAGAAGGGATCCTCGCTGGGCTTCTCGATCCTCTTTCCGTCAACATACACTCCTTCCCCGCTCTCCACTCTTCCAACTATCTCGGCCTCTATTCCGTTTCTGAGTAGCTCCTCCTTCACCTTTTCCTTATCTGTCACAATGACCATGGTTCCCTCGCTTATTGACGAGAAGGGGTCGATCCCCACAATCCTCGTAACCTCCCTCACCGCTGGATTGATGAAGAGCCTCTCGCCGACGAGGTTTATCCTCTTACCCGTCACCTCCGAGATCTCCACGAGGGCGTTCCACAGGCCTCCTTCAGTGGCATCATGCATCATGTGAATCCCCACCTGGCTCGCTATCAACCCATCCTTCCAGCATGACATCTTCCAATACATGTCCAGGGCTTCCTTGAAGAGGTCAGACCTCATCCTCTCCCTGAAAAACTCGGGGTAGAGATTCGTAAGTAGGCCAGTGGCCTCTATTGCAGGTCCCTTAGTGACTATAACGTAATCTCCAGGTTTTACCTTGGAGGGATGACCAAGTTTCTCCTTCTCCCCTATACCTATCATGGTAAACCCACCAACCATGGGGTAGTTAACGCCCTCATATCTACCGGTGTGACCTCCCACCACCATTACCCCAATCTCAAGGAGGGCCTCGTGTATCCCCACCCACATCTCCCTAAATTCCTCATCTGTCATGGAGGGTGGCAGGTTAAGGTCAAGCAAGGCGTACCTGGGAGGGATCCCTGAGGTCATAACGTCACTCGCAAGGATGTGAACAGCGAACCAGGAGGCCTTTTTCATTCCAAATTGGGGGACAATGAACACGGGGTCGGTCTTCACAACGAGCACCCTGTCCCCCAGGTCTATCGCTCCCGTGTCGACCCCTGTCAGAGGGGGAACTATAACCTCGTCCAATCTCTTCCCAAGATGGGGATAGATTACCTCGTCGAATACCTTCCTATCTATTTTGCCTAGCATGAGAGGAAATGTTGGGTCGCGTTAAATATTTCTTTCACCCTGCGGTTCAAACGGCCGTGAGCGTGACCGGGATGTGGACAGTCCCATCATGTGATTATTCAGTTGCTTTGAGCTGATCTTAATCCTGAATGTGTAGGAACCGGTTCCACGCCCTTCCCCTGAGGTGTGGCGGAGCTAGACCGAGCTCAGACCTGGCCCGAGTTAGGTGCTCACACTAATTCCGGTTGGTCTCCCCAACTCCTCAACGTGAACATATTACCCTGCTCATCCATCGCTAACTCAAGACATCCCAAATGAATTGTTTCATGAGCCGTGAAGCTACCTCGGTAGGGGTAAAAAGGAGACCGCCAACACCATGAGGAGGACCGTTGTGGTGAGTAAAACCATCCCCACCAGCGAGTAAAGCCTGAGCTTCATCTCCAGGACCCTGATCTCGTCAATCTTAGACGGATCCACGGATCTATACAACCTGAAAAGTCTCTCAAAGATTGAGGCAATCTTCACTCCGACGAGGAACCCGACCAGCCCAATCAACGCTCCTGAGAACACGCTGGCCCCCCACGGTGTGGAAAACAGCACACGATAAACCTCAGAGAGTCCCCCTGACCTGTAGAACTCCAGCATGTAATAGAGGAACTCTCCCGCACCAAAGACCATGGTTAGCAAGCCTACAGCCTCAGCGAAACTCAGAACTGAGGGGAACACATCCCTCATCAACTCAAATACCGTGGAGTTTGACAGTTTCGCCAGTTTGGGTGCAAAGACGGCTCCAAACAACATGACTCCACCGAAATACACGAGTGAGGAGAAGCCGTGAACCACGTTAAGCAGGATTGAGATCGGCACCATTCACTTCATCCTCAGGCCTGGAAAAGCTAATTTCGGTAAAATTTAAGCTTTGTTTTAAACTAGAAAATTTTTATAATTATTCTAAAGTTGTTTTATTAAGAAAACATTTGTCGTGTTGCTTATCAGGAGGTGTGGGTGGGGGTTCTAAGAAAGTGCTCGGGAAAGGGTAGGACATATGTCCTTGATCGGCTTCAACATCCCTGGGATAAAGAGGGTCCTCCCCGGGGATGAAAGGAGTCCTTCAAGGTACGAGAGTACCTCAACTAGTCTGAGGGTTAACTGCACGCGTGCATCTTGAAATCTGGGTACAAAAGGATGTGGAACAAGCGGTGAAATCCAGTGGATCTTCATGACAGAAGATTATTGCTACATGATTAAAAATTTATTATTAGAAAGATCATATTTACTCATATGAGTGACATCGTCGATAAGCTGAAGAATGACCCTGAGTTCATAAAGAGAGTTGCGGAGTCAGTGAGCCAAAACATAGTGATCTCCTACATTAATCAACTTAATGAAAAAATGAATACAGTTATTAGAGATGTTGAAGAGATCAGGAAGGGGGAGGAGAGGGATAATAAGATAGAGCAGTTAGCCAGGTAGATAGTGACGATCACGGAGGAGATGAACGGGATGAGGGAGGAGAGGGAGGAGGAGTTCAGGGAGAAGAGCAAGAAATTTTGGGAGGAGATCCGGAAGATGAGGGAAGAGAGCGAGAAGAGGAATGAGGAGTTCAAGAGGAGATTTGAGGCTGTGCAGGCTGAGATTAGGAGCGTAATCATGAAATATTCCATGAGCCTAGAAGAGGAGGCTAAAACAGCACTGGAGTGGAAGCTCAAGAACCTTGGTTACACGGTAAAGGTTGAGGAACTCGAGATTCCCTCCCTGGCTAAGGCTGATCTATTTGCCGTATTCGACAATTACGTTCTCATAGGGGAGGTAAAGATTAAGGCAGAACCTAGCGCTATACGGCAGTTGGAGAGTACGATAGAGTCAATCAGGAGAAATAGGCCAGAGCTACTTGAGGGCAAAAAGATAATCCCAGTGATATTCTCCATGAGACCTAAGTACATTCAGAGGGAATGTGAAGAGAAGGGAATATTTCTAACTGACGGATATAACGACTACACAGATCTCAAGAAGATTATGATGAAGTGATGGAGAAACGAAGCCTTGAGCCTAATATGAGCTCACTTCCGTTGCGGTTTTCATGGCTTGACTGAACGAGAGGTAATTAAGACAAACTTTATGTTAGTCCGCTTTTTACCCTTTTCTGTCATTTTTCTTTATGTCTGGGCCCAACAATCACAGAGGAAGGAATCAAGTTCATGCTTTGGACCCCACTGCTCTAGAGTTTCGCTCAAACTGGGACAGGAAATAATGGGGCTCATTAGGCCCTATTTTTCCTCTAAGTACAGGACTTCCTGGAGTTTTGACCTTCAATTATGACGACTATGGAAGTGTTGAGGTAAGGAAGTCCATATTAGACAACGTGGAATACCGGATTAGAGAGTTCCACATTGACGGATTTAGACTGGACGCAGTACACGCTATTGTGGATACAATCCCAAAACACATTTTGGGAGAAGATAGCTGAGCTGGTTCACAGCCGCAGAAAGATAGTAATAGTGGAGAGCGACCTTAATGATCCAAGGATAGTTAATCCGAAGGAGTGGCGCGGCTATGGAATAGATGCACAGTGAGTGGATGATTTTCATCACGCAGTTCATGCATAGGTGGCAGTCGAGAGACGGGGGTTATTACTCAGACTTTGGTGACCTAGAGGACATTATGAAGAGCCTAAGGGACGTGTTTGTATATGACGGTAGGTACTCTAAGTTCGGGAAAATTTGACTGAAGATCTACAGAACTTCTAGGTTGTAGCTTTATAGTTTATATTCAGAACCATGACCAGGCATGTTACAGGGGTGAGGTGAAGGGCTATCTAGACTGATTGACGTAGAGATGTTGAATATAGTGTCAGCTCTCTATTTCCTTTCTCCTTACATTCCCATGATATTTATGTGGGAAAAGTACGGAGTAGAAACCTTCTTCAACTGTTACTCGAACTTCTCTCAACCTGAGTTAGTAGAGGCATCAGGGAAGGAAGAAGGATGACAACGTTCAGAATACGAATCCTCAGTCAGAGACCACTTTTGCTTCATCAAAGTTAACATGAAATGTCCAAGGTGAGATATTTGCTTTATATAAATAAAATGATTAAGGTGAGGAAAGAGTATCTTAACAATGAGCCATTTTATCTCCTTTGTCTACTATACTATCTCTGTTGCAATTCAAAAAAGCAAAATAATGATCGTATGTGTATTCGAACAAAGCACCGCCAAGGTAAACACGAATGGAAGGTTAATTCTGTCGACTGTTCCCTTTTCCACAAGAGCTTCTTTTCCCCAGAGCTTAATGGAGAAGAAATAAAGGTGAACAGGAGTTGGAATTTACGTTACTTGGTGGAGAACCATGTTCGGAGTCAGCTCTGATGATATGGTTTGCTATGTATAAAGATCTATTATTGAACTTGCTTGAATTTTCTCTCATTCAAATAAGCTAGTACCAGTTACTTGCGCACTATGAAAGGAAACATTATCTCGTACCTCGTCACAAGGTTCTTGTGGTACTTTGATCAATCCTTGTGTATCTCCTTTCCTCCGATGACATAATCACGTGGATATTACGCTAGCTTGAGGTTGACCCTCTAGATATTTCAGAAATAGAACTAGCGTGTTGTATTTGATTACTTAACGCCAGTTCTACTAATTGTTCTGACCAGGAGAACGTTAATTTTCGACTCCACACACTAAAATAGAACTCAAATTATTGAATTACTATAGACAAAACTAAGTTATTATACCCGACTCTCCTCTTTCCATCTTGGAAACAAACTCCTCCAATTGTTGAGGTACTGGAAAGTCCTTAATTTCGCCGCTAAATTGGAATAGTTCTTCCTGGAAGGCTATAAGCACTCCAAGTTTGCAGTTTAGTTCTAACATAATTTCCTCTATCCTACTCCGATAGGAAAGCATGTCATACGGTTTAATCATGTTTATTACAAATGCTAAAATCTCATAACCCTTAGATGCCAACAGCTTGGCATAAGTTACGCTGTTACTTATTGTATCAGCTATACTATCGGAGACAACTATACATTTCATTGAAATTTGAGATAGCCCTACTCTGACCTGTTTCGTCATGTATTTTATTTCCTCATCTGGTATTACCGCAGGTGGATTATCCAGTATAAAAAAAGAGTATTTCTTTCCAGATAGGAAAATGTTACAATATTTCCTCCACCTTTCCTTTAACTCACTGTCACGATGGATTATCTCGAGATCAACTCCGTACCTTGGTCCGTCTCCAGGGTATTTTAATATTGCAATGCCTCCGTTTTCTGTGTATACTTCCCTCATCACATCCATGCTCATTGGGCTTATCAAACTTTCAATAAGACCTGGACCGTCGATGCCCGCCAAGTAGGATGCATATCCTGCAATATCTTTATCAACGAAAAGTACTTGATGGCCCCTTGAGGCCAAGATCTTAGCCAGAGATATAGCTATTACCGATTTACCTACTCCACCCTTTAAACTGTGCACAGACAACGCGATCAGACTCTCACCCTAAAGTCTTATTGATGATAAATTTATTGTCTTAATACTAATCATTCCCAATTCTTCTATTACTTTTTCTAATTTCTCCGCCTCCCTTACCACATCCACGACACTGAAGTATTTGTCATCCCTCTTTATTACGCGGATCTGATCATCAAACTGAACTACGCATAACTTCCTCTGATTCAAATCCATGTTTTTCACGTTAGAAAATATTAGTCCTGAAAGTAATACGTTTCCCACTAAGGGAAGTGAAGATGGAATACCCAGTCTTAAGGCCTTAGATTTAAGCGCGCATTCCACTTGGTAGGCCCAGACTACTTCCTTAAGGTCTGATTTTAAGGATAATCTTCTTATAAAAAAATCAAAGGATTCCTGACATTTATCCTTCTCGCTAGAAAAAATAATCGACTTAATATATTTTTGTACTCTCTCGTCTTCCTCTAACGAGATCTCCACTCCTGACCTTCTCGATTCCTCGATAATGGGGTTAAGCAATTCTTCAGGATAAGGCCTTACGAAAATTATGCCAACTGCACTTTTAATGATTTCCACTTCTTTTCACCCTGAACCTCTGAGCAATTTCCCATAATACATCTTCAGGATTTTTCACCTCTATTGGAGTTACGTTGGCAGCCTGTGCTGCTGCTAACCTTCTAAGGTCCACTTGACTTCTTTCACTCTTTTGTACCTTAATTCCTAAGTTTTCTGCGATCTTTAGCATTTCCGAAGTGCCGTCAATGGGTGGGGCTCTTCTAGGATACAATAATTTAAGAGCCTCTGGATCGGAACCTATAGCGTCATTTATGGCCTCCTTTATTGTAGAGTCTATTCCCGTGTACTTGATCAGGAATCTGAGGAGATTCATCTTTTTATCGCCTTGTCTAGGATGTTGGTATAATAATACGCGTTCTTAATTCCCTGTGAGTCCCTTATACCATTCCTCATGGATAGTAGGCAGTTTGGATCGAACGTAACCACAGACTCGCCCCAACTTGCCAGTTGCTTTATTGAATACGCTCTAGCCCTTTTCACTGTATCCGATTTCTCCTTTATTAACTCTAGGTGATGACCGCAGGTAAATAGGTTATGGGAGGACGGAGAGAACTTTGGTTCCCTGTAATTGAATATTGAGGCTTTCATGAGTTCCCTTGGAGGCTTTTCCACGCCTCCCAGTTTACTCATGAACTCTGAATCGTGAACTGTAATTTGATCCTTGAAATCCGCAACTTCTATTTTTACCTTACCCTTCTTGTAAGCGTCATAAATGATTTCTGTCAGATGATAGATGGGTATATCAATTTTATGTCCCAAGGTCTTGGGTGCTTGCCATCTGAGGAAGAAGAGACCAGCTCCGTCCGAGACCACTATTTTCTTTGCTTCAACCTGCTTGGCAACCTCCAAGATCTTGGTAAAGTGCTCACGGGCTGTCTCGAAATCACCTGCCAGGTAGGAATAGTATCCTACATCACTTATCTGTGAACTTGCAGTGAACTTCTCTCCAGTAGCTATCATTGAGTTAACTACCTGTTGCAAGATCTCTCCTTCCCTTGATTCCAAAGCACTCGGTACATACAAGATGTCAGCTTTTTCATTCAGTGGGAGTCCCGCAGATTTAGCTGTCTCTTCCCACTGTTCAGTGGAAATTCCAAGAGGGTTTCCAAGTTTCTTAGTATTATTCGCCCACTCCTCGACTTCCTCAAGGTTCATTCCTGCCAGATGTAACATTCTCCTGAGAAGAATGGCCGTGTACCAGTTAGGTATTTCGAGCGGAGAAACATCAGTACATGCCCCGCAAGCTGTGCAGTTGTAGGACGATTCTCTCCATTTTAGAAATTCTGATGACTTAACTCTTCTTAATCTTAATAATCTTGCGACGTTCCCATACCCGGTATAATACATCGAGTATACTTTGTTAACCTCGTACGTTCTCCACGCGGGTATATCGGTTGCCTTTTGGGAATCCAGCCAGAAAGGACATGCATATCTACATATCCCACACCTCATACATTCCTGTAATCCCCATACATCATACGGAGACAGTTCATCCAGTGCCCTGGATACCATACGTCTCTCCATTTTCACATTCTTACCTTCCACCCTAAATCCCCCGCAAACTCTATTTTCTCTTTCTCCCGTATCCGTATCCCCTCATTCCCTTTCCAATATAGTATCCGAACATATGCCATCCCTTGCTAAATGGAACGTAACCTATGAATGCTCCGACCAGCGCAATATGCAATCCGTACCAATTGGCTTGATTTGGCACACCCAGATATGGTACCTGGAAATCGTACATTGCTGCAAGGCCCGTGATCACAATAGCAGCTAGAAGAATCAAGAACACATAGTCCCCGGATGAGCTCAGCCTCTTATGCCCAGTAACATCATCTACTATCCTCGTTACCAAATATCCTAAAATCCCTGCCATGGCAAGTAGTCCCATTACTGTTCCATTAACTAAGACAGCCAAGAAACTCCAAGGATCAAATGTTGAAGTTGAAACCTCTGCGGAGTTCCATGCGCCTAATGGATTTAGTATTCCCCCATGCGAGTAGGAGTTGCTCCCCAGCAATCCTAGCTGGTATGCTGAGGTAAACTGCTCTGGAGTGGATATCTTTAAGAGGAACCATAGCGGATTGGAGACGCCAAATATCTGACCAAATATGTAGTTCCATGCTAGGATATGTATACCTACGATGACCACTACACCTAACATGAAAATATGCCAGAATATAGTCTCAACGATGATAAAGGGATCCCTCTTAGCGGCAGCTCCGAAGGGTGTGGGAATTGCTGAAACTCCCTCCTTGAATTGTGTCCCGAAACCGGCCATGGTAGGTGCTGGAACTCTCCTTCCCCAAAAATACCTAGAAATTCTATATATGGCACCAAACACGAATATTAGCAATCCCAATGGGAAGATTACATTTAGTCCCCACCAATACAGGGAGTCAGAGCTAAGCGAAGCACCTATTGCAAGGACTATTGGTAGCATCTACTTCACCTTCATGGCAAACCTGTAGAATGCTTTAATCGCATTACTTAAATCAACGGGAGCTCCAAGGGTAATGTATCTAGCCCTTCCATTTGGCAATACCATATGCACTCCGCATACAAAACATGGATCAAATGATCGTAGGGTTTGGGCAAACTCGAAGCCATCCCACTGCTCCGTAGGAATAACTGTTAACCTAGGAGTACCAGGCATATTATAATCGGGGTTCCCCATCAGCACTTCCTCAAAAGTTCCTGCGCCGTGTGTTGGAGATGCAGGTTTAATTGTTTGAATGCCGTCGTCATAGGAATTCTTCACCCTTGGACCAGAGTTCACTGTAGTTGGTTGCATTTGTTGCGGGTTAATTGCTGGGACATTTACGCCAGTTCCAGTGGCGAACACCTCTGAATGATACTGTGCACCTCGTGGGGCCTCCTTCATTCCCACACCTAATGCTACCCCTGTATTAGTATTGGACTTGTAGGTCCAGCTCGATGGAGGCATACTACTCACTTGCGTCATACCCTTCTTCAAGTACGTGATAGCGGACATCCAGGCTATCCACATTCCCATTCCATCTAGACCCGCCTCAAATGCCCTGGCCCTCATCCTTTCTATGGCATTAGTAACTATCTTTCCACCGGAAAGCGCGTATGGTGCCACATACTTAAACTCTATTTCGCTCCCCTGCTGAAATTCAGGAGGCAGTGATATCCTTGGACTGTTCACAGTGGGCAAGTAGAAGGTAGCACTCATCTCGTTGCTGTTGTATGAGACTTCAAAGCCTGAGGGATAGCTGGAAGTATATATGGGGGTAGGGGCCTGTGGCTGAAGAACTTGAGCATACATCACGGCCATGGGATCCGCTTCAACGTTGTAGAAGAGATTGGTAATTGGTTTGTGATTCTGGTACGGAACTATTCTAGGTGAAACCGCCCATGAATAGGGTGCAGGATAGGCCATTGGAACCGGTCTAGGCTGCGGGTTAGGCATAGTCCACTTTCTCCATGGATGGTAGTAACTAACCTTATTTCCGATTGGATCTTCCTCTATTCCGCTCACTGAGGACGGAACTTCACTATTGAAGGATCCATTTTCGTACCACGGCGTGTAGAAAGAGGACTCCACGAACTCCCTTATTCCGAGATTTATGTCAATAAGGCTATTGGTGACAAGCTGTGGAGGAGAATTGGAATTGGGTTGAATAACCAGTCCTGGTTTCACGACCCTAGCCCTACCCCAAGCGCCCATATTCTCATAGGTACCATCATAAGGCATCACCGATGTACTGGATGGCGTAACTGAGGGAGCTTCTGAAACGTCGCTCTGGCCATAGGAGACGAAGTTTCCAGGTCTGTTTCCCTCCTCAGCAAATCCAAGAGTCCCATTCAATTTGTCATATAGAGCCTGGATTCCGAACGTATTATTATAATCTGCAAGGAATAATGTCAAATATTCATAGACGGCCATCTGTTTCATTAACCAAGCCGTTCCGTCAACCATCCGTTGGAAATATCTTTGTAGGTTCTCCACAGTGGCAGGTACACCAATTCCTCCAGGTACCATTGTTATCGGATGAGGTACTCTGAGATAGTACAGCAATTCAGCCTCGTGAAGTATTCTCCACGAATAGGCTCCCTCAAGGAAGTAGGCGCCAATTATTGGAACTAACGCATCCATGAGATCCGAAACAGTCTTCAATTTGACGCCGGCCATTTCCAGTTGCGTTGGTGCGCCCATTGGGAATGCCTGAGACTCTTGCGCCACTTTACTCAGAGGTGTCTGCTGAGCTATTTCGTAAATTTGGCTTGGGAAATACCCAGCAACCTTGAAGAATAGGGAGCTCCAGTCTGGTCCTCCTAAAGCTGTAAGATGGGCTGTGGCATCGTAGGTCATAGCTGCGTCATTAGCCAGGATAATGGTTTCAAGACCTAATGGTGGAGGAGCGTTACCGCCCTGAGCCATTTCCTGTGCAATTCTTTCAATGAATTGGTGATGTTCTCCACATATTCCACACTCCCTACTGGAAAGCATTATGACGTCTGGTCCTGGCTTATTTCTCATGAATATCTCGAAACCTCTGAACATACCTGCTGCTGCATAGGCGTCCGTAACCCTGTTACTAGAGGAGTCGTAGGTGACTTGTATTCCCAACTCAGGCTTTATCCTCACTATGGGTTCTATGAGAACTGGTTTAGTCCAATCAAACGTGAAATAATATGGTGAACTACTTGCCATATCTCTCACCTCTTGCCTCCTTGCATCTGAGGTAGCCTCTTCCTCCTAGAGAAGGCATAACTACCCACACCTACTATTATACCTGCGGCTGCTGCAGCTGCGAACAACGTAGTACTAGGAATTGTGGGAGCGTTTGGTGGAGCATAGAATGGTTCATATAGATCTGGAAATCCTGGAGCAGTACATGCGATACATACACCGCCTCTAGTACATCCGCCAACTCCACCCACCCATCCTAGTAGAGGTGCTGGGCTATTGGCCTCAGTACCCTTACACCCAAGGCTGTATGTGCATTGAGGGTCTCCAAATTCATAGGCAAAAATGCCCTGTGCGAAGAATCCCGCCCTAGGGCAGTTCTGATGGGTCTCATTTCCATAGAAGAATTTTGGTCTATTGAACACGTCAAGATCATCGGCAGGATTAGGACCTAAACCTCTCAGATAAAGCACTGCGGAGACAAGTGTACGCATAATCCAATCTCCGGCAGGAGGATCTGCAGCTATGGAAATTATTGGTAGACCCGCGGTAGAAAGCCAGTGATAGCTGGGCCCAGGCCAAGAAGTGTTAACTGGGGAATTCGTGACTGAGTATATGTCTTGGTCGATTATATCTGGTGCTAAATCCTGTGTATAAACTTGGTGAACATAGTATGGAAAGCCATAGATCCCTCTGTACGGGTCGTCAAGCATTCCCATGGCATATGTGGGACTTCTCTGCCCTAACCCATTTGTAGTAGCTGGAATTCCACCATAAGTAGCGCAAGCCCCAGTTGCTACTACAGCCGCAGCTTTCTTCATAAGATTGAAGACAAACTCGTCGCATAGCAGAACGCTTCCGTCTGGTTTCCTTCCCGCTGAACACCAGAAGGATCCACTTGGCTTCTTATAGTAAACGCCGAATTCGTCAAACATAGTCCCCTCGACTACCAGGACGAATGGATCTAACTCCCCATTTAATGCCATCTCCATGGTTGCATATGCCATGTTATCCTGAGGCATTAGTATGGGGTGATAAACCAGGTTTATCATTCCCAGATCCGGAATGCTTGGCTGCCTTAATGTTATGGGCTTGCCGTTGAAGTACACTCCTGTTACCACATCCTCCACTGATGGGTTCATTGCATCTATGAAAGCTATAGTATTACCTCCGCACCACCCATTACCCGTCCATACTATGTTTATTGGTTGATCCGCTTCCTGAGCCTTAGACAATAGTTCTTCGTATGAGAGGCCGGATAGGGCTAGACTTGTACCTAGGGCTGTCACGCCCGAAACTTTTAGGAAGTCCCTTCTTGTTAGACCCATATATACCACTTTATCTGGTATAGTTTGTTATACCATATTTATAAACTTTTTTCATTAAACTTCTCAATAGATCTTTTACATGGTAATTAAGATAATCATGTGTACAACGAGATCAACATTATAGCAAAATTAATGAAAGAGATATAAAGAATCAACCCCTTATGTAACATGGGCCTTATAATGGACGTGACATCAGAATGGAATAGACTCTCTGATATAGCGGGTGAGATTGGGGCTAGAGCTGTTATATTATTTGATTCATTTTTCCATCCATTCATGGATAAATATCTTGATATTTTAAAACGCAACTATGTGAAGGCATTCATAGAATGTTTCCCCTCAGGAATATTGCTTCGACAGATTCTCAACGAGAAGATATCTATTGGAAGACTGGTACTGGATAAAAGCCCCACTATGGTGTCCCTCCCCTCTGTGGATATGAAGGTGCTCAAGGAATGGGATATCTTGCTTGTTAGGAAAACCTTCATGGAAGTGAAACCTGCACTTGTGTTTAAACATGTTGAAAAATGTGGGAAGTTCATGATTCCTGACCCAGAGTATTATGTTCTAGGAAAAGTAGGAATTGATTACATCAAAAGGAAATGCCAAGATAGCGTGGACGTAATAATAGCAAAGGATTACAGGGAGATACCGAGAGCAATTTACGAAGGAGTGGCGGAAATGGGAGTCATATGGTCGCATGATAACATGAGCTTGGAGTTAAGCAGGAGAACTCTAGAAAAGGGAATAACGATGGAGGTAGGTGTAATAAAGGGTGCTGACGAGATGTCCATGAAGGCATTTAATCTACTCTTCTCAGAAGAGATGATGGAGGTCACCAAGTCCTTTGACGTTAAATGGATTGGGAAATAGGTTAGTCCCTCCTCCTAAGGTAGCCGCTGTGGGATATCTATACCAAGGGGATTATGCAATACCTATCTTGGCAATGGAGGAACTGAGAAAAGAGGGAATAGATGTCCTAGACCTCAGTCTCGGTGCACTAAAGGGTAGTTCTGAGTTAGGGTTCCTTAATCCAGGTTCTCTTATTTTAATGGCCGCAGAAAAGAGAGGCAAACAGGAATTGAGAGTCTATAGACCAAGAATAGCTAAGGGAGCTATGGAAACTTGGCTAGAGATATATTCCAATGTCAAGGGGTATTATATGGATATAAATTCGTTCCTTAAGGTGGGAAGCTCGCTCGGAGTGCTTCCTGATATGGTTACTGTAGTTGAGTGCGAAGTGAATAATACCGAAGGATTTGAATTGAGCGCTTGGGGTCGCGAGTGCTTAGAATTGATGAAGAATAAGACTAAACAATTACTAAATATCATGGACCACTCAATTTCTGAAATGGAAATAGAGTAAGAAGCTAATCAGATAGCCTGTTTTATTCTATCTTCACAGGCTAAAAGGAGATGATTTTCGGCTTATCATAAAAATAACCTTAGAACGTTGGACGAAACATGGGCTATTATGCATGGAAATACACCGAATCTTTTAGATATAATTCCAAGAAATATTCCTAGTATAAAGGTATAAGCAACGAACACTGGTCCATCGAGAGCGTGATTTAGGGACCATAGAAAGGCCTGAATATAGTTATCATACTTCCCAGTCTCCAATATGTAGTCTCTATAGATAAGCTCCTCACATATTCCTCCGATAACTGCCGGGGTTACAAGGAGAGGATACCTGAATCCTATTGGTAAGGGAGGAGGAAACGCGATCATGAGTAATATAACTGGAATGGAAAGTGTCATTCCCTTATTTATACGAAGATTAGCTTTCCTGCGAGTTATCAGCCTAGCAACATAAAGACCAACCATTTCCCCTATCACGACAACTATGGCTCCTGCGTATAAGCTTCTTGAGAATGAGTATGCGAGGAGTTCCCAAGGAATTACAGCTAATGGTAAAACCAATCCCGCAAATATAGACGAGACCCTCATCCCTACTTCATCTCTTGATTTCTTCTTTACTCCATTTTCTGAAGAGAAGGAAAACATAGATTAACGGGAGTACGTTAAGGACATCGGATATGGACAAGCCTAGAGTAAAGGATTTCAAAATAGGTACATCGTATAGCGATTGAGGAACCTGCAGGAACGTGGATGAAAGGAATCCAGCAGTAAAAAGGGCTAGATATATGGCAGTAAGGGCAATTTTTCTCTGTTTAGATAAATAATATATCAGTCCTGCCTCGGTTAACTGACCCAATATTGGTACAAAGAGCAAAATCAGTAGATACTTTAATCTAGATGAGATAAATTGCAAGAAATTTAAAATAACAATCATGTCTATAAAAAATGCAAGTAAATAGTTAATGAAGGAGAAATACTGAAAAAATGAAACAAATATGTTTGGATAAAACAGGATCAATGTGACTTCAAGTGTAAATATTACTTGACCGAGGATGATGGATATCAAATAAAAGTCACGTATGTTCATTCAACATCCACACCAACAAACCAAAATCTGCTTGATTGAAATATGTAAAATTCCAGTATCTAGTCGAAAAATAATTAGCTATCTGCTTCGCTGGTTCCATTAGACCTAGTTTCACTAACCCTTGGCCTAAAATAGAATTATCAGTTATCAACTTGAACCTGCCTATTCCATTTGATAGCGCGTGAGGTAAACTAACGTCATAAAACGCGTCCCCTCCGAAGAACTGATCAAAGGCCACCTTTACTACTTCTTTTCCCTTACCTAGAGAAGAGAGGAATCTGATCAGATACGCTAAGTCTAATAGAAATGGATTCCCATCCCCTATTACGTGGGAAGGCTTGAGCAATGAAGATAGTCTTTCAGCTTCGTCTCTAAAACTTTCATCGTTCGTGAACTCATATAGGTAAAACATTGCCTCCCCTATTAAGCTGTTAACCGTTAACAGCGGTTTCCCAACCATTCCCTGTGAGGTTTCAGCTATTGGATAGAAGTCTCCTTTTTTACTTCTCATTAGCCACTTGCCGGTTTCCACAGCGTAATCGAGATAGTAAGTATCCTTGGTTTTCGCAAACGTCTCGAGTAAGGCTATTATCATTTCCGCGTTCAGATCTAATAGCTTTACTTTATAGGGGTTTTTCCAGTCATAGGTTTTAGAGAACGCATAAAAACCATTATCCCAAAGATTGTAAATTACAGCGTCGAGGGTGTATTTTACAATCTCCATGGAATATGAGTCTTTAAATCTGAGAAGAAACCTAAGCACGTTGGGCAAATAATACTTGGGTTCTTTTTCAAATCCACCCTGGTAGATGTCAAAAAACGAGATGCATTTAGACCTGATGTCATTTAATATGTTCTCATGTCTCTCGTTTTGCAAGACATAGTTAGATCTAGGGACCTTACGCAAGTCCCTGTTAAATTTAGGAGAAACCAGCTTACCTCCTCCAAGAGATAGGTCTAGTGCCATGAGAAGGGTCTCTCTTATCTTCCACTCTTCGGAGAAACCGTATAATCCACCCACAACATTTCCCTCCGTCACTATGGCTAAGCTGGGGTAAATCTGTGGCGAATATCTAATGGCGATGTCTGGTCTCTCATCAGCATTAACGCTCGCATATCCAAATCCTTCCCAATCCTCTATCTTGCTTAACTCCTTGTATTGGGCACCACACTCCTCGCACCAATCTGTCCAAAAGTAAATAACCTTCAACGGACTCTTGTCCTTGATTATCTCGTTCCACTCCCTAAATCTCATTAAAGATAAATCTATTTCTTCGTTTAAATATTTTCATTATCGATATCTAGGCGATATATCCCTGACCTTAATACAAGGACTAACCCTATCGGATTTGAAGAAAAGTTGAGATGTGTAACGAGTAAAGTAATCCCGTAATAAACACATTAACATGATCAGATAGAGCATGCCTCATCCCGGCAGCCTCCTGCCCAAGAGAGCCATAGCTAGAAAAGTTCTCCATCTAAGACTGATGGACAGTTGGTTATATTTTCCTTTTAATTCTCTCCATTCTAACTTTTTCCTCAAGATCATTAGAAAATTTCTTTACCCATCCTCTCAGTAAGCCCCCGGCTAACCTTTCCATCCAACCTTCATATTCTAGCCTGATCAATACTCTTCCCGGGGTCAAATAGAAAGTGAGTTTACCCGCACCTAGATTCTTCCCCTTGGACAAAGTAAATGGATAGGTTACCTCGTTCTTGGAGATATAGATGTTTCCGCTAACTTCGTGCTCAATGCCTAAGTAGTTGGCGTAGCCTTGAAAGGAGCCACCTAGGATCTTTAATTCTTTTATAGAGGGGAATATTGCAGGTAATACGAAGTATGGATCGGAAAGTATAATTCTAAGAGATTCAACGTCATGACTAGTTCCAACACTTAACTCCAATATCACAAAAATAACCTGTAACTTTTGAATAAAAACCTTTCTACTTCTTGCTTTCCTCGGATTTAGAACTTGAGGATCGACGCAAGATTAATGAACATGGAACCCCTGTCGATACTACAGACATTGTACAAGTATTCTCTTTAGAGAAGCTTGATCTTATAACGCTTGAAATCGCAATCTCTGTACATTATTCTTAACGTCCATTTTATCGTTAACATAAATATCTTGAAATCATGTAGACAAGTATTAATATCATGAAATACAAGATTTGATTAATGTCGGGAATCACTCCGTTCGATGTAAGTCAACAGAAGGGGATAAAATTTGAAAGTACTTCTCTAGAGTACCTAAAACTTTATGAAAGGATCTATTCAGAACTTAAAAAAAGGGATGCAAAAGCACTTCTGTATGGTTCGATCGGGATATTTCATAGGGTTGGGGACAATAAGGAGGCTGTAGAGCTCCTGAAACTGTACAGGAAATCCGGTCCTCAAGATGTTAATGTGTTAGTACCAACCAAGTATAGAGATGTTTTTAAGGAAATACTGAGGGAGCAGGGCTGGACCCCCTATTACCATCTGGAGAGGTTAATGGGGGACATTGCTGGAATGTTCTTTTACGAGAGCTTTGTACTTAAGGCCTACTACATGGATAGGGTAAAATTCAACCATGAGTTCGTGATTAATTGGAATGAAGAATTTTCGATGAATTTGACCGATCTTCTTCTCACGAAACTTCAGATGCATTTTCCCACCGATAAAGACAGCGCCGATATAGGAGCAATACTCATGAAGGCTAACCTCATTGACATTAAAAGAGTAATAGAACAGGTTTCTACAGATGAAGGGTTTTGGAAGGATGCTACTGATAACCTATCTAAAGTGAGGTCACTTGTCGGAAGACTTGAAATGGATAACGTGAAAACGAGAGATCAACTAAGGCAAGTAATAGTAACTGTTACTAAACTTCACGGTGAACTCATGAAAGTGGCTCCTAACCGTCAGTTTAAAGAGGATGATAAGTACTGGTTGGACTTCTAATGGGATGTATATATGCGTGTAGGAAGCTCCCTTTTAGTCTTGTTTTTCTTAGCATGTTCATTGACCTGTTCTTCATGTGTTGGTGTACTTAAATATACGGTAAATTTGGCAACGTCCACTATAGAAAATGGTGGGCCCTATAACACGTTTTCCCAAATTTCTCCCACTCGAATGGTAGCAGACAATGAGGGGAGAATATTCGTTGCTGCGGTCAATACGGTATTCGTGCTAAGTCCCAATGGATCAGTTATTAAAAACATAAACGTAAGTGGGGCGGAATATATAGCATTTGACAACAGAACAAACATAGTATACGTAACTAGTGGCACGCTTCCAATCCATACCATAACAGAAATAAGCGATGCGAATCTAAGTGTCATTCGACAGCTGACCGTATCCGCTTATCCCCTTGCCTTAGCTACTGACCCAACTACTGGAAAGGTCTTTATCGCGATAGGGAATGAAGTGTATGCCCTTAACTCCACTAAGTTGGTTCCGTTATTTAATTTCCTTGGAGTACCTACAGATATGGTAGTCTCCCCATCGGGTAATATTCTCGTCTCTACTTATAATTTTACTGAAAATAAAGGATATATCTTCATGAACTTTCAGGGAAGGACCTATTCCCTCGAGTTGAACACGTTCCCAAACTCTCTCCTTTTAGAGGAGAATGAAATCCTTGTGGGAACAGACGGCTACATCTTGGAAATAAACCTCGCCCTAAATATAGTGGGGAATATATCGCTTTACGGTGGCAAGATAGAAGGAATGGCCTATGACAGTAATAATGATCTGGTATATGCTGCCGTGGATAGCCTTTACGGCCAAGACTACGTTTTGGTGCTGAATAATTTATCACCAATCGGAGAAATAAATGTTGGAATAACTCCCGTAGATGTAGTATTTGATCCTGTGAGCAATTACGTTTTTGTAAGTAATTTCTTCGATGGAACCGTAGCTATCATCTCGCAGGGGTGTCCCACTCAGGTAAACTCGAGCGTAAGTTTACCTATAATCAGGTCTCCAACGGTATCTCCACAAATGCCTGTCATCTCTTCGTTTCTGCCTTTTTATGTAACTTTTGTATTGTTAGCCTTGTTTTCTGCTTTAATCCTGAGAAAATATATCAGTAAGAATAGAGGAGAATAGCATGACAGATGTGGATCGATGTAATCATTTTCACGTAGTCTTCCTTGTCTTTCCTCTCTCATTAGCCAAGGAGCAACCACGGTATTGACCCTATTGCCTCTACGAGAAAAATAAATTCCACCAATCACAATTAAAACTGAGATAGTTAAAGCATAGATGTCGGCAGGAATTCCAAATGCAGGACCAGCATCAATTATCCCCATAATAACAATAAAGAGCATTCCTCCTGCTGCGACTGGAGCTAGTATTCTATAATACCACTCTATTCTCCCTTCCCATGCTATTTTAGAGACTGTAATTGAATCCATAGCAAACTCAAGGAGGAGAAACGCCCCTGCACCCGTGAGCACGATTCCGAACAAACTATCGACGGAAGGGAGCCCTAGCTCCACTCCTTGGACTAAGATCTCGAGAGACGTCATCACCACCACTGCCACCCACGGACTTCCATATTTGTTTAGCCTTCCAAAGATATAGGGTAATAATCCCTCCCTGGAGGCTGAATACCAAACTCTACTCAAGATGAAGGCAGTAAGCCAGAGGGAGCTCGCGGTGGAGCAAATTATTGCGATGTCCATTGCCCACGCATAGTTGGGAATCACATATGAGGCCCAACGAGCCAATGGATCTACTGACGATGATATTGCAGATAGTGGAGTTTCTATGGTCATGAGAGGCATCACTACCATGTAGATGAGGAATACTGAGATCAATCCTATCACGCCAGCACTACCTGGCCAGCTAGTTGGCCTCTTAGATTCTTCCGATGCGTAACTGTCTATCTCCCAACCATCTAGAATCGTTGCCACAATGACCATACTTGCAGCTAGGCCTAAGAAGAGTGGTAAGGAAGTCAAATCCTTAGCACTAAAGAACCATGAGAGATTTATTTTATTCACCGTATGAAAAGGGAGAGAAATGAGCCCTATCACTATGAAGCTCACCATAACTATTAATTCGATAAGCAAGAAAGCCTCGGTGGTTCTAGCTGTAGGTTTAACTCCTAGGACCAGGGGAATTGCTGCCAAGATTGCCCAAATCATTCCGACTATCGAGTCCCAGAACACGCTCATTTCCAGTGACCTTGCAATTAAACCTAGCCTATACAGTAAATCCAAAGTGTATTCCCCCGCAGGTATAATGATTGGTGGTAGGGACAAGAAATATGCCAGAGTTATGATCCAGAACTGAAACCCGCCATACCTTTTTCCCATGAACTTGCTTCCCCAATGATATGAGGCTCCACAGTGAGGAGCTACCCTATTCAGCTTCCTGAAAATGAGAGACGCCATAAGGAAAAACGGAAAGGAAATAACCACGGACATTATGGCCTGGGGACCCACTAACGCCACCATGCTTCCATAGGCCGCTGCAATACTAAATGCGGGGGCGACGCTGGAGGTAGACATAGGGACGAGATCCAGAAAGTGAAGCACTTCCCTTTTCAGCCACTGAACATTCATGGGATCACCTACTTCAGTAATGAGCATGTTAATGGATGATATAATTCTAATAGAAAGAAGAACTGAATTAAACTAAAACGAGCTAGGTATGAATTGGATTCCTTACCTATTGCTACCATCACATAGTCGTGTTTTAGTTCATTTATAAACTTTTGGTATAATAGATTGGATCTCATCTATTGAAATAATTCATTGTGCCGTGGTGTAGCAACGAATGAGTTGCCATGAAAATTCGCGTCTAATTACCTGGACGTCCCATCTTTTTCCATGACATATCCGCAAGCATTACCCCAGTGTAAATCAAGAATGTGGCCGTTCCCATCAGGTACGCTAAGTTGGTCAAGTTGAACCAATAGGCTATTGCCATTCCCCACAGATATTGTGGAACACATAACAATATCACCAACTTTCTATTCGAGATATTTATCCTTGGATTCTGAAACGACATAAAGAGAGTCACTAACGTGGCCATCCCGTAGGGAATCTCATTCAAGGTAGTTGAATAAAATATTCCGGCTAAACTTAGGATAAAATCAGAAGCCAAGAATATCATGTATCTGGACTCGGTTACTTTGCCAGTAATAAACCCGCGGGAAATATAGATAGAAAGCGATAGGGAAAGTAAGGCAATGAACACGCTGGCCTCCCTAATTGGATCATAGGGAAGAGGGAGAATTGAATGGGTCATTTCCGAGGCTATGTTGGGCCCTCCAAGGGCCAATGATGATACAATTAATGGGAAATAATCTTTATTCTTTATAGAGAAATATATTATCTCTGGGAAGATCATAAGGAAAAACATGAAGGAATTGGCAAGTTCAATAACTGCATAAATAACATCCAAGGGAGCAAAGGAGATGGAGGGAATGTCTGTCCCGTAAACCTTTAGGGTAACTATCGCGTTTCCAAGACCCCTAAGAAGGACGTAGTAAAGGAGACTCATTAAAAGTTCACTGGTAAGAAGAGCTACAACGCTGGTTACCTGGGACCTCATGCCGACGTTATATAGGCTGACAGGAATCACGACCAAAATGATGGAAATAGCCACTGAGACTAGGCTAAGGGAAAAGGTTACGAGAAAAGTGGCTGTGGATATGGAGGAAAGAACTAATATCCAGAAATGCAACCCGCCGCTATGATATGCTCTCTCAAAGGATATGCTTAGGATTACTGTCATTCCCACAACATAAAAAATATACGCTCCCACCACAGGTGAAACCATTAAGGCTCAACAAATATCGACTTACCCATTATTTATACGTTGATGGAAGTCAAAAGTAGCACCTACGGTATATTTGAGTATAGCTATTCATTATTGCCCGTGGTGTGGACATGACCTTCACAAAGAGTTACATTTCTTTATTAAATATTTTTTAAAAAAAGAGATGTATGTCATTGGTTATATACATTTATTATCCTCAAAATTAACTATCTATTGATGGAACTGCCCGATAGAAAGAACGTAATTACCCTACTCCACGGGGCTGGAGGGACGTACATGCATTCCCTGATAAGGGACGTCTTTTTGAAGCTAAATGATGGATTTGGCGAGGTGGGACTAGAAATGATGGACGATGCAGCCGTGGTTAATGGAATAGTGTTCACTACGGATTCGTTCGTCATTAGGCCCATTTTCTTCAGAGGTGGAGATATAGGAAGATTAAGCGTGAGTGGCACAGTAAATGATATAGCGATGATGGGGGGAGATCCTCAGGCCCTGAGTCTTGGAGTAGTATTAGAGGAAGGATTCCCCAAGGATATGTTGGAGAAGATAGTTGAAAGCATTAAGAAGACTGCTGAGGAAGCGAACGTCCACGTAGTTACTGGAGACACGAAGGTCATGGAGAGGGGAAACTTAGATAAAATTGTCATTAACACCGCCGGAATAGGTACAAGACCTAGGCAATTGGATCACAACATTGAGACCTTGAGGAAAAGTAGGCAACCTTCCCGCTGGTTAGTTCCCACTAACCTTAGGGATGGAGATAAAATTGTGGTCACCGGTACCCTTGGGGATCATGCCATAGCGGTCCTATCTTCAAGGGAAGGAGTGGGATTTGAGTCAAATGTCATGTCCGATGTTGCCCCTCTCAATAAGATGATCATGAACCTACTGGAAGTAGGAGGAATAGCTGATGCCAAGGATCCAACGAGAGGAGGACTGGCAGATCTGCTTCAGGACTGGTCGGAAAAGTCTGGACTTGGAATCTTCATAAGGGAGAGTGACATCCCAGTGAAGGATGAGGTCAGAGCTGCCGTCGAGTTTCTAGGAATGGACGTTCTAGAGTTGGGTAATGAGGGAAAGGCCGTCTTAGCAGTTTCGCCTGAATATGTTAAGGACGTTATGGACGCGTTACATTCAGATCCGCTTGGGAAGGACGCAACAATAATAGGAGAGGTCAGAAAGGATTTAGAGGGGGTAATAATGGAGACTGTGGTCGGGGGAAACAGGTATGTTGGAAGACCCTTAGGGGATCCAGTTCCTAGAATATGCTAGGTGAGTGAAATGGAGAAGTTGATATGCATTATATGCAAGTCCGAACTTCCGATCCCTACGCATTGTGGAATGAACATGAAATACCTTCAAAGGGGTAACTTCAGAAAGAAGGAAATATTGAGATGTGAAGTATGCGGTAAGGAAATTGAGATGCCTAAACATTGCCACGCTCCGATGATATATTTTGACGAGGACTACTTCCCCCTCTACGAGCTTAGCGAAGCTGAGAAAGAGGAACTTAAATCGGTCTATGGTGAGTGAAATGTGTGTTGCCTTTCCTGGAAAAGTTATCGAAATATCAGGTGATTTTGGGAAGATAGACTTCGGAAACGGAACAATAAGGGACAATATTCTCCTGTCACTGGTTAATGCTCAGATAGGGGACTACGTGCTGGTTCATGCAGGTTATGCCATACAAGTAATAGACGAGGACGAGGCCAGAAGGACGATAGAGATATGGAACGAAATGACCAAGGATCTGTCACACGAGAAGAAGAAACAAGATTTTTACGAAATTATAGGTGGTAGCGAATGAGCGAGTACTTGTCATTGCTAAAGTATTACAGGGATCCGACACTAGCTAAAGCCCTAAGATTGAGAATAGAGGAATTGGCGAAGAAAATCCAGGAAAACATAATGATAATGCACGTGTGTGGAAGCCATGAGTGGACAATAACCCACTATGGTATAAGATCTCTCCTACCTGAAAACGTGGAGGTTAGGGCAGGCCCTGGTTGTCCTGTCTGCATAACGCCTGCTACTGACATAGATGACGCTGTCAAGCTCGCCATGGATGGCGTAGTGGTAACGACCTATGGTGACATGAGCAGAGCCAGGGGTACAAAAATGTCTCTAGAGGAGGCTAGAGCTATGGGAGGAGATGTGAGAGTGATATATGGGGTGCAAGATGCGGTGAAGATGGCTAGAAGGGAACCAAACAAGGATTTCCTTTTCTTCGCAGTGGGAATGGACACTACGGCCCCGGCCACTGCCTTTGAAATGATGAAGGGTGTTCCGGACAACCTGAGCTTCCTTGTTTCCTATAGATATACCCCGGCTATTCAGGGCTCAGTAATGGATTCGAATGTCTTAGGGATAGATGCCTTCATATCTGCGGGTCATTCGGTAACTGTGACTGGACTTAGACCTTATTACGAGTATTTCCTGAGATCTAAAAAACCCATGGTAGCTACTGGGTTTGAACCCATAGATGTACTTATGTCCATTTACATGATTCTAAAGCAAATTGATGAGGGTAAACCAAAGATAGAGAATGAATACACCAGATCAGTAACTTGGGAAGGTAATGTGAAGGCACAACAGGTTATGGAAAGAGTTTTCGATCTAGAGGACGGATATGTTAGAGGAGTTGCGGTTTTCCCTAAGGCGGGATTCAGATTAAAGGAGGAGTTCAGTAAAAAGGATGCCAGAGTTCAATACGGCTTAAAGGACAGGACGAAATCTAAGGACGAATATGTAGCTGGCGCGAGATGTGGAGAGGTCGTTATGGGACTTATAGATCCTCCAGAGTGTCCATTGTATGGGAAAACATGTAAGCCTGAGGATCCGAAGGGAGCTCCAATGGTATCACAGGAAGGAACCTGTTGGATCTGGGCAACGCATAGAATTGTTAATGTTAGCCCTAGATGTAGGAGGTAAAAAAATGGTATACATGTTAGGTAACACGTATTGTAGACTTTGCCAAACTAATGATGAACAGCTTAAACGAGCCCTAGTTCTCAGCGTGAGGACAATGTATTGGAGGGGGATGGTGAGTAATGCGGGGGGTAATCAAAGCGCCAGACTACCAGGTTCGGATAAAATATGGATAACCCCCTCGGGTTATCCCAGATCTGAACTTGAACCTGAGGATCTAGTACAGATTGATTTGGATGGGAATGTTATAAAGGGAGACTTGAGGCCGTCCATTGAAGTAAATATGCACCTCCAGGTTTACAAGAATAGACCAGACGTCAATGCGGTTATTCATGCCCATCCTCCCTATACCATGGGAGCTGCCCTTTCCGGATATCTTGAAATTACACATGGCGAGGCTGCGGCTATACTGGGAGATATAAAGATAATACCGTATTCCCATCCAGGGACAGTGGAGTTGGCTAGAAATGTGGGAGAGGCAGTAAGAGGAGAGGGGGCCAAAGTACCTAGAATCGTGATCCTGATGAATCACGGTATCATTTCAGTGGGCGCTTGTGTTCATGAGGCGCGGGCCTTCGCAGAGATAATGGAAGAATGGTCACGATTTAACGTAGCGTCTTTGGCCTTGGGTGGAATTAAGTACAAGCTTTCGCAAACAGATTTAAGAAAACCTGGAG
Organism: Metallosphaera sedula DSM 5348; assembly: GCF_000016605.1. Lineage (NCBI taxonomy): Archaea > Thermoproteati > Thermoproteota > Thermoprotei > Sulfolobales > Sulfolobaceae > Metallosphaera > Metallosphaera sedula. Next base: position 857,595 of record NC_009440.1, on the reverse strand, counting down.
CTAGGTATATAAGGGCGGTGAAGTTTGGGGGAAGACCTGGATCTCATTGAAGCTTTGAGTCATGTAATAGAGCCTGAGAGCGGGGTTCCTGCCGTTAAACTGGGACTGTTGAGGATAGAAAGATCTGAAAAGCTGAGGATTATTTACACTCCTCCGTCTCCGTTTGTTCCACCTATACTTGTAATAAAGGTGGCAATGGATATAGCCAGGAGGATACAGGGAGCTGAAGTAATTGTAGAGAGATATTTCTTGGGGAAGGAGATAAATGAAAGAATTAAGAGGCTAGGCAACAATGGATCAATATAATTATTTACTGTCTAAATTCATTCTTCAATTTGCCAAGGAAAGCGATGACGAAGTTATCGCCTTATCATTCTTGCTAAGTAGCGTCATAAGATTAGCCTTGGCCATAATGGATATCCTAGATCCGGAAATCGAGTTAAGGGAGGATGTAGTTAAACTGATAGAAGAGTCTGGTCTTTACACAATTTTCTCTGATATCTTAGACGAAATGTTCTCATTAGTTTCCAATGGGAAAACGGAAAGAATCGCTGAAATAGTAAACAGGTTAGACAATATCTTTGCAAAATACTCCGATCTTGATGCAAACAATATCCAGCATTCTCAGCTATAATTTTTAAGCTGTTAACCAGTTGTAACCTATGGATTGTTGCCTCAAAGATGACGGAGATCTTTGCACCACATATACACCCGCAGTATACGATTTGATAACCAAGAAATATACGTTAAGTATCTTAGTACTTCTAGACAAATATGGAAAAATGAGATTTAGCGAAATACTAAGAAAGGTAGATGGATTGACACAAAGGGCTCTATCCATAAGACTCAAGGAGCTAGAACATAACGGTATTGTGCAGAGAGAGGTTGTCAATAGTAGGCCTGTTGCCACTATCTATTCTCTCACTGTCCAAGGAAGGGCAATTAAGAATGCGATGTTAATTCTCTTGGAACTCTCGAACTTGATTAGCCCTAATTCCCCGAAGGACTATTTCTGTTGACCGTTATTAAGCACTGGTTCCGCCGAACTACCAAGTTCCTTTAACATGTACCTCAAATAGGCTAAGGTCTTCTTAACATCTGGATCATCAAGGGACGCTAGGAATTCCACAATGTTAGATTGTCTATTACTCCTAACCATAGCTTCGGCAGCCTTTGAGAGACCTGAAGTTATTACATCTAGTACGCCATTCTTGTCGAGAATTGTTATTACCTTTCCTATCTTGTCTAAGTGCTTAGCGATGGCGATTAACCCGTTGGTAAAGTCCTCAGAGTCTACCTCACCCCTATCTATCATGTCCTTAAGGGTGCCGAGCATTTCGACGATGGCCCTATATGTACTTGATCGCAGAAAAGATCTAACTTTCTCCTCGTCGCTAACAAAATCCAATACACTATCTAGAATTCCTGTCGAATTTAAGTATGCAACTATCTCCTTTAATTTTTCTACTCCTTCCCTGTAGTCATCGTCTCTATTTGACATATAAATATATTCGAACCCTAGTATTTAAAAATTTTCGTCAAAAGAATAAAAGTTGAAACATTTAATGGGGATGCGATAATGTATTCAATAATGATATAGTTTATTCACCGCACCCAGCCAATTTTCACTTTTTAAATCATTGCGTGAATTACCAACACACCTGTCGTTATACATACATAAAATATTAGAAAGACGATATGAGGCAGTTCACATCTAGATAAAAACTAATTCGCATAAAATCACTTGAGTTTATGCACTCCAAATTCTGGTAACATCCCATTAAACTAAACCTTATTATTTTTAGGAGTTAGTAGATAATAATGAAGAACCTCTTGTGGCTACAAGGGGGAGCGTGTGGAGGGAATACTCTCTCTGTCCTAAACGCATCTGATCCCGATATACTATCCTTCCTCTATCAGAACAATGTGAAACTTCTCTGGCATCCGTCGCTCTCACAGGAATGTGGCAGGGATTTAAAGAAAATATTAGAATCGATAATCGAGGGGAAAATAAATCTAGATATTCTCCTTTTTGAGGGTTCTATTGTGAGGGGACCTGCAGGAAAGGGCACATTTAATATGTTTGCTGGAAAGCCAATGATGTGGTGGGTCAGGGAAATTGCACCCCAAGCAAACTACATTGTGGCTGTGGGTGACTGCGCCAGCTTTGGTGGAATACCTGCAGCAGATCCGAATCCAACCGAATCAACCGGGCTGCAATTTCACAGAAAGGAGATGAGCGGTTTCTTAGGAAAGGATTTCAGGTGTAAGTCGGGGCTTCCAGTTATAAATCTCTCAGGTTGTCCAGTTCATCCTGAGTGGCTTATCACTACCTTGACACTCATCCTAAGGGGAGAGATGAATCAAGAAATGTTAGATGAATTTAATAGACCTAGAATATTTTACGCCACAACTACTCAATTCGGTTGTCCCAGACAACCATATTTCACTTATAAAATATCAACTAAGGAATTTGGACATAAAGAAGGATGTCTGTTCTTCGATCTAGGATGTAGGGGATCATACACTAGAAGCTCGTGCAATAACATTCTCTGGAATAATCAGAGCAGTAAGACCAGGGTTGGCACACCGTGTATGGGATGTACAGAATTTGATTTTCCAACCTTTAACTTTTTCAAAACAGAGAAGAACAGATCAGGAATTCCAAGGAGATTACCCTTGGGTGTTTCCAAGGGGGCATATGTAACCTTTGCAGCGATAGCTCGGGGAGCTGCTCCACAGTTCTTGGAGAGACCACTGATAAGAAAGAAGGGAGATTGGATTGAATGAGAAAGTAATAAGTCCACTCAATAGGGTAGAAGGGGACTTGGACCTTAAGGTAGTTTTTGAGGGAAAGAAAGTTGTAAAGGCCTTTCCCATGTCTAGGCTGTTCAGGGGAATAGAGATAATCCTTAAGGGAAAATTCCCCATGGATTCCTTGGTTATAACCCCGAGAATATGTGGTATATGCGGGGGTTCACATCTGCTTTCTGCGGCGAAGGCCCTAGAGATGGCCTATGGGGCGAGTGTTCCGCCCAACGCTGTGAGGTTGAGAAATGTGATGACGTTAGCCGAAATGGGACAAAATGACGTCAGACATACCTACCTCATGTTCCTTATAGATACGGTCAATCTGAAATATGAAAAGATGGGGTTTTACAGGGACATAGTGCTTAGATGGGCTCCATATCTAGGTCAGTCATACAAACAGGCAGTAGCCTGGTCTAAAAGATACACCGAGATCTATGCAATATTTGGTGGACAGTGGCCACATGGTTCAGCTATGGTTCCAGGAGGCGTTACCACTGATCCGCTCAGCAATGACATAATAAAGGCCAAATCTATTCTCGCATCTATTACTGCAGAGTTCCTGGAAAAAGTGATTCTGGGAGGTCCCCTAGACCAGTTTCTCCAAGTGAAGAGCAAAAGGGATCTGGACCAGTGGGCCAAGGACTATCCCAATGGAGATATTTCCAAGATCTGGAACTACGGGCTAGAAATGAAATGGGATAAGATAGGTAGTGGCTCACAGTACCTCATGAGTTACGGACATGTGACGCTTCCAGAACATTATGACCCCGCATCACACGTAGAAAAAAAGAGGTTTAGGGAGGGTTTACTGGATCTTAGGACTCGCGAGATTCATCAAATTAAAGAGGAGAACATAGTGGAGTTTGTTTCCCACTCTTTTTACTCCTATGAACAGGGAGATAAGGTTGGGCTTCATCCTTATAATGGCGAAACAACGCCCCTACCACCGGAATCCAAGGGAAAATACACTTTTACCAAGGCTTTTAGATATAAACTAGGTGGGAAGTACGTGGCTCCGGAAGTTGGAGCCTTAGCAATGATGGTAGTAGCAGGAGACCCATTAATGACAGATCTAGTTTATAGGATTGGAACCAGCGTTCTCGCTAGGGAAATAGCTAGAATTGTTAGACTCGCCCGAATCCATGAGATCATGAGAGAGGAGTTGGAAAGCTACGAGTACGATGAAATTACGTACATAAAACCTGAGGAAAAACTATCTGGAAGAGGTTATGGTCTGGTTGAGGCGTCCAGAGGTTCCCTAGGTCACTGGCTCGTGATAGAAGAGGGAAAAATTAAGAACTACCAGGTCGTTACACCAACTCAGATTAACATGGGGCCAGAAGATCCCTTCGGTAACCCAAGCCATTTATCCATAGCACTTCAGGGAACAGAGGTGGAGAATCCCAACAATCCCATAGAGGTAGCTCATATTGTCAGGTCACATGATGCATGTATGGTATGCAACGTTCATGTCTTAGACGGCGGAAAAGAGATACTCTCGATGAGACTATGAAGCTCGTAGGTATAGGAAACGAGATCTTCGGTGACGATGCGGGGAAGATTGTGGAAGAGTTCGGAGGTACATTTGTTGGATCTAACTTGGAAGCCCTTGAAGGTTTTATGGACGATGAAGTAATTATAGTAGATTCCTCAAAGTCAGTTAAGTTCTTAGTTGTGGGACTCAAGGACCTTTATCCTGGAATACTTTCCTACTCCGAGTTGGAAGACTACTTAATTAGAGCAAGGTTAAGGGGAAGGAAGGGAGCGATAACAATAGTAGCGTTCTCCCCTGAGTACAGGGAGGTGGCAAGATGCTTTCTGAGCTGCTTGCTCTCGAAGAAATAAATGTGGCTCCTAGAAGGAGGGAGGAGCTAGTCATGGAAAAGGTAGATGTGGAAAAGTTGATAGAAGATGGATTAATAAAACAAGAGGGCCAATTTTTATACCTAACCGAAAAGGGACTTAGGGAACTCTCAAAACTCTATGGTCTCCTTGACGCGTTACAGACCATCTATATGAACATGGCATTTAATAAGGAGACTAGAAAGGAAGAGATAGGAGAGAATACCCTCAAGGACTTACTCTCGGCAGGACTAATTGAGGTAAATGAAAACACTATTACGCTTACCTTTGAGGGTATTAAACTGGTTGCTCAGAGAATTGTGGAGAAAATGTCTAGGGCTCACTAGATTTTCACCCCAAAAAAAGGCAACAAGGACCCATACCCTGTATTTCAGGTAAAATTCTAGAGTTAAACTGAGTAATCCAACAAGTCAGCAAAACCCTCCTACTCTCTTGGTAAATAGGTATTTGTCATCCAGATAAACCTCAACATTAGTAATGAAACAGGAATCCAAGGAGCTCACGGCTAGGGAAATCTCCCACGGATTTCTATAGTTACGAACCGGAATTCCCAAAACGGCATTTTCCAACGCTCCTCCAGGAGAGGCATTAAATGTTGTGGGTTGAATCACTCTGTACTCAACCACCTTGTCCTTTACCTTCACCTGATGAACTAGAACTCCCCTTATGGACTCTAGATATCCAATTCCATCTCCGCGTATATGCAATCCTTCGGACTCAATTTCTAGATCCTGTAAACCAAGTATCAATTTAGCTGCTACCCTAACTCTAGCCAATTCCCTCAATAGAGGCGATGGTCCCATATCCCTATGTAGTTTAACTATCATGTCGTCAAATGTGAGAGCTTGTGCCAGCGGTCCAACTTCAACCAATGTCCCGTCATACAATACCCTATCACCCTGGTCATCTATCTTGGAGACATCCAGTTGGGCCCACGCTGACGCGTATCTTCCTAAACCGGCTCTCCAGTACTCCGCATTAAGATATCTAATATCCCCTCTAAGCTCCTCTAGCTCTTTAATACCCAAGAAGTCCTGGAGACTCATGCCCAGCATGTCGCTTTCGAGGAAACTTATTACATCCTTCAGTTCCTCCCTGGTAAAGGATAGCTTAGTGCCCTTTTTGACGTAGTCCACTGAGGGCCATTTTCCGCCTATTTTCTCCATTATAGCCCTTATTTTTCTGCTTGCGTGGGATACCTTCCTGAATTTCTTCCCCCCTGGAAACTCATACTCTACCCCACCCAAATACGGCAGCCAATACGCGTAGGGATGTTTTATGTTACTTTCGATTATCTCTAGACTCACCATTAGATTTCCTATAAGATCCAAGTTATTGTTTCCCACAGCCTTGATGTAGGCAAAGGTATGGGACTGCGCGCATGTAGAGAGTACCCTAGGGATAATATCTGGGAGTTCCCTCGGATCCTTACCGATAAACATCCTTTCGTATCCCCTCAGTTTATTTCCAGATGACTTGGCATATACTACCTTACCATCGCTAATTTTCACCTTTAGATCGATAGTATCTAATGCTAATGGATTTAACATTAAAGTATTATTTGGGAACTATTTTATAAATGTTGGGAATGGCGCCAGTATCTCCTAAACTATACAGTTGGTTTTAAAGGTACTGAAGAAAGATGTTCAACGTTAACTACGATATTTACGCTAAAAAAGATAAGTGTAAGGCGTGGCCTTCGTGACAAAACTAAATATGTATAAGATCGCGAACATAGCTTACCATGTTATTTACTATTTTCTCCTTTACCATTTCTCTGTTAGACCAACTGAACAGAGATGGTTCAAGATAGCAGGCCAGAGCGCATTTGTTACAGTTTTCATATTCACTCCAGGGGTACGTATTCCACAGCTTAACTATGTCTATCTCCCAGACCTTATATTTTCCACTATACTCGTTTAGCACGTAACATGGTTGAACTATTCTTCCTTGAGGATCCACGTTCACGGTCAGCCAAGGCTTACATTTCCACGGTATTCGATTGTACCAAGAGTTAAGTATAGCTTCAAAGTAGTCTAGCGACTCAACTATTGGATAACCTCTTCTTTTCAGCTCGATGAGCATCTTCAGTGCGTCGTAAAGTTGGCTCTTATCCGGGCTCAACTTCTCAGCAGTGGAATAGTCATACTCCACCTGGACGCTTATTCCCACACCGAGCTTTCTCGAGAGTTCCACGACATCCCTGACTTGATCTATGTTCTTTTTGGTTATTGTGAAGCTAATTGACACGGGCAAATATCTTTTGGCCTCCCTTATACCCTCTACAGCTCTCTCAAAGGATCCTGGAATGCCTCTCATCTTATCATGTACTTCACCTATTCCGTCAATGGATACGAATAAATGATCCAGATATTCACTCAAGCTTCTAACCCTTTCCTTTAGTAACCATCCATTGGTCACAAGAGAAGTATGAAACCTTATGTACGACTCCTCCAGAATTTGCTCCAGGTCTTTTCTCAATAACGGTTCCCCTCCCTCAAACCCCATGAATAAGACGCCGGCTCTCTCCAGCGATTTCAACATTAAAATTTCCTCCTCTAGAGAGAGCAGTTTCTCATCCTTTCTTCTCCAGAAGGGACACATCTCACATCTAAGGTTACAAGTGTACAACAGCTTATGCCCGCCTATGAGGGGTAATTTCCTTATTCCAAGGCCCAAAAGACCCCTCTTCAAATTACCTAGAATCATTGGTCTAAAAATAGACATGAATTAACATTAGGCGAAAAGGTAAATTAACGTTTTCTATATGAGATTCGACGAGACTAAAATTGTACACCTATTCTTCTCATAGTGCAGCAAATTTATATTATATTCCTGGCCTTAACACCGTCATAAGCGTAGTTATGTCTCATACATAATGACAGGCTAAAGGTAGTTAATCGACTTTAGACTCTAGATAAAATTTGAAAACAATGTCAGATGATACAACCTCAAAGAAAGCTTTTATCCTTAAACTAGAAGTAAAAAGTAATGTGTCTAAGTTTCCCAGCAAGAGTGGTACAGGTAGAGGATCCTATAGCTTTCGTCGATTATGGAAACAATGTCATTGAACCTGTCTTACTTAACGGTTTTGAAGACATTAAAGAGGGAGATTATGTCGTGGTTAGTTATGGAATGATAATGGAGAAAATAAGCGAGGAAGAGTTTAGAGAGATGCTCAAATATGAGGAAGAATTGGCGAGAGTGGTTCAAGATGTCTGAGTACGACCCCTACGACATGGCTATTGTGGGCTTAATAGTGGAAGCGAACGGCGAGACTGCAGTGGTTGACTTCGGTGGAATTAGAAGGGAAATAGAGTTGGGGCTTGTGGATGCTAAGAAAGGTGATCTCGTACTAGTTCACGGCGGTTACGCCATTAAAAAGATAAGCCCAGATAAGATAGAAGAAAGCCTTCTATCTCTACTAAATCAACTGAAGAGAGATCTAGATTAACCCTTCAAACCCAACAGTTTTGTCCTAGCTTTTTCCAGGTCTATTTCCACATTAAATTTTGAGCCTAACCTTGCGATCTCATCCAACGCCTTAAGACAGTTCGCTGTCATACCCTCCGAAAGACCCATTCTAACCTCCACGCTTATGGGCCTACACCCCACTATTAGGACCTTGGGTTTTCTCTCCCTTATCTTTAAGAAATTAAGTAAATCCATTACCCCCAGACCATGCGATCCCCCGAATAAAAGGGACAGAACTCCTTCCCCTACACTATCTGGGTTCATCTCATCGGTAACTTCTATAACTTTAACATCCTCATCAATTACGGCAGCGTCTACTAGTATAACAACGTCAAAGTTCTCCAAGTAATCCGTGAGCGGAAGTCCACCCGTTCCAATATCAATTACCTCAGCCCCACTAACGCAACCCTTAAGGGCCTCAGCCACGATACTTCCACATCCATCATCTCCCATGAAAATATTTCCAACCCCAGCTATGAGCACTCTCATGAATTATGATGGTGTTTTAAGATTAATTAGCTCTATCCCGCTGCAGTAGATAATGGGCTTGCCCCAATGCAATCCCCCCATCATTAGATGGAACTCTCCTTGGCGTTATCACCTCTATGCCTTCCGAATTTTCTCTTAAGCCCCTTAAAATATACTCATTTACAGCTGCGCCTCCTGAGACCAGGATAACTTGAGGATTTAGCTTCAATGCAGCCTTCGCTAAGGCTTCACCTAGCCTATACTGAACTGTTAACGCAATGTCGTTTACTTTACCCTCTTCAGAGATAAGCCACTCGAACGCCTTGAGAGTGTCTATCTCGTTACCTACTACAGGTATATCCAAGTCCAGCAACTTTCCATTGCTAGCTGAGGCCTCTAACCTTATCGCAGGCTCTCCCTCGTATGTCCTCCTATCACATACGCCAAGGAAGGCCGAAACAGCATCCAGGAATCTACCGGTACTTGAGGTGTATATTCTATTTCCTCTCAGAGAGCTTCTCAGCATTATTACCTCATTCTCATTGAGGCCTGCAATTTTCCCGGCCTCCTCTAATGTCATTACCTGAGAAAGGAATATGGCCAACATTCTCCTAGGTCTCAGCGCATTAACGTCACCCCCAGGATATGGAACGTATTTCAAATGATAGGACCTTTCGTATTCGCTGCCTGTAAATAGCAAAATCTCCCCTCCCCAAGCGTTACCATCGTCTCCGTATCCGACACCGTCAATGGCGATAGCCACACCTTCGTCTGAGCCATGATCTGCAGCCACGCTTAGTGCGTGGGCAAAATGATGTTGTACCTCGACTATTTCAGCCGAGAACTTCTCCGATAACCTATTGGCAACGTATCTAGTCTGATATCCAGGGTTCTTGTCCACAAGGATTACCCTAGGCCTTACATCATACGTGCTCATTAGGAAGTTGAGCATTTTCTCCATTTCTTGAAGATTTTCCAGTTTATCAGTGTCGCCCACATATTGAGTTAATATAACCTTGTCGTCAAACATGAGTGCGCCAGCATTTTGGAGTTCAGCACCTAGGGCTATTGCGGGGGTTTTAAACTTACTTTTCATTCTTATCCAGAGAGGTGCGTAACCCCTTCCTCTCCTCAGAATATGGAGACGATTTCCTGCGAATTTAATGACGCTATCGTCCACCCTGTTCACTATCTCTCTATCATGATAGAGCATGTAGTCTACTATACCACTGAGTTTTTCCTTAACGCAAGACTCGGTAGTACACATGGGATACCCATGTCTGTTGGCACTAGTCATTACCAGCGTGTTACCCTTAACTTCGCTAAGTAACATGTAGTGTAGTGGCGTGTAATATAGGAAAAAGCCTTCCCTATCGAGTCCAGGAGATACGTGCTTGGAGATCGGCGAATCCTCCCTCTTCTTGAGGAGGACTATTGGCCTTTCAGGGGATTCTAGGATATCCTTTTCAAGCGGATTTATTTCAGCGAAATTTGATATAATATCACTGGAAATCGACATAACTGCAAAGGGCTTAGAGGGCCTTCCCTTCCTGGCTCTCAATGTAAGAACAACATCGTCATCAAATGGATCGCATGCTATATGAAATCCTCCTATTCCCTTAATGGCGATGATTTTACCCTCTGTCAATAGCTTTCCAGCAAGTTTTATGGGGTCGCCTTCTAAACGATTACCGCGCATATCCTCTATATAAAGCCTAGGTCCACATTTTGGACAACTTATACCTTGGGCGTCAAATCTCCTTTCATTATCTGGATCATTGTATTCCTGGGCACACTCGTCGCATAGGGGGAACTCCACCATAGCTGTGTTTTCCCTATCATATGGAACCTTCCTCATCATGGAAAATCTAGGGCCACAATTTACGCAACTGTTAAAAGGATATCTATAACGTCTGTTCCCAGGGTCTAAAACCTCCCTGATGCATTCCGAGCACACTGAAAAATCTGGGGGGATTTGACTTGCCTCGTATCTCATTTTCTCGCTCTTTAGTATCTTAAAACCTTGAAGAATATCTCCCTCAAGTGGCGTTATTGTGATTTGCTCTAATCTGGACTGGGGAGGGAGATTTAGGAAGAACAGCGAGAAGAACTTTGAAATACTATCCTGACTTCCCTGGATTACAATTTCCACTTCACTTCCGCTCAGATTTCTTACAAATCCACTTACACCGCTTTTTAATGCAGTCCTAAATACAAATGGCCTAAATCCCACTCCTTGGACTATCCCCGATGCTGTTATTCTAAACGATTTCACATTAAGATTGTATATTTGTGGTAGATAATATAATCAACACTCAGTAAGGAACGTTGTGTCAGTATATCTTAGGAGGCGAGATTAAGCCCCTTTCAAATAGCGCCCAACGCGAGTCCTTCGTTTGAGAAGCTACGAATTCTGTCCAGGGCATATCTAGGTTTGGTGCATTCTCTCGTTTATCATTATACTCAGCTTATTTATTCCATCCAATAGTTCCCCTTTGTACTCATGGATCTTACCTATAAATTCATTTAGAGTTTCATCCATTGGTAGCTCAATTATTTGAGGTTGCTTTCTCCCCATTCCATGTAGACTCAAATTTCCAAAAGGCCTAATTATCTGTGACCCGCATTTAATATATGACATATTCGCAACTAGTAATGGATCTTTTCCCAGTTCGGCTAGGTAATCCAGAAGATACTTCACTACTTTAACTGAGAGCTCTGACGGATTGGTAACAACCACTGGAAGGAAATCCGTAACCTTCTCCAGTACTAAGATTTCGTCCCCTAGACCAGGTGGTAAATCAAAGATTACTAGCTCCTCATTAATGGCCCCTGTTCCCAATAGAGATTCCATAACCTTTTCCTGGTTCCTCCCCGGTAATATCACCGTCTTATTCCTGACCACTCCACCCAACGTTAGTAATTTCAATTTCTCATTTATCGTGAAAGGTACTATACCCTCTTTTCTAACTTCATGAAGCGATCCCTCATATCCGAACAGCTTTGGGAGTGCCATAGTGTGTATGTCAAGATCAATAAGTAAGGTGTTATACTCCCTCGAAAGCGCGATGGCAAGTAAAGAGGAGACTACACTCTTTCCAACTCCTCCCTTAGCACTCATGACTGCGATGGTCTTCCTTCCCTGAAGTTTTTTCCTAGCTAGGTTCAACAGTGGGTTCAAATTCAACCCTCTCCACAACTATGTCATCGTTCCCCGAAATGTCGTGGGAACCACAGTGGGGGCATCTTAAGAACGAAGGGCCTAACATGGGAATGAGATGAAGCGGATACTCCTCGCCAAATTCAGACCTCAAGCCGTCTACTTGAGATTTTATCTCGTCTAAGGAGAAGGTAGATCCACACCTGTGACATGTAAAAACTGGCGCCCTTATCTTAACCTCCAGCCGAGAGTTGCTTAAACTTGTGTTTTTCTTAAGTTCATCAAATGCTTCAGTTAATATCTCCACGTCCAGAAAAGATATGCTAGGAATACCCAGTACTATTTTGGAGACTTTTCCCTCCTTTCCCTCTATCATATCCTCTACCGTACGCAAGATAGCATCAGCTATGGACCACTCATGCATGTCAAGTTCTACAAAGGTGGCCTTTAAGTAATAATGTTTTCTCTAATGTCCTTAGAGTGCGTTCGTAGCATCATAACGCTCATGGTGTCACATTGTTATGGATAAATGCTCACCAAGAAAGGGATGCAATCTGATTGTATTGAAAATATATCACAATGCCGAAGCTATGGAGACGCATACCCATAGAAACTTAGAAAATTCTACATTGAAGGCTGAAATAGAAACATAGCCAAATACCGGAACCGTGACTCCCAAAATTGCGTTAATTTCATGTCCACCGTTGGAAGTGAGAGATCGACCTAAGTCGGAATGCGTTATGATCGGGAGCCCAAAAAGAATTATGGTTCCTCTTGGTTAAAGAGATCAGAGACATAGAAATCCTTTGCCTTACAAGGATCATTGATGAGTCCATAACGAGATCTTAGCTAAAAGTAGAGAAGTTTGCTCTAGATCGTTTACAGTAATTTCGCCCTTCAGACCTCGTACCCTACCCTTACATTGACGGTAATAACATAAATTTAGAAGCTTGAAATGCATTTCATGCTCAAAACTAAGGATAGGCCATTAAGACCTGGAGAACCGTTCCCGCTAGGAGCGAATTGGATCGAGGACGAAGACGGAGTTAATTTCTCAATCCTCTCAGAGAACGCAGAAAAGATAGAGCTAGTCCTCTACCTCTCAGATCAGAGATACCCTAAGGAGGTGATGGAGGTAAGAAATAGGACGGCGGATATTTGGCATACGTTCCTAGGTATAAGGTCTAGTCAGCTTTACGGATACAGGGTCCATGGCCCCTATAAGCCCTAGATGGGGCCCGGGTTTACTCCGCACAAGCTCTTACTGGATCCATAAGCGAGCCTACTCTAAGGTGGATCGTATTCCTTCTAAAGACGAAATTCGTAACGCAGACATGTCTTAACTCGAGAAATTCATAAGTAAAATTTCGCTTTAATGTAATACAATTAGAGAGATTATTCGTAGGAATGTTATAATGAGATCATAAATTCAAACTCACGATATTATACTATTGATTCACTGTTCTAGTCAATATCATTGACGATCATAACTATTCAACGAATAGAATCACGGATAAATGATAAGTTCTAGTTCGAAAATTGATCCATACGAGTTTCATCTCTCGATCTAGTCTAAAGAGTAAACCAGAAAGTTCAAGATCTCCCTCATCCCATTTCTCCCATGATAAAGGCTTTTGAGAAGGAAGGAACTTACCAGTTCCTTATAAACGATCCCTTCCCTCCAGTTGATTTCCAATTTCAGGGAAAGCTTAGCTACAAATCCCTGCAGGATTTCGATCTCGAGCTCGAGGAGGAGGAAGGGCTAACCCTCATCAAACCCCTAGGCATCAAGGATCACGTTTTAGGACACGGAGAGAAGGCCTTTGAACTGGATAGAAAACGAGGTAAATACGTGATGTATAACGTCGATGCTGGGGCATATCACAAGTACTCCGACCCCATGTACGTGAACATTCCCTTCATGATAGTGGTGAGAGGAGGAGTTGCCACAGGCTATTTCGTCAACTCGGCCTCCAGGTTAGTCTTTGACGTGGGAAGGGATCACTACGACGAAATAAGGATAACCATACCCGAGGATTACGTGGAACTCTACGTCTTTGAGGGACCTAGAATAGAACAGGTGATCGAGAGATATGTATCCCTCACGGGGTTACCCTTCCTTCCCCCTGAGTGGGCCCTTGGTTACATGATATCGAGGTACTCATATTACCCTGACACCCACATCCTAGAACTTCTTGACCTACTCAGGAAGGATGGGTTTCCCGTGTCGGCAATCTTCCTGGACATCGATTTCATGGATCAATTCAAGTTGTTTACCTGGCACCCCAAGAGGTTCCCTGACCCGAAGAAATTCCTTGAGGAAGTTCACTCGAGAGGGGTCAAGGTAATCACGATCGTGGACCACAGCGTGAGGGCAGACCAGAACTACGAGGTATTCAAGTTGGGACTCGGTAAGTACTGTGAGACGGAGAACGGAGACCTGTTCGTGGGGAAACTGTGGCCAGGTAACTGTGTGTACCCTGACTTCTTCCGAGAGGATGCCCGAGGGTGGTGGGCAGAACTAGTAAGGGAGTGGGTGGAGCAGGGGATAGACGGAATCTGGTTGGACATGAACGAGCCAACGGACTTCACGGAGCTTTTCAGGTTGAGGCAAGCCTGTAGGGACTTCCAGGTTAGGGAGACTCCTTTCTCCTACGTCTTTCCCGAGAACGTGGTACACGTCCTGAAAGGGAGGAAAGTCAAACACGGGAAGGTCAGGAACGCGTATCCCTATTATGAGGCCATGGCCACCTTTGATGGGGTGTCGAGGGCGAGAAGGGAGATGTTTATCTTAAGTAGGTCGGGCTACGCAGGGATCCAAAGATACGCGGGAATCTGGACAGGGGATAATACCGCCTCCTGGAATCAGCTGAAGTTACAGCTACAGCTAGTTTTAGGGCTTTCGATGTCCGGTGTACCTTACGTCGGAATGGACATAGGAGGATTTCAGGGTAGAGAATTTCCAGAGATCGAGAACTCGCCTGAGATGCTCGTTAGGCACTTTCAGTTGGCGATGTTCTTTCCCTTCTTCAGGACGCATAAGAGCAAGGATGGAGTAGATAGTGAACCTGTGTTCCTACCTAGCATGTACAAGGAGAAGGTGAAGAGGGTCATGGAGACCAGAAAAATGTTCCTGCCCTACCTTTACGCACTGGCTGAGGAGGCGCATAGAACTGGACATCCCATAATCAGGCCTCTCTTTTACGAGTATCAGGAAGACGAGGACACCTACAGGATCGATGACGAGTATCTAGTGGGGAAATTCCTATTGTATGCCCCTCTCATGGGGAGAGAGGATAGCAGGGACGTGTACCTTCCTGAAAAGTGGGCAGACTTCTGGACTGGGGAAGTAATGCAGGGATGGGTAAGATCCAAAGATGAGTTGCCAATCTACGTTAGGGAGGGAGCCATAATTCCCCTGTCAGATCATGGACTGTTAGTGTATGGAAACGGGGAGTACGAGTATTGGGGAACCAAGATAGTTTCCACAGACAACATAGTTACATTCTCACCTCCAGTCTACATCAAGTCGTTGATACGTATTGATGAAAACGGTAGAAGAATGATTAGTGTTAATTCCGAGGTTACAGCAATAAGGATTAAGTAACATAGAACTTGCCTATGCCTTTAGAAGGGAGGGTTTTGATCATGATACTCAAATAATTTCAGTTATGAACATCGACACGACTTTCTATCCCACGCATCATGGTTCAAATTCCTAAAGCTCTACCTAAATAGGAGCCTGCGTACTAAGGTGTATGTAGGTCTTCTATGAAACATAGTAAATAAAAATTATACTAATTAAAAACTGTGAACATACCATTAGTCTTGGAATATTGTTGCAACTCTCAATGCGATCTCTTCAGCTAGAATGGATGAACCCGATAGCATGGCCTCCTTCACCAGTTCCTTAGGATCCTGATCGTATAAGCCAAGATAATGCTCAGAAGGTAAGGCGAGGGACGTCCCCCAGGGCATTGCTGTCCTTACAGAAGTTCTGGCTCTATAACTACATGGGAGAGCCGACTTCCTTGTGGGGTCCATGTAGTTAGCGTGACATGAAGTGATCTTGTGAGTCAATCGGCTAGGCAAAATTTAATGAAGTAAATATATAATCTATCAAAAGCAAATCTGGATAGTACGCTATCAGGCTCTAAAATAGTTTTCATAAGGGATTCTCATGATACAAAAATTTATCCTAGACTATGTTTTCCTGGCCTTTATACATACATAGTCTCCCCTATCATAACCCTGCGAGGGATCCTCTGCCTCATCGTTAGAGTACTTTGGATGTCTCGTTAAGGTCTGCATTATCAACACCTCCTCAAACCCTGCATTCCTGAGAAGTGACCTGACTTCCCCCACTGTTTGCCATTTAGCTTCCCTCACAAATTCGAGAGGATAAGGAGATTTTGGCGAAACTCCCTCTAGCTCTTTCCAACCCACTAGTGACGCCAGCCTATACAGGAGTCCATATGATCCTTCTCCGGCAACCCAGCAGAGGATTAGATGTCCTCCTTCCCTGAGCACCCTGTTAGCCTCAAGTAAGGCCTTCGCTGGATCCCTGAGGTAGTGAATAACCCCGTTCATTAACACCGCGTCATATTTCTCATGGACAGGAAGCTCCTCCGCGTAACCTCTCTTCACCCTCAGGCCCCTAGCCTCGGCAATCTTACCCATCTCTGAGGGTTCCACACAGTCCTCTATCATTATCCCCCTCTCTCTTAGAAGCGATTCAAAGAGCCCGCTACCGCATCCAACGCTGAGTATTTTCCTTTCCCCTCTCAACATTTTCTCGACAAGCAAGAGCTCTGACATTAACACATTCCTGTTATTGAGGAACCACGTGTCGTATTTTTCAGAGAACTTATCAAAGCTGGACATGATATAACTTGCTTTATAACTAGGTTATAACTATTGCTTGCCCTCTAGGGGCACACAAAATCAAGTGGACTTAAATTATCTTAATCATATAATTACATAATGACTTACACTACAATTGCCGTAAGCGAGGACGTGAAGTCACAACTCGAAAAACTAAGGAGGAGAATGGAAATAGAGAGGGGTATGGCCCTTAGCTGGGACGACTTTTTCAGGGAAGTTTTCAAGAACATGATCGCGTCGCCAAATCTTACCCTGAGCGAGAACGAGGCTGAAACCCTGATCCGACTAACTAGAGAGGGAAGGAGATCGTGGAGAAGGAGAAGTGCCTAGACACTGACGCCCTAATACTCGTATACTCAAGGAATCTCAAGGGAAAGGTTTCAGGATACTATACAACTTGTATCTCGCTCTTTGAATTTCTGAGGGGAATAGCGTTCCTGGGAAAGGATGTAGCAGACTTCAAGCGAGATCTCGAGGAGAATTTTACGGTTCTCTGTCTAGATAACAGGTCCGTGATGACGGCCTCCAAAATTTACGCTGAGCTAAGGAGAGAGGGAAGACCCTTAAGCGACCCAGACCTCATCATAGGTAGCATCTGCATCGCAAATGGGCTCACGCTGGTCACGAATAACGCGCGCCACTTTTCTAGGTTGAAGAAATACGGACTAGAGGTTCTCAGCTCAGATGACCTACTCTAATCTCACTTGGCCTCAACTACCACCTCCTTTGTTGGCTTAGCCTGGAACCTATAGTTCTTAACGGTCAAAGATATTAACAGGTTCAGGATTGCCATCCCTATTCCCACGGTAAATATGAGGTCGAAAGCCGTTGAACTTGGGAGTATCTCAACCATGTAAGTCCCGTCGAAGGGAAGAACAAAGGCCCCCTGATAGCTCGACATTATGGAGGTCGTGATCACTGGCCCAACAGCGCTACCTATGTTCCTAATCAACGTGTTCATCCCTATGCCCACTCCCCTATCCTCGGGAGGTAGAGACACGGATATCATGTTCACTATGGGAATCATGAGGCAGAGAAGGCCTAGCATGCCCACCACAGTGTCCATGGTAACGTCTAGGGGAGTTGCCCTATTTACTATTAAGAGATAGAAACCTAGCATCATGACCAGGGAACCCACGGCAATGATGGGTTTCGGCCCAACCCTATTTATCATTCTTCCTAGAATTGGACCCACCACGAACATCACAAGGGTAGAGGGAGCCAGGGTCAACCCGGCTGAGATTATGTCGAGGCCGAGGCCAAAGGGGTGAGGCAGTTGGGTGTAGTATATTATCCCGTAAAACAGGGCCAGGATCATAATCCCGGAGATAAGGCCCGCGATGTTGGCCACCATAACGTTCCTGATCTTAAGGAGCCTAAGCTCTATTACGGGATTCTTAACTCTCTGCTCATACCATCCAAAGAAGCCAAGGAAAACCATACCAGGGATCAAGAGCGACAATGACTGCGGGGAAAACCATCCCCAACTTGACTCCTGGGTTAGGTAAATCAGGATCAGCGTGACACCGGCAGTGAGGGTCCCAAACCCCACGTAATCTATCATCGCCTTCTTTCTAACCCCCGTCTCTGGAACTAACTTCACCGCAGCGAATAGGAGGATGAGGGAAATCACGAACGCGATGTGAAAGGCGTACTGCCAGCCTAGATCCTGATCAATGAAGGCACCCACGACTAGTCCGAGCGCAGTCCCTATCCCCATGGTTCCACTTATGATACCCTGTGCCGTTGCTATCATCTCAGGCGGGAGAATGTCCGTGATTATTGCCAAGCTCAGCGGAAACATGGCGAAACCAAGTCCCTGGATAGCCCTAGCCGCAATCAGAAAGTAAATGTTTGGGGAGAAACCAGCCATTACCACCGCGAAGGTATAGAAAACCATGGAAAGGAGATAAACTCTCCTCTTCCCGTAAAGATCTCCGAGCTTACCGAAAACCGGCGAGACCACTGCCCCCACGATGGTAAATGCCGAGGTTACCCAGGCTACCAGGGTCTCTGTGGTCGCAAAGTCCTGTTGAATTTTGGGGACGGCCGGGACTACCATGGTCTCAACGTAGTTAATGAGAAGCGACACGGATATTAGAATAATTAAGGTCTCCCGAGCTTTCCTGTCCATAGGATTTGCCAGGTAGTCACATATTAATAGTTTTCGATATATCTTTTTAACAGTACATTTAGCCTGGAATAAATTGTAAAAAACTAGTTTGATGATCGTAAGATTTTCCTTAAAATTTAGGTTAGGATTTCGTGAATAGATTCAATTGTCGTATTAATAGCTTGTTGAAAACAGCGTAATTTAAAAAGAATTAATTAGAACTTTTTACTAAGACTTTTCATTGAGATTTTTACTTTTCGATTTAAGGATCATATACATCCTCGACTTTCATAATCTCACATGATTTGAATAGAACCTCCCGTTTTGCATGAAGAACTTGCCCTTGTCCTCCATGTCCTGGTTCAATGAGAAATAAACTATTATCTAATGATCTAACTAGACGATATTCTTATAACTTACTTTATAATGTTATTATATATGACACAAATCCTCGAGGCGAGAAGGGGAAATGTCACCGAGGAGATGAGGAAGATCGCTGAAATCGAGGGAGTATCTCCGGAAAAGATTAGGGATAGGGTCGCTACAGGCAGAGTAGTAATTCTCAAGAACTTGAAAAGAAACTTGAGGAAGTACACCGCAGTAGGGGAGGGGCTCTCAACGAAGGTGAACGTTAATATTGGTGCCTCGACTGATCATTACAATATAGAAGAGGAACTGAGGAAGGTGGAGATAGCGAATAGATACGGAGCGGATTCCCTAATGGACCTAACCGATGGCGGTGACATAGATTCCATGAGGAGGATGGTAATAGAACACGCAGAAATGCCCGTGGGGACGGTCCCCATTTATCAGGTATATTATGAGATGGTCACAAGAAGGAAGTACGTAATCGACTTCACGCCTGATGAACTTTTCAGGGTGATAAGGAAACAGTTAGATGACGGAGTTGACTTCATCACTGTTCACACTGGAATTACCCTCGAGCTCTCCAGAAAACTAGTTGAGAAGAAAAGAGTGGCAGGTATCGTGAGCAGGGGTGGAACTATCATGGCTGCATGGTCCCTACATAATCAAAGGGAGAACCCGCTTTATTCAGAGTTCGATTATCTCCTGGAAATAGCAAGGGAATATGATGTTACCCTGAGCCTTGGAGATGCGCTCAGACCTGGAGGAATTGCTGATGCGCATGACGAGTTCCAGGTAGCTGAGCTCATAAATAACGCTAGGTTGGCCAGGAGGGCGGTCGAAAAGGGAGTCCAGGTAATGATAGAGGGACCTGGTCACATGCCCTTAGATCAGATAGAGATGGACATAAAACTTGAGAAGGAACTCTCTGGAGGAGTTCCATATTACGTCCTAGGAATTTTACCTACCGATATAGCTGCAGGCTATGATCACATTGCCGGAGCCATAGGAGGTGCAGTCGCCTCAGCTCACGGAGCTGATATGTTATGTTATCTTACACCTGCAGAACATCTTTCCTTGCCTACCCCAGAACAAGTGAAGGAGGGACTCATAGCATTTAAGATAGCTGCCCATGTGGGGGATACGATTAAACTCGGGGAGAGGGCTAGGGAAAAGGACAGAGAAATGAGCGTGGCTAGGGCCTCTCTCAATTGGTTGAAGATGTTCTCGCTCACCTTCGATCAGGATAGGGCGAAACAGATCTACACTCAATACAAAGACAAGCCTCTCGGTTCATGCACCATGTGTGGAGACCTTTGCGTCTACCTGGTACTACCCAGAGTTACCGAGAAAATGAAGAGAACTTGACGTGATCATGGAAGAAAACATAGGTCACATTCATTGGATCTTCAACATTATCCTTCCATCCCTACCTCCAGAGTTGAGCTCCCTAAGTGCCTCCGCTGCCTTCTCCAGAGGGTACTCCCTGTGAACCTTAACCTTGCAGTCGGAGCAGATCTCTGCCAACTCCACAAGCTCTGCCCTGGTTCCACCAGTAGTCCCCACAATTTGTCCATGAGCTGAATATACTGCTGATAGGTTGAGCTTGACCTCAGCCCCGGTTAGGGTGCCGAAGACAACCAGTTTCCCCCTTCGTCCCAAGACGCTCATGGAAGCGTCCCAGGCCGAGGTACCCAGCGAGTTAATCACCACGTCGGCCATCCTCCCGTTCGTGGCCTTCTCCACAACCTCTTTCATGTTGGAGTAATCTGCGATCTCGTCTGCCCCAAATTCCTTAAGCCATGACTTTCTTGACACCGCTATCACCCTCGCTCCCATCTTCTTGGCCAACTGAACTGCGAACATACCGGTGTTCCCTGAGGCCCCAAACACTACCACTGTCTTCCCGACTCCAACCTCAGTCTCCTTAAGGGCGTGGTACGAGGTGAGTGCTGCTACGGGTAAGCTTGCGGCCAGTGCCGAATCCAGGTTTACCTTCACGAGGTTCTTCTCCGGTACCACCATCTTTTCTGCCCAGCCCCCTTGGGTCACCAGGCTCATGATTCCACCATTTCTGCACAACATCTCATCCCCGCGTAGGCACATATCACAGTTGCCGTCAAACACCCTGTTATACACCACCACCTTGTCCCCAGGTTTCACGGTCTTCACGTGATCCCCTACCTTCTCTACCTCTCCATACACCTCTGCACCTGGAATGTGGGGCATGGGCTTCACCTGTATACCTGCCACGACAAAGTAGTCGATGGGGTTCACCCCAGATTCCTTTACCCTTATTACAACATCATGTGATCCGGGTTCGGGATCTTTTACCTCACCTACCCTTAGGTTTTCCAATCCAGATTTCTCAAATAGAATAGCTTTCATAAGTAAAGTGTATCCTTGTTGGATAGTTAAAGCTTTCCGCCCTAAAGTTGCTTTTTTCGCCATTTTGTAGTGGGTCCTTCGGGAGACTGCGGAAGGGATTATAGAGACTTTAACGCTTCCCTAAAAGCTGGGAAGTCTACTTCAACCCATGAACAGAGCATTCGTCATTGGGATAACTCTGATATTCTTGGTCTCCGTGATCACAGAAGTTATCGTGACCCACCTTCCCAACCAGGTCCCAGTTCCCTCCAACTCGAGCCTTGGCGGGAACCTCAACGTGACTACCTTGGTTCCGGGAATTTACGCCCATGAGGGGGTGGTTTGCCTGGTGTATTTCAGACCCTTTCAAACCGTGACCATCGAGGGGGTGACCTACGCTCCCATGAATCAGGGTCCTCCGAACGGCGTCTTCAGGCTTCAGAACTCCACTCCCCTGATCCTTCACAAGAACATCACCGTTGAGCTAGTGATAGACAACGTACCGCAAAACGTCACCCTGCCCGTTTTTCTTGAGCCCGTAGGGGTCCAACCTCACTCAATCCTCGTGATGAACGCAAGTAAGTCTTGACTTGAGGAAATTAATGCAATTAGGACATCCCTAAAGAAAGTTTATATAATTTGAAATCAAGCTTTATCCATGAGAAGTCTTCTGGGGTTCTGGTCAACCACTGCGTTTCTGCTGGTTCTCTCCTTCGTGGGTAGGAGCGCGACCTTGGGCTCGGAGTCCCTTCACTCCGTGCTGGATGCGATCGTGGTCACCCTGACCTGGATGGCGTCAAGGGTTCTGGACAGGAGGGACAACATCTACACCTACGGCATGCACAGGCTAGAGGTGCTGTACTCGCTCCTGAACGTGATTACCGTCGTGGTGGGAGTGGTGATCGGTTTAGTGTTCTCCGTGACTCTGCTGGTTCTCAGGGTGAGCGATAACCCGTGGATCGTGATGATGGCCTCCCTCGTGGCGTTGGGATTCTCGATCCTCTCGTCAACGGAACACGGAGATGAGATCAAGGAGGGGATAAGGATTCACGCACTCCTTGACTCCCTTACCTTTGCCTTAGGGGCAGTCGTGGGGTTCGTAGTCCTGATCACTGGACTTCCGTGGGTTGACCCCCTCGGCTCATTCCTAGTACTGGGAGTTTTGGCACTAACTAGCCTTGGAAACGTTAAGGAGGGGATCTACACGTTGATGGAGAGATCTCCCGTGAACGTGAAGGAGGTTGAGGACAGCCTCAAATCAGTTTTCCGGACAGTTCACCACGTTCACGTATGGAATATATGCCCTCACATGAGGGTGGCAACCCTGCACGTCATTGAGGAGCCTAATGTAACCCTTGGACAAATTGACGAAAAGAGAAGGGAGGTCGAGAGGATATTAAGGGACAAGTTCAACGTGACCCACGTGACCATCCAATTTGAGTCTAGGGATGAAGAGATCGAATCAGGTTTTGGTTCCTTAACTGGATGAGCTAAGGACAACGTAAACCCTTACGGATGTCCCATCACTGAGGGTTAGGTCCACGTAGTAGCTACCAGCCATCAACTGTAGGGGACCGAAGTTGACCTCGATAACGTTTGTACCAGGGTTAAGGTTTGACGTGGAAATTGATTGAGCCACGACCTGTTGATTGAGCAACCCAAGCGACGCGGAGGTTATACTCACACTCCTTACAGAGTACAGCGTGAACCTAGCTACCCCGCTCGGTGAGAGGGTGCCCAGGCCTACCTGATAAACCGGTTGAGATTGTTGGGGAGCTTGAAAGGTCCCTGATCTCACCTTGTTAACTGAGTTAGAAAATCCAAGGTAGAGTAGAATATATCCAATAAAATTGAGGAAAGGAATTACCTGAAGGATCGATCCAAGCTTAATGAATCCCTCTCCGTACCTAGTTCCAAGGGAATACTCGCTTATGATGACTAAGACGAGCCCAACAAATCCTACTATAGCGAAGATCAAGAGGGCTATAGCCAAGATTCCCAACAGTATCAGAGATGAGGGTGACGGAGGAGGCCCTGGCCTAACAAAGGTCAGAGATGGTAATGCCACAGATTGTAAAAAGATAAGTGATGGCACCACCCCCAGAAGGCCCACTATGGCAAATATCATGAGGATCGTGGCTCCGGTTATCCCATTCTTGGTTGGAATGTTAAGGCTAGAGAGCCCCTTGAATCCTTGCCTGGCATGATAGAAAACCAGTAGCTGAATTACTCCAGCTATCAGATCAACTACGATGTTAGGGATTATCAGGAACCTTGTGATGGGTAAAGGTTGAACTTGACCTTGGACAAGGGCATTTGGCAGAAATACCAGGTAATACGTTATAGAGTACACTGCCACTATCACTGAGCCCAGAATGCCGAGAAACGCGGAGGTCTTTAGCCTGGAGAGCGATTCCACCTCGATCTGATTAAAATTCACACTTGACTTTACTGCAGACGCGATTTAAAACCTTTCATAAGTCATTAATTAATCAGAGAGCGTGTGAAAACCTGAAATTTATGGCTTTGGAAGACCGGGATCTTCCAGAGTAGATATAATTTTGAGTTAGATTCTTTTGTCTCAATGTCGAAATCATCATGTGGATCCCAAGATAATAATAAGACTACTGGAGGAGAGGCCTAGATATAGAGGTAACAAGGTGTCAGAGGCTGGCCTGAAAAGGCTCGCTAAACTCGCTGAGGAGAACGTGGAGCTTATGAAGGAACTGGGATGTTTCAGGGTTGGCGGGGAAGTGTATTGGAGGACGAACTGTATAGGAGGATATTACTGAGCATTAAGGAGTTAAGGGGAAGCGAGACCGATAGGTTCCTAAAGTTCTTGGCGATCCTTAATTCCTTCCTTGAGGAGAAGGGTGAGGGTAGAGTAACCATTGTTGGAGGATTCGCAGCATAGATATTCTCGGGAAGAGGCTACAGAACCGGGGATGTGGACATCATTGTGGAGGGAAACGTTGAAGTTGTTAGGAGGGTATTGTCCAGGATCTCCGACCTTGGATTGAAGATAATGCTGCCCAGAATTAGAGAGATTTCGGAAAGGGGAATAGACATTGTATCTAACGTTTATGACAGGAGAAAGGAGCCTCTAAAACTGGTGGTGGACGGGTCCTATTGGGTGTATATATCCCCTCCCGAGGAGGTTATTATCAGTTACTTGGAGGCCTGGAAGCTCCAGAGGAGCGAGGAAGACAAGATGAAGGCGGTTCTAGTTTATTGTGCTCAGAGGAATTCCCTGGATCAAGGATATCTCCGTGACGAGTCCAGCAGAAGGAACGTTAATGATTACCTTAGGAAACTTGAGGAATACTGTTGAACTGGCTCCTCATTTCCCAAGTGCCTGTTGAACCGTTATGGCTCCCCTTCTAACCAGGTCATTGTCTTCACTTATTAGCTGAAGTCCTCTCCTCCTACTGAGGTAAAGGTAGACCGCGTCATAGTAGGTTAACCTCTCGTCATTGGCGATCTTGAGGACCTCATGGTTCAACCCAACGCTCTCCAGCGGTATGAACTCAAGGACATGTCTAAATGGCTCCAGAAGTTCAGAGTATCGCGTCTTCCAAAGGAAGTTACCAATCTCGTAAAGCACCAGATCCGCGCTGACGCATTCCTCCAGAAAAGATATGGCATCCTCGCGTAATCTCATCACAACCTCAATGATCGAGCTTGCATCAATCACGTACCTTGCCATCCTTGTCCCTGCTCTCCCTGATTATGCGGATCACGTCTTCCCTTGACACGCTAAGCCTTTCAGCAATTAGGGCAGCGCTCCTTCTGGCCTGTTCCCTCTCCCTCTCCCTCACCTCGTTCTCTAACGCCCTCCTAAGCACTTCAGACACGTTAACTCCGTACTCCTTGGCCTTTTCCAGCAGTTCCCTTCTCACCTTGGTAGACACTGTGACCCAGCTCATATCATTACTACCTCGTGGAAAGTAAAAAGTGTTACTACCTCCCTTGAGATCCCTGGCTCATGTGCACGACGAGAATTTAGCTTTGTCCCACGATGATACAATGTGACCATCAAGGACGAACTTAACAGGATCCTGTGGACAAGGCGGGATCTGGAGAATTACTCGGTGTTGATCGTGGATAGATTCAAGGGGCTGGTGGAAATTCCGTTTCCAAGGATAGAGAGAGTGGATAACACCTACATTTACCTAGATGATGATACCGTGATACCCATTCATAGGGTTATGGAAATCAGGATGAAGGGGCAGGTAATATGGAGCAGAACCGCCAATAGACGGTGAGCAATCACGCGGTCGCAAACCCCGTTTATCCTTTGAGAGCCGAGCTCTCGTGTGGTTACACGGGGAGATCTTTTCGCTCAAGCCGGGAGGCATCCTGTTCTCCGAATCCGCCTGACTACATCGACTGGTCCCCTGTGATTGAGACACTTCACGTGATACGTTGGGTCACCCAGATCCCTCCGGGACACGCTCCCAGGCCTAGCTTACAAACTGGACTAACCTGAAGAAGGACGCCGAGAACAGGTCCTTAACCAGATTAAGCCTGTTCAATCTCCTCAGATTCTCTCCCCTCGTTTCCACGGCCTTTCTCAGGACGTAATCTACCACGTACGAGAAGGGTACCTTCACCAGGGTCCTGTCGTGTTGCCAAACCCTGTACAGGACCTCGTAATACCTCTCAGTTTTGGGAAGTGGCACGATTATGGCCCTATACTCCAGGAACTCGTCGGCCCTTTCCTCATCAACGTAAACCATGGGGTAAATGTAGTTTTTATTCAGGGACTTCAGCACCTCTGCCTCAAGGGAGTACACGCAGGATCCCTGGACGCTGTTGAGGACGGGTGAGATCCAATGGTTCTCATTGAGGTTCAAGGCCTCCCTAATCTTTCCCAGATCGAAGTTCATTGCCGTCAACGAGTTCAGGTTGGAGAAGGTGACCTCCCCGAATCTCCTGGCTCTGAGCAGAAGGTTCACCACTTCCCTCTCCTCCCCGTAGCTCAGGAGGTCAGTCGTGATCAGATTAACCTTTCCGTGGGCCAAACCCTGTATTCTCATCTCCTCCTCGATCACGTGCTCGGGCACTCTTCTATTCCCCCTGTTCACCTCAACTTCCGCTAGTCCTGAGGGTGCCCTTATTGCAACGAAATGTTCAGCCTTCCTCCCGTAAATTATCCCACTCCCCTTCAAGGCCTCCTCCAGGTTCTCCTCGGCCTCTCCAATGAGTATGGAGTCAATCCAATCCTTACCCGTGAGTTGCCATGCCCCGGGTCCCCCAACCACAACCTTCAGGGAATTCCTCTCCTTGATCTCCCTCAATCTCCTCCCAAAGAGCTTGAAGGACTTCACGTAGGGAGGATCGTCCTGAATAACGTAGGATATTGCCTTACCGATCTCCGATTGACCCAGCGGATCGTTCACGTAAAGGCCTAGTATCTCGTTACGATATTTCCCCAGTTGCTCTGGGGGCACTATCTTACCTCCGGAGATCGACTCGACTTTCCTCAGCCCGTAGGGAGGGTACCTTAGCCGACGCCAAGTGCCCCTGAACGTGGAGGGATCGGCAGTGAGAATCATTGAGGAGATGTGGTTTTCACGACTAAATAACCTAGCTTATCCAACTCCCCAACTCCACAGGATCTCGTTACGTGCAACAAACGTGAACATATTTTTACTCCCGGACACATCTACCTTCATGGACTTTCACATCTCTAGGATTTCCCAAGTCCCACGATCAGAGGTCAAGATAAAGGGGTCCAGGGACGCGTTCATTCAATGGTTGGTCACCTCCGATCACGGTGCCCATTACGCTGTGAGGAAGTTCACCCTCCTTCCCCACGGCAGAATTGGAATGCATGTACACAAATATCAAGAGACAGTGGTGATCACGAAGGGGAAATGCGCAGTATGTGTTGGGGACCAGGTATACGAGCTACACGAGGGCGATTTCATTTTCATAAATGGTGGGGTGAAGCACGGTTTCCAGAACAAGGACGAACATCTGGAGTTCTTCTGCATCATAGATTATACCGACGACATGAGCATAACACTCCTTGAGGATGATTGTCCATAATCTTGTTTTTATCAAAACGAGATATTTCCCTTAAAAATGGGAGAAGCTTAATATTTGAAAGAAAGAGTTGATACCATGAGTAACGAACTTCAGGATAGGAAACCAGATGACGTTCTGGACCTGAGGGGGGAGGCATGTCCGGAACCTCAAATTGAGATAGTGAAGAAGTTGAATCACATGAAACCGGGCCAAGTTCTGGAGGTAATTAGCGACGAGGAGCCCATGAACGTGACAATACCAAAGATCTGCGAAAGCAGGGGTTACCCCTGCGTGTCAGTCAAGGAGGGAAACACGTACAGGATCAAGATCCTGAAGACTAAATAGATAAAGGGGAGAATACCTACTGAGTGTATGCCACAATATCAGATAATGGGGGACGATCTCCAGTACCTGAAAGTTCAACTTGCACCTCAGGAGGGTTTTTACGCCGATGCAGGTCACATGATAATGAAGACCGCATCGGTGAACATGCAGACCAGAATGAGGGGAGGTTTCCTTTCAGGTCTTAAGAGGGTGTTGACGGGAGGTTCTTTCTTCGTTACGGAGTTTTACGGACCGGGAGACGTTATACTCTCAGGGATATTTCCCGGGAAGATTGTACCAATACAGTTACAGGGCGGATCAATTCTGGTAGAGGCCCACTCCTTCCTAGGGGCGGAGACTAGCATTGAATATGACGCAACAATGGCCAGACTTACCGCAGGATGGTTAGGTGGAGAGGGGCTTTTCCTAGCTAGATTCAGGGGAGTGGGGAATGTATTCCTTCACTCGTATGGCGGGTTAATTGTGCGTGATCTTGCGCCGGGCGAGACGATCCAGGTGGAGGCCTCGCACCTAATGGCCTTTCAGGAGGGAATGAACTATTCGGTCCAGCTAGTTGGAGGCCTGAGGTCAGTGTTCTTCGCCCACGAGGGACTGTTCTTCGTGACCATTACTGGCCCAGGTAGGGTATGGCTTCACACGCTGACCGCAGAACAGTTAGCTAGTGCGCTAATCCCATTCCTTCCCAGTGGCCAGCAGGGAGGAATAAACATAAACTTCTGATTTTCTTGGATTTCTGGTCTGTTCACTTCATTTAATTCCCTTCAACAGCTCACCAAGTATCCTCACACCTTCCACTATTTCTTCCTCCTTAGCGAAACTGAAACTAAGTCTAAAGGAATTTCTTCCCTGTTCGCTAGAGTAGAAGAACTTCTCTCCAGGAATGAACTTAACGTCCCTTTTCAAGGCCTCCTTGAGCAGGGATGACGAGTCTAGTGCCTCTTTTCTGCATAGAGTGAAGAAACCTCCCTCTGTGTAACTGCACCCAGTGCTGGACGGGAAATATTCCTCTATTGCGTCGAGCATGACGTTCCTCTTTTTCCTGTAAAGGAGTACGGAGTTCTCGACTACGGCGTCCACGAGGTCTCTCCTGAGCATTTCCCCCACGATAAGTTGATCCAGTGTAGAAACTTGATGATTAATTTCGCTCTTGATAGTAGCTAACTTTTCGATCTCCCTTCCCTCATAGCCTATGAAGCCTACCCTGAGCCCTGGAGAAATGATCTTACTAAAACTTGAGATGTAGATTACTCTTCCTTCCTTATCAAGGGATTTAAGTGCAGGATAGGGAGGATCGTCATACATGTAGAACCCATATATGTCATCCTCAATGATCTGAAAGTTGAAGTCACTGGCCAACTCAAGGAGGTGTTTGCGCCTATCCTTGGTCATGACTCTCCCCGTCGGGTTGTGAACTGGGACTACGTAAAAGTACTTCACTGGGTCTGCCCACATTCGAAGTGCCTTTAACCTCTTCTCGAGGACGTCGGTCATGGGACCGTATTCATCCCAAGGGATTGGATATGCCCTTAACCCTCTGTAACTCATGGTACTTATGAATCCCTGAAACGTGGGTTCCTCAGAGGCTACCATGTTCTGCGAGAAAAGTTCAGAGAGTAAGTATATGGCCTCCTTAGCTCCTCCCGTTATAAGTATCTGATCCTCCTCCAAGGAGAATCCTCTCTTCCTAACAAAATTGGATATCTCTTTCCTGACCTCCTCTATACCTTCACTTGGGGCATACTGCAGGGTTGTTTCGCTCCTTTCTCTGATAAGGTAATCTACAATCTCACCCATACGCTCCCAGGGGAACGTTCTGGGATCAGGCAATCCTCCTCCTATGTTTATTGGCATATCTTTTTTCGATACTATGAATATAAGTTCTTTTTCTGTTGTCAGACTAATTCCAGATGATTCAACATTATTTTTAATTTTTATCCCATCTATATAAGAAGATTTTTATTGATGCAGATGACTGTAAACGAGAACGTGAGGATTCTCCTCACTGTTCAGATAAAAGGGTGAATTTGTTTTTATACTGTTCAATTTACATCTAAACATCTTGAAGAGTTCTCTGCTTTAGGAAAACTACTTACCGCTTTACACCCGGGCGGTTAGGACAGAGAAGGTAACAAGAATCTGCTTCAAGTTTTGCCCTAATCCGAGAGTTACCGTCGTGAGGATCCGTGCCGACCTTGAAACGTCTCAAAATCTGTATAAACGCCTAGATGGAAACGCATAAATTTGTAGAATTTACACTATCTTGCTATTTACACCCTGTTAAGAGTTAAAGTTATTACTAAAATAGTTAATAATTAAGTAGTTAAGTTTTTAAGCTAGTGAGGTCCCCAATTTACTTATGAATAGAACAGTAATCCTTCTAGTACTTGTCCTTGGGACGTTAATGGCCGCGGTTGACGGAACCATTGTTCTCTTGGCCTTGCCTCAAATTGCTCAGGATTTACACGCAGATCTCTTTACGGCAATTTGGGTTCTCTTGGCTTACCTGCTGGTAACGGCCATACTCACAACTCAGACTGGAAGAATAGGGGATATTTACGGGAGGGCCAAGATCTTTAACCTGGGTTTCGTAATTTTCACCGTTGCCTCAGCGTTATGTGGATTGTCAAACTCCATTTATCTGTTAATTGCATTTAGACTAATTCAGGGGGTTGGAGGGGCGATGATGACTGCAAACAGCGGGGCAATAGTTGCAGATCACTTTCCCCCTAACATGATGGGGAGGGCTTACGGTTACACTTCACTGGGTTGGAACATAGGAGCCCTTCTAGGAATAGTCTTGGGAGGAACCTTGACCACTTTCTTTGGATGGCCTTACATCTTTTACATTAATGTCCCCATAGGGGTTGTAGCAACTATCCTTGGTGTGAAGTACATTAAGGACGTCAACAAGGTGAAAAGGGAACTTGACGTCACGGGAGCAGTACTCCTTGGAGTTGCACTGGTTCTCGTTTCCTATTCTTCCATTGTAATGGCGAGCGTCGGGGTTGATTCCCTGAATCTGGGAATACTGGTCGTGGGGATAATACTCGTTGGGGCCTTCATCTTTAACGAGAGTAGGGCGAAGAGTCCCGTGATAGACCTAAAGATGTTTAGGTACAGGCTCCTGGGTTACTCCTTGACCGCTACCTTCCTGCAGGCAATAGGGGGACTAGCCATCACCTTTCTCCTCATCATGTACCTTCAGGGCGTAAGGGGGCTATCTCCCCTAGATGCGTCCCTGTTACTTCTTCCAGGTTATGTTGTGGCCAGCTTCCTAGCACCCTACATGGGTAAGTTAACCGATAGGTATGGTTCCAGATGGTTTGCCACCGGAGGGATAGCCATCATCATGCTGTCTGTGATAATGTTCTATTTCGTGCTAACGCCGGAAACTCCTTACACATGGATACTGCTAATTTCTGGGATTAATGGTGTGGGTTCAGGGATGTTCTGGCCATCTAACACCAGTGCCATAATGTCAAGTGCTCCCAAGGGATACTTTGGTTCAGTCTCAGGTCTCTCGAGGACCCTTGGAAACGTGGGAATAATTCTGAGCTACGTGATAACACTTTCGGTGGCAGCGGCTGCAATTCCTAAGGAGGTGGCCTTTAAGATATTCTTGGGAACCTCCAAGTTAGATGGTGGGCTCTCCTCTATTTTCGTGGTAGGGCTTCATTACGCCTTCTTGATCTCGGCAGTGGTGCTGGCTGTGGCCACGTTCTTCTCCTTCCTTAGGGGGAAAGAGATACGTATGGAGGAGAAAGCCTAGAGGGGCCATCTTGGGGGACCGCTAATCCCATGGGAAACGTAAACCCTCTCCACCTTGAACTGCTTCACCTTCTCCACGCTTTTCCTGAGTTGCTCAAGGTCCTCGTAAATCAGGGGTAACCTGAGGCCATTTTTAGTGCCCTGTAGCATGTCTCCGACTAGTAGGGCCTTTTCATCCTCGACGTAGATGGAGATGGAGTCGTCGGTGTGACCTGGGGTATATATCACTATAACTCCCGGGAAGACCTCTCCCTCCTTCAAGGGCTCTGCCCCAAACACGGGGGTGAGCTTGGAGTTGAAGAATGGCGAGCCGAGAGCGAAAGCCAACTTAAGCAGTGAGGAGTGAAGAACTGGTTTTCTTCCCATTCCGTTAGTGAGGTACTTTATCCCGTTCTCATGTATCAGGTTTCTAGATAGCCTCAGTTCCCCCGCACTCCCTATATGATCACCATGGGAGTGAGTGTATATTACTGCCTCAATCCTTTTTGGATCCTTTCCCACTCTTCTTACCTCTTCCAGTATCCTGGCCCCATTACCGCGAGTCCCGGAATCTACCAGTATTAGCTTTCCCCTGACGTCCAGTAGGAATGCCTTAACGAACCTCAAATTAATCTCGTGAATCATATGAAGTGTAGTGTGAGAGGAGTAATTTGTCTAACGGAAATCTGGAGTTGGAGACCAACTAGACGGAGTAACGCACCTATTACGGTCTCGAACTCTAATGTATCAATCTTAAAAATCCCTAAAATCCATGAAAAATACAGCGTAAAATTATGAAAACTACAAGTAAGATCTATTAATCAATCGACTTTCCCACATCTGCCTGTTGTCGACAACAGGAATACTAAGTATCTTGAAAGCCACAGGTATTGGTAAGACTTCGCATGGAAAACTAAAATTCTTCTTAGGGTAATTATTAACTAGTCAATAAAAATGGAAGAATCAATCGCCAACTCACGATTCCTTTGAAGGACAAGGAGCTCAAAAACTTTCCGCGATAGAGGATTGAGGAGTATAAATCAATGGTAGAACATCATTGATCTTCATCATGAGACCCAGAATCGTCAAAGGAGACACGTATCTCCTCCGAAACAATTCTCCAGCCGTATACGAGATAAACTAGATAAAATCATATTATCATTATGTTTAAACTCTTCACTTCCGCTATAATTAATTAGAGATAACAATAGATAGTATTCAATAACTTCACCTTAATAATGAATGTCTTTAATAAATCTACCGTATAATGCTTATTATCTATCAATTATTGACCATATTAACATGGAAACTAAAAATTACTTAAACAGAATCGTAGTAGATAATCCTAATTTTCGTAAGTCAGCGGGACTTCTCTCCATGATAGCCTTTTCCTTGGGCAATATCATAGGATCGGGAATTCTGCTCCTGCCCGCTGTAACCGCATCAATGGCAGGTGGTCTAACTCCACTTGTGTGGTTAGCTGGAGGAATAATGTTACTTCCCTTAGTTTTTGTGTACTCTCAGCTTGCGAAAATGTATCCGGTAGTGGGTAGTAAGGTAAGATTCGTTAATGTAACCCACGGCAAAGTTCTTGCCTCTTCCGTAGGATGGCTCTATCTCATAGGAACGTTGTTTGTGGTACCGATTGAGGCTGAGGCTTCCCTACAGTACCTTTCCTACATCTTTCCATCTTTATGGAGTAACGGTTCCCCAACCTTAGCGGGTGATCTCGTCGAAATAGGCATTGTTTCCGCAATTTACTTCCTAGTTTACATGGGAATTAGAACTCAGTCCCTAAGTGTGAATGTTATAACTTACACCAAGCTTGGGATATTGGCACTTTACGTAGCTCTTGTGGGGATTCTCGCGTTTCATCCTTCAAACTTTACCATTCCAACCCAATCGGGCACATCAACCTTCCTAGATGCCATAGCGTTAACGATGTTCGCGTACGGAGGATTTAGAAGCGCTATGGTATATGCTGGTGAAAGCAAAAACAAGAACCAGACCGGAAAAGCCATACTGATTGCCTTCCTGCTTTCCATGATTGTCTACACCCTTGTTCCCATAGTTTTCATAGGTTCCCTCACGCCTGAAATTCTAGGTCACGGATGGGGATACGTTTCAAAGATGAGTGCGCCTTTAACTCAAAGCGCTTTAATAGCCGGTATACCAGTGCTTGGAGCACTCTTCATCATAGATGGTGTAATCTCGCCCTCCGGTGCATCTTTAATTGGCGCTGGAGACATCAGCAGGTACATGTATGCTCTGGTCAAGGTGGGCAGTGCTCCCAAGGGACTGGGAAAGGTAAGCGAAAAGCGTGGAATTCCTGTTATTCCAACGTTACTCTCCCTCTTAGCTTCGATAGTGCTGTTATTTGTTTCTCCTACGTTTGAGCAGTCAATTGGCTACCTCATTGCAGCTCATGTGCTGGGTTACGCAACAGGGCCTATTAGCCTGTATGTTCTCACTTCCAACAGAGGATATAAGGCCATTTCCATGGTTGGATTTATAACATCTGGCCTCATATATACTTGGCTGGGATTCCCTAAGACTCTATTTGGCACCCTGATCATAGGGGTATCCATGCTAGTAATGGCCATGATAAACAGACCCGTGAAACCAGCATTATGGTACGTGGGATATGCTATGGTATTAACAACTATAAGTGTTCTGGTTTCTAACACCATTTATGAGATTATTGCAACTTTAGCTCTGGCACCCGTATTCTTTGCTCTAGCCATAAAATCGGCTAAGGGATCTGGAGAAGTAGAAGCCTAGATGAAAAATGACCACTCTTTACCCCTTTAGATCTGCCTTGTTAATAGAATCTTTTTAATATAGCGCAACCTCTTTTAAAATAGTTCTAAGAAATTTCCTTTAATATTTATTTTTTGATTGTGTAATCTCCATAATGATCAAAAATGTTTCTCACACCAAGGGAACAGGAAAAACTACTCATCACTGTAGCAGCGGAAGTGGCAAGGAGAAGAAAGGCTAAGGGGCTTAAGCTAAATTATGTGGAGGCTCTCTCGATAATAACGGACTTTGTGCTGGAGAGTGCAAGAGAGGGTAAACCGATGTCTCAAATAATTAAGGAGGCACAGAACCTGCTCACAGAAGATGACGTTATGGAAATGGTACCCTCCATGCTTGAGGTGGTTCAAGTTGAAGCCACTTTCCCCGATGGGACCAAGTTGGTGACCATCAGAAATCCCATACCAGGGAGGTCTAATCACATAATTACCGCTGAAGGAGAGATAGAGATAGCAAAGGACGAAGTAGAGCTAGAGGTAACTAACACGGGAGATAGACCCATTCAAGTGGGCTCCCATTATCACTTCTTTGAGGTCAATAGGGCTTTGAAATTCGATAGGGAAAAGGCATTTGGGATGAGACTGGCCATTCCCTCTGGGACATCTGTGAGATTCGAGCCTGGACAGGCAAGAGTGGTAAAGTTAAGGCCTATAGGTGGGGCCCGCAGGGTCGAGGGTCTGAACGGCCTCACTGAAGGAAGCTTGCATAGCAAGGAGCAGGCAATACAAAGGGCTAAGGAGAGGGGGTTCACTTGAAAATTTCAAGGGAGAGATACGCAGAACTATACGGACCAACAGAGGGGGATAAGATCAGACTGGGTGACACAAACCTAGTTATCACGGTCGAGAAGGACATGATTAGAAAGGGTGATGAACTTGTGTTTGGTGCAGGCAAATCCGCCCGTGACGGATTGGGTCTTCTTCCGACGGTGAAGGAAGAGGAGTCCATGGATCTCGTTATCACAAATGTGGTGATAATGGACCCTTTACTTGGAATAGTTAAAGCCGACATAGGAATAAAGGACGGAGTCATCGTGGGGATAGGTCATGGTGGTAACCCATTTACCATGGATGGAGTTGACTTCGTGCTGGGACCGTCGACCGAGGTAATTTCTGGAGAGGGGTTAATAGCCACTCCAGGTTTCATAGACACTCACGTTCACTGGGTTGCCCCACAGCAGGTATACGATGCGATCTCCGCAGGCTTCACGACCTTAATTGGCGGAGGTACCGGTCCGGCCGAGGGGACCAAGGCAACCACGGTCACCCCAGGATCTTGGAACTTGAGAGTGATATTTTCTGCCCTGGACCAGTATCCCGTAAACTTCGGTCTAACTGCGAAGGCGTCATCAACGTCAGTTAGCATGGAGCAAGTGCTGAACCAGGGCGCGTGTGGATTCAAGATTCATGAGGACTGGGGAGCCATGCCGAGGGTAATTGATGAAACCTTAACCTTGGCTGACCAGAGGGACGTGCAGGTCACTATTCACACAGATACATCTAATGAGAGCGGATTCCTCGAGGACACCTTAAGCGCGATTGGCGGTAGGACTATTCACGCCTATCACGTGGAAGGTGCGGGAGGAGGTCACGCTCCAGACATCATTAAAATTGCAGGAGAACCCAACATACTTCCGTCCTCAACTAATCCCACTAAACCCTTCACAGTCCACACATATGAGGAACACCTGGAGATGCTCATGGCAGTTCATCACCTGAACCCAAAGGTACCTGAGGACGTGTCCTATGCGGAATCCAGAATCAGGGCTGAAACCATGGCTGCCGAGGATTACCTCCACGATCTTGGGGCAATAAGCATGATGTCTTCGGACTCGCAAGCCATGGGAAGGATTGGGGAGACAGGAATTAGGACATTCCAGCTTGCTCATAAGATGAAGGAACTTAACCTGATCCCCATGCCTGACAATCAAAGGGTCCTGAGATATCTCGCAAAAATAACCATAAATCCTGCCATAACCCACGGTATATCAGAGTACGTAGGATCCCTGTCCCCTGGAAAGCTGGCAGATATTGTTCTGTGGGACCCTAGGTTTTTCCCCGCGAAGCCCTACATGGTTATCAAGGGCGGAGCCATCTCATGGGCCCTAATGGGTGAAACCAACGCCTCTATTGCATATGCTCAGCCTGTGCTTTACAAACCCATGTTCGGATTTACAGCGCCGGTATCCCTGCTATTTTCCTCACTGGATGGGGTAAACGAAGCGGGGAAAAATGTCAAGAGGAGAGTGGTACCAGTAAGAAATACTAGGACCATCTCGAAATCTCACATGAAACTTAACGATGCTACGCCTGAGATAGAGGTGGACCCTGACAAATATGAGGTTAAGGTCGATGGGGTAGTCCCGAAGATCCCGCCTTCTAAGGAATTGCCTCTAACCAGATTATACTTCCTGTTTTAGGTGAGGTACATGGAGAACGTGGTGAGAATAACTTCCCTTCCTGTCAGGGAAGAGGTGAGGGAATTGGTGACAGACAGAAGATCAATAGAGATGGGCAGAGTAAAGATCACCCTAGAGGACGGGATACACGTTCTAAACATTAAGGGACTAAAAGACGGGGATGTATTCGAGTTTAAAGGTAAATATTGGAGACTAGTTCAGAGGGAGGAGAAAGTAATACGGATAGTCCTGAGAGAACCTACGGAGAGTTTCAGGGTTGGATTTGCGGTGGGTAACCTTCACATGAAGGCAATGGTGTTGGGAAACGAACTATATATCCCGCTTGAAAATCCCAACCTTCCTAACTTACTCTCTCAATTCAAGCCAGAGGTCACGGAGAAAAAATTCATTCCCAATGTGGAAATACCCATAGAGGGAGAGGTAGTCCAGTTTGTCGATCCCGATCATTAGGGCCTTTCACCTTTTCGACGGTTCACTTCCTCTAGGTGGTTTCAATTACTCCTTCGGGGTTGAGGAAGCCTATTACGAGGGAATCGACGTGGAGGGCTTCATTGTCACAACTTTCAGGAATGTGATTGAGAAGGGAGACATCCCAGTGGCTAGGATTGCCTTCACTGATCCGTGGAAGGCCAACGATATCTCTATTGCATCCAAGCTTACCAGGGAGTTGAGAGAGGCATCAATAAACATGGGCAAGTCCCTAGCCATGTTGGGACTTTGTAATGACGATTTTGTTAATGAAGTTAGAAGAGGTCTAAGGGGAAGCTATCCTGTGGTGATAGCTAGGTGTTGCGTCGCGATGAAGATAGATCAAGTAGCCTGTCTGGCAGGGCTAGCGTATTCTGAGTTAGCACAAATGGTGTACTCGGCGGTCAGATTGGGAGCGCTAAACTTCATACAGGGACAGAAACTGATTACGCGGGTACTGGAGACTGTATCATTACAGGAGGAGTTCGAGCCATTCTCCCCTTTACTTGACGTGTTGTCTAAGAAACATGAGGAAAGGGAGCCAAAGGTGTTCATGTCATGATCAAGGTAGGTATTCTGGGACCTGTTGGATCTGGAAAAACTAGCTTGATTGAGTTTCTCGCTAAGGAGTATTCGGAAAGGGGAATCAAGGTTGGAATCTTGACGAATGACGTGGTATCTGCTTACGATGCCATGAGAATTTACCATAACCTAGTGGAAAGGTTAAGGATTCTACCTAGGGAAAACGTGCTGGGCTTGGTCACCGGAGGGTGCCCACACACTGCCATAAGGGAAGATCCGTCCCTCAACCTCAGGGCTCTAGAAACACTTGAGGAGAGAGCAAATCCAGATCTCGTGTTCATCGAGAGTGGGGGTGATAACGTTATGTCGACCTTCAGTTCGTCATTGGCCGACTTCACAATTTTTGTTTTAGACACGTCGGCAGGAGACAAGTATCCGGGGAAGGGTGGAATTGGGATAACCGAGAGTGATCTCCTAGTGGTCAACAAGATAGATCTTGCCCCATATGTGCAGGCGGATCTAAATAAGATGAGAGAGGACTCACTAAGGGTTAGGAGAGGAAAACCCAGCGTATTTATCAGCCTTAAAACCGGCGAGGGCACACGAGAGCTCATAAGAATACTGGACGAGGAGCTTGGACTTGAAAGGGTATTTGGAAATAAGGGACAATGAAGATAGCCTAATCATAGAAAGGAAGGGCACACTTAACGCTATTCTCACGCAAGATCTTGTGATACTGGTCAATCCTTCGGAAGTGCTGGCCAATGACGACGAGTTGGAATATGACATCGAAGTTAAAAGGAAAAGGGTCACTGATCAAGCATCTACAAAAGTTCTCTCAGACTCAAACGTTAAAATAAGGGCCAAGGTTAGGCTCCTTAACTCGGACTACCTAGTACATCCCTTCATCTTCTACAATAGGGCCAACTTACTAATCGAGAGTGACTTTTACGTTGAGGGAAGTGCCACCATTGTGGAGGCGTATATTCCAGGTAGAAGGGCTACGGGAGAGAGATTCCTTGAGGGAAGTGTTAAATCTGTTACCAGGATATATAGTGGAGATAAACTCTTGATTTACGACGTATTTAGAATGAAGGATGGGGATTACCTTAATCCCTGGCTAATGGGAGACGAGTGTCTCCTGACAATATACACCGTAAAGGATGGGGATTTCTCGTTCTCAAGGGAGATATTGCCATACACCAAAATTTTTCGTAGATGGACTGAGCTCACCAATATCTGGTTCTAGACTAGTCCTACTAAATATACTCGAATCCAGTCTAGATAGGATTTATCTATCTAATGTTCCAAAAACTATACTATCATAAACATATCGTGATAAAATTCAAGCTTTCCTTACAAAGGCCCTCAACATTTTATAGGCTGGTTCCTTGCTCATGGGATCGGCCCTCCAATCCATTATCCTGTTAGCCCTTCCCCAATGAAATGGCATGAAGGCAGTATTATTGGATACCCAGTCAACGCATTTGACCAACGCCTTTATCTGCCCTTCATTAGTATTTATTTCAACTTCCTCTCCACTTTCTACGCTCAATTTGGAACACTCTTCTTGTCCTAGAAAGATGTAATCGTCTTGTCCTAAGCTAGATAGTAACCAGCTCTTAGAGGATCTACTCCTTGTATTCCAATGCATTTTAGTTCTGCCTGTAATAATGAAGAGATTATTTGTTTCTATTTCAAGGTCGGTCTCGTATTCGATCCCCTTGGTTCTAAACAATCTAGGTTGAATTACTGATTGATTATTTGGCCATCTATGCCCATACTTCAAATCGTCGTAAGTCATGTCAGATATATCATCCATTCTTCCTCTCGTGAGCTCCTTGAACTCGTTAAAAATTTGCTCCACTGACCTGTACTCCAATTCAAATCCCATGGCAACACCCAACTCCCTGACTATTTCCCAATCAGGTTTAGCTTCCCCAGGAGGATTTCTCAGCTTGGATAGATATCCTACAGTTCGATCACCTGCAGTATGTATTCCTTCCCTTTCGGACCAAGTAGCTGCAGGAAGAACTATATCTGCCTCCCTCGCCGTTTCTGTAAGGTAAGAGTCCTGTACAATTACCAGATCTAGATAGGAAAGGAGATCCTTAAATTTACTGGCCTCGGGCAAGGAGATAACGGGGTTTGTCCCTATTATCCATAGGGCCCTAATTTTCCTTTCCTCCATTAACTTATACATGTCGGTGATGGTGTTATAGCTTCTAGGTATGGAATACCTTGGTATACCCCAATAATCCTCTACCTCTCTTACTTCCTGCTCGTTATTAACGTACCTTAATCCCGGAAGCATGCCTGCCAACGCGCCCGCTTCCCTGGCTCCCATTGAATTATGTTGTCCAGTCAATGGTAATACACCAGTACCAGGTACGCCTAAGTTACCAGTGATCATGGCGAGAGTTGAGATCAGGATACCAGTATCGACTCCCCTATATGTTTGATTTACCCCCATCCCCCACATAAAGATGGTCTTACTCTCCATTATTCTCTTAGCTATGGATATAATTACATTCTTATCAACACCTAGTAGTTGCGATACCCTTTCCGGTGGAAACATAGTGGCTATCTCTCTGAATTCCTCAAACCCCTCTGGAATAATTTTAGCAGAATCCAATATTACGCTAGCTATGGAATTCAAGAGGACTATGTCCCTTCCTGGTTTAATTTTCACGTGAATGTCTGCCTGTAATGCGGAATCCGTTGTCACAGGATCAACTACTATCACCACTGCTCCCTTCCTTCTTCTAGAGATAATTCTTGTCCATAGAACAGGAAAATTGGATGCTGGATTTACTCCCACCAAAAAGAAAGTCTCGGCTCTCTCTATCTCGTCATATGATGCTGTAGGGGAAGGA
The DNA here is from genome assembly GCF_000016605.1 of Metallosphaera sedula DSM 5348. Classification (NCBI taxonomy): domain Archaea; kingdom Thermoproteati; phylum Thermoproteota; class Thermoprotei; order Sulfolobales; family Sulfolobaceae; genus Metallosphaera; species Metallosphaera sedula. The sequence goes on along the minus strand of NC_009440.1, from coordinate 816,862 downwards.
TCACCGAAGCTAAATTTCAAAGAATGAGCAGCGCTGGCCATGCATAGCCTAACATTCGAGTCGAAGTTAGGGGTTCCAAGAAGGCCTTTCCCCAACTTTACGGTCAGGTATTGATCCTCTGTCGGTATCTGAGCCCCAATGTAAATTCCTAGGGATCCCTTAATTCTCAATATTTTCTTTAATTTTCTTGAAATAATCTCCTTGGCCTCAGACCACGTAATTTCCTTGGAATCTTGAAGGGGATATGTTACTCTTCCCGAGTCTAAGGTATCCAACAGTGTGGCTCCCTTAACACACATGATTCCTCTGTTAGTCACATAATTTTCAGGAATAACCTTTCCATTGACACGAAGTTTGCAGCCCACCCCGCAGTAAGGACATATGGTGCTCATGCCCTCATCGCCTCACTCGCTCTAAGTAGAAGGACCGATAGAACTAAGGAGATGATTGCAAGGATAGTAAAGACTAGGAATGAAGCAGGAAAGTTCAGCAACGTAGCTACGTAACCCATTATGGGTGGAAGGAGGAGACCGCCAGCGGAACCTAATCCGCCCACGAGGCCTGAAGCTCCGCTGACTGCAGTGGGAGAGTACCTAGGAACCAGTTTAAACACTGCGCCGTTAGCCATTCCCATTCCCACAGCAATTATAATTTCCGCAACTACTGCTAGGGAAAGGGAAAACGCGAAGAGGAAGACCAAGCTTCCTACTATCATTGTTAGGTAGGCTATAGTTGACACTAGCTCTCCATTAATCCTATCTGAAATCCAACCTCCTGGTATCCTTACTACAGCAGTCAGTAGCGAGTAAATAGTTCCAGTAAGGATACCAGCTTCCACTGGAGTTAGGTGAAGGAAGCTTTTCCAATATAGGGGAAGCCATTCTGTTAAGGCCTCAAATCCACCGAATGAGGTCAAATACATGAAGACTAGAGCCCATATTCTAGGGCTCCTTAACGCCTTAACCAGGGATCTTGATAAGGAATGAGACGGAACGATGTCCAAACCCATGGATTTAGATAAGGCCTCAGCGTCTTTCCTAGTCTTCCCCTCCTTCAGGAAATGAAGAAATGGAGGATCTATGGATACCAATATGTAAATTAGTATCATTATACTAAGAAAAAGGGCCCAGGCCACATAGGAATATACTAATCCTAGGTATGATAGGGCAAAGGGAAGAAGTGTAGTGAAAATGCCTGGGGCTGTGTTACCCAATCCCGCAAAAATGCCCAGGGCCTTTCCCTGCTCTTTCTGGGGAAAGAAATAGGAAACGTATGTGACGCCACTCGAAAATGTGGAGATTCCAGTCCCCGCCAAGGCACCAAAGAGCAGGAGTAGATAGTAGATAAGTTGGCTGGAGAGAGAATTTAGATGCATTAGAGTGAAGATGATACCCAAGAGACCTAGCAATCCCAAGAGCAACTGTAATAGGATGGTTTTGCGCCCTAAATTATCTACTAGAAGCGAAAAGGGAATTCTCAGGAAGGCACCAGTTAAGGTTGGAATTGCAACCAACCAAGACACTTCAACCAGGTTAAGATGAAGGAGTGGCCCTATCCTTAAGGCTGTCGTTCCAAACAGGGCAACTGCTGCGAAGCCTGCAAAGAAGGCTAAGGTACCTGAAACCAATCCCCTATTCCTCACTCTGACCACCAGCTTTAAAGGAAGGAATTTCCATTAATTTTCTCCTTATTTCTTCAATATTTTCTAAGTCTATCCCCTTTAACTTGTCCACAACTAGAAGGTAATCCTCGTAGTCGACTTCACCTACCACTTTTCCTATGCTATAATTATTGCCATTTACATATATTTTCAGAGCTCTTTTCCCGTTTCTCATAACTGCTCTGAATCCTAAATCCGCAACCTGATGCCTTCCACACGAGTGGGAACAGCCGGAGATATGAATACGCATTTTACTGTCTGAGGCAGTTTTTAACAGATCCTCGGCCATTTTTGTAGTAGAAATTATTGCAGGAGGGCAATAATCATCTCCAATGCATGCCTCGACAACATTTTTAAGGTAAGGATATTCAACGGACTCTGCACCTTTAGGTAACTCCCTGACAGGAATGAATATCGCCTGCGAATTAAAGAGCGAGACAAAACCTAAGTTCTCCCTTGCAATCTTGGCAACTTCTTCGACTTCCTCCCAATTCAGCCAACCACCCCTAGTTCTAACAACCATTAACTTTGCGTTGAGGTGTGAGGATGGTATGCCCTTAATCCGCTCTATCTGAATCTTTTCAATTTCATTCAGGATCATTTCCTTAACCCTTTCGGAACCGTATTTTTGCACTACCCACTTGAATCCCCTTTTCTCATTCTCTCGCTTCAGGATGTTGGTAACCGCTATGGAGATCCTCTTGGCGTCAGCGAGCGTAACTCCCTCAAATAGCTTGATGCCCTGAAAATCATGGTCTCCAATTCCCCCACCCACCCACACGTCGAAGAGATCTTCACCTCTGGCTACAATTCCCACATCCATTATTACGGGAACCGAACATCCCTTTTCACATGCCGAGACAGAGATCTTTACCCTTTTTGGAAGTTTGGGAAATTCGTACTCTGGATTATGTCTGAAGAAGGAAGCTATCTCAAGGGAGGCCTTAATTGCATCTGTCTTAGCAAAGGGGCAAATGTAAGATGGACATGGAAGGACGTTTCTAACCGATGCCCCACAGGAATCCCTTGGATCCAACTCGACACTCTCAAGCTCTCTCAGCACCTTCTCCTTATCAGATAGCTGAATTCCGTAAAGTTCTACATCTCCCCTTGTTGTAAAATGAACTCTTCCATCTCCTTTCTTAGATATATTGGCTAAGACCTCTAGTTGCTGGTACCACCATCTAGAGGGATCCCGTTCTTTTCCTTGCCTTATCCTTATGGAGATAAGATCGTTATCTCCTCTGCTTGAATAAATTCCCTTAAATCTTTCTGGGTAGAGTGATTTAAATTTCTCACTATATTTCATATATAAGCCCTCAACATAAAATAGATTTTATATATTCTCCCCTTTCATAGTAAATACTTTCTAATTATAATGATATTTAACCTTTAATTGCCAAGGCATAAAAGAGTCATGTTTACATTTTATAGTTGGTCAGAACGTTTTGTCCACGTGTCAGTTGTAGACATACTATAAATGTGGAGGACCTGATTCACTTAATTCTCTTTAATCTTCTACGCTGGAAATACTTAAAGTTGTCAGAATCTAGTATGAACATGTGAAAATAAGGAGGATAATTAGAGACAGAACCTACAATGAATTCCTGATGGATCCAATAAATCGCAGACTAATGGATAACATTACCGTCCTAGAGAATAAAATTTTTGATTTAAGCAGGTTGGTGAACTTACAAGCTTACATGGAAGGCTTCACGTTCTATACTTCTTCAAGGTACAGGGGTATACCCATCGACGTTATTCCTAGAGTTATTAGTTCAGATTTTTACTCTAGGATATCCGATTATCTAGTTAAAAGGAACCTAGTTCTTAACCACTTGGTCAAGGAAATTTACCAGGAGAAATCCGTGCACATACCTGATTGGATAGTCAAGACTACACCCTTTTTCAAACCGGAAATGATGGACTTCTCCCCACCCAAGGGAATATACATCTATGTGAATGGTGCTGATATTGTTAGAGTAAATGGTGAACCCTACATTCTTGAGGACAACGTAAGGGTGCCCTCAGGAATAGCCTATTCTTATAGGGCATTCGAATACGTTCATCGATTTTTACCTGAACTATCTCAGGGTTACAGCGTGGAGGAACCATCGGGTTTAGAATATCTTTACGATACACTTCGCTACGCGAGTGGAAGCAAGGATCCCGTAATCGTGCTTTTAACGGACGGTCCCCTAAACTCCGCTTACTTTGAACACAGGTTCATTTCTGACAAACTCGGGTTTGTGTTGGCAGAGCCCAAGGATATACAGGTGAACCAGGGAGAAGTTGTGGTAAAGACGTTAGATGAGGGGGAAGTTCACGTTGACATAATATACAGGAGAATTGAGGACCTTGAGTTGCTCACTCCAGATTTGATGAGGGCATATCTACGCGGGTGGGTTACCATTGCCAATGCCCCAGGCGTCGGAGTAGCTGATGACAAGGCAACCTTCGTTTGGATACCATTCCTAGCTGAGAGATATGGAATTTCCCTTAAAGAGGTTACACAGCCCTTTACCATATGCCTATATGAAAGGGAGAACCTTCAAAGGGTGATTAATAACCCCTCGAGTTACGTGATAAAGAAGAGGGAAGGCTATGGAGGCATTGGTCTCTCCATAATGAAGGATGAGAACGCCAGTGTCCTAAAGGAGTTGGTAAAGGAGTATGAGAACTTCATAGCGCAAGAGGTTCTCGATTTCGACACCGTGGTCTCTGCGATAAATGACTCGTTTTACGAGACTTTTGCAGATTTCCGCTTCTTCACATATTACGATAGGGTGGCCACAGCAGTTTTAAGTCGAGTCGGTGTGGTTGGAAGTAGGGTAACAAATAACTCTTCTGGAGGGATGGTGAAACCGGTGTGGATTACGAGGTAATCTATAGGAGCGTTTACGAGTACGAGGCGGACGTAATCGTGAACGAGAACACCTGTAGGATAGTGCCCTACGACGGTGATAATCAACGGCTTTTGAAGCACGAGGTCGATTCCATTCCACAGGGTTATAAGACGTATTTTAGGGATATTTTTGACAATATAGTTTATAAAATAAAGGTTACAGAAGTCCACAAAAGATTGGAAATTTATTCTGAGAGCCTGGTAAGGGTGGACACCAAGGCGATAAGAGTTAACTACGATTTTCCTTACGATTACGGATTCAATCAATTTCTCTTGCCCACAAAACTTGTGGATCCTGAACCCTTTCAAAAAATCGCTAGTGAACTGACAAAGAATGTTAAGAGCATGGGTGAAGTAATAGAGACCGCCGTGAAGTTTGTAAGGGACAGAATAAAGTATGCCCCTGGAGCAACTGACGTCACCACGACCGCATATGATGCCTTTAAACTGGGTATGGGGGTTTGCCAGGATTACACTCACGTTACCTTAGCGATTTTAAGGGCTCTGAAAATTCCCGCCAGATACGTCATGGGAGTGGTTAACGATAATCCAAGGGCTACTCATGCGTGGGTTGAGGTCATGATGCCAGACGGAACTTACGTGGACGTTGATCCAACAAGAGGAAGGTTTTACAACCTAGGATATGTGAAATTTGCCATAGGAAGAGATTTCGCTGACGTAAGTCCAATAGTTGGGAGCTTCATGAGCTCTGGTAAGGATCAACTGAAGAATGTGATGATTAAGGTGAGGAAGGTTGCTGACTAAGAGTTTAGCTTACAGAATTTACTGGACGGGAAGGTACCTGGAAAGGATAGAGAACATTTGTAGGATCTCGATAATAGCGGTCAACAATGGCAGCAGTTTGGACTCGATAGCCAAGGGATATGGATTGAAAGGTGAGAAGGAGCTCTTCGAATATGTTAGGATGTCCTTAGAGCTACTTCGGGAGAACATAAGAAGTTTTGCTAATGAGAAACTGATGATCGAGGTTAACGAAATGGAGTCAAGGATAAATTCACCTAAGGATAACCTGGTAAGTTACTTCAGCGATATCATCTCTAGTGCCATGAGGCTGGGGAATAGCTTAGAAGGATACTTCAATGAAAGAATATACAACTTGAGGATGAGATCTCAACAGGAGAATCAGCCTGAACCCAAGTGAATTGTGATCGGGTTCGTAGAACAAAATCTAGAAGTAAGGTCGCGACTAATTGAGTGACTTCGATATAACTACGCTTGAAGGTCATGTGAGTACCTTTCTAAGACGCGGGGACAATTCTTAGCGAACTAGTTTTCATGCCATCTTTCGATCATGGAGTGAACATTTTACATAGACTCTATCCATGAATGAGACTTATCGCCTTTACCTTAAATGACCTCAATAGACCCTTTTCGAGTTGCCTCTCAATAACTACTAAGACTCCCCTAAATATTCCGCTTTGATATTCGCTTCCTGGGTTTGCTATTTTCGTTTCTCCAATCTTGTCTACCCCGGGAGACTCATGAATGTGGCCGTGAAGTCCCACTAAAGGCTGATATTTCTGTATCAGGTCATGCACTGATCTAGAACCTACGTGTGATCTTTCCTTTCTCTCATTTACTGCCAGATCCAATTTTGTATTGAAAGGCGGAACGTGAACATTCAATACCGTTTCCTTAGGATTTACCTTTTCAATTAATCTCTCAAGCCTTATGTAAAGGGTGGAGTCTGGCACTTCCCTGTACGTCTGAAAGGGAGTTGGATTCACAAAACCTTCACATATCATTTTGAGGTCGCCCAACTCTATCACCTTACCCTGACACGTCTCGATGCCATAGGAGTTCAGTAGAGAATCCAACTCCAATGGATCATCATTTCCCAAGTTCCATACTACGAAGAAATTAGAGTTCTCCATTTTCTCCCTCTGTATCTTTACCCACCTATCTACCTGTGCCTCCAGCCTCTCTAGTACTACCTTCCTCAAGGCTTCCCTATTGCCTAGGGTAAAGTCTAGTTCCTCTTTACTCATGATTATGGGCATCCTACCCGTTATCATGTAGTTCTCCTGAAGGGCTTCCAGGTTTACTTTCTTTCCATCAACATAATAATCTCCTCCTTCCCTCATAACAAAAATGAAATCCTTTGAGAACATGTCTCCCCCATATACTAGATAATTTACATCGTACATCTTGGCTGCGTTCAACGATTTTCTAAAGGCAGTTTCTGATCCATGAATGTCACTCGTAAATAGTATTTTAGTTTGCAATGGCATAAGTGTTAAAACGTGGACGTGAATTTAAGCCTTAAAACAAAAAATTATAAATATATAAAAAGTCGTGATAAATCTTAACTTGGAGACGTTAAAATTTTCACGAATGACTAGTTTCGATTTTAAGAGAAATTATGGATTCAATGCATAAGGAGATCAGGATCTTAAGAAAACAGGTCGTTTCCGAATAAAATTTTTACGCTAAGGGTGGGAAAAGGTGTAGAATAGGATATCCCGAATTTCCTTTAACAAAGATCAGCCCACTATAAACTGGTTACCTTTAACTCTCCCATCTTCTAGCAAGATAAGTGTAGAGTGAAGTATGCCCTGGTTAAACTCACTACCTGGATTTATTATCACTGTCCTTCCGATCTTATCAAACGCTCTGGACTCGTGAATATGTCCGTGTATGCCTAGCATTGGTTGATATTCCTCTATTATCTTGCGAATAGCCTTAGAACCTACGTGAGTCATGACCACATCGCCTCCCTTTACTACTGGTTTCAAGTCGGCAGAGAGTAACGGTGCATTATCAAGGGAAGTATTATATGGAGGAGCGTGAAAATTGAAAATTGCCTTTTCTGGCCTCTCTAACTTCTCAGCCATTCCCCTCAGATTATACATCAGCTCGTCCTCGGACATTTCTCTAGGTGTTCTCCAAGGTGTGGGATTAACATATCCGAAGGATATCATCTCGTGACCGCCTATGTCTATTATATTTCCTTCACTTTTTCTCATTAATTCGCTCTCCTCAATAACTTGAAAGAGAAACGAAGGATCATCGTTACCTAGGTTGATGAAGACTGGAATCCGTCTTTCCTTCAGCTTTTCCTGAGCAATCTCAACCCAACTCCTTAGGTTTTCCTTCATCTTTTCGTGAAATAGCTCGTCAAGTTTCTTTTTGTTATTGATTAATTCCTCATGCTCAGCCTTAGAGAGAATCGCATAATACGCGCCGCTCTTTCGGAATTCCGCGACAACGTTGTTAAGAGAGCTACCGCTGATCTCCCTATCCTCAACAACAAAATAACCATTTCCCTTATTTATGATAGGTACCAATGACTTTCCTGCAATATCTCCACCTATGATAAGGCAATCAACTTTCTGCATCACTCCGGCATTCAGAAATTTCCTAAAAGCAGTCTCGGACCCATGAAGGTCGGAGGTGAATAGAATCCTTGTTTTGTTCTTTCCGCCTACACTTTCGTTGTTTCCTCTTCTTTTAAACAGGGGCATGAATTGTCTAAAAGTTATTCTATTAAAAAGGGTTGCTGGCAAAAACATTAATAGTATACTAGGCTAATCGTTAGAACACTCTCTAAAAATTAAAAAGTCTTATTACAACCGTCGTTAACTACTGAAAACTTAATAATTGTACGGGTAACTACAGAACCTTAAGAATTAATTTTCTAATACTAATATTTTATGGAATTTATAGCCTTATTGGATTTATAAAAATATAAAAATAGTTTAGATAATTTTATGATAAAGTGCTTTTGATGTATTGAAGCACTTAGATTTCAATACTTTTGCAGTGGGAGTGTCATGCATCTAGGACCGCTCCGCTCTCCGCCCTCCTTTATAATTTCATTTCCTTTGAATGTTATAATCTCTATACCCGCCTCCGTCATGAGCCTATTGGTCAGTCTGTTATGTTCATAGGCTATGATCTTGTTTTTACCTACTACAATAATATTACTAGCTAGAAGCCAATGTTCCCTCTCTTCAGCATAATATTCAGCATTCCCTATATTGACAATCCTTAGATCGTGACCCAAATAATCCTTCATCACTTCGCTGAGAACCCTATTGTCCCGCACTATCTCCTTCCCTTTATATAGGTAAACGCTCGATTTATCAAGAAGAGACTTGTAATAGACTATAACGTCCTGGGCTGGGATACCCATAACAGTGTCTAAATGACCTATACCCTTGTTGGGATGAAGTTCTGGTGTGTCCAGCTTTACCAGTATAGCCTCATCAATTTCTCCACTCTCCATGAGTTTAGGGACAGTGTAACTAAGTCCTAACCCACTACTTCTGGTTCCAAATCCCATGAGAAGCCTCCCGTCTAGTGGAAAGAAATCTCCTCCCTCGAAGAATCCTTTTTCCACTTTCAATACATTTTTAGGTTTAAGTATCGCGGTGAAGATCTCTGGCTCCCTTCTTCTCGACTCCCATCTCATCTTTCCAGAGACATACGTGCCTCCCAGTACCATCCCTGGATCCCTTGTAAACATGATATTAACTAATGGTTTTACGCAAAATTCTTCATTTTCGGGAATTAAGACGTTGGCTCCCATTTCCTTTGCCTCCTTAGCAGTCAGGCCGGAGATCAGTATCTCGGCCATCAACTCTTTATCGAGGTTGTCTAGTAAAATATCACACTCGCTACTAGACTTTATTAGAGCGACCAATTCTTCCTCCTTAAGCTTCATGACCTCTTCCCTCAGGTTTATGACCTCAGCTCCGTTCTCCCTTAACTTCTTCACAAACTCGTCGTGCTCCAGTTTCAGCTCTACTGGATCGGGAATTTCTGCATATTGTAGCTCGTAAAGCGTCTTTGGAGTTAACCTAGTTTTCTCATTTCCTGGAGTTGCCACGACTACTTTCCTAAGTGGGCTATACTCTGCCTTAACCTGGACCTGTATCATTAAATGGTGCTTTAGGAAAAGGTTAAAATTTATTCCTCTCAATATTCTAATATTTATTCATTATTCAAGATACTGCATCTAGAAAAGGTTAAATATAATTTAGATAACAACGCCATATACTTTAAAATAATTTAGATTCTTTCCCGATATCCATCATGGTAATATGCTAGGAACTCTTATCGTTGTTAAGGAGAATGTGTTACATCTGATTCCATTTAATTAAAACATGTATAGCCAGTTCATTGTTGATCCATTCTTATTAATGAATACTTTTCATATTTCTACTTATATTATTATACTCTTTTTATGTAGAAAATAAAGAACTTTTTAGGGGAGTCAATTGAATTTTGAACCAATGGCAAGCGGTAAAGAAGATCAAAAAGGAATTAAGGGTTCCCTTTTTGCAAGGGAGTCCTCAGGTTTAGTCAGGGAAATAAACTGGCTAACTGCCATGTTTATTAGCATGGGCTTCATTGCATTCTACGTCCTTCCAATATCCTACCTATCGGGTCTCTCAATCTCTCCGAACGGGCTTGTGGTTATTGGCGCCCTACTCAGCTGGATAGTTCTTCTCCCCCACGGTTATTTATGGACAAAAATAAGCGAGAAATTTCAGAGAACTGCTGCAGATTACGTTTTTGCGAGTAGAGTGTTACATCCTGCTATCGGAGTGGGAACAGGGCTTGTCTTCGGCATCTCCCAGATGATATTTGACGCTGCCATAGTTTACGATGGCGTGGGCCAGCTACAGACAGGTTTTTCGGCACTGGGGACAGATTTTGGAGGCTCCTACACGTCATTGGCAACTACCTTAGGGAACCCCTTCACAATTCTCGCGATAGGAGCAATTACCTTCACAGGAGTAATTGCAATAAACATCTTTCTGCCAAAGTATACCAATCAAATAATGGGTGGAATAACTATTGTAGCCTTAGTAACCTTTGTATTAACAGGGATACTGATGCATTACGTTACGCCCGCATCGATAACTGCGTCTGGATACGATTACAGCTCCATAGTGAAGGCGAGTTCTTCTGCGACACCACTCTTCAGCAATCCGATCTTAGCTACAATTGGTCTTATGGTGTTCACTGCGAGTTTCCTTCCATTTGTTAATGGAGCCACTTCAGTCGCTGGGGAGGTCCGAGGGGGAAGTAAGGCGTTCAGGATCGGAGTACTAGCAGCTCTTGTTGTTGCGGGTCTGCTAATAACCTTCTTCATCTCTTCGTCAGTTAGTACGCTTACTTCAGAGTTTTTCATAGGAGCTGGAGTCTTGGGACCGAACTATTCTAATCTCCTAAACCCAATATTTGATGTAGTAGTGAGTTTCAGGAACTTGCCTTTAGATCTCTTTCTTGTGATAGGGTCTTACTTCTGGTACCTTGCCATAATGTTCGCTGTCGCCCTCTTCGTATCTAGGTATTTTATGGCTGTGGCCTTTGACAAGGCCCTACCAACAATTGTCTCATATGTTAGTGAGAGATATCATTCCCCTGTGGTGGCACATCTGATCGACGAAGCAATAACAATTGGTAGTCTCACCGTTATCACTGTCACACCTCTCAGCTCTGCCTTCTTTTATGGCATGGATACTGCTGATGCCATGGCTCTGCTCTTCGGCTTCATAGTGGTCATTCTGGCGTCCATAGTCGCATCAATCAGAAGAAATGGATTAGAACTAAAGGGAAACAGGGCCGTAATACTAGGAATATCCATTGCTGACCTAATAGTCATGAGTGTATACGGTTTCTATTGGTTTGGAAATTCCACAATTTACCTAGGAATAAACATGAATCCGGTCACCTGGCTCATAGTCTCTTCTCCTTTCATTGCTGGAATAATCATTTACTTCGTAATGAGATGGTACAGGCTAAGAAAAGAGGATATCGATATCAAATACTCATTCCAGGAAATTCCGCCAGAGTAGAGAAGAATCTTAATCTTTTTTAATATACATTTCTTACATGCCTCCTGCCTTTTATTATAAGGCTCCTTGTGTACCCGGTTACATGATTCATAGAAAAGGCGCAGATCGTGGTTCAAAATAACTTTAGATCAAAGAAATTAATAATATAATAGAAATTGAGTAACGTCATGATAAAAGAGATTATATTTAAACTATAACTAACAAGGTTTTGGAAATAACCTGATATCTATTTAGTCACGCCGTCCTCTTGTCCAGAGAAAAGATTAAAAGTCATCAATAACTTAATCTTACTTCAGAAAACTATTCATTTGGAATTGTCAGTATATTTTTTAGCTATTTAACAAGATCCCTCTCGAGAAAAAAATGAAAAAAGTCCTGTTAGGTATACTCCTGATTCCTCTCCTGTTAGGTTTAAGTGTTTTAGGGGCTACAAATTCCACCCTAGAACAGTTAAATTCCACAGTTACTGCCTTAGCAAATCACACGGCGGATTATCCTGCAGTGGCAGTTCCCTCCTGGCTAGATACTGGAAGTAACGCATGGATGCTCACCGCAGCGACTTTTGTGGGACTTCAAAGCGTGCCAGGCGTTGCCCTATACTACGCTGGCCTATCCAAGAAAAAGTATTCCATAAATAGTGCGATGATGGTTTTCTACGCCTTCGCTGCAGTTCTAGTAGTGTGGATGATTGCGGGATACAATTTCGGATTTGGAAAGCCTCTCCTCGAGATAAACGGATTTGGAATTCTCGGGTCCCCTACACCTGCAACTTCCGGACTCTATGAGGGTTCTCAGACCATTTATGGGCCTGCAAACACTCCGCTCGACATACCCACCTCGACTTATATCTTCTTCCAGTTCGTCTTCGCGGCCATAACCCCTGTTCTCTTGGCTGGTGGAGTTCTGGAGAGAATGAACTTCAAGGCGTGGATGGTGTTTGTGCCCCTCTGGTCCCTCCTAGTTTACAGCCCTGTAGCTTACTGGCTATTCGCTGGTGGTTGGTTGAACCAGCTCGGTGCTGTGGACTTCTCTGGGGGATACGTTATCCACGTGGATGCTGGCGTGGGAGCTCTCGCGGCTGCTCTGGCAGTAGGACCAAGAGTTGCCTCTGAGAGGAAACTTGAGGCCCACAGCTTACCCCTAATTCTCGCAGGTGCGGGACTTATCTGGCTAGGATGGGATGGATTCAACGGTGGCGATCCAGGAGGGTCCACGATAGATGCCGCAATAGCTGTCCTTAACACTAACATAGCTACTGCAGTGAGTGCCATAACTTGGATGTTGATGGACATGAAGTTCTTTGGAAAGCCTTCCCTCATTGGCGCAACATCCGGTGCCATAACCGGACTGGTGGCGATCACGCCGGCAGCTGGTTACGTCAATGGCTCCTACTCCATGTTAATAGGGATTGCGTCTGGTTCCCTGCCTTGGTTGGCACTATACAAGTTGGAGCCCAGGCTTAAGGTAGATGACAGCCTTGGCGTCTTCTCTACCCACGGTATTGCGGGAATTGTGGGGGGGAATACTCACTGGAGTATTCGCTGATCCAAACGTAACTAAGTACGTGGATCCTGCCCTAGTGGGAGCCCTGTATGGCAACGTAGCACAGGTGGGTATTCAGGCTCTTGGTGCACTGGTAGTTTTCGTGTATGACTTCGCCGTAACGTATGGACTCTTGAAGGCTATAGGACTATTCATACCGCTCAGGGCACCTCCAGAGGAGTTGAAGGTCGGAGATTACGCAATGCATGGAGAGAGAGCCTACGCTGAAGTGGTGGCGACTGAGGGAAAGGGAGAGGAAGTCAAGGAGGAAGTTAAGGATAAAGAAGAAAAGAAAGAGTGACGTTTTTTATTTAAGCCCTTTTCCCCTACTTTTCAGTTCCTCTTCCACGTATTCCTTCAACACGACTGCGTTGTTTCTTTCCCTGTCCCTGGCTGAGAATAGGAGCGTCACATCCCTGTTACTGGCAAGCTCCACTAGATCCTTCACGGCGGGGTTGTTTCTCAGCTCATCTAGATATCTTCGCTTGAACTCTTCCCACCTTCTAGGATCGTGACCAAACCACTTCCTCAGCTCATCTGAAGGAGCGACTTGCCTCATCCAGAGGTCAATCTTGGCCTCCTCTTTCCTGAGTCCCCTGGGCCACAGCAAATCAACCAATACCCTGACTCCATCGTCGCTCGAGGCCTCGTCGTATACCCTTTTGATCTTTATCATGTGATGTAAAGAGATGTACAAGTATAAGTTAACCTACCCTCACTGTTTAGTTAATACTCGCTCAAGGTTCCCTTTCTCCTGGACCTGTTAAAGGAGTAAAGGTAGAACCATCCACCCAGCGGTAAGAGAACTGCGTTGAAGAGCACGAGAACTAACACGATCTCCCCCACTCCGCCTATTCCGTAACCGTCTAACATTGTGAGTCTGAGACCGTTTAGGGCCCAGGTTAGGGGTATGGCTAGGCTAATCTCCTTTATCCAGCTTGGCAATACCGTGACTGGAAAAACCGTCCCCGACATCAGCGTGGTAAAGGTAGAGAAGAAGAAGGAGATTGGGTTTCCCTGCTTCACCAACATGGTGAAACCTGCAGAAATCATTGAGAGCCCCAGGGCAGATGACAGGAGTAGGGCGAAAACTACCAAGGTTGATACTGGATTAATCTCGAAGTGAACATGTAGCATCTCCCCAATCCCCAGGATGACTCCCGCATTAACGGAATTTATTGTGAAACCCCACAACGCGGAGTAAACAAGAAAGGAGAGAACTCCACCCTCTGATAGCACGTAGTACTCTATGGTGCCGTAAAGCTGTTCGTTTCTAAGTCTCTGACTTATGGTGGTTATTGTAGAGGACACGTAACCTTGAAACGCTAGCCCAATCACCACGAATGCCGTGTAGTTGGTAACACCTGTGAAGTTCTCGAGGTCTCCGCCCAAAGAAGTGCCCACAAAGTAGTAGGTGAAAACGGGTAAAACCCACGATAGAACATTTAGAACCATCTGAGTCTTGTAACTGCTCCAGATCCTAAATCCTCTCAGGTAGATGTAGGCATATAACTTGGTTAGGATGCCCATCTTCTCCAACCTCCACCTCCCCTAGATCTGTTGGTCGTGGAATCTGCTTCATCCGTAAGAGACACGAAAACGTCCTCCAACGTGGCGGGTTCCCTTCTAACCTCATCTCCCTCAACGTTGAAGTGCTCCGGGACCCGTACCAAGAAGTACTGATCTGATAGTCCCACAACGAATTTTCTTAGCCTCGCATCGGGTGACCTTGTTCTAACCAACTTCATGGTTCCCACCCTCTCCTTTAGTTCCTGGGGAGAACCGCTGGCAACTACACTACCCCTGTTCAGGATTACTACCCTCTGGGCCAGGTCCTCCACTTCGGCCATGTTATGTGACGTCATTAATACGGTCTTTCTCTTGGCCAACCCCTCAACTAGCCTACGAAATTCCCTCGAGGAGATTGGGTCCATTCCCAGGGTTGGCTCGTCCATGAGGATCACGGGAGGGTCGGTGATCAATGCCCTGGCTAGAGCGAGTTTTCTGGCCATCCCTGTGCTATACTTCATGTAAGGGATGTCCTTCCAATCTAGGAGTCCTACCATTTCCAAGAGTTCCTTCGCCCTTGACCTTGACTCCCCTAGGGAAAGACCTCGGATTGACGCAAAGAACATGAGGTTCTCCATTCCCGTGAGCCTGTAGTAGAAGGCCCTCTCGCTGACAGTCATAACGCCCAGCAACTTTCTGACAATATTGGCCTCGCTAACCACGTCATGACCCTCGACCCTGGCCTCTCCACTGTCTGGAATTATTAGGGTTGAAAGGATCTTTACAAGGGTAGTCTTTCCAGCTCCGTTATGTCCCACAAGGCCACATATCTCACCTGTCTTCACCTCGAACGTTATATCGCTCAACGCGTGGATCTCTTTCCCCTTCACTTGGAAGGTCTTCGATAGGTGGGACACATCTATCACTTGAGAATCGCCTCCATCTCCTCGAGGATCTCCTTCAATTTCTCCTTAAGATCTGGGGTGAGGAGATCCCTATTATCCAGAAGATATCTAACGTTATACTCTAGGTCTCCTATTACTACCTCCAGACTGCCCTGAGGCGAGAGCAACCTCTTCCCCTTTTCTGTGATTGCGTAGTAACGCTGTGACCTTTCCACCTTTGATACCGTGATGAGACCCTCTGACTCCATTTTATCCAGTGCCGGATAAACCGCTCCTGGAGAGGGCCTCCAGATACCCTGCGTGACCTTCTCAATCTCCCTCATTATCTGGGCTCCTGTCATCTCCCCCTTAGAGTCCAGAAGCGTTAGAATCAGGTTTGCGAGCCCTCTCTTCCTTTGCCATTGGCCAAACATGATATCAATTACGATATCGAAAATATTAACGTTTGAGGCTAGTACCAGGTGGCAATTCTCGAGTTCTTCTCTCCCTCCCTGAAGGCAACATAAGTAATAATGAAACCAATGGCCAAGGCTAGAGCTGCTATGGCAAGTACGTCTATAATAGAGAAGTCACTGCTGTCTACGGCTCTACGTACGCTCTTCCAGGCAGAGTAAAAGCCTGAGATGTATTCCCAAGCGTCAAAGATCGTGACCACTGCATCATAAATGGTGATAAGACCTGAGGTCCAGCTATGGGTCCTTGAGAACGCCATGGCCGAGGTTACTGTCGCGATGATCCCCCATATTATGAACGTGAGACCGAAGAACAGGAAACTGAAGGAAAAGAGGAAAGTGAAGGTAGAGAACGAGAGATAACCTAGGTAACCCAGTATTAGGGTAAGGGCGAGCAAGACCATGTAGCCCATGGGAAGGAAACCACCAAAGAAGTAGAAAATCAAGCCCAACGTCTTCCTCGCCCTGAATATCTGTCCCGCGTTATAGCTGTTCCATAGGGATATGAGAATGTCAATCACGATGAAAATGATTGATATAATGAGACCAATATTCATAAGCCTAGACCTAAGCCCTAGAATAAAAGTCTGATCGAGATCTATGGTTTCATATTGAAAATGTAGGTTCAAGATCCTGATTTAGCAAACTTTTCTGGACAAGCACGTACCATATACATAGACTATATAGCAACTAGAGAGTTATAGAGTCATATATTGATTATATACATAATGCTAAAAAATATAGAAAATACGTGAGGTGTATGAAGGATATATTTAAACCGTTAGACGAGAAAAGGCTTTCCTTTTTCCATATCAAATCCCTTGTGACCACGGGAATGGGTGTTTTCACCGATGGATATGACCTTTCCTCCATTGGTATTGTCCTCCTGTTAGTCCTCTCGGAGTTCGGAATAACGTCAAAGAGCCCAGATTACGTTTCCCTTACTGCGGCAATTTCCGGATCCGCGCTAGCAGGGGCTGCAATAGGCGCCATAATCTTTGGTTTGCTATCTAACCAGGGAAGGAAGAAGTTTTACGGGATCGACGTAACCCTCATGACAGTGGGAGCCCTCTTACAGGCCTTCGTGACAGATCCCACAGAGTTGATAATAGTTAGGTTCCTTTTAGGACTAGGAGTCGGTGCCGACTACGTTCTATCTCCCATGATCATGGCTGAGCACGCTAACGCCAAGGATAGGGGAAAGATAATTGCTCTAGGATTTGGTTTGTTTTGGGGATTTGGCGCGACGCTAGCAGCTATTCTATATCTTGCCCTACAGGCGGCAGGGGTACCTCCTTCACTAGTCTGGAGAATTGTGCTGGCAGCAGGTGCGATACCCTCAGCTTCTGTGATCTATCTGCGAAGAAAGATTCCTGAAACTGCGAGATTCCTTGGAAGGATAAGGGGAGATACTGAGGGAGTGAAGGGAGTAATTAGGGAAGTCACGGGAACCGAGGTAAATCTCACCTCTAATCTCAAGGATAACACTAGCTTCGGCGAGTACTTCAGGAGGAACTGGGCACTTTTCCTATCGGCATGTATACTTTGGTTCCTCTTTGACATAGTGGCGTACTCGGGAATATTGTTTGGTCCAAGCCTCATTGCGAGCAGTCTAGGAATTAATTCAGGAGTATTTCAACTTTTAATTGAAGGAGCCTTCACCATACCTGGAGGGATAATAGCTCTGTCCTTGATTGACAGAGTTGGAAGGAAACCACTGCAGGTTGTAGGATTCGTGGTAATGGCAGTTGCCTTAATGTCCTTTGCCTTTTACAAGAGTTCAGCTGGGGCATCTTTCTCACCTATTATAGCCTTCTTCCTTTACGGACTGCAGAACTTGGGGTCACAGGCTGGACCTGGCTCAGTATCCGCATCAGGAATTCTTGGGGTAGAGCTTGCTCCAACCAAGGTAAGAGGACTGGTGCAGTCACTAACAGTGGCATCAGGAAGAATAGGAGCCACTCTGACATCCTTCGTCTTTCCATCACTTTTCCATGAGTACGGCGAGTCGTTTGCTGTGTATTTCCTTGCAACCATAGCGGCAATTGCTGCGGTCATAACTTTAGTAGCCATACCTGAAACGAAGAGGAAACCGTTGGAAGAGTCCTCTAGAGAAGTAAGTGTAGAGACTGCGTGATTTTATCACTTTAGAACTTTTTTGTATTTCCAGTCACGTTCATGTACTTTTATATTATTAGGAACTGAAGCATATCACAGTCAGGCTTCCTTGTGGTGAGTCCAACTTTTCTTCACTCTTTAGCAAGACCTTTAACTTAGTCTGACTAATTAACAATGATGAAGACTCAAGTAAAATTGGGCAAGAAATACATGATAAGGATTCCCAAGGGGATTGCCGAGGAATTGGATCTCAAGGAAGGGACCAGGTTCATTCTTAGGGTGAGGGGGGACGAAATGATCCTGAAACCCATCAGGGATCCTGTGTGGCTGGCAATTCACGGCAAGAAGTTCGCCACTATATCGCCAGAAGAAGTGGAAAGGATTAGCGAGGAAGAACAGTCTAGGACCGAGGGGGAATGAGGGTTCTTCTCGACACCAGCTTCGTTCTCCCCGTGTTGGGGGTTGAGGTTAAGGGCACGGAGAGCTCTCTGGAGAGGCTCTCCTCCCACGAGGTCTTTTTCTCCGAGATCTCTATGCTCGAGGCCCTTTGGGTACTCAAGAAGATGAGCAAATCCGGAACTCGGGTGGACATGAAAAGGGTGAAGGAAGGGCTCCTCAGCCTCTCAGGCTTCAAACGCGTCAAAACTCCCCTTAGGGTGTTCTACCTAGCGAGGCTGAACCAGGATAGACATAGGGACATGATAGACCTTACCCTTTACTTCACAGCCCTTTCCCTCAACATGAAATTCCTTACCTTGGACAAGGAGCTCGAGAGGATAGACGACAAAGGTGTCATCATCCACGATCTCCCGCCCTAGTTCACCAGCGACGTAAAAAAGTTGAAAACCTCTAAGGAACTAGGCCTCTTGTCCCTATTCTCGGATGTCATGTCCTTAATGAACCTCACTATCTTTGAGTCCAGACCAACAGCCTCAAGGGTAGAGTAATCCCTCAACGCGTACACCGAGTTGTCCAGGCCTCCGCCTCCTAGCGCCTTCTCCATGAAGGGTATCATGGGGGAATTAAGGTACCTTTTCGTGAGAAGGTAATAGATTGTGGCCCCCAGGGAGTACACGTCGTCCCGTGGATTGACCCCGCCGTATCTCGTGGAGGTCACCTGTTCCAACGACGAGTATTCCAGGGTAACTCCTGGAGGAACTCCCCCTATCTTAACCGCTGATCCCAGATCAGCAAGCTTGGGGTTAACCTCCCTCCTCTTCATTCTCTCGTATAGCTCACCTGCTGTAGGAGGGGGTTCCCTGTCTAGAAGAATGTTCGATGGCTTCACGTCACAGTGAACGTAACCCTTCTCGTGTATTTTGAGCAAACCGCTGGATATCCTTGAAATTATCATGAAAACCGCGGTCTTCCAGTTGTCAGAGTAAAACTGGACGTCATCCTTAACTAATCTACTCACGGATCCTCCTGCCATGAACTCCATAACTATCATGGGTGGATACTCTAGATAGTATCTAGGTTCAGTCAAGGCCCTCCTCACTGAGTCCCGATCCAAATGAACGCCCACAAGTTTAACCAGGTAGGGAGAGTCACTCAACTCGAGGAGGGCACTCTGCTCCTTGAATAGGTCATCCAGGACATTGATCACGTTTCTAGTTAGACCTGAGGCTGGGGACTGGGTCAGTTTCGGTATCTTGAGTGCCACAACTCCTCCGGGAGAGGAGGCTTTCATGACGTAACTGAAACCCCCTTCGCCTAGAAATTCCATTACCTGATAGCCGTAGAGGTTCCTCCCAACCCATACTGATGGATCCCAGTCACTCAGGGATAGGTGTGGTTCGACGTTTATGATTGACCTCTTACAAATTCCCGAGATGCATACCTCAACTTCAGCCACTCCACGTTCAGTGATATCAACCCTGTACTCCCCTGGACCTATACGCGATGGGGTTAGAGGAGTTCCATTCAATTTAACTGAAATCGTGTCAGGGTCGCTATACCCTAGAAGCTTGACCAGTAAGGAATTCTTATCCAGGGAGAGGGAAATATCGAAATCTATGAGGGGAACATTTTCCGTCTTCACGATTCTCCTCCCTCCATAAATGACCTCCACGCTAACTCTGTGAACTCCTGGAGGAGAGGAGACCTTACACAGGTAGTTCCCCCTGGTGCCCGTGGGAAGACATGAGACTAGCTTACCGTCCCAGGTCACAAGAAGTTGATCCACATCAACTGGAATCTCCTTGAACAGGAAGGTGTCACTGAAGAAAAGATGAAGGATGACATCAAATAGATTTCCAAACTTCCTTGAGCTCCATTTAATCCTGGGATTAAGCACCTGATAAAAATAGATGGGCCAAATTTGAGCTAAGCTGTGCTCTCTACAGGGGTTCGCCCTGCACCAGGTAAATCTTGAAGGGGTCTGACTATCTCCCTGAGAATTTCACCATCCCCTCTAAGTATACGCACGGCCTCGAAGGTTGAGATCTCTATTTTGTTCACGGAGTTGGGTACCTTTAACTTGGCTGAGTTCGTGATCACGAACCTCTTACCCACGGGATAGTTCCTCTTCTCATGCTCCACCGTCCTTACCTCAGGCAGAAGGTTGATCTCGTCATCGCTCTCCCTGTCATCTTTCATGAGCTTCACCTGACCCAGTACCGCCTGTTCGTCCTTTATGAAGAATATTCCCACCACCATGAACTTGCCGTTGGCCTCAACCCTTTTCCCCCTTGGATGGACGTAAGAGATACCCATCTCCTTTCCCTCGGATGACAGAACTTCCCTCACCATCTTCTCCATCTCCCTTGAGTCTTCTTCAGGGTTCTTAAGGGAGTGTGAGCTTCTCAGTTTCTCCCTGAAACAATCCAGGTTATCCCCACATTCCCTCTCAAAATTCTCAACTTGTGATTTCACGTACTGCAACATGGAACTGACTGTGTTGAGTTCTCCCCCACTCCATAGGGAGTATATGATGGGGAAGAGGTCCTCTGCTAGGGGATGACAGTAAGCATCTATGATTTCCTTGATGTCCTCCTGGGTAAGCACCGTATCGAGAGATACCCTGCTTTCATCCAATCTTCTTCTCACGGCCAAATCGGTAACCTTACTGTAGGAATCCGTGGGAATTGCCATGATTACTGGGATACCGAGACCAGCGTTAATCAGCCTGTGGATCTTGGGTATGTGAGAGTCCCTCACCTCATCTACCATGAGGTTAACGTCAATCACGTTCTTCAGGTCCCCGAGGAACTTCAACATTCCGTCAAAGTCCTTGGGGTAATTCGAACAGAATAGCCTGAGATGTATGTCGTCATACTTGTTGCAGACCTTGAGTAGCCAATCCTCTAGCTTAACACCGGTTAGCCTTCTAAGGAAACCGTAACCTAGCTTGTTAGCTTTGCCCCTGAGAGTGGGGAGAACCAGTTCCCTTATCTTGAATTGGTCCACCTTACCCCAGAACTCGTCCTCAATCTCTGCCTTACTAGCTAGGTCTAGGAAGAAGGTGAGACCTGGAGCTTCCTCCTGAGTCTTCCTGAGGATGGTAGTCTTTCCCATTCCAGGTTGCCCTATCACCGAGGCGATGTCCTTATTCTTGACCGCAAGTAAGGTCTTCTCGAGATATCTCCTGTAAGTTGGCCCGGCCAGAACCACGTTCTTAGCGTTCCACGTGGTTACGGTAACCTTGGGTACAGTGCATATCATGTTCTTACCTCTTTCTCTTAACTATCCCGTAGATGGAGCCCTTCCTCACGTACCCCTCGTCCCCTCCGGCGATTAGGTCATAACGGCTCTCTATGTGGTCGCGGAGGGTCGAGTAGAACTCCTCCTTACCCAAACCCATCTCCACACGAATTGCCTGAAGATGGGCATAGCCCAGGTTATCTCTCACTCTTTCATAGATCTCGTCAAAGGAATCTGTACTAACCTTGGTTCTCTCTAATAGGTATTCTTGTAATTTCCTTATTTCATCCCTCAGGTTAGATATCTCCTTGAGCACCTGATCCAACTTATCGAGGGATGGCTCGTAAGCCTTCCCACCCTTAACGGGAATAGATCTTATCTTTCCCTGTTCCTCTAGCCTCTTGAGGACTTCCTCTAGTCCCTCTCCCTGGAACTTCCTCTTCAAACGGGATACGGTAACTGGTTTACCGTCGTAGAGTCTCTGGATCTCGTTAAGGACGTCACTATCCTGGACCATGTTAATTAGCTTCATGGAATTACCTTAAATACCGGAGTATACCGTATTACCCCTACCTCTTCACGGTTTCAGGGAGGCCGATAACCGAACCTAACACCAGTAAAGACGATGCAATCAACGCAATTCCCAGGTCATTCTTGAGCCCAAAGGGCATCAAAAGGACTATGCTAACCCCGAAACCTCCGCCCACAAGTCTACCCAGGAAAAACACCAGGTTTGTTCCAGTGGCCCTCATCTCAGGCGGAAAGACCTCACTCATCCAGACCCCGAAATACGCGAAGAATGAGGAACCAATCATGAGTATGATCAGGGAAATGCTCAGCAAAAGGGGGTTGGCAGTGAGTAACATTAGAAGAGAGAACGGGACTGAGATCGCGATGAATAGGAAGGTGGTCCGTTTCCTTCCAATCTTGTCCGAGATTCTCCCTGCTAGGGTGAAGCTGATCATGCCCACTGCCAACGCAATCGAGATGATAAGAAAGGCATCTATCCTGAGTGAAGAAAGTAATGTGAAGGAGAGCGAGACCAAGGGAACCACAAAGAGGAAGGAGCCTACGGCAAAAATTGATCCGAGTATAAGCACCTTGAAGATGCTTACCTTTCTTGAGGTAGAGTGACTTCTCCGCGTTGATTCAGGAATAAGAAACCAGAGGATAAACGAGACCAGTGACACGAGTCCTAGAGATAGGAAGTAAATCTCTAGATTCCTAAAGAGAAATGCCCATAGCAGGCCCAAGAGACCCCCTATAAAGTACAATCCCTGCATCACACTCCCCACAAATCCCCTATACCTTGGGGGAGAGAGCTCCGCCGCGTAGGCGTAACTGATTCCGTTTTCACCATTAACGCCAAAACCTATGAGAAACCAGAGGACGTAAAGCAGGAACAAACTCTTCACAAAGGCGTTCAAAAGAAGGGGGACTACGAACAGGACGATGGAAACCAGAAGAGAGAGCCTCCTGCTCCACCTATCGGCTAACACGGAGAGGGCAACTCCGCCTATGGAACCCCCTATCCAGCTTAATGGAACGGTGAAGTATACTCCTTGCCCGTAAATCGAGGAAAGAGAGGGCAAGACAAAGCTAATGGAGTAAACGGATAGGGCAGCCAAAAGGAAAATGAGAAGGAGGGAGATAATGGTCTTTAACATATGGACATGAATGAATATCTCAAGATAAATTTTCACAATGAGACGCACTGGGCGTTCTCGTTAACTCGTTAATCATCTGAAACCAAAGGATTTAAGGATTGAACTCGAATTAAAGCTATGAATAGATCGATTATCCTCTTTGTCCTAGTGCTGGGAACGTTAATGGCTGCCGTAGATTCAACCGTCGTCCTTTTGGCTCTTCCCACGATCACCACCGACTTAAGAACTAACCTCGATCTCGCCATTTGGACTATCCTGATTTACCTGTTGGTAGTCGCAGTGATGACAACTCAGCTCGGAAGAATTGGTGACATCTTGGGAAGATCTAGGATGTACAATCTAGGTTTCGCAATTTTCACAGTGGGATCTGCGCTCTGCGGTTTATCTCCTACCGCTGACATGTTAGTAGCTTTTAGGGCTGTACAGGCCTTTGGGGCCTCCATGCTTCAGGCCAATTCTGGGGCAATCATAGCTGACACCTTCCCCCCAAATCAAAGGGGAAGGGCTTACGGTTACACCTCCATAGGCTGGAACGTGGGGGCAACTCTTGGGATAGTGGTGGGCGGAATCCTGACAACCCTAGTTGGATGGAGATACATCTTTTACATCAATGTTCCCATCGGAATTGTGGCAATCCTTCTAGGGGTAAAATACGTCAAAGACGTTCAAGAGAGAAGGAAGCAAAAACTTGACATTCCAGGAATGGTCCTATTGCTAGCTGGACTTTCAGCAATAACCTATGGAGCATCTGACGTGGCTGGGAGAGGCATAGATCTGTTTAACGGATCTCTCATCGGTGTGGGGGCAATACTAATTGCGGTGATGTTGGCTTACGAGAGGAGAGCTGAAAACCCCATAATTGACCTGAAGGCGTTTCAGAACAGGGTGCTCTCCTTTTCCATACTGGCGTCCTTTTTCCAGAGCACTGGATACCTCTCTGTGGTTTTCGTAATCATCATGTACCTCCAGGGAATTAGGGGTTTGAGTCCACTGAACGCCTCACTTCTACTTGTCCCAGGTTACGTGGTTGCCAGTGCCCTAGGTCCCATTGCTGGCAGGCTTTCAGACAGGATAGGTGCTAGGATACCAGCTACGCTAGGTATAGCAATGATGATGGGGGCCATACTGGTTTACCTCACCCTCACAATTACTACCCCACTGTACATGATCATTATAGCCTCCGTTATAGGTGGTTTAGGTTCAGCCATGTTCTATCCAGCAAACAACAGTGCCGTTATGGCAAACGCTAGGAGGGGGTTCTACGGAGGGGCTAACGGTCTTCTCAGGACCCTCGCCAATCTAGGAACGCTGTCCAGCTACGTCCTAACCCTAACTGTTGCGTCGCTATCAATACCCAGGTATGTGGCCTTTGAGGTGTTTCTAGGAACCACGGATCTGTTAGGTGGTGTGGAGCAGTCTTTCCTCAACGGTATTAAGGCAGCTTTGGTGGTAGCACTCTTCATCCTGCTCGTGGCCCTGGTGCTCTCAGCCTCTAGAGGGAAGGAGGTTAGGGTCGAGAAGATAGAGGGAACAACTAAACCTAGCACAACCTAATCTTTAAGGGTCATATCTTATCTTTTTCCCACGAGAAAGTTTGCACATGCAGAGGACGAGAAATCACGCTGCATATTTCATGTTACTTTTGACTTACATACTAGCTCTAGCTGGTTCGCTCAAACCATTCCTCCTGCTCTTTGCTCCCCTTGTAGCGCTTCATGCCGTCACTGTGGACCTCACGTACAGTAAAATGTTGGCCAGAAAGCTCGGAAAGTTTGACGTGAGCCTGATGATTATTAACGCGGTTCCTTATCTTTTCTTCTTCAGGCCTTACTTCTTGATTCCAGCCACGATATTCCTTCTTTCCATCGCCTTATCATACTCCAAGGTTAACGTGTTACCGCAGGTACTGGGAACGTTGGGCCTGTCCTCCTTACTATTACCTTGGATCTCCGTGGTCAAGAGCGTGACTCTCCTGGACATCTCAGTCTACATGGTGTGGTGCGCATATACCCTGGTGGAGGCGCTCTACGTCGAATATAAATTACCGTTCAGGAACATTGGGGCTAACGTGGTCAGGGGAATGTGGGGCATTTCCCTGATCGTGACCGGAGCTCTCTCCCTTCTCTTTCCTCCCCTGGCAATCAGTCTGATCGAGCCTAGTGTCAGATTCTTCAGACCTGGAGAAAAGTTGAGAAGTGCCTCAGAGATAAGGGATCTGGGAAAGAGGGGAAGCAAGAGGACTATAGCCTTGTTTACGCTTTTGGTAATCACATTAATTCTGTATCACGTTGTGGGAATAGTTGGCGTGACTATACCCTCGTTGCCTTTCTTATCAGGACTTCATGCCACAAGTTCCTAGGTTCGCGTGAAGCGATAGAACCCTTAAGGTTAAGGGTATTAATAGATATTTTGTTTTTCCTACACTGGACTCATGAAACCAGGATTTATATTGCTGATAATGGGGATTGCGCTTCTCCTTCTGGGCGGAATACCAGCAGTACTTAACTTCATGGATAATCAAGGCTTCCCTTACCCGCTTCCCACAACCTTCTTTCAGGCCCACTGGTTCGTGATGGTCTATGGTTTCTTTCTTCTGCTCATAGGAAACGAGTTACTTGTTGCCTTAAGTAACGAATGGAGAGGAACTTCAGCTCCTACTTGGTTAATCGTGCCCTTTGGGATATTAACCTTGATATCGAATTTGCTTGACGAGCTCAACAATCCTCTGTCCTATTATCTAGTGATCGTTGCACTCGTTCTCCTCATCAATTATTCAAGGGTGTACCTCTCTCCCTCAAGGATTGGACTTAAGCCCACAGCCTACAATTACCTTCTTTTCTACACACTTATCATCACATCAATTATCGTGAGTTTCCAGGCCGTCTTCGGCTTACCTTGGCTGGGATTAGCCTTTCCCGCGCTAACCATTTTCGCGGTAATGAGCAGGGACCTGGGACTCGTTCTTGGGGGAAAGAGAGTTAATCAGGATGAGATGACCCTAGCATACGTTTCGCTAGCCCTAGGTATCTTGAGCTACGGTACCGTGATCTCTCCAATTCTCATCGTGATAGGATGGGGTTTATCGCTTCACAGTTCAGGAATTCCTTGGTCAAAGGGAAGGCTCTATCCTAGGATAGCCTTAACCACTGCATGGACATGGCTCTTGATCTCCGCACTTGTGCAGGGAAATTACGACGCTTACATTCACTCCATTGCCCTTGGTTTCCTGTTTAACACGGTTTTCGGGGTCGACTCGGTCCTCATAGATATGCTCGTGGGGATCACGGGGAAGAGACTGAGTGTAAAACCATCTTACGTTCCCCTCATCCTGCTTAACTTGGGACTCGTGATGAGAGTTGCCTTCGATCTAGGCATAAGCTCGCCCCTACTCCTCCTCTCCGCACTCCTACAGGGGATAGGGATACTATCATTTTACGTGCTCACCTTTAGGCAAGTAATTCCGCAGATGAGAAAGGTTGATAAGGATGAGACCCTTATTGTTAAGGGTGAAAGGACCACTAGAAGTTGAGCTATACGTTAGGAGGAGCGATTGCAGGGTAATGCAGGTAATGGGTGAGACCCATACCGTGATAGAGAAGGTATCACCAAGAACCGGGTTTACGGACCATCTCATAAAGACAGACGTTACTCCAGAGCTTAAGAAGGAGTTAAGAGACAAGGGAGTCAGGGTAATTAACCTGGGAGATTCGAGGATATGGGCTAGGGCACCAAGCTGTTCAGCATGCAGGTTCTTTACGGGATCAGACGCCATGATACTGAACGCCTGGCCCCTAAGTAAGGATGAGATAGTGTATAGGTTACTAGTGCCCTCCATGGGGTATCTGAAAGAGTTGCTGTCAGAGCTCAATAAGCTGAACATGAAACCCAGGGTTATGAAGTCGAGGGAGGCAACAGAAAATGATACCGGACTTACCCCAAGACAGTTACAGGCCCTCATGTTGGCCTACAAGAAGGGATTCTTTAACGTGGAGAGGAAGTCCTCCCTCACTGATCTGGCAAAGGTCATGGGAATAAAGCCCTCGTCTGCTGAGGAGCTTCTTAGAAGGGCGTTACAAAAGGTCGTGGGGGAGTACCTGAAGAGCCTGGAGAAGGATGGTTCCTAGACCTTAAGGATTAGGGTCCATCCTTATATTCGAGGGAACAGAGTAGCTAAGTGTCGTCGCTGTTTGACAGCATTAATTCCTGGGAGTTCAAGCCGTATAGGAGGATGGGTGTTACCATAGATGAGGAGATGTTTTACGCCAAGATTCTCGCAAGGTTTGTGGAGGGCCTGAGTCCCAGGAAAGTCTTGGATGTGGGTTGCGGGAACTGTCTTTTCAGTCTCGTCCTCAAGAAGAGGTTCCCTCATCTCGAGATCACGTCTCTTGACCTATGGAACGATGAGATTTCGGTGACTGAGATCAGGGGCTATCTTAGGGACGTTGACACCAACCTAGTTCAGAACCTCTTTCCTCTGCCCTTTAGGGACGACCAATTTGACCTGGTATACGCTCCGCTTTACTTCTACAATGTGGTAAAGAGTAGAAGGGATGAACTTGCCATGGAAATCTTTAGGGTATTGGGCAAAAACTCCTTCCTAATACTCGTGGACTTAGAAATCGTAAGAAACCTCAGGAAGAGCTTTCTGAAGGCAGGGTTCGTCGAGAGGAACTATTACGCAAACCAGGGAGTATTCTTCTCGTTGATGCAAAAGACTTGACTGACCTCCCTCCTCACCCTAAAGAGTGAGGGTTCCCTCAGGGTGATTCATTAGTTTGCGGTTTACCATCTTCATTTTCATCACTTCATTGCTAGTGGAGGGGTTCCTCCACCTCGCTCCATTCGTCCAGTGGTAGACCACGGGCACGGTCTTGTGCCCATTATCCCTATCCCTTGTAGGAGTTGTCCTCTTCTTCCACGTCTTTGGGACTCGGGGATATGTATTTTCCCCACTATGGGGACACACTTAATCTATTTATTCCTTTATACAGAGATAAAAAACATTACCCTGTCTCAGGGAGGCTTGTCTGTTCTACTGTCAGCCTATTTCTTCTCCTCACAACTCAGCTGAAACACGGATCATCATTACCCAACTACACGTCCTTGCCATAATATTTCTTACAGATCTCCCTTGCCATTAACTCAGGATCGTCAAAATAGTGGATCTCCCCAAACCCCCTCTCATCGAGTCTGTCTGGAAAGGCCTGAGCCAACCTATCCGTGTTCTGACCGGTTCCGGTCAGAACGTAAACAGATTTGCCCATGGCGTATGCCATCATTATCTCGGTCATGGTTCCCGTCTCTCCTCCAAGGCTGACTAGGATATCTCCCGATCTGGCTATGAAAACCGACCTGCATCTGGGATCACATCCCGTGTCAATCCTGATGACCTCGCTTGGCGTAATGACGTGCTCGGCCCCCTCAGGGATTATTGTGACAACCTTGTGTCCATCACGTACGGCCTCGTCTACAACAACAGCCATTAGACCCCAGTAACCGCCTAGGATGAAGACCTGCCTGTTGCACCTCGTCATGGTACTAACGAACCTTCTTGCCTTCTCCTTGAGCTCATCCTTTGGCTCTGTTCCCAGGGCAGCTATGGCAATTTGCATGGTTATTGAATGTATACTGAATATATAAAAAATAGTGTTTCCAGTGTAGTTCTACCGTGCGGAAAGGGTCAAGGTCTGAACAACATTTAATCCCATGTCTCGATTTCAGGGCATGGACAGGAGATTTTTCCTGACCACTGGCCTAGTGGCAATGCTATTCAATTCCGTGTATCAGTACTCATGGAACGCCTTCTTTCCGTTGCTCGTGAAGGGTTTCCATGCATCTGCAAGCTCCGTAGAGGTCGGCTTTGCGCTGTTCGTGATTTCCTCGACGTCATTTCAAGTGTTGAGTGGAAGGATTTCAGACCTCAGGGGACCTAGAGTGATGGGTTCCCTTGGTGTTCTTGCCTTCTCCTTCGGCCTAATCCTGAGTTCGTTGATACCAAGTCTCCCCCTCTTTTACGCCACCTGGACCCTAGGTAGTATCGGTGAAGGAGTTCTTTACGGGATTTCCCTGAACCTAGCCATCAAGTGGTACGCGGAAAGAAGGGGGTTGGCCTCAGGTCTAGTTTCCATGGGCTTCGGCTTAGGGGGAGCCCTCGTCAATCCCCTTATTGAGCTCTCCAACAATTTCAGAAGTTCCATGTTAGCAATTGGCGTCGCCTCTTTGATCCTTCTCCCGCTCTTTCTTCTCTCAAGATACCCAAGTGACGTGAGGGGTTCATCTCCAGGGGAAACTTTGAGGGAGACCAGGTTTTGGCTCATCTACGTATCCTTCGTTCTAGCCTCTCTTCCCTTACTTGTTGCGTCTTCCTCTCTAGGAGAACTAGGTCAGTACCTCAACAGCGTGGAATACACGATTGCCACCATATACTTTCCAATAGCCAGCGGAGTGGGAAGGCCTATCATGGGGTACCTCACCGACCGTCTCGGGAGATTAAGGGGAATAGACTACATGACCGCGGGTATCCTGCTAGGAACATCCCTCGTGGTGATTGGGTTCCTGGGAAGAAACCTGCTCCTACTGGCGGGGATAGCCCTGGTGGGAATAATGGGAGGAACTACTTACCCCCTTTACTCAGCGCTGGTGGGAGACTTGTACGGGCCTAGATACTCCACCGCAAACACTTCCCTCCTCTACACTGGTAAGATAGTCTCAGGGGTTCTAGGAAGCCTCATCTTTTCCTCGCTGTTTCAGTACAGTAATGTCCTTGGATTGGGTTTTATCATGGGGGCGACAGCCCTGTCTACGGTTTCGCTCGCTCTACTTCATAGAATCACAAGAGGAGCAAGCTAAAGGGAAAAGTGAAAAGAAGAGAAAAAAAAGCTATCTCCTTCTAAAGTCCAGGGCTATACCCACGATCGCCAGAATTAGGGCAACTATTGCCACTATCTCCCCTACATTTGCCGTACTGTGAGCCGTCGAAATTCCCTGAGTTAGTGTCTCGTTGAGATTTGAAACCTTCTGCGACACGGATTGTAGCTGGTTCTCAAATACCACGTTCGTGGTTACCGTCGAGTTAAGACCGTCAGCCTGATTAGCCGTAACGCTAATCTCGTGCGTCCCGTCAGCGTATTTGAGGGTGTCAAGGTTAACTTCGTGAGTTCCATTACCTTGAAAACTTGCTAGCAACTGTCCGTCTAGATACACCAGGACCTGTTCCACGTCCTGTCCCTGTACCGTGATTGAAATTGTCACGTTTCCAGTGATGTTCTGATAGGGGGCAATTCCCAGCTGTATTATGGGAGGTCCCGGAGTTATGCTGGTTATTCTAGTTTGGATAGGTGATACCACGGAGGAGAGGGCCACTAGGTCTTGGACCTGGGAATCGATTAGCCTCACAGTACTGTTAATCAGGACTAGTTTATT
The DNA here is from genome assembly GCF_000016605.1 of Metallosphaera sedula DSM 5348. Lineage (NCBI taxonomy): Archaea > Thermoproteati > Thermoproteota > Thermoprotei > Sulfolobales > Sulfolobaceae > Metallosphaera > Metallosphaera sedula. Next base: position 786,210 of record NC_009440.1, on the reverse strand, counting down.
GGCCAACACATTTACCAGCGTGGCCTGAGTGTTCCTCAGTATAAGCGTTCCAGTAACGTTGGATAGGGTAATTGTTACGTGACTATTAATTATGGTATTATTCCCCAGGAAGAGATCGTTCACCAGGTTCCCATTAACGGTAAGCGTGTCGTTCTGGAACGCTGAATCATAAGTCTGGACAGCTGTATATGACGGATCGTTAGTGATCAGGGTGTAGGGTTCCACGAAGAATTCTCTCGAATTGGAGACGTTGGTAGATGTGACACCCCCGTAGGCTGAAACTCCAGTGACTAGAACCTTAAAGGGCTCAGCAAAGTAGGAATTACCTAGATAGGTCAAGTTACCTAGGGATAACGTTGAGGGCAGGGTAACGTTTCCGGTCCACAACCCGCTAGTGGAGTTATACCACAGTGGAACCTCTAGCACAGTCGAGATCAACGAGTACTCTTGGGTAAGGAGTGTAGGGAACACGGTGGCGGAGAACATTCCATACTTGACAACCTTCCCATTAGCTGTTATATTGCTGTAAATGTAGAGTGTAGATCCCTGGATCACGTAGGTATTAGAGAAGTTTAGTGGCGTCACAACCCTGGATCCAACGTAGATCTGACCGTAGTAAAACCCAGGAATTGTCTCGTTCAGGGTATACGAGTCGTAGGACGCGAAGAGGAGGATAGTGTAGAGTCCGGGGCTGGCGTTTTCTGGAACTCTCAGGTAACCTAGATAGGTCGTCCCCGTGTAGAGGACCTGAGTCTTAGATATCACTTGACCGTTATATAGAAGTTCCGCGGTGACGTTGGAACCGGTCATCAGGTCGCTTGCCGTCCTAGGAGCTGACGACACTAGGTTAGTGGGTGGAGTCAGCCCTCCCTCGATAATGATGTCCTGACCTGGATAGACGGTGCCGGGCTCGGCTATGGTTGGGGAAAGGATGAAGAAAGAGTTGAGGCCTATCCCGTTAAAGATTGCGTCGTAGCCGTAGGCATTAACCACCTGTAGAAGAAGAGGACCAGCGGGGAAATTGCCCTGTATCATACCACTCCACGCATTAAACACGGGGTTGAAGGTTAGGGAGGTTTGATTGACGAGGGTAAAGGAGTTATTGGTTACGTTATACGAATACACGTTTAGATTCAGGACTGTGGTATTGGGGGCAATCCCTCCAGAGGGACTTGTAACGTTGACCACAACGTTTATGCCCGAGCCAGTCCAGCATACCTGATAGGGAGCTGGGAATAGGAACTGAACGAAGTAACCGGAATATGTCTCCACAATTCCGTATCCGCTAGTCCCATTGGACTCTCCCCACACAGTCACAAAAGTGATACCGGTATCGTTCTCAGGTACACCTAGACTAGCTGACCAGATACCTGATCCCTCGTCGTTTAGCTTCACCGTAGTGACGTTCCCACTAACCGTTTCCAACGTAACGTAAAAGCTACCGCTATTCACCGCCTGCCCATTGAGGGTGACGTTAGCCTTTACACCTAGGGTCTGTCCTGGAAGGATAGTGGTATTGGACACGTTAACCATGATGGATAGGGAACTGGGTACATCCTTCACTAGGGAGGCGAACTCTCCAACGTTGAGTTGTCCCCATCCCGTGACTAGGTTGTAGCCGTAGGACGCAACCCACGGTATGTTATAACCGAAGGTAATAGGGTAGAAGGCCTTCTGATAATCTGCTTTTGCGAGATAGTAAAGATCAGGGTTTATGTTCCCGAGCTTGGAGTGGGTATACTGCATCACCAAGGTGAGAAGCCCGGCAGTTAAAGGTGAGGCCTCGCTCGTGCCTCCAGAGATTGCAGTTACGTTCCCTGGACACACAATGTAGATTCCAGGGTAAACATCGGCGTTGGCTGAGATATCGGGAATTTCCTTACCGTTGGGAAAACCCTTCGGGGTAGTAAGCCCCCACTGATAGTAGGGCTTTGGTTCGACCTGACTAATCCCTCCAGTACTACCTCCGTAATTCACGCCTGGAGGCACAAAACCATAATTGGACCATGCTGTAACATTGAAGGAGAATCCTCCAAAGGTTATGTAGGTTGTGGTACCACCCATGGCCGTGACAAAGGGCGAGCTCGCTGGATAGCCCACGGAACCTAGGGGACCTGCACTGTATCCGCTACCCCCACCGTCTCCGCTGGAAGCTAGGAACGTTATTCCCTCGGCATTACCCATGGCATAGTATTGATCAGTGAGAACGACGCACTGATAAAACAGCGAACCCGAAAACTCAGGTATGAACTCGTCAGGTATCGAAAAGCTCTGGGAAAGCGTATCCACTTTGTCCTGGGACACTATCTCGGCAATGACGGAGGAAAGGGGCAAATTCCCATTAGCTATGTAAAGCACAATATTTGCACCTGGTGCCATGGCATGGGCCGACTCCACATCTAAGCTTATCTCACCCGCCCACCCCTGGGTAATGCCTAGGTTGGGATCGTAGGGACCAATGGGTATAATCGAGAAGTTAGGAGGAGCTGGAACGTTGTATATCTTGTCGAAATATGCTAACTGTTGCTGGATGTATGGATCACCGTAAAAATCTAAGATTCCAACAGTGTAGTTGGTACCATTCACTCCCTTGCTGATCAGGGAGGAAACATTGTAGACTCCTCTCAACTCAGTTAGTTTATACGCCTCTATGGGCGCAGTTAAATTTGGTTGATTAACTGTCTCCCTAAGCTTGTTAACGTCGCTCTGAGTGAAAAGAGTTGATGGATGAGAGAAGAAAAGGGCTGAGACATTACTTGATATAACTATTCCAGGCACCTTTGGGGTTCCCATTGCCGTGTAGTAGTAAGTTGTTCCGTTGCTCATGAGAACATAATGGATACCCAACACCTGTGAGAGTTGTGATGCGGTTCCCTGAACCACTATAACAGAATCTGCGGCCGTAAACATTACGTGAACATGGTGACTGGCTAGGTAATTCATGACACTGGAAAACTCCGCGCTAGGATAGAATAGATTCTTCACCTGGGAGGGCGATAGGAACTTGTGGTAAAGGGGCGACCCGGGGTTTGATACCTGCTCCGCGTAGTAATAGAGAAGGTTTAAGTTCCTCAAGGGGATGTATATTGAGGCGATCACGGGAGTATTACCAGAAAGGTTGGTCTCCTTGAAACTCGGTAATCTAGTTGATAGTGTTTCATGGACAAGGGTACCAGTGTTCGCAACACTGATTAAAGCCGGGGTTACAACTGAAAAAATAAAGAGGTATAGGGTCAATTGAGCTAGAAAAGTTTTACCCATTACATTGAATATTATCCCCTCATTAAAATATTTTACCTAAAGGATCTATTAGCAATTGAAAATCAGCTCTCGTTTTCTATGGAGCGTCACCTAGAAAAGTTGGGCTCCACTAAAGCCTTTTGTTACCTTAATCTTCCCTTATTATCAAAGCTGTACCAAACTCACCTTGGATCTGGTTCCTAGTTTCCCCCAACATGAGGTCGAAGGTGTATCGCAACTTAACCTCCTAGGCAACACTATTTTCAATTTAACACTTAAAAAACGAAATACTTATTATCCTTTCGGCAACTATTTACGTATGAAAATATTTCTAGTTAACCTTATTTTGCTCATACTCTTGGCCGTTAGCGCGACACAGATTAGTCAAATTCCATCTGCTTCAGGACCTAGTTACGGTGTGTACGTAAACGGGAAAGTTTACGTGATAGCCCAGTCAAGCAACTTGCTCCAGGTGATTCAGGGGAACACGGTGACCATGAACTACACGCTCCCGTCTTACTCGGGTGCAGTCCCCTTCAGGATAGCCTACCTAGATGGAGACTTCTACATTATATATCAAAAGGGTTCCCTTGTCCAGTGGAACGGTAACGTCGTCAAAACTTTCAATATACCTGAAGTAGGTAAATTCCCCGCTATAATCAGTGCAGGCAACTACGTCGTGGTCACTGCCTCCTACGGGAATAAGATATATCTGGTGTCCCCTTCGGGGAACCTCACCTCAATTACGGTTATGAACGGACCGCAGGCATTGGCATATGACAATCAGACTAACACTTTATACGTAGGAGGATACGACACGAACCTGGTTTACGGAATCTCCCTGAGCACCCTAAAGGCGATTTACAACTTCACATTGAACGCCACGACAGTTGACGCCATGGCCTTCATCCCTCCGGACGAGCTTGCGGTTGCAACTTACGCGCAACAGGTTGAGATCCTGAACGCAACAACGGGGAAGGTCCTTCAAGTGTTCAACATCCCAACCTTCGGAGTAAATGGCTACTCATGCATGGTTTACGTTCCCACCAACGATTCACTTTACCTCTCGGTTGCACATAAGAACAACGTTGTTGCGGTCATGAACCTTAAGACGGGGGGAGTGAGTTTGATCACGGTTGGGAACTCACCCAATGGGATAGTTTACGATCCCATGGACCACTCAATCTACGTCATGAATTACGGTTCCAACACAATTTCCATGATCCCAGTATCTGTGCAAGGCTCCAACGCAAGTAACACCTTAAATATCTACTACGTGCTAGCCGTGATCGCAGTGGTGATAGTGGTAATCCTAGGGATAATTGCGGTGAGGAGGAAATGAGTCTCGAACCTGGAGTAACTCCGCTCCCCATAGTGTTGGGTTACTTCCTGGTGGCATTGGTTGTGGCTATAGTGATCCTGAGAAAGTCAAGGCCCAGGTTCAGCTCTGTCGACATCGCGGTAATAGGTGTTGGGGGAGCAATGACTGCTGTGGCGGATCACATTCTCGGAGACGCCATATTTCTGCCCTCAGGGATTTACCCCATAGTGAACCCACCGGTCTGGTTTAGGATCTTGGTCTTCTTTCTCACAATAGGCGTCGTGAGGAAGGTAGGATCTGGGATGGCGACGATGGCCGTCTTCGATATCATTGGGGATCTTCTTCACTTCGGATTCACGGGCGAGCCTCTCTGGCTAATTGAGGACGTGCTAACGTATGGCCTAATGGCTGATGTTGTAATATTTCTGACGAGGGGAAAGATATTTGGAAGGGGAGCTAAGGGGGTCTCTCTGGCCTTATTTGAGGGGGGTGTACTGGGCCTGGCCTTCTCCTTTGTGCATCCCTTTTTCACGTACGGTTTCCTGGCCCCTGAGATCTTTGGCTTCGTCCCAGATCAGGCTAGGGTCTTCTACCTTTTCATAACCTATATCCCTGGAGACGTGTTCATCGGAGCGGTCTCTGCTCTTCTCGCGGGCAGGGTGAGCAGGGTGGTAACGTAGTGCTAGAGCTCTCAGGGGTTGAGGTGACCTATCCGGGAAGGGATGGACCCGCCCTCAGAATTCCCAGGCTAGAGGTTAGGAGGGGAGAGATAGTCCTTGTGACAGGAAGGACTGGATCGGGTAAATCAACGCTTCTGAACCTGCTTAACGGTATCATACCCAGGGTAATTGAGGCCGAGATTAAGGGAGAAATAAGGATTGAGGGAAAAGGGATCAGACCTGGAGACGACCCTCCAATAGTGATTGGTACCCTGTTTCAGGATCCTGACGCTCAACTGATCAACGAGTATGTAGAGGACGAGATAGGTTTTGGGCTTGAGAACCTGGGATATCCGCCTGAGGAAGTGGGGATCAGGGTAAAGGAAATCGCGGAGGTCCTGAAGATATCTCATCTACTACACAGGGAGACCCGTAAACTCTCGCTTGGGGAGAAGCAGGTTGTTGTCTTGGCCAGCATTCTCGCGATGAAACCTGAGCTACTTGTTCTCGATGAGCCCACCTCTAATCTCGATCCCTGGGAGACGAAACTAATCCTGCGGTACATACGTGAACTTGGGATTACCACGATAGTGGCTGAGCACAAACCTGTGTTTAGGTCAATCGCCACGAGGGTGATTAACCTGGTGGATGGAACCCCTATGGAGCAAGAGGTCAGGATAGAATATCCTCCTCGCCCAGCTTCACGGGTTGAGGATAGGATCAAGCTCTCTGCTGAGATCTTGGTAAGGGATGGGGAAAGGGTTATCCTGAACACGAAACTGAAACTAGGCCCTGGAACCACAACACTACTGGGAAGGAACGGATCAGGGAAGACGACCTTGCTGAGGGGGATTGCAGGTCTTCTTCCTAGGAATTTCAACTTGGAGGGTCGTGTTCAGGTGAACGGAGTTGACGTGTTAAGGCTCCCCCCTAGTAAGAGGGGGAGGATCATAGGATATCTACCTCAGGACATTCAGTTAATATTTTCCAGGAGCACTGTCGCAAAGGAACTTGAGTCATGTCTTCATGGAGGAGATCCTGAACCTCTCCTAAGACGCTTTGGCCTGGAGAGGTTTAAGGATGAGGATCCATTCATGCTCTCCACGGGACAGGCGAGAAGATTGGCGATTGCCTGTCTCATGGGCAGGGGAGTTGAGATCATACTCCTTGACGAGCCGACCACGGGACAGGACGTAGAAAGCAGGATACAGATAGGGGAAGAGTTGAGAGCCTTGGAGAGGACAATTCTCCTAACCACTCACGATCCACGCTTCGCTGAGGCCTTCGCCGATGAGGTACTCCTGCTGGAGAATGGGGAAGTCAGGAAAGTGGGATTGGGTGAGATTCATGATATCAATAGTGGAGCAAGTGGTTAGCTGGGGACTCGTCATCTTCGGAACCTTCACTCCAATCTATTTCCTGTTCAAGGTTTTGGGTTTCTCCGGATTTCAAGGACTTACCTCGTACATCCCCGGTAACACTCCACTTCACAGGCTTAGCCCCATGACGAAGCTAGTCATCCTGGTGGGGATAACCTTGACTGCCTCTTCGTCGATCTGTTGGGTTGGTGCCCTGGAGGGGCTAGCATTACTGCCCCTCTTCTACCCCCTGAAACTAGTCAGGAAAGTCGCGGGGTTCAGCTTCACTCAAGTCGTGGGTATGGCCTGGGGTTTCGCGGTCTTCACTTCACCGTCTGTGCTATCGCTCATTTTCCATTCCTATAACGTGGTGTGGGTGTTTCCAAGTTATTTTCAGTACCTTGGATACGTCCCAGAGTTAAGCGTCCAGGCCCTTGAGTACGGATTTCAGACAGCCATGAGGGTTTGGGCCATGCTCCTCGCGTCATCGCTTCTCCTGGTTACTACAACTCCCACAGACGTGATGAGAACTCTTGAAAGGTTAGGACTCCCAGAGTCGCTCACGCTCTCGATCATGGTAGGGATGGCCTTCGTTCCAAGGGTGTTCTCGACGATGGATGAGTCCTACAGGCTACAACAGCTGAGGGGAGAAGGTATCCTGAACGGCGTGAAGACAGTGTACAGATCCGTGATCCCGGTGGCCATCTTCCTGTTCAGGAGGGCTAGGATAACAGGATTATCACTTGAGACGAGGGCTTTCGGAAAGAGAAGGAGAAGACTAGGTGAAGTGAAGATTTCGCGTTTCGACCTAGAGGTCATGATCGCAGTTTTTTCATTTACGATGATTGACTTAGTACTCGTGGCAATTGGAGTGATACCAGCGATACCATTTAGGTAAGGTTCTGCGCCATGGCCAGACTAGTGGTGAAGAGGTCCTCGTGATAGCGTGGAGATAACGTGAGGTTAAAAATCACTCATCAGACTTACTTCTCCTCCAGGTTGGGCAAACCCCTAAGCTGAAGCTCCCTCTCTGCGAGGCTAACCTGGTTGGGTTCAGGCAATAGCAGGGTCGCAAACACCGCCACGAAGGATAGACCTGCTAAAATCATCATCGTGGTAACTATCCCGTAACTGGAAATGATAAGCGGGAATAGGAAGGTTGTTGTTAGCACCCCGAGCCTTCCGGACATGACCGTGACCCCCTGGGTTATACCCCTTATCTCAGCTGGGAATAGTTCAACTCCCCAGAATCCGACCACAGTACCAGGTCCCAGCTGAGAAAAGACCGTGCTAAAACCGTAGAGGAGAAGCGACTCTAATGCCTGAGTTCTGCCGAAGAGGAAAGCAAAGAGGAGAGTGAACGTTCCCATTCCTGCGAAACCTATTGCCTGCAGGGCTCTCCTTCCAAGTCTGTCGTTTAGGCCTGCACTCACCAGGTTCCACGGAACTGCGAAGCCTCCTAGGATAATTAGCTCGAACAGGAGGCCATTAATACCTAGATCCTTGGCTATAACACTTGGTCCAAAGAAAACTCCTGAATACGCAGAAACGTCGAAGAGATACCATGTCACTGAGGCAAATATCAAGGTTGGGAGGAAGGCCTTGATGGCCACCTTTCCTAGGCTGAGATTGCTAGCATATAGGTTGTACTTCTCCTCAAGTTCCTTGGAATCTCCCTTTACGAAAGCGAGGTATTGCGGTGTCTCAGGGAACTTCCTCCTCCCGTATATGACAGCTATGGCCGGAATTGCACCTGAGGCTAGGACTATTCTCCACAACATGTCCTGCGGAACGGCCTGTGACACGGCTAAGGTAACCACGACCGAAACTAGGGCCCCAACGTTCCACATGAAACCGCCCGACAGTGCCAGGAGCTTACCCCTATCCTTTCTGTTGGCATACTCCGCGTTAATCAGAGGAGATAGAACGTAATCTGCACCTATTCCTACCCCTAGGAGGAACCTCAGAATCGCCAGCTGATAGGGGTCTTGAACGAATGCCTGGAGGAGGGCCCCGAGTGTCATGAGAGTGGCATCTATCCCGTAAAACCTTTTCCTTCCATGCTTAACCAGATACCCAAAAACTAGTCCTCCAACTAAGTTTCCAAGGGTTATACTAAGGAAAAGAATGAGAGAAACCTCTGCAAGATTGTAACCCGTGAACGAGGCCTCCACGAGGGAGAGCACCAGAGCAGCTGCGGTTAGATCGTAACCATCAACTATCTGTCCCGCCCCTGCGAGAAGGGTAGTCTTAAGATGAAAAATTCCGAGCTTCTTTTCCTCGTAATCCCTTAAAGGGTTTGTAGGGTTCATATCATCTCTCGTTAACTTATAGAAAAAAGAGTGATCTACATAAAATATTTAGAACTTGTAGGTCTATTTAGTTTACGGAGAGTATATAGTCGTTGTTACGTAAAGTAGTATGGTTAGTTCTCACGTTACGCGATAGCGCCATACGTGAACTGGATCAACTTCATCTATCTAGACTCTATATTTCTATATAGTTTACTGATGCTATTTAGAAAATTCTTTTTAAGACTGATTTTATTCACGCATATGAACGTCGAGCCTAACCTTAATCGAAGCGTCTACACCCTAGCCCTTGAAATAAGGAATGCGCTCTACGGGAGGTCTCCCGTGGGCATCTCCGACCTCGATAAGGACAGGATAGCCCTCGTCCTTGTGGATGGGCTGGGTTACTCCCTGGCAGAGAAGGTTGGAATAAGGGCAGAGAAAATACATTCAGTCTTTCCCACGATAACAGTCACCGTTCTAACGACGTTATTGACTGCGACCCCACCAGGCATTCACGGGATTATGGGATGGAGAGTTCTGAACAGGAGAGAGGGGAGGATAGATAACCTCCTTGGAAATCAAGACGTTGAGTTAAGGAATCTGGTGCAAGCAGAACCCTATCTCCCAAGGGATTCCGTGATACTGGCACCTGCTGGAAGGCCCTCTTCTACCCTGTTTAAGTCATTGGTGGGCAACGTAACAGCTTACTACTCACCATGGGACGCGTTCACGCAGGCGAAGGAAATAGCTGAGAGGAAGAATCCAAGGTTCATGTTCATCTATCTCCCCTTCGTAGACTCAGTGAGTCATCACTTTGGGCCCTACTCTGAAAACACCATGAGGACCGCAATGGAGGTGTACAGACTTGTAGAGACCTTCGGAAGGGATCTCTCAGAGAAGTATAGTGTCGTGATGACTGCCGATCACGGCCACGTGCCCATAGAGGGTAACGTGATGATAGGTAACGACATACTTGACCACGTGGATCTACCGCCCTTTGGGGATCACAGGAACCTGATGTTGATGTCAAGAAGGGATCCTAGTGAATACCTTTCGAAGTATGGCCTAATCACGCTGAACAGGGAAAAGCTAAAGGAGCTAACAGGGGGAGAGAACGTTCCTGATTACGCAGGTGTACCACAGGATAACAGGCTATACTCCTACTGGAGAGACGAGGAGGAGATGGGTTACAGGGGATCCCACGGTGGAATGACTAGGGAAGAGATTGAGATACCCCTCGTCGTGTGGCAAAAATGAAGTCTTTGTGACGATACGAGAATGAAGATACAGGTTTCCAACTTTTTCGTAATCAGTCTGTATCCACTCCTTAGGGTCTTGATAGCCTTCTAGGGGTAAAATCTCGCGATGTGAATACTACGCGTGATGAGTTTACGATTCCTAACCCTTGACTTAGGGGTGCTGAGTGCTCAGGGATCCTGAGTTATCATGTTCCATGTGAGACCTAAGGATGGTCGAAAGAAGTTATTGGGATCGAGAGGCTGATTATGAGTCCATTGAGTAAGTGATATGAACCTTTTTCTTACTTCTCGAGGAACAAACTCGTGAGTGGCTCCTCCCTCACCCCTCTAGGTCCATGAACCCTGAGGCCGGTACCTTGGATACTCCAGGTCCAGGATCACCCAGTCCCCTGGGCCATGGCATCCCATACTCCCTCCTTAAATCCCTGTAGACCCTGTAAAGTTCGAGGTAATACTCAAGCGGAGGCAGTGACACTCCGTGAATCCCAAACCACGATCTGGGTTCAAGTCCCCACGTGTCAAACTTCGGGGTCACGTCCCTCGACATCAGGTACTCTATTCCCTCCGCAGTGGACTTGACCGCGTCCTCAATCCTCCTGAAACCATAGGGGAAGTCTGGGGAGTAGGCCATCTCTATCCCAGCGACGAAGTTTGGACTCACGTTTCCAACGCCGAACACCCTCACTGCCTCAACTGTCCTCCTTATCCACTCATCCCTTCCCACATTCTGACTTTTACCTGGGGAAATTAGGGAGAACAACCTCTCGTCCCAGACCTCCAGGTTTGGATGGTAATAGTCAACTCCAGCCTCGTAAAACTTGGGCAAGACCTCGACCCGCAAGGCCTGTGTATTCAACCTCGCAGGGAGCGAGGAGACCCTCTCCTCAACCTGCCTCATGTACTGAAGGTAAAACTCGGCCTCCTTTACCCCATCCCTGATAGTTCCGCCGGTGATCAGGTACCTCTTCACGTTGGAATCCTTGGACGCAAGCTCAATGGCCTCCGCCACGAGTTCCTTGGGAACCACGGCGCCAATCCCCTTTCTAATGTAACCCCACGCCTTGAAGTTCTCGTTGATATCGCAGAACTTGCACTGCTGATTCACGTTCCAGTACTCACAGATACGATAGGCCGTCACGTCGGCTGTCTCTCCCCAGTAGATGGCTGGGGCGACCTCCTCCACCCTAGATCCATTGCTCAGGGATTTCCCGTAATAGGAAGGCCTTGGAACGAACTCAACGTTGGCTATGGCCTCCTTTCCCACAAAGAGCTTGAGACTATCCTGAAGCTCGACCTTAAAGGGCGAACTTGAGGAGTGCCTGGACTGGATCACCGTTGGCCTTAAACCGAGAGGTCCTCCCGAGACACGGATCTCCTGCGGTATAACCTTTCGCCTGGCCTTAACTCTCTCAGGGTCATCTGGGTCGAAAGTGAATAGGAAATAGGCTTTCTCCTGGTAACTGGCCTTTAGGGCCTCGTCGGAAAAACTTATCCCGTGAAGGAGGATGCTTTCCTTCAGGACCACCTCCCTAGGTAGGTCGGGATAGCGGTCCATAACATCTAGGAGATATTGGAGCATAAGCATGTTGAGATAGAGAACAATTTAAATCAAGATAAAGTAGACAAATATTGCCTTGTGACTCTAGGGGATGAGGCAAATATTGCCTAGCCGATGTCAAGAGAGTAGAGAATCTTATGGCCAATTTGAGAAGATGAACGTCATCTTCTAATTAGGCTTTCTATAGACAATCCTTAACCTTAGTGTTTATCTCATTTTCCTTAGCCTGACACGTCCTATATGTCTTGCTTATCTCTCCTAGCTTTTGACCGTCATAGTATATTACCATTGTATTTGTAGATACCGTACTAAATTCAATACTATAATTTCCGTCCTTAAAAGGTCCCCAAAGTGTTATCAAAATTTCAATATTATAATCGTTACCAAAACACTCAACGTAGGCCCAAGAGGTCATTAAGTACTGTGTTCTAGAGTTAGGCTCCGGATGAGCTTGTTGTCCAATGAATATCAAGATGGGTCCGTTAAGCATAAAACGAGAATTTTCACCTTGACTAGTCAAATATTTTCCTTGATCTGTAACTTCCTCAATACTAAATCTTGAGATAATTCTTGCATGATTTTCAGCTATCCTCTTAATTGCTTCAACAGAAAATGATTGTATAGACGTTTGCAACTGATTACAAGGCTGAAAATTTTCACTCATAGATATACTAGAACATTTACCGTTTTTAAAGATTTCTGGTACATATACAACAAGATATTAATAAATTAGTCATAAATAAGTGAAAATATTGACTATCCTGTTATAAAGGCGAAAATAGGAATGAGGAGATGGAGCTGCCCAAGTTCATTGTATATTTGACGTTCAAAATACATAGAATACGCAATAAATCCGTTATGGTTCAACTAAAATACTAAATTGATTCTCCATGAAAGGTCTTTCCCGAAAAACTTGTCTATAGTAAACTTCTTGTATGGAAATCTCGACCCAGCAAGGATTTCCTCCCAGATAAGCCAGTAAACCATTCTGTCCTTGAATATTGGTCTAAAAGGAGTGCCGCGACCGGGATTTGAACCCGGGCCACAGGCTTGAGAGGCCTGCATACTCTCGGCACCACGGCTTGACCGGGCTATACTATCGCGGCATAATTAATAATTGATATGTGCTTTTAAAGTTACCCATTATTGACACGAGTGTGTCCAACAATATCGCTGAATTAGACAAAATAATATTTAAGGGCCAGGACGGGTTTAATCACGTGAGCAACCGTGAAGAGGAGCGTACCTCTTCCCGTCCTGACCCAAGTAATGATTTACCTTCTTGAACTTAATAACCTTAAGCCCCGGTTCTGATAGCTTGAGGAGTTGGCGAAGGCGTTGGCCAGTTATTACCTCGGGCTCTCGCTCAGGAGGTTCAGGGTCCCGAGGACTGTTCACTACTATTGGAGGATGGTGAGTAACGTGACCCTAGACCTACCCTTGACCTGGAGTACGCGGTCGACGAGACGAAGGTCCTCACGGTGAAGGGGGTGATGTACTACCTGTGAGTCGTGAGGGATGTTCACACGGGAGTTATCCTGTCTCCATAGTCACTGAGGCCAGGTTGGGCCTCGATGCGATCGTGTTGGTAAATAGGGTGAGGCAGGTCGAGGTGAGGGTGAGAGGGGAGGTTCTCAGGGCAGAGTACATACATGATGGCCTTTCCGCGTAAAACTTCCTGTCCATCGCCGGGGTCGACCACGAGCACGTAACCTTTGGGATTAGGAACAGGATTGAGCACGTTTTCAGGACTGCGAAGCACAGGCTCTCGGGGATGGACTTCCACTTCCCGTGGAACGCGAGCAAGGGGAGCCTAGAGTTATGGTTCTCAGCCTTCTTCACGGTTTACAATATTTTGCAAATTTCAAGAGAAAAATAAATTGTTGGACATACTCGAGGTGTTGAGTATTCGATTACTTAATCTCCGGTTCTACAAATATTTCTAATAAAAAGAACAACGTTATTTTTTGGATACATCTCATAATACCTAATGCAGAAAGACCCTGTAAATTAGGAATAGATATAGAAGCATAATAATATTACTGAACCTCACGGGTAAAGATTATTAAAAAAATGTTTCTTTAATTCAGTTCAGTAGAGGAGACATATTAGTAGCCTAAACGCTGGTATTTAAGTTGCCGTAGACAGTAAGTGTGGGGTTCAGTGCACCTGCCGCGAAGGTTATTTGAATTGGGATAGAGGTGCCTACATTATTAACCCCTAGAGTTGTTGGTAAGGTTTCGGCGAGAATATATAAAGTATAAGTATGTGTGGCACCTGCAGCGACCTGCTGATTTACAGATGAGTTAGTGAGACCGGCTATGCTTATAGACTCTATGGTAGCTAGTGTACTCTCGGTATTCTTAACAGTTAGTTGCACTGTAATATTATAATTTGCACCAACAGTATTTGTACCAGCAGTCTTTACATTTATTACGGGTGTGCCTACCACTTGAATCCCGTTACCGGAACCTCCAAAGGATCCGAAGAGACCGAAAGCAAATACCGCTACTGCTAGGGCTAGTGCTACGCTTACTATTACTAGGATTAGAGCTGTTACTGCGCCAGATATTGCCCTCCTTGACCTGATGTACCTTCCCATTTTAGATCTGTAAAAAGAAAAGGAGAACATCTATATAAACTTTTCTAGCGAATTTCTAACCTAACTTTACTAAAACTATAGGTATAAACCGGATGAGGAATCTATCGTCCCACATGCAGTTCAGCACTCTGCCTTCAAAATGAGTATTGTGCAAACTACGCCCCAAAACCTCTTCATGACAATCCCATCCTTATTCAAAACTCGTGTTATTAACTCGGACCTCCAAACCACTACCATGAAAATCTCAAAAGATATTGAGGTGTTGCCCGGAAGTCCCAACACGCTGATTTACGAAGGAAGAATAGTGGTTGACCAGGGAGGTAAAAACTCATCCCTAAACCTTGAGGCAGAGGCCCAGTTGGCAACCCACGGACATATGGACCACATAGCGGGCTTACTAACTAAGGCAGGCAAGAAGTACCTCCCGAGGGAGGACATGTGGGCTCTATCCCTTCTTGGAAGGAGGGCCATGACTTACGGTTTCAGCTCTGCCCAATCCGCCCTCTTCACATACGACCTAGTTAAGGAGCAAATCTCCTTGAATAATTCCCTCCCCTCAGAGGTTCAGGAGGTTAGACTCCCAGGGCACACTCCGGGCCACACTGGTTACATTCTAGGAAACGTCCTTTACGCGGGCGATGCCTTCTTCGGTACTAGGGTTCTAGAGGGTTTCATCTTCCCCTTCTACGTGGATTTCTGGTCAGCTATGGACTCCCTGAAAGTTGTGAAGGATCTACTCAGGTCACTAGATAACGTGGCCATTTCTCACGGCCCGATCTACGAGAAGAGGAAGATGGTTGAGGTACTGGAGTTCAACATTAAGCACGGGGAGAAACTCGTAACATGGGTGAAGGAGGCGATCTCGCAGGGTGCGACTGCCGAGGAGGTAGTGGTTAAGGTCATGAGCAAGGGGACAGGAGAGATCAAGCCGACGAATGTCATCCTGAACTCGATCACTGCAAAGTCAATCCTGAGTCAGGTAGCCAGGGACATCAGGGTGGAGAGCAGGGGAGTAGTTTACTGGGGATAAACTCCTCATGGCCTTCGAGACTCCATGAAACCCTTTTTAACTTAGGTTTCTAATTAGCTCATGACCTGGAAATTCAAGTCCGATAAAGTTGAGGTAAAGGATGTCCCCCTCTGCGTTGTCGATGAGATAGAGGAGAGCCCAAGGTTGCGCGAGCTCTTCACCAGGGCAGGGGTCAAGACGGGTCACGGAAGCCCAGCTCATAGGCTAGTGAGCGAGGTTGTCATAAAGGTGTTCCAGGAGAAGAGGGAGACCCTTCAAGACGTTAAGTCCAAGTGGAACCTTGAGGGGATAGACGATATACTGAAGGAGATAGAAACTCAAGCCAGGGAGAGGGGTGTAATTAAGTAATCTCCTATATCACCTGCTCCCGTGCAACTTCCCATGTGACACACTTGACATAAATCCTAGGACACCACGTCACTCAAATTTGAACTTTACCTTCCCGTCCTCTAGGTATACGGTTGCACTGAATCTCTTCCCCGTCCTAGATCTGAACCCCTTCATCTTCAACTCCTTTCCTTGAAACAAGGACTTAGCCTGCCTGAAGGTTATCTTCTTCCCAGCTATTTCCCTCCACACCACTGTCCCGCACTTCCTGCATTTCCACCCTCTTGAAAACCCTACCACTTCCCCACCGCATTTACACGTAATCCTCATCTTTGGAAGGTTCTCATCCAGAAACCTCTTTACCTCCTCCATCCCAGTTCCCTCAAGCTTAACCCCGAGATCCCTGGACACGGCCCTAGCTAACCTCAGCATTTCAGGGGTTGCCCTTCTCTCCACCTTAAACTCTCTCTTCATGAGCCTCTCGACCTCCTCCCTTGTGAACCTCCTTATTCCCTCCATGAATTCTTGATACCCCTTCTCCCCCAATCTCTTCACGTAGATCTCCTCAAGTTGCCTCTCCCACTCCGCCGTCATGTCGGGGCTAACAACCTTGCTATCCCCCAGCTTATCCACGAGTTCTCTCCCCTTATCCGTGGAGTAAAGGGATTTCCCCCTCCTCTCCACGTAACCCCTCTCGAGGAGTGTCTCTATTATTCCGGCCCTGGTCGCCGGTGTCCCCAGCCCTAGCCTCTCCATTTCCCTTAGAAGGGAGGCCTCGGTGAACCTTGCGGGGGGTTTGGTCTGCCTCTCCTCGGCCTTCACCCACTCCTTCCTCACCTCCCCGCTCGGGATTTTCAGGGGGTTATCCTCGTGGGGATAAAGCTCCATCCAGCCCAGCTGGAGGTTCCTCTTTCCCTCAACCAGGAAGAGCTCACCGTCAAGTCTTATGAATACCCTCTGCAACTCATACACGTAATCGTCCATGAAGGCCCCAACAAACTTTCTGTACACGAGGTCGTACACCTTCCTGTGAATTGCCGGAAGGTTCTCGGGTGGCCTATCCAGCGGGATGATTGCGTGGTGGTCAGTGAGCTTTGAGGAATCAAATACCCTCTTCCCCACGCGGTCTACCCTAGGGACCAGTTCTCCCCTTCCAAGCTTCCTTAAGACGTCCTTAACCAGATCCCTGTTCCCCTCCCCAAGGTAGCGTGCGTCAGTCCTGGGATAACTTATGAGCTTCCACTCCTCGTACAGGGATTGGGCAACGTCGAGGGTCCTCTTTGCGGACAGGCCATACAGCGTGTTTGCCTCCCTCTGCAGGGAAGTGAGCGAGTGGAGTAGTGGGGGCCTCTCCTCTCTTCTCTCCACGTCCACTTTCTCAACTCTCCCGCTCCTCACGCTTTTCAAGGCATTCACGACCTGCTCCGCCTCCTCCCTTGCGAGTCTTGCCTCCTCCCCATTCCTCAACATCACACCCTTCATCTCTCCCTCAAACCCCGCGAGCACAACGTAGTAGATCTCTGGCTTGAACGCCTCTATCTCCCTGTCCCTCTTCACGATCATCGCGAGGGTGGGAGTTTGGACCCTCCCAACACTCCAGACCTCCCCACCGCCTGCCTTCAAGGTGACGAGCCTGGTCAGGTTAATCCCCACGATCCAGTCGCCGTTCTGCCTGGCTAGGGCACTGTAGTAGAGGCTGTCAAACTCCGAGCTTGGCCTCAATCTCCTGAGCTCTCTCAACACCACGTCCCGTGTGAGGGCCTCCGAGGTCCAGAGCCTCAACACTTTCCCGCGATATCCCGTGAACTCGAGGAGTTCCCTCACTATGAGCTCGCCCTCTCTCCCGGCATCACCGCAGTTTATTACCGCGTCAGCTCCCTCAAGCAGTTTCCTCACAACCTTGAACTGACTCTCCTTACCCTTGATCAAGTCGTACTCAAACTTCTCAGGGAAAATGGGAAGATCCTTCAAATTCCACCTCTTCGGCGCAATCTCGCCAATCTCGAGGAGATGACCGTAGGTCCACGTAACTAGGTATTCCCCAACCTCGAGGTAACCTTGCCTTCTCGTTGGCTTACCCAGGGCCCTCGCTATATCCAGCGCAACGCTGGGCTTCTCCGTGATTACGAGCTTCATGCGTGACTCTTACCCTTGACGAAGGGAAGATGGAGTTGGTAGTGAAGGGCGATGAGCAGGTCCCTCTCGGTCACAATCCCCTTAGCCCTTCCCTCCTTGTCCAGGAGAACCAGGGCCCCGATCCCCTTCGTGATCATGAGCGCAGCTGCCTCGTTGACTGACCTGTCCTCTTCCACCGTTACCACTGGAGTTTTCATGATATCCCTTATCCTCCTCCCGAAGAAGAGCTCCGGTTCAAGTTTCTCGACGGCCTTCGCTGCTGCCTTCACCGCGTCAGCTGCAGTTACCATGCCAACTACTTTTCCATCCTCGTCAGTCACTGGAAGTCTCCTGAACCCCCTCCTCAGCATCATCCTAACTGCCTGTTCCAGTAGGGTGTCTCGAAACACAGTATTCACTCTAGGGGTGACGAAACCCGACACGGAAAACATGGGGTCAAGGTCCTGAAACATGAGGAGAAAGTCCCTCTCCGTGACCATCCCCACAGGCCTACGTGAGGCATTGACCACAGGGAGAGACCCAAAGTTCCTGGTCACCATGATTGTGATTGCCTCAAGGGCGTCCTGGTCCTCTGCAACGGTCATAGGATTCACGGTCATGTAGCCTGAGGCTGGGGTAACTCCCATCTTGTAAAGGTCAGCCTGCGTGCAAGCTGAGGGACAGAAGCTGAGGAGAATTGAGAGGAGGTCCCTTGTGGAAAGGATACCCTTCACAACCTCGTCTGCCACTATGACCCTGCCTAGCCCCCTGTCGTTAACCTTCTTAAAGGCCTCCTTGAGTCCGTCACTAACTGAGATTATGGGGGGATTTGGGTTCATGAGCGTTTTAACTATCATGGGATAATCTCGAGCTTTTACCTAAAAGGATTTCCTGTTAAATTAATTGAGTGTCAACGTTAACCTTGTTAAGCTAGCGTGGATTATCGCGCTCTGCTAGATTGTGAAATATCTCCTTCTATTATCAATACACGGTGAACTACTCCGCCCTTACGGACTGAGCATCCCCACCTCGCGATGGGGATTTCCTGCTTCTTTGGGAGAACTTGCTGTACACCGCCTCGTGAAAGGTGAACAGTAGAGGTTCCCCCTCCACAGGCAGAGGGGCAGTCCCGACCCCGCGTTTCAAGATATTTAGGGACGCGTTGTAATCACGATCTATTACAAGACCACAATTAGGGCAACGAAATACCCTATCAGACAGACCAAGTTTTCCCCTGTACCCGCACCTAGAACAGGTCTGCGACGTGTAAGCTGGGTCCACCTCGACCACCCTCCTACCAGCTCTTTCAGCCTTGTAGGAGAGGTGATGGAGGAAGGTTGAGAACTTGGAGTAGAAGATGTGCTTCCTCAACCTACCGAAAGAGCTCTGTACCATCCCTTATGTATTCAGTTTCTCAACAACTATTACGTCATGATCCTTGACTAACCACGTGGTTATCTTGTGGATATAATCCTTAAGAGTGTTCTCAAGCCTTTCGTAAGCCATAGCGAGCTTCAGTCTAGCCTTTTCGTAATTCCTTGAACCCCTTCTCTTTCTCGATAATCTCCTTTGTAACAATTTGATCCTCTCTTCCCTCCTATCTAGGAGTTTAGGGTTCTCGATTACAACACCATTGCTCGTTGTAACGAACTTCTCTATACCTAGATCAATCCCCACGGCTCTACCGGTCCTTTCTAGGGGTTGCTTCTCTTGCTCAACTTGAAAGATAGCGTACCACTTGTTTGTTTTACTTCTCTTCAGGATGACCCCTTTCACTTCTCCCTGTACTGGCCTATGTAGAAGGAGCTTGATCTCTCCTATCTTGGATAGATGGAGCTTATCGCCTCGCAATTTGAACCCAGATTGGTTGTACCAGACTATCTTGAACGCCTTCCTGTACCTTAGTTTCCCCACTTTCTTTTCGTTCCTCTTTAGTTCTGATAACACCTTGATGTTGTACCATAGGACGTTGTTTACCATTTGTAGGGCTTTAGAGTACATCTCGTGTTTCTCGTCCATGTCCTTAAGTAGCTTTTGAGTGTCGAACTGTGTTGCCTTCATTCCCTGTCTTCTTCTCTCCGTGATGTAGTCCAGTAACTTGTTGTACACTTTCGCCTCTATTTCCATCGTGTTGATGAGTTTTCTCTCTATCTCTGGTGTCGGGTATGCCCTGTACTTGAATGAGAGGGTTACCTTGTTGCCTTTTGATTTCAACGCTATATAGAAGTTTCTCTTGATACAAAATCTTTTCTGGGGCTATCCATCCCCACGCGGATAGGGACTTCCGCCCCCTCAATCCCCAGTAATGTTAAATTGTGACGCTTTCTCGACGAACTTTCCTATGAACTCGCCTATGTGATCCTCAAACTCAAGGTCCCTAGATAAAAGTAAGAGAACCATCAATCACATCCATCACACGAAGTATCTCTTTTTTGTCGTCTTTCATATTAGAGGGCCTTTCATGTCAGAAGGATACTCTTCACCCTCTTGACTCCTCTGATGGCTTTATCTGCAGAAGCTGGTGATAAACTACACTCATTTATGTTCTAGCCGTGAAGTTAGATATTGGGGTAAAAGAGAGTGCTATCTGAAGAGATTTTGAGATCATTTTCGGAGTATGCTGAGTGGGACACTGCTAAACCCCTTCATATCTCTAGGTTAATTGAAAAGATGGGAGATTACATCGTCGAAAGGTATGGCACGGAGATTATTGAAATAGGTGAAATGTTAATTAATGCTTTAGCCAACCCCTTATCTGATGATGCATTGGAAATCATTTCCGAAAAGTACCAGAAAATGAAAGAGGAATTAGACCTCTATAATTCCCTCGTGGAGCATAACACCACGATTGGAGAATACAGGAAATTAGCCATGAATAAACTGGAAAAATTCATAAGAGTACTAGAAAAGAACCTTGATAATTTCGTGGAGGAGACCTCAAAGGACTACTCCGGTTATTTTATAGCGTACTACTACAGCATTTATCTCCATTTCTTGACTTACCTATATTCAATCATGGGTCAGATGAAAATTTCTAAGAAGAAAGTTAATATTAAGACGATTCATGTATCTAAAGAAAGAAAGCTAATCGACTTAATAAATTCCACAGTATTTATTTTCGGGATACCAATAGTTATATTCCTGCTAAAGAACGAGATTATGGGGGAAATAACAGTCTTAAAAGGTATTATGTTGCATTTCATGTCCAGAGATAAGTTTTTTGTAAATCCTAGCCTTCTTTAGGTTTTTACTCAAGCGGTCATAGGTCTCTTCATAGATCTCGTCATATTTCACTAGTATTTCCTCAAGGATTCCTGCCCTTTTCGATAACCCTGAGACGTCCCAATCAGGTTTAAGACGTTCTTTCAAAATAATTCCTGCCATCAGGTAGGCATCGGAGGTTATTGTAGCCAATTCCTCAACCGTGTCCTCTAAAACCTTAGGCCTTCCTCCACCTTTATTTATGCAACTCACAACCTCATTTATTAAGTTGTGACTCCTGCTCCCCCTATAATATAACCATGAAACAAGAATATTCGTGTCTACAAAAAACGCCTTATTCATAAGAAACAGCCAAGAATAACCTATGGCCAAACGAGCTATTCCTCGAGGAGGTATAAGGAAAATGCTAAGCAAGAGGATCATTCAAGATGGAAAGGATGAAATTATTAATCTTAGCTATGAGGAAATAAAAGATAATTATGGTCCTAAGAAAAGTAATAACTTAAGAGATTTTATAAAAGATATAGAAATCAAGATAAATACAACTTTTGAAGTAGTAAATCGTGTTTATAGTGGTCCATTAAAGGATATAATATTAATTATTAGAGAAATAGACAAGACATTGAATAATCTACAAAAAAACCCGAGCGCGTTTGATATAATAATTTTCAGTAAACTGTATTCGCTCCTTGAGGGACGGGAGTTTGATAAAATTACTTTGATTACCAACGATACTGACTTCGAAAAGATTTACAAAGTTGTCATGACATACGCGAACGGAATAATTAATGGCAAGAGAGATCCTCGAGGTAGACTGAAAGATATTGCAGAAAAGATTTCAAGAATATTACCAGATCTAGAGATTGTCTCCCTCGAAAATTTTAGGTGTGAATCTGCCTCATCAAGTTCCTAATAGTTATCCAAGTGAGAGACTTTGTCGATTTGGTGTGTATTCTAGGCATTTCGAACGTCAAATACACAAGTATCTCGGGCAGTCCCTCCAGGCGAGACGCTTCCTTTAACCGTTTATTGTGGGAGGGAGTAAAAACACATTGAAGGAACTTAGTTGATATCTGAGATATGAACTTAGGGATCCTGCCTAATTACCCTTAAGATCAGTTATAGTCTTTAACCCAAAAGTTGTGCAACTTGAAACGCAGGAGATCTAACCTCAAGGCTATGAATAAGCGTAAATTAACTACTATCCTGGCACCTTAGGTCCTAACCTAGATTAAAGGTTGGTGAATAAAGGCATGTTTTCCCGTTTCTAGATGGCCTACCCAATCTCTCTACCTATACGCTAACCTCTACGGGAAGGTTGTAGTCGTACTTGGCCACGTACAGTAACTCCCTCCTTATCTGCTCCATGGTTGGATCTCCCCTAAGTCCGGACAGGATTATCTCCCTGAACTCCTGAGGAACGTAGTCCATCCTTGGCTCAACAGAATAGAAGTCCTTGAGAGCGTCAGCCCTTTTCTCGGGAGAGATAATAGCCTCCTCAAGTTCCCTCTCGAGCCACTCGGGATAGGGGAAGTTGTTGGTCAGGGTAACGTAGAGCGACACAACGAAGGAGTAAACATCCATGCTGGTCTCGGCTTTCCCTCCGAATCTCTGCTTCGGGTGAGCGTAATAGGGTGTATAGTGAATAACGGGGGAACCTACCCTGATGGAGCTACCGAAATCGGATAACCTAGGAATTACGTCTCCCTTCAACAGCTGTTGTTCAGCCTCCTCCCCATACTTAGACAAGGCCCTGTCAAATAGGATGTTCGAGGGCTTTATATCAGCGTGAACATATCCCTGCTTGTGGAGGTGAATCACGGCATCTGCGATCTGGGAGTAGATCAGGGAAACAACCTCTCCCCATCTTACGGAGTGCCTTAGAGACGAGTACTCCTCATCCGCCAGTATCCTCCTAAGGTCACCCCCAGCCATGTACTCCATGACAATCGCTGGGGGAGAACCGTAGTAGTCGGTCCAGTTCTCGTCTATGAAGTTCGCAAGGATTCTCACCATATTCCTAGAGCCCTTGGAGATCTCCTGCATCTTTGCGACCTCGTACAGGAACTCGTCCATCCTGTACTCCTTCTTCATTACCTTCATGGCAAACTGCTTCCCGTTCTTCTCGGCGAGTAGGACGTAACCCATCCCCCCTCTCCCAAGGACTGATCTTATCTCGTAGCCGTATAGGACGTAACCTATCCACTGGTCCGGGTCAAACTCTTGCCTAGTTGCGGGTATGGCCTTGGAGCAGGCCTCTACTACGCCCTCCCTGCAGGCGTAGAGGTACTCCCTCATTGCGTGGGGTGGAGAGTTGAGGGCCTCAAAGGCCTTCCCCCTCAGGTATGCAAGGGGGGCCGTTCTCCTGATCTTCTGGGCCTCATCCAAGACCTCGAGCGCCCTCTTGGGGTCCTTCCTTAGGAGTGCCGATCCCAAGAGGACTAGGTTCTGGAAGTTTCTGTTCCTTCTGAGGGCTTCCTCGAACATGTTCACTGCCTCCTCCACCTTGTTCTTGTTAAGGTAGTGAAGCCCAAGCTTCACAGCTGGAATATCGTACGTGGGTAGAACGTTGAGAGCCTCAATCAACAGTTTGGGATTGCCCTGCTTCTCGAACTCTGTGATGAGAGCGTCAGCCTTAGCTATCAACTTACTCTCCAGTTCTCTGTACTTTTCCTCCGAAAAGAAGGAGTAAATCTTAAGGGCCTCAAGTTCCTTCCCCGTCTTTTCGTAGCACTCAGCTACCGCAAGCGATTCCTCGGGGTCCTTCTCCTTCAGGGAGGTATACAGGGAAATAGCCTCGTCGCACTTGTCCAGCCTAACCAGAGAGATAACTGCCCTCCTCTTGACCTCCTCATCTCCGTACCTCTCGAGGGCAAACTTAACCACGTCATACTGATCCATGGCCTCCATGACTGACCTCTTATCTCCCCTAAGAAACACCCTCCCGGCAACGAGGTCGTAAGTTAGTCCAGTCTTTAGGGAAGGTGGATTGAGCAGAACGCAAGCAGATTCTGAGGACTCAAATACGGCCACCGAACCTTTTAGATAATCCCTCAAAACGCCGGAAAAGTAGGAAAGCCTGGAACAATCGTGAATCGGAACCTTCGTGAACCTTATCTTTCCTCCTTCCTCCGATACGACATATCCCATAACGCTGTCCTTAACCTTCAACCTTTCGTTAATCTCTGTCAACACGCCGTTGGACAGCAAGTAAACCTTGTTATCTCGGATGAAAGCGTAACTCACACAGTAATACTTGTGGTAAAACCTTTTTTATGAATTGGCTCGATATTACCTTACGCCACGTCGTAAGACTGGGCTATCATGAGGTCCGCTTTGGGATCAAACTCCCTGAATTTGCTTACCTTATCCCAAACTTCTTGAATTGAATTACCTATGTTCACGAAGACTCCAGCATCCTTGTCAGATACTTCCCTGAACAGGGTTGAATGGAAGAACTTCTTTGCAATTTCAACCTTGCTTGTAAAGACCGCATACATGATAACCCCAGATTTGTCAAGGTCGACGATGGGAACTAACCTAATGAACTCCTTCTTGTAGAGGTACCTCAGGTGCCTCCTCACAGTCTTCGATGAGACCTTCAGCCTCTCGCTTAACTCCACGGGAGTCATGGTGGGGTTTTCCTTGAGTACGGAGAGAAGCCTGAGATCAAACGTGGAAGGATTATAGGGGGTCTGTTCTGGAATGTAAACCATGGTCGGTTCCCCGAGCTTCGCGGACATCTCACTAATCTTGGTCTTCAGCCCTTCCTTGCTCTCGGCCTCAATTTCGTAGACGTTAACGTGTTCAATACATTTCACCTTAAAGACGTACTCCCCATCCCAATCCCTCGTGTTCGGGAAGGCCACGTAACCGTGATATTTCCCGTAAAAGTTGGGGTTAACGTAAAGCGCGACCCTCTTTATGATCAAGTCCTTGGTCATCCTCTCTACCCTATAGTTGACCGCAGGAGGGGATATGTTCAACTCCTTCGCGATCTTCCTTTGCGAGTACCTGTAGTCTCTCATCAGGTACAGAATTATTCTCTTATTTACATCATCCATGAGTAACCATCCTAAACTTGTATAATATGGATTTCCCAAAATATACTTTTCGATTGTGACCAATTTAGCTTCTAGACTAGAAACAATCTAAAGATTAACTGTAAAGTGAGGGACCGCATTTCACGAAACTAGTGACTCGTGGCCCCTGCAACTGAAGGCTGAACAACATCAAGTTGCATATCGCTGAATTACTCTAACCTCGCAGATAGAGCATTCCCTCTGGTGGAAGGATTTCTCTCCATGAGGAGCTCACTGTACACCATGTCATGAAAGTTGACCATAACGAGTCTCAAAACCATTAAATAATCCTAACCTTCATCAGCACTTGTAGCCTTGTAACACCAACAAAATGGCTAGATGTGAAAACGTTTAGAGGGTATGTGGTAAGACCTTACGGCTAAAAACTTTCAGGTCCCTTAACTACCATTATATTACTTGTACCATAGGAGTGCAGGCTCCTTGGCCTTACCCCTTTAAAGAGTTTCTAACCTAAACCAACTTCATGGCCAGAAGAACTTGCCCATCGTGCAAGCAAGTGGTCGAGGAGAAGCTCATCAAGGAAGGCAACGTGATTACAAAGTCCTGTCCCAACTGCGGATACACCTTCATCTCCTACGAGAAGGGGAAGGGCTATCTCGTCTATCCGAAACGAAGTTAGGACGAAAAACGAACTATGTTTAATGGAAAGCTTAATTTTTAGCGTATAATACATTGCCTTGATATGACAGGTACATTAACTGAAAAAATACTTTCAAGGGCGTCAGGAAAAACTGTTTCGCCCGGTGACGTCATAGAGGCAAAGACTGACATAGTGGCCTTCCACGACCTAACGGGATATCACGTAATTGAGGTAATGGAGAAGGCTAACATGATGAAGATCTTCGATAAGACAAAAATAGTTGTAGCCTTCGACCACTTGGCACCGCCACCTGACGTCAGAAGCGCAGAGATCCAAGGTAACATAAGGAAGTTCGTGAAGGAGATGAGACTACCTAACTTTCATGATATTAACGTGGGCATTCTTCACGAGCTTCTCATAGAACAATACGCCCTACCTGGTCAGGTGATTGTGGCTGCCGACAGTCACACGACAACCTCTGGTGCCGTGGGAGCGTTTGCCCAGGGAATGGGAGCAAGCGACGTTGCTGCCGCCGTGATCACGGGTAAAACTTGGCTAGTGGTTCCTCAGCCCTTCAAGGTAACCCTCAAGGGAAACCCCGGTAAGTGGATAAATGGAAAGGATGTAGCCCTAGAGTTGCTGGGTAAGTTCAAGGCTGATTACTTTAACGGAATGTCCATAGAGGTTCACGTCGAGAACCCCAAGGCTTTCCCCATGGACTATAGGGCGACGGTCTCCAACATGGGGATAGAGATGAACGCTGATGCCCTCATGTTTGTCCCTGACGTCGAGACCAAGGATTACATAAAGACCATGAGGGGGAAGGAAGTTGAGCTCGTGACCCCAGATCCTGGGGCAAAGTATCTAGATGAGCACACAATTGAGCTAGACAAACTGGAACCGCTTGTGGCTGCGCCCTACAGCGTAGACAACGTTAAGACCGCAAGGGAGGAGTCCAAGGTCCCAGTGGATCAGGTCTACATCGGTTCCTGTACCAACGGTAGGCTATCAGACTTCAGGATTGCGTCGGAGATCCTCAAGGGGAAGAAGGTCAAGACCAGGTGTATAGCCATTCCCTCTTCCTACACGATGTTTAAGCAGGCCATGGAAATGGGTTACATCGAAGACCTAGTTAATGCTGGATGTGTGGTGACCTACGGTACCTGCGGGCCATGTCTAGGCGGTCACTTCGGAGTCGCTGGTCCAGGGGAGGTTATAGTTTCCACGAGCTCCAGGAACTTCAGGGGTAGGATGGGGAGCAACGAGGCTAAGGTCTACCTGTCCGGGCCTTCGGTTGCGGCTGCCTCAGCAGCTACAGGGTACATAACTGATCCGAGGGATGTGCAATGATCGTGGAAGGTCCAGTTCTGAAGTACGGTGATAAGATAGATACTGATATCATAATCCCAGCAAGGCACTTGAAGTACACGGATCCCGCTTACCTAGCTCAGCATGCCATGGAACCCTTGGACCCAGAGTTCTACAAGAAGGCCTCTAAGGGTGTTGTAATCGTTGCAGGGAAGGTATTTGGTATGGGCTCATCTAGGGAACAGGCTGCAATCGCGCTAAAGGCCGCAGGAGTGAAAGCCGTGATAGCTGAAAGTTTCGCAAGGATATTCTACAGGAACTGCATAAACAACGGGCTTCCCCTGATAACCTTACCCAACGCAACCAAGGAAATAAATGAAGGTGATGTCGTTAAGATTAACGTCGAGACAGGGGAGATTACTGTGAACGGCAGAGTCCTGAAGGGTAAGGGAATTACGGGAATGGCACTGGATATCCTAAAGTCCGGCGGTATAATGGAGTACCTCAAGAAAGTTTCAGCCTAAGACGGAGAGTTTGCTGAAACAATTTTGTTTTTAACTTCGAGTCTCGAAATTATATTGATGAAGATTACTTACATTCTACTGTCACTCCTATTTTGGGGTTTCGATTACCCCATCAGTTTATTCACGTTTAGAGAAGTGACGGGGCAGATAAATCCCTCGATCTGTGTCGTCCTTGCCGTTGTGGACTATCTTGTGGAGCTTGGCTCCACTCTATTCTTAGTTAGACTGGGGAAGGAGATAGGAATACTGATTAAACGCTCCACGAAAAAGTTATGAATACGTGAGTTGAACCGCCCTTACTCCCTCACCGACGTTGACGGGTTCACCTAACCTCTTCAGAACCCTTTCCAGCACTGCTATGGTCGTAATTACGTCATTGGGATTAACCCAGCCCATGTGGCCAATCCTGAAGTATTTTCCTGCGAGGGCGGGATGAACCCCAGGTGCAAGTTCCAACCCCTCAGAGATGACCTCCCTCAAGACGTCTCCAGCGTTGGCCTTCTTTAGAAGGACCCCGGTGACGGTATTACTGTAGGCCTCAGGTCTCTTGGCCACTATGTCTAGACCCATGCTTTCAATCCCAGCCCTAATGCCCTTGGCCACCTTCTCGTGCCTCTTAATCCTGTTTTCTAGTCCCTCCTTCTCCATGAGTTCAAAGGCCTTGCTTAACATAAAGATGAGGTGAACGGGAAGAGTTGCGAAATATGAACCCTTCCCTTCCTCAAGGTTTCTCATAACGTCAATCCAGTTCTTGAGGTTAAGGTAATATCCAGCAACCGACTCGTCAGATAGCCTAGATACTGCCCTTTCGGAGAGGACCAGGAGACCCGCACCTGGTGGAACCCCAATGGCCTTCTGGCTCGCGGTGAGATAGATATCCACCTGATAATCCTTGGCCTTCACGGTCTCTGCCCCAACGCTACTTACACCGTCAACCGCGATGAGGTCAACCTTATCCCTGATCCTCTTTGTGACCTCCTGTATGGGTTCCCTAACACCGGTGCTAGTCTCGACGTGAGTCATCGCCACGAGAGTGTACTTCTCCTCACTAACCTTTTCCTCAACTTCCTCAGGCTTCACGTATTCACCAGGGTTAGCCTTGATAATGTCTACCGCCACAGGATAGCGGTTGAAAATTGCCTTCCATCTATCTCCAAACACGCCGTTGGATACTACCAAGACCTTGTCTCCGCGTCTCAGGACAGAGGCCACACTTTCCATGGCAGAGGTACCTCCCCCTGGTATTATGAAAGGTTGGTAGGTCTCGTCAGCTCCCATGAGTCTTCTTAGATACTTCAGGGAAAACGACATTGCATCGATGAATTCCTGCGAGGTGAATCCTGTGTCACCCCTAAGACCCGCAACCAATACGTCGTAGTCTATGGTTACGGGGCCTACGTGCATGAGGAGTTTTCTTGTCATATGGTATAATTAGCTGTTTGCTTTTAACTTATGAGGGTTTGAGTCAACGTGAAAGATCCCTTCGCTCAAGGGATTTTTAACTCCCCAGTTAAAGTTGATTATTTGATGAAGGGAATCCCACATCCTTAACTGAATCACGAAGGACTATCTGGATTTAACTCCCTTTGCCTCTCGCATGTGAGCACCATTCTCGAAACGAGGCGAAGATTCACGTAAAGGGCCAGAGCTGATAGGACGGGTAGTCCGTAATATACGAAAGTGAAGTAGGTAGGCGATGATAAGACTAGAAGGATAGGAGAGGCAATGGAAGGGATTGAGAGTGCAAAGGTGTACAGAATTATCGTGGGAAGTGCAAGGCAACACGATGCCCCAGACACGACACCTACCGAGGGTAAAACCAGAAGGGACCTAGCTATCCCCATCCTTCTCCTCAGGAGGCCGAGCCTGGTGATGTAGGAAACGTTCAATCCCATGAGATTGCCCAGGAGTAAGCCCATGAAAATAGTGTAGGGAACTACGTCGGCCTCGTAGCCCCCCAGTATGATCCAGAATGCTGGGGACTGGGATATCCAATAGGGGAAGTATTCAAGTGGAGGAGGGACCTCGAAGCCGTAACCAAGGTGAATCTGACTCACTAACCTTAGGGCAGTTATCCCTCCAGGTTCAATCATGCCAAGAACTAAGGCATAGACCAGCGAATGATAGATGAAATAAGCCAGGAATGTTATCCAGTAGAACTTTCCACCTCCCCACTTAAGCCTTGGGAAAAGAAGAGCTCCTATCCCAGTCCAGAACGCCAGTGCGGAGAAAAGAGATAAAGAGAGCGGAAGATGAAACTTTGAAATGGACAGGAAAATGGCAAAGGACATCAATATCAGAAGGAAGGCCTTGACTTTTGTCATCTATAAACCCTAAGAAACTGTCATATTAATTTCATGTCCCAATTCAGGATCAAGTCTCCAAGTAGTTAACGTGGATCGTATGACGTTTTAGGACCTATCACCTTAGTTGCAGGGCCTGGAAAGGACTTAACAGATTTGGGCAAAAACTTAAAGAGTTACGAACGTCTCACAACCTATGAAAGCCTGGCAAATTGGATTAGTTATTATAATTATTGCATTAATAGGAATTTCGCTATTTGTGATCTCAAGACATACAACTCAAACCCTGACCCCAAGTAACATGTCAGTTAAGGTTAGTAATACATTCACCAACACTACAAAGATGCAGAACACCACTAACATGGTCAACAACACCAGTACAAAGCAGATCACCAACAATACAACTAATGAGACCAAGCAAGTTTTACCTCCAGGCGCAGTGAAGCTAAACTATGACGCGCAGAACTATACGGTGTTCATTTATTTATACGCTTCACCCACTGCTCCCAATTTCCTAGACTATAATGGAACTACAAACGGCGAAATGAAGATATACATTCCCGCTAACTGGAGTATCCTCTTCACCTTCTACAATCCGGAACCAACGGGCCATGCCCTCGCGGTGGTTCAGAACAACACCCCTATTCCCAATCAACTAGTCCTTTCTCAGGATGGAAAGGTCATCTTTGAGATAGGTTACAATAATGGAAACGGAATATCTGGAGGAACGTCCGTTTCTGGACTTCTAAAGGATCTTCCCCGTGGATATTATTGGATTGCCTGTCCCATACCTGGGCATGCTGAGAGCGGAATGTGGATAGACCTCTACTCTGGGAACTTTACAGTCCCCTACGAGATAACCTAGCTAGTAGTTTAAAAAAAAATCAAGTGAATGAAATCCTAGTAACTAACAACCTAATCAGGTTCAATAACCTAGAAACCAGTCCGTCCACAATCCTCCTGTATAGGAAGAGGATCAGGTATCTCAGCCTTAGAACAGTGAAGATCCTACTTGCTATCCTTTCCTGCTCTGCCAGATTGCTCTTCAGCCAGGATGAAGTTACGCTACTCTTTAGTCCTCTCACAAAGAAAAGAAAGTCCCTGACCACAAGCATTAGCTCCCTCGGTTTGCTCCTTTTGAGAGACTTCTCATAGTCCTGATATCTCCTTCTCAAGAGATTTGCATCCATAATGTCACTGAACGTGATGTGAGAATCCCCAGAACCTAAATTGCAATTCATGTTATTCTATATATTGAGGAGTGATACTATTTAAGACGGAAGAAGTGATACCAATTCATTGGAGTGGTAAGGCGAAGATAAAGGAGATGTTTACACATATTAAAAATGGTTGGACACTTACTCTCCTAAAGAGGAATAGCGGGAGATGAGATTTGAGGACAAGATGCTAAGATGGCGGAAGTTTGCAGATATATGTGCGAAGTTTAGCTCTGACACTTTTTACGACTATCCGCTACTTAACGCACTACAGGTTGGAGATATAGAGACGGAGTTAGAGGAGATCGTGAGTCAGTTCTTCGTGGATAGGCTAGAGATGACGGGAAAACCATACAGAGCCAAGCGTGGAACATTCTATTTTGATGATGAGAGGACTACAGAAGGATACGAAAATGACGATATGGTGTTCCAAGTAGTGTATAGGGATAGGTCAGAATACCTTGAGGAAAAGGATGAGATAGTGAAGGGTTTACAGCAAGATCCGGAGGAGACCGAGGAGGCTGAGGTTTACGCCTTCATAACTTCCCTGATGGAGTTTACACTCTCTTCCTTTCTCAGGATAAGAAGTAAGGGAGGCGAACCTGACTGCATCTCTAGAAAGAGATGTTTCCTCTCACTGAAGTTCGGACAAAAGGGTTAGCTCTGATTTACTTATACAAGTTAGGCATAATCTACTGGTCTCCCAAGATACTAAAAAAAGTCCTGGTCACTCTAACATACGCGATTCAGCTGACCCCGTCCTAGGGTCACTAAACCTGGCTTCAAATACATGGTACGAAATAACTAGATCGTGTCGTATCCCTCTAGATGCTGGCCCCTACGCCTCCCACTACCCCGTTTATAATATTGAATGCTATGACCAAGCCTACATACGCCTGAATGTAGCTCGTTGTTATGGCGTAGGGGAGAAGGGAGAGGACCAGGTAACCCACCGCAACGAACACCGCTAATTTCCTTACGTTCTTTAGTTCCTTGGAGATGGTCTCGCCTCTTATGGGGAAAACAAAGGCCAATAATGCTATCAAGATTAGTAACTGGACTACTCCCTCAACTGGCGATACCACGAGAGACTTCACTGGAGCAATTGAGAACTGGAAAGGTGGATAGAAACCCTTGAGTATGAGGGACGATAGCGCCATGATTATAGTAAGGATAAAGGAGTAGCCAATCCCTGCTCCTACACTCCAGCTAAGAGCTCTTGGGTTTATTTTGCTCGTCACTCTCACCCTCCTTCCCAGACCCCATGGAGACCTGGAAGAGCCTCTGGGGCAAGTTGACAAGTGTGGAGAGGTTTGGATAGTAGGGAGTCCCTATGGCCATGTTCACGCTAGCTGGATTGCCCTGCTCAGTAAGTATCCTCGCTAATCCCATTCTCACGGCCATCTCAACTTCTAGGCCTAAGTCCCTTAGCTGAATTATTCTCCTGAGTTCAGGGTCCTCTGGGATTAGTCTTGTTACCCTAACTGAAATCAGCTCTACTCCAAGTTCTGCCAAGAATTGCTTCAGGGCTGCAGTGACAGCCATGGAGATGTCCCCAAACTTCTTGTAAACGTCTACCAGTTTAACCTGGTTCAGAATCGAACTAACCTCTTGATCAATAATAGGCGCTAGGTATGCTGCCAAGTCTCCGTCCTTGAAGAAAGCACCTGCAAATTGAACGTTCACTGTCAATTTAGCAGCGTCAGTTACTCTGTAATACACTGCAACTTCATAATCCAACGGGACTAAATCGTCTGTCTGACTCTTGCCTTGGATTCTGACCTCATGCCTTGTCATTGATATGAACAGCGCAATCGTATCAAACGGTAGCTGGTTATACCTGAACTTAGCCATAAACGAGGATAGTGGGTTCTGAGGAGATTGTATATTGTGCGTACCAGAAGGGAGTACCGCCTGCACCTGTCCCTGAATAATTACGACGCAGTTCTCCGTAGGTTGAACAATGAAAATAGACTTTGAAGTAACCTGCTCCCTAGGATACCTGAAAACTAGAACATCTGGAGCCATGAAGGAACTTCCATCTTCTCTCTCCGTACTAATTACTTGACCTCTGAATTGTAGCGACATATGAATCACTTGCATACTATATTTTAAATCTTTTCACATTTTTTTCTCCTTGAGTTAAAGTTGCTTTACACATTACATTAATCCCTGATAAATAGTGACTTTATAGAGTATAGAATGTTGTTTTAGAACACTAAAAGTAAAAGAGCTTTCAAGAATCATCTGTATTCCTGCGGGAAGAATAGCTCCTGCCTTCTCACCAACACTTCGCGCAATTGATTCAGCATTGAATCTATGGAGTCAACTCTCCCGGCACTTATGTCATTGTAGATTTGATTTGCTATATTTATCATGTTTAGATCATTCTTTACTATCTCATCAAGGGCTTCAGTGGTTATCTTGTATCTTGCATACACATCTGCTCCTCCTCCCTGAGATGCGACCATTTCAGATACTAGGGTTCTGATCTTTGATGCAAGGAACTCAAGCTTCTTGAGCTCTGGAGAGAAGGGAGAGGTGGAAACTATTTGAGCCTCCAGTTCCGCAATCTTATTCAATGCGTTCTCTAGCTTAGTCTTAACTGATGACCTTATTAGGAAGTCGTCCTGTCTGATCAGATCCTTTGCCTTGTACCCCCTGTACCCGGGAACTATTAGCTGGAGTCTCTCGAGAGGAGTTAACTCCTTGGTCATAGCAACTGTTACTCTTTAGAGATTAAAAATTCTATTTACTTCCATTTACTTTCTCTTCCTGAGAAAGAGATCTAACTACTCTTGTAACCCTCTTTATTACTTCGCTCCTAACTGGTTCTTCATATACAGACTTAGCAATCACATCAATTCCAAAGACGAAGGTTGTTTGAGTTGCTTCAAGTACCCTAACAACTGGCGGAGCGAGTAGGTTGTCCATATGGCTCAGTTCTTCCTTTATCTTCTCTGCAACCATGTCTGGGTCGAAATCCTTTGAGATCTCGTACCTGGTCCTCACCTTGCGTTTTTCCTCCTTATCGTGGACAAAGATAGCTGCTTGTATCATGATGCTGTTCGGTATCCTCAACTCCGCCAACTCGTCGGTCTGTATAATGGTGTAGAGGAGAGTAATGTCGACCACTGTGCCTGTGTATCCAGGTATTAGATAGTCTGTGGAAAAGTACTTGGGCGAATAGGTAGGAAAGTCTAGGCCGTATTGCCACGTTGACACTGTTATGCGTTGTCCAACCTTATATGGACGAGATAAGAGGAGCATGATTCCTCCAAATACGTTAGAGAGAACGTCTTGAGATGCAAGTCCGAGAACTAGGCCTGCAAATCCTCCCGCCGCTAGGGCTTCACCTAAACCAACCTTGAATACAGACACTGCGCCCGCAAGGGCTAGGGCATAGCCTATAACCCGGATTACGAAACCTAGCGAGGATGCGTTATCTACCCCAATTACAGTGGAGAGACGCCTCCTAATCAGGACAGAGAAAAGGTAAGTAACTAGGAGAACTCCAACTATCCAGATCACCAACTCCAGATAGAGGATGTAGTTTCCAGGTAGCAACTTCATGGAGCCTAGAACGTAAATTGCTCCTCCTATAACTATCATTGCAATAATAGACGAGATTGTAAGGGCTAGTATTCTACTTTCGTTTCTTGACATAACCATGTGTTAAGATTCCACAAAAATATTACTTTTGGAGTTCTAGGATAAGGAGAGCAGAGTTCTTGATTAGGGTTACGGTACTTAAGGCCTCATTCTTGGTTAAACCCTCAGCAAAAAGAATCCTCGCTATCTGCACGCTCCTAGGGGCCTTCTCGTCAGGGGTAAAGAAGAACTCCACGTTGAGCCTTAACAATTCCCTCTTTATCTGTGACACAAGGTCAGGTCTCTCCTTAAACTTGGACTGATCCAGATCAAGAATAACAGCAACGATATAGTAAGTCGACTCAGGTGCCGTCCTTATCACGGAGACTGGAAGACCTCCCATGGGAGGTGAGACAGTAAAGTGAAAATATACTCCTCCACTAGTTACCTTGTCCACTTTCATGCCAAGCTCCTTGAACCAGGAGAAGATCTCTGTGTCCATGACCATCAAGTACACCTCAGCGCCGAGTCTCCCATTGTGGAGTCCACCTTATGCTGTGCAACGCTTTCAGCCAAGGTGATCAAGTCGGGCTTAAACCCTATCCCTAGATCTTGGGGAAGGGTCGCCTTGTTCCTGAGTAAAGTCACCTTCAACCCTAACGATCTCGCCTTGATTGCAAATCCTACGCGTGGCGTAACGAAGTTCATTACTCCCAACACGGTATTGGCTCTCCTTGCAGCATGTGAAAATATCTCTTGCGAGGGTAGATATCTATTCACGTCCTCGGGAGATATAACATCCTGTACAAACACGTCTAGGTTATGTCTCATGAGTAAGGACTTGATCTCTAACTTCGGAAGGTTAGTGACAAGGAAGATCCTCACCCTATAGTTCAGTTCTTCCAGGAAGAGGGCATCTTGATACGGCTTCACCGAGGCGAGATCCAGCTTGCCCAACACGATGTTTACCAGATCCTTAGGCTGATAATACCTAGGAATTGAGCTGGCAACCTCGTGATAGAGGTCAATTCCCTTTACCGAAGAGAAGTCGAACACGGATTCTACGTCAATGAGATAGGGTATCATCTCTTACCACTTAGAAGTCTCTCTAGCCATATTTTAGTTAACTCCTTCTGCTTGCATTCGTTACACACGTCCGTGTACTGTGCAGTTCCCTGAAATCCTTGAGAGATCAACATGGAGTCCACCCTTACCTTGACCTTCTCCGACCCAATGGGTTTTCCGCATATCCTACACTTGGCAACATTGGTCTTATTCATGAGCTTCTTTTTAAGGTCTGAGATCTTCGCGAAACCTGTCACAGAGACCGCATTCTCTGGGCAATTCTTTACGCATCTCTCAGATCCTATACAGTACGGTATATTGTAGGTTAGTTCGAGAGCGTCGTTGCCCTTAAGGTCTGGTACAAGCATTTGACAAGCCCTCACGCAGACTCCGCATAGAACGCACTTATTGGGATCCACGACCACATTGTAGACGCCAGGTACGACGTCGTCCTGATTCATGGAGGCCTTTCTTGGCATCTCCTCAATTGACCAGATGAGGAGAGATCTCCTCCTGCTCCTGTGAAGAGGTACGTCAAGGGGAATCTCCGACCTCCCCAGATCTAGGGGAGGTGCCTCGAGCACTTTTCTCAGCTCCTCATCATCCTTGGCCTTCCTCACCTTCAGGTCAGTTCCTGGGAAGTGTGAAGGGATCTCCTCTAGTCTCTTCAGGGCCATATCCCTAGTGCCACAGGTTGACGACACGTGAACTATGGGCGTCAATCCGCTAGCGTAACTTGCCAGGACAAAGGAGTCGTGAACTGAGGCTACGCAGGGCATGACAAACGGGAAAACTCCCTCAACTATTTTTGAGGGCATCCCATCTGTGAACAGTAACGAGGCTGGTTTGGAGTAATACTTCACCACTGCATTAATAAATGCAACAACCTGATCTGTTGTGGCCGTTGGAACTTCAAAATATCCTAGAAATGAGGAGGCGCTGCAGTACCCGCAGGCGGTACACTTCTCTGGGGATCCCACTGAGGGTCCCTCAGGCGTCTTCACCACTAGGTTAAGTGGACAGGCCTCGACGGCCCTGTTTATCTCCCGCTCTGCGTGAACCTCGTCGTAGAGGACTGGGTAGGGCTTGTATTCATATACCTTCAACTTGATAAGCGATCTCCTTGAGATTGGGGAAGACCTGGTAGGCTGAACCCTGTACACCAAGTCCATGAGTTCAGCCCTGAGAGAGTAACCCGTGAGGAGGGCTAGCGTGAAATCCTGACTCTTACCTTCAAACCAGGTGTAGGGTATTGTGATCACGGCTAGCGGAGATATTCCGAGCCTCTGGTCAATGTCCTCCATCCATGTCTCTCTACCTCCGTCATTTATTACCAAGAGGGACTTGACGTCGTTCTGTTTCAGGTCCTCGAAGATAAAATCCCCTATCTCAGCCACATAGGAGAGCTTGGCCTCCTCAAACACCGTTTTGAGAACCTCATCCCCCACTATTTCCCTAGCCCTCTTGGATACTAGGAGTCCCGCGTTGAGCACTACCTTTCACCTAGGAAGTCCTTCTCAAACTTTAACCAGTTACCCAGTTGAGAGCAAACTACCTTGTATATCCTCGATCTTGGATCATGAACAACGTCGTTTATCCAGTCTGGTATCCAAGAGAAGAGGTGCGATGTTGCGAAGTTCTTCTGGTCCTGAACTACCTTAAATGCATCTTTCCCTGTACTTCTATTGTGAAATTCCTCTTCCACCAGAAGTGACATAAAGGCGAA
Organism: Metallosphaera sedula DSM 5348; assembly: GCF_000016605.1. Classification (NCBI taxonomy): domain Archaea; kingdom Thermoproteati; phylum Thermoproteota; class Thermoprotei; order Sulfolobales; family Sulfolobaceae; genus Metallosphaera; species Metallosphaera sedula. The sequence continues at coordinate 748,808 of NC_009440.1, read as the reverse complement.
CAGAGAGGAGATGTGATCCGGTTCAGGACTGAACTGCGATCCCAACTTAGGCACCAGTCCCCTCGAGCTGTAAAATCTCACCACGTCACTATACTTGAACGTAGCGACTCTCTCGCCCATGAGGGAGAACAGCCTCTTGCTCTCCACTGGGATAAGGGGCTTCACCCCAACTCCAGCAATGAAAAGGGACGAGTACTCTATTAGGTAATCGCTCCTCTTGTTTTCCTCCAACACTTTCCTGATCTCCGTGATCTCTACCCCAGTTTCCTCCATGTACTTGCCAAGCTTCTCCTCTAGGGTTCTGATCTTCTCCAGTAATTGCTGGTACTCATTAACGTCAAACTTGTATAGGAACAGGTCTGAAAACATGTCGTAAGTGGAGTGCCTCACGTTCAAAACATCCAAGATAGAAACAGACAGATGGATCACCTAAAAAATCAAGAACTTGAATTGGAGTTTGAACCACTACTCTCCGTGTAGGTCGAGTTGTTCCCCTGTGCGCCTAGCTGAACCACTCCGTTAGAGGTCCAGACATTGTAGTACTGTGACTCGCTTAGCAATTCCACGTCATTGTCAGCTGCATATGCGCTGTGCCAGGGCAGGTAACCGCTAGCTGGGTTAGCTCCTGTCTCTGGTCCAAGGACAAATCCTCCCTTATCCACAAAGAGGATATTCCCTGGGTCTGTGGGGTCTAACCTGTTTGCCCATATCCTTGCCTGAACCATACATCCGTGAATGCAGGCGGGTATTCTTTCCTCGGGTGGAAGTGTTGGATCATAAATCCTGTCGAAGCAGTGAGTGCACTTCTTTGTTACGCCCTCAACGTAGTCGAAGAACCTGTTACCGTAGGGGCAGGCGTAAATGCAGTACTTAGTTCCTATGCATTCCTCATAATCCACGAGCACTATTCCGTCCTGCGTCCTCTTGAAGGTAGCGCCAACGGGACAAACCTCTACGCAGGGAGCATTCATGCAGTGGAAGCAGTTTATGGGGATGTTGTAAACCTTGGTTTGAGGATAATTACCAACCTCGACGTAGAGTACCCTTAGCCAGAACATGACATCAAGGTTGCCGTAGGGATCCAGGTCAGGTAAGGGTCCGAACATTCCTGAGGTGTTCCACTCCTTACAAGACATCTGACAACCTGCACAACCGAAGCACTTGTTTAGGTCAGTTATGATCGCGTAGTTAGCCACAGGGGTATAGGGCAGAGCCTTCTGGACTCCGCCTTGTCTTATATCTAGTTGAATTTGTGGGGTTTGGGACATTTAGATCACCTCAATCTGAGAAATGAAAAATCACCCTTGACTTGAAGGATCGGTCGCAAAACCGAACCTCACCTTGTAGTTGCCTATGGTGTAACCTGGTGCCAGGGATCCTGGCGATACGTAGCTCCATATACTTGTGGAGGTCATGTTGTTGGCATCAAATCTCAGGTGAGGCACATTCACAGGTTGTGCAAAGGTCGGGGTAGATGGGGAGTTGCTGACAGATATCTGACCTCCCATTTGGTTAAGTATAGTGGATAGAATATCCTGGTTTGAGAAGTCCTGGCCCATGTACACGAACTTGTTAGCTGTGACCTGTACCTGTGTCGCAGAGGACTTACCCACAATCTTTATCCTGCTATCGTGCCATGAAGTTTGACCAGTGATCGGATCTAGGTACATGATTGGGAACGCCTTGTCCGTTGTCGGAGAGAGTTGTCCTCCCCTAGATGGTGGCATGTAGGAGATATTGGCCCAGTTATTTAGAACGCTATACTTCACCTGCGGAGACTCAGCAGTCTGTCCCCTGAATCCAGGTAGAGCCTGGGCAGATACTACAACCCAAGCTGCACCGGGCCTGGTGGCATTATCCAGGAATGCCACAGCTGTCAATGTGGTTCTGAGACCACCGCTCCAAGGTTCGTTTATTGCCTCAAACTGGACCATGTCACCGCTCTGTATCCCCATGCTCTGCACGTAGGGGTCTGCGGAACTTAGCATGACTGGAGTATAGGGCATGATAGCAGTTAACCATGGAACATTGAATGACCAAGTGTGATATGTCCTGTCGTGCCTTCTCACAAAGAACGTTAAGGGATACTCATTCTCATTGATCCCGTCTGATGTTATGTTGGAAGCCCAAGCTGGTGGTGGATAATACCCTCCGAAGGGTCTGTGATAGTCCAGTATGTTCTTTGCCAGAGCTTGACCATAGCTGTCATTCGGCAACACGGACTGCACCTTGAAGTTGGAATTTCCAGTCAGCTGGTAGTAGTAATAGTAAGCTGCATTGTATCCTGTCCACTTTCCGGCTGCAGCTAACCTGAACTTCTGGAGGTATTCCAAGTAAATCCTGTGGACATACGGCAGTCCAATGGGTCCATATCCTCCTGGCATATAAGCGCCCCATCCCAGGAAGTAGAACATGTTTACGTTTCTCATGTACCTTATGGAAGGAGGAAGAACGTACGCTGCGCCTCCCTTTCCTACCTTGACGTATCCAGGATTGATGTCACTAAGGGACATGTTAGGAGCGTACTTGCTGATGATATTCTGTAATTTTGTTTGAAGGCCCGGCTGGAACTTGACCGGAATCCTGAAGTAGTGTTCTGTACCTGAGGACCTGTCGCTTGCCCCAATCTTGTATGTAGGCGCTGTGGAGAAGGTCTGACCAGATGGCACACTACTTAGTATCTGATTAATAACACTCTGCTGATTAGAGGAGGCTGGGACGAAGGAGGCGTAGAGCTTTAGTTGCTGTGGGTTTGGTACCTGTTTACCCTCTGAGTCTGCAAGGATATACTCGAAGTTACTTCCATATCCCGCTAGTAACGTTCCGGACTTCAGAATATACATTGCAGAAGAGATTAGACCAGGTTGACCTTGAGTCAGTATTTGAGTTCCTGTTATTGGGTCCGTAACGGAGACCGGGCTTACCAGATTTCCACCTGTTATTGGATCTTGGGTAGTGTAGTGAGGATTATCGGTAGGTGTTATGGATTTCTGCCCTGGATATGCCCTAAGTAACCATAGAAGGGTCAGTAACGTGTCCCCTGTAGATAGGACCGGATACATGGATGGTAGTGCGGGCCAGTTCAAGGAATCGGAGGGACCTTGTGGTAGACTGGTGGGTCTATCAAAGGTGCTGTGGAAACCATATATCTCGAGGAAGGATAGGTCTGGCATCACCAGGTCTACAACGTTGTTAGTCTCCTGCATGAAGAGATCGAAGCTTATGGTAAATGGAATTACATAATTACCATCGCTACCCTTCTCTGTGACCTTCTGTAATAGGTCGGTCAAAGTGTAGGCATTGTTCCAGTAGGGAGCAGTAATGTACCACATCATTGCGTTAACGGTATACGGAATAACCTGGTTGGGATTCTTGTTAGCGAAATATGTTGTGTAAGCAACTGCTGAAATGGACCTCTGCGTGGAAAGAGGCATCTCCCAGCTGTAACCTCTGTCGATGAGTAAGGGTCTTCCAGTACTGAATAGTACCAGATCATCTGGTCCATCAGGATATCCGTAGGGACCTGCACCCACGACAGTGACTTTCTTTATGTCAACGGTGCCATCATTATAGATGTACTCCGTCTTGAGGAAGCCAGATCTACCCTTAGGTATCGTAACGTTCATCCCACTTATAGCTGAAGCTATGTTGGGGTCAATCTGTGGAGAGTTAGCTAAGGGATGCGGAGGTACAGCATGACCAGGGAAGTAGTGCGGATAAGGATACTTATAAAGATCGGCACCAGGGTTGTCCCAGGCACCCAGGGCCAGCACAAGGTAATAGTAGGCAGCTGAGCTCATGAACCCATTGGCATGAGCAGCTAGACCTCTCATGAAGTAAATCGAGACAGGTCTTCCCACAACATGATCGTGATACCTACCTAGGTAGTCAACCCATTGAGCTGGTTCGTAGATCGACTTCTGGAATGCGACAGTCGCAAGCTCATTGGCAATTCTAACTATCGTGTTATGGGGAATACCAGCGAGCTCAGCAACGTTAAGGGCTCCGTATTGTGGTGAGGAAGATGAAGGTGTATATGGATCGTAGTTGAGAAGCTCGGCCCTAAATAGCTCGAACGCAGTCGTAACGGTGAGCGTTATGGTCTCAGAGGAACCTAAGGCCTTGGGAACTGTGACCTGGATAGCTGGTACTTTCACTGACGTTCCATTCTTTAGCTTGTAGGGAACCTGCACAATGCTTGACTGCATGCTTGAGGGAAGCTCATCCATGGTTAGGATTGGCATCACGTTTTTCTGCCATGGAGTGTCCACATAGGAGTAAACGTTGCCGTCATTCCCCATAATGGCCTCTAGCCATGGATGAGCGCCACTGTACTCTGAGTTGTTAACGGGCATCCTCAGGTGTAGCCCCACGTTATTCCCTGCAGTCGGATCTGTGGGATCTAGGGCGTCACCGTTCTGCGGGTTAGGGTTCACTATGACGAGCCAGGACATGTTGGTGTAGTATCTCAAGAACTCCTCGTCAATATGCGGGAATACGGCGGTGCTGGGAATATCACCTAAACTGGGTATAGCCTGCACTTGACCAGATGGGGTAACCGTCTGCATCACCAGTTGGCCAGAGGAGGTGTCGTATGCAGGTTGCACCGGCGTCAAGGTGATCGGGTTAAGGACCGTTGGACCTTGTCCCGTGGAAGCAAGATAAGCCTTATACACGTAATAGTGGAAGTCAACCAAAACCCTTATCCATCCCATGGCCAATGCTCCGTCCATGGCTGGATTGATGAAGAGGTGTTCATCAGAAACAGAGTAGAAACCGAACCTTTCAGGGGCAATTGTAACCACTTTACCTCCATTCTCCCTTATCCTCGCAATGATCCTTCTCATCCAGTTGGGGAAGTGATCTCCAGCTAGACCTGCTAGAATGAAGTACTGAGCCCTCTCCTCGTCAGGTCCAGCGTACTCCCACACTGGAGCACCAGTAACGTAAACTCCTGCAGTGTAGACGTTCATGGAGCAGAATCCACCGTGTGCCCCGGCGTTAGCTGTACCATAATTGCCTGCAAAGAAGCCTGCGGTAATTCCTGGGATTAACTGATCCCTTCCCTGCATGAAGACTAGGGAGTGCGGATTTGTCTCCCTAATCTGCATTAGACCTTGGAAATTAGCAACCCCTAGTTCCTGTGGGGTAATTCCTAAGTTGCTCCAGCTCTTGGCTGAGGCACCATTAACCAGTATGTCGAAAGCAGTGTCGTAATCTATGGCCATCCACTTACCTGAACCCCTATCCCCAGCCCTAAGGAGAGGATACCTTAACCTAGCTGGAGCGAAATAGTAATAGACGTCTGATGCCCCTCTAGGGCATACGCCACCGTCATTTATGTGCCACCCTATGGTACCAGTGATGAACCTCGGGAATCCCGTTGGAGTTCTCACTATCTCTAGGGCGCATCTTCCGAGACACTGGAAGCAGTTGGAGTAGACTATCTCGTCGCTGGGATAATTAAGGGTATAATTTGTCTCAGAGAAAGTATCAAATATTTTCTTAGCCACCGAATTTCCGCCTAGGATGAGAGCCGTTCCTAGAGCAGCCGCACCGCTTACCTTAAGAAAGTCCCTTCTGGACAATTTCAAGTGGCTCATTATTTATCTAAAGTCGATTAACTTGCCTAGATTATTTAAGAACTCACTTCATTTTATCGATATTTCCATCTGGAGATATTTTCACGTTCAAAAGGTTCTCAAGAGTTGACCTAATCGAGGGATCCAGCTCTATCGCAGTCCTAATCTCCTGTGATGGGTCCTTGCCCATCTCCTTAAGTATTGACGCCTTCAATGCATGATAGATAGCCTTCTTGCCCTTGGCAATCGCCATATCCACGTAGAGGAGGGCATCATCCATCATCTTCAAGGTGTAGTAACACAGGGCAATGTCGTAATAATGATCTGGGTTGTCAGGTTCGTAATGAGAGGCTATCTTGTACTCGCTCAACGCAAGCTTGTGATAACCGGTCTCGAAGTAAATCTTTCCCTTGAGCGCATGAAGCTTTGGATCGTCCTTCTTGAAGGCGAGTGCCCTGTTAACTTCGGATAGGGCATCTAGCTTGAGTCCCATATTGTAGTAGGAGAAGGCCTTCATGATACGAGCATCCACATTCCTAGGATTTACCCTGAGAACCTCTGCCAGTTCAAGGTTAGCTTCCTCATACCTTCCCAGTTTAAAGAGTAGTCTGGCCTTCACAAAGCGATGTTCAGAGGAGTAGGGTATTATGCTTAGGACTTCATCTATCGTGTTCAGGGCCTCGTCTAGCTTTCCCAAGCTCTCTAGGATTTCTGCCTTCGACGACAAGATCACGTAACTGAAGGGAAATTTTTCCATTCCCTTGTCTAATATTCTCAAGGCCTCATCGACTTTCCCTAATCTACGTAAAATATCTGCCCTCAAGACGAAGGCCTCTACGAGTTCCACATCTCTCAGTATGGAAAGCGCCTCATCCAATCTGTTCTCCTCTATGAGTTCCTCCGCCCTATCTAGGATATCTTCCACACATAACTCTACTCAAGGGAAGAAAAAAGGATTAAGGAAAATATGTTCTAGCGAACATATCGGACACGTGAAATGAAACTTTATTTAAATAAATAATGTAAACCAGTGAATCAGATAAAGATGGGTCTATTTAGCGCACCTTCTCCAGGGACTTCCTTCGGAATACAAGCACCGATAATACAGATAAATCAGTACCCGTTGTGGAGCGAGTACGTAGCTCTCGCGTTGTATTTTACGGAAATCGCGGGAATGCTGATGGCAATTATAGGTCTCATGGAAGTTACAGGGAGGTTCACATCTTTCACTAAGAGGGCTTCGGTGGTTACGTTTATTGCAGCCATTTTGGCTCTAGGTTTCTTCGATATGGATCTAGGGAGACCTTCCGCTGCGATAACCTCGCCAATTGAGGCGTTTGCCAACTTTGGACACTCGTGGATGGCTAGGGGTATAATCTTCGTCGGCGGACTCTTGCTCTTCTCCTTCCTTTACATGGTAGTAAGCCTGGCTAACATGAAGAGCAGGCTGATTAGGGGAGTAATAGCGGTTATAGGAGTTTTCGCAGGTATTTTCTCCACGACGTATAGCGGCTTTGAATTGGCTGCGACCACCGGAGTACCCTTCTGGAATAACGGCGGAATTCCTGCACTGTATCTAGCGGATGGAATATTTGCTGCTACGGGTTTAGCTTACCTTATTGCCTTAGTTGGTAAGAGCGAGGAAATGATTAGGGCTAGGGTAACGTTAACCAAGCTACTTATGTTTTCTAGCGTTGCTGAATTAGCCACGTGGTTCCTCTTCATGGCATCTGTTAACTTCATTTACGTCTTCGATCAGGTTGCCTATAACTACCTAGTCTCCCAGGCATCTTTCTACGCAGACATGGCCCTTACTGCGCTCACATTAGTGATATCTGGAGTAGGCTATCTAAGCATTAGTGGTTTACCAATGATGGGGATGAAGGCACAGGCTCCGTCTAAGGCAGTCGGGCAGATGCCTATCATGGACTTACCCACAGCAGTGAAGTATCTAGTAGTAGTGGCAGCGATATTTGCACTTGTTGCGGGCTACCTAACTAGGGCTGATATACTTTTCGCAGGTCAATACGCCTATCAGCTTGCCCCCATGACTCCGTTCCAGATCGTAACCAACCAACCAGTCCCAATAGGAAGCTTCGGGTGGAGAGGATAGATTAAGTCAAGTATTATTCTTTTTTATCTTAATATTATTCCCTTTTTCCAAGACTTTTCCAACGAGAAAGGTTGGAAAACCCGCTTTTTCCGCCTCATCTAGAGAAGTTTCTACGTCACTCCTATCCCCTATGACAAGGAAGAGTAACTCAGACTGCATGGGATCCTGAACAAAGGGGGATATGGCCTCGACCAGGTCAGTGTACCAGGGAGCGGGTACCTCAATTTCCATGGAATATCCTAGGTCGAGGATTCGTGGAAGGTTTAGAATACCACTTCTAGTCAAGTTCACGGGGTAGACCCCTTGCAGTCTTAGGATTTTGGTGGCTCTCTCGAGAGACTCCTCCGCTAGTTTCTCAACATTTTCTATGCTTATACCCCTTCTAGAGAAATATTCCATGGCACCATTCATAGCTCTATACAATGCCTTAACGGGAGCTAAACCGCCAGGCCTATTTATCATGCCAATAACCATTCCCTCCCTGATTGAGGGAAGTCTGTCCACCGTGCCCCACGAGAAACCTGCTAACTCATCCACTATCTCAACCCGAGGATCCATAACCCCAAAAGTCGTGACCGCGTTACTTAAGATAGCCCTTAGTATATCCACGTTTCTTTCAGGGCGCAAAACATCCACAAAGAGAAGACCTTCAACTCCAGCAATCGTTACCCTGTCAGGATCCCCTCGTATTACTTTTTCATGAAGGCCATCCTTAAGGGAAGGATAGAAAAAGGAACATCCCGAATCCTCCTTACTTCCAAGTTTTACGCAGAGCCTTATCTCACCTTCGCCTGGCGAAAGGAAATAAACAGGGGAAGGATGCCTTCTCTGACACCCACTCAAGATCACAACGGGATGTACACCCTTACGCATCAAGGAAGAGGAATTGAATAAAAACCTCCGTATATCCACTACTTACTACCCTTAACCTCTGCCTTAACAACAGAGTTAATTAAAGCGCACTTATGAAACAGATGAACCCCATCCTCCTTACAATCAGCTGCTAACGCATATGGCTCTCCATTCTGATCAAAACTAAGTACCGCCTTGCAACCTGAGGGTAGTACTACTGAGGGGAAAGTGCGGAGGATAAACCTTGCTAGAACGTGTTGACTTGGCTCGTCTAGATCCCTAGCTCTGGGTAGCATGAGGCTTATGACTGAAAGGGGCTGATTGAAACATATGCTCATGGGAGATATTTCAAACCTTCTCAAGAAGTCTTGAAGTGACCCAAGGAAACTTCTCAACTCCTCAAGAGATCCCTCATATTTCCACGCGTCTTTCAGGTTTTGTAGAGCAGTTTCACGTATGGATTGCCTCTTAGTTAGATAGTAGGCCATTACCAGCCCCCTAGGGGTAATGCTAAACTCTCTGCCATCCTTGGTGATCAGCCCTAGGGACTTCAGTTTAACCAGAACTCTCCACACTGTGGACGCAGGAATCCCAGAGATCTTGGATAGTTTATAAGAGGATATGTGTAGCATTGCTACCATAAGCTCCAGTACCTCAATGTCCTTGGGATCTAGGAACAACACTGACATTAATAATGAATATTTTGGTCTAACTTATATAGTTTTTATCCTAAGAAGATTAATCAACATAAAAGAATATTTATAGAGAATATTTTCTCCTAAATTATTCACCTTTAAGTACCTGAATCTCCATTCTGTCCATGAAACTAAGGTAAATGGGACATTCCATCTTAACCTTGGCCACTAGGTCCTTAAAATCCTCTTCATCACAGTCCTGGCTACTTACTTCCAGGATTATCTTAGTGAACCTATAGATGCCTGTCTTCAGGAATTTCTCGTCTAGAACATATCTAGCCCTCACCCTGCACTTGAGCTTTAATCCTTCCTTCTCAGCCACCGAGTAGATGGAATTGAAGATGCAATGGGGAATGGAAACTAGAAAGGCCATCAGTGGACCGTCACCATAGAAGTCCTCCACGGGCTTTATTGTGGTTCCCAGTTGAACCGATGGGGAGTCTGGGCTTCCAAAGAGATTAATGGTTATTTCCATAAACTTCTTCTAGAGGAAAACGGTTTAAATTCAACTCATATGATCACTTGCCTATTGTGAAACCATTTGAGTTATTTCCTTGAACTTATCTGGATTGCCCAGTAGGATCAGCGTTTGTCCAGGCTTCAACACTGTATCCTTGGAAAAGTAGGGGTTAAGCTTCCCACTGTCCACAATAATGATGGGCACGACATCGCTGGGAAGGGACGAAATCTTAACCTCTTTTTTAATGTCAAAGAACCCTACCACCATATCTGCCTTCCTGTCCATGGTGAAGATGACTCCACCGACATTCCTGGCAATAGAGGCAGCTGCAGTTATCCTCCCGATAATGTCCTCGTAGGGGATAACCTCGTCCGCTCCAGCAGTCCTGAACACGTCTATGAGAGAGTCCTGCTTCACTACACAGATAGTATTGAGGGGAGGGTTAATTTTCTGAACCTTTAGGGTAACAAGAAGTGTCTTGGTATCGTCCTCCATGGCAATGACAGCGGAGGAGGCTGAAGGAATTCCGGCGCTCATGAGATCCTTCTCGTCCTCGGGGTTTCCAAGGATTACCCTGTCTCCCTTCAATTGTTCCAAGACTTCCTTGGAGCTAGTGAGTACTATATACTCCTTTCCAAGTCTTTCCAACCTTCTGGCCGCGCTCACTATCACCCTTCCAGTTCCTATGAGAACGATGTGATCCTTCAAGTGAGATCCCCTCCATCTTGCCCTGGCATCTGCCCACGAAGACCTTCTAACTACCGTGTTCACCATAGATTGGATAATGCTAGTATAAAGGCCTACTGCCATGATTATAGTCACGACCAGTAGAAGTTTCTCGATGGACGGCATTTGATTAATGTTGGGTGCGTAAAGTCCCACCGTGGTAACAACGTTTACTCCAGCGTAAATCGCAGAGATCCAGTCCAGGTGTTGATAAGTCACGAATATCACAGCATTGGAAAGTACGACTAGAGCTAACATTATGACTTGGGGAAGAATTTTCCTGAGGACCGAATAAGGCGCGACCATGTACTCAAGGATATCTAGGAGGACGGATCTCCATGTCATACTTCATCCCATCAACCCGAGGGTCCAGAAGTCGTGAGCGTTACCTCCACGGTTCTCAAGGCGAAGTCGCTTGAGCTTTCAAGAGCCATAAACTATGACAAAGTTTAGAGGATTTTAAACATTTACGAACTCCACGCTCTTAGGTTCCTTATCCAAAATCCTCCAAATCGAGGTTCACGTCAAGTTTATATATATGGATAGCCTATCCATCTTCATGAACTCAAGGCTTGTCGTTGGAATAGCTGTTGCCGTGGTTGTTCTAGTTGCCTTCTCTACAGCATATCTCTTAGACCGAGGACCTACTTACCTACCTAGCTATCATGTACAAAGAATTGTGTCACTAGCTCCAAGCGATACGCAGATCTTAATCTCATTGGGGTTTGGGAAACAGATTGTGGGAGTTGACTCCTACTCCTTTTCCCTCCTAGAACTTGTGAACGCAACGAGGTACTTACCAAGTAATGTCACCGTATTGAATGAGGGGGAGTCCATTAATGTGAGCGGTTTAATTTTGTTGCATCCGTCCCTTGTGGTGGATGAGGAAGGCCTCCTAGGAAGTAACTTGAACCAGTTGAGGGAAGCTAGTTTGAACGTAACCCTAACCAATAACGATTACGCTCAGAACTTTACTCAGATAGAGAGCTCCATCCTCAACTTGTCGAGTTCATTAGGGGCTAGAAGCCAGGGTGAAAGGTTAGTTTCCTGGATGAACTCAACCCTGGAGAAATACGTCTCTCACGGAAATACCAGTGTGGCCTACCTAATATGGATATGTCCCAACTACGAGTTCTACACCGCTGGTGGGAACGTTTTCATAAATAACGTAATAGACGAAGCTGGGGGCGTAAACGTGTTCGCTAACCAGAGCGGATATCCCCTACTGGGCCCCTCATCCTTGACCTTAGCCAATCCGCAGGTCATTGTGGTCCAGGAGATTTACAACGTGAGCTATACAACCTACTTGATAAACCACATACCTGGAATCACCTCGACTAGGGCCTATCAAGATCACAGGATATACATCCTGTCCGAGAATTTACCCACAGACCTGCTAAACGAGCCAGGTCCCCTCGCGGTATATGGAGTTGGAATGATGAAGGAGATCATTCAGGGAAACTCGCCCACTTACGTTAACTCGTCCTATGTCATGAGGGAGTTTAACGTGACCCTGCCGGTGTTCTAGGGTGTGGAAAGGGATTACTCTCCTTGCGTTGAACGTGGGGATCTTCTTTCTCGCCTTAGTTCTTGGTGAGGTATACATACCCCTTTCCTACGTCTTTCATCCATCTGGAGCTTACGGTTACATCCTGGTTCAGATACGCATACCTACTGTTCTTGCGTCTGCACTCGTGGGATCAGCCTTGGCTGTTTCCGGGGCAATCATGCAGTTACTTCTGAGAAACCCTCTCATGGATCCCTACATTAGTGGTACAGCTTCAGGTGGTGCCTTTGGGGCAGTTCTTGCGTATTATCTCCTGGCGTTTAACCTGCCTTTCTCCTGGATTGCGTACATTTCCCCTGTAGTAGCCTTCCTCTTCTCCATGGTCTCCACGACGATCACCCTGATGATTGGAAGGAAAACCGGAGTGTATGGGATAGTGATTGGAGGGGTAATAGTATCATATGTGTTCTCGTCATTGATCTCCATACTTTTGACGTACCTACAGGAGAAGTTCCCTCAAGTTCCTCCATTAAACTTCTGGTTACTAGGGGAGATAGAGGTCGTCGGATGGACCTATGTAATAATTCTCTTAGTTCTGGTTCTAATCCTAGGAGTTTTAGGAACTTACACTTCCAGGATGATTGATTTAGCATCAATAAGCGATGAGCTAGCCCTCTCGAAGGACGTTGATCCCCATAGATTTAGGACAGCATGGATATTGTTAATTAGCCTGGCTACAGGGTTTATCGTATCCTTTGCAGGAATAATTGGCTTTGTGGGAATAATAGTTCCACACTTGGTCAGAAGGATCGTCTCTGGAAGCGCGTCCCAGCTAGTTCCCTACTCCCTGGTATTAGGAAGTGTGATTATGATGTCAAGTGAGATAATCTCCAATGGGGCCTTAGGTTTCAAGATTCCTTTCACTGCTATCACCTCTATCTTGGCTTCGCCCATAATGATCTATGTGCTGGTGAAGGGCATTGCTAATACGGGAAGTTAGAGTGAGAGTAGGCAGAAGTCAACTGTCCAGCATGGACATAGAGCTATCTAAGGGTGTAAATCTAGTCCTGGGTCAGAATGGGGCTGGTAAGACAACTCTACTTAGATCGATCATTGAAAGTCTGCGCGGGAGTAGCGTACATAAGGGTTATATGCCCGCGGAGTTCTCGTCTCCCGAAATACCAGTTAAGGATGTATTGCTGGCAGGTACTAGAAACCCCCTGGAGAATTATCTCGAATTCTCAAAGGAACTGGAGATCACCCACCTTCTGGATAGGACATTCTCGACCCTGAGCACAGGTGAGAAGAAACTAGTTCTCGTTGTTAAGGCCCTAAGTGAGGGTCAACTCGTCCTAATGGATGAGCCAACCTCGGGTCTCGATGTGAGGAACCAGGCCAAGGTAATTTCCTTAGTGTCTAGATTGAGGAGCGAGAAGGACTTTCTAATTGCTACACATGACCTGAACTGGATTGAAAGGGCTGATCAAGTCATTGTCATGAAGAAAGGGAAGATAATATGGCAATCATCTCCGGATTTGCTGAACGAACAGGTGTTGGAAACAGCGTATGAGTGCAGGGTGAAAAAAGTAAATATAGACAATAAAAAGATGTTTATCTTAGATTTTTAGCTAGCGTAAAGTACGTAGTCGGGGTAGATCTGATAGAGTGGGATCGCCACCACCCAGCCGTAACTGTTAGTTAGATACATTGTGCTTCCGACTATCACGGGGTTAACTATGCCGAACCTTCCGCCAACATAGTACTGTTGCAATAGTTCACCGTTGTGGGGGTTCAACACGTAAACGTAAGGACCTCCAGCTACCCACAGCAAGTTGTCGTAATAGGTTGCTCCACCCCTGGGTCCACCAGGAGCCTTTGGTGGTAATCCTATCCCGTTAAGCCTGGTCTGCCACAGTATTTGGCCATTAGTGAGATTTAGGGCAAACTCCTTACCCAGTGAAGGAGAACCTACGTAAACGGTGTTATTGTAAATCATTGGGATTGCCCCTTTGAATGCTGGTGGAGTATAACCTCTGCCCAGATTTGTCACCCACAGAACGTGGCCGTTAGTTGCATTCACCGCAAGAACCATGGTGTCAACTGTTCCATTGGGCTCGGCGTTTGCTACAGTTGACTGCACAACGATACCTGCCTGCTGATCCACAGCTGGGGGCACATCTCCCATCCCTGTATTGAATGGCTTATTGGGGGCAGGAAGAGATGCATTCCATACCTCTTTCCCTGTCATTCCATTAACAGCGACCAGAAGTCCATATGGCTCAGTCAGACTTGTGAATCCAGCAATGAATAAGGGAGTGCCGTTAGGCAGAACGTAGTAGTTTACACTACTCATGCTATCAAACAGGCCTGGCATCATATCCTGCCATAGGACCTGTCCTGTGGTCGCATTAACTCCTATGAACTCCCCACCACCGTCTGAATAGGCAAGGATTCCGTTATAAACCGCGGGTGCTGGCATTGCCTCTCCCATCGTGAACCTCATCCATAACAGCTCACCGTCAGTGGCATTAAACGCGTAGATGGCTCCATATGCCATCCCCCTGTGAATCGAGGAGAATTGCCCCTTCTCGTAGTGAACGAAATTCGCGAAGTTGAAACCAACATCTCCCACAGTCACATACACTATCCCGTTGTAAACGATGGGGTTATTCATCGCGTAACTGGCTAGTCCTGTGGCATACCACACTACCTGTCCGTTCAGAGGATTCACTGCGAAGATACTTCCTGGTCCGCTATCCTCTTCCACAAATAGTAAATTATCGGCCAATGTAACGCCCAACGGTTCTCCCACCATTTGAGTTAACATTACCAGTGCGGACCTTGTTCCCATGACGCTAGCACCGGGTAACATACTCTGTGGAGCAGTCATGGGAATGAGGGCTGCACCAGCCATATGGGCAAAATCCTGTTGCCAGACAACACCCTGAATTAACTCGGTGCATGTGGTCGTAAGGGCTGCATTGTGGGACTGGCCACCGTTCGTAACTCCCCAATAACTTGGTAGATCCAGATTCTGACTCGTTGCATTAGCTGGATAATACACGACTTTCACCTCATACGGGAAATAGGTTGTGTTATACATGTCGTAAGTCCTTACAATGGGTTGAGGTATTGGCGTTATCACCGAGGAAAAGAACTGTATCATGGGAGCTCCTAGGAAGGAACCAACTAAAAACACGGAAACTAACGCTATGGCTACGAGTATTCTATTCATTAAGCCTCAATGAATTTTCCTCTTTTTATTCGTTATCTATTTAAAAGAGAATAATTTAGTTTTCATTGAATTAAAGGAAATTAATACCAGAGTATTTATTAGGATTATCATCCTGTTCACCTATTATCTAGGTCCGTTCACTGGTTATAACTCAACTCGTTAATTTGACGCAAGAAAACTCTCACTCCTTCATCCTCAAGATAAATATCCCTTGAATTATACAGCAAGCTTGAGCCAGCATGCAATATAGGCAAATCGAATTCAGAATCACTTCAGTAAAGATTAGGTAACCAGAGAAGATGACCCCGAGTGCCCACCAATATTTCAACACGGACCCAAACTTTAGCCAAAGCGTAATGCTCATCGCGAAAAAGAGAACTCCCAGCAGTGGGTCTGGAACTCCCAGGAAGTGAGAAAAAGCGCTGAACTCAACTCTGCCACAGTCAATGTAGGCAGACACGTTACAGAAGGGAGGGGGTCTCTCAGTCTCTGTAAGATAAAGGAGATAGGAAGAGTCGATTAAACCGATTATTGAAAGCCCTAAACCTATCCTTCTCATTTATTCCACCATTGCACTATTTTCTTGAGATATACCCTTCCATCCTCGATGAAAATATTGTCGTGAGGGCAGGCTTCAATGCACCCCCCTGCTCCAATGCATTTAAAGGCCTTGAACTCTTGCTTCTTTATAAACGAGGCTCTCATGTCTGTGAGTCCCACGGGACAGGCCTTGGCACAGTCTACAGTTCTACATTGCAGGCAAGTTGTCGGATCCCTTACCTTGAGCTTAAAGGGGCCCAGGTATCCAAAAAACAGGTTAAATGTTCCCCAAGCACACAGGCCATTGGTTACACAGGAATAGTCTCCTAAGAGCGGGGCTAAGATGAACTGAATATACCATGTAAAGTTGAAGTACAAGGACGTGAGGAAGACTGTAGGGTCATTATCTAGAATGTAAAAGTTTGTAAGATGAACCTGGTTCAGATAGGAGAGTATGGCAAATATCATTAAATTCGTCCAGACCAGGATTGAGGTAATCTTAAACACCGGAGAAAGCCTTGACGTGAGGGTTTTCCTCCCTAGAGCGGAAGTCCTATTGAAGGTTTTAAGACCGTCATGAAAACCCTGTAACATGTAAGGTGCAGTGCAGGTTACGGAGCAGATCTGTCTTCCGCCAAAGAGGTAAGAGAGCAATGCAGTTACGGCATAGGTGCCGAGTATCCCGGTGAAGAGAGATGGTGTTACAGGTCCAAAGGTCCCAAAACCATTGAACCATGAGTAGGGTATTTTAGGGAAGATTGACTGAAAGGGTGAAAAGAAGGGCAAATAGATACTATATATCCAGTACGAGGTGAACATGAGGGAAAGCCTCACCTTATTCCCTGTCCTTTTCGTCTTGATTATTCTCCAGGTTAGAGGAACTCCAAGCCATAACCCAATCAAAACCATGAAGGATGGTGAGGAAGCTATTGCCTCAAATGAAAGAAGCAAGTTCCACAGGATATTAATTCCTACCCAGGGACCTATGACTACGTTAGATATAGAGCTTGGTCCCATTATCACCAATGAAGCAAGGAAAATGGATACAAAGCCCTCCAAAAGTAGAATCAAGGAAACCTTGGCTGAGGAATTGAGCCTTGTCATGACTCTTCCTCCAGTAACAAAATAAACCCCATAGAGGAGGGGTAGCATCAATTGCCAATATGGTAGAAAGGAGTACAGAGTCCAAGATATGGCAGTTAACAAAAACCCTCCTGTTATTCCCAAATCGATTCCTGTTGTCTTATTGACGTTCATGTATAACCTCAGAAAGTAATAACCTAAACATAGATAGAACGCGATCCAAAACTCGATTTGAAAATCTTGAAGAAAGGGAACCAGGGTAAAGACTAGGGGGAATACACCGCGAATCCATCCGTCTCTAAATCTAGTAGTATAAAGTACAGCCAGAACAATGGAGACGGCTAGATCAAAATAATAAAAATCTATCACATTATAAAAACTGAAAATAAATGAAGAGAACATTATACTTCAAAGTTAAAGAGCCGATTAAAAATGATATAATAGATTTGTTAGAAAACTTCTAACATTTTAATGGATCTGGCAATCCAGTTGTATTCAAAAAATTCTTCTCCATCCTTAATAGGCTAAATCTTTCACGTGGTTTAATGAGTTCCAAAAAAGCAGTCTCAAATGTGATATTCGCGGCCGTAACCATTATCTTGGTTATAGTGGCCGCTATAGGGTTCGGACTCTATGCTACAAAGCCACCAGTAACGAAATACGTCAATGTGACCCAACCAGTATATGTAAATAAGACTGTACCGGTCTACGTAAATAAAACGGTCTACGTAAACAGGACGGTTCAAGTACCTACTCCATTACCTTCTTCAGGAGCATTTTTGAATGGACAGGTAATATCGTTCCACTATACTGCGCAGTTCTCATGCAGTCCTGCACTGACCCAGTTCTTCCCCAATGAGACGCAGGCTAATCAAGTTGCCATGGGTTGTGAGGTAGGTGCAGCACCTAACTCCTCACAATTACCGCCAGGAGCAGCTCCAGTCTACGTGGTAGTTCCGGCTTTTGCCGGACTATCCATTTTCGGAGTTCAGAAGCTAGGAGCTAATCCGCAAGGATTCCCAGTCTTCACGTACAATAACCAAAGCTACACGATCTTAACCCAATGCGGAGCTGCGGATACCGAATCTGCATGTGCTGACCACATGACCTACATATATTCACCAGCATTCACAGTAGTTGAGAAATACCTAGGAATAAATAATGGTGTATTTGGACTTCCTGAGGGAGTTTTACCAACACCTGCCCACGAGCATGTTGTAACGTTCTCCACTAACTCTTCCATACCGTGGTACATTGTAGTGGTACTAGACTTCAATCCCAACATATTTCCCAACCCACTAACTGGGCAATGTCAGACAATCGTACCGTCAAATCAGAGCGATCCGACAGGGCTATGCCTTAACTCATATCAGAACATTCAGAAGGCAATGGGCACGTATGATAGTGCCGTAATGACAGCAAATCAAGGGAACCCCATATGGGAAGCTCTGGGGAAGCCTGGAGTCGACGTCATATCTGTTCCAAGCAACATGATACTGTACTTCAGCGATCCGAACGTCTATCCGTATCCATCATAAATCTTTTTTACCTTTCTAATAGGGTGAGATAGTGAATAAGAAATTTCTTGTTTTTATTCTTGTAATTGTTATCATTATTGCAGTTCTAGCTATCACCAATCTACGGCAGGTTCAATCTTCAAGCTATGGTATTGGTACATATGTTTCTGCTCCCGTTAACCTTGAGCTTTACGAACTGGCACAGAATCAGAGCGGATTCGTTCAATTCAATAGTACATTTGTATATTCAGTAAAGCAAGGGAATGCTGAACTTACTTACCAGGGTAAGCCAGTTGTTATTTTCGTTGGTGCAGAGTGGTGCCCTTACTGTGGTGCGGAGATGTGGTCTTTCATCATAGCCTTGGATAGATTTGGCAACGTTTCCGGACTGAGGTATATGGAATCCAGCTCCACAGACATTTACCCCAATGTTCCCACTTTCACTCTTGAAAACTTGAGTTACAAGAGCCAATACATCTCCGTTCTTGCTTATGAATTCCAAGATAGGAATCATCAACCCCTTCAAGGTGTTCCCTCTAACATTTACCAATTATGGCAACAACTAGGTAATGGAAGTATACCATTTATAGATGTAGCTGGTATATATTACCAAGTTGGAACGACAAATAATCCTGCACTTCTTCAAATGAAGAATTGGACTTACGTTCTTGACCAACTTCATGCAGAGAACTTAATCTCATACCAAATTTTCTCATCTGCAAATCTACTTACTGCCGAAATCTGCCTATCAGACGGAAATCAGCCATCTCATGTATGCGAACAACCTGCGATAGTTCACTACGAAAATGAATTAAAATCGACTTTTCCAAGCTACATAAGCCTAAACGACTCGCAACAATCCAACATGCTTTATGCCGATCAACCGCTATCTAGACCTCTTTCTGGCCATAAACATGAGATAGAGTTTAGCAGTGTGGGAGCATGGAAAGGATCCGCACTCACACTCCCCCGAGACAACATGATTACCTGAGATGATGATCTTGGCCTTAAACCCTCGAATGGAGCATCTTGCTGGTACCGTTCCTACGACCTCGACTTTATCCTCATCTAGCTGTTTTACTATCATTTCAAGGACCTCAGAGAAAGTGCCTCTTCTCCTGTTCTACTATTTCCTTAATAATATCCTCGTTCGGATAATTTTTAACGTAAAAGTTGATTGCTCCCCTTTCTAGGTAGTTCACCACACGTTTAGTTACTCCTAGGCCAAGCATTCCGGTGAGTATTCCTACCACGAGAAGAAGGTAGTAGACTGGCAACTCCAGCCAAGATCTTTTCCTAGAAGCGAAGTATCTCCAGTGGGATAGTTCATCCTTATACGTGTGCCTAAATCTTTCCTCCTTTCTCACAAGAAAAATGCCCTTAGCAAGACCTGTAGCTCCAGCTTCACCAAGTAACGCAAGAAAATCCTTGTCCACTTCATTCATTCACCTAGAAATTCTTGGATTTTGAGGATGTCATTCCTTACACTTTCATCAGGTATCTGCGAGTACATTATTCCTAGTCCCAGGAGTATAGCTCCAAATATCTCAGTCACCTCCATTTCATCCCTAAAGTTCTGGATTTTACCTAGTTTACTTCTCAACTCTCTCATCATTTTCCTTATGGCAAGCATGTCATCCCTATCCTCACCTTGAAGTTTCAGGGCCACGATGCTAGTCATGTATATAGCCTTCTGAACCTTCTCGGCGAAATCCTTTAGTTCACTTGTTTCTGTCCAGTTCATAATAAAACAATAGACTTGGAACACTAAATATCTTTTGTAAATATAGCCTAAACATTTGTACCTTAGGTTAGTACATTTTACTCTATAATAGTCAAAAATAATTATTGATCTAAAACTCGTAATGGCGTTGAATTGACATGATATTCGTATATTATCATCACATCGCTGTCTGGATCCTGCAACCTTGCCGCATTTACGTAGTTTCTAGTCTGTAGCATGTTCTCCACTAGACACACGTTTATCCCTGCCCTTCCATCAGTGATCCTGTAGATCGTGCATGATTCTAGAACTCCTGTAATTTTCTTGAGATTCCTCGAGAACATTGAAAACATTATTAGCCCAGATTTGGGAATATCCAGGATCGGGAGAACGGAGAACACGCCCTTCTTCGACATTATTTTTAACCTCTTGGAAACTGTCTTCGACGGAATTCCAAGTTCCTGTGCTATTTCGCTCTCTGAAGCTCTAGGATTCTTGGAAAGAGCTGAAAGGACTGAAGCATCTAAGGGCTTTAGCTCCTCGGGGCTCTGTTCAGGTATATACTTGAGCCTGGTCTCTCCCAATGTCTTACTCATTACTTCAATCTTCTCGTCTAAGTCTCTCAAACTCTTTCCCATCACCCCGTAGACGTTGAGCCATTCAACGCACTTGAACTTAAGGAAAATCCAATCAGAGTCGAAATCCCTTTGATTTATGAAGGCAACAAAGCCATAATACCTGGACATGAAGGAGGGATTCACAAATAGGGTGAATCCCTTGAGTATACCATCCTCTTCCAGCTTTTTGAACCTATAATTAAGGGTAGGTGGCGTCACGTCTAGCTCCTCAGCTAGACTTCTTTGACTTACCCTTCCATCCCTGAAAAGAAGGTACATGATCTTCTTATCAATTTCATCCATGGAATTCTACAAGAATTTTATAGGATCCAAAATTTTTAAATCTTTCCTTCTTTAACTCCTATATTTGTTGAGACGTGTGAAAGAATATCATATCACGTTTTGACTCCCTTTCCTGGCAAACAAAACTGAGCCTCTATGGTGATATTATCACCTTTCAAGTTCTTTACCTGCGCTCCAATCTCGTCTAGTATCCTTTTTAACAAGGGTAAATACACTCTCTCCGCCATCTGTTTACCGAGCATGGACGAGAAAATGGTGAAGGAACCACAGGTACCATCTTCCTTAACTATCAAGTTCTGAGTGGAAAGGGGGGTTATAATAATGAAGAATCTTCTCAAGGAGTCTAGGTGATCCCTCAACGAGCCTGAACCATTGAACATGAATGAGTGTTTGTAGAGGGAGAAGTAGATGGATATGAGCTCGTCAGCCGTCTCTGGACTTCTCTCTACAACCCCTTGGAGAGTACTAAGAGGTAAAGGGACTAGCCCCATGATCCTAGCGCTGTAAAAGTCCCTGAACATGTCTGTTCTTTCCTTGAACGTAAAGTCAGGGGCAGATTTTATTTGCGTAACGAGTGACTCTAGGGCTTCGTCTATAAATGATTTCCAATCTCCATCCTTAGGAAAGAATCCCCTCTCACTGAGAACCCTCATCAATTCCCTGAGTTCGGTTTCATGGCGTTTGCTAACAGGCAATAGAATGCGTCCCTTGGCTTCCTCGTCCCTCCTCTTCTTTGACATCTAAGACACTTTCTCAAGTTTAGATAAAGCTTTTTCCCTAGGTTTTTCTAGGTTCCTCTTGGGAGATTAAGTTCTCCCTTATTCCATCTCCTAACAAGATTAGATCCATGGAGAGGAAAACTCCTACTAGAGCGATCTCCAGCCAAAGCTCCATGAATAATACTCGTCAAACTAACCATTTAAACAATTTGACTTCAAAAATATACAGGAGAAAAATTTAGGAGAATATTTCACGTGTTTAGTATACAGTTATATACCCCAAGATTTCCTCTTCCTCTCAGCTAAGTATGAGGTAGCTACTCCCACAAAGTAAAGGGTGGATAGAGTAACTCCTATTGTGGTTTCAATCACTCCTCCTGTTGTTCCCGGCGAGATAAACCACGCTATTATGAATGCGCCTAGCACACCATATCTCCAGTTCTTCCTCCAGCTCTGTGCCTTCACTACTCCAGCCAAAGTAAGCATGCTCATGACAAGGGGGTATTCAAACGCCACCCCCACCGTTAACATAAGTGACATAACAGTATTTATGAAAGCCCTCAAACTTAGAGTGGGTTCCACTCCGAGGGTTGTTGTATATATAAGCACGAACTTCATCATAACTGGAATAATCACAAAGTATGCGAAGCTGGAACCGGCTGCAAAGAGGATAAATGCAGGCAGTACTATCATCTTAGCCATTCTCTTCTCATGTTCATAAAGTCCCGGAGACACGAAACCCCATATTTCATGGACAATGATCGGAAGGGCTATAAAGAGGGAGAGGAAGAACGAAACATAGGCAGCTGAGAATAGGGTATCAAAGGGGTTTAGGTTTAACAACTTCATTTGAGGCGGAAGCTCCGTGTGGATAAACAGTTCAATAAAATGTGACGAGATGCTGTTAAACAGGTTTGGATAGAGGATAGGAAAATTGAAGCCGTCGAAGGATACCTCAGTTATCCCGAAAAAGAAGAAAATGACGAAGGCTATAACAAGGGATATTAGTGCCCTTCTAGCCCTAACAATAAGCTCATTAAGATGTTCCAGTAAGGGTCTTTCCTGAGACTTTGGAAGTTCATTAGTTCTTTCCGTCACCCTTCTTCAACCTCTCTAGCTCCGCCTGCAATCTTTTGATCTGCTCCTCCAATTGTCTTATCCTAGGGTCGTCTGGAACCGTCGATTGAGTAGCTCTGGGCAACGGTCTCACTGCAGGGGTCACATCGCTGTTAAAAGATAGGCTCCGCTTTGCCTCCTGTGTAATGTCCCCAGACTCGGAAAGCTCCCTCATGAGTTCATTCTTGAAATCGTTCTGTCTTTTCCTGAGTTCAGAAAGAGTTCGGCCCAGGTTTTTTACGGTACCGGATAAGTCCTTCTCCCCTCCCAGAAGAAGGATTGCCACAACAACCATTATCAAAAGATCACTAATACTACCTATCATACCTGGGCCCTCTGTTTGACTTTCATTCAAGAAAAAGATTTATTTTGTACCTTGCTGTTTCTTTAGTTGATCCAACTGATTCTGAAGATCCCTAATCTGCTTTTCCAAATCCTCTGCAGAAGTAGTTTTTTGAGACTGCTGTACATTAGGCTGGCTCTGCTGAGTCTGCATCTGGTTTATCTCCATTTCCGCTTCCATTCTCCCCTTTTTGAACTCCCCGAGAGCTCTACCCATGGATCTGAATAGCTCAGGAATCTTACTGCTCCCCACAAACAGTACCAGCGCCACTATAATTATAATGGCGATATCCGAGGGGTTTATTGCGACCATTTTAATACACTCTAAAATTACTTAAGGTAAAAACGAGTTAAAAAAGATTACTTCATTATTTCGCTATTTCGGTTAAGAACACTACTATTAACGTGCATACTAACTAGGAAGGAGGATTAAACCTGCTTAGATATTCCTGAGCTAGCCTGAGGGAGATATCTTCGTGGTAACGTTTAAGCTCAAAGTAGAGGCTGAGCCCCATTGAAATCTTCCAGAACGCTAAGTTAAGGCTTGGCCAGCTGAAACTCTCAAGTTTACAGGCTAACTCAATGCCTTCGTCGAATTCCACGAACTCTAGACCCTCCGACTCAAGGACATTGTTGACAAGGTCTCTTCCCAAGAAGTTCTCTAGCTTAAGATCTGAGGAGGTGATCTGACCTTCCCTGATCCTGAATGTGACAAAGTCCTTCCAATCCATCGGCTTCATCAGGACGTCCCTTAACTTATCCACCGAGGTTAACCTATGATCTAGGGATAGAATGAGCTCTCTGGGAATCCAAGAGATAGGGTAAAGAAGAACAGCGTAGGTCTCAAATTCTCGAGCTAGATACTCACCCTCTTTTCCTGTTAGCCTCAACCAGTTGTCCTCCTCCTCAACCCTGTACCTAGATGTGGTCTCGTGAAACGAGAAGGGGTTAAGGTGAAGCTCGAGTCTTACCTCAGAGGTGGTCCGTTCATCACGATTCATGCAGTGCTCGACCTCATCATTCAAACTAGATGGTGTAAACGTGGATTTTATCAGTTTAGTCCTCATGTCACCTTATCCATCACGGGGTAGAACTTCATCATCCATGGGACATTTCCCTGAGGACATAAAAAACCTCTTCCTAATAAGGTGACACATCTCGCAAACGTGATGATATGATGCACTTCCGTCCCTAGCCATCCTGGACAACGTTCTCATGTCTTCCATCAAATCTGGATCTTTCCTTATCATCTCCACTAACCTGTCGTTGTTTCTTGCCCTATACTTTGAAATCGTTGTGGTGGAGATGCCTAAAATCTCAGCAATTTTAGAGTAAGGCATCCCCATAGATAACATCTCCTGTGCAACTACAGTCCTTATCGCTGGAACCACTACCTGAGATCCTAGCTCACATGCTAGTTTCATAACTTGCCTTCTAAATCTAAGAAAGTATAAAAAACTCTCGGTCTTAGATTATACTAACTATTGTAAAACCCTGTTAAAGATTATAGACCCTGTCTCTCCAAACGACTGTCCTTTTCCTGTAGTCAAGGATTAGCTTGATCCACCCGTAATATACACCTAAAATTGACATGACAGATGGGGTATATGAATATTTCCCCAGATTTCTACTTCTGGAGAAATTTTTCAGAATCCATAGAAGCAGAGGAGACAGGTAGAATGGGTTCAAGAAGACAAGGAAAAGGATTGGAAAGGCAAGCATGAGAGCACCTATCACCAGGAAGGCCTTGGCTCCTCTGCTAGAGTACTTGATGATCGTGACGACCTGCCTTGTGGACCATTTCCATAGGTCTCTCTCGTCATAAATGTTGAGTGGGATGGCTTTACCGTCGAAGGCGATACTTACTCCTCGCTTTTTCACTATCCTAGTGAGGGTGCAGTCGTCACACCATTCACGCGAAAGCTCTTCCAGGACCTCACTATCAAAGAAATCTCTTCTGAAGGCCATGGAGCCTCCCCAGAGGAAGGTCCCACCAGAGGCCTGAGACTCGAATCCCAATGTCCAGAAGCCAGCCCTGATCAGGTTTCTCCACGTTATTTTGAGGGGGGCGGGCCATGAAAACGTGGTTACAGCCATGTGCCTGTCAAGGTTCCCCACCATCTCCCTCAACCAGTTCCTAGGATAGAGCGTGTCGGAGTCGGCGAAGACCACCACTTCATTCGCGGACTCCCTTAGCCCTGAGAGTTGTGCCCTTATTTTACCGCTACATGAACAGGTAAAACTGGTGATCACGACCTTCACTCCAAGCCGTCTCAGACGTTCAGCCAACCATGGTTGATCAGGATCCACCACGTATATTATCTCGAAGGGACAGGGAAAGTCCTGGTTCCTGAGCGATTCCACGTTCCTCTCTAGTTCGGGGTCGAGACCCCTCACGGGAACAATGATGGATGCAGGAGCGCAGAACTTACCGTCAAATTTGAAGATTGAGTTTTCCCTCCAGATCTGTAAAAGGAGGACTAGATCTGCCAGTGCAGGCAACACCAGGAGGAACTGGAGTAACACTTGTTGTAGACTCCCGGGAGGTGTAAAAATCCTGTGGTCAGGGAGAGACAAAGGCGTTCATATACTCCCTGATTTCCTGGAAAGCCCGAGAAGTTGGCCTGAATTCCCCCAAGATCCTGCGGAACTCCCCAATGTCCTGTCCCCAGTTCACGCTGTCAGGGCTAGCGTATACCTCCCCTCTACCGCTTTCAAGCCAGTGTACGGTTTTCAAACCCCTACCCTGGACGTGGATAGTAAGCTTAAACCTTCTCTCGCTGGCAAAACCAGGCCTATCCTTAAGATATTCACGGCCCAGGTCATACTCAAGGTATGTGGTGGAGAAATCCAGATATCGCCTCTCATCGAGGTAGAGTTTGCCCACATCCTCGATGGAGGTAATGGCTACGGTCACCGGTATCCCTGCCTCCCTGGAAACGGAGGATAAATCTTCCCCAACTTCAGAGATCATGGAGCTTAACATCTCCGTAATCTGTGAGGAGGCCTGTTCCCCCTTTAACACGGTGAGACCGTGAAAGTCGAACAGTTTCCCATTCTCATAGCTGATTCTCCTCTCATTGGTGAAGTACTTTATGTTGAACCTGGTCGAGACCTTCTGGACCTCGAGGATCTTTCCACGACAGTTACACTGGAGTACTAGGTTACCTTGAGAAGCGACTAGCTTGAAGCTTGTCTCCTTGATCCACTCCCCCATATCCTATCCCCACTTCAGCCTAGTCCCCCCATCCACGGGGATGACAACGCCGTTAACCCACTCCGCGTCATCACTCATGAGCCAGGAAGCGACTAGGGCAAAATCCTCTGGTGGTGCCTTCTCATCCCCCAATTTCCTTAGCTTTTTCCAATCCCTTTCGGGCACAAAATCACCATCGATCCAGCTAGGGGCTATCCCCACTACCCTTATACCCCTATCCAGGAGTTCCAGTGCCAGGACCTCGACCGCCTTGGCAAGTCCAGCCTTAGCTGAAGCGTAGGAGAGTTGAGTCGAGGCCGGCCTGTCAATGCCCCTCAGGGCTGAAACCAGGAGGATAGTACTCCCCTTCCTCATCATATCCAGTAGCACGGAGACCGCGAGTAGGGGATACCTGAGGTGATTGTTTATCATAGTGTCCAATCCCTTCAGGTCTTCAACTGTGTCCTCTTCATAACCTCCAATCATTACTGCTAGCCCGTCCAGAGCCCCAGTGACCTTCTTCACCTTGGATTTAAGTTCCTCTACAGATTCCCTGGACTTGACCTCACCGGGTATTGCGATCACGTTACCATACTTCCTGAGAGTTCCCTCAATCTCCTTTAACTTGTCTGAACTCCTAGATGACACAATCACGGTCGCCCCTTCCCTAGCTAGAAAGTAGGCCAGGGCATACCCTAATCCCTTGCTCACCCCAAGAAGAAGAAAGGTCTTTCCCTTGAATTTCATGGTATATTATTGCGGAAGCTTGGATTTAAGTAACAATTTAATCTTTTCAGGCTCCTTCACTGGCATACTGCAGGTGTTACCAACACAGACAAAGGCCCTGCTTCCTTCCCCCTGATTTATCATGGACCTTATGAGGGGAACGACTAAGTCCCTATCCTCTTCCTTAACGAGTTCCACGACCTTAAAGGGGTGATATACCAGCATCGACTCCCTGTGCAGAAGTTTAGCCCTTTCGTCGGCGTCGACCACGACGATGTGTGCCATCCCCTTTAGAATGGCCCCCGCACTGAGGATAGAGCCCGCGTAGAAGGGGGGACCTTGCATGTAATCCCCGAGAATGGAGGAGATCACGCTCTCTGGAACCTTGATCTGATCGTCCACAAGGGAGAGAGAAAGAAGTCCTCTCAACGCCAGGGAGTTTGGAGACTCGTTCGGGGTGTCCATGTTGGGAACCTCGGATGACCCCTTTTTCTCCACAAAGCCACTCGGAGTCATGAATCCTAGGACCTCCCTCCCCAGCTCCAGGCTCAAGTCCCTGAACTTGAGGTTCCCCGTTACCTCATATGCCCTCAAGGCCAGGAGAAGAGCGGAGGAGTAATCCTCGAGGAGGCCCTCCCCTCCTCCTTGAAGCCTTCTGGTCACCCTCCCGGAGAGCTTGGATGAGACCTTAAGGGCCTCATCTCTTCCCCTCCCGGTAAGCAGAGAGGAAGCCAGGAGAGAGTCAGCCATTCTACAGTTGGGATAGGTGTAGAGGTTCTCGTCCCTGAAGGGCCTCTTCCTGGTGGAGTCTCGGTGGATCCTGAGGGTTTCCCTCGCCTTGCGTAGATTCCCTAGGAAAGTCCCGATCTCCATCCCCATCATCTTGGCTATCTCACCTAGGTCATCCCTAGCTCTGATAACCCCTCCCTCGAGAGCTCCCTCACCAACAAGGGTGAAGGTTTTCTCAACCAAGGACTTCCACTCGCCGGAGTGGGAGAGAAGCTCGTCCCAGTCCCACGTGTAGAATCCGCCCTCCTTTCCCTCGACGTCAGCGTCTAGTGAGGAAGCGAAACCTTCCCCTATCCACATGTCCCTGAGTGCGAACTCAGAGGTCATGTCCAGGGCCTCACGAAGTTGAGGATCCCTGCTGGCCAGGTAATTCACGAAATAGTCCTCCAGTAGCTCGGCGTTATCTATTAGCAATTTCTCGAAGTGGGGAACGTTCCATTCCCTATCCACGGCGTACCTGTGAAACCCTCCTCCCAACTGGTCGAAGATACCTCCCTGAAACATCCTTTTCAAGGTAAAGGTGGAGAGCTTGATCCCCACGTGATCCCCTGTCCAGAAGGAGTACGCGGTAAGGAACTGGTCCACCATGGGGTGGGGAAACTTCATGTTCCCAGATAGACCACCCTGCTCAATATCAAAGGTTGATACGATAGACGAGAAGGCAGTGTCTACTACCTCAAATTCCAGGGGAGAGGAGGTTGAGGGTACGTAGTCTGTCAGGGAGAGAGCAGACCTCTTGAGTCTCTCCCTATCCTGGGTCCACAGCCTCACAATCTCCAGGAGAAGCCTCTTCATTCCAACCCTACCATACGAGTCCTCAGGCGGAAAGAAGGTTCCTCCAAAGAAAACCTCTCCCTCAGGGGTCATGAACACCGTGAGGGGCCAACCGGATTCACCCGTGATACTTGATACGGCCCTCTGTAACTTCCTGTCAAGTTCAGGCATCTCATCTCGATCAACCTTGACTGCAACGAAATGCTTGTTCACTATCTCAGCCACATCATGTCTGGAGTAAGTCTCCCTGTCCATCACGTGACACCAGTGGCACCAAACCGCTCCAACGTCAACTAGAACGGGTTTATCCTCCTGCCTTGCCCTCTGAAAGGCCTCATCTGACCATGGGAACCAATCAATCTCTTGTTCAGCCGATTCCCTCAGAAAGGCACTGGTACTATCATTTAACCTGTTCATAGGCTTAATGAAACTCTGAGCTTTTAAAGAGGGTTTCCAAAAAACTGCTGATGTTGAGAATTCGGGCTCCGGATAGGTGAGGAGAGTCTTCAGCTCTGAACTATTTTCTTCTAGTAAACCAGTAGACCCCACCTAGAACTGCGAGGAGACCGAGTCCAGAGTAACTAATCGCAGGAGAATTTCTAACCGTGGGTGGTGATTTCACAAAGTACACGGTAATGTTGGTATTGTTGTAGACCATGTACCATACCTGATTTCCCACAAACCCGTTACTCCAGTTCCCCACCGTGTAACCTGGCCTAGGATTGACCGTGATGGTTAGGAGAGTTCCTTCCTGAACCTGGAGAGAGGTGGATTCATTAACCTTGACCTGGCTTGAGTTGGGAAACTTCACGACCACTGTGCCTGGGCCCTTCACCGTGATATTAAACTGGAAAATTACCGGTCTAACCGTGATATTGATCACATCATGCCTCCAGGGAGATAGGGAGAGGTTATCTGTCTGAACCCCATTAATGAACACCGTGTAGGGCAAGGGAGACTCAACGTACACCTCTAGGGTGGAATTGGGTACGTTTAACGTTTGATTCCCGTTAACGTAGATAATGCTACCGTTGGTGTAAAGCAGAGCGTCGGCCTGACCGCCATATATGTAAACGTGTACGGTGACACCGTGCACGACCTGAACCAACAGGAGAGGAATCAACAGGGAGATCCTGTACACATCAAGAGGAGGCCCAAAAATCGAGGGAGAGGAGGGCGTCACTATCCAAAACATTATAATGCACGACGAGTATCCATCTTCGATGAGGAGCCCAACCTTACCTGAACCGTGATGAGGGGTTGTTTCACCTGATCCTCTTTATTAAAAAAAGTTAAAATCAATACTCCAAAAGAGTGCCCGTGAAGACTAAAGTAACGATAAACGGAAGGGAAATTCCCCTTGACAGAAGGATACTTATCACCGGTAACGGAATGTACATGGTTGGAAGGCTCCTATATTTTGTCCTGAAGACCCTGAATCAGATGCCCAGGTTGTATGGAGTTGCTGAGTCTGACCCGATTTCTGGTTGGAGGAGAAACTTTGAGAACAAGTTCGCCTCGATCATGACCTCCCATCTCGACCCCGGAAAGATAAGGCTTGAGGGGGACTTTGAACTGAACCTGGGAAAGTTCTCGGTTTCCGGGAAGCTGAGCAGGGGGCAGATGAAGGTGACTGTGAACCTTGCTCAGAGACCCGAAAATGTTTCTCCTGGAATCAGGGGAATGGTGGAGGTAGATTCGTTTTACTTCTCCGATTTGGAGAGACCTAAGCCCTTCTTCGTGCCCGGCTCTAAGGATGGCATCTTAGCTGGTTTCCACAGGTTTCTAGTGCTTCAGACCGAGAGTGCATCTGGAGTGCCCAAGACGCTAGGAATGGTTTCAGAGTTCATCAACTCCATAGTTCTCCCGCAGGGATATTCCACCTCATTGAGAGGTAAAGTTTTGTCCACCGACGAGAAGGAGGGCCTCTTCCTCGATGGTGAGCCTCTCTACAACGTGGACCCAGAACTGCTCAGCCTACTCAGCCTAAGGCTATCCCTTGACATGGCTCCAGAAGGATCTCTCCTGATCGTGGAGGACCCAGAGGCCCATCTTTCCTCGGAGGCGATTGAGGAGGTAAAGGGTTGGTTCAGCAGATTTAAGGGTGGTGTCGTTTTCGTGTCTAGGTCTAACCTGCTCGGAGTGGAGGAAATAAGATTTTAACGTGGGTTAAAGCGTGAATACTTTACCATAACCCCTTTTAACCTCAACTGTACAAGGTCTTCACTCTTGAACATACTCACGACGCCTGATTGTCACCATCTCCTTAAGGAGAAGATCCCTCAACGCATTCTCTAGCTTCCTATAATTATCCCTGATTGACCGTATCCTGATCGACGTCTCCCTGAACTTTTCGCAAGAGAGACATCTAACGAGAAGCTTATCACCTTCACCTCTCACCTCCACCTGTATACGCTGATCCAGTACCTTGAGCTCAAGGGTCACTCCCTTCATCAGGGACTTCATGTTAACTTTCCTCAGTTCGGCCTGAACAGTGTGGGAAAAGTTAACCCTCGAGATGTCATTAACATAGTTTCTGGCTAGTAGGTAGGCCTCCATGGACATTTCCTTGCACCTTTCCAAGTCTTTAATGAGTTTCACGCAGGAAAAGAAGAGGGAGCACTTCCCTGTGGACATAGGAGAAATAAAATCGGTAAAGGAGGGGAATTCCTCCGATATTTCCCTAGGGGATCCACAGTTTAATTGCATGTGAAACCTACCCCCTCTTACCCAGTACCGCCCCACTGGATTACCGTTAAACAGAAAATTTCCATTCACCATCTCTACGTTAACACCTTGCTCCCTGGGCTTAACGGTTCTCTGTTCCACGAGTTTTACCTGGATATCTCTATCGTCGTGGCCGGATCCCACAAAGGTCTCTGTGACCCTTGGGGTGTAATAGCCAAGCTCTCCCAAAGCCACCTGAGTCCAGTTCTCCCTATCCCCATTTCCTCCCAAATCTACAAGCTCTCCACCGTGAAGGACGGCACTCCTAACCTGTAGGTACTCCAGTTCCCCCATCCGTCTAGCTATCACCAGTTTCCGGGTAGACTTTACTTGGAACAAGTCTGAAACTACGGTCACGCTAGGGGAGAGAACCTTTGCCTCCTCCAAGTTCGCTGGAATCACCGCAACGTCTCCTAGGGAGAGAATAAAATTCAATCTCGCCCTACACACCCTATGAGGTGGGCAGTCCAGGGCATAGTTTAGATACCTGAAGGTGGAGAGGTATCCCTCCCTCATTAACTCCTCTGATTTTCTTACAATCACCTTGTCCACTGACCTAATCAGGCTAGGAGTGGCGAAATTGGACACAATGACCAGATTCTCCATTTTATGCAGGTCTGCAGGAAACGGATAGGTAGTTATCCCCACCTTAATTCCCGGGGAATAGCTTGAGACTATCTTGGAGGAGTCTATCTCCTGCTCGAGATAGTCTAGAAACGCCCTATCGTAACCCGGGACTACAAAGAGTGCCTTACCCCCACGATAGAGTGATGAGAGTTCCCTTGCCAGTTTCTTCAATTCAGATCCTGTCATCTCTTTAAACCTTTTATCTTCTGCGTAGCAGAGAAGAGAGGAATGATGAACCTTACAAGGGCAGAAGGGATGAAGACTCAGGCAAGCTGATCCCGTATTGAAGTGAATGTAACTATTTCGCGGTAGGTTTCTACATCCTTTTAATTTCGAACTACCACCTAAACCTATGAGTTACTCCTATTTTGACCTTCAGACGGCTAGGGAACTACTTCCATGGGTCAAGGAAAAGCTAAAGAAACTGAAAACCGCTGAGATCAACGCACAGGACGCTCTAATCAATGGAAAGAAGGAGTATATCAGACTTTACTCCATTGAGGTTGAGTCCATTTTGAAGGAACTCACCGAGAAGGGAATAATCGTTAGGGACGTGGAGATGGGACTGGTGGACTTTCCTGCGGTGATTAACGACAGGCCTGCGTACCTTTGCTGGAAGGCCGACGAGGAGGATATCATGTACTGGCATTACGTGGAAGAGGGGTTTAGGGGGAGGAAGAGGATTTCCCCAAGGGACCAGATTCTAAGTTATCAGTGAGAATTTCTCTGTTCAAGTATGCATGGAAACCTAGTCTCATTATAGCTTACATATCCTCATCTTATACGGTGGGGATCTACTAAGGTTAAATACGATCTCTGCTCATGACTAACCCATGACACTTGTGGGATCTAGGATAAGAAGGATTGAGGATCCAAGGTTAATCACTGGAAAGGGTCAATACATAGATGATTTGGATCTGCCTGATACACTATTTCTCGCCATACTGAGGAGCAATGTAGCACACGCGAAACTGAAAAGGGTTGACGTTTCGGACGCCCTCAAGATGCCAGGCGTGGTTGATGCCTTTTCCGGTCTTAACATAAAAGTCGAGAACAGACCTAGAAACTTTCCTATGGCCTCCACTGAAATCCTTTATGAGGGGCAACCCCTTGCATGTGTCCTCGCCACGGATAGGTACACGGCGTATGACGCGCTAGAGAGAGTTCAGGTTGATTTCGAGGAAATACCTGCAGTGACGGACCCGCTGGAGGCTGTCAAGGAGAGCGTATCGGCGGTGGAAGGGGAGAAGAACCTTGTTTATACCAAGACCTACTCCTCAGGCAATCCCCAAAGAGCCCTTGATGGATCTGATAGGGTTGTGGAACTTCAGCTGGAAATATCAAGGATTTACCCAGCTGCCATGGAGACCAGGGGTCTCCTGGTTACCTACACCCCAAACCTGCTCACGGTCTATGCCCCCACCCAGTCACCCCACTTCATGAGAAGGTACCTGCTAGAGGCCTTCGGCAAGGACGTACAGGACATAAGGGTTATTCAGCCCGATGTCGGCGGTGCCTTTGGATCTAAGCTATTCCCTTACCCTGAAGATTACATAACGGTCTACGCTTCCCTCAGAACCAGAAGGTCAGTTAAATGGATATCGACTAGAAGCGAAGACATCAGATCCACTTACCACGGAAGAGGTCAAATTCACAGGGTGAAGGCTGGAGCCAGAAAGGATGGCACATTGACGGGAATCGTGGACGACCTCTATATAGACCTTGGCGCAGCTAGTCATGGAACATATCTCGCTGACATAGCTGCTACCATGCTTCCTGGACCTTACTCCGTGAGGGATGTGCTCGTCAACGTTTACGGGGTTAGGACGAACAAGACTCCCTTGGATCAGTATAGGGGTGCAGGTAGACCTGAAGCATCATTTGTAATAGAGAGAATAATGGATGCCCTAGCCGACGAGATCGGCATGGATCCCATCGAGATGAGGAAAAGGAACCTCCTTAGGGAACTTCCCTATAAGAACCCGTTCGGTCTCCAGTACGACTCGGGTGATTATCTACAGCTCCTGGAGAGGGCTGAAAAGGTATTCAGAGAAATGGAGAGCAGGGCAAGGGATCTTCAGAGGACGGGGAGGAGAGTTGGGGTAGGATTCGACTTCTACCTGGAGCAGAACAACTTTGGTCCCTGGGAGAGCGCCTCCATAAGGGTAAGGGGAGATGGGAAAATCATCGTAATAATAGGGGCTGCACCACACGGTCAGGGAACCGCCACAGGCATAGCGCAGATAGTTGCAGATGAACTAGGAGTTAACCTGGAGGACGTAGACGTGAGGTGGGGAGACACTTCCATGATAGGGGAGGCCTACGGCACTTACGGTAGCAGGAGCTTGACGCTGGCTGGAAACGCTGCAATAATGGCCTCTAGGAAGTTGAAGGAGAAGGCAGTGAGACTAGCCGCCCAGTTCATGAAGAGCGACGTGGAGGAGCTTAGGTATGAGCAGGGTAAGGTTACCAACGTGAAGACGGGCAAGTTCATGACCCTGAAGGAGATAGCGTCCAAGTCCATGTCAAGCCTGGGTGGTGTTTGGAGGTACAGGGAGGAACCGGGGTTGGAGGCCACTGCCTATTTCGGGCTAAATAATTACACGTACCCTTACGGTAGCCATGTGGTCATGGTGGAGATAGTGGACGGGAGACCGCGTGTTCTAGATTACTATGCACTCGACGACATAGGAAAAGTGGTCAACCCCATGCTAGCCGAGGGTCAGGTAAGGGGAGGGGTAATTCAAGGTTTCGGGGAAACTGTCCTGGAGGAAATAGTCTACAGCGAGAATGGTTCACTGCTCACAGGCAATTTCTCCGATTACGCGATTCCCACCGCCGTGGAGAGCTTCAATGTGAAATGGGAGTACTTGGAGACAGGTAAATCTGAGGCACTCCTGCCCTCCAAGGGAATTGGAGAGGGAGCCACAATAGGCACTCCGCCTGCGTTGCTTAGAGCCATAGAGAAGGCTACAGGCAAAAAACTGACGAGACTCCCTGTCAGGCCTGAGGATCTTTTACCTTAAAGTACTTGAGAATGTTTTCCCTGTGTATTAACTTGCACACTTCCCTCTTCACGTAAACCGTTCCGTTTCCCTTCCCAATTACCCTTCCTATCACGCTGGGCTCCAGTCCGGCCCTGCTCAGGGACTGAGCAACGTCGTCTATAACTTTCCTGGACGCGAACATGACAATGGCTCCGTTGGTCCCTGCCGTGGAGTTGGGGATGATGAAGTTCTCCGTTGCAAACTCGTTAATTTCCCTGTCAATAACTGGCACGTTGTATAGCTCCACGTCCACAGAGGCCTTGTCAGCGAACTCCTTTATCACGAAGATCCCTGGACCTGTGACATCCGTGGTCATGGCAATGTGGGCCTTAGGGTCAAACTCCTTTCCAAATTCTGGAAGATGTTCGTATATCACCTTCGCCGTGGCGAAATTCGGCTTCGTCATGTAATCCAGGGCCCTCTTCTTGGCCTCCTCCACCCTTTGCAACGTGATCCCCCTCTCCTCCAGGGTTTCAAGGAGCTCTGGCACCGTGAGTAACCACATGTGAACGTTGATGGGGGTTAACTCCCCCACGGGCCTGGTAACTAGGATCTCCATGTTTTCATCTACCCTGCTGTAAAACACTGGTAACTCGTGGTCAGACTTACCTATTACGGTTGCCCCTATCATCAAGGTCCCTGTCTGCGGTTGAATGTCCTGCAACAACTCCACACCGTACCTCTTGCTGAAGGACTCGAAATTCCTCATCAGGGTCTCCTTGAGTTCCGGATCAGGGGCATCCGCCACCGGTATCATACGTAGTTCCTGGAAGGCTCCCTTAGTGAAGAGGTCGTTCAATGAGTTTGAGATTCCCACATCTACCTGCATCTGTGAACCTGGATCGTCGAGGGGATCTACTATCTGAATGGTGTCGTTATTAGCCAACGTGTACGAGTTAAGTGCCTTTCCATCCAGTTTTATGAGGTCCAGAACCCCAACCTCGGCCTTTGGGTTGGTGGTCACGATGGAATGACCCTTTCCTACCACGAGTCTCCTTCTTGTCTTCACGCTAGTGTAGATCTTGAGGAGGAAGTTCGCAAATTTCTCGGGATTTCCTGCCGTCTCCTGGTTTACCTGGATTAGACTGACAGCCCTGTCAGCGTCAAACTCCCCTCCATTTATTACCCTCTTTATTACCTCAGATTCCCTGCTAACGAAAATGTCCGTATCCTCCCTTGGCATTACCTCAATGTTGTTCTCCCTGAGTTTATCCTTGAGTTTCTCGAGAGCGGGATACACGGTATCGATCAAGTCAACCTTAACTGCACATCCTGTAGCCAAGGACAAGGGATTCAAACCCATCCTTTTGTACTTGTTCAAATTGTTCCTGAACCTTTCAAATAGATCAGCCAAACTTCAACACTAAATTGTAGTGTGGTTTCCACGTTTTAAAAAGTTGCCTTTAATATGAATTCTTTAAATAAAAACATTTAATATAATTTCGAGTATTTTTTAAAAGCTCCATTTTAGAATTGAGTAGAAAGTAAATATTTAAACCTCTTTTAACGAAGTTAACCTATGCAGATAATAGAGCAGTACTCAACCCCGTTCTATAAGAACATAATTGATATGCCTCCCTCAATGGTTAGAAAGCTGTGGAAAAGGAGCAACATACTAGTGCTGGATATAAGGACGCCACAGGAGTATGTGGAGCACCACATTCCAGGATCCCTGCTCATTCCCATGGATTACCTCGAAGTCCTGCAGGAGTACTTTAGTGATAAGGAAGTTGCAGTGATATGCGAACACGGGAACAGGGCTAGATACGCTACTTACGGGATGCCACATCTCTATAAGAAGAAGGCAATTTACATGATAGGCGGTATTGTGGGGTGGATGTCAATGGGTTATGAAGTAGTGAGCGGTATGGATGAAAACGGGACTAAATGGGAACAATGGTTGGACGAAAAGTTAAAGTGAGGGAAGTTTTTAGGCCAAACAATCCAGTTAAAGATTAGATTACGTCTATGCTCTTGACCAGGGGTAGAAGGCCTCTCTCGTGAGTTAGGCTGTAGAACTTGTTTAAGCCTTCCATAGCCTTTTCCTGAGGCACGTTGTACTCCTGAATGTCGGCCCATATGGTCTTCTCCACGATCTCTCTGTCCATGTTTACTCCCTGAGCCTCACTCATTATCTCTACGTCCCTAGGAATCACCTTGTCAAGGTTCTTCTCCGCGAACTTCTTGCTCCTCTCATATAATTCCTTGAACTTGAGGGCCATTTCCTTACCCAGCTCCTTTGATACTACCACCGTCCCCATGGGCATTGGAGCTCCCCCAGAAATCTTAGACCACATATCCCACATGCTTGTAATGACGTAGGGCTTTATGCCCAGTTTCCTCATGGCGTACATCATCTTTATCTCGTGGACCGCTACCAACACATCACCGCTTTTCCCCAGCTCCTTGATCTCGTCAAGAACCCTTGGAATTATTACCAGTTTACCGTATTTGCCAACCAGAAGCCTATAGAGGGTAAAGGCAGAGGTGTTAGGCCCGTGGACTATGAGTGTGGACTTCTTTAGGTCATCAAGTCTCATTTCGCTAGTGGAGAGGACTGGCATACCCGTGATCCCGTCAATAGCCGTGGCCACTGCGTTGCCTAAAATGAAGTAGTCGTCCTGAATATACGGATACATTGCAGCTGAGGGGACCGAAACGTCCACAACCTTGGTGAGCACGCTCATATTGACGTCTTGAACTGTGGGTATTACCTGAAACTCCAGGTTTATCCCGTCTTCCTTAACCCAACCCTCCATCATGGGAATGAAGGGGTACAGGTCCCCAGAATCCGCCAGGGCACCAATCTTTATTGTTACCATACCAAGTCATTTCACCTGGCAGATAAAAATGTTGGTTTGCGTGGGTTCAACAAACCCAGTTAAACTTGAGGCTGTAAAGGATGCAATCAAGGAGATAGGGAAGGAGTGGGAGATTAAGGGAGTTCAGGTGAGCTCCAACGTCAGTGAACAGCCTTGGTGCAATGAAACTCTTGTTGGGGCGAGAAATAGGGCCATTAACGCGTTAATTCAGGAGGGCTGTGATGTGGGAGTAGGAATAGAGGGGGGTGTTTGTTGGGAGAGAGAAAGGATTGTGGCCTTCGCGGCTATATATGTTGTTAACAGGGAGAAGGAGAATTTCTCTTACTCTCCAGCATTCACCCTATCCAACGAACTTGCAAAGCTTGTGATAAGGGGAAAGGAGCTCGGTGAAGCCACGGACATAGTTTATGGGAAGACCAACACCAAGCATGGGGAGGGAGCGGTTGGTATGCTTACGAAGATCGTGGACAGAAAGAGACTTTACAAGGATGCCGTGATACTTGCGTTATACCCATTTTACATGGAGAGTGAAAGGTAGAGCGGGGAGAGGCACCTGTTCTCTTGTTGTAATCACGCTAAATCACAAGAAAATAAGGCCCTACGCTCTTAGCCTATCCCTTAACTAGCTTCAGGAATAGGTAGCCAATTTCTGGTAACTTCACGGTATCATGTTCCGATGGTCTCTGAACTGTTCCTAGGTATATTCCGTAATCCTCATGATCGTTTTCGTTTCCCGATTTGGGCTCACCAAAGGGAGAGAAAAGGATGAATTCGTCCACAGCATTGACTAACTTTCTTAGCATCGAATCCACCGCCGAATAGGCCTGACACTTTTCTCCTCCCCTGTGAAGAAGCACATCCAATCCGCTCACGCCAGCTATCACTGGTCCGTCATCCAGGGAGTTCAGGATCCCCTCTGTAACCTTGTTTATTTCTTCTTGTAGGGATAATTCCCCGTATTTTAGACTTAGCTCGCCGTAGGTTGGATTAGATATTGGTAGGTTAATTGGGATGGAGCCAGTTTCCTGAACAAGGGAAGGCTTAGCAGAGACAGAAGTGAAACCGGTCAGAGGCACCTCCTTCATTTCCAATACCGATAACCACGAGGAGGCAGGATGTTGTGGCCTCCTATTAACTATCACTCCCCTAAAGGTACTGCTAAACAATGTGAGGAGAAACCTGGGATTGCACTTCATGAAGCTAGTGTAGCTTAGCCCATCCACGCCCAGCAATAACGCTTTCATTTCAATCGCCTAGCAATGACTTAAGCCTGATCTCCAGTTCCTCCCTGGGAACTGCACCTATCACTTCGTCCACTGGTTCCCCGTTCTTAAAGAATATTACTGTGGGTAGACTCATGACTCCGTACCTGCCTGCAATGTCCTGGTTCTCGTCGGAGTTCAGCTTGCCAAAGCCCACCTGTGGGTAATCCATCGCCAGTTCCTCTATTATGGGGGCTAGTATAAGACAGGGGGCGCACCATTCAGCCCAGAAATCTACAACCGCCACCTTGTTTTTCCTTATGAACTCGTCAAAATTCCTTGAGTCTAGATGGGCAATTAATTCCCTTTGTTCTTTTTCCATGTCCTTTCCTTGCTTCATCATCTGTTTAATCTTTTTCCGTATTAACGCTTCAAGTTCAGGGTCGTTTTCTACGCTCATAATTCACTTTAATGAAATCGAGTTTAAAAAGTTTATATTGAAGAAAGAAACAAAATCTTATGCAAAGAATAGTTGTGATAGGAGGGGGTATCACGGGCCTCCTAGTGGCTCGTACCCTAGGGGGTGACGTAACGCTTCTGGACAGAGACGTCCCGTCTAAAAACTCACTGGCTAGTCTGTGGAACGTGATGCCACCACTCTGCGGGGAATTAAGGAAGGAATGCGAAGAGTCAGCCAAGGAATATGTAAAGATTGCGGAGGAGCTCGGAGTGAAAGCCCAATGGAAGGAGATCATCAGGATTCCACCAAAGGGAGATAAGGTGTTAACTCGGAGGGAGACTGCAGAGATGGAGCCTAATTTACCCTATGAAAGCGAGATTTTGGGAAAGGGACTTCACCTAGATGGAGAGGACTTGATTAGGAAGCTTAGCAAGAATGTAAAAAGAGCTAGAGTGACATCTCTTCTAGTTGAGGATAGCACTCTAACTGGGCTAAAGACTGATGAGGGCTTGGTAAAGGGAGACCTCTACGTTTTCGCCATAGGTAACGACCCCGAAGGCATTCTAAGGGGGCTTAGCATCTCGAGCTATAAGGGACACCTTGTGAAATCATCACCTTTGGGAATAAGAAACATCGTCATGCTAGAGGACAGGCTTGGTGTAGAGGACTCGTATGCCCTACTGAACGGTGACTCTTATTCTTCCTCTAACCCTAGTGTGGATAGAGAACAGGTTGAGAGGACCATTGAGGTATTTAGGAGGT
The DNA here is from genome assembly GCF_000016605.1 of Metallosphaera sedula DSM 5348. Taxonomy (NCBI): domain Archaea; kingdom Thermoproteati; phylum Thermoproteota; class Thermoprotei; order Sulfolobales; family Sulfolobaceae; genus Metallosphaera; species Metallosphaera sedula. Next base: position 708,546 of record NC_009440.1, on the reverse strand, counting down.
ACACGGGAAAACCAGTAGAACCATTGGAGATCAGGGTGGGATTTAGGGCAATAACTCCTGAATCTCCGCTTGTCAAGAGAATTTATGATAATGCGATTGTAGTCACAGGTCACAGATTTGGCTGGGCTCTAGCTCCTGTTTTGGCTGAAAGGGTGAAAAACCTGGTGGAGAGGTACTAGTAACCGCGGTAGGGTTATTACAAGGCAGGAGTTATGATCTCGATGGATGTTAGTGTGATCATTTCCTCGAAGGATCCGGTGGGCCAAACGGTAAAGAGGTTGGGATATAGTTTCGAGGAGATTGATGAGGACGTAACGGAATTCTCCTATTCTAAGGGGGACTCAATCGTGATGATCTGCAGACATGAGAGCTCCACTAGGACTCCAGCCTTCACCATTCATCATCCTGGTAATCCCGGTAAGAGCGCTATGGGAGGCAAACCGGAGAGCTTAGCAATAGCCAACGCCAGGTTATTAACTTCAATTTTTCGCTCCATGACCCGTATAGATGCCAACATAGAAAAGATCATTGAGGCCACGCATCACGGCCCAACTGAAATACCTAAGCCCATCACGTTCGTTGAAATAGGGAGCGACCCAGAGATGTGGAACAATGAAAAACTGGTTGGGAAGCTAGTTGAGGCTGTTCTAAAGGGTATAGAGAGGATGGAGGAAACGGACTGTCAGAACACAACCCTAATATATGGCGGGCCACATTATTCTAAGCTTGCTTCAACTGTAGCTCAGAGTGACTGCATCTCTCATATTATTTCTAAGCATTATATATCAGAATTATCATCGAACGTAATAGTACAGTCAATAGAACGTAATATTACGAGACCTCGAACCGCAGTTTTAGATAGTATACCAAGAAGTAAGAGGGAAACTCTAACCAGTATCCTAAGCTCTAATAATATATCTATCGAGCTTAGATAACAAAGAAGGGGAAAGTACAGGGGAACCTATGGATAGGATCTTAGGAGAGGAGGAGAACTCGATAACTGTCATGCTAGCGTTTGGTATGGAAATACCATGAGCTGATATATCGTCTAGGTCCAGTATATGTCCTATTACCGCCCTGATTGGGTCGTAATGACTCACTGCCACCACGACCTCCTCGTTTTTCAAGGATGTCACGAACTCGACCATCCTTCTCTTTAGCGAATCCCAGGGCTCTAGGTTCTTCACCTCCAGTTGTCCCCTGATTATTTTCAGCTTCCAATGATCGTTCGGATCGAATCTCTTGTTATTTAACTCTCCCAACCACCTTTCCCTCAACCTCTCATCGATGACTGGGATAATACCAAGCTCGTCGCCTATGATACTTGCAGTCTGATAAGCTCTTAGAATTGGACTAGTGAAGATGGCGTCTATCCTCACGCGTTTAAGCTCCTGGGCTGTTTTCTTGGCTTGCTCTCTCCCCTCATCGGTCAAAGGAAAGTTATTGACGTCATGGGACAGTATTTTGCCAACGTTGGATGTGCTCTGTCCATGCCTTATAAATATTATAATCGTCATTTGCAGATCACTATCGCGTAGAAATTAAAAAGATTAAACAACATGCAGTAGTCCCTCATCATTGTGATCAACCATATCTTGTCTCTCGTTTTGGTTATAAACTACATGAGTTATAAATAATATTGACATTATAACCATTTTCTGGAATATTAAACCCAGTTAATTTTGTGACCAGTATTTTCAGTGAATTGTAGGATAATTTTAAATCCTGTCCACCGGAATGATGTACGTGGGCCTGTTTAAGAGAAACAATACACAAGAGACGTCCAATCAAATCAAAATCCTTTACACCACTGACATTCACGGATCTGATGTAATTTTCAAGAAATTCTTGAATGCTGGTAAAATTTACAAGGTGAACTACCTTATCATAGGCGGAGATATAGCAGGGAAGTCCCTGACCCCTATAGTCGACATCGGGGAAGGCAAATACATGATAGATGACAAGATAGTGGGAAGAGAGGGACTAAAGGAGATAACAGATGAGATCAGGAAACAGGGAAACTATTACGTAATAGTGGACAGGAAAGATCTTCAAGAGATGAAAGACGACAAGCGCAAGGTAGATGAGGCTTTCAAAACATCAATGATAGAGGTAGTAAGAAATTGGTCCAGAATCGCAGAGGAGAAGTTGAAGGACGTGGATATCCCGCTTTATGTAAATCTTGGTAACGATGACCCTCTCTACTTGTTCGATGTAATTGCTGAAAGCAAGGTTATGAGGAAATGTGAGGGAGAGGTTATTCACCTTGGTGAGCATGAGATGATTTCCTTTGGTTACGTGAACCCAACTCCCTGGAACACACCGAGGGAGATGTCAGAGGAGAAAATTTACGAAGTTCTAAAGCAAGAGACAAAGAAAATATCTGACATGGAGAAGGCCATTTTCAACATTCATGCACCTCCCTACAACACGAACCTTGATAGTGCTCCCTTGCTGACCCCTGACCTGAAGCCTGTTATAAAGGGAGGGGAGGTGGTCATGTCACACGTGGGCTCGGTCTCGGTGAGGAAGGTTATCGAAGAGGAGCAACCCCTTCTGGGTCTCCATGGCCACATTCACGAGTCTAGGGGATTCGATAAGTTAGGGAGGTCGCTGGTTCTTAACCCAGGTAGTGAGCACAATGAAGGTATCTTACACGCAGCATACATTATCCTGGAGAAAGGTAAAATAAAGGCTCACCAGTTCATTATTGGATGAGATATGGAGCCCTAACCTTAGTTAAGGTCTTTTCGCATCCTGTTATTTACAAGTGGTAATCAAGGCCTCAAGGATCATTTGTTTTCACACGTTCAAACGAATAATACCTCATGGTATTGACTAAATTATTTGATATCAACAAAAAGGTTTTTATGAATCTAAACCCACATCAAAAGTATGAGCAGAAAAGTTTCTGAAATAGCTACAAAGGTTGTCCATGTGGTTAAGGAATCCGATAATATTACCGCAGCCGCAATGGAAATGAAGAACCATAACATGGGGTCCATGATGGTTGTTAACGAGAAAAATCAAGTTGTGGGAATCATAACCGAGAGAGACATGGTAAGAGCGTTGGCTGATAAACGTCTCGACGCTAAGGTTAAGGACTACATGACCGAGTCAGTTAAGGGAGTCACTGAAGACACAACGGTAGAGGAGGCCTTAAACATCATGCTTGAAAACGGTTTCAGGCATCTTCCCATCATAGGGAAAGATGGAAAGATAATGGGGATAGTCTCCATAAGAGATTTAGCTAGGGCGTTAGCGGATTCCCATTTTTTACAATACGGAAAGGAATGGACTGAGGTTAAAGGGACCGGAGTTGTATGCCCGGTCTGTGGTCTGGAAATTGACGAATACGGATACTGTAATTGCGGTACAGGGTCTAGCTAATTTTTTAAGACGGTTTTAGCTGTTTTCTACATATGATAATATTTTATGCTATAGGAGAAAAAGACCGAGCAAAGGAACTGGTTAGAATAATAACAAAAACTAGATGGAAGACCATCTCGAGACATGCAGTAAAGATATCGAGCTCATCGATAGGACCTTCAATAGTAATTTTTAAACCTACCATGGCAGCCCTAGCTGTGGCCATGTGGTTAAAGGATAGGGCTGAGGAACTTGGAATGTCAACTTCGGTTGGATGGTTTACCCCGATAGCCAACGTCCCAGAGCAGGTTAACGACGCTGTCAGAACCGATCTTAACAAAATGTTAATGAAGAAGTTAGAGATACCCTGGAGCCCATAAACCTTTTTATATTACTTAGCCCTTTCGTATTCCCTTGAACTACCTTGGAAAAGTTTTCTTTCCATTTAAGCAGAGAGTAAGTAGTGCGTGGAGTATCCGAAAATTAACGTTATTCTCTTAATCAGAACTGATCGTGGAACTAGCGTTAAGTAATCAAATACTTCACACACCAGAGAATAAGAATTAAAATAGACATAGAGAAACTTAAAGCTCTTAGAAGATCTAGGACGATAAATGGCTTTGCTTCACTGAGATGGAGGAACCTCAGTCTCAGCCTTCTCCTCCTTGACCAGAGAGACGTTTTCATCGCTTCTGGTAATGATGATGTAGTCCGTGAGACCTGACAGGTAGTTCACCAGTTTCTGGAAACGTCTCTGATCGAAGGTCATGAAGGATTCGTCTACTATGAAGAACGGCGTCTTAAAGTACGACTTTATCGCCGTGACCACTAGGATAAGGGCTAAGGATGTTCTCTCTGATGACGAGAGCTTTCTAAGATCCATCAGAGTCCCATTCCTCTTCACGACTAACTGGAAGTCTGGCGTAATCTCTGCCTCTAGGTTGAACTCTAGTTCCCTCATTAAAGAGTTAGCAATCTTCGTAAACTCCTCCTTCGCCACTGACAACCTCCTGATATATTCACGTTGTAGTTCTTGCGATTGCGCCTCTAGTTCCTCTATCTCCTTCTCCTTTTCCTTGATCTTGTTTAGAGTAGAGGCTGGAATTCCGAGGTTTGCTAGTTCATACTCTAGCTGACTCTTCTTGTTCATTAGCTCGTTTATTCTCTTGGTGACTGCATTCTCTGGACCTGTAACTCTGATAACTTCTGAGTTCTTGTTAAATCTATCCTCCATTTCCCTCTTTTGCCTCTCCAATTCTCCAATCTGCTCCTTCACCATCTCCATCCTATTGAGTAGCTCCTGTTTCTTTGTCTTGAGCTTCACAACCTCATTCCTTATGTTCTCAAACTCTGCCAACTTCCTCGTTATTTCATCCTTCTTCCTGGTTAACTCGTCTATTTCTTTCTTTACGCTTTCGAAGGAATTTTGTCTCATCCTCAACTGTTCTGAAATTACGTCAATCCTGGTCCTCCATATCTCGGGATCCACGTGGCTACCGCAGACATAACATGTGTCGAGGTGGTTCTTCTCAGCGTCCTTGATTTCGTCCATCACCCTTTCGAGAACCCTTATACCTATTTCAGTCTCGTTTCTTAGGGCAGATTTTCTCTGTAGCTCTTGGTTTATCTCGTTCAACTGATCTTCAAAGATCTTCTTTATCTCAGGGGTTATCATGCTCTCCTTTTGTTGGATATCCAACTCTAGCCTAGTATGTTTAGTTTGAAGATCTAGAAGCTCCTTCTTTTTCTGCTCTATCTTCGAGTTTAGTTCAGCTAACTTATTCTGCCTCGTGACTGAGATAGATTGCGTTGTGCTGTTAATGAGCCTATCGCTCTCGGTCTCCTTCTTTAGGGTCTCTATCTCATTTTCAATGCTCCTTATCTCAGCCTGGATTGTAACGGCGTCCTTGTACTTGCTCTTTAGCTCCTCATGTTCCTCCTTAAGGATCTTCAGCCTCTCATCCACGTTCATCTTAAGTTGCTTCACCTTCTCTATCTCAGATGTGGAAGAGATGAACCATTCAATCTGCTCCTGTCCCCCAAGGATCTGATTAAGCAATTTGTTCTCTGGGGAGAAGTAAGACAGAAGAAGAGCCCTCTTATCATCCATAATCAGTTTGGCGTTTTCAGCGAGCTTGTTTTTTACCCTCTTAATTCTCCTATAATATTCCTTGTCGTTGTACCTAACCTCAATATAACCTGAGTCTGCGAAGACGTTAAGAAGATCCTCTGGCTTGACCTCTGTGGTTAACATCGAGACTAAGGCCCTAGATAGTGAGGTCTTCCCGTAAGCGTTAGGAGCCGTGTAAACGTTGACTCCTTTGCTCAGGTCTATATCGAGAGGGCTAGTTATCCCACCTATATTGCTAATTCTAACTCTCATCATACGAAAGCTGTTTTCATACTTTAAAAAAATTATCTCAAAGTTTTCATCCAGTTTAATATGACATTGAAGAATTCTGAAGGTTAAAATTGGATTCCTCAAGGATCATGACTTGATGTACATCTATTTTAACCTGGTGACGTTATTTATGTCATGGCACGTAAGGTAATAGTTGATTCGGACACGGCATCAGATGACACTATCGCCATTTTATTAGCATCGCGACTATTTGATCTCCTTGGGGTAACAATAGTAGCTGGGAACGTTAAGTACGATCATCAGGTTAGGAATGCGTTATACACGCTGGAGTATATTGGCAAGGAGGATGTCCCGGTTTACTTAGGGCAGGATAGACCAATACTAAACAAGTGGAGAACCGTTGAAGAGGTCCACGGGGAAAATGGCATGGGAGGTTGGAAAATTCCTGAGCCTAAGAAGAGGCCAGAGAAGGAGAAGGCAGTTGACGCAATTGTCAGATTGTCCAGAGAAAATCAAGGGGAGCTAGAGATGCTTGCGATATCCCCCTTGACGAACCTGGCCTTGGCCTACTTGAGGGAACCCTCGATAGTGAAATGGATAAAAAAGGTCTGGATAATGGGTGGAGCATTCACCAGGGGAAACACAACGCCGATTGCAGAGTTCAACTTCTGGGTAGATCCAGAGGCAGCTAAGATAGTGTTAGATGCAGGGTTTGATATCACAATAGTGCCGTGGGAGACAACTGAGGAGTATGGAACCCTCGACACTAGTCATTGGAGCAGAATTAAGTCCATGAATACCAAGCTCTCAGAGTTTTTCGTAAACGTGAATAAAACGCTCCTGGAGTTTTCCATGAAGCAGGGAAACAAGGGTAGCGTTCATCCTGACTCCTTGACCACATATCTAGCGTACGATAGTTCGGCCATCCTTGAGGAGAGGAAGTTCAAGGTGGACGTGGAACTGTGCTCTATCTCCAGAGGAGCGATGCTTGTAGACTGGTACACCAAAGGCCGAGAAAACGCTAGTGTGGTACTGAAGGCGGACTCGAAAAAGTTTTACAACGAACTAATCTCTATACTTTCTTCATTTTAGAGCACTCAGCATAGACTATCACGCTCAAATTTTTCGGTTGAATGCCCTTTTCTTCAAGGTTCTTCTCGAGTGATCCTAGATCTAAATCCACGTCCACTATGTCGCCCAGATCCTCGCAGAACACGTTAACGTGAGGTTCCATTCGCATTTCGTACCATGTTTTCCCTCCAGCCTCAAAGGATCTTATGATTCCAGCTTTCTCCAAAGTCTCAAGGGCATTATAGACGGTGGAAAGGCTAATACTGGGTTCAGTCTTTTTCAGTTCGCTGAAAATCTGTTCCCCACTAAAATGCCCACCCCTTATCATTGTCTTTATGACAGCTATCCTTTGGGGGGTTACCTTTAAACCCCTTTTCCTCAGCATTTCAGCTATATCGATTTCCATTATATAGTCATTACTAAGTCGGAGTAATTAAAATTAAGCTTATCCAGGAGAGGAAGAGGACTAAAGCGGTCGTAAGCGTAGCTATGAACGAAGTTTTATAGTTAGTGGTTTAACTTCCGGCTATTCCATGCACACATAACATTCACTTGACGATGCAAAATTATTTCAAGCTAAATACAATTGAGCGAAAATACAGAAAAGTATCTAAAAGAGGTATTGTACCATTAACACGGGAAGGACGTAAACGCCTATGCTCTCCCAAGAGTCAGAAGGATGACGTATACATTTTCACCTCGTATAAGTACTTTTTAACGCTCTGATCCATCATGGCTCTAACAACGTCAGTAGTGGTAACTATACCTCCCAATTTACCGTCCTTATCCATGACAGGAATACCCTTTATTTTCCTTGAGGCCATTAACTTAGCTGCGTTGGCCATGTCCTCATTACCGTTAACTACTATTACGTTAGGGCTCATAACATCCCTCACCTCTATCTTAAGATCCCTATATTTTAACGCCGCAGCCATGTAGAGAAGATCTGTGGTAGTTACCACTCCCAATACCTTGCCTGGGGTAAAGACCACCAGTCTGCTAAGATTGCTCTCCACCATCTTCTCTACTGCCTCCGACAACTTTGCTAGGGGGTCTATGGTCACCACAGGTGAGCTCATGTAATCCTTAACCTTTTGTAGGCCCCTAACCTGAGAGGCGTAGAAGTTGCTAAGGTCACTCTTTATAATAATTCCCAGGGCCTTTTCATGATCATCGCAAACTGCGAGGAGGGGCTGTTTCTTATCAATCATTATTTGAGCAGCATCAAAGGGGTCTATGTTAGGACTGACACAGATAACATCTTTCCGCATTACCTCTGACAACATAACGTTTTCCATGGGCCTATCCTCGCCCATTTGATATACGAACTTCACTATGTCCTTTTGGGTTATGGTGCCCACAGGGACTCCTCTTTCGTCTATAACTATTGACTTTGGGACATGCTCTAATACCATGAGCTTTGAGGCATAGAGGAGCGTATCGAAAGGCCTCAGAACCGCGAATTCACGTACTATTCCCATAATATATGATGGTTTGTCTCTAGCTTAAAATCCTGTCTGAGCTGGTCAGCTCATTCTTGCCAAACTACTGGTAGACTCGAGGATCTAACTCTCTGGCTGAATATGCGGTACTTGATCGCCTAACGCCTAATCTGCTAATGGTGGATGTAGAGAATCCACTGGTTTTCAGGGACGTCACGAACCACTTAACCGGCCTTTTAGGAATTAGTGAAGATTAATTTAGTTCCGGGTTAATGTTTATATAGTCATGGATAATTTCAGAGGACTCATAATAGACATTTACCTTTCCTCGAAAATACCCAACTATGAAAGGACAGTACGAGATGGCGAAATAAAAAGAAACAGATGTAATCAGTTTGACGGTAAATACTGTAAGCTGGTTAAAACAAAGGACTGGGTATTACAAGTCTGGAGTGTGGGCGATAACGTTTCGCCCCACCCAATTCTGTGTTATCTTTGTCCCTACTATGGATCCAACATCGAGGGCTCAGTCAATACCTCACTTCTGCAACTGTTAAGGGAGTACATCTCTATCAAAAATGGAATTGAACGCGAAATCTCGAACCTTGAGAGCAAGATTGGAGAGATGCTCTATTCCTCCCTAGTTCTGAGAAGAAGGAGGCAGGAGCTTTTGAGTACCCTTGACGAAATTGAGTCCAAGATTAATATAATAAAGGCACTTATTAGATATCAAGATAGCCTTGACCATATTTGATGATCCCAAGGGTTACGTGGGTTGGTATCACACGCATCACATCATATACGAGAACGAACGGAGAGCCGTGGAGGAACTGAAACTCCAGAATTGCTTAGACATAGGTTCAGGGCCGTCCATATTTCATGAGGTGATTCAAGGGGACACAGTGTCACTGGATATCTCTGAATTCATGCTTCAGTCAGTGGAGGGCGATAGGGTACAAGGAGATGCCCACTATCTTCCATTCAGGGATAATGCATTTCCATGCGTTTTCTCTTCAGTTACTATCTGTTTCATTGAAAGATTAGATGAGTTCATGGCTGAGGCCAGGAGGGTTTCGAGGAATAGGTTCGTGGGTTGCATTGTAAGGGCTGATTCCAGTTGGGGCGAGTTCTACTCCAATCTGGGAAAAAGGGGCCATAAATATTATTCCAAGGCCCGATTCATCTCAGGACGTGACTTCTTGAACTTGGTGGGTAAGTATTTCAAGGTAAGACGTACAGTCTCGGTACTAAGATATGGACCTACCGACAAGGAGGTTCCAGAGCTTCCCACCGATGATGGTGAAGGCGCTTTCATGTGCGTTGAAGGCATAAAGGAATAGCAGTAAAAACGCGATTGGAGAAATATTTAGAGTCCAGTCTCTAGTTCTAAGGTCCTCGATAAAAACGGTAAACGTGGAGTGTCGGCCTCCTGCTCACGGTTGCCTTGATAGGCACCCTCACAGGAGTGATCCTACCTGCACATATTTTAACTAGCCTCTTTTTAACGTTAAGGGAGAGGACCTGCCTAGCAATCCCTAGGGCCAGGCTCAATAAAATTGGCCGGGCCACCATCCAACGCTCCTTCTCTTCCTAAGGTTTAACATCTCAATGATCCTCCTCCTATCATTCCCTGAAACCTTAACGTCATAATGGACCCTGACCAGGGGATAAGGATAACCCTTCACCGAAACCGAGTACAGATCGTTAAGTAGGCCCTTGATAAACTCGGTAGTGGGCCTTCCAATCACATCTATCCTCAGTACATTCTCATTGTAATCGAGCCTAGCGTAGAAACTGCACATCTCAATTCCATCTAGAGGCCTTCTCAGATCGCTTTCCTGGATCTCCTCCCTTAACAGGGACCTACACCTGACGGTGGAGAAACCAGGAGAACTAGTGAAGGTCTCCAGAAGGGTGATATCTGATAGCTCATGGTGAAAGAGATCCCTAGTCCTGCTTACCTTTGAGATCCACACTGTTCTGGAACCGTACCTCTTGAGCAATTCAGAAAGGTAAACCTGTTTTTCATATATCATGTGAAGTAACATTATGTCCTCGTCCTCCTGACTCAAGGAAGTGATCTCGCCTTCCCTGAAATCAAAGTTGCTATCCTGTGCCCTCACCTCTCCGAGCTTCTTCTTTAGGCTACCGTCCATCAAGATCCAATCTCCCCTACTCCCATTTTGAAGTGCCAGCTTCAGCTCCATTATCGCCATGAGCTCACCAACCCTCTCCTTCGCCCTATTCCCGGGTCTAAAGACCCCAGCCTTGACCTCCTGATCTGTGTCCAGTATTTGAACTCCCTCCGTTATCAATGCCTCGGCATTTAACACAAACACTATCCCAGTTCTCAGCTCTTTTACAAATTCTCCACCATCTACTGCAACTATTCTCTTCTTTATCGTAGAGGAGGGGGTGAACTCTTCCCAGTTGTTTTTAACTAAAGATTCCAGTTTTTTATCGAGATCTCCTTGAACAATATTCAGCTTACTCACGAGTTCTGAACGTTTAGTTATCAGTTCCTGATAGACGAGCTCTATCACTGTGCGATCTCCTCCTTCACCCTGCTACTCTCCCCCACTTTCTCCACCCTTATTACGTAATCCGCTATCCTTAACACCTCATCGTCGTGGGTTACAACTATAATCTGGGGTACAACGTTCATGGACTCCCTTATCACCGAGAGCAGTTCGGCCCTTCTCATGGAATCTAGATGAACCGTGGGCTCGTCCAATATCATGAAACCTATCTCCCCCGTAAGGGCTCTAGCTATGGCTAGTCTAAGGGCTAGGGCAACTGCGATCTTCTCGCCTCCGCTCAACATCCCTATGGAGAGTTGCTGGCCGGACTGATTCAGGGCCGTGAGCTCAACCTTTCCACTGAGGGTCTTGGTCTGGGTCATGTTTACGAGTATCCTCGTATATGAGATATCAAACATGGAAACTATGTCGTTGAGATTATTCTCTATCCTTCCCTTGAGCGTAGAAATTAGGTATGACTGAAGCATTCCCTCGGAAAGTACCTTTCTTAACTTCTCAAGGCGCTCCTTAGCCCTCCTACTCTTCTCCACCTCCTTGACCTTCTCCTGGAGTTGAGCAATCTCGTTCTCAACCTCCTGATGCCTCCCCTTAACCTGGTTAAGTTTACCCTCGAGGTTTCCAAGATCTCCGTGAACTTCCCTGAGCTGTTTACTTAACACCTCGAGGTCTCGCCTCATCTGTTCTAGATCTTGTCTCCTGAACCCAAGGAGCTGAATCCTCCTGGAAAGCTCGTCAACGCTCCTCTTCAGTTCCACCATTCTGGATTCAAGGTTCGTCTTCTCCCCCCTTTTCCTCTGTAGCTCAGATAGTTCCCTGCGCACTTTTTCCAGCTGACCCTTAGCGCTTTCCACGTCCTGCTTCGTGAGGTTTCCCACTCTCCCCTCTAGCTGATCAATCTCCTCCTCCAGTGTGGAAATGTCGTGGGAATAGGTAGCCATCTGATCCTCTAGCTCCATCACTTCAGCCTCGCTGACCCCCTGTACCTGGAGGTAACTCCTTTCGTCGTTCTCAAGTTCGTCCTTCCTCCTTTGCATGGCCCTGAATTCCTCCTCGAGTTCCTTCAATTGCTTGAGCTCTGATTCCAGCCGTGCTATATCGCTAGATAGGCCCTCCAGATCATTCTCCTTACCCCTTCTCTCCGCGTCCACCCTTATGGCCCTCTTATGTTCATCCTCCAGACGTGACTTGTCCCTTTTGAGACTTTCCAACTTACCCTCCAGGTCCTTGAGCTCCTTGCTCAACTCCGTCAGACGTTGCCTGTATTTCTGAGTAAGCTCCTGTCTATGGGGTTCGTCCAATGGGCCACCGCATACTGGACACTTCCCCTCTGTAGCTGAAAGGAGAGCGTCTAGGCTTTTCCTTATCTGATCATACTCCACCTTTCTTTCCTTTTGAAGTGAGGCCGCTTCGTCTAGCTCCTTAGAGACCGAGTCAAGCCTCGTCTGAATCTCCTCCACCGCAATCCTTGGAAGCATCCTCACCTCCTGTTCGATTTTATTTTTACGTTCCATTAAGTTCCTGAGAGTTGAGTACAGACTGGTGAATCTCTCATGGTATTCCTCTAGTTCCTTAAGCCTTGATACAACCCTCTGATACTCTTCGTGTCTAGGCTCTAGCTTTCTCTTCTGCTCAAACTCCTTGCTCTTTTTCTCGAACTGTCTCTTTACCCTTTCAAACTCATTCTTCCTATCCGTTAACCTGGCCCTCTTGCCCTCAAGGTCAAGGATGGTATCACTCAGAGAAACTATTTTCTCTAACTCCTTCTCCTTCTCCTCGAGATTGGAGATCCTACGCTCAAGTCCCTCTAAATTCCTGAGCTCCGCCATTACCCTTTGCAATTCGTCCTCTGCCAGCCTCTTCTCTGAGAGTAGGACGTCATATTCCCTCTGTTTCTCCTCTAGATCCTTTATCTTGTCCTTTAGTTTGGCTTCCTCGCTCTCCAGTTTCTGCAGTTCCTCCCTCGTCTTTTCCATCCTCTCGGTCAGGGAGGAGATTTCCCTTTCGAGGCTTGACTTTTCCTCCTGAAGCCTCCTGAGATTCTCAAGGTAAATCTCGTGGGATCTGACCTCCTGGTCATATTTGTCCATGAGTTGCTTGATCTTTCCTCCAGATTCGGTGAGTTTCTCCAGGTTGTCTATCATCATTACCCTCTTGAGCACATCCGTCAACGTGTCAAAGATCGTCTCTATCTCGCCCTGTCTAACTATCATGGTCGAGGTGACCACCTTGCTGTTGAGACCCAGTTCCTCGATCTTCTTTGTCACCTCCTTGGTGCCCCTGGCCGTAAGCTTACCGTTGACATAGAGCTGATCACCAGGAGGTATTTTCCTGAGAACCCTTACCTCAAGGTTGTTGTCCCTGAGAACGAGCTCCAACTCAGCATTAGTCTTTCCCTTCTTTATCATCTCCTCCTGTTTACCCTTCCCTTCCCTAAAGAGGGCAAAGGTAATTGCCTCAATGATTGAGCTTTTTCCGGCACCGTTCTGTCCCACTATGACGTTAATGTCTCCCTTAAAGGAAACGGTGGTTTTTTCGTGGCTGAGGAAATCTTTCAAGTAGACCCTGTCAAGTCTCATCTTTCCATCTCCGCGAACTTCTTGAGGATTTCATCAGCCTCATCTGAATCATACTTGCCTATGACCTCAAGGATGAGCTTAACTTCCTCGTCATTGTAACCCTGTTTTCTCAGGTACTCCGCTATTAGCTCCGAGATTGTGCCATTGTTACTGGCCTTCACTTCCCTTAACTGCGAATCTGTTGTCTCGTCCTTGTAAATCCTGTAAAATTCTGCAATCTCAGAGAGTTGGCTCAACCTCTTCATGGCGTAACTCCTCTTGGAGGAGTCACCCTCCAAAATAACGTGAAGGATTGGCTTCCTACCCCCACTCAGTTTTTTCCTTATGTTATCTATGTCCTGGTCCACGCTCGCAGTGTCTATCCTAACTACCTCCTGGGGCCTCACATCAACGTTAAGTGGATGTATTTCAGCTTCCCTTTTGCTCAGGTCTACCAGATATCCTCCCTTACCGTTTTTCCTCCAGCCCTCAATTTCCTCCTCCCTTATTATCTCAGGGGAACCGGCTACCGCAAGTATCCCACCCCAAGGTAGCACCCTTACGTCTCTCGAATGGAGGTGGCCACAAGCGTAGTATTGAAAACCCTTGGGAAGGGAACCTATCTCCAGTTGCCAGGCATTGTCATAGGGCAACATTTCCCTGAAGCCCTGATGGAGCATGAGGACATTTCTCTCTCCCTCCGGCTTAAGCGAGCCAAGGAGATTCAGAAGGTTGTCCCTGAAGACGGTGCTCATGCTCCTAATTCCATACACTCTTATCCTTATCCCACCGTCATCTATTTCCACGAACCTTGGATCCTGATCCCCCATTAACATCTCGATCAAGCCTAGGGACTCGCCCAGCAATCTTTGGGTGTATATTTCGTCTCTCACCTTAGGCGTATCGTGGTCTCCCGGTATGTTAATGAAATCTATGCCCTTATCCCTTAGGAGTTTCACCTTATCCACAAAGAACTTGAGGGATTTATTCCCGGGCTTGTACACATCGAAGAGGTCTCCAGAATGAACAATAGCTCTCACGTGCTCCCTTATTGCGAGGTCAATTAACTGGGAGAAGACGTCATAAACGTCCTGCTCCCTTGAGTCCCTGTTATATCTTCTACTACCCAAGTGAGTGTCGGAGATATGGAGAATCAAAGATCTCACCCAAACTCGGCGTCAACATTCCTAGCGTTAAGGAAGTGGCTCCACTCACCCCTAATGTCGGGGTCCGATCCACCTAGCCTACCTGTGAACCTTGAAATCCTTACAAATGCAGGCAACTTAACCAAGTTGCCTATCATTATGGCCTCCCCAACACCTAGCGAGGATAACTGTTCAACGAGATCCTCTGTAAGGTTGTCGCTGGCCTCAAGCACGTACTTCTTATCCGTGGGCTCTACCATCCTCAGAATGATCTTGTTAGTCATTTGACTTAGAATGGTCTCATCTAGCCCCTTAGGTCTCTGGCTCACTATAACCATACTGACCCCGAACTTCCTGCCCTCCCTGGCGATCTTTGAGGCGTGATATTTCGTGAGGGTGTCCTGGTTCTTTGACAGGAAAACATGTGCCTCTTCTATTACCGCAACAACTGGAAAACCTAGACCCGTCCCCTTATGTCTAAACTCCTTCCTTGAATCGAGGAGTCTTCTCAAGTAGTGGGACACAACGGCATCCATCGCGTCCTCATCCATGTGACTTATGTCCACCACGTTAACTGAAGAGGGCCTTATCCTAGTGGTGATGTCAGGAACTGTCAGGTCAATCACGTCCCCGTACCTATCAACGAACTCCTCAAGCTTGTTCTTCACCTCGTCCGCGGCTTCTCTTTGAGACCTTTGCTTCTCGTCCTTAAGTTGTTCGTCTATCTCTCTCTCGAGCTCACTTACAAACTCCGAGTTAAGCATGTTGTAGTCCACATTCCCTTCCTTCAGTCTCTCCCTCAACCCGTCAATGTAGGACACGAAAGCATTCCTTAAAAATCTATACTGTATAGTGGCATTGGGTCTAATTTCTAAAAGTGTTGCAAACTCCTTGGGTTTTAGATGTAAAGGATTTAGCTTAGGCTCAATATTATTTAGAGGCTTTATATCGGAGCCGTAATACTCACCATGGTAATCAAAAATGACAACTGAGCCACCAATGGACGCAAGGGACTGGGAAAGAACCGCGACAGTATTCGACTTTCCGCTACCTGTGGCAGCGAGGATAGCCAAGTGCCTCGAAAGGGAGTTAACTCTTATCTTCACGGGAATATTCATTCCTATAACAGAACCTATCATTACATCACCATCGGAGAAGATATCCCTGAGCTCATCTTCCTCGGCGAAACGGACTGGAGTTCCAGGACCTGGCGGAAGGTCTGGTATGGTACCTGACATCATGTCGTGAAGGAGCTTTATCTTCGCCTTAACGAACTGAGGAATAGATGTATCCAAGTTCTTCAATTTCTGAACAATCTTGATATCGTTTAGGGTTAGATCGAGGAGGGGGCTTCCCCTGGTCACAGAGGTGACCAGACCTAGGACCTTCACCCCGTCGTACTCCAAGACCACATATCTACCCGCTCTCACGGGCTTTTCAGCAAGCATTAGGGCTTCCTGAGGAGTGGCCTCACCTATAACGTAGCCAATAACCATTACTAGATAAAGAACTCGGAAGGATAAAAACGATTTCGGCAACTAAAGGGTAATACAGAAGGAAAAATAAAATAGATTTAAAGTGCCTTGGAGACTCTCTTTGTTGCCTCTGCGATGTCCTTCTCTTGCTCAGCGTAGGCGCACAGCATGGCCTCTACGTCCATGTGGCCCTCTGCCTTAGCCTTCATGGCTACGTTGTTGTACTCGCTGACGTGTTCCTCTGCCTCTTCCCTGGTGAACTCGTTGAGCATGGCCGAGACTCTCTTTGTTGCCTCTGCGATGTCCTTCTCTTGCTCAGCGTAGGCGCACAGCATGGCCTCTACGTCCATGTGGCCCTCTGCCTTAGCCTTCATGGCTACGTTGTTGTACTCGCTGACGTGTTCCTCTGCCTCTTCCCTGGTGAACTCGTTGAGCATGGCCGAGACTCTCTTTGTTGCCTCTGCGATGTCCTTCTCTTGCTCAGCGTAGGCGCACAGCATGGCCTCTACGTCCATGTGGCCCTCTGCCTTAGCCTTCATGGCTACGTTGTTGTACTCGCTGACGTGTTCCTCTGCCTCTTCCCTGGTGAACTCGTTGAGCATGGAATTGCCGGCATGCATGTAGAGCTTCTCGAATATCCCTCTAGCGTGTCCAAACTCTACCCTCGCCTTTTCCCTGAGAACCTTAGCCTCCTCCTTCTTGCCTGCAGCCTCCAACTTGTCAGCTAGGAAGCTGAGGAGCATATAATCCTCAGCATTTGCCTTGAAAAGTTCCTTTAGACCCATTTCGGTTTCCTTTCCCAGAGTCATATGGATCACTATATACACGGATTCGCACAAGCTAATAAACTTTGATTATTGACCATTATAATACATATCCCATAAAATCAGTAATAAGGTTAAAAATCCACAGGAAAGATAAAGATTTTAACAAGCTGACTTAATTTGATGTTGAACTATTTAAACTTAGATGATGAGTGACTCCAATTTTGATTCATGATGAAGTAACTCGAACCTGAAAAAATATTATCCTTAAGGGAGTCATGCTCACATGATCACCTCTTCTCAGATGAGAGTCCTGGAGATTAACTCCGAGGCGTTTGGCGTTTCCACACTACAACTCATGGAAAACGCTGGCAGATCGGTCGCAGACGAGATAGAGAGGGAGATGGGGACAAGTTCCCTGAGCGTCATTGTGTTTGTGGGCCACGGTGGGAAGGGTGGTGATGGGCTGGTTACGGCGAGACATCTGGCCGATAGGGGAGCCAACGTGACAGTGATTACCATGGGCGAAATCAAGCACAGGGACGCTCTAGTGAACTATGGGGCTCTGGAAGAAATGGACTTCTCTGTGAGGGTATTAAGGATAGACGACCTAGATTCCCCACTAAAGGCGGATGTGCTCGTAGATGCCATGCTGGGGACGGGAGTGAGGGGAAAGGTGAGATATCCATTTAATCATGCCATCTCGCTTTTCAATGCGTCCAAGGGCTTCAAGGTGGCAATAGATGTTCCCTCGGGGATAGATCCAGATACTGGAGAGGCCCTAGGAGAGTTTGTCTCGCCAGATCTCGTGGTTACATTCCACGACGTGAAACCAGGACTTTTGAAGTACAACTTTAAGTACGTGGTTAAGAAGATAGGCATTCCTCCAGAGGCATCAATTTACATGGGACCGGGAGATCTTCTGACGCTTAAGCAAAGAGACATGAGAAGCAGAAAAGGTGTAGGAGGGAGGGTTCTAATTGTGGGGGGAAGCTCAACCTTTTCGGGTGCGCCAGCCCTATCGGCGTTAGCTAGCTTGAGGACTGGGGCAGACCTGGTATACGTGGCCTCTCCCGAGAGAACGGCGGAGGCTATCTCCAGCTACTCTCCGGATCTAATTGCGGTTAAGCTCTCTGGGAGGAACTTTAACGAGAGTAACATCAAGGAGCTAGGACCGTGGGTGGAGAAGGCCAACGCTGTGGTTTTCGGGCCTGGCCTGGGCCTAGAGGAGGAGACTGTCAAGGCAACCCCAACATTCGTGGAAATGGTAATGAGACTTGGGAAACCCCTCGTGCTAGACGCTGATGGCCTGAAGATAATGAAGGGTTCAAAGCTTTCAAAGAACGTGGTCATTACCCCTCATCCAGGGGAATTTAAGATCTTCTTTGGCGAGGAACAGAAGGAGAACGAAAGAGAAAGGATTAACCAGGTCGTGGAGAAGGCTAGAACCTGTAACTGCGTTGTGCTCCTGAAGGGTTATCTAGACATCATAAGTGATGGGTATTCCTTTAGGCTTAACAAGGCTGGAAATCCTGGAATGACTGCAGGAGGAACAGGGGACACACTTACGGGGATCATTGCGACCTTTATGGCACAGGGGTATTCACCCTACATTTCAGCTGGATTAGGAGCGCTTGTGAATAGTCTCTCTGGCACCCTAGCCTATAGGGAACTAGGGGCACACCTGACAGCGTCTGACGTAGTATCTAGAATTCCCAAGGTACTAAATGACCCGATTACAGCCTTTAAGGAGAGGCCGTACAGAAGGGTTATTTCTAGTTGAATGCCCAAAAAAACTTGAGGGAAGAGTCCACAGTTTAGCAGGACCCCTGTCTTGGAAATCACAAAAAGAGTCAGTGTGGGCGCCGCGTTCTAACTTGTCAAGAACTCATATTTTCTTTACTTCTTCAAGTGCCCTATCAGCGTGATCCTCCGCTTTTTTCAAATTCCTGAGAACCGCCCTAATCACGCCTTGGGCGTCTATCACAAAGGTGACCCTTTGTGCGCTCGTGCCCTTTTCGTTGAGGACACCATAGGACGATGAAATCTTTTTCTCGTGATCGGAAACGACTGGGAACTTTGCACCATACTTCTCGCTAAACCTTTTCTGAGTACTCACAGAGTCGACACTGACTCCTATGACCTCAGCTCCAGCCTTTATAAACTCGTCGTAGAGTTCCACGAACCTTTGTATCTCCCTTGTACATCCAGGCGTAAATGACTTGGGATAGAAGTAGAGTACTACCTTCTTTCCTCTTAGACTGGATAGACTAACCTTTCCCGTTGAACCCTCAGCCTCAAAATCGGGTGCGGGCTGACCTACATCCACCATGTATTCAGTCTTCACTGTAAAACCTTAAAAGCGTTGGTAAGTATTTCTCAAGAAATGCGACCCATACCTAGAACCATGTCTACCCAGCATCCAGATAACGCAACCGTCCCAGAATGGGCTAAAGGCGATGTTATTGAGGGAGAGGCAGAAGTAATAGAGGCATATTACGCGTTCTCCAGGCTCAACGTGCACGAGGTCATGTGGGACGCTGAGGGCAAGGATGTAGACACCCACGTGGTTAGGAAGTTGTTTTCCTCATTTGACGAGTACTTTAAAAACAACATCCTGGGTGAGGACATTTTCCTCACGTATAGGTTACCTAACCCCAAAATAGAGGGGGCAGAGAGGAAGGTTTTCGCAGAGACCATGGAGAGCATACCCATTACCTTTGACGTTGCCGAGAGATTTTACGGCAGGAAAGTAGTCCCGGTGTTTGAGGTTATTCTTCCCTTCACCACTAACGCAAGTGACATCATATCTGTGGCCAGGTATTACGAACGTGCAGTGGCCATGGAAGAAAACATCGAACTTCAGGACGGAGTTTACGTGAGGGATCTAGTGGGGGAGATCTATCCCAAGAGGATAGAGGTTATACCTCTCATAGAGGATAAGGACTCACTCCTTAACACAAGGAACATTATTGAGGGGTACTATCGTGCAATTAAGCCGTCATACATGAGGCTGTTCATTGCCAGATCGGATCCTGCCATGAATTACGGCATGCTGACAGCGGTACTTCTGGCAAAGTACGCCTTAAGCGAGGCTGGGAAGCTTGCTGAGGAGTTGGGAATTCCAATCTTTCCCATCATAGGAGTAGGTTCTTTACCCTTTAGAGGCCACCTAAGCCCCGAGAACTATCAGAGAGTAATGGAAGAGTACGAGGGGGTTTACACGTTTACCATTCAGTCTGCCTTCAAGTATGACTACAGCGAGGAACAGGTGAAGGGGGCAATTTCCCACATAAACAGGGAGGAGGTCAAGGAACCAAGGATCCTAGGTGAGGAGGAAAAGAAGGTTACCAGGGACATCATAGAAACCTACACACTATCCTATCAACCCGTGATAGAGAGCTTGGCCAACCTGATCAACACGGTAGCCCTTCATCTGCCTAGGAGAAGGGCAAGGAAACTCCACATTAGTCTGTTTGGATACGCAAGGAGTACAGGAAAGGTGATGTTGCCAAGAGCGATCACCTTTGTGGGCTCCCTGTACAGCGTTGGCCTCCCCCCAGAGGTCATTGGCATCTCTTCACTCGGCAAACTAAACGAGATGCAGTGGAATATACTGGAGGAGAACTACAAGTTCCTAAAGAATGACCTGCAGAAGGCCTCAGAGTTCATTAACCCTGAAGGGCTCTCAACCCTTGTGTCGTACGGGTATCTAGACGCGGAAATCTCAAAGAAGCTAGAGGAGGACATCAAATACCTGGAGAGCATGGGGGTAAAGATAGGACCTAGAAGTTATGAGACCAAGAAGCACGCTCTACTATCACAACTTCTTATGCTATCACTCAAGGAGAAGAAATATAACGAAGTCAAACAATATGCGAGGGAAATGGCAGTCATCAGGAAGTCAATTGGGTAAAATCTGCCTCGCTACCTCTAAAACAACACCATCTTTGTATGGCTCACCACTTATCATGAGACCAAGGGGTAACCCATCTCTCTCAAAAAAGGGAATGCTGATGGAAGGGGCACCGACCAAGTTAAATAGCTCCGTATTGGCCACTAAGTCCTCCCTAAATTCCTTCTCCCTTCCCTGTACCTCTGATATCTTGGGAGCAGGAATCCTCGTTGTCGGGGAGAGTATGACGTCCACGTCCTTGAAGACGCTCATGTATTCCTCTAGAATAAGTTTCCTTAGTCTTAATGCGTTCACGTAGTCCACTGCACTAATGCTCAGACCAGATTTCAGGATATCCCTCACATCAGGGAAGTACATCTCCTCCTTGCTCCTGAGCCAAGTCAGGTGATATGACGCCCCTTCACTGGTAGCTATTACCCTCCTAGCCCACCTTCCGTACCTTATCATGTTTGGAAGGTTGACAGGTCTAGCCTGGGGGAAATATTCCATCGCTTTCTCTAGGAGATCTTTGGTGGAGTCGTCGAAGAGGAAAACTCCCACCCTAGGTCTGGTTCTAGGAGAACGAACATAAGCCTTCTTTCCTTCCGCTGGGGTCAGGGCCACTAGAACCCTCCACAGGGTCTCATGGTCCCTTGTCAGGAAGCCCAGGGTGTCCAGGGACCAACTGAAGGGAATGACACCACTCATGGGGAAAAGACCATATGACGGCTTGAAACCTATAACTCCGCAGAGAGAGGCAGGAATCCTAACTGAACCACCCGTGTCAGTCCCTACTCCCACATCCACCATGTTAAGTGCAACCGCTACCGCGGAACCTCCGCTTGAACCGCCACTTATCCTATCCCTGTCCCTGGGATTCCTAGCCGGACCGGCCACGGATGAGGTGTTGGTGGCCCCGACAGCAAACTCGTGGGTATTGGTCTTTCCCAGGATTGTCCCACCCATACTCAGGATCCTATCCACGATGAGGGCATTCCTCTTGGGAACGTTGTCCAAGAGTATCCTTGAACCTGCCGTGGTCCTAACTCCTGAGGTCTCAATCACGTCCTTTACTCCAAAGGTTAAGCCGGTGAGTGGTCCGTCCCTGCCCCTCATCTCATGCAGGGTAATGAAGGCGTTATATTGAGAATTCAATCTCTCTAATGACATCTTCATCTATCCTCTGTAGGGGTTCAGGTAACTTTGTTGAGTCCAAGTCTTCTAACGTTCTCCATCACCCTGTTCACGAAATCTTCTATTCTCTCCCTTTTTACTCCTTTCTCCTCTGCCCTCTTCAACACTATCTCTTCTACCTTAGAGTAATCCTTCATCTCCTCATTGAGCTTCCTCCACGGTATACCCGCTAACGCCTTTGCCAGTTCCTCGTCATAGGGAAGTCTTCCCTCTAACATTAATACTGCGATGATGGGGTAACCCACGTAGTTCCTGAACCTTGTCCCATTGTCATCACTTGAAACGTTGTTCCCCTCGACGGAAACGGTATATTTTCTGTCCCCTTCAGATGAGATAACTTCGTAGTGATTGTCTACCTTCCTAACCCTCTGATCAGCTATAGCTCCCAATGCCTCAAGGACCTTTATCCTCGGGGGTTGCCTAAGCCTCATTCTTCACCACCGAAGAACCAAATGAAATAGACCATATTATATCAGGGAGTACAATCATTCTCTCCATTCCACCTGGTCCTAAACCTAGATAGTTATGCGAGATAAAGAGGAATAGGCTGGCCAGGGAAATGAGACCCAACACAGGGTAGGAATATCTCACAGGGGTTTTGGTAAGACGGAAGGCTGGGAAAGAGGCTAAACCTGAGAAGAGGAAGGCTATTAAAGCGGACACTAGATGTGGTGTTCCTGTGGTTTCGGGGAATAGACCTACCCCCATCATTCCTAGTCCTCCTACCACTAGGAGAGGGGTGAACGATCTCCTTGACATGAGAATTCCGCTAGCTATAACCATTATTCCTAGCAAAATAATTGAAGAATTGAAGATTAATGCGGTTTTCCCAACACCTAGATCACTAATGTAATTATTGTTTAGGTTATATCCAGGGTACAACTCCTCCGCGATTAACATCAAAATCCAGAACTGCATTACCCCTAAAGCAAGGAGAAGACCTCCAAGGACAGGATTTCTCATTTCGAGTAAACTTCATTTTCAGTAATTATAAATTCTCGGGGTTTCCAACTGATGAGCAACGAAGAACAAGAGGAATGATTATTAGTATTTGTGTATTTTATTTAAGGATAATTCATCACGTTGTCAAGACCGCTGAGTCCATGGATTCTTAACATCACGATCATATGTAGATTTATAATGTAGATTTATAAGAGTCCTCTGTTATTTTCTCTCAGATTAAGTAATAGATTTGGAGGGTTGTACAATGAAAGAGGAAAACATTACATCCGTGAATGAAATAAGGAAGAAGATCGCCGAGAGCACGGGGAAACTGGTTCTCTATATCATACTTTTTGTGATTGTGGAAGCTATAGTAAACAACATTCTTTTTCCATTCCTGGAGTCTATAAAACTTCAGTTGCCCTACATTACTGTCTCAAACCAGTCTATTTCCAGCTATCAGCCCTACGTTAACATTTTGTTATCGCTAGCTTTTGGATACTTAATTATCCAGGGATTTATATCAGTTGTTTACTGGAATTTGAGACTAAAGTACGACCATTCCACCTCGGCATCTATGCGAAGCGTTTTCAGACTTGTGGGAATTGGTGCGCTTGTGGCTGCAATAGCTGGGGCGGTCGCTGGTGGAGCCAGCGGTGTAGCGCTGGGCGGATTCATAGGAATAGTTGTGGGCTTTGCATCCCAACAGGTTTTGGGACAAGCGGTAGCAGGACTGTTCCTCCTTTTGTCGAGGCCCTTCAAAATAAAGGATCATATCAGCGTAACAGGAGATGAAGGAGTTGTGGAGGAGATCACAACTCTTTTCACTTATATAACAAAGAACGACAATACAATTGCGATCATTCCCAATAACGTAGTTTTCGGAAACAAGGTATATCTGTATCCAAAACAAACCCCTTCTCAACCCCAGTCTGGACAAGGAAGTACGCAACAAAGTAAATGATTTTTATACGTTTTATCTACCTGGGGATCTTGAGAATTTACACCTTTTCAACATTCTTTGTTTTTCCCATGGTAAGTCTCATTTAGAAAACCTTTAGACAGTTATGAAACGTGATGTCAAGGAAGGCTTCGTACTCCTTGTCACCTACGCCCAATTTCATACATGAGCCCTCCAGGTTAGCCATAAATCTATTTTAAGGAATGCGGGGGGCGGGATTTGAACCCGCGCAGGACTACTCCAGTGGAGCCTCAGTCCACCCCCTTTGGCCTAGCTCGGGCACCCCCGCACTTACTGATTAATCCTTGGAAATCAAATAATAACGTTTTCGTATTTAACGAGTCACGAAGGCGTATTCGGTCATCCAATGATCTGTAAACCAAAATGTCCCTGCCTAGGTTTAAGTCAATGATAAGGTTTTAATCTCTTTCTGAGTAAAATTCAGAGATGCTTAAGTTTCCAGAACTAGTGAAGGCAATGAGGAGATTTGGCCCCAATCTTGATTTACTTGAAAGTCTACTGAAGGAGAGAAAGGAGGTTATCCTGAGCTACCTGGAGTCAGTTAAGGAGTTGTATTTCACTCCAGTTTTAGCAAACAGATTCATGAGAATTTCCTTTGACCAAGAGATAGACAGACACATTAGACTGAGCCTGAAGGGGAAATCCTATCTTTCCCTCAGTGGAGAGGGAGTACCAGTCACCAAGATCGAGAACTTTTCTGGAAACCCCTATGCTTACAACCACGAGAAAGATCAATGGGACATGACTGTTGATGCCACATGGGAGCCCTTAGTCTATGAGTTTCAGTATGAAGGAGAGGCAGAGCCTCTTCCCTTCTCTCGATTTAGAAGCTACAAAACCTTGAATGACATGATGATGGTGTCTTTAAATCTAGGAACGATACAGGGCTTCATAGTGGACTATGGAAGGAGGGACTTTGTACTCTTAGTTAAAACGCCCTACAAAGATATAAAGGAAAACTTGCAAACTATCCCTTTTATTCGTTACACCGCATGGTTAGGCCTAGAACAGGGAACAACGTTCCTCATGGAGTTTTCGATTCCTGAGGAATATTTGAAGGAGATAATGGAAGTGCTTCACGATTTAAGGCAACACGTAAACGTTCTCCTAACTACAACGTCTTTTGAGTATTTTAAACCTCTTTTATAGGATGTTGCATTTGTGTTGAGTGGAGTGAAGTTATACAACACCTATGAGTCACAGCATGAAAGACCTTACCGTTCCGCGTAGTAAACTTGATTAAGGAGTTGAGCAAAAAGGGTAGGGGGTTCCTGAAACCTTGCCTAAAATCCCAGTAAAAGTGGTAACTTGGGAGGAGATAGTTAAGCTTTCCGAAATACTTAGTGAAAAGATTAAGGGCGAATTTTCTCCTGATGTCATCATTGCCGTGGCCAGGGGAGGTCTAGTCCCTGCTCGACTGCTAGCAGATTCATTGGGCGTGGTCGATGTACTATCGCTTAAGGTGGAGCACTGGGTCGTGACTGCTTCCCACACGCCTGAGGCCAGAATTAAGTATCCCTACAAGGTTGATCTGAGTGACAAGAAGGTACTCATAGTGGACGACATAACGGACACAGGCGATAGTCTTATCCTAACAAGTAAATACGTTAGCGAGAACTTCTCGCCAAGAGAAATGAAAACTGCTACACTTCAACACATCGAGACCTCATCCAAGTTCAAACCTGATTTCTATGCTCAGCTTGTTACAGATTGGGCATGGTTTATGTATCCGTGGAATTACTGGGAGGATGAGATCAACCTGGTTAAGAAACTAATAGATGAGAGGCGTTCAGTGGACGGTAAAGTTATAGAGTCCGGGTTTAAGGAGAACTACGGCATCACGCCACCCATACCATTACAAAGAATACTATCCGAGATGAAGAGAAGAAAAATGATAGATTAAGCAAAATTAACTTTCATACTTGTTGAGTTTTTCCCGAGTTACGAAGAGATGATTGACCCATCAGCAATTCAGATCCTAAACCTAAGCTTCCCCACCATGCCACTGAAGGTTTTCCTTACCCACTCAGCCTCAGGTATCTCATCTCCTACTAGGTAAACCTTAGTTCCGTACTTCTCGGCTTCCTGAACCATTTTCTCGTTCTCCTCGGTCCCGTCATCAAATATAATTAACTTGTCTATGGCACCCATCTGCAAGGCCTTGTTTATTTCCTCCTTCCCATAAACCACTAGCCCATCATCCTTGGCTAGATGATACTTCAATTCCTCTATTAGGTCCTCCACCTCTATGTATTTCTGGTTCTTAAGAACGTCCTTAGACTTCATTACCATTTCCCTAAGCCCTGCCTCTCCTTGGTATCCGATATCGATCAAGGGGAGCAAGATCAGTTTCTTCAATCTGTAGTCAATGTAGTCAGAGTCGTAGAAGTCCTTCTTCGCGTATCCTGGACCTCCCAGGAGAATTCCCTTTAATTTACCGCTTTCGAGATAGGGCAGGAGATAGTTGTTTACCTTTTCGCCAAAGCTCTTCAAGAAATCATGATAGAGCTCCTCAATAATCCTG
The DNA here is from genome assembly GCF_000016605.1 of Metallosphaera sedula DSM 5348. Lineage (NCBI taxonomy): Archaea > Thermoproteati > Thermoproteota > Thermoprotei > Sulfolobales > Sulfolobaceae > Metallosphaera > Metallosphaera sedula. Next base: position 682,286 of record NC_009440.1, on the reverse strand, counting down.
TCAATTCTTCTTTGGCTTTGTCCACCCATCATATGTTTTCCTGGAACATAACCTTCCATCTCCTCTAGAACCTCAATCCTTGAACCCCTTAAGACTCCTATGGTTCCCTGATCCCTCTCCACGATCAGTAGGCCGTATACCTCCGATACTTCTACCATATCCTCGAGGAACTCCGTGTGGAACTGCTTGTCTGTTCGGTAGAAGTAGACTGTGACCTTCTCTGGAGGAGAGAACATGTAGCACTTGAACCCCCCTGTGTCGAAGTTCTCCCCGCAGAAAAGCACTAAACCATTTTCGGGGATCTTGTTAATGCTCACGAGCCTATCTATTGCGGTTGTTATCGCAGATTCCACGGCATCCCTTGTCCTCTTTAACTTGATGTTTTGTGAGATTGATGCCTCTTGCCTCAACATGTTAACTACATCAGCTACAGGTCTACCTGGCGGGATGTATAGGGAGAGCAAAACCGTCGCAGGTGCACTCCACTTCTTAAGTTCCCTAAGGAGAACCTTGAGTTCCTGCCTACTTATGAGGTACTTGTCAAAGACTCATCCCTGATCGTGAGTAATAGTGCGACAATGATATAAAAAAGTGTTGAAATGCCTCACAAATTCGCCCTCAAGAGCGTACTATCCCTCCTCGCTAATGATATTACCGACAACCATGTGGATCGGGTATAGAGAGTTGTAAGCATCACGTGATTGTAGAGCCTAAGAATCCGCTAAGGTTTCACAGGGTTAATAGTGTTATTATAGAAATAATGAGGAAAAGTTTTTAATGAGTCCATCAAAGTATGTCATATGACTGAAAAAAGTAAGAATGAAATAAATGGGATTTTAGATTTGATAAAGGCACTCTTTAAGGATGGTAACTGGTATTTGGGAGGATTCATTATAGCTCTGATATTATTTATTATATTCGATATAATAGCCTTCACACCTCACTAGAGAGGTCTAAACTAGATAGCATTAGTAAAATACATTACAAAGATTTTATAAAGTATCATTATGTACATATTTGTGAACATAGTTGGGCAGAGTAAATATAGCGGCGGATAGTGAGCTGATCAAGGAGATAGAGAAGGAGGCAAAGAGTAGAGGGTATACCATTTACTCCCTAACCAACCTTGCACTAAAGGCAATGCTGGAAACGATAAAGATGGGAGAGGACTCCACGAAACTGCAGGACATAGTTGAGCTATATAAGATCTTTAAAGACCTAGATATCGTCCCCGTTACCTCATGGTATATTGAAAACTTGGCTAGGCTGGCGTATGAGAAGGATCAGAAAGGATTTCAGTCCATCTGTGAGGGGGCAGGATTACAGGTTGCATCGTATCTGAAGTCGAGGGCGTCAACCCTAGAGGAGTTGATGAGCGTCTACGAGAGTGTCAAATCGGCACTGCCCATAAAGGACTTGAAAATAAGAAAGCTCGAGAATGACGACTTTGAACTTAGGTTAGCAGGAACAGGTTTCAGCCTTGAATCCACCTTCTGCGCATCTATGGTTTTCAAGAAGATAGTGGAGAGTTATGGTTTCACTATCCTCGAGCTTACTCCTTCGCCCGGCGGAATAATTTATGCGAAGGCAAGGATATCTCAATCATGAATGCAGGCTGAAATTAATCTGCAGAGAACGTTCTGAGTTTCCAACACGTTCTGGCTAATGGAGAAGCTTCCCTTGGATAACGTCTTGGTTTCTATGCTAAAATCTCCATGGGGAAAAGCTCCAATCCCTATGAACTCGTTACGGTCACAAAGTGCGGTTCTCGCTACCCTTGTCCCTCGTTCGTCCAGGAGAATCAAACCCCTATCACGGACGAGGTCACTAAGGGAAAGGGAGGTGATTTCCATGAGTGGTTCATCCTTCAGTGGAACTTTGCCATAAACTAGGAGCTGTTCCATCAATCCGACGAAACGAGAGTAGTTCTTTGGAGGTCTCATCTCCCTGGACACCCTGATCACCTTGGAATCGAGGGTATGAATGTAAAGGTTACCCCTAAAGTCAGGGTCAGTCAGCGTAACTAGTAGTGCTGTATGAACTATGTCTGGCCTTCCTCTCTTCTCCTTGTGGGGCAAATTCCGCATGGCGTGATAGTGAAGCGAAACATCAAGGAGAACGTGAGATGGATCCTTTCCCTGTCTCTCAGCGTTCTTAACAACACTGGGATGATCCCTAATCTCAGGCGGTACAAGTTCGAGTGAGGACTCCAAGAGAATAATATCCATGTCACCGGATAACGGAAAGATAAAAAATAGTTTGCGAAATAGTGTAACCCATTGAAAAGGGGAGCGGTTCTAGAGAGGGCGATGAAACTTATTGATATGGCTGTCAGCGAAGCGTTTGAGGGAAACCTAGACCTGTCCAGGGAATATGTGAAACTCGCAGTTCAGTATACATCGAAGGCCAGGGTAAAATTACCTCTGAAATTCAAGAGAAAATACTGCAGGAAGTGCTTAACCCCGCTGATCCCTGGAGTCACGGAAAGAAGAAGAGTAAGATCAAAGATTTTAATTAGAACGTGCCTAGTGTGTGGTTGGATAAGGAGATATGACACCAGAAACAAGGAGAAACTTGAAGGACGTAATCGCCGAAGGGGCAGAAATAAGGATAGGAAAAAGGGGACTCACGGAGGGAGTCAAGGAGGAAATAAGGAGACACCTTAAGGATCATGGTACCGTAAAGGTGAAGTTACTTGATAAATCGCTCGATAGAGGGGAGATCCCTGAAATTGTGGCAAGGGAAACCGAGAGCGAACTGGTAGAGGTAAGGGGAAGAACCTTCATACTGAGGAGACATGATAGCCACTGACGTGATTACCTGTTTCGGACATGAAAATGTTCTAGCCAAGCATAGGACAACCCTGGAGATAACCAGAGAGAACTTTCTTACCAAGAGAGGGGATTGTATTATCTGTATTAACTCAGATAAGGGAGCTCTTCATCTATCCAACGAGGTGAAGGATATTCTTAGAAACGAGGGATATGGCTACCTTGTTATCATGAAGGATGGCTTCATGGACATGGTTATGGGGAGAGGGTCTAGGGATTTACCCTTCAGCTCGGATATAAAGATGATAGTTAGGAAGTCCGACTTTATCTCCGACGGTACCATTCTGATTAAGGCCAACAAGTCAGCGAGGGACCTTCGAAGGGACTTGATACCCAGGCTGAGACAGGGGGAAATAAAGGTGCTACTCGTCGCATCTCAGGACCCGCTTCATGATGACGAGATCCTTAGAATAGTCGTTAACCTTTTCCCATCCTTCCTGAATTCTTCCCAGCTTGTACAGGATCACGGATCTTGACACCCTGCAAAGCTCGTTCACAAACTCATCAATCATTGTTGGATTATCACCTATGGCAAGGTCAAAGGCCTTATCCCTGAAAGGAAGGTTGTGGGCGTCAAAGTGAACTAGATCTAGAACTAGCTTACTGGAGTTCAACTTTGCGGACTTTGACGCCATCATGAGCCCATCTAGGTTAAGGTCACCTGCAACGACATAGCCTAGTTTTCTCGCCAGCTGAAGCGCGAGAGCTCCATATCCAGTGAAGGCGTCCAACACCCTACTACCTTGGGGGATGCTGTCCACAATCTTAAGCCTCTCCGTAGCCAAGGAAGGATTTACATAAACCTTTGCCAGATCCACGAAGTATTTCAATCCTCCCTCATTGAAGGTGGTGGTCGTCCTTTTCTCTCCCGCAAGGTGAACCAGTTCATTCACCCTTAGTTCTCCCGTGACCTTCCTTCTCAGGTAAATTGCTTTCACTCTGTTGTAGGTTACCATTATCTTCTCTATCTCCTTCTGGGTTAGTTCCCTCTTGGGGGAAATTACCATTATATCGCCCACGATGTAAAAGGAGGAAATTCCAGGGACAATCTCGTTAAGTCTAGGGGTTTCCCTCCTAAGAGGAGGATTGCACTCAACTACTTCCAGTCCTTCGCTTACTTCTGACACAGGAATGAGTGCAAAATCACCTTCGTATAGTACCTCGTACCCAGGGGCCCTCTTGACCCTAACTTTCCCCATGAGCCTCCTGGGTACTTTAACGCATTTCATCTAGAGGGAAAATCACTTCTTGAACTTATCCATTTCGGAGCTGTGGCCTGCGAACACTGAGGCGTTAGGATCCACGTACTTCTTCGCCACGCTTGACGCAATTGCTGCCTGTCCGAACCCAACTGCTATTAGGGCCAACTTTGGCATGCCCTCAACTGAGGCTATATCTCCAACCGCGTAAACTCCGGGCAAATTGGTCTCCATTTTACCATTAACTACTATGTCCCTCCCCTTCATGTTAAGGCCCCACTTCAACATGTTCCCAAGATCTCCCTTATGTCCTATACTGATGATTACTGCGTCGACGTTGAGAGTTTTCTCCTCCTTGGTCCTATTGTCAAATATTATCGCCTGAGTGACCCTATTGCCATCTCCCTTGACTTCTTTGAGCTCGTGCCAGGTATAGACCTTGGCCACCTCAAACATTTCCTTTACGCTACGCTCATGGGCCCTGAACTGATCCCTTCTGTGGATTAACGTGACCTCCTTGGCTATGGGTGCCAGAGTTAGCGCCCAATCTACCGCAGAGTCACCACCTCCCACAATGAGAACCCTCTTACCTTGGAACTCGCTCTTCCTCCTGACAGTGTAGTAAACTCCCTTGTTCTCGTACTCTACTTCTCCCTTAGCACCTAATCTGCTAGGCGTAATTTTCCCTATTCCTGCTGCAATCATCACTGTCTTAGTCTTATACTCTCCTCCCTTATCCGTTTTAACAACCCACATGCCGTCCTGCGTCTTTTCTAGGGTATCTGCCCATTCACGTGTTCTTATATCAGGACCGAACATTTTTGCCTGTTCAATGAGTCTCTGGGCCAGATCGTACGCCTGTATCCCGGCAAAACCGCCTACGTCGTAAACCATCTTCTCCGGATATAGGGTGACCAATTGTCCTCCTAGCTCGTCCTGTGAATCTATAAGTAAAACTTTCATATCCCTGAGCCCGCTGTAGAAGGTCCCGAAAAGGCCTACAGGTCCTCCTCCTATTACTATAACCTCGTATTCAGCCATGATAACCATGAGACTCAGACATTTATACTATTTAAACTTTCCGACATTAATCATGAATAGTAATGAAAGCTATCAGGCCCATTTAAAGATGTGTTATCTATCAATTTTTCTAGGAGAGTGTAGTTTTGTACAACTACGCGTCTAGGTTAATGATATTAGTAAATGATACACTTTTGTTGATGATGTTAGCTGAATTCCTCCTGTTGCTGGTACTTCCATTGATTACCCTGAGTAGCCTGTGGTTAAGATATTACAGAAAGATCATGTTGGAGGCATTGAGCTTTCCGGGAACCAGTTACACCGAGAATTCCATACACCTTATGCCCTCCCAGTCTATAACCTTCAAAGTTGACGGAAAGTGCGTTCTTGTAGTCAACGGAGTTTCAAGCTGGGTTACCATGAGAGTTAACGGCGGTCCTCCGCAGAGAATATTCAAGGTGAGACTACTCAATACAAGGGGAATAGTGGAGGTAAAGAACGAAAGCAAAGTCTTTCAGGTCTCTCTTTTGGTCAGGTGCGAGTCCTAAGGCCCATCAAAAGTAGTAGAGGAACAACACTTATTATAGAGATAACTACCCAGGCATAGAAACCAAGATAGCCTGAAAGAAATTCGAGCCATGTTCCAAGGCTGATATTGAGGGAATTGACTACAGCCAAAGTTATACTGGAATTCCTTATCCCTCCCTCTAACGCCGTCACGGAGTATAGGAGGGAGAAGGCGAGCTCATTGAATATTCCAAGGATGACTAGGGCCAATAGGTAGAGGGGTGTATAGATGAGAAGCGGAGAAAGGGAAGTTATGACCGCACTCGCTATCATTAGTCTCATCTTGCTCATCCTGTCACCAAGCCAGCCCATGACCCCGCCTAAAGCTGAAAATACTAACAGGAGACTGGTTACAGCTGAACTGGTGAGGACTCTCTGATGCTCATAAAATACCATGAAGGAGGGTAGTAGCTCTCCAACAGCATAATAAACCCCCCACATGCCCGCTGTGGCCACTCCAAGGATGATAACTTTCCTATTCCTTATGGCTCTCCAAGAGGGTCTGGGATTGGGTAACCTTAGATTCAATAGAGCTGACACAAAGGTTAGGCCTCCCACAAGGACTGCGCCTAGGGTAAACCCCACAACATTGTAAACCAGTGCCCAGTTTAGTCCCAGGAATCCCCCTACACAGAAGAGGGCGTTATACAGGCCCAGGGAAAAACCCAATCTCTCCCTATTTAGGTCAGAGAGTATGGCCCCGCCTGATGAGAAGAACATGGATGCCCCCACGCCTCCCAGAAAGTACGAAAGGAGAATTAAGGTAAAGGAATCTGAGAATGCCACAAAAAAGGCTGACGCAGACATGATCAGGAGACCTAGGACTAGGGAATTCCTTTGACCAATCTTGGTTCCCAAGTAGGCTGAGGGAATCTGCATGATACCAGATCCCAGAAAGAAGGAAAGGGGTATCACCCCAGAGATAAAGCTTGACTCGTGAAACTCCTCCAGTATTCTAGGTATTTCAGGGGCCAGGTAGAACCAGCTTATGGCATACACTGTCCTTGAAAATAGTATAGTTGTCCCTTTCACATACGCAGTAGGCAAAAAAGAGTTATTATGCGTTGCTGGTGACCATTACAGGAATGAAACTTAAAATCATAAGTAAGGAGTCTCCGCAGGTCTATCCACTGGTTAGTAAGGCTAAGAGCATAGCTGAGTCCCTGGGATACATAATCGACGAAACAAACCCAGATATTGTAATTGCTATCGGAGGGGATGGAACGCTTCTGAGAGCCATAGACTTTGGGAAGCCGATTATTACAGTAAAGGCTGGAAGAAGAAGTTTTCTTATGGACGTTGATCCGCAGGATATGGAGAACGTATTGAAGAGACTTAAGGAGGGAGACTATTACGTTTATGAGTACCCTCTCCTGAGAGTGAGTTACGGGAACATTGCCAAGGAAGTGTTCAACGAGGCAGGAATACTGTACGACGAGCCTGAGAGCATCATCGTAACAGCCCACTTCCAAGAGACCAGTTTCACATCCGAGGGAGATGGAATTCTAGTTTCCACGCCTCAAGGCTCCACTGGATGGAGCATGTCCATCACAGGAGTTTACCTTGGTGTTCCAAACGCCCTTGAAATTTCGCTAGTTAGCCCAATACTCTCGGCAGTAAAATCTTTAATAGTTCCCAGAACTAGGATTAAACTGGTAATGGAAAGCAAAGGTTACGATCAGAAGGCAAGAATCGTGGCAGATGGAAACGTGATAGGACATGTTAAGCCTGGAGATGTGGTTGAGATCACTCCTTCCAGGAACGCGATCGTGTATAGGTTTTTTAAGATAGACCCCCTGAGAGGTATCTCGCCTTGGAGAAAGTGATATTTGATACAGCAGGCTTCCTGAGCGGTCTACAGAACTCCTTTGATAAGGTTTTTACGACACCTTTAGTAATTGAGGAAGTAAGAGATCTTCACTCTATGGGGAACCTGTCCCTGTCAATGATAACCAACAAAATTATTGCCATGGAGCCTTCACCTTCGGCCATGAAGACGGTCGAAAAGGTGTTGAGGGAAATAAACGATCACAGTTTAACTAAGACTGACAAGTCTGTGATAGCTCTAGCTATAGATTTATCCCCAGCGGTGGTTTTTACTGACGATTTCGCTGTCCAAAACGTGTTAATGAAACTAGGTATCAAGTTCAGTGCAGTGAGACTTGGAAGAACTGCACAGGAAATCAAGACGTTCAGTTATGTCTGTGAGGGCTGTGGTAGGACCTTCAAGGAGCCTAAGCAGGAATGCCCTGTCTGTGGTGGTAAGGTGAGAAAGAGCGTAATGAGAACTGAACAAAGGGGGAAATGACGAGGGCTAGCCAGTTTTTGCCCTACTCACTTCAATCCTTGGATACACCCATCTTCCCTCTCTGAAAATCTCATAGGGTAAGGAGTAGCCCAGAGCATACAAGGGTGACTTAGGTGCAATAATGGTCTCCATCGCTCTATCCCTTACCTTCTCCATGACTACCTCTAACCTTTTCCTGTCAACATGCAACTCGGAGATGAAAATGTTCTCTCCAATTGCCGTCCACATCACTTCAGGGAATTCCTCTGTAATATCTTCCTTGGAGATGACCTGCACAACGAAATCGGACTTTCCAAGCGAATACATGAAACCTGTGACTATCTTGAAAACGTGTTTCCTATGATTAATTAATCTAATATCAGTAAACGGGTTCACCTGTAGCTGAACCACACCCATGATATCCTGTTCATGAGGATTCTCTAGGACTTCACCCGGTCTGATCTCCAGTTTGTCGTCACAAGTCCATCTGTGAAACTTGAAATCGTAACATCTAGGATCCCTCACGAACTTCCTAGTCTGCTTTATGGTAGACGTAATCACCAGGGAGCAGGAAATTGACCTGAGGGCTTCCAACACGTTGTCAACTGTCTCGCCCTCTGCGAAGAGCGTAATAGAGAAGAGGTTACTCTCCATGTCTCCCCTGAACAGGTTCATTATAGGGTGAAATAGCTTAGACGCAGTCTCGTATTTTATGGGGCAATCGCGCGCTAGAATCAGGTACTTACCCAGCCCAAGTCCCTCAGAAAACACTGCGGGAAAGATGGTTAAGTGATGATTCCTCTGCATCTCCAAGATTTCCTTTGCGATGACTCTAGAAGACTCTCCGGTGATGCTAGCTAGACACCTGGGATTGCCACCGTACCTCGTCAGTAGCTCAAGAAGCTGGTTTTTCGCTGACACGGTATAATGACATCTCCTTCTTCATAAGATTTTCTAGTATTACCTCGTTTTATAGGATTCTTTCTCAAAAATAGGACAACAAACTGGATTATAAAGAGAATAGCTTGTCTTTTCTCACACGTTAGGGATCGTGCATAACATTTTATGACCTGGCTTGATATGAAAGAGTATGAAAGAGTTTAGGGAGCAGGTACCTGTAACTCGGGATTACATCTATCTTAATCACGCCGCTATCTCTCCAACTCCCATTTTTGCCCTCATGGAAAGCTTTGGTTACCTCTATGGAGTTTCCAGTAGGGGTAGCCTGCACGTGAATAGCGTGGAGAAAGATGACTTTTATTCCATGAGGAAGGCCATCTCAAATTTCATTAATTCTGACCCCGAGGAGGTCTCCTTCATTCCCAACACGAGCTACGGAATAAACATGATAGTCCACGGGCTATCACTCACTAGGGGAGACCAAGTTCTTACGGACAACTTGGAGTTTCCTGCAACTGTGTATCCCCTATATAAGCTGGCTAAACGAGGAGTAGAGATAAGAATGGTAAAATCCTCTCCCGAGAGACTGGAAGATGCCATACTGGAACAGATCACGGACAGTGTACGACTCATAGTACTGAGCCACGTGAGCTTTAACACGGGGGTTAGACTAGACGTTAAGAGAATAGCCGACAAGGCCAAGAAGAACGGGTCTCTTCTCCTGGTTGATGCGATACAGTCAGCGGGGGCAATGAAGATCGACGTAAAAGAGATGGGAGTTGATTTCCTTGTGGCTGGAGGATATAAGTGGATGATGTCTCCCCAGGGTTCAGGTTTCATGTACGTGAGAAAGGGGTTAATTCCTGATCCTCCCTTTTATGGATGGAAAACCAGTTCCACCTTCATGGAGTTCAACGCGGAGTCGTTTTCCCTGGAGGAGGGACCCAGAAGGTTCGAGATAGGGACGATGGACGTTTCAGCCAACCTAACCATGACTAAGGTGGCGGAAAGGCTAACCCCCATACGAGATGAGGTGGAGAGGAGGGTACTAGATCTCTCAGCTCGGGTTATTGACCTGGCAGAGGATAAGGGGCTTGAGGTGGTTACCCCAAGGGAAAAACGAGCTGGAATAGTTATTGTGAAAACCAAGGATCCCAAGAAGGTGGCAGAGGAACTACTCGCAAAGAGAATAGTGGTATCGCCTAGAGGGTCTGGGGTAAGAATATCTACCCACTTCTATAACGAAGAGGAGGAAGTAGATAGGGCCGTAAGCGAGATCAAGAACCTTCAAGCCTAGCCTTCAAAGTATGATAGGCCTCCTCTATGTCCTCCATTATTCTAACTAGAGAGGCATAAATCAACTCATCAGATCCGGATCTGTACAGGGAGATGACGTCTACCAATTCCTGCGCGAGGGGTGCCTGAATCAAACCCGACTTGGCCAGGTTCCATATCAGGTCTTCATCATTACCGTCAGCGACCCTCGATCCCAAGAGATACAGTTCGTTGAGAAGCTCCGCTATGGCTCTCCTCGTATCGTTTCTCAGTCTCTCGTCTCTCATGAAGTCCTCCAGTGTAGTCTTAGAGGCTCTCTCCAAAACTGAATAATGCTCCCTGAAACTCACACCACATAAATGATATTAGGGATTTCAAAAATTTTAGCACGTGATAGTGGACCATATAGGTAATCTTTCTGATGCATTAAAAGGAAAGAAAAGCACCTTCGCGTTGGTTATAGGGACAACGGACGTGAGCCTTATACCAGGGATAACCGTGGCTGGAGCAACGCCAGAGCTTACTATGTTTACTCCAGCAGCTGACGCTGAGTATCTCATAACAGGCTCATGCAAGGTAATCAAGGGGGTACCTGTAACTCCTGACGGGATACCCACTCCGGCCCTCTTGTCTAGGGCTTCCCTTTCGCTGATAAATGTGAACAAGCTTGTTGTTAACGCGGGGGCCAGGGTCACTCCCAAGATCCCCTTTGTGGATCTCCATGGGGAACCAGGGAGAGATATAAGAAAGGGCGGAGTGAGGAAGGAGGTGGCAGAGAATATAATTGCCAATGCCACAGTCCTTGGCGAAAATCTGTCAGAGGAGGTCCTCGTAGTAGGTGAATCCATTCCTGCTGGAACAACTACAGCTGCAGCTGTGCTCACTGGGCTAGGTTTTAACGGGGTTGAGATTGTGAGTTCCTCATCCCCAAACAATCCAAAGGAGCTAAAACGAAAAGTGGTAGAGGAAGCAGTGAGGAGTGCCCCTAGGGACACGACGGAGAGAATTTACTGGCTAGCGGATCCTGTAATTCTAGCTGTAGCTGGGCTAGCCATGGGATTCAGGGGACTGACTATACTTGCTGGGGGAACACAGATGGCTGCAGTGTCAGCCGTGATAAAGGAACTTTCACCCGAGAAACTGAATAGTGTTGGAATAATCACCACCAAGTGGATAATCAACGACACTACAGCTAGGCTCATGGAGTTGGTCAAAACCCTTGGAGTTAAGCTATCCCATGCAAACCTAGATCTTTCCCAGAGTCAACACGAGGGACTGAGGGTTTACGAAAGGGGGTTTGTCAAGGAAGGAGTGGGTGCAGGGGGAGCAATGGCCCTAGCCATGGCCAACGGTGTCACATCAGAGAATCTAGTAAAGAAGATAGACGCGTTTTACTCCGATCTTATTAACGCTCAACGTTAATTCAAGTGAATGAAAATTATAGTGACCGACGAAGGGGAAATAGCTAGGGAGATAGCGAAGGACCTTCCAGGGGAGGTATTGGTAACTGACTCACCCTATCGAGTCCTTCAGGAGAGGCCTGACATAGTGATACATACCTATGAAGTTCCATATCAGGAGGCCAATTGGGATAGGGCTAGAGCTTGGAACGTAAACACTTGGCTAGCCATAAACATGGGCAAGGCTGACCACAAGATAGGGGCTCTCAACGTCTACCTTTCCTCGTCCATGATATTCAACGGCAGAAGGGGATTTTATGGGGAAACCTCTACCCCAGATCCCTTGAACTATTACGGAGTGACAAAGTTAGCAGGTGAGATTGGAATTGCGTCCCTTGGTAACTACCTGGTCCTTAGGCTGGGTTTTCCCTTCTCCCTCTCCTACAGGGGGTTACTCTACAATCACCTTAGGAGCCTCGTGTTGAGGGGAAGGGCAGTCTGTAATAGGAATTTTTACCTTTCCATTATATCCACAAGGGGCATAGGCAGAGTTGTTTCCCTCCTCCTTAAGAAGGGTGCCACAGGGGTCATAAACGTGGGTAACAGGGTTAGCGAGTGTGAGGTGGTGGAGGAGATGACCAAATATTTCCCAGGTCAGGTCGTAGAGAAGGATGGAAAGCACTTCGATTTCTCCCTCGACGATTGGCTCCTCAGATCATTTGGTATAAAATTGTCCCCGAGAAATGAATTAAGGGAGCCATTTGCCGGAGGAATATCTTACAACGAGGGAGAGAATACTGTTGTTACTTAGGTCATCTGTGGAGCCCCTAACAGCTAGGGATATTATGCAAGCTACAGGGATAAGAAGGGAGCAGGAGGTTTACGATCATATATATCACATTGCCCTCTCCTCAAAGAGGAAGGATTATGTGGTAATACTTTACCCTCCTAGGTGCGAATCATGCGGTGCTGAGATATCACTTGAGAAACCTAAAAGGCCGAGCAGATGTCCCAGGTGTAAGTCCGAGAGGATTTCACAGCCCAAGTTTTTAATAAGGGGAAGGGATGAGGTCTGATATGACAGCGATTTTCGTGGATATGGGAGATACCCTGGTCAAGTTCGTTCCCAGGATGCACGAGAGCATTGCCAAGGCAATGGCAGAGGAGGGATTAGAGGTTAACGAAAGGGAGGTTTACAGGGCTCTCATGAAGCACATGGGGAAGGCAAACTTTCCGCATCCGGATCATGATGGACTCTCGCAACTCGATTTTTATGATATACTATATGAGATGGGAAAACCAGCAGATCCTCAGGTAGTGAAGAGGCTGTCGTCGAGAAACTATCTTTCAGAACACTTTGAGCTCTACGAGGATGCCTTACCCTTCTTGAGGGAGGTTAAGGCCATGGGATTTAAGGTGATCCTCGTTACCAATACCACGAGGAAAGTTCATACCATACTGAAAACCCTAGATCTTTACAGGTACCTAGACGGAGTTATAGCATCCTGTGATGTGGGTGTGATGAAACCCAATCCCAAGATATTCTATCACGCCATTAAGGAGGCTGGGGAGGAAGGGATACACATAGGCGACGTGTATGAGATCGACTACGTGGGTGCAAGGAGAGCTTACCTGAACGCTATCCTCGTGGACAGGTTTGGATTTTACCCGGAGGTAAAGGAGAACAAGGTGAGCGATCTATATCAGGCTCTAGAGTTAATAAAAGAAAAATTGAAATTTTGATGGAACAGATACCGCCCCACCCTAGTCCCAAGTGGGAGTTAGAGCAGTATCTTACCCCCTCTCCCATAGCCTCTACATTAGTGTGGACCGCCTTTCTACAGGGTGCCATAGAGGGAAGGAAGGTCGCTGACCTGGGTTGTGGAACCGGTCGGCTCTGCGCTGGAGTCGCGGCTTTAAGCGGTGAGTGTACATGCGTCGATGTAGACAGGGAATCGCTTGAGATTGGTAAAGACGCACTAAGGGAACTGGAACTGGAGGCTGATTTCGTAGAGGCTGATTGTTCTGAGTTTCACGGAAGATTTCATACGGTCGTACAGAATCCGCCCTTTGGTCAGGCGAAGAGGGGGATGGACTTGAAGTTCCTGAGAACCGCCCTGAAGATAGCGGAGGTGGTCTACTCCATTCACAAGAGCAATCCCGAGTCCAGGGACCTGATCTTCAGGGAGGCTCGAGCTCACGGTTTCTCCGTGGATGTGGTTCCGCTTTCATACCCCATGACTCCCTACTACCCATGGCACAGGGAAAGGGTACATAGGTTTCTAGTTGACATCTACGTTTTTAGGAAATCTACCGGATAGTATCATATCAAGGAGCTCGACAACTCCTTCCCCATCCTCCTTTTCCATTACCAGATCGGCCATTCGCTTTATGGGGGGGATGGCGTTGGCCACCGCCACCTTCACGTCAGCTACCTTGAAGAGGGATTCGTCGTTCTCCGCATCGCCCACAGCTACAATTTTACCCTCAAGGTGCATCTCCTGAATCGCCCTCCTTAGTCCAGTTCCCTTATCCACATTTCCTGGAAGAATCATGGCGTCTTCTCTGTTCCTTTCAATTCTCACCTCAGGTCCAAGATCCAGTTTTCCGTTCCAAGAATTCACGTAAATGATCACGTCTCCAAGGGAATAGGATATACCAAATTTTGTGAGTTTTTCTCCTATAATTTTCCTAGTTTCGAACCAGTCTTCAGGGACGTTCAGTATTCTCCTGTCTCCCAGGATAAGGAGAGCCCCATTCTCCAGGACCCAGCCTGTGGGCCTAAGATCGGGGGCTAAAACCCTCATGTACCTCTCCTCCCGTCCTGTGACCACGAAAAACCTGTGAATGGTACTAAAGTGGTTTATTTTGCTTGCAACCTCCTTCCTCATTACGAAGGAGTCATCCTCGTGAGAAAGAGTTCTATCGAAATCTGAGGCAACAATCCACAAGCTCTCAACCCAGCTTATACCCCAGGGATTCTAGGACTCCCTTCATTATCAAGGCATCTTCCTCAAGTTTCGGACTCTCACATATAAGGGTGATGGAGATGTCCCTTTTAAGGAGGGCCTTAGCCAATGGCTCGAAGGGTGGAGCGTTCTTACTGATTGGTTCATGAACGTCGACATACTTTCCCTTTCTGACCTGAAGTGACTCGAAGTGGGAGTTTATGTGAGTCAGCCCAAGTTCCCTGGTCAGCCTGTCTAGAATCTCGTCGTAGTCTATGTTGCCGCCCTGCCTGGCGAACGTATGGGCCCAGTCAATGTAGGGGATCACCCCTGGAACCTCCTTTGAAATTGAAATTACCTCATCCAAGGTACCAAAGGCTGTTTCCTTGGCCATGGTCTCCACCCCCAACTTAACGGAGTCTATGGAATTCTCCTTCATCTTGTCCCTCACCACTAGAAGGGAATCCTTCACAAGGGAATAGCACTGCTCAGGCGTATAATCACCGTAGAATCCCACGTGTATGGCTATGGCGTCTGCGCCCATGGCACTTGCCCTCTCGGCCGTGTCCAAGATCCTTTTCTGTGAAGCCATTACTTTCTCCTGGTCGGAGGAACAGAGGTTAATAAAGTAGGGGGCATGAACGGATAACCTCACTCCCAACTCCTGTGCAACACCACCAAGTTCCTTAGCCGTATCCACGGACATCTTGACCCCCTGAACGAATTCCACCTCCATGGCGTTCAGTCCTAGTTCCTTAACTCTTTTAACCCCCTCAATGCTTCCCTTTCCCCTGGTAGATAGGGGAATCCCTGCTGGACCGAGAAATATTTTGACCATCACTTGGTATATAGTTCGTTCCGCTTATAAGTAACTCCAGAGGACGTCACAGGGGCACCTTATCCTCATGATTGTCACGTAGGGAGACCGCTTAACTTTACCTTGACCAATTCTCGGAACTTCATAAGGTTCAGGCCAGATAACCTAGATCAAGCTTATGGATGAAGTTCCATCCAAGGAATCCATCCCCAACAACTGCTTCGCAATGTCCCCCTTGATCGTGAACTTCACCCTGTGTCCTGGGTTCCTTCCTGCCGTGACCAACACCCTCTTCACCCTTCCCTCCCTATTTACTAGGAGTTCCACCTGCGCCTTCACTTCAACAGGTCTTACCACGTTGTCCGTTGCTAGAATGATATCTTGGGGCATCAAGCCCGCCATATCAGCAGGGGAACCGTCCTCCACATAAGTCACTTTGTTACCGTCCATCATGATTCCGAGGTAAGGATTTCCCCCATCCAGAAATTGAAGCTCGGCTACCTCCTTAAGTTTCTCTAGGAGGATAGAGGACGGGGAGTACGCCATCTCCTCTAGGTCATCTATGCCCCTTGATTTCAGGTAATTGTCAATATCGCTAAACGTATACCTGAAAGGTATGTTCTTGAATATGCTAAATATGTTCTCACCGCTTCTCCTAAGCCTCGCGTCAAGTATCAGCCCCAGTAATAGTCCTCCGTCATAATAGGAAACTGAGGAATTCAGGAAGTTCTCGTCTTGCCTGTAATACTTTATCCATGTGGTTCTAGAGGACTCAGCCAACGACATTCTCTTTGCCCCAGGAAAGGTGAACTTGGAGATAGCGTTAGCCATGTATTTTCCAGTGTCCTCACTCTTCACTGCACCGCTTCTCGTGGAAGCTAGCCAAGCCACGTAATCCGTCACCCCCTCAGCAAACCAAAGTAGATCCGAGTGGGTCTCCTTTTCCAAGTCTAGTTCGAGATCCTTTGGCCTGTACCTTTTCACGTTCCAGCTATGAAAATACTCGTGAGCCATTAGCATGACTAGGTCAGATCTTTCCCAGTTTACCACGATTGCGGAGGAGTTATAGTGCTCAATGCCTCCGTAGTTTCTGTCTGACCTCCTGAAGAAGAAGGTGTACCTATCTGGTGTACCCATCTCCTTGTCTATTTCCTTGATTGCCATGGCTACTCCCGTCAGATCAAGATCATCTACTGTGGTTATCTCATGGTGGTCGTCTATAACAAGGGTTTTCAGGTTTGGACTTGCTTGGATTGGCGAGTCCACAAAAGTTTCATAGTCATCTGCACATAGATACTCCCCTTCTCTCCTCAGCGTCGTGCTAACGGGCCATCTCAAGTCCAACTTGACACAGTACCTCTCGTTCCAATCCTGAAAGGGAAACACGGCAGGGGGATTTATAAAAAGATAATCGGTGGAGGAGATGGCCTCTCTCTGGTCCTTACTGGATGCGTAAACTAGATATCTAAAGTTTTCCTTGACGTAAAAACGATTCTTTGAAATCCTAACCCCATCGATCTCGACAATGTTTCTTTCTAGCTCCCTGACTACGTAGGAACCAGGTAGGTACGTGGGAAATATTACAATTCCTTCTCTTCCATGAGCCTCTATTTCTAGATATCTGGGCCTAGGCTTTACAGTGAAAAGCATGTTGAGAAAAGGGATTAAAGATAATTATAACCTACTGTTCACGGGTAAAAATCTTCATTGTACTACGTTTGTCCTTATCCTCTCCATTTTCTCCCTCAATAGCTCCAGGAGGACTAGTCCTAGATCTCTCTCCGAGAACTCATCCACAGACTTTGACTTTACCTCGGACACAACACTAGAGACAACCGTATCCAGGGTTAACGACATTAGAATGCTATTGAACTCCCTATAATACTGATTCAGAACAAGTGCCTTCTCTGAGGGATCGTTACCTGTATACTTGCTGGAGGCCATGGAGACTATAGCGTTCTTGACGGAGGGTGTTGCCTCGTCAATCGCCTCTGTCACTATGGGCTCTATTATCTTTTTGTACTCATCCATTCCTGAGGACATGAAAGACACGGTATCCGCTATCACTGACGCACGCTTCTTTAGACTTTCTGTTAGCGACTGAACCAATACATTTATTATGGCATTTTTATCAGCGTCAGGGATCTTTACTATCTTTTGTTCCACCTTAACTCCCGCTCCCACCTTCTCTGCAAGGAATTCCACGAGTGTTTTAGCGTTTACACCTACGCTCCTGAACTTAACTGCAGCTAGGGGACATAGGGTTACCAAGGTTCCATACCTTTCGCCTAGAGCCTTTGCCATCATGTCTGCCCTCTTTCCTACGTTCTTCTCCAATGTTGCGCCAGAGCACCCCTCAACCTTCCTTACCTTAAACCCTTTCTCCCGGAGTCTCTTCAATATCTCATCTGCATAGGTGTTGGAGAAGCACGCAACGTGAAGGTTTAACTCCTCGTTTCCTTCTATCTGCATGGACTTCAGCAACCTCAAATCTAGTGGTACTACCTCGAAGGTCTGGTTAACTCCGCTTAGCCTCGAGTACTCCTGATATCCTTCAGTAAAGGTCTTGTAATCTTCGGGAGACACTGTGATAAGCTCGACCACATTTATATGCTCAGAATTTTTCTTTATCTTTTCGATCAATTCATTACCGTTTCCGCTAATATAGTCATTAAACCCGCTGTCCATAGATGTACCGAATACCTTAACTTTAAGCCCTAGCTTCTTGAACATCTCTAAGGTGGCAAACATTGTTGAGGGATTCTCTGCTAGATATTTGCCTAGCCACACTCCAATCTCTGCGTCATCTGATATAATGTCCTTATACTTCTCGGGAATTGGGATCTCGGTAACTGTCTCATCTGGGGTCTTCCTAGCTACCATGGAGCTTAGTTTGATCAACATTGATGAGATGGGAATTCTCGCTGGACAAACACCATCACATAGACCGCACTTATGACATCCTGAGATCTCAGCAATGGCGCTATCGGGAACATCAATCCTACCATAGAGCTCGAACATGGAAATTAGACCTTTAGTGAAATCAAACATGCCCTTAGGGGCATAGGGCCATTGAGGAATAAGCCTATACTGTGGACAAACTGTGACGCACATGGCACAGTCTATGCATTTTATGGCATAATCTGTGAATACATCAAGATACTTCTTGGTTACCTTATACCCCTGTATCTCCCCACCAGGTGATATCCTCTTCGCGAAACCTATTCCAAACCTATATCTCATGGCCTCGTTCTGCTTTCTCACTATGTCCAAAACTTCCTTGGCCCTCTTGGTTGGCTCAAAGACCTTACCAGGATTAAATATCTCATTGGGATCCATCTCTTGCTTATACTTTTTCATTACCTCATATCTATCAACGCCCATTTCTTGGAATACTTTACCCATTGCAGTTAGCCTATTCTTAGCGTACTTGTGAACGAATATCCCCACAGATAGCATGGACCCTCCGACCTTGATGTATTGCTCCATCATTAGCGTATTCTTTGCCAGCTCAAAGAGAATCTTCTTATCTGTCGGAGTAAGGGAAACCTGCGTGAAGGCGTTTACCAGGAGAGTTTCCCTTCTCTCCAAGTCTATATCTAGGTCAAACCCTCCGTCGGGAGTAAGATCCCCTAGTTTGCCCAAATTGTCCTGGATGCCATCAACTAACTCCTTTATCTTAGTGTAATGAATGAGACCATGTTGATGAATTAGGAGCCCCTTAGTTCTGAGGGCAGCATTGACACCGTGGTTAAAGGACCACCAACCGGTCCATTCGCCCTCAAAGGTCTTGGCCCCAGTATTTTGGGCAACCTTATACAGTTTTGGCTCAACTATTGAGGAAACATTAGATGGATAAAGGACAACCATATTCCATTTTTCCGGGGCCAGGGAAGCCTTGAAGTTCTCCGCAATGTAAGTGGATATTGCGGGTCCTCTAACCTGGATGTGCCAGGCAGGGATGGATTCCCTATAGAACTCTCCTATACCCCTATATGCCTGTTCAAAATTATCATAAGATAGGACTAGGGATTCTGTGGGCGAAAACGGCCTTAACCTCATTCCAACCCTATAAATTAGACCTGTCGTACCCTCGGCTCCACATACAAGGGCTAGATCTTTCCCCTCGAGTCTAACTAGCTCTCCCTTGGGATTTACCATCTCTACAAACGCTACGTTGTCGCAGATATACCCGTATTGATAAGATCCAACTCCTAAGGCATCGCCCGCTACTCCTCCTCCCACTGTGGAGTCGTAAGAGGATGGGAACGTTCTAAGCTGAAGTCCCTTGGCCTGAGCAGCTATATCCACGAACTTCCATGTGGCCCCTGCCTCAATCACGGCGATCTTATTAACGTCATCTATTTGTATTTTGTCCAGTTTAGAGAAATCAACTACTATACCGCCATCTGCAGGTATGGCATTTCCATACCTGTTAGTACCCCTGCCATATGGGGTTATGGGTATGTTATACTTGTTGGCTATCCTAACTAGGTCAATTAGATCTTCGACATTTCTGGGATATACCACGTAGTCGGGGATAATGTTAATTTTCATTCCAGTCCAAACTAATTGGGGCACAAAACCCATATCCGCTGTATGGGAGAGACGTTCCACCAAGGAGTCAGAGAAACTATCGCCAAATCGACCCTCTAGCTCTTCTCTAATACCCAAAGGTTTCACCTTAATTAATTTCCTTCTCAATGCTAGTTTTGATATATTGACTTATAACTTTTTGCAATGACTCATAGTATGATTGGTCTTGAACTCTTCTTGGCTCAAAGTTAGAAAATACCGATGGGGTGACCTCCCAACTTGGAATGATATGTATATGAGTGTGAAATATAACTTGGCCTGCACTTCTTCCAATATTGGTCAATATTCTGACGCCAGAGGCGTTTAATACTTCCTTTATTGCCTTCGCTATTAGGACGGTCTTTTGTACAATAGGTGTTAAAAGAGCCGGATCGGTAACTAGTAGGTCATTATAGTGCCTATTTGGCATGACTAAAGTGTGACCAGGTGCCGAGGGATATTTGTCCAGAATGGCTGAAATTTCATTGTCCCTGTAGACAAAATATCCATGTTCAGCCCCTGAGATAATACTACAGAATAGACACATGCATGAAAAAAGTCTAATTCTTCATTTAAACCTTTTCGACGAATCCAACATCTAGGTCACTTCAAGAACAAGTTAAAACCTATATACTCCTTGAATACATCAATAGTTTATAGGACAAACTTGTATCTCTTGTATAACCCCTTCTCTAAGAGTAGTTCTAGAGTATGTTCACCCTTACTATAAAGACCACCTATCTCTAGGATTATTTTCTTATCCTTCTCTCCATATACAGTATGCTGAAAGTCCATTATAGGTTTACCGTCTACATTTAAGGCAATGAGCTTGGAATTTAACATGTCTGGATCCATGTTGACGACAAGCTTCATTAGTTAATTATTTGTTTCCATAAGGTAAATAAGGCGACTACCCCCGTGTTATCTATGGAATATTACTATCTAGCTCTAATCTTTGCCATCTCCTTCGCCTCCAATGCCACCCCATTCTTTGGTGCTCCCTATACTGTAATATCTTCCACTATTCTTCTAAAATTTGGACTAACCCCCCTGAACTTTGCGGAAGTTGTTGTCGCGTCCGGTATAGGTGCAGGGATAGCAAAGAGCGTCATGTATGGGATAGGGTACGGAGTGGGAACTAAACTCAAGGATAACAGGAATGTGAGTTTCTTTCACAGAATAATTAAGGGGAGGTCCTTCTATTTAGCAATCTTCATCACTTCAGTAATGCCGTTCTTTCCATTTGATGATTTCGTCTTTCTGATAGGTGGGGCTGGAAAGGCATCTCTTCTCAAGATGCTGGAGATAACGATTCCGTCGAAGGTCCTCAAAAGCTCGTTGGAAATAGGGATTGAGGCTGAAGGCTTGCTTCAGATTGGCAAAATTACCAAGATATCTCCTGTGGAGCTCGGTGTGATCTCATCCGTGATTTTCGTGATATTGGGAGTCGTACTATTCAAGATTGACTGGGAAAAACTCTACCTTAGGGTAGAAAGATACTTTAGACAGAGATCGTGGACTAACCCATGAGAATTTTCTCGGGAAAGAAATTTGAGGTGTATGTAGAGAAGGTGCCCCTACCAAACGGACGGGAGAGACAACTGGAGTATATTAAACACAGGGGGTCGGTGGTTCTCCTCCCGCTACTTGAGGACAAGATCGTCATGATCTATCAATATAGACCAGTGATCGGGAAGTGGATTTACGAATTGCCTGCAGGCTCTGTCGAGGAGGGAGAGGATCCACTATCTACCGCGAAGAGAGAACTAGTCGAGGAGACAGGCTATGAGGCAGAATCCATTACTGAGGTGATGTCCTTTTACCCATCACCAGGTATAACCACCGAAGTGATGAGACTATACCTAGCCAGAGATTTGAGGTACGTGGGGGCCAAGCCAGAGGATTACGAGGTGATTGAGGTAAGACCTATGGAGTTTAGTCAAGTCGAGAAATTGATGAACGAGGGAGCTATACAGGACGCTAAGACGTTGATAGGGATATACTACCTCAAGAGTAAAGGAATTCTAGGCCCATGAGTTCCCCAGTTACTAGGGGTTCCTCCTTGGTTATCCACTTCCTAGCTCTAACTTCCCTAAGTGCCTCGACGACCTGTATCCACTCAGGCAGGGACGGGATTTCGTAAATCACCACAAACTCGTAGTCCGCTATTCCAAAGGAGTAAGTTGTGTAGGATCTTATCCCCTTGTTCCCTGGATGCTCCCTAGCGACCTTTATGTGCTCCCTCATGATCTCCTCCCTCTCTTGGAAGGGAATTAGGTACCATTCAACGTCCTTTTTCATGGGGTAGGCGACGAAGTACTTCAGGGGAGGAGAGTTAAGCACGTCCTTGGGGTTGAAGTTACCCCTAGTGTAAGGGGATGGCCTGAACACCGAGAAAAGTAACACGTCCTCGTCAGCATACCCTCTGAGGGCAGAGAGAAGGGATGACCTGAACTTCACAAGAGGGGTGGTGGTTTCACTGGACAACCAGTAAACCAAGGAAGAGGAACGGTTTATGGAGGCATATCTCCTAATGGAAATGAAGTTCTTGCCCTCCTGCTCCTCAACTTCCTTGACCAATCCGAGGATCTTCGCCCTCTCCCCTTTACTTAGGGACCACCATTGGGGGAGAAACCTTATGGATAAAACCTGCATGAAAACCTCATTTGTCACTTCTCATCAGCTCAGATGTAATATCAGTGTAGATTATTAACGCTTCTTCAAGGGTCATGAGGTAGCCAATGAAGTATCCTGATACGGACTTCTTCACTAGCTCATCCAGTATCTCGTATCCGTCCGAGGTTGGCCCATTAGATATCCTCTGGATGGCGTGATCAAATTCCTCCTTGTTCCTCGCCACCACTATGAAACCCACAGGAATTACCCTTATTCCTAGGTAGACGTCTCCTGAAGAATACTCTGGCTTGTAATTCCTTAGCTCCCTAACTAGCGGTTCCTCAAAAACCTTTTCTGGCTCGTACATGAGTTTCCTTCTAGTTAGTGTTGCCTTGGCTCTCTCGGAAAGCTTGCTCAGCTCATCAAGGAGTTGATTTAAAGGAACAGCATGACTGCCAATAACTATCTCTACCCCACCTTCCTCACTTAATTTTTCAAGGTAAAGGAGGGCCCTCAAGGTTTTTACCAGTTTTCTCTTACCCTTAACAGGGATCTTTCTGCTTGTCACCTCAGTGACGGAAGAGGAGGGCAGAAAACCTAAGAAGTACTTGAATAGGACGGCCACATAATACTTAGAACCATCCTCCGTGGTGATTTCTTTGGGGGAAGGGATATCCATCGCCGATTCCCTGTAGATCACGGTCATATCCTCGGAGGAAACTAGGGACTTCACGTAGGTTTCAAAGTCCTCTACCTTTTCCCTTCTTTCCTCCACTAATTGCCCTAGTTCGTTGTAAATTTTTATTAGGGGAAGGTCAGTTGACGCATCCATATAGATCTGAAGAAGGGGAAAGGTATCCTCTTTCCTGATGGCTGTAGCAGCGTAGATGAAGGACGAGAACTTAATGATTCCCAGAATGACTTTCGCATCTATTTCCTCAGAAAGGGCAGCATGTTTCGAAGCTGCCAGGGCTAGGCGCTCAATATCGTACCAGGCATCACTGAGAACTAGATCGTCTACCTCCTCGGCCTCTTCATCCCCATACCTAAAAACAATGGCATTGGCGTTGAGCTCCTCGGCTACCTCCTCTATAACTTCCCTGATCAGTGCGCCTATCTGGGGAACAGGAGGGATAATATAGTGATCATTTTCAAGTTCCTTGTGAACGTGAATTCCATTGTCCTGAAGGAAGATCGTCATAATGCTCCTTTCAGTTCCTGTGGAGTCTATTAACGAGCACTTTACTTTGGGCACCTTCGGATCTGAGATTACCTGTAAAATACTCAATTTCCCTACCTTGATTAAATATCATATCTAGGACATAGGTACAAAAACCTTTTCCGCAGAATACTCTTAGACTAGAGAAAAATGCAAAATAGCCCTTGGTTCAAAGAAAATCCCCTAAGGTTATTCATTACGGGTAGGCCGGGAGTGGGGAAAACTACCCTTATCAAAGGTCTGGTGAGCGAGTTGAGGGAACTAAAAATAGCTGGTTTCTACACAGAGGAGGTAAGGGAGAGGGGAGAAAGAACTGGATTCTTGTTCGTAGTAATAGGGGACGGTTCGTGTCCCCTAGCCTCAACCAAACCCATCGGAAAGGAGAGGGTGGGTAGATATTTCGTAGTAGATTCACTTACTCTTTTACCGCAGGTTAAGCAAAGGCTAGAGGTAGCTGACCTTGTAATAATGGACGAAATAGGGCCCATGGAGAAGAAAATAGGAGATCTTTGGAAACTAATACAAGGTGTCCTGTCCTCGAATAAACCTGTAGTTGCCTCAGTTCATAGGTCCATGAATATAGAGGGCAAAAGGTATGAACTAACACCAGTTAATAGGGACAGAGTGAGGGAAGATATCCTGAATGAAATACGCAGATATTTCGGAACTAAACAGGACACTTTTAGCCTGTAATCTTTGCCCGAGGTTAAGGGCTTTTGCCGAGGACGTTGCCCTCAATAGAAGAAGGTTTAACCAAGAATACTGGGGAAAACCCGTTCCAGGATTTGGAGACCCCAGGGCCAAACTACTTATCGTGGGATTGGCTCCTGCTGCCCATGGAGGAAACAGAACGGGGAGACCATTCACAGGGGATGAAACGGGGAAATGGGTCATCGGAGGACTTTACGAACTTGGTCTATCCAACCTAAGGGAAGGCGTAAGCAGAGATGATGGACTGGTCCTGAAGGGGGTATTCCTCACCAATGCCGTGAGTTGTGCCCCTCCCAAGAACATGGTGAGAACTCAGGAGATAGTAAACTGCTCCACTCATCTCAAAGAGACAGTGG
Source organism: Metallosphaera sedula DSM 5348 (assembly GCF_000016605.1). Classification (NCBI taxonomy): domain Archaea; kingdom Thermoproteati; phylum Thermoproteota; class Thermoprotei; order Sulfolobales; family Sulfolobaceae; genus Metallosphaera; species Metallosphaera sedula. The sequence continues at coordinate 657,565 of NC_009440.1, read as the reverse complement.
AACTGCTAAGGGAGCTTAAGGTAATTCTAGCCCTCGGTAGTGTGGCCTTCAGGTCTGTTTCCCTAGTCCTAGGTGTTAAGGAAAACTTCGCCCACCTCAAGGTAACGTCCAAAAGGGGAATTTACCTCGTGGGAAGTTATCACCCTAGCCCCCTAAACACCAGAACAGGAAGGCTAACCTGGGAGGAATGGTTACGCGTTCTCAGATACTCATGGGAGCTTGCAAACTAGGAAGTAGATAACACAAGTGTCATCTGCGGATCTCCTATCTCGAAGGGCTTCCATGAGTAACCTGAGAGCACGTCCACCACCCTAAATCCAGCCCTTTTGGCCATCTTGACGACTTCGTGGAGGCTGTAGTACCTTTGACTGTATTCCAGCGATCCTACCTCATTACCCTTGCTATCCAGATACTTCCTTATCACCTCAACTCTGGAGGTTGTGGGCTCAAACCTGGAGGTGTCAACAACCATGTAAGGCGGGACATAGGAATATCTGATCTCGGGCATGTTAAAAATGACGTAGTCCCTGTTATCTAGATTGAGTACTGCCATCCCCTTGGTTACTGACTTGATAGAGAAGAGAATGTCCATGTCGTCCTCTTCGTTGTAATAACCTAGACTGTTAAACAGGTTTACGACAATGTCATACTTCTCATTCCCTAAAATCTCGCTGAGCTTTCTCATATCACCCTTGATAAATCTCGCGTTAGGAACATTCCTTTTGGCAATTTCTAACATCCTGTCGGAGATATCAACCCCAGTAACCTCGAATTTCTGTGAGACCAGATACGAACTTACCCTACCTACCCCACAGGGAACATCAAGAACCCTTTTGCCTAGACCGTAACGGTTAGTGAGTTCTGCTATCCAATCAGCCCACTTCTTTCCCTCCTCCCAGACCTTTACCATCTCGTTAATGTAAAAGTCGGACTCAAAGATCCTAAGAACGGTTTCGTTCCGAGTCTCCATTCTCTACACCTCGCACCCCATCGTAGGGTAATCCAACGCACTTGAAAACGTACAGCTTGATCCTGAAACTACAACATAACTCATGGTTAATGAATTATAATCATAGATTAAAATATTGTTTGACGTCCCGATGCCATCAAAGGGCAAGAACCAAGGGTAACATGACGGGAATAATCAAGGTAAGTAGGGCACCGCTCATCATTGCACTTACAGAGTACTCTCCCGTAAAGATGGAGGAATATAGGCCTAGAGTTGTATCCATGGAAGTCGCCCCTCCTATGGCAATAGCAGAATAGGGGTTAGGCCTCGCCTTGACCAGAACCGGAACCACTAGAAAGGCCAGCTGTTCCCTGAAAAAATTTGTTAGGAAAGCAATTACCCCGTAAACTGGACCGTAATAAGTGGAAACGATAGGGCCCGTATAGCTGTACCAACCTGCTCCCAAAAACATCACCAGGGCCAACTTTAGGTTAGGTAATAGGCCCAGTCCAAAGGAGGCTAGGGCACAAACCACTGCCCCTATAATTACCACTAAGGTAGTAACAAGAGCCTCCCTAGTCACGTGTAAAATTGCCCTGAATTTTATCTCACTTCCTATGTTGAATCCGATCACCAATGCTAGGATGTAAAGCTCATACACTATAATCTCGGAGTAGTCAAGGGAAGGTTTAACCAAGAACCCCAGAGATAGCCCCAGTACTAAGGGCACTCCGTACTTCAATTGTGTGTAGACTAGGCTAATTTTGCCCTTAACATTAACCTTCTTATTGAACGTCAATCCCACGGCAAAAGTGATCAATACAACAAAGACTGAGAGAATTACCGAATCAAATACAATCCCAGACAAGGTACTTCCAGATATGACCTGTGAGCCTCCCCACAAAGCTATTGAGAAAATCAGAACTAGGACTACAGCATCGCCCAGCTTCGGGAAGGACTTCCCAAGTACCTTCCCTAGCCCCAGCGCAACAACATAAATCAGCATAAACGTTATGGAGAAGTCCACAAAAAATGGTTCAGTTTCGAGTAGCTTAAATTATTTTCAGTACCTCAACGTTCTTAGTTGCAACGTAGACTTGCCTTGATCCCCTCTTCTGATGGTTTACCAAACCGCTCCTTTCTAGGAGATCCAGGTGATATCTTACCGTTGAGTAATTTAATTCTAGTTTTTTAGCTAAACTGTATGCAGTAGTTGGTCTCATATATAATTCCTCTAGTATTTTTCTTCTTGTATCCCAACCTTTTCCACTCATTACCTCGTCTAATTTCCTCATCATAAGCATAACTTGGTGATGTATATCTTAATCCTAAGCATTAGAAAAGATATTAAATCCTATAGAACAGCATTAAAATACAAGAAAATCCCGTTAATTAAACTAGAGTATAAGATGAAATTAGAATGGATTTCTCTGAAAGTATTTTAAAAAGTTTAATACTAAAAAGCCTATAATAAGAATAATACCTATCAAATAAAAGTCGCCATGTAATGCTAACAACATGAGCATAAATAGTGTAATAGGAATGAAAGTCTTACTTAGAAACAGACCAAAACTAGAGAGAAGGATTGCACCAAATATAGCTAGAGGAAACACAAGTGATACCAGCAATAGGATGATTATCAAAATGAGAACCAGGAAACGGAAAATATCGCTTTTCTGTGAAATCACAACATTATTGTGCGTTAATGGAATTTAAAGATTTCAGTTCACTAAGCGAACGAGCACCCATGCTCAAGGCAACTTGAAGATCTCAGGGGGTAATCTCTTGTGTCTGGATCTCTCAACCATTGTTCGGATCCTTCTAACGAGGTTGAGGTTTACTCCTAGCTCTGAGGTTATCTCCAGGTCGCCCTTCCCCTTCTCTAGCAGGTAAAGTATGGGATCGACAACCTCATAGGACACGCCAAGTTCTCCCTCTGCAGTCTGACCTTCCCACAAGGCAGGCGAGCTAGGTTTACTGACGATCCTAGAGGGTAGCTTGAGGTATTCCCCCAGTTTCCTCACTTGAGTCTTAAATAGATCCCCTATGGGCAAGACATCCACTCCCCCATCACCATACTTTGTGAAATACCCCAGGAGGAGCTCAGATTTGTCCCCTGTTCCTATTACTAGGTAGTCCATCTTCTGCGCAAACGCGTAAAGAAGGATCATTCTAGTCCTGGCCTTTATGTTTCCCACGATGAGTTTGTCTCGGGTATTCACGACATTGGAAAAGTTTTCTACAATGTTATCAATTGAGATAATGGTTCTCTTGTCTTTTCCGTTTAGCATCTCGGTTAGGTGTAATGCGTCCTCGAGATCCTGTTGTGGGGTGCTATTTGAGGGCATAATTAGAAAGTAGAAGTTTTGAGTTGCCCTTGAAAGCAATGTGGCAGTGACGGCGGAGTCAATTCCACCGCTAACTCCTACTACTCCTCCTTTCTTTCCGGAATCGCGAATGTAGTCCCTAAGTTTGTTAACTAGATAATCCGTTACTTTACCGTAATCTAAATCCAGGTAATTCTTGAGAGTTGGATTTGATATCATGATTTGTTTATGACTAATGGATTTATTTATTCTTTTCCTAAATCCTGTTTTTCAAATGTGACTGAACAATAACCAAGGATCTCCCTTATTATTTCATTAACGTTGTCTAGAATGTAAAGGTGATTCCTGAGAAAATCTCTCCCGTCGGGAGTTACCTTGTAAAAGGTTTTTCCTTCCTTTGTATAGGACGTCAATAATCCGTTCCTCACCATCCTCTTAAGGGTGGTATACATTACTCCGTGGGGGATCTTCCTCTTGTGAAGTTTTTCAATGTGAAGTTTGATTTGATATCCGTACATGTCGCCATACCTGCAAAGAATATAGACCACGATGACTTGCAGTAGCCCTCGTATTATCATCATTTTCGGTGTTTCCTTGTAGGGCATACTACCACGTCACATAGTTTGCCACATTTAAAATTATAAACCTATTATATAGTTAAAAAGGAAGAACTTCTAAAAATTCATTTAACTCGGGTCATGTGAGTATCTTTGTGTATTTTACGCTTCCTGACACTAGGTTAAATGGGCTAGATGGGCGTGAAACCGTCAGGTTTTCAATGGACTTAGTTGAGTCTCTCGTGTTCAGGTAGGAACTTTGGGAGCAGTTAAGTACCGCCAGTTCCTTGACCAGGTTAATTAACTTGTAAAGTTAGCCAGTTCAAGGAATCATCAACAAAAATTGACGAGGACACATTGGAGGCAATGAGATAAAGATATCCTAAAGAAGAAACTATTAACAAAGCATATAAGGGTTGAGAGTAAAATAAATGTCAAAGATGCTAAATAAAAAATACGCGTCAGAGCTTAGTAGAGTCTCAACTTGGAGCTTGGACAAAAAATCGAGGTTGTAATGGACGTAAACGACACTTCCATAGTTCTTAGCAAACTAAGATCTTTCAGGGAGGTAACCCTCTACCCATTACCCACCACCCTTAAGGAAACGTTGGAAGTGGGTGGTGCACTGAGGGAGAGCGGGATCAGGACTTCCATTGAGGGATACCCTTTCTCGGTTGAACCTAGGGTTAGGAGGGAGGAAGCCATGGACTTGCCCAACGTTGCGTTAATCTGGGATCCCAGGGAGCCTACTTGGAACATGGATACAATGGTCAGCCTTGGTCAAGCCAACGAACCCAAGGAGGGCCAGTTCATAATAGGACGCGATTTCCCCATAACAGATCCTAGAACCGGAGTTTTGGCCTATTTCCTAAAGAAGACTACCTATGTTCAATTCAAGTATCAGAAGGAAACCTTGTCGGTGGGAGAGGTGAACGGAGAGATAAGGGACGAGGAATATTTGATTAGGCCCAACAAGTGGATGACCGACATGGCAGTTGTTAGGATCAAGGAGGTGGAGAAAAGAGAAGTAACGGTTAACTCGTGGGAGCTGTTCTGCAGACCCTTGGGTTCGGTTTTCGTGCCTGTGAATAAGCGGGAGATGTTCAACGTGATGATTGGCCTCAAGATGAGGAGTGGTCATTTTCCCCTGGATTGCATGAAGTACTTCGGTGAAGTCAGATGAAGGTGTATGTGACTGGTAGAAAAGGAGGAACTGGTAAGACCATCGTCGCACTTTATCTCATGTATAAGTTGAAGCTAATGGGATTCAGGGTTGAGTTCAAGGACCTTTCCGAGAACGGGATAGGAGGGACCTTCCTTAAGAAAATAGGATTCAGGAGAGATCCAAAACCTCACTACGTTATCTACGATATAAAGTCGTCAGCCATAGACGGCTCACAGGACATGACCATATTGGTCATAGAGTTCCCCTTCATTAGGCTCGAGACATGGAACTGGCCCAATAAGAAGATACTCGTGATAAATAAGGCCAACCCGTTCCCTGACAAGTTCATTCAACAACTGGAACAGATAAAGTCCCTAGTTCCGGAATTTGATCACGTTGTAGTTGTGCCCTTCAATGGGTTCCTCTTTAACGGGGAGTTATCAAGCGAACCAGTGTTGGACAAGCTTAGTTTAATAGTGTCAGGGAAGGCCAACGATAAGCTGGTGTTGCCCTTCGTTGAGGAGGCTGGTAGAACCATTCACTAACTCTCCCTCATTTTCACCATTGAGGGGAAATGCTCCATTAACTTCTTCACCTTCGGGCTGATTACATACCTGCAGTAGGGATAGTCCTTGTTTCTGTCGTAAAACCTGAAGTGGTAGTCCTCAGCCCTATAGAAAGCTGTGTAGGGAACCACCTCGGTCACGATCCTTCCATTGAACCTGGTCCTGTTTAGTTCGTCTATCACCTCGAGGGCAATCCTTCTTTGTTGTTCGTTGTGGTACAGAATTATGGATCTATACTGGCTACCGACGTCGTTTCCTTGCCTATCCTTGGTGGTGGGATCGTGTATTTCAAAGAAGATTTCAAGTAGTTCCCTGTAGGTGATCACGTTTGGATCAAACTCGATCTGAACAACCTCTGCATGACCCGTGGTATCAGAACACACCTGTTCGTAAGTGGGGTTGGGAACCCATCCGCCTGCGTAACCTGGTTCTACCTTCACAACCCCCTTGACCCTAGAGAACACCGCCTCGGTGCACCAGAAACATCCGCCTCCAAGAGTGGCTAACTCAGTCAATTCATTTCATGTTATGGCGATCCGTTTTAAAGACGTGTTCAGAATTCTCGTCGCCATAATCCAATTGAGAGGCCTAAAGTTCACGGGCCCTTCATCTAAAGGAGAGATCATCCTGACGTGCATTCGTCACCCTTCAGTAAAGACCAATCAAATCATTTGCACAGAATCAACTGTTAAATACCTTTAAAACATTATCCTATCCCGTATGTACGACAAATCAAGATCTAACAAGGTTTACGGTGGTTACGAAAAGGCACCCAATAGGGCCTTCCTTAAGGCAATGGGCCTAACGGACGATGATATTTCTAAACCGCTGGTGGGAGTTGCAGTGGCCTGGAATGAGGCCGGCCCTTGTAATATACATCTCCTAGGCCTGTCTCAGGTAGTGAAGGAGGGCATAAGGGAACTTGGCGGTACCCCCAGGACTTTCACGGCCCCTGTCCTAATAGATGGAATAGCCATGGGAAGCGAGAGCATGAAGTACTCTCTGGTGAGCAGGGAAGTGATTGCGAACACTGTGGAGTTAACTGTGAATGGGCACGGCTACGACGGGTTCGTGGCACTGGGCGGATGTGACAAGACCCAACCAGGCCTCATGATGTCAATGGCCAGACTGAATATACCCTCGGTTTACATGTATGGAGGAACTACCTTGCCAGGGAATTTCAGGGGTAGGGATATAGCGATTGGAGACGTGTATGAGGCAGTGGGAGCTTTCTCTGCTGGGAAGATAACCGCGGAAGATCTTAGGATCATGGAAGACAACGCTATTCCCGGGCCTGGAGCCTGTGGAGGGTTATACACAGCTAACACAATGGCTATGCTATCTGAGGCCCTCGGACTTTCACTTCCCGGAAGCTCAGCCCCTCCAGCAGTAAGCTCCGATAGAACCAAATTCGCCAAGGAGACAGGCAGAACGTTGATGAAGGTTATGGAGATTGGTCTCAAGCCTAGGGACATCCTAACCTTTGAGGCCTTTGAGAACGGGATTGCCCTACTCATGGCCAGTGGAGGTTCCACAAACGGAGTTCTCCACCTTTTGGCCATTGCCCATGAGGCAGGCGTGTCCCTAACCCTGGACGACTTTGATAGAATAAGCAAGAAGGTTCCAGAGATAGTTAACATGAAGCCTGGAGGGGACTACGTTATGGCTGACCTCTACAGGGTTGGAGGAACTCCCGTTATCCTGAAGAAGCTATTGGATCGCGGACTACTTCACGGTGACACTATCACGGTAACTGGAAAGACTATGGCCCAAAACTTGTCCGAGTACAAGATACCTGAGTTTAAACACGACCATATAGTCAGAGACCTCTCCAATCCCTTCCTTCCTTCAGGCGGAATAAGGATTCTGAAGGGTAGTTTAGCACCAGAAGGTTCTGTGGTGAAACTGTCCGCTTCAAAGATCAAGTACCATAGGGGACCGGCCAGGGTGTTCAACTCAGAGGAGGAGGCATTTGAGACAGTTCTGAAGAAGAAGATAAACGAGGGAGATGTCGTGGTAATAAGGTATGAGGGTCCAAAGGGAGGTCCAGGTATGAGGGAAATGCTTGCAGTCACTAGCGCAATAGTGGGACAGGGACTAGGAGAGAAGGTTGCCCTGGTCACTGACGGTAGGTTCTCGGGAGCAACCAGGGGTCTCATGGTAGGTCACGTAGCCCCTGAGGCGGCGGTCGGCGGTCCCATAGCGCTTATCAGGGATGGCGACACCATTGTGATAGATGGCGAGAAGGGTAGACTTGATGTGGAACTCTCAGACCAGGAACTTAAGAGTAGGGCCAAGGATTGGACACCCCCAGAACCTAGGTACAAGACCGGTCTCTTGGCGCAGTACGCCAAATTAGTTACCTCATCGGCGAGGGGAGCCGTTCTAGTTTAACCCTGCCCGTGGGTGCACTTAGCTGAACGAAGGGTTTAGTTAACTATTGAAAAGTCTTTTTTCCCTCAAAGACAAACTACTTTTATGAACATCACCAGGATAAAGATTTACTTTATACTACTAATAGTCAATGTCACGCTCCTCTTCGTTGTGGCTGCGCTTCCAAGCTCTCCACAGGTGGGCCAGCAGATAATGAACTCGCTTAACTCAACCGTTTCCCCCAGCCAAGGCCTAGTGGGAATGGGGACCTCCATTGCAGGACATAACTTCTTGCTCTCCCTGTTCATGTCCCTTCCCTTCGTCGGTATACCCGTGGGATTGTTCATCATGGCCGATACAGGTTACGCTTTCTCGGCTATAGGTTCCTTTGAGGGAATCCCTGGGGTATCGCTTCCAACGCTAGAGGCGTTTCTACCATTTTTCTGGATGGAATTCGCTTCCTATTCAGCAATGATGACCGAGAGTTACTTCATGACTAAGGCCATTCTCGACGGTAACTGGAGGAAGGAACTTCCCAATTACGCCCTTGTAATAGGGTTAGTGGCCGTTACCCTAATGGTTAGCGGATTCGTTGAGGCATTTTTTATTTCTATAGGAGTATAAACTGTAGAACTTATACGGTTAAAGTAAGTTTATATTCTACAAGTGTAGAATAGTTAGTGATACTTATGAGGAGAACGCTAAAGGCCGCAATTCTCGGGGCCACAGGTCTGGTTGGAATAGAATACGTGAGAATGTTAGCTGATCATCCCTACATCAAGCCAACATATCTTGCAGGAAAGGGTTCCGTGGGAAAGCCCTATGGCGAAATAGTTAGATGGCAAACAGTTGGGAACGTGCCCAAAGAGGTAGCCAACCAAGAGGTAAAACCAACGGATCCGAAGCTAATGGATGACGTTGACATAATTTTCTCTCCGCTACCGCAGGGCGCAGCGGGACCTGTCGAGGAGCAGTTCGCAAAGCTAGGCTTCAACGTGATCAGCAATTCTCCGGATCACAGGTTTGATATGGACGTTCCCATGATAATACCGGAGGTCAATCCGCATACCGTGACCTTAATTGACGAGCAAAGGAAGAGGAGGGACTGGAAGGGATTCATAGTTACCACTCCCTTATGCACGGCCCAGGGAGCTGCAATACCCCTAACGCCCATTTATCAGAACTTCAAGATGAGCGGTGTAATGATAACCACAATGCAATCCTTGTCAGGTGCTGGCTATCCGGGAATCGCTTCCCTGGATATTGTGGACAACGCTCTCCCCCTGGGAGATGGGTACGACGCCAAGACCGTGAAGGAGATAACAAGAATACTATCAGAGGTTAAGAGGAACGTTCAGGAGCCCGGCGTCAACGAGATAACCCTGGATGCTACTACCCATAGAATTGCAACAATTCACGGTCACTACGAGGTAGCATACGTAACCTTCAAGGAGGACACAGACGTTAGAAAGGTAATGGAGTCGATGGAGTCCTTCAAGGGAGAACCCCAGGACCTGAAGTTACCAACAGCACCAGAGAAGCCAATCATAGTTACGACACAGGACGCTAGACCACAGGTATTCTTCGATAGGTGGGCTGGAAATCCGCCCGGAATGAGCGTTGTTGTGGGAAGGCTAAAGCAGGTTAACCCAAGGACCATAAGGTTCGTTTCGCTAATCCATAACACAGTTAGGGGAGCAGCTGGAGGCGGTGTGCTGACAGCTGAGCTCTTAGTGGAGAAGGGCTACATAGACAAGAGATGAAGCTCTACTTTTTAATCCATGCGTTCTTTTTCTCTTGATAATCTTGGATTTTATCGAGCTTGCAGTTAGAGCTGGAATTGAGAAGGACAAGGCAGTGTACGTGTACAGGAGACTTAATGGCGGTTATTACATGAAAATCTACTACTCCAAGTCTCCCATACTCTATAACTTAATGAACTGGCCCAACCTCTATCTAAGAAGGAAGTTCTACCCAAAACTGGCTGAACCTGGCTACAGGGAGGCTGTACAACTACTGATTGGCCTGGATGTGATATCCATCATCGGAATGTCATCCATGATCTTGAACAGGCCTCTTCCCTTAGAATTAACTAGGGGGGATATAGAGGAGGCATTCTCAGCAATTAAGGACGATGCAATGGAGAATTCGATTTACCCTTTCCCTGAAGAGGGAGAAGTTAAAATAACTCAGGACTTCTTCCCCTTCATCACTGACCTTGTGAGGAAGAGAAAGGAGGACGACTCCAAGAACATTGTTGAGGTTCTGAACGACATAGCATACGAGAGTGAGGCCTTGGAGGAGGTAAGGAGGAAGTATCCGTGGGCAAAAACTGTTAACCGGGAGGACTCTCTCAAGGCCCTGGGTTTGGCGGGAAAATTGGAGGAATTCCTTAAGGCTGAGGAGTCAAGGCTTGTCATACTAATGGGCCAGAGGAACCTTCACATCGACAGACTCCTAGTGGAAAAGGGAATTTCTGGAACTGTGAAGTTACTTGGTCATCTTGAGGAACTGGATCCAGATTTCGTGGAGAGCGTCGAGAAAGTCAAGAAAATGGTGCTTGAGGTCTCCAACTACGTTTAGTGTTGGTCATAAGCTTAAAGAGTTATAGTTGTGAGTTACTTTAAAGTTCCCACATGAAGACTGTTCAACTCGCCCTAGTGGTGGATGCCAACGGTTCTCCTCTCTCTCCCGAGAAACAGCTGGCCGTGGCTATCTCTAAGGCCCTCTCCAAGAGGACCAGAGTTAACTCCATTACCCTAGTGGGCTGGCCCATCCTCCTGATGAGAATGGAGGATTCGGGCGGTTACCTTCTCTTTGACGAAACTGGGAGGATAGATAGCACGTTTAATAGGACAGTTCTAGCTGACTACGAGCATTACCTCAATTCCTTTTCAAAGATTACCTCCCCAGATGAATTTCTGAACCTGGTTAAAAGGATTCCCTGGACTGAGCCCAGGGGGAAGGAGAGCGTTAGGCTTAAGGGAGTAATAAGTGACGACATTACCTCGCTTTTAAAGAATCCTTCCATGTCCTTGCCTGTGTATATCCTTGAGAGAAGGATTACGGAGGATGTGGCTTCCCTAGAGGTTGAGGAGTGGAAGAGACTCCAGGAAATTGTAAACTCTGAGCTAAACAAGATAGATGAATACGTTAAGAGCTTCATTGCAATATCGGATACTTTCATCGGAAAAATAGCGGAGGAAAGGCGGAGGATAGAGTCCCTATACGACCAGGAAATAGAGAAAACTAAGGCGGAGATGGAACAACTACTGAAACAAAGGAAGCCGATTGCCTACGAGGAAGTTAAAAAGAAGGTATCTGAATTCGCTCCTAGGCTCTCGGAGATTTATGGGGTTATAGCCAAGACCCGATTGGATTTGGAGGGTGGATCCGTGTCCCAGAAGCAGATTTCCTCCCTTGAGTCTGCAAAGGATAAGCTAATGAAAGACCTTGAGGCTCAGGTGAATCAGGTCCTCGAGCCTTATAGGGCCGAGGTGAGAGTTTACAGGGAGAAGATAGACTCACTTGTTGCGAAGAAGAACCAAGAACTTGCTCAGGTGGATAGTAAACTGGAGGCCTCTAGGAAGATCGTGAATGAGGTTAAATCCGCGTTGGAAAGCGTAAAGGAGTTAAAGAAGAGGGAGCTTAATGAGTTATCTTCCCTAGCCAGAAGAACCATCTACATTGACGAGAAACTCGAGGTAATAATTCCTTTCCTTGTGGTAAAAGATGATTACGGCTTCACCCAGGTGGTTTCACCGCTCATGTATAGGGGGAGGAATAGGTCTTTGCTAGGGTTAGGTAGCAGATTGGATAACATGTACTCCATCATTGACGAGGAGAGGATGACCTCATTCTCAATTCCCAGCGTGGACCTACGGGACAACGTGAGGGGGCTCAGGCATGAGATAGAGAGGGGAATAGACTGGTTAGATGAGGAGGGCTGGAAGGTTAGGAAATTGTTTGAGGACTTCTATTTCTAGTCCGAACGAACCAGGGACATTTTTATTCCCGAGCAACACAATGAATACCGTGGATGCAAAAACTAGAGGAAAAACAAGAAAGATAAGAATGACCGAAAGTATTTCAGCCTTCAAGGAGGAGTTAAGGGCCATAACCTTTGAACCCATTTATGGAGATTCTGTAAAGGACATAATAACGAGGTTAACCACGAAGATCCAGGAGCTTTCAGAGAAATACGATTACGTGATCGAGTTTCCCAAGAAGGCAGAGGTTGAGACAGACGGCAACATATATTATTTCACCTACAACCTAAGGGTTAGAACCAAGGCGGGGGTAAAGAGGATTCAGGTGAGGGTCCAGTACATAATGTATGACCAAGAAGGATGGGTTGGAATGATCACTGAGATCTCTTGAAATCTATGAGAGGTTTTACTTGGCTAGTTCTTCTCCTTTGGTTCGTGAGGATGTGGTAAAGAGTTATCTTAATTCCTGACAAAGGCTTCCGACATGCTATTTTCTTCTCCATACATACACAGCTAGGACGAGGCCAAACGCGAGGATTACCAACGCTACCATAGCTGTTCCGCTTTGAGAAGATGTTGATGTAACGTTCTTCGTAACTGTGGAGGGAATTACGACACTGTGGTGACCCACACTGGTGGTCAGGATTTGAACAGGAGTTATTGCGGTGTTATTGAGGAGGGTGCTGTTGGTTAGCGTGTAATGGAAGACCTGGCTATTTATCAAGCTTACTGTTGCATTCACGGCAGTTAGATTGTAGATAACCGAGTTTACCAGGGTTGCGTTATGGTTTATTATGGTGGCGTTAAGTATGTAAAGGTTGTACCCGGAGGTCCCATTAAAGGTCGGAGTTAGAACGTAGGGTAGGAGAACGAAGTTAGTGTAGGGTTGAGGCGTTACCGTAAGCGTGCTGTAGTCAAGCGAAGACTTAAGGGCAGTGGGATGCCCGTCATAGGTTACCCCGTCGATATATATCTGCCAGGAACCTGCCAGTCCATAGGGTGATAGACCCAATCCGTTGGAACCCCCACCTGAGGGAAGGTTGAAGTAACCTATCCACGACCCGTTCCTGTATTCCAGGGGAACTGCGTTGGAGATCGCAAGTGTATCGAAGGAGCCCTGCATATACGAGGGAATAACGATGGCTGTGAAGGTGCCGTACTTCACAGGAGTTCCGTTGGGATAGGTTACGGAGGCGTTTATAACCAGCGTGGAGTTCTGGAGCATGGTCTCCTGTAGACCGCTCAGCGTAACCTGCACAGGGGAAGGGGAAACGTAAATTTGCGTCAAGCCAATCCCAGACGCCGTGTAATTGCTGAAATTGTAACTGGCATACGCCACGACGTCGTAGTACCCGGCGGGTATTCCCTTGGGCAGGGAGATCTCCTGAACGTAGAACTGTCCCAGCGATGTCTCCACGGAGTTTACGGTTGTGTTAAAGTAGGACACTCCGTCCTTAACGAAGCTCACCGTTATATTGGGCGAACCCAGGGTCTCCGCGAACACAGCAAGTGTAAAGTTCTCGCCTGGGGTAACCACTAGCGGTTCTGTGGCTATCCCAGGAACTATGTAGGGGACAACATAAATTCCTGCAACTATCTCGTCGAACCCATAAGTACCTGGGACCTTAACGAGGTATATTCCGCTCACCATGGAGGAATTCAACGGGAAGGTTCCAAACACGTAATCGGATGCGTTAGTTATGGTAATCCCGTACTGGCTGAAGTTGAGGACAAGAGGATGGCTAAGCTGTATCGTGGAGATCAGTCTCTCCTGTCCCGTCTCAGGGTTATAGCTGTATAGGTTTGCAGAAAATTGGGAGTTGGGATGTGCAGTAGTCCCGTTGGGATATGTCAAGTGAACCAGGACCGGCAAGTTTCCTGGGCTCGGGTAGAGTGCTACCTGTGGAAGGAGGTACTGAGCCTGTAGACCTACGGTGAAATAGGAACCCGACACCAGGTTGCCCTGTGTCACTATTACTTCCTCGACTCCCGATCCTGTAGCCTGGAAGTGACCAACCCAGTAAGTCCCGTTGTACGTGAGGGGAACCTGTCCCACGATTGCAGATCCATTGTAGATTTGAGCCACCGGTTGAGGTGATGGGGGTGCCTTCACCACAACATTAACCTCCTGACCATCTAGGTAGGTGGTGTTCTGGACAGCCACAGATATCCCATTCCCTGGCTCTATCATGGACACGAAGTAACCTGCGTTTATGTAACCTAGCCCAGTAACAGGGTTTGGAGTTCCATTCACGATGTATGGGGTGTTATATCCGTACTCAACTGGAGAAATGGCCTTAGTACCGTTCAGTGAGTAGATCAGTGGGTTTATGAAGCCAAGTTTGCCGTGAACTTGAACAGCTAGAGCTAGAATTCCAGCTACTAGAGGTGAGGCAACTGAGGTCCCCCCTACCAGTTCAGAGATATTGTAATAGTATGTGACTGGAACTCCCGTATACGGATTGGCGTCAGCAGCCACGTCTGGTACCATCCTAAAACCGTGAGAGCCCTGATACCACGGACTGGGGAATATCACGCTGTATCCACCAGTGGACGCCCCGAACAAGCTTTCGCCACTCCATGCAGTCTGCTTGACGCTTCCATTGGAGTAGTACACCGATGTGCCTCCAACAGCGAGCACATAGGGGTCAGAGGCGGGGAGCACCAGGTTACCAAGGGGAGAAAGGTAGAAATTATACCCGTTCCCTCCCGCGTCACCGCTACTGGCCACGAACGTGATTCCCTCAACCTCGCCTAACCAATACTCGTAGGTGAGGGATTGTACCATGGACAGGGGTATCAATCCTAGGGCCACATATAACTCAGGGATGCCAAAGCTCTGTGAAACCACTGAGACCTGATCCTGTTGGTCTATGTAAGCAATGACCTGCGGAAGGGAGGCGTTGGGGTTAGCTACGTACAGTATTATTCCAGCGCCTGGAGCTAGCACGTGGGCGTACTCCACGTCAAGTGAAATCTCAAGTGCCCATCCGCTGGAGATCCCGTCATTTGGGTTATAGGCCCCTATGCTCTCGACCTTAAAGAACGGGGGGTTACTTATGTTATAGTTCGAGTCAAACTCCTGCAGTTGTTGCTGAATGTAGGGATCCCCATAGAAGTCCACTATCCCAATGGTTACGTTAGTCCCGTTTATTCCCTTATGAAGGAGGGGGGTTACATTGTAGGCATACCTAAGTTGTGATGGAGTTACCTGGGAGAACGCGACAGCCTGGGTCACATTGATGAGAGTGCTTGGCCTCTGAAGGAGCGAGGTAGTAACGTTGGTTGAAAACACCAATGCGTTGGAAACTAGGGGCGAGCTTACGTCAACGTACTGATAAAAGGTTAGGTTGTGAAACTTTTCAACGTAAAAGGAGCCACCTAACGCCTTCTCGAACTGAGAAACTGTGCCCGTTGCGGTGATAACGTTCAGTGATACGCTGGTGGCAATCCCGTACCCGTGTAGGTAGTTTACTAGCTGTTGTATTTTCTCGGTTGGGACAAAGAGTGACTCAACCTGATCCTTGGTGAGTACCTTGTGTTCCTGTACGTATAACTGGAGTAACGCCAAGTTCTGCGGTTTTTCGACTATCGACACGGTAACCAGTTGAGAGGGAGGAAGGGTTGATACCTGATCCTGTCCCATGTGAAACAGCGGTATTCCTTGGCTTAAGATAAGTGCTATGAGCAGAAGTTCCTTAATCATAGGTTCTCCATGAACGTGTAATATCAAAAACTTTTTCGTGATAGTTTTTGATTTTTAGGCCTGCCCTATCTTGAGACTCTTTTAATATTTATCTTTAAATATTAACATTTCCTCTTAACTTAGGATCGTAATATGCCAACTTACTACCCAGTAAGAAGAATGGGCATTACCCTAGACGAACAGAACTTCATTCTAAGGAGACTAGCACAGCTCAAGGTAGAAGGGGAAGTGCTAGACGTGGGGTGCGGTAACTCGCTCATTCCCATTCAGTTGTCTAAGGCTTGGAACAGAAAGATAGTTGCCCTTGATATATGGGACGAATTCCCCCTTGAGACGGCAATCAAAAACGCTAAGGAGGAGGGGGCTGACGTGGAGTTCCTAAAGATAGAGAGGCCGACCCTGAAGTTACCGTTTCCTGATTCTTCTTTCTCCTTCGTCTACTCCGTGATGTTCGTTTATAACCTTAGGAAACATGAGAGGGAGGCCCTCTTTACCGAGATCAGGAGGGTGTTAAGAGACGGGGGATTGTTCCTCCTCGTGGACCCGGTCATAGTGAGGAGGGAGAGGACGGAGCTAAAGGGCTTCAAGGAGGTCTCCTACAGGGAGGAGAACGCACTCTTCTACTACCTAGCTAGAAAGGAGTGAGCTGTTTTAACTCCCCGGTTAATGTCCGAACCCCTCATCATCCAAAAAGTTAAAAGTTGTTCGAACTACCTAACTTTCATGTCGCATGTCCCGGACGATGGTGAAAAAATCTCGTTCCAAAACGGGAGATGGATAGTTCCCAACAAACCTGTCATTCTCTATATCGAGGGAGACGGTATAGGACCCGAGATTGTGACCTCTGCGAGACAAGTAGTGGACAAGGCTGTGGAAAAGGCCTATGGCTCCAAGAGGGAGATCAAGTGGGTTGAGGTACTAGCTGGCGATAAGGCCTTCGCGAAGACAGGGGATAGGTTTCCCAAGGAGACCCAGGAGATGCTCCTGAACTACAGGGTAGTGGTTAAGGGTCCCCTCGAGACTCCCATTGGAAAGGGATGGAAATCCGTGAACGTGGCCATCAGGCTCATGCTGGACCTTTACGCAAACATTAGGCCGGTGAAGTATATAGATGGACTCGAGTCTCCGCTAAAGGAACCAAACAAGGTGGACATGATCATTTTCAGGGAAAACACAGACGACCTATATAGGGGTATAGAGTACACATACGACAGCGAGGAGGCCAAGAAGATAAGGTCATTCCTTAAGAACGAGTTACACGTTGATGTAGAGGACGATACTGGAATTGGTATCAAGGTAATAAGCAAGTTCAAGACCGAGAGGATCACGAGGATGGCCATGAATTACGCCATTGAACACGGAAGGAGAAAGTTAACCATAATGCACAAGGGGAACGTGCTCAAGTACACTGAGGGAGCTTTTAGGGATTGGGCCTACGACCTTATCAAGAGAGAGTACAGGGACAAGGTAGTGACGGAGGAGGAAATCATGAAGGACTACAACGGTAAAGCTCCTGAGGGAAAAATAGTGGTGAATGACAGGATAGC
Organism: Metallosphaera sedula DSM 5348; assembly: GCF_000016605.1. Lineage (NCBI taxonomy): Archaea > Thermoproteati > Thermoproteota > Thermoprotei > Sulfolobales > Sulfolobaceae > Metallosphaera > Metallosphaera sedula. The sequence continues at coordinate 640,386 of NC_009440.1, read as the reverse complement.
TGACAACATGTTCCAACAGATTATCACGAGACCAGATGAGTACGACGTCATTCTAGCTCCCAACCTTAATGGAGATTACATATCCGACGCGGCCGGAGCTCTTATAGGAAACATTGGTATGCTTGGCGGGGCCAACATAGGCGACTCGGGTGGAATGTTTGAGGCAATACACGGCACTGCCCCCAAGTACGCAGGAAAGAACATGGCGAATCCCACGGGAATAATTAAGGGATGCGAACTTATGTTAAGATTCATGGGGTGGAACGAGGCTGCAGATCTAGTGGAGAAGTCCGTGTTGAGGGCCGTCTCCGCCAAGAGGGTTACTCAGGATCTTGCTAGGTTTATGGGAGTTAAGGCCTTGAGTACCACTGAGTTCACAAAGGAACTTATCAATATCATGGACACCCTCTAATCTATGCCTAGGGCTAGAGATATTCTGTCCAAGACTTTTCTTATTCTTCTCTCCTCCTCCTTGAGCATTGAGAGCTCCCTCTTTAGCTCTGAGGCCCTCTCCACCTGTTCCTTGATCTTGGTGGCCTCCCTCCCCAAATACCTGCTCTTTAGCTTCCCTTCCTCCCAGTACCTAAGGTAGTAATACACGTTGCCGTTGATGATCTTGGACTCAAGGTGACCGTTTGGTAACGCGTTCAATTCCGCCTCTATATTTTTCCTCCGTTCCTCCAGTTGCAGTAGCCTGTCCTCAAGTTCCTTAACTCGTTTCCACATCGGACCCTTCGTCGTACTCATAACCCATCTCTTCCGCTAGGTTCTCGTCAAGTGCTTTCATTATCTTTTCCTTGTCATGAACCTCCACGTACTTCCTTATTCCCCCTGCCCTTCCCCTGTTCATGATCTTTATCTTCACTATTCCAAACATATCAAGCTCCGACACAATGTCCGAGAACCTCCTGTAGGATAGGGGCTTCTGCTTGAGCTTGTCGCAATACTTAGAGTAAACCTTGTGCGCCGTGACCACATCCTCCGTCGTAACTATGGCCCTTAATGCGAGCTTATAGTGGAAGGGGAGCGACTTGACGGCCTCAAACAACCTCTCCTGCTCATACTCTACGATGGCCTTATCCACATGCTCCTTCTTAATGAAACCTATCCCTGAGGCTAATTGGGCCGATCTGAAGAGAAGATTGACCGCCTTTCTCGCATCCCCATGTTCCCTCGCCGATATAGCAGCAATATAGGAGAGGATCTCGTCATTGAAAGTTCCGTCAATCAAGCCATACTCCGCATACTTCGCGAGGATCTCCTTTAGCTGTACAGCGTCATAGGGCTTGAAAATGACCGACGGACCTAGCGACGATAAAACCCTGGGCTCCATGTAATCCCTGACGTTGATATCGTTACTGATCATGATCACTGACACGTCCGCGTCTGCCCTCAACAGCTGATAGAGCACAATATCTCCTCCCCTTCTTTTCACGAGGGTATCAACCTCGTCGAGGTAGATGATGGCCTTCTTTCCTCTTAGGACGCTCTTTATCTTGTCAATATACTCGCCCAGATTAACTCCGTGTCTTGGAACGAGGCTATTTGTGAGCTTTTCAGCTATCACTGAAAGGACCGCTTGAGGGGTTCCCCCAACCTCCCTTGAGTTCAGGTAAACCTGTTTTACCCCACTGTAATCTGGATCCTCCTTCTTGACCTCCTCAATCTCGTTATAGATGTACTTGACCACAAAGGTTTTCCCGGTCCCAGTTAAACCTAGAAATAGGTTCGAAAACTTAACGTCGTTCTTCACGAAGTACCTGACCGCTATCGCGGTCTCCCTAATTATATCCTCCCTAAAAGGGATATCCGTGAAGACAGACAGGGGGTCAATGAAGACCTTAGGGTTCTTAATTACCTCACCCTTACCCCCCTTTAGTGCCTCTCTGATCACAGAGTTTCCTAAGTTTCCATAGTTAAATTGAGTTTCACTTTGTGGCATAGTATTATCGCGTTTAAGTGTCACGATGTTATTACCGTGCAAAACAGGGATGAAGGCTTTACAGTATATGTGCAGTGTTTCCATTATCTGCTTACCCTAATCGTGAATTTAACGTGTAGAGAGACTGCGAGTGTGCAGAGTTTCTTCCGTTTATTCAATTCACCCCTAACGATCAGTTTTAGTTATAAATTAGCCAAACACGTGAAGTAGAAGAACAAGAACTTTCTCTTGAGAAACATTGCATTTTCACAGTGACAGTCACACATTCAAATAATACCATTCTCGATGGTATTATCCTTGAACGTATAGAAAACTATCGTTCAGTTAATTACTCGCTTGTGGAATTTTAGGGAATATCAAGGAATGAAACATTGCATCTATACTGTAACTCCGTTCAATACTAAGACATAAGAACTTCCGGTGCTATAGACGGACATGCCTAGACTCTCTGTCCAAGAAATAGATCAGGCCCTTAAGGGTTTACGTAACTGGAGATTTGAGAACGGGGAATTGGTCAAGGAATTCAAGTTCGCGGACTTCGATTCATCCATCAGGTTCTTGAACATGGTTCAGCCAGTTGCTGACTCCCTAGATCATCACCCTGACCTTTGCGTGTATTATAACAGGGTAATAGTTCACCTTACTACCCATGATGAGGGCGGGGTCACAGATCTGGATCTAAAACTGGCCCAAAAGCTGGATGAGCTCGAGAAGATGGTGCATTAACCGGGGGGTTAAACCCCTCAGCACTTAAAGGACTCGTCACCAATAGGCCTGGGAAGTAATCATCATAGGCCCGTGCTAACACAGCCGGACTTCCATCTTCTGCTTAGGCCTTTCAAAATGATATTTTTATACTCTTCTGTGGGATTCCCCTCCCCCTTGTCTAGATCAGCCACATATGCCACAGCAAAGTATTCCCTTTCCTGTTCATCCACCACCTTCAAGGTTCTCCTCACGTATCTTATGAGATGGCCCTCTGCCTTATCCAGCGTGTTAAGGTAATCCTCTAGAAGCGTGTAAACATAACCGCACACTTTCCCATTTGGATCCTCCCTAAGATTAGCGCACAGGCCGTACTTACACGGTACATTGAATACCATCCTATAACCCTTGAGTATCCCATTAACCTCCCTAAGTATCTCCTTAACTCCCCTCTCACTTAGTACGTCATAGTTTGTGTTCTCGGCGTAGGCAAATAGATTCGTTATGACCGGCATCCCTATCCAGCGGGAGTAATCCCCCGATGGGATGAGCTCCCTATCCTTGATGCTTTGATTGTACCTGTATATGTATACCCCATCTAGTCTGTGGAGCCTCTTCTCGTCAAAGTAAACTGTCGTCTTTTCCCTAATGTATAGGTCGTCCTCCTCTCCCTTATAGTCCTCAACTTGATCCAGAACGTTAAGTGTGGCCCTATCGATCTCATAAACTTCACCCCATATTCTGCCTTCACCCTTCACCACGCCTGGGTAACCGCCCAGATCATACATGTCGTAATTCTCCGCGTAGCCAAGGCCAACAAACCTAGCTTTCCTCAGGTAATGATGAAGTTCAAACCCATACCTTAGGCTCCCGTAGGCCATGATGTACATGTTCATCCCTCAAGGAATTGGAACCAGAGTTCCAACTCATCTAGCTTGATCTCCCTTAAAACCTCACCATTTTCCTTTACCTCTCCCCCAAGTATCTCGTATCCGTCCTCCACTTTCCTCAGCCTAATCTCCATCGTCCTCACAATGTCAGCGCTTTCACCAGAGGCCTCCTCCACAGAAGGAGGATAGTACACAAGATGGATCTCTCCATCGCTCTCCACTATCTTGTACTTTCCAGAGTCCTCTAGCCTCCTCACTGTTTCAAACGATAGTTTCATTGATATTCTTCTTGACTAGAAGCTTTAAATCCCTCATGTCCTCTACAACCACAGTTTCATCCTTCTTAATGTCCTCGAGTGCTACCGCCTCCCAGTACTCGCCCTCTACGAGGACATAGCCCATCTTTCCCTTGGGAATGTCCTCTATCGCCTTTCCTATCTTACCCTTGTAAGTGTAAAGGTTCCTCTTCCTCGTCTTTGCAATCACGTAGACTATCCTGTAGGAGAGGAACCCTATGATAGCCACGGAGGGCACAACCACGATGGGATCGTAGATGTACCCTGTGAGAATCAACGCTATAATTAGAACAAGGATAATTATAACCGGAATTACATAACCATGAGCCACAAAAATTTTATTGATGTCGGGCATTATAAAACATGTTCATGTATTACGTTTCCGTGAGTATTTTACTGCTTCTAGCTCTCTCCTTGATCTCACCCCTTGAACTAGTGACCACAGCACAGACAGGAATCTCTTTTCCCGTGGGAATCAGCTTCTTCTCGCTCTTCTCCACCTATTACACGCCATACGTAATGGGAGTCATGAACCTTTCATCCCTTCAAATTGGGAGGTCCTACATATCCGGTCAGCCCTTTGAGTACGGAAATGCATCCCTCCAGCTCAACGCTATGTTGAACGGTACTTATTGGGCCCAGGACGTTATGCTTTTCCACGAAATCAATAACAGGACCTTCCAGGTTTACATGGTGATTAACTTCTGGAACCTCACAGGTCCCTTCGTCTCCCTGGTTCAAAACACAACCACCTTCGACGGCCTTGGGGTTTACTGTTATCAGGGACCAACCTTCAACATCACTTTACCAGTCTCGCTGTCCCTATTCATGAATTCCTCCCAGCATCTTCAGTTCGGGTACTCAATTAACGGGGTAAAGAGGGTGTACCTGACCTTGCCCTTCCACGGCCTGTTCAAGTTAGGTGGCCTCTCCGTGAACGGACTTCCCAACGATCTAGAGATGGTATGGGGTGGCCCAGATGGAGGAAGCGTTGTGGACATGATAGCCCAGGGATCCGAGGAGCTCTACTTCCTTCAGGGTAACAACTTAACCATAGTTCCCTCTGCGCTCTCTGTGGGGCTAGACACCGCCGAGTCGGCCTACGGGGTGGCCTCGTCCACAAATCTGGAAAACATCAAGAAACCTTTCGCTGACATTAACCGGGGAGTTAATACTCCATCTGTTCTTTGGCCCGTTCCACCAAATATAAACGTTACACAGGTGAACAGTACCGTTCACGTGAAGCTATACTATGGAAATTACACCTTCTCGGGGCAGGAAGTTGAGATAAAGGTGTTGAAAGGTCTGAACTTAGTCACCCTAAGTCGTGGTGTAACCAACTCCTCTGGAGAGGTTACCTTCACCAATGTTACCCAATCATTTTATGAAGTGTATTTTCCTGGAAATTACTCCCTCTCGCAGTCCTATGCCCTGTCATCCCCTCAATTGAACCACTTGATTAACGTGACAACGTCCACCTTCGACTCCCTGGTTCATTTCCTTGAGACTTACAACTTTAAGAAGGCTCTAAGTTCTGACTTCAATCACATCAAGTATCACGGGGAAACCTCCGTGAACTACCTCCTGCTAGAGGTGATAGGGGGACTGACAGCGGGAATTCTGATATCAGCGTTCCTGGTTAGGAAGTACACTTAATCGTAGAAAATATTTGAAACCAATGTTTTTAACTTTGTAACTCCCATATATCACATGTCTCTGATAGCAGACGTAGTTGGAATAGTCTTTCTCCTGATTATTATCCTGATCTTCGTTGCTCTCTCCTTCAGGATAGTCAGGGAATGGGAAAGGGCAGTTGTCCTTAGGCTAGGTAGAATCCTCGCAATGAAGGGGCCAGGGATAATTTTCCTGATACCCTTCGTGGATAAGCCAATAGTTGTGGATCTTAGGGTTAGAACTGTGGATATTCCACCGCAGACCACAATTACGCGGGATAACGTTACCGTATCCATAGACGCGGTGGTTTACTACAAAGTTGTGGACCCCATGAAGGCTGTCTCCATGGTTGCCAACTACAATATGGCAGTCCTAAACATTTCCCAGACCTCCTTGAGGGATATAATAGGACAAATGGAGTTAGACGAGGTCCTGAGCAAGAGGGAGGAAATAAACAAAAAGTTACAAGAAATATTAGATTCCTATACCGAGGCTTGGGGAGTCAAGGTCACAGCTGTCACCGTGAGGGACATAAAGCTGTCCCCAGACCTGTTAACAGCGATTGCCAAGCAGGCTGAGGCAGAGAGGTTAAGGAGGGCCAAGGTCATTCTCAGCGAGGGTGAGAGACAGGCCTCCACGATATTGGCAGAGGCCTCGAAGTCTTATCAGAGTAATCCCATGGCCCTTCAGCTGAGGTTCCTTGAAACCCTGTCAGACATATCTCAGAGGGGAGGACTGATAGTGGTTGTCCCGGCAGAGAAGGAGATATATCCAACTCTCTCGACTTCGCTTGCCCTAGTAAACAGCCTTAAAAAAATGGAGAGCGGTACCAGTAAGGGAGGAAGTTGACTAGCGTCACGATCTTGGGAGTAGGCCCTGGCGACCCGGAACTGCTCACCCTCAAGGCATTGAACAGGTTAAGGGAATGTGATATCGTTTTTTACACAGGTTCCCTGATTAGTGAGGACGTGAAGAAACTTTTTCAGGATAAGACAACTTACGATACAGCTACCATGACCATGGAGGAGATAGTCAGGAAAGTGAAGGAGGAAGTTGAACAGGGTAAGAAGGTGTGCATAGCCCACGACGGCGATCCCTCAATTTACGGGGCCATCAGCGAGGAGATCTCCTTTCTGGAGAGGGAGGGAATAAACGCCGAGATAATACCTGGGATAAGTTCCTTTCAACTCTCTGCATCCCTCCTTGGGATAGAGCTAACGTGCCCTGGAGGTCCTCAGTCAATCATAATCACGCGATTGCCGTATAGAACGTCATATGAGAGACGGATGGTCCTGGACAGGAACTCGACCGTGGTCATATTCCTGTCAATCCACTTGATAAACCTGGTTCAGGAGGAGCTACTCAAGGTGTTTCCTCCCGACCAACCGGTTGCAGTGGTGTATAGGGCAGGTTGGAGAGACCAGTTAATCCTTCGCGGTAAACTTGAGGAGCTAGAACGAATGGTCAAGGAGAGTAGGATAACGAAGACTGCACTTATCGTGGTGAGCGAATGCCTTAGGTTCCGTGGGGACAGGAGAAGCAACCTCTACTCCCCGGACTTCGTTCACTCATATAGGGGATCGAAATGAACCTTTACGGAGTTGGAGTAGGCCCTGGCGACCCGGAACTGCTCACCCTCAAGGCCCTCAGGCTGATCAGGGAGGCAGACCTGGTAGTGATTCCCACTTCCTCAAAGAGGTTAACCCTTAACGCTGTTTTACCACATGTGCAGGGAAAGGACGTATTACAGTTTCCACTACCCGTCAGAAGGGACAGGTCTGCCTACCAGAGCTTGCTGGACCAGATCAAGTCCTACAATAACGTGGTATACGTAACCTTGGGGGATCCGGCCTTCTACAGCTCCCTGTATAGGCTTGGTCAGTTCACCGAGATTAGGGATGTGGTACCTGGAATAACTTCGTTTTCGTGGTGTTCCGCCCTTCACAAAGTCCCTATTGCACTGGGGAAGGAGAAGGTCTTAATATCACCTGAGCCAGTAAGCGAGTTCAAGGCCGACACACTGGTACTCATGAAGGGCGAGGCAGACTCACCCATAAGGTGCGGAAACGGCTACTTCACAGTCTCCATAAAAAGGTTAAGTTAGTGCAGACATTGTCACGTATTCGTCCAGGTCAAGTGTTGACCTATAATATCTCACATACATCATTCCAGACTCCTCTAATTGTCTATACCCCCACTACCAATAAAAGGGTTTGCAAGGGGGACCTATAGACAATAATCTATAGAGGATCAGGGCGAGAGCTCAACATCACTGTTCAGCCGGTTTTGCTTCTCCTCATTTCCTGATCTTCTCAAGGAGAAGGTTCACAATGTATTTTGCGGGATTTAGGGAGGTTGCAGTCTGGAACCCCTTCCACATGGGAGCTCCATTCACCTCCAGCACCTTGTAACCTCCCTCCAGATCCTCCACTATGTCTACACCCGAGTAGTCCAGTCCCAGTGCCTTAGTGGCCTTTACGCTAATTTCCTCGATCTCCCTGAGATCTGCTGAGGATATTGCCTGCACCAGTGCGCCCTGTGCGACGTTTGTTTTCCAGTTTTCTTGGGATATCCTGTAGATGCTCCCCAACAGTCTATCACCGACCACGAAGGCCCTGATGTCCCTATTGGGCTTTTTCACGTATTTTTGAACGTAAACAGGCTGATTTACTGACAGGATAGACTTAGCTACCCTGAAGGCTATATCAGGGTCTGATACCTTCACGGATCCCAAACCTAAGCTCCCCACAAGGGGCTTTATCACGACCTCTCCCCATTCCTCCACAAGTCTCATGACCTCAAAGGGATCCTCAACTAGAGCCGTGTAGGGAACGGGAATTCCGGCCTTGTGGAGCCTTGAAATGCTCGCGTACTTGTCCCTAGCCAGCAACATTGACCCCACATTATTCATGGTAATAACCCCACGGCTCTCTATTTCCCTAAGCACGTCCACTCTCCTTATCATCTGCTCTATGGTTGTGAGGAAGCCCAGGTTCCTGATAAGGGCCCCATCTAATTCCAGTTTCTTTCCAGCGTAGGATATTCCAAGGTCTCCACCGATGGACGAATTTATCCTGGAAACCCTAATGTAGTAGGCCGTATGACCCCTCGCCTTTATTTCCAGTAGCAGTTGTTTGGAGGCTTCAGTAACCTTCTGTGATTCATGAACAACCGCTATTTTTGCCAAATTTCTCTCCTGAAGGGGGTAATCCTAAAATATTTTATTCTTTATTCCGGCTTCCCCCATGAGACCGAAGGCCAAAAAGTCAGGGAGAGCAACAAGCTGGTCTAGGTAATCGTGCTTAACTGGAAGCGATCTTAGGAGAGTCTCGTAATGTTCCTTGTATTCCCTATACTTCATCCTAACGAAGGACTCGAACTTCCCCGAGGTCAAGGAAAATAGTTGCCTCGCGCTCCCCACTAGCTTGTCCTTGTCCTGCGTAACGCAATCCACGTAATCGTCTATTAGCTGGTATATTATACCCAGGTCCTTACCAGCCTCCATGAGAGTATCAAGGAACTCGCTCCTTCCTGAAGAAAAGGAGGAGAGCATTGTTGGAAGTTTAAAGAGGGAGGCAGTCTTGAGTTCAATGGTCCTCACGTAGTCCTCGTCTTTTCCGTACATATCCTTAAGGGCTCCCACCGCAGTGTCTTTCCACAGATCCACGCTGATCCTCAGGGCCTTATCTCCGTAGCCCGAGATTATGCTCAGGGCCGTGGGAATAAGGTAATTGGACACGAATATTACCTTCCTGTTCGTGTAGACTGCCCAAGCAGCCTTCATTCCTCTCCTTATTTCGTCATAATCCACTATGTCATCCAGGGCTAGGGAGGCGGAGTGGAGAATTTCAGTTGCGAGGGCACCAGGATAAGCATCCTTCTCCTCCCCTCCTAGGGCTCCATTGAAGAGAAACATGAGAGTTCCTCTGAATCTTTTACCATCCCTCATTATGTACTTCGACATCTCCATGGTTTCCCATTCCTTCGACTCGTCGAGGAATTTCTCCACAAGCTCGTCAATGACGGCCCTGCTCCTAAACCAGAATTCCATCAGGTCCAATCTCGATCAGCTTCCTTTAGTTCTTATCTTAAAAATGTAAGACATTATACTTAAATATATGGGAGCCGTTAGCGGGTCAGTGTCAAGGAGGACCTCCTTCACCCTCTTGCCTTGATTTCTCAACTGGTACGCCACTCTTTTCCCAATCAAGGAGTCAACACCAGTATATACTACGTTAGAGTCGGAAAAGTCCTTTTCGTAAAATGGTTTTACTTTCTTTCCCAGGTTTTGTTTCAGCAGGGTTATGGAAGGTAGAAGCACAGGAGAGATAACCAGATCCAGGGAGGGATCCACATCCTGGAGCTTGCTAGATATCCAATCCTTCAGGTCAGACGTATCAAGCTCCTCTGAAATATGCTTAGATCTAGGCGAAGAAAACTTGGTTAGCCAGGATAGGGTTGAAAGGGCAAGGTTGACCTCGCATAGATCCCCCTCGAATACCTGAGTCCTTAAGGGAAACTTCTTGCCCCCACAGGTCAGGAGAGTTCCTCTGATACCGAGGGTCTTAACCACGTTCTCAAGGTCCTTCAGCTCAGCCTCATCGTTCACGAAGAACACGACCTCGCTGTCCTCGGTGTAGGGAGAGTCAAGGAAGGTGAAGTCGTACACCCCCAGGAGCTTCACAGGCTCTCCTGAAAACGCCACGTATCCCCTGGCCAGGGTGAACGCTGGTAGCTCCATCCCGTACCCGTAAACTATCGTGGAGAAGGTAGGCAAGGAGATTTTGGGGGGCCTAAGAAGGCCTATCACACTAGAGCTGTCTTCAGGGAGTGACAACAGGAACACTCTCTCTCGTCAGGCTTCTCAGGAAGCGACCTTATTACTTCCCTTAGCAGGGCCTTCGCCTTAGCCGTGTTCTCCGACATTACCTTGGTAACCTCCTCGGCTGTCACAGGAACCTCCGCGAACACGTCGTAATCCGTGATCATTGCTATTGTGGAGTAACACATCTCTGCCTCACAAGCTAGATTAACTTCAGGGACGAGGGTCATACCAATTATGTCTGCCTTGAAAACATCCTTCCAGACCAAGCTTTCGGCCCTCGTTGAGAATCTAGGTCCCTCGATGCAGATGTAAGTTCCCTTGGGATGCGTTGTTATGTTCAGTCTCTTGGCGCTCTCTATAATCACTTTCCTAAGGGAGTTGCAGAACGGCTCTGCCATGGATACGTGGGCCACAACTGGACCGTCATAGAAGGTGTATTCCCTTCTCTTGGTCATGTCAATGAACTGATCCGGTATGACGAATTCGCCCGGCTTATATCCCAGGTTAAGGCTCCCCACTGCTGAGACTGAAATTACCCATTTTACCCCTAGTTCCTTCAACGCCCATATGTTCGCCCTGTAGTTAATCTTGTGCGGAGGGATCCTGTGCCTTCTCCCATGCCTTGGGAGGAACGCGACTACCTTCCCCTCCAGTTCCCCCAACGTGATCAAATCGCTGGGCTCTCCATACGGCGTGTAAACCTTGATCTCCCTCGTGTTTGAGAAGATTCCGGGATCGTATAGGCCCGACCCTCCTATTACTGCAATCTGTGCCCTATTTTCCGAGCTCATCGGACATAAAAAGCGGGGAGCGTTAAAAAGTATTTATTGATCTTCCTCGTCTAGGTACTTTTTCTCCTTTATGGTTCTCAGGGCCACCATTGTGTAGGTTGAGGTAACGCCCTCAAGCTTGCCTATATAGTCCAAAACCTTGGCCAGCTCTTCCCTGGACCTAACCCTGACCTTCAGCAGGGCATAGTACTCCCCAGTCACGTCGTATATATCGTAGATCTCATTCATCTCCACTAGCTTCTTGAGTATTTCCTCGTACTTTTTAGGCTCTGCCTTAATGAGGACGAAGGCCAAGACGTTTAGGCCTATCCTATCCAGGTCGATCTCTATTCCAAAGTTCTTGATGACGCCTTCCTTTACAAGTCTCTTTACACGCATATGTATTGTGGACTCGCTTAAGTCAAGCATCTTTGCCAGTCTAGAGAAGGGAGTCCTCGAATCCCTCTGCAATATGTTTAGAATTTTCCTGTCCACGTTATCTAGGTAATAATAATCTGTCATAATATAGCACTCCCGAACAGTTTAATAAGGTCTAACTTTCCGAAATCGCCCATGGCGAACTTCACAACCAGTTTTGGATCTGCCCTTAGTAATACCCTCTCCAATCCTTTTACCGAGTTGGATGCCTTAGCTCTCTTTATCACTTCCGCGTGCACCTGAAGGGTCCAGTGAAGCTTGCTCCTCTTGAACTCCCTAGAGAAGTCCTTCCCCTCCAAGAGGGAGTCTGCCATAATCCTTGAGGAGATGATTGATGGCCTTATCCCCTCCCCCGTGACCGCGTACACTGTTCCCAAGGCCTCGCCAATGTATGAGCCGTTCAATCTATCCTCGAAAACTCCGTAGTCAGCGACTCTCGCTCCATGTTGGGTTATGATCCTACCTGACGTGATGGTCTTTAGTTTCTCCCTTATGAAGTCCACGGAAGCATAACCCCCTACCCCAATCTTAGCCCCCTTTGGATCAGGGAATATCCATCCATATCCAAGGAGGTCAGAGTAGAAGTACATGTCCACCATTTCTGGATCGTAATTTAGGTCAGTAATGTATTGGAGTGCGGGAATTGTGACATCCTTGGAGAGGGAATAGTGGCCAGTGGCAATTATCACCTTGTCAGCCTCCTCCTCCTTCCCGTTCACCACGAGCTTGCCCTTGTTCAGGACTACCTTGGAGTTAAGTCTCAGATCAATCTTCTCCCCCAGTTTCCTTAGTAGGAGTGGCTTATCCACGATATACCCAAGCCTCTCCCTCTCCCTAACCTCTGAGATGAGCTTGTTGTCTAGGTAGATCCTGAACCCCTTTATCTCACTGTAGATTGCCTCCTTTGGGATGTCCAAGTAGTTCTCTATCCCCTTGAGAACTCCCCACGCACATGGTTTCTTCCCCACATCATCCAGTCCTTCATAAACCGTGACGTCAATCTTGGTTCCCCTTAAGAACCATCCCAGTGATATTCCAGCCGGGCCCCCTCCTACCACGGCCACCTTCATGTAAACACCTTACTTTCTAAAGTAGAGCATCAGTATAAAGCCCATTGTAAGAAACCCTGTATAAAGGACAATTAACTCGTAGAAGTTGTGAAGAAATCTGCCTATGATCGCCCCTATCAAGACCGTGAGCACAAAGGCGAAATAACCGTCAGCGAGATAGAGGATATCCTTCTTAAAGAGTGCCCTCCATATTTCCCTAGTGGCAAAGAAGAACGAGATGAAGAAGGGTATTGATTCCACGACGGATACGACACCGTACAACCTAGGTTGGAGGGGTAACACGAAGAAGACTCCCAGGGCTAGGCCGAAGGAGAATATCCCAGTGAAATAGAGGGAGACCACCGCGTTGTCCTTTCCGCTCCACGGCTTGTAAGTCCAGAAAAGGTAGAGTACCATGGCAAAGCCCACGATGGATGCTCCCAGGAAAGCTGGAAAATTATTGGCCAACGCAGGCAACACAGGTAACAGGATAAGTACCAGGGAGACGCCAGCAACTTGCCAGTCCTTCATTTGAACCATCTTAAACCTGTTATCAAAGATAAAAATATCTAATGGTAACATTGACTCAATGAGATACAATTCGCCAGTTCTTGTCATTCACGGAGGAGCGGGCTCTTGGAAAAACATGGAGAGGGATAGGGCTCTGAAGGCCTTGAGGGAGTCCTTGGAGAGGGGATATAGGGAATTCAGGACCGGGAGCTCCTTAGAGGCCGTGGTGGAGGCCATAGCTTCCATGGAAGATAGCGGAGTATTCAACGCTGGAAGGGGGAGCGTGAAGAACGCAGAGGGAGGAGTGGAGATGGATGCTGGACTGATGCACGGTAAGACCATGTCCGTGGGATCTGTGGCCTCCATTAGGGCCAGAAACCCCATAAGGAGAGCCTATGAGGTTCTGAAACAGGGAAGACACGTTCTCATGGTCAGGACTGTTTGGGAGGAAACGGAGGAGGGAGATAGCTCCAGGGATGGGGATACCGTGGGGGCCGTAGCGTTGGATGAACAGGGAAATCTCTCCGCTGGAACCAGCACCGGTGGAATAAGGGGTAAATTGCCAGGACGAGTGGGCGACTCACCAATACCCGGGGCTGGATTCTACGCCACGGCCAGGGTAGCTGTTTCCTGTACTGGAATAGGGGAGCTCATCCTCAAACTACTTCCAGCAAAGGAAATAGACATGTTAAGGGCCATGGGATATCCACTGGAGGAATCTGTTAGGGCTGTCATGGGAAAGTTCACTGAAACCTTCGGTAAGGACAACCTCGGTTTGATCGCACTCGACCATCAGGGTTACGCCTCAGCATCATTTAATACCGGCGCAATGCCAAGAGGAATAATGTGGAACGGAGGAGAGAAAGTGTTCTTTGATGAGGTAGATCAGCTATGAAGATACTAGTTCTCAGTAACATTAGGTTCCCTGAGCCCCACATAGAGAGCGTACTGTCAAACGTGATAAAGAAGGAGGAACCAGAGGTCATAGTCCTGAACGGTGACACAACCCAGTGTTACTGGGACTACGAGTGCCCTAGGGTTATAGACGTACTTTACGTTATAAGGAGTATTGCTCCATGGGCACAGCTCGTGTATATACAGGGAGACATGGATCCCCACGCGCTGAAGTGTATCATGGCTGAACCTAGGTACAGGGAGGAGATCATAGGAACGACAATGTATATAGCGGACGCATCTTCGATAAAATACTACATCATTCACGGGCATCAGGGTGACATTGATCAGCTGAGAAAAACTGTGGGGGCAGGACCCTGGGACTGGCTCGTGATTGGCCAGCATAAAAGACTAGAAGTGGACAAGCTGGCCAGGGTGATTTATGCTGGGGGTATAACCAGGGAGTTCCCCCCAGAGAGTCGCGGATACGTTGTTATCACGGACTCCTCCCATTACACTAGAAGTCTCACGCACTGACCTCAGGATTTATTTCTAACATGCTTTTAATTATTCTAATGTCATAAAACCCCTCCATGGGATCGCCGTCTCCTTCCTTCCATGCGACTAGCCCGTCGACTATTAACATGTTTCTCTCTCCCTTACTGAAAATAATGTCCTCAACTGCCCTTATCCTTCTCAGCCTATTCACGAGTTTTTTGATCTCAGGGGTAAACTTTCTGTAAATTATCTGGACTATCACAATATTATATTGTTCCCTCAAGTTAAAAAACAAAGGAATGGGGTTTTTAGTATCACCTCGGACTGGGCCACATTACTAATATTAACTGAGCCAAACAGGAATAACCCATGGACTTGAGAAATAAGGCAGTCCTAGTTCTTGTGCAGGTTAGGGAGGAGACCCTCGCTGAGGTTTTCAGGAAACTCATGAAGGATGCAAGGACTTCAGGCTTCAGGAAGGTCATCATCAACGTTATATCGCCTCTTCCCCATTGGCAGGTACTCGCTAGCGCTAGGGAAGCTATACTGGACAACATTGACCTAGGTCTTGAAGTCTATACCTGGAAACCGGAGGACGTAAAGAAGATGTTTGAGAAAGCCTCTCAGCTCAGCGTTGACGGTCTAATGACGTATTGTGATGAGGATAATAAGTACTCCATGAGCAAGTTAATGTCATCTCTCCCAGATTCTCTAAAGATCTCCATGATAAAGGATAATTGTAAGTAGATTTTTATTTTAGACGGAGAAAAGCTGGCAGGGGATATTTTTGAAACAACTAACCTACGATGTATTAATAATTGGTGGAGGATTCGCAGGTTCCACCGCGGCATGGCACCTGGCGAATAAGGGACTTAAGATACTTCTAATAGACAGTAAGCCGTGGAATAGAATTGGGGACAAGCCTTGCGGAGACGCAGTTAGCAAGGAACACTTTGACAACCTTGGTATGCCCTACCCAGAGGGAGAACAACTTGAACAGAAGATCGATGGAATCAAGTTATATAGCCCCGATATGTCCACAGAGTGGACCGTTAAGGGCGAAGGATTTGAGATAAATGCCCCAGCCTATACGCAGAGGATATTGAGGGAAGCCAGGGACAGGGGAGTTGAAGTGATGGACTTAACCACTGCCATGAAGCCTATTCTAGAGGACGGCTTCGTAAAAGGTGCGGTGATATTTGACAGGAGGAAGGAGGAACAGATAGAGGTAAGGGCCAAGATGGTCATAGAGGCTACTGGATACTCAAGAAGCTTCAGGAGCAAACTCCCTCAGGAAATCCCCGTCTCTGAGGACATGGATGAGAGGGACGCGGACATCGCCTATAGGGAAGTGGCCTATACTAGGGAGGACATAGATGAACCTGGATACTTGAAAATCTTCATCAACCAGACCACCTCACCTGGAGGATATTGGTGGTATTTCCCAAAGGGGAAGGATAAGGTAAACATAGGACTGGGAATACAGGGAGGAATGGGCTACCCCAGCATCTACACCTTCTATGAGAAATATTGGAAAGAATATGGTGCTGACGTAGACAGGAACAGAATGATAGTAAAGGGAGGAGCCCTTGTGCCCACCAGGAGGCCCCTGGACACCCTGGTTTGGAACGGTATAATAGTCATAGGCGATTCTGGATACACGGCCAACCCAGTCCACGGAGGCGGGAAAGGATCGGCAATGATATCAGGCTTCTGCGCAGCTAGGGCGACGCTTAACTCCTTTGAGAAGGGAGACTTCTCGGCGCAATCCCTCTGGGAAACTAACCTATGTTATAACGAGCGTTATGGTGCAAAACAGGCTAGCTTAGAGCTCTTCCGAAGGTTCCTTCAGAAGCTGTCAGATGACGACATAAATTATGGAATGAGGAAGAAAGTCATTAGGGAGGAGGATCTTCTAGAGGCAAGTATGACCGGAGACCTTCAGCTATCCGTAGCGGATAAGGCAATGAGGGTAATTGCAGGTTTAGGAAGACCTTCTCTGCTATACAAACTCAAGAATGTGGCGGAGTATATGAAGGAGATAAAGGCTCTCTACAGAGCTTACCCAGCAGGTCCAGATCAGCTACCAAAGTGGAAAGGGCAAGTAAAGCAACTCATCTTAGAATTTGACAAGGTAATTTCCAAGTAGAAGAATTATAAGGGCTACGTATGGAAAGATCACAGGGATCCAGAACGTTCTCATAGCAAAGCTCCCTACCTGCTCCAGCCCCTCCACCATCAACGAAATAAATTTTCCAATTACCTTCACTTTCGCATCCACTATCATGTAGCTTGCCTCTACTTTCTTGAGGTTTGCTTCAGCATTTTTGATCGCTTTCTCCAGGGCTTCCAGTATCTGTGGGCAAGGCTCTGCTGGAGTGTAGAGGTTTCCAAAGGATGTTCCTGTACATGAATGATCGTCAGGTGTGACGAGGATGACCTTCTCGTAAAGGTTACCAAACTTCTCGCGTAATAACTTCCCAGTCTCCTCATTGGCGTTATTGGCAAACACGTAGGCAATTACTATCTTTTTGTCCCCATCTCCAACTATAAGTGCCTTAACTTTACGACTACAGATCCCCTCACATGTTGAGTTAATTTCAGACTCACCGTATCCCACTAGGAGAGGTCTCTCCTCGGTAGCTGGAATCTTCTTGGATACGAATTCCCTTAAGGCTCTTTCATCCCTGTGCCCTATTTCCTCCTTTAGAGACTCGTTGTGGCAATCAACTAGGAAATTACCTGTCTTCAGTGATTCGTCCCATAACCCTCCAGGAAGATCATCTATTCCGTAGCCCGGTCTCTCGCTGAAGTTCAGCGTTATATGGTCGAACACGAGGGAGGTCATCCTAAACCTGTCCTCAGATAGGAACTTTATCCCCTCAAACCTTAACTCCTTCCAATTCCCCTCCCTGATCTTCGAGGAGATTATCTGTGCAAGCTTACGTGACTCCTTGCTTGAGGCCAGATCTATCTCGTGGCTTCCAGGACCGTGAAATACCATTACCTTGTTGTTCACTAACTCCTCCAGCTGATAGGGAAATAGGGAACTCCCCACCTTTCCGTACATACCAAAGTGTATTCTGGGTAAAACTAGAAGAACGTCTCCAAGTTTCAGTACAAGTGTGCTTGAGTGAAATTCGGTAGATATCTTTTCCAGGAAGTTTTCAACTTCCTCGTCCCTCCTGTAGCTCATAGCCTTCAGGAAAGGTCTAACAATGTTCAGAGATGGAATGCCTGTGACGCTTTTCCCTTTTCTGTTAACAAGGATCAAGTATAAGTAGGAAAATAGCCCCACGATCAAGTAGAAGGCAATAACTAGTTCAATATTCCTTGGAAACGTGGAAAGTGCCGAGATCAGGCCTATTAGCGTGGTTAGGCCCGGCGAAGTGAAATCCCCGTAATCTATTAACATAACGTAAGTCATAAGGGGAATAAAGAGGCCAAAGGAGAGGGGTATTACCAAAGGAAAGAACGAGATTATCAAGTAGATAATACCAAACATTCCCGCCATTGCAAGGAAAGTTCTAACTCTTCTGTGAAGGGATATTAGGGACAAGGACAAGTACACTAGGAAGCCTGTCAAATACGTGAATCCGTCAGATAGCGACCTCAGAAAGGATAGACCTACTTCCGCTCCCACCCAGATTGAAAGGGCCTCTGTTGATGGTAACCTTATGAGCTTGGAATAGTAATTCCTAGTTAGTTTTTCCGAATCCACGAGTTTACACGAGAGGAGTGGATAAAAAAATGATTGAAATCGATCTAGGTGGAATAAGTCCACAGAAAGTGATCAGGAATAATTTGGGAGAGTGTACCATGTTTTACGTTGATGTTAAGGATCTTGGTGAATTTCTGTTGTTCGCGTTCGAAGGGAGAGTCAATTACGTAAAGATCATGAGGCCCTTTCCCGGGAAATGGTCATGTGAATCCGCCCTTTACAACCCTCAAGGACTCTTCCTCTTTGATCTCGGTCAGGGTATAACCTCTGATGCAATAAGGAACAAGATGGAGATGATTGCAAAATGGTACTAGATTATGATCTAATAATAAGCGACGTTGATGGCGTTATCCTCATGGAAGGTGATCCCATCTGGGACAACATAAATTCGCTCAGGCAAATGATTGAACATGGAAAGAAAGTTATCCTAGTGACCAACAACTCTGGGTTCAGCAGAGTTCTTCTCTCAAGGCAACTCAACTACCTAGGGTTACCAATAGAGCCTAAGGATATAATTACCAGCGGATTAGCTGCAGTACTTTACATGAAAAAGAGTTGGGACGTGAAGAAGGTTTTCGTTATTGGCGAGGAAGGTCTTGTGGAGGAGATTAGAAATGCAGGATACGAGGTATTGATGACAGCTAACGCTGAGAAAGAGATCCCAGATGTGGTTGTGCTTGGACTGGATAGGCTAGTTACCTATGATAAGCTATCCATAGGGATGAGATGTATATGGAAGGGTAGCAAGTTTGTCGTGACTAACATGGATAGGTTGTGGCCCGCCAAGGATGGTTTGAGACTAGGAGCTGGCGCCTTGGCGAGTGCCTTGATATATGCCTTAAAGAGGGAACCGGATTTCGTGGCAGGGAAGCCCAACAAGTGGATAGTTGAGGTAGCAATGGAGCTCACGGGGATAAGCGACTTGAAGAAGGTTCTCGTTATTGGTGACCAACTGGAGACCGACATAAAGATGGGGAACGAACTAGGAGCAGACACTGCTCTAGTTCTTACGGGCATTTCTCAGAGGGCAGACGTGGAAAGGACGGGGATACGCCCTACATTTGTAATTAAGAACCTATCTGAACTACTCTCTTAAAGTAATTCTTAATAACGTATCTATTGCGATTTTTGTATGGACAAACTTCTTTATGACGCAGTAGTTCTTGGAGGAGGATTAGCGGGGTTAATGTCGGCCCATGAAATCGCCTCAGCAGGCTATAGGGTAGCGATCATTTCTAAGGTTTTTCCCACAAGGTCTCACTCCTCCTCCGCGGAAGGTGGAATAGCTGCATATGTCCGGGGTAACTCCGATCCCAACGACAATCCAGACTACATGACCTATGACACGGTCAAGGGAGGAGATTACCTAGTCGATCAGGACGCTGCGGAACTTCTATCTGAAAAATCTGGAGAAATAGTGGAGATAATGGAGAGGTGGGGTACGCTATTCAATAGGCAACCAGACGGGAGGGTAGCTCTGCGTTATTTCGGTGGACAGACCTATCCCAGGACCAGATTCGTTGGGGATAAGACTGGCATGGCCCTTTTGCACACCCTGTTCGAAAGGGTCTCAGGTCTCTCAGTGGATTTCTATAGCGAGTGGTTTGCGGTGGACCTGGTGCTGGACGAGAAGAGGGTAGCTGGAGTTCTGGCCATGGAAATGAAGTCCATGGAACCGGCCCTGTTCAAGGCAAAGGCTGTTGTGCTAGCCACCGGTGGTATGGGGATGCTATACGCGCACACGACCAACGCCTACATAAACACGGGTGACGGTTACTCTATGGCTCTGAGGGCTGGAGCGGCCCTGAAGGATCCCGAATTTGTTCAGTTCCACCCAACTGCGCTCTATCCCTCAGACATTCTGATAAGTGAGGCGGCAAGGGGAGAAGGAGGTATCCTCAAGAACAATAAGGGGGAGAGATTCATGACCAGATATGCTCCCAAGAAGTTGGACCTTGCCCCCAGGGATATTGTCTCTAGGTCCATCACAATAGAGATAAGGGAGGGAAGAGGTTTCCCTGGCGGGTATGTTGGATTGGACCTTACCCATCTGGGAGAGAGCTACATAAAGGAGAGACTTGCGTTGGCTTACGAGGCTGCCATGAGTTTTGCGGGGGTTGATGCTACTAAGGAGCCCATCCCTGTTAGACCTGCACAGCACTACTATATGGGTGGAGTGGACGTGGACATTACTGGAACCAATAGTGATTTGCAAGGACTATTTGCGGCAGGCGAGGTAGCTTGCGTATCTGTCCACGGTGCCAACAGGCTGGGCTCCAACTCCTTGCTAGAAACCCTCGTTTTTGGTAGGGAAACTGGAAGAACTGTAGTGGAGTACCTCAAGAAGCACGAGGAGTCATCCTCAACCACCCTGGAGAAGGAAGCAGAGAAACTTCTAAGCGAGGCCTACACCTTTGTGAAGAGCGAGACCGGAGTCCACTTCGGCGAAATACTCAACAAACTTAGGCAGGTAATGTGGGATGATGTGGGGATTTTCAGGAACGAGGACCTATTAAAGACTGCCCTCTCAGAGGTCGAGAAACTTAGGGCACAGGTCAAGAGCATGTATGTGACTGACAAGAGCAAGACCTACAATACCGAGTTCTTTAACGCATTGGAGCTGAGAAACATGATGGACCTCGCGGTGGTAATAGCCAAGTCAGCGTTAACTAGAACCGAATCAAGAGGAGCTCATTACAGGACGGACTATCCAGAGAGAGATGATAGGAACTGGCTCAAACATACGTTGGCTTACCTCAAGGGTAATCAGGTAGAGATAGGGTTTAAGCCCGTGACCATGACTAGGTGGCAACCAGAGGCAAGGGTGTACTAAGATGGAGAGCCAACTGGAGCAACGGGAGATTGTGGTCAAAGTAAAAAGATATAACCAGGAGAAAGGCGAGTACTGGCAGGAGTACAAACTAGTTGTTGATAGATTCACCCAGATGACTGAGGTCCTTAGGAGAATAAAGTCAGAACAGGACCCAACCCTGGCCTATAGGGCTTCCTGTCACATGGCGGTCTGCGGAAGTTGTGCCATGAGGATTAACGGGGAACCCAGGCTAGCCTGTAAGACCCTTGCCCTGGACATTGTGAAGAAGTATGACAGCAACCAAATAACCGTCGAACCTATGGATTACTTCAAGGTTCAGAAGGACCTCATCGTAGATATGGATGAATTCTACGCCAGGATGTTTAAGGTTAAACCTAGGCTTTACCCAAGCAAGGAAGTGGTGGAGGGGCGTGGAGAGCACAGGTTAAGGCCAGAGGATCAAAGGGAACTCTGGAAGTTCGCCCAATGTATCTGGTGTGGGCTTTGTGTCTCAGCTTGCCCAGCTGTGAGGATAGACGAGGAGTTCCTAGGACCAGCAGCACACGCCAAGGGGTATAGATTCCTGGCGGACCCAAGGGATACCATCTACGATGAAAGGTTGAAGATCTTAGCCGATAGCGCGTGGAGGTGCACGTATTGTTATCAGTGCTTCAACGTATGTCCAAGGGATGTGGAACCTGTTACCACAATTAAGAAAACTAGGGCTCACACACGTTTCCTCAAGGACAAGTCAGAGGTAGCAAAGACCGGCGAGAAGCACGTTAAGGCCATATTTGATAGTATAAGGGAAACGGGTAAACTTGAGGAGGCCAAGGTATACATCACGACCTACGGCCTAGCCGCGGCAATCACTGACATGCTTTACACCATGAGGAACGGGAAGGTTAACCTTGCATTAATTAGGGAAAAGAAGGTAAGTCAGATAGATCAAATTCAGAAGTTAATGGGTGAGAAGGAATGAAAGTAGCATATTATCCGGGATGTGCAACCCACGGCCTATCTAAGGACGTTGATGTGGCCACAAAGAAGGTGGCCGAGGTTCTAGGATTGGAACTAGTGGAAGTAGAGGACTGGAACTGTTGCGGAGGAGGATTCCTGGACGAATATGATCAAAAGGCCCATGCTGCCTTGAACCTGAGAAACTTGTCCCAGGTAGAGAAGATGGGACTCAACAAAATGGCAACTCCCTGTAGTGTTTGCTTGCAAAGTCATAGACTTGCAGTAAACAACTACAAGGAAGACAAGGAGCTTAGGAAAGACGTCGATTCCAGGCTCAAATCCGCCTCCATAGAGTACAAGGGAACCGTGGATGCTGAGCATATTGTGTGGGTTTTGGTGAGGGACGTTGGAATTGAGAGGATAAAGTCCCACGTTACAAGGCCCCTGACCCAGTTGAAGGTCGGAACATATTACGGATGTCAAATGCTAAGGCCTGAGCAGATCATGGGATTTGAGTCCGCATATAAGCCCCACAGCCTAGAGGATCTAGTATCAGCCACTGGAGCAACTCCAGTGAGGTTCCCCATGGCGACAGCTTGTTGTGGTTTCCCCTTAATGGGAAGCAATCCCAAGGGAGGATTGAAGTTAGCCTATAATGTTCTCTCTTCTGCTAAGGGCGCTGGAGCGGATATAATGGTACATCCATGTAGTCTCTGTCATTTACAACTTGATGTTACCCAGTTCAAGGTAATGGACGAGTTTAAGACTGGATGGACCATGCCCACTATGTACGTTACTCAACTCCTGGCAATATCCTTTGGAATAAGTCCAAAGGAGCTGGGGCTTAGTAAGATAGCGATGAAGGCGCTGGAGGAGAGGGGAATAACATGATCCAAGATCTCAGCAGTATAGGCGGAGAGTTAGGTCCCTGGAGAGAAGTGTCGGAAAGGCCAGGAAAGGAACCCTTTGCCAAGGAAGCGGAATACAAGGTGAACGATTTATTCTGGGGTAAATTCCATCTCCGTAACACTGGTGAGCTCTACGTTCTTGTGATTTCCAAGATCCCATTTAACTGGAAAGAGAGGGTGAAGGAGTTACACTTGAACGGAGAGGTTGTTGATGCAGCGGGCGGTATAATGTGGATTGCGACAGACGAAAAGCATGTGGAATCTGACCTAAGAACAATCAAGGAGTATCTTGTGAAAATAAAGGACTCCTCTAAGAAATGAGAGGAGGCCCTAGCTTCACTCTGCCATGGTTACATGGCTGTAGGCTAGGTATGGCAATTCTTTCTTTTTTAGAGAGAAAATAAATCTTTCTAGATCTTGCTAAGTGCCTTATCCAAGTCTTCTATTAAATCCTCCACGTCTTCTATACCCACGGAAAGCCTAAGAAGCGAATCTCCTATCCCTGAGGCCTTTCTCTCCTCAGGAGATAGTGTCCTATGGCTCATTGTTGCTGGATGGGATATCAAGGAATTCACGCCTCCAAGGCTTTGGGCTGGGATTATGACTGAAGTAGATTTCATGACCCTCAGTGCCTCCTGCGCTCCGCCCCTCACCTCAAAACTGACCACGCCACCGAATCCCTTAAGGACTCTCTTAGCAACACTATGGCTTTCATGGCTCTTAAGACCAGGGTAGTAAACCTTTGCAACCTTAGGATGTGCCTCAAGGAACTCTGCGATCTGTTGTGCGTTCCTATTGATTACATCCATTCTGATCTTAAGGGTCTTCATCCCCCTGATGGTAAGATACGCTGGATGAGGATCAAGGGAGGTTCCAAGTGTTCTCCTCATTTGGTCTATTGCCTTCACCAGTTCTCCCTTTCCCGCTATCAACCCTGTAATGACATCGTTATGCCCCGCAATGAACTTCGATGCACTGTGTATGACTAGCGAGGCCCCAAACTCTAGGGGTTTCTGATTAATCGGAGTTGCAAAAGTTGAATCCACAAGTAAGTTAGCCCCCACTTCCGAGCACGCCTTTCCCACCTTTTCCAGGTCTATCACCCTGAGTAGGGGATTCGTAATACTCTCAATCATAACCACGTCATACCCCTTGGTTATCATTTCGAGCATGCCTTGATCGTTGGCTGGGGCCACATCGACCTTCACACCCCACGACGAGAGGTAATCCTTGGCAAACCTCAGGCTCCTTCCGAACATATCCACGTGAACCAGGAGTCTCATCCCGGGGTGGAGCAGAGTTAAGAGGGTGGTGGAGATGGCTCCCATCCCGGAGGAAAACGCGAGCCCAGCCTCTGCACCCTCAAGCTCCGCTATTTTCTTACCCAGTTCTAGGACCGTCGGATTGACCTCTCTGGAATACCTGTATTTCTCACCCTCAGGATAAAGGAAAGCTGACGTCTGATAGATGGGCGTTGTTATAGCCCCTGTGATGGGATCTATTGATTCCCTTACTGATTTAGTTGAGTCCCTCAACCCTGACTCCCTCCCCTATTTCCGTGGTAATGAAATCGCATTGAAAACCGTGCTGGGCACATACTTTCCCACCCTCCTGTTTGATCTCTCCCAGTTTGGTCGAATCATCGTAAAGGATTAACACCGTAGGTCCGGCTCCACTTACGCAAGCTCCAATAGCATCGTACCTCAGTGCTATTTCCTTCAACTTGGGGTAGTGTGGATACATTGGTTCCCTGGACCTTTCCACAACGGCGTCGTTAAGCCCCTCCCTAACCAGTGCCCTATCTCCCTTAACTAATCCTAGAATGAATGAGGATAGGAACCTTGTGTTTTCGACCATCTTTGAAACCTCTATCTGCTTGGGAACTAGCTCCCTTGCCTTCTTGGTCTTCCCTTCACCCGTATTAACCCTCGGTATGACCAACATTAACCTGAAGTTCAGGTTAATTGGTATCCTCACTACCCTAATGGGATCGTGCGACGTCACTGCCACTATTCCACCAAAGGCACTAGCTGCCACGTTATCTGGGTGAGGGGATCCACTAACGGCTTGTTCCCCAATCACAGCAAACTTCACGATGTCCTCGAGCGTCAGGTGGAGGTTAAGCAGCTCGTTAACCGCAGCCACTGCAGCCACTGCAGATGCTCCGCTACTTCCTAGGCCTAATCCGTGGGGCACTCCCTTTATCACATTCAGTTTTATCGTGTAATTTAATTGAAATTCCTTGAGCAATGCCTCAACTGGTGCGCCTGCTGAGTTTCTAGCTGGATCTAAAGGGACATTCGAGTTGGACTCCATCATGACCCTGCGTTCCTTTTCGTTGATAAGCTCCGCGTAAACAGTGTCGCTGAAGGCCAAATGGCTCATGGAAAGCACGTCGTAACCGGCACCAAGGTTAGCAGAAGATGAGAATGCTGTGGCTTTCACTGAACGCATATCCGAGAATAAGGAGATGAAGTAAAAGGCTTTTCCAACTAGGTATCTTCAGAAAATATTCCCTCTAAGAATTGTAGATCCCTGTTTCTCACTACTACTTTTAATTTCTCTTGTGTTACTTTCTCTCCTTCTATGTATCCATGGGGTGCGATCACCTTTCCCTTGCCCAAGAACAGGGGTGCTGTAGAGGGTGATTTCAATTTAACTGCAGGATCCTTCACCAACCTGCTCATTCCTATCCAATCATGATAGCCTATGGGATCTCCGCTTCCATGGGATAGGATCCAACGCTTTACCTCCACCGCCTCAGGCACCTTATCTTCGCAAAGGAAGTCACTCAGTATCAGCGCATCCCCCACATCGTACTTGAGTGCAGCGCAAGCGGGCACTGTTCCCAAGAGTATTTTCCTAGCCTTAACTTCCCTTATTCTCACGTCCTCTTCCCCTATAATGACAGGCCTATTATCAAGGCTTTTCAGGGTTACCTCTATCCTCTCTCCCTCCTTGACTTGCGTACCAGGAGGTAAGGTCACATAACCATCAGAGCTAGCAAAAGTCCCAACCATGTAACTGTCGAATGGGACCGGGATAGCATAGTGACCCCCTCTCCCTTTAACTATGTAAACGGGGATGTTAGTGACCCTGTACCTATCAGCCTTAATTGGTAAAATGGAGATGGCCGAGACCTTGTCGTGGTAAGCTGTTCTGGTAGCCAGTGATCTCCCTGAGAATTCGGCGATGTATCTCTCCACTAACTGATTAAAGGTCATTATGGTAGCCACAATGTTTCCAGAAAGTCCGAAGACCGGCTTCCCTTGTATCTCCCCTAATATCGTTGGCTTTCCAGGTTTCGTATTTAAACCCTGAATCACGATATTTCCCATCTCCCTTACCAGCTGATGTACGTAATCCTTTTCACCTGCACTCGTTCCTCCTGTGGTTATTATAAGGTCGGCCTTGTCTACGGCCGTCCTTAAGGAATTCCTTATCTTTTCCTTGTCGTCAGGTAGAACTTCGGCTCCAACTATTTCGCATCCAAGTTGCTTTAGCCTTGATACCAGGAAGTGAACGTTGCTTTCATATATCTTCCCTGGCGTTAGATCTCTTCCAGGTTGAACTAATTCATCACCGGTTGCGATAACGTAAACCTTTGGGAGATCATACACCTCAACTGTCTCTATTCCCACAGACGCAAATGCTCCCACATCTTCTGGCGTAATTTCCTGGAACTCTCCTATAATTTCTGAGCCCTTGGATATATCGCTACCAGCCCATGCTACGTTTGCACCAAATCTCAACCTAGAATTTATCTCGACAAAGGGAAGTTCCACATGTGTATCCTCTATCTTAACCACGGCATCAGCTCCCCAAGGTAGTGGGGATCCAGTATCCACCTCTACCGCCTCCCCTGGCCCAATAGTTATATCCTTCCATTCCCCAATGGATATCTTTCCAACTATCCTAAACCTACCTGGGGTAGAAGATGATTTAACAGCGAACCCATCTACAGTTGATCTAGAGAAGGGTGGATAATCGGTTTTAGCACGTACTGATGAAGAAGTTATCTTGCCCACGGAATCCAATATTCCAAGAGAGATTGTTCTCCTCTTGGGAGGAAGAGTTCTAAGAAATTTTTCAATGGCCTCTAGAGGAGTGGGTAAGTTCTCCTCGGGAACGAAATTTCTCATGAGAAAAATACACAAAACAAACTTTTAAATGGTTATTAGGGCGGCCTCCTGTAACTGTTCAAGTACCGCGACAATAGGCGCTCTTATCTGTTCCTCTTCGATCTGCGCTTCCTTGCTAATCTCCTGAACTATATCGCCCACTGTCCTCTCTCCATCGCACATGGCCCAGATATAATAGGCTACTGCAGCTACCTCGTAAACCCTGTCCTCAGCTAGCTTAATTATAAACTTCTCACCGTCCTCACTCTTGTCCACGTATTCGCCTTCTCTCCTGGGCTTCCTATCCTTTATCTCGTCATAATCCAGTGATGGGTGAAAATGATCGTGTTCCTCTTCTGGTTGCCTATCTTCTTCGAAGTTCACTCTTCTTCCTCTCCGCCCTCTCTAGGCCTTCTCCTGTATCCTCCACCGCCGTAGTTTCCTCCGAAACCGCCGCCGTAATTTCTTCTTCCTCCGCCTCTACCTCTGAATCCACCTCTCCTTGGAGGTGAATCATCGGTAGGAGTGGTTTCAGGAACCTGATCGGCTTCTGGGATAGACTCTTCGGCAGACTCGCTTATCTTGGACCTACTACCTGCGTTAAGCTGAACTTGACCCTTAAAAACTGTGGTCCAAGCGTTCTCCACTTTGATAATTTGGCCTTCCTTGACTTCGTCTCCTTGGTTCCCCCACAGGGTGAGTTTAACTCTCCCTGTGTCGTCTCCAACCATTACTTCACGAATGGTTCTAGGGCCGTTCTTTGTTTGAACGACCTTCTGTTCACCTACTTCCAAAACGCGGGCGGTAACACTTATGTTTTCCATCCCGCCTTTTAGATTTCCTATCTTTTCATCCATATATCTCGACTCACACGAATTTGTTATTTCAATCTTTGAAATTCGCCTATATAAATTAGTTGGTTAGTTCCATATCCTTCTACATTTCTCGTGTTAAGCTCGATTCTCCGTCTAAAACTAGCAATACTTAAAAAATTTCCTGCATACAGAATTTAAACTCCTAAGGCCTTTAGACTATTATTGAAATTTTCTCGAAAATATTCTTACATAAAAAAGAATTTTATTCTTTCATGTTTCTTAACCTCTCTTTATAAGCTACAAGATGGTAAACATAATAGGGAGAATAATAGTGAGTTCATCACTCCTTGAACTTCCCAAAAAGTTTTTAGAGTCCCTCTATTCCCCGTTCGTGGGAAGGGAAGAGGAGGCTAAGGTCCTAACGCTAGCTCTCCTTACAAAGGAGCACGTAGTGCTAATAGGAGAGCCTGGAACCGCTAAGTCAGCATTGGCTAGAAGGGCTGCTGATCTCCTTAATGCCAGGTTCTTCATGTATTTACTTACGAAATATACAGAACCCGCTGAGCTTTTTGGAGCACTGGACGTCAACGCACTGAAACAGGGAGTATACAAGAGGATAACAAAGGAGAGACTTCCTGAAAGCGAGTTAGCCTTCCTAGATGAGATATTTAATGCCAATTCCGCCATTCTGAATGCCCTTCTTTCACTGTTGAACGAGAGGGTAATTTATGATGGCTACAACGTTATCAAGGTACCACTAAGGACGCTAATCAGCGCAAGTAATAGGGTACCGGACGAGCCAGAACTTGAGGCCCTTTATGATAGGCTTCTTCTAAGGCATTACGCTAAGCCCGTGGGGGAGGATATGTGGAAGGACTTAATAGATTCGTCCTGGGAACTCGAGTTCACAGACAAGTGGAAAGTCAAGGAACCAGTTATGACAGTTCAAGATCTTGACAGGCTTTACAGTATGCTCTCAGAAGTGGACCTGAGCCAGATCAAGTCGAAACTCCTGAAGCTCTACGTAATGTTGGAGGAGAAGGGAGTACACTTAACTGACAGGAGAAAGGGCAAGGTTCTGAAAATAGTGTCGGCTCACGCACTTCTGAACTCTAGAACAAAGGCTACAGAGGAGGACCTAGTAGTTCTTAAGTACATAGCCCCAAGGGAAATTGACGATTTCGAAAAGGTCTCAGCACTCCTCTCTGAGGAGTTAAAGACGCCCATCAAGTACATGAGGGAGCTTAACGAGATATTTAATAACATTAAGGAGGCAGGGAAATACGTTGATGCTGCTAACGAATCTGATCCTAGATTGATCGATTTGATCAGGAGCTTGAGGGCGACAAAGGACAGGGTAATATCGTTAGGGAAGGAGAGCGGTGACGAGAAGGTTGAAGAGTTCTCGCGGGAAGTTGGAGCGGAAATAGATAGATTAGTAGAAAAAGTGGGGAGGAAGCTGGGGATTTACACATGACAGGTCTCCTTAGAGGTGTAGATTACGAAAGCCCCGTTGTAAAGTACAGGGGCGAGAGGATACTCAACACCCTAAGGAGGGTCTCTGGGAAGGAAAGCAACGTAGATCCCCTATTCCTCATTGATACCTATTACGTGCACTATCTCCCCCTACCTATACTAAAAACAAAGGGGGAAATAGATCAAAGCGACTCCATTAAGTACTCATTGATTGATCTTACCATTTCGTCAGAGATTGTAAACAGGAACAGAAACTACTCAATTGCAAACTCAGCAGTGAGTATGGCCCTTTCCGTGAGTTATGTGCAAAACTTGATAGAGGAATTGGAGAGAATTAGGAGGACTTCACAGTCGCAGGAGGAGAGAGAGGCCGCAGAGCAGATCCTTAACGGAATAATGAAGGGAAGTCAGGGTAAGGAGGGAAAGCAGAATCAGAACCAGCAACAGGAAAACCAGACCACTGGAAAGCTAATGAAGCAGGTTCATGAAAAGGCTATGGCAAAGGCGTCTGAGGATGCTAATTCCGTCAGGAGTATGCAGAGGATAGTTGGAGGTAATGGGGCCGGTACAGGATCGATGATGAACTTTGAGGGAGATATACACGACGTGCTAAGACTAGCTAGGAACACGGAGATCAAGAAGATCCTGGAGTTTCTGAGCGGTATCCCGAAGCTGGGTAGCTTCACCAAGAAGAGGACCACAAGATATGCTAGGGGAGAGCTTTATGGATATGAGGAAGGTTCAGACCTAGAGAGACTGGTTCCCTCAGAACTGGCCTTACCCGAGGAACTCTTTGATGTGAAGCTTGCAGAGAGCCAGCTATTACTATATCAGAAACAGATTAAGGAAACCCTAGGACCCATATATCTACTATTGGACAAGTCAGGCAGCATGGATGGAGAAAAGATCCTGTGGGCTAAGGCTGTAGCACTGGCCCTCTACAGTAGGGCTAGAAGGGAGAACAGGGACTTCTATCTAAGGTTCTTCGATAACATTCCATATCCTCTGATCAAGGTCATAAAGAATGCCAAGAGCAAGGACGTGATCAAGATGGTAGAGTATATTGGGAAGATAAGAGGTGGAGGCGGAACAGATATATCTAGATCTGTAATGTCTGCCTGCGACGATATAAAGGACGGTCATGTTAGGGGTGTAAGCGAGGTCATAATTTTGACGGATGGAGAGGATAAGATCGCTGAAACCACTGTTAGGAGATCCCTTAAAGAGGCAAATGCTACGCTCATTAGCGTGATGATAAGAGGAGATAACGCGGATCTAAAGAGAGTTTCAGATAACTACCTAGTGGTTTACCGTCTAGATCAGGGAGACCTACTTAGGGTAGTTGAATCCTAACTAGAGTATAGCCTTTATTTCTCTTTTTATTTCTTCCTCTAGAAGTAATTTTATTTCTGAGTGATGCATTCTCGTCAGATGAAGAAACATACCCCTCTTGGTAAATGGACCCTTGTTGCACAACCTGCAATACAATAAAGTGGACTCCTGGTTAACAAGCCAAAAACTTACCCTTGCAACTACTCTTTTTCCCATATCCTTTGAGGAAAACCCAACTGCTCTTATGTATTCGTCCTCCTTGACCGAGATCTGTGAAGCGTACTTAGCAGTAACCTCCACAAGTTTTTCGGCAGTTATTGAGATTCCACTATCCATATTCTATCACGCACTGAAGATATTCCTATGGCCAAGGTAAACAAGGTTACGGTTCTCTTCATTTTTTCCACAATGTTCGAGTTCTCCAAAAATCTTCCAAAGTCATTCATTTCTAGCCCCAGAGCCCTAAAGACCCTTTCAATTCTTACCTCAACCTCTGCGAAATTGAATGGAACGTCGCCCGAGTCGAGAGATTTCTTGGCTAAAGTTATCATCTCTAAGGTCTCTCCCAATTCCTCCTCCGACACATCCTCAAATACGTCCAGAATGGACTTGGTTAGCTTTCCACCTAAATATTCTGCCATGCCAGGAATATAATCCAAAGGAATAACGCTCAATATCCAATTGTCAACATATTTTCTCACAACTTCTAGACTTTCCTCGGTTAACTCGTTCAAGTTCTTGAGTACGGAAGCTGCTGCAATCACGTGCGCTGCCGCCTCTCCCGCGCCTTCCACCGAGTTGAGGGAGAGGAATGGACCACTATCAACATCTATGCTCACTCCTGTTCACTGTTTAACCAATTCAGGAAATCCTAGTTTAAACTCCCCCTACCCAATAATACACGAAAGTCAAAGGTATTAATTCCACAAAAATCTCGGTAATCCACAGACGATAGAGAGGCACGCTAATGGGCTAATAGATTATAAGACTTTCACGTTAAGATACATCATATTATTCGTCCTTGAGGCCTCTTTCTCTATCTAGCTCTGTGATTAAACCTAACCTGTGAAGTGCCTCGTTGGCTTCCTCAAGGGAAGAGGAATCTCTCACAGCCTCATACAGTTTAGAGATTGATGCTACAACTATGGGCTTGAAGCTGAACATGACCGATGTGAGCGGGCTTACGAATACCCTACGCTTACCGTTTCTGATCGGAACCTCACCATAAAGCCCTCTGAAGGCCTTCAAGGGCAGGGCCGAGGCCTCTGTAACGGTAACTTCTAGTACCCTCTCTATTACAGAGGCAGAACTTTCATCAAATCCAAGGATTTCTATTAATCCGTTCAGTGATGCTATTTTGCTTATCCTCTGTAAAAGGTAATCCGGCTTCAATTCCCCATCAGCACCTAAACCGATTACCGATAGTTGTACGTTCATGGAACTTTCCTCTAACTTGGATAGCAAGGCAAGGGTAATGGAATCTGCAAGAGGACTTAGGAGATTATTTTCTGTTCCCTCCGCAAGAATATCACCTCCAGCGTCCACCCCTATGACCTGATCGATCCCTAGCATATTGGCTATCTCCATGATATCCCTGTATAGACCACTAACACCTCCAGATATACAGAATGAAACAACATTAATCCCCAATACTTGCGCTACTCTTGCAGCCTGCGGTTTCACTTTCCTTCCTCCCCTTACAGCGAAGGAGTTTGGCCCAAGGATCGCCACTCTCTCGTTTATTACCTGTGCTTCTCTGAGATCGTTAGTGCAGATGGGGCCCGGAACTGGATCCTCCACTCTTCTCTCCCATAGCACAGCTCCCAGAGTTACTCTCTCACCTCTTCTTCTGATCCTCTCGTAAGGGAGAAGTGCAGATACTACATCTCCACCTCCGCCTGCTCCCAGAACTAGTGAATTCATTTCCGATCAAATATAGTTCAAATCTAAAGGGTTATCTTCGCAATAACTCACACATCAAATCGGATCTCCATGCATGAACCTGCCAACGAAACTAGGTTATTTCAAGTAATTTGGTGAGGAAGACGATGTTGAATAACCTCTTCCACGAAAATTTCTATAATTTGTACCCTCTTTTTATTTTACTACTTTCCAGTTATCTCGATTGTCCTAGAGATTTGCTCACTTGTCATATCTAAAATTCTCTGCATATCAATGTCATACGCAATCGCAACTGCTTCGCCAGACTCCAGTATGAGGTTGGCTAGAACGTCGTTTCCTGTGATAATCTGGTTTCCCTTGATCATTTTCATTAAACCAGGACGTTTGTTTAGAACCTGAATGCTGGCTCGGATGTTTTTGCCCTTAATAACTATAAATCCAGAGTTAATACTCTCAATTAATTGCCTGACCTTTGTGGTAAGCTCTGCAATATCGCCCTCTATTCGCATGACCTCATTCGCGAATATCCCCTGGTCCTGAGACATCTGCCATTCCTTGCTTAGATAGAGTTTTAGGTAAGGGATAATGTGGTCCTGAATGAAATGCTGAGCCAGCTCAAAGGGACTTTTCCCTATAAGTCGGTCAAGGGTTGAGGTCTTATAGTTGACTTCAAGGCCAATCCTTATCTTGGAACCAGCTGGTGCATCGTCCACGTAAAAGTGGGCCTTCCACTCGAACTTATGATCGTCTGACTTACCAGAGTAGAGAACCGACCCACCCTCTAGCTCAGGCCCTTTCATGTATCCAAGTACGGTGTGTAACTTGGTGTCCGGCGTCCCGAAGACATAAAGAACCCTATAATCTACTCCTGGTTCAGATAGTTTACCTGGTGCCACATATTCAGCCGATCTCTTGTCTAATATTTGAAGAATGTTGACGTGTCCCATTACTCCCGAGAACAGGAATGGATCCATTAGAGCTGTCCTGATCACAGACTTTGACGTTTTTAACTCAATTTCGTAGGTCTCTAGCATGCTTATCAAAGGTAAATTGAAAATACGTTTTTAAAAGTTTGTAAAACCATGTTTAAGATAAGCTTATTATCTAGCTACCTTTCTGCCCATCCCATCTTATGGGGGTAATAATCAAGCTAAAAGTAACTAGGTCGTGAGACACGAGAGATTAGTAGTGTCGTTATAATAGCATTATTTTCATTATTATGATCAAATGTCCGTCCTTCACGGGAAGCAGCGATAACATGACACCATGAGAACTATATTACCTAACATGTATTTCCACAATATCCTTGTCCTCTAATACGTGGTCCTCTCCTACTCTCTGCCCAGGGAACCTTGCTGACTTCCCCCATACCCTAGCATATTTGAAGTTCTCGGAAAGTTGGCTGTGGAGCTTCTGGGCAACGTCCATGACAGTTGACCCTCTCTTCATGAACATTGGATCCTTCGTAGGTTCCTCCATGGGCTCCTTGGTGTAAATCCTTATCACATCAAGGCTGAGATATAGTTCCCTTCTCAGGGCGTCTAAGTCGGCCACGTTAACAACTGGTATTCCCGGAACTTGGAACGGTCTAACAGAGGCCACTACCGCAGGCTTAAAGGTAATTGCTTCAAAGAGAGATTTCTCTACGTCATCCAGGGTAACCTCTCCCACTATCTTGACCACAGCAGACTTAATACCGAACTCTCGAAGGTAATCCTTGACCTGGTCCTCGGTTGTTCCAATCAATTTTCCCATCATAACTATCCTGAGTCCCTCCTTGGAGCTCCTGAATCTCTCTATTATGACCTTTCCCTTTGGTTTCCCCAGAAGGATATTGTTATTCTCTAGAAACTCCCTCATCCTAGTGAATTCCTCCTGGTCTTCTACGACGAAAAGGATAGAGTCTGCATTCCTGGCTAACCCAAGGAGCTTACTTACTATGAGCCTAGAATCCAGGATAATCTGAGGAGGATTGACCAGCTGAATTGGTGCGTCCTCAAAGAAAGTCATGGCGGGCACGGGGTAATCTTTAGGATCCTGTTTTACGTTGGTGAGCCTGCGCACCAGGGGATTCTTAAGTTCCTCCCTCCCCAGCACGAGGACCTGACCTGCCCCTTCCTTTTCCACGAAAAAGGACAGACCTCCCCCCTTAGACTTTCTCCTCTGTTTCTCGCTTTCCTCCCTGAGTTCAGATAGTCTTCTCTTGGCCCAGTAGACCAGGTTCTCGGTTCCCTTATGTTTAGGTACGCTACTCAGGAAATCCTGTATAGCCTTAATCTTCTCTTCAGGTGTCTTAGCGTCCATCACTCTTAGCCATTTGGTCTTAGCCTCGGCAGGAAGGTTAGTGACCACTTTCAGCTCACCTTATTCACGTAAAATCCAGGTGCGTATTTTAGTAATAATTTCCACGATCTCCTTATAATATTTGGTGGTTCCTCTCCCCTGGATACTAAGTCTAGTACCCATTGAACGGTTTTCCTGTCAGATGGGTACCCACTCCCAAAGTCCCCGAATTCCTTCTTTAATGACTCTATTAACCTATCCCTTATTACCTTAGCAACAATGCTGGCAGAGCTAGCCTCAACAAATAGCTCATCAGCCTTGTGTACAACGTTAGGTTTGAACCCTAGATCCTCTATCGCTCTTATCACCTCGATTTCTTTCCCCACCTTGTCCACTGTTACAACTTCAGGGTTGAGCCAAGATAGCGCATCAATAATCTCTATCACTTTCGTGTAGGTCAACGAATTCAGGTTGTTGTTGTCGATCTCCTCGGGAAGAGCCTTGGCTACAGCTACTCCCTCGCTTTCAGAGAGTATCAGGTCAAATAGTTCCTCCCTTTTCTTACGAGTAAGTTTCTTACTATCCTTAACTCCACTCTGCTTCAGAGCTACAATAGACCTCTCGTTCAAGGCAACCCCTACAACTACCATAGGTCCAATTAGGCATCCTCTCCCTGCTTCATCTATCCCTATCCTCATAGCCTCAGGGAGATAACTAGTTTCGCGTCCCTTTTACCTCTTTTTATCCTCTCCCTTTGGTAACTTTCCTTCATCTCTACTTTTACTTCGCTGGCGAACTTGGCCACAAGTCTCTTGGCCACAGTTCTGTTAATGAAGTAGTAATCAACTCCCTCCCTAAGTTCCACCACGTCCGAGAGGTTCTCCGCGTCCTCCCTGGAAAAGAAGGACTCGAAAAACCTCTTCTCGTCAAGTCCCAGGTTGCCCTCCCTAGATCTCAGCTGGATTATCGCCTCGTAGTATTTCCCCCTCCTCTTGACGCAGGAATCGCATAACGTGCTTTCAACCTTGACCATAACGTCCTTGGTTTCGTCAAACCTCTCTCCTTCAACTGAACCTGAAATCCTTAATGGAAAGTGATTATTACCGTGAGTGTCTGACCACATCTGCCCTACGTCCACATGGTACTCCTGCACGTGTTCGTCCAGTTCTAGCGCCGAGATTATCTCCTCCTCTAGTGATGAGGAGATATCCCCCCTGGGAGCTACCCACTTTCCCTTAAGCTTCCTGGAACCACAAATTCTGCAAACCGTGATAGACATGCTCCTGGGTACCCTCACCATCTCCCTCGATTTCACGTAACACGAGGGACATAGTCTACCTATGAGTTTTACGTCCTCCTTTCCACACATTACGCAGAACTTTCCTCCCATTTCCATCACAGATTATAGATCTGTGCAAACTTCACCCCTGAAACGGTCAACACGGCATCCTTGTGGACAAGGCCCCTCTTTATGGCCTCTCCGATTGCCCTCTCCCCAACTATACTCACCACGGTAGCTTCATCCACTAGATCTAGGGCGTAGTTGATGTCCACTTCCTCTCCTCCATAGAACTCGTTGTTCACGTTAAGGACCGCCTTGCTCTCCCTGAACTCCCTTCCAAGGTACTCCTTCTCGCAAATGTTTACGAAGACGTGACCTTCTCCTCTTATGATCTTTAGAATTACTCTCATTATCTCACAGTGGCTTTACGGGGTTTTTGGCACCGCAGGCTAGGCATTGAATATACCATATTTTCTTGTCTTTGACAAGGACGGTGTCTAGGCTCTTGCACGTGGAACATTGAACGTAGGTCTTTAGGAACCTGTCCATGAAGGTATTAACTATGGCATTTGAGAACTTACCTTGAATCATCAACTGTCCGTTTTCAGAAATGGATCCCGCAGCAGCTAGTTCCTTCAGCAGGTATCTCATGCAGATCTTGTCTTCTCTTCTAATTCTATCGCAGTACTCACTGAAGTTCCTTATGATAGTAGTGTTTCCAACGTTGATGATGGAAAGTGTGGGAAGAGTTTGGGTCTCTGACGCTAGGTCCTTTTTGGGCAACTTCGCATAAAGCCTGTCCAGTAGCACGTGATAGAGTTTATCTCTCTCTGACATGAAACTCGATTAACTCTATATAATCACGCGGTTAAATTTGTGACTAGTAACAGCAATGAGAATTTACTTTGAGACGTACGGATGTGCCCTAAATAAGGGTGATACTTACTCAATGATGACATTACTCAAGGGCAGAAACCACGAGATAGTGAATAGTGAAGAGCAGGCTGACGTTCTCGTCATAAACACGTGTGCCGTGAGGATGGAAACAGAGGAGAAGATGAAGAAGAGAATCTTAGAACTCTCAAAGACTGGGAAGAAACTGGTAGTTGCAGGCTGTTTGGCCGGGGCGGAGCCAGGTCTAGTCATGTCATTGGCCCCCCAATCTTCGCTAATAGGCCCCCAATCCATAGGGGATGTAGTTAAGGCAGTGGAATCTCGGGAGAGGATCGTGAGCCTTCATGGGGAACTTCCCTCCGTCTTACCTAGTGTCTTTGAGGGGCTGATCTCAGTTATCCCCATCGCAGATGGATGTGCAGGTAGTTGCAATTTCTGTATCACGAAATTAGCTAGGAAGGAGCTTAGAAGTTATCCTCCCAGGATGATCGTGGAAACGGCGAGAAAGGCTATCGAGAAAGGTGCTAAGGAAATAGAGCTAACGGGACAGGATACGGCTGCCTACGGTTTGGACCTAGGAAGAGATATAAGACTCGCAGATCTTGTTGGGGAGGTCTCTTCCCTAGAAGGGGACTTTATGGTGAGGGTAGGAATGATGACCCCAGAACTTGCCATGAGACAGTTAGACGATCTGTTGGATGCTTGGGACAATCCTAAGGTGTACAAGTTCTTCCATCTGCCTGTGCAGAGCGGTAATGACCAGGTGTTAAGGGCGATGAACAGGAAGTATACACTGGATGAGTTCAGGGAAATTGTTAGGGAAATAAGGAAGAGGTTTCCCTTGGTAAACATAACCACTGACATTATAGTGGGTCATCCCGGAGAGGATGAAAATGCCTTTGAGGACACCTTAAACCTCATGAAGGAATTAAGGTTTGAGAGGATACATATAGCTATGTACTCGCTAAGGCCTAATACGAGAAGTGCCATGATGACCCAGGTTCCAGGCCCAATTAAGAAGGAGAGACTTAAGAGGGCTGTAACTCTTTATGAGGAGCTCTCAAGGGAGATTCACAGGGAGTACGTGGGAAGGAAAATGAAGGTCCTAGTTCTGGAGAACGGAAAGGACAACACAAAGATAGGCAGAACGCTAAACTACATCCCAGTTATAGTTAAGGACGCAGACCTTGGGAAGTGGTATGAGGCGGAGATTACGGATTCATCATTCTTTGACTTGAGAGGATCAATTGTTTAAAAAGTTTAAATTCTTCTATACCAACGTGATACTATGCCAGACGTTTACATAGTTTCAGCGGTGAGAACTCCAATAGGTCGCTTTGGAGGATCACTGAAATCAGTGAAGCCACAGATGCTAGGGGCAATCGCCATAAAGGAAGCGCTGAGGAGGGCTAACACCGATCCCTCTCGCGTGGAACTTACGATAATGGGCAATGTGTTGAGGTCGGGTCATGGTCAGGATCTAGCTAGGCAGGCTGCCCTCTTGGCTGGTATACCATGGGAAGTGGATGGATATTGTGTGGACATGGTCTGTTCCTCCGGGATGATGGGGGTTACTAACGCGGCACAAATGATCAAGAGCGGTGACGCTGACGTTGTAGTCGCCGGTGGGATGGAATCCATGAGTCAATCCATGCTTGCGGTCAACTCAGAAGTTAGATGGGGTGTTAAGTTTCTATCTGGAAAGAGTTTGAATTTCATTGATACAATGCTGGTTGACGGGCTTACAGACCCCTTCAACCTTAAGCTAATGGGGCAAGAGGCTGATATGGTAGCAAGGGAGAGGGACATTTCAAGAAGGGAATTGGACGAGGTGGCGTTTGAGAGTCACAGAAGAGCCCACCAGGCGTGGGAGAAGGGTCTGTTCAAGTCGGAAGTTATTCCAGTTAATCTCGATGAGGGTAAATTAGAGAGAGATGAGGGTATCAGGCCAGACACCACCATGGAGAAACTTAGCTCCCTTAAGCCTGCGTTTACAGAAAACGGGTATCACACCGCAGGTAACTCGTCTCAAATTTCAGATGGTGCAGTGGCCATGGTCCTCATGAGCGAGAAGGCAGTGAAGGAATTTGGAGTGGATCCAGTGGCGAAAATATTGGGTTACTCATGGGTTGGTATAGAAAGTTGGCGCTTCACCGAGGCTCCACTTTACTCGGTGAGGAAGTTGCTGACAAGGCTGAACATGAACATTACTCAATTTGATTATTTTGAAAATAACGAGGCCTTTGCGGTAAACAATGTTCTCTTTCACAGATATTTGGGGGTGCCATACGATCAATTGAACGTGTTCGGTGGAGCAATAGCCTTAGGTCACCCAATAGGAGCTAGTGGAGCAAGAATTATGGTCACTCTTCTCAATGTGCTCAGCAAGATGAACGCTACTAGGGGAATTGCGAGTATCTGTCACGGTGTAGGTGGGTCTACAGCAATAGCCCTTGAGCTACTTAGACCCCTTTAAGCTAATCCACTCTGAAGGTAATTGATTTTTAACTCGTGATACCTCTAAGGACGAGAAATAAGCTAAGTTTTTAATATTCAATCATGTTGTTAAGGCAATGGTGTTTCAGTAGTTGCCCAAGAAAGATAGAACAGATCAAGCACCCTCAAAGGATGTTCCTAAACCCGAAGAAGGAGAGGTCATTTGTGTAGTCAAGAAGATGCTGGGAGCCGAACATATAATTATAGCCTGTTTGGACGGCAAGGAAAGGACTGCCAGGATACCTGGCAGGATGAGGAAGAAAACCTGGATAAAGGAGGGTGACGTAGTCTTAGCTGCCCCGTGGGACTTTCAGCCCACCAAGGCAGATATTGTGTATAGGTATATGAACGACGAGATAAGGAAATTAATAGAGGAAAAAGTAATTAGTAGGGACGTAATTGATCAACTTAGAGGTTGAATAGAATAGGTAGAAGGGAAGAAAAAAGGGAAAGAGACGAGGACCTATTTAAGACAATTGACTCTACCTTAGATTCCTCCACTTCCCTAGCGGTAATCCAGGTAATGAGGAAACTGAACATAGAATCTATTCTAGGTGCTATCGCCTCAGGAAAGGAGGCAAAGGTTTATCCCGCGAAGACGAGAGACGGTAAATACATTGCCCTAAAGATCTACTATACCTCTACTGCTTCCCATAAGCGTGCCATAAGGAGGTACGTATCCCTAGATAGAAGGGTAGAAGTCAGATTCTCCAGCACAAAGGAAATGATATATGCATGGGCAAGGAAAGAATTTGGTAATCTTCAGAAAATGTTTGAGGCTGGGGTAAGGGTACCTAAACCTTTCCTCCTCATCAAGAACGTACTAGCCATGGAATTTGTGGGAGATGGTATAAGTAAGGCGCCCCTCCTGGTCGATTTGGAAGAAGTCACACAGGAGCTCTATGACGAAATTATAAGGCAGATAGAGGTCATGGTGACCAAGGCTCAGCTGATCCATGGTGACCTTAGTGAATTCAATGTGATGGTGAAGGACGAATTACCCTACATAATAGATGTAGGTCAAGCCATTCCGGTATGGGCAGAAAACTCATTGTCTCTGTTGGAGAGAGATATAAATAATATTAATAGATTTTTTGAAGAAAGGGGGATTGACGTAGTACCTGTGAAAGAATTATTAAACAGGCTACAGTTATCTAGTTAGGAGCAGTAATGTTTGTGAGTGTGCCAGACGAGAAACTTGATCTCGTGAAGTCCCTCCTTGACGATCTGTCGAGAATGGGAGGGGTAGAAATAATATATGATGAAAAGGTGAAAAATTTCATAGTAGATCCGAAGAACCAGAACCCGTATCAGGCTCTCAAGGTAGTATCCGTTATAAGGGCCATAGGTCTTGGCGTTTCTGTATCAGACGCTCTGAAGTTAATGGGAGAGGAGGTTATGATGGATGTTATAGACCTAAAGGAGATCTCCAACAGCAGAGATAACATGACTAGAGTGAAGGGCAGAATTATAGGCGAAGGTGGAAAAACCAAGAAAATAATCCAGGAGTATACAGGAGTAAGTGTGGTAATCTCAGGGCATTATATTACTTTACTGGGTAATTACGAGCAAATACCCATAGCCAAGAAGGCGTTAGAGTTGCTGGTGAAGGGAAGGGAGCATTCAACAGTATACAGATATCTTGACAGAGCAGAACAACAGTTGATCAGATATAGATCATCCTATAAGGGTAAACCCATCCTGTAAAATTTATGTATTACTGTACAGACAGATTCTCAATATTTTCATGTAGCGTGGATAATATAACCCTATCATACGACTGTATTATCTTTCTATTTCTCTCATCTTCTAAGAATTTTCTTAATTCATCTGTTCTCTTGTTGAGAGCTAGTCTAAAGAAATTCAAAAGAATCTTCTTGGGTTCACTTAGTATATCCTCTGTAACCACGAGGCTAGGTCTGGGCATCATCAGAAGGGTGAGGTGCGTTCCAGCCAATCTCGCTATCATGGCTAACTTGTAGGCGCTATACTCCTTTGTAGGTGACCTTTTACTTGCTTTCACTTCTACAAAGTATTTATTACCATCCCTCTCCGCCTCTATATCGTGAGTCGGAAGATCAACGGAGCGTATATTCACGAAATTCATCGACTCCAGGACGATTCTAGCCCTATACTCCATGGCAAATCCCATTATTATCCCCTTAGCCCTATTTACTGCATACTGTAACTCGTCATCTGTAAAACCGTATTCATCCTTTAGGAGTTGAAGGGCATCCACAACACCCTTTATACATAATTGAATAAAAATATTTCCTAAGTTTGGTCCAATCTTAACATGAGAAGGATTGAATTACACCCGGCCCTTGTTCAGATGTTATTCTATAAACATTTTTTAACCTAGATAGCAATAATTAGATGATGGCATTAAAGGGACTCAGAAGGAATGCGGGTAATAAGAAAGAAGCGAAGCCATCAATCGGGATAATGGGAAACTTTTACGAATTAGGAATAGTTAAGTCTATTGCTAGAAGTATAGAGAAAAAATTACTTTTAGCAGGTCTCAGTACCGATCCTCAGCTCTTTGCCGCTCAAATGTTCTTCTATCTGATGGTATCATCAGTCTTTTCGGCAATTCTTGCCTTTCTAGGAGTTTACGTCCTCGTTAAGCTCTATCTAGTATTCAGGGTAGCTAAGTTTGCAGTCGCAGGTCTAATGTTTATCATTTTCGCAGCCATAATACCTCCAGTTACGTATCTTCTGTTGAATGTGAATATATCTCAGAACATAGAAAACAGGAGAATAGGTATAGATGCCGAAACTGCCGCCTTCTCAGCAGTTTTTACAATTTTCCTCAGATCAGGCTTGAGTCCTAGGATACTTTTCGATAGAATCTCCAGAACCATAGCGTTCAATTACATAAATCAGGTCCTTCTTTACGTCTCTAAGAGGATAAACTTTCTTGGAGAAAACGTGGAGGACGCCTTGCTTCACGCAATAAGAATCTCTCCCTCTAAGATTCTGAATGATTTCTTTGTTAGCTATGTTGCAGCAGTGAGAAGCGGTGCGCCTGTCTTAGATGCAGTATCTGCTAAGGCTAAGGATATCCTTAAACAACTCGAGCTGGGCGCTGCCTTGGCTGCGGATAGGCTTTCAGGAGTTGGCGAAACTTACGTAATCTGGCTAGCCTCGGGTTACATCACGTTCTTTCTGATATTATTGTTGCAGGCTCTCTTCCCCAGCATAGTGGGAAGTTCTATCCCCCTTAACGCCTTCGGAGCTATCCTGATTCTGATATTGCCCCTAGTAGATGGGGTTTTCATTTTAATGGCAGAACAGTCACAACTTAGGTTTCCAGAGAGAAAGATCTCATCGTACAAGACGTTCTATATCTCACTAGGTGTGGGTCTTGTTGTAATGTTTGTTCTTCTAGGCGTAACTAAGCAACTTATTCCCTTTGTTACACTTACAGGGAATATTAGCAATGTCACGCCAGTAACTATCATCATACTAATTGGTTTCCTGATAGCGGCTATTCCGCCTGCAATTGTCACGTCTAGAGAGTTGAAAAAGGGAACAGGCTATGACCCTTACGTGGTTAACTTGCTTCGAGCAATTTCTGAAGGCATAAGGGCAGGATTGTCACCAGAGACGATAATTAAGAACATAAAAGAGAGCCAGGAGATGGGGAAATTATCGTATATATTGAAAAGGATTTACGCATATATCTCGCTAGGTTACCCGCTTAGAGATGCATTCCTAAAGGGAGCCGAGGAAATAGTCGATTTTACGTCAAGGATTTCTCTAGTTTCTATGGCAGATATGATTGATATAGGTAGCCTCACCCCAGAAAGCATAGAAAGTCTAGCTGAACAGGTAGAGACGCAGATAAAGATAAAGAGAGAATATGAAAGTAAGGTCAAGATACTTCTCTATACTCCCTACATTGGTGTAATTATCTCCATAATAGCGGTAAACCTGCTTTCGGCGGCAATACTAGGCCTTATAACGGGCAACGCATATGCTTTCTCCTCGGGTGCACTTGGAGAGGCTAGAGTCCTCCTACCACAGGCTGTTTACATTACTGCAATAGCCTCAATGATAAACGCGTTCTTTGCAGGACTACTGGTAGGAAAGTTGGGAAAGGGTAAAGTAGCAACAGGTTTCATTCACGCAGCAATTATGGTAGCAATAACTGCAATATTAATGATTATAATAGTTCATGTTCACTTTACTTTCGGACCAACTGTACCTCCTTCAGGATAATTTTTTATTACCTGTAGCTAACAGATAAGAATATTTATAAAGAAGATTTACACCATATTATCTAGTATGAATTTAAGTCTACCGTTGCCATTCCGTAGCAAGCCTTCTCCTAAGACCGAGCAGTTAACCTTTGGGGATCTACCTATAAGCCTCTATCCCATAACATTGCCCTACGAGGAATTACCTGAGATTATGTCTGAGTATGAAGTTGACATGATTAGCTTAATGCCCCGATCAGTTAAATCATCCTTTGAGTCTAACAACGTCGAGTTGTCAATAGCTAATCCTCACACATTCATTGTCTTCGACCAGGACAAGGGGATATTCAGGTATGTCTTGGTAGAGCCACCAATAGATCAAAACATTTTCAGTGCTTACATTTATCTGATCAAAGAGATAGAAAGGTCACTATTAAGCAAGGAAGACACAGTGGATATAGCTAAAATCCTGCTTCAGGCCAATGCCAAAATGCCCAGCATGGGCCTTGTCCAAGGTCAGGTTGGTGGAATAACCAAGCTTAGTACTAAGGGAAAAGTGGCCCTTTATTACCTCTTAAGAAACATGTTTGGTTATAACGTTCTTACTCCCCTCTTAGCTGATAACAAGGTAGAGGACATCTCATGTAGCGGAATTGGTTTACCTGTATACGTTTATCACAGGGAGTATGATTACGTTCCCACAAATCTTACCATAACTGAGTCGATGAAGGTATTGGACAAGGAGATTAGCGGATCAGAGTTATTGGATCAAATAGTGTTGAGGCTGATCTCCCTATCAGGTAAAACCGTGTCTATAGCTACTCCCATAGCTGACGGTATATTGCCGAAGGGAGACAGAATTGCAGCGACCTTTAGATATGAAGTTAGTGCTAGAGGATCCAGCTTCGTTATAAGGAGATTCAGCGAAAGGCCGATAACTATTCTAGACCTGATAAATAGTGGCGTCATGAGTCCTGAGACTGCAGCCTACCTGTGGTATTCCATCGATCTCAGAATGTCGTTCATGGTTATAGGAGTCACAGGTGCTGGAAAGACCACGGTGTTGGGGTCCATCCTTAACCTGGCAAAGGAATCCCTGAAGATAGTGTCCATTGAGGATATCCCGGAGATAAAGCTGGCACAGGAGAACTGGGTTCAGCTTTACGCCAGGCAGGCGTACGGCGAGTCTAGCAAGGAAATAACCCTCAT
Organism: Metallosphaera sedula DSM 5348; assembly: GCF_000016605.1. Classification (NCBI taxonomy): domain Archaea; kingdom Thermoproteati; phylum Thermoproteota; class Thermoprotei; order Sulfolobales; family Sulfolobaceae; genus Metallosphaera; species Metallosphaera sedula. The sequence continues at coordinate 595,482 of NC_009440.1, read as the reverse complement.
GGACCTGCTGAAGCTGTCCCTGAGGTACAGGCCTGACATAATAGTGGTCGGTGAGATAAGGGGTGCAGAGTCCTATATCCTGTTCCAGGCCCTCTCCACGGGTCACGGTGGTGCCACGACTTTCCACGCCCACGACTCAGAAAGCGCGGTCAAGAGGTTAATGAACCCTCCACTCAATATACCTGCAGAGTGGATACCCATGAACAACATTATCATTAGCGTGAGAAGATTGCCTGTACTCATAGGAGATAAGATACAGTTAAAGAGAAGGGTCGTAGCCATAGACGAACTGGTGACTGCCTCAGATTTCAGGAGGGTAGTTAATTGGGATCCGAAAGTTGATAACCACGTGGTAGACCTGGATAACGCTAAGGTTCTGAGAAACAGACTGGAGGAGTCTGGAAGATCACTTGAGGAGGTGAAAGAAGAGATACAGAGAAGGGCACTTTACCTGAGGCTAATGGCTACCTCCAAGGACATCGTTCAGAGCCCAGAGAGTTATAAGATGGTCAAGAAGTACATTATAAAGTATAGCCTGAGACCTGATGAGGCCATGAAAGAAGTGGCCAGGATGTCCTCAATAAAGGTCACGGTATGATTAGTAAGATAAGGGAAATCGCCAGGAGAATCGTTCCCTGAACTAAATAGCTTTTTAGGGCTAATATTCCGCTCAAGAGAAAAAGATAGGAGATAATATTGGACTCGAGCGGTATCCATAATCCCTGTTCTCTTTCTACCTTGGGTGTGACCTTCCAGCTAAATTTTGCGTTAAGAAGTCCTAGGAGATAACCAGTTAGGAAGGCTGAGATCATGAGAGCTGGAATCCTTAGGTCATACTCCCTAGTTCTTGATCTCCATGAGAAGACCAGGGACGAGATTAGAAACAGTGTCAAGGACAAGACCCAGGAAAGAAGCGAGGAGGAGAAGACTGGAGAGACAATACCTGCAATCAGTAACATAACAAAGTATGCAGGATAAATTCCCCACTGATTCGCATATATTGCACCTTCTATACCGCTCATACCTCTTCTCAACAGTGAAAGACTGTAGGGGAAAAGTTGTCCAGATCCGTAGGCCCATCGTTTCATCTGTTGGAAAAGATCCTTCCAGGTATAGGGAGCTAACGTCTCCACAACAACGTCGTCGGCGTAACCAACTTTCACTCCATTCAGGAATAGCCTCATCCCTATTTCCAAGTCCTCAGCGACCATTCCCTCTCTCCACCCTCCTATCCTCTTCAGGGTAGAGGATCTAATGGCAAAGGCTGATCCGTTGGGAAATACTGGAAGACCCTTGAGGTATCTTCCCCTAAATAGCGAGTCCATGGAAAACTCAGTTATCTCGGAATAGAGTACCTGAAGCTTGTTCTTCGGATCTCTGACCCTTAGTCTAAGGGCCATCGCCTCGGCCTGGCTCAAGTGGGCAGATATCCTAGTTAAGATAGTAGGATCCACTCTGGCCTCGGCATCTAAAAAAACAAGGATTTCCCCCGTTGAAAGGGAAACGCCGTAATTGAGGGCACCAGCCTTCCTACCTTGGGGGACATCCCTCCTAACCAGTTTGAATTTTTCCGGTAGCTCTATTTGCCTTAATCGCTCAAAGTCCTGCTCTGAATCATCTGAAACCAGTATTACCTCGTAATCAGGGTAGTCTAGCCTTGAAAGGTTCTCAACTAACCCCTTCACTACTTCAGGATCTTCATTTTTTATGGCCACCACTATGGACGCCTTGTACCTGGGACCGTCTGTCCTAGGGACAGGAGGTTTGTCCCGGGTATAGTAGAACGACTCCAGAAGTATCCACAAGGATGAAAGTATTGCAGATAAAACGATGATAATATCAATAAAAAGCATTACTTGTTCTTCCTCTCTATCGCCTTGGCTATTTTCTCCTTAGCCTCGGAAGCCGATCCCCAGCCAGAGATTTTTACCCACTTACCGGGCTCCAACTCCTTGTAATGTTCAAAGAAGTGAACTATCTTGTTCTTGGTAGCGTCGTCTATATCTGTAATGTCTTTAATTCTGGCAAAGGTGGGATCTGTTTTCTCCTTGGGGACCGCTATTATCTTTTCGTCCACCCCTTCTTCGTCTTTCATATGAACTACTCCCACTGGCCTAACCTCGATGACTGTGCCAGGAAACAGTGGATAATTGGTTAGAACTAGCACGTCTATGGGGTCACCGTCCTCTTCTAGAGTGCCCGGCACGAAACCGTAGTTGAAGGGATAAACCATGGAGGTGTAGAGAACCCTGTCCACCTTGATTACTCCCTCTTCTTCATCATACTCGTACTTTATGTTGGAACCACTTGGAATCTCCACAAGAACATTTACTATTTCAGGAGCTTTCTTCCCTGGACCTAGATTCATGGTAATCACATATCTACAGTGGACAAGTCCTTAAATATCATTTGTCTTCGTTAAAGAGAATCTCCTCTATCTCCTTTCTACACGACGAGAAGGGCTCCAATCTCCACATCTCCTCTAATTTTTTATTGTAGGTTTCAATGATCTCATCTACGGAGTAACCTTGCCTCCTGTATCTCAGCGCCTGCTTGTAAGTAGCCATCATCTCTGAGAACTTCGCTACCGCTCCCTCCAGTGTATCCCTTCTCTCGTACTCCAGGAAGAGTTCCTTTCCGACACCTAGTTCCTCTATCGCAGAGAGCTCTATTCTCTCCTTGCTCGCCCTATCCGTAAACCACTTGGGCAGATCGCCAATTAGACTTTCGCCAACATCGTGAAACAGGGCTATTACGGCTGCCCGGTCTGGGTTCACGTTATGACCCTTCTCCCTTAGTTTTGAGGCAACCACGTAGGCAATGACTCCTGCCTCAAAGCTGTGCCCAGCTACGGTTTCTCCCACACTTGGTGGCACTCCCCTCTGCATCCACCCAGTTCTCACGAGGTTCTTGCATCCCACTATTAGTCTCTCAAGTTTCATTTCCCTATCTCCCTCAAAAGACTGGTCAGGGATTCCATCATTTCCTCTATTGATGAAGTCCAGAGCCTTATCATAGCCTCTTTGCCTATCATCCCCCTATCGAAAATCACGTTAGGAATTTTGCCCAAGCTCTCGTAAACGTGATCCACTATCCAACTCATGGTTTTCCCCTCTTGACCTTGGGGCTCTAGCTCCCTATGGACCTCCACAACCTCGTATCCGATTCTCTTCAATAATTCCACAATCTTGGGATCGTATCTAATGTTAATGAGCGTATCCCCAACTCCCTGTTTATTTATTATTGACAATAGTAATCTTGCAGTGTGTGTGGGATAGCCGAAGGCCACTGGGAACCCTACCCTCACCCTTCCACCCCACTCCCTGATGATCCTTCCCCTGAACGTGGCTATGTCCTCAATTCCGGTAACGTATTTCGGGTCAATGGAATGGGCAAGATTTGACTGAACCTCTGGCACTAGGAGATAGAAGTTTTTTTCTCTCTCAACGAACTCGGCAAAAATCTCCATATCCTTCATAACCCCTGCCTTCATGGCTATCTTCTCCAGCGGGACCATGGGATCCGCTGGCCCTATTCCCCTGCCTATTTCAAGACCATATCGAATACTTTCCTCCGTGATACTCTTGGCCCGTCTTACCGCCTCCTTCATAGGAAACCCCTTGGCTAGCATTCCGGCAATGCTCGATGCGAAAATGCTCCCGGTTCCGTGGGTATTCCTTCCGGGCAATCTTGGGGAACTCAACTGGATCACCTCTTTGCCATCGTACAGCACATCAACGCTCTCTGAGGACTTCACGTGTCCCCCTTTCACCACCACGTAGGGCACTGAGAACCTCTCGTGAATGAGCTTTGATGCAGTTATCTGATCCTGCAGAGTTTCTACCTTCATCCCGAGGAGTATACCCGCCTCTACGGCGTTGGGAGTTATCACCGTGGCCCGAGGGAGAAGAAACTTTTTGAAGGCTTCTAGATCCTCTATGAGCTTTGTCCCATCCTTAGCATAGATTACCGGATCCACCACCAGTGGGAAATTCACCGCCTCAAATACGACTTTCATTTGCTCACCGTTAACAATCATTCCAGTCTTACCTGAGCTCACCTTGAAGTCCTCCAGAAGGGTCTCAATCTGTTTCCTGAGAGAGTTGTGGTCTACAACAGTGACGTGCTTAATCCCTAAGGTGTTCTGAGCTGTGACTGCGGTTATTGCACCAACCCCATGAACACCTATTGACTCCAAAACCTTAATGTCGCTCTCTACCCCCGCCCCTCCTCCACTGTCAAATCCGCCAATGGCCATAACTACGGGCTTTTTCACTCCCTCTTCACCCTTGTGTTACCGGCCACAACCCAAAACTCCCCGTCATCCCTGACCTCAAGTTTCCATATCCCCGTGGTGTGCTTAACCAGCTCTATTGCCTCCCTGATGGCATCTATGGAGTCCTTCCTTCCCCTCCCCAGGGTCATTATCAGGATAACGTCGTCCCCGGGCTTCATGTTATCTATGGCGTGAATGATCCTTATGTCTAGGACGTCCTTGTACCTACTCTTAATCTCGTTCTCTATCTCACTTAACCTGGCCTGCGTGTAGCTTTCATAGGCCTCATAAACTAGATTCTTGACCTTATGACCCTCAACGATCCCCTTCACAAATCCCACGTAGATAACCATGGAGCCGGCCTCAGGTGGCGCTGTCGCCCTGAATCTCCTTATCTCCTCAAGGATGTCCAGTTTTCCTCTCCTCAGATCTCCGCCAGCCGGAGGGGGAAGAATTGCTACTTCATCTCCTTCCCTAATTTCCTCGACGTTCATTTTCCCGTTTACGAGAAAGAACACCTTTACGCCTGATACTTGTCCCTGCAACAGGGCCTTAAACCTAGGGCCGTACTTTTCGACCAATTCGTCCAAAAGGCAATTCAATTTACTGCAGCGAGTATCAATCTCTTCGGAGTCCTTCCCCGTAATATCCTTAACCAGCGCGAAGTACCTAACCTTAACCCTCATTTTCCTTAACTACTCACACGCATTTTTAAGTAGTTGATGAAAATCAACTTGTTTGATGTAAAACTTTTTTCTTATGAAGGTTTTAGGTATCTCATGAAGTATCAAGGTGAGGTAAAACTTAACGTAGACAAGTCAACTATTTGGGGAATCCTGAGCAATCCTGAGTCCGTCTCGTCATGTTTTCCTGGAATAAAGAGTATTACTAAGGAAGGCGACGCATACAAGGTAGTTGGATCTGCTGGAATTGGTTTCATTAAGGGAGAATACAAGGCAACCGTGACCTTTACCAACGTAAAGCCCATGGACAGTATGACGATAAGTGCCAAGGGAACAGGATTGAACAGTAACGTGGATATAGTGGCTCAGGTTAAGGTGGACGATGGGAAACTTACCTATGACGCCGAGGTTAAAGTTGCTGGAGTACTTGCCTCTGTGGGGGCAAGGCTTATGGATCCTGCGGTGAACAAGCTTATTTCTGATCTCTTTGACTGTATAAAGAACAAGGTAGAGAAGAAATGAATAAGTTAACAGGTCTGGAGAAGATCAAGAGCGAGGATAGGGCCCTCTCCTTCTTCTCAGATGAGGGTAACCTCCTTCAGTGCATACCAGGAGTCAAGAGCATTAACGGTAAGAAGTTTGTGATAGAGGCAAAGCTTGGCCCATTGAGGGCAGAGTTGTCCGGTGAGGTGAAGGAGTATGAAGTCAGGGAACACGAGGTGAGCAATCTCCTTCAGGTTGATGGGCCGGGTTTAGTTGTCTTGATCAGGACTAGGCTGAACATTCAAGGAAGCGATCTTCATTGGGAGGCAGAGTACTCGATGGAGGGTTCACTGGCCAAGGCCCTAATGAACACAGTCAGTAAACAGGCAGAGGATGTATCAAGGCAGATAATATCCTGTACTTTATCAAAAATTAATCAATCTTAGTTATAATACCCAAACCCCTAGTTCTACCCTCCCTAAATACGAATATCTGTCCCGGCTCCACGTACTCTGACCTGAACATGAAAGCTAGCTGTACATCAGAGCTGTCCCCCGTCCTTAGAATCCCCTTCTCTATCTTCACGAACCTTACAGCCTGCCTGATCGTATGAAGGTGAAGCGTGGCCACGTAACCCTCCTTTATGGTTGTTGGGTGATGAAGAAGTATAACTCTGGCCCAGAAACTTCTAACCGCCCTAGGTTTGGCCTTTACTAGCACCATCCCCTTCCTTAGGTTATCCCTTTCTATCCCCTGAAGTGCAAAGGTTGCTATGGATCCTTGATTCACCGAGTCTACGAAAACCCTGTTCAACTGAATGCTTTTTATTCTAACCTCCTTGAACTCGTTATACTTACTGGGACCAATGAGTAGGCTATCGTTGGTTGAGACCTTTCCCCGGATAACTGAGCCCAGTACCACAGGTCCGACTCCTGGCACGTTATAGGTCTCATCAATATATACCAGGGGATCTGAGGATGGCGTTGACCTTCTTGGTGGAAGTAGATTGAGGAATTTGATCAGGAGATTTAGTCCTTGCCCTGTCACATTTGAGACCTTAAAGATTGGAACGACCCTTTTTGATCTTATGCCTATGATACCGTTTAGGACATCTCCCTCGTCTTCAACTTCCATGGCCAGCCTGTTTATTCCCGGTATCTTGAGGACTTCCTTCACTTGGTTCACTATCTCAGCCGTTCTCGACTCCGGGAACTTATCCACCTTGGTGATGACCACGAAGATTGGGAACTTGAGCACCGTGGAAACAGCTAGATGTTCTCTTCCCATGATACTTAATCCATCGTCTGCACCCACCACAAGCATCACGTAGTCAACCTCATATCCCAGGAGACCCTTTAGCGTGGTCCTAAGATATCTCTCGTGGCCCCCAAGGTCAATCAGTCTAATCGTCTTCGCGCTCTTTAGGGTTATTTCTGCCTCATCTGTAGGATCTCTGCATTGCGGGTTCACAGGGTTACCTGCACTGTCAAAGCCTAGAAGCCTCATGGTTATGGACGACGTTCTACCGCTGATCACCTCGTGCAAGTACCTCGCAACGGCACTCCTGAGAGATCCATTGCCGTCATCAAGTTTCCCCAGGATTAATGTTCCAGTTAGCGTACTCTTCCCAGCATTAACGTGTCCCATCACAGCGACGTTGATCTGAATAGGAATTTTGTCCTTATGTATCCTCACAAGAAGCTCTCCAACGTAGAGGTCATCCTTTACTTTCACTATCCTCTTGTGAGAGATTTTAGCGCTTATCATGGAAGCTACCCTTTCCACAGTGTTTATGGTAGCTTCCAGTTCCTCCATGGAAAGGCCTATTGCTTCTCCCTCGTCACTAACCCCAACCACGTATAGGGCCTCGCCTCCTCCCTCCTCAAGTCTGTACTTCATTTGTGTGGCTAGTTCTTGGAGCCTCTGTTCGTTGAGATTCGATAGAATAAGTTTATATTCTATCTTTCCGATATCGTTCTCTCGTGGAAACCTCATACCTTAGTTACTCTGAGCATATTATCTGTTATAATACCAAATTAAATTTTGGTTGATCGCCATGGAGCCCGAGCTAGTCATGGACCAGGTGTTCAAGTGTCCTGTTTGTAAGAAGGATACCTTTCAAGCTAAGGATTACGTGTATGACACGCCAACAGGTAAGTTACTTCTCTCGTACTGGGAATGCACAGATTGTCATTACCTATACAGGGACGTTAAGCCCTACGAGACTGGAGTCCCCGTGGAAATCACGCTCCTTGTGACCTCGGAGGACGACCTCTCATCCCTAGTGTATAGGTCAGCCTTTGCCGAACTCTATATTCCAGAGCTGGGAGTTGAGGTTATTCCTGGCTCGTCCTATCAGGGGGCTGTATCCACGATCAGAGGTCTTCTGGAAATAATAATGGATAACATGGGGTCTCTTTGCAAGAACAAGAAATGTGACAAGATCAGGCAGGCAATGGATGGAAAAATACAGTTTACAGTAATTATCAAGGATTCCTCTGGAACGAGTTTCATAAAAAATGACAAGGCTAAGGTTACTCGACCTTTATATCCTTCCCAGTAGCTACTGCCTTCTTCTTCATTACCACTTCTAAGACGCCATTCTTGTAGTTAGCCTTGGCCGTGTTTTCGTCAACGGGAGCTGGTAGCTCCACTTCCTTGTAGTACTTCTTGTCTTGAGAGTTTGCTGATATCACCAGTAGATCTCCATTGACCTTAACCTTTATGTCATTCTTGTCGACACCCGGAACCTCAGCAACTACCCTGATCTCGTCGTTCTTCTCGATTACATCAACTAGGGGCTCCCTTTCCTCGCTGAGAAGTGGCCTGTTACCTAGTCTTTTAACGTTGCCGAACTCCTCCACTACGGGTTTACCGTCAGGTCCCACAGTTACCTTGAATCCATAGACGTAAGGTCCATAGGTCTTGACTTCTCCCTTCTCAGCGGCCCTAAAGAACTCCCTCTCCATGGCCTCAAACTCTTCCTCAATTTGCCTTACGAGATCATCAAAGTAACTAAATATATCCTTTGATCTCTTGGTGGGCATGGTTGATCACATTTAAATCTTTGATTGAGAAAATATAAAATTTACGCTTAAAGTTTAAACTGTTTTAATGGGTTTCTTGAACGAGTTCCAGGAGGAGACCCATAACGCTCTTTGGATGAACGAAGGCCACCAGGTGACCCCTGGCCCCCTTTCTACCGTTCTTGTCAATCAAGGTTAATCCCTTCCCCTCTAGGTCTCTCAGGGAGGAATTGATATCCTTTACCTTAACTGCCAGGTGATGCATCCCCTGTCCCCTTGTTTTTAGAAACTTCGCCACAGTGTTATTTGGATCCTCATGATTCATGGGCTCCATGAGTTCTACCGCAGTGGTTCCTTCATTTCCCGTGAGGAAGGCCACCTTTATTCCCCTGTCCGGTAAATCCTCCCGATGCACCAGTTTCATTCCCATCTTCTCTGTGTATAACTTTATGGCTTCCTCTAGATTTTCAACTGCAACTCCCACGTGATCTATATCTAAGGTTTCCATGGGAATCTGTGATGATTTTTCCTATATAAGTTTAAGTAAAAAGCAAAGGTTATATACTGTATAAGCAAACTGTAACTGGGTATTTCCTGATGGTTACTCCTGAGAGGGTTAAGGAATGGGAAAGTAAATATTTACAGCCTTGGATATCTAAAAGAAAGGAGAGGAAAAACAAGTTCACTACTCCCTCTGGAATCGAAATAAAAACACTCTACACTCCCCTGGACCTTAAGGGAGATTATGAGGAGAAGATAGGCTTCCCTGGAGAGTACCCCTACACCAGGGGAATCTACCCCAACATGTATAGGGGAAGGATATGGACTATTAGGCAGTATGCTGGATTTGGGTCAGCCGAGGATACCAACGCTAGGTTCAGGAAACTATTGGAGGCAGGTCAGACCGGGTTGAGCACTGCCTTTGATCTCCCAACACAGCTGGGATTGGACCCAGATAACGAGTTGGCTTACACTGAGGTTGGAGTTGTTGGGGTGTCCATGTTCCACTGGAAAGAGATGGACATCGTTACCAATCAGATACCTCTGAACAAGGTCTCGACGTCAATGACAATAAACGCAACTGCAATGGAGCTTCTTTCCATGTATGTTGCAACTGCAGAGAGCAGAGGTGTTAGCCCCACGGAGATTGACGGAACCGTTCAGAACGATATACTCAAGGAGTACATTGCAAGGAAGAACTACATTTATCCCCCTGAGCCCTCCATGAGGTACGCAATAGACATCATTGAGTACTCCTACAAGAACATACCCAAGTGGCACCCCATCAGCATAAGCGGTTATCACATAAGGGAAGCGGGGGCTGATGCGGTCCTGGAAGTGGCCTTCACGCTGGCTGACGGGATAGAGTACGTGAGAAGAACCGCGGAAAGAGGGATACCTGTTGACGACTTCGCCCCCACCCTCTCCTTCTTCTTTGCGGGTTATACAAATCTCTTCGAGGAAGTGGCAAAGTTTAGGGCTGCCAGGAGGATGTGGGCCAAGATAATGAGGGACATGTTTAATGCGAAGAAGGCGGACTCCATGACCCTGAAGTTTCACACTCAGACGGGTGGAGCAGAGCTGACTGCACAACAACCGGAGATAAACATCATTAGGACCACAATTCAGGCCTTAGCCGCGGCTCTGGGAGGGACGCAGAGCCTACACGTAAACTCATATGACGAGGCGGTGGCCCTTCCCAGCGAGAAGGCTGCCAAGATCGCCATAAGGGTACAGCAAATTGTGGCCTATGAGAGCGGATCTACCGAGACAGTGGATCCACTGGCAGGATCATATTACGTGGAATGGTTAACCGACGAAATCGAGGAGAGAGCCTGGAAGATAATCGAGAGGGTTGAGGGTATGGGTGGGATGATGAAGGCGGTTGAGAGGGGATTCCCGCAGGCTGAGATTGCGGAGAGTGCCTATAGGCTTCAGAAGAAGATAGAGGAAGGAGAGATGATCAGGGTTGGAGTTAACATGTCCTACGAGCCTGATTGGATCGGAACAACCGAGGTTTTCAGGGTAAACCCCGAGATCAGGGAAAGGGTTCTCACGAGGTTGAAGAAGTACAGGTCTGAGAGGGATCAAATGAAGGTGAGGGACTCCCTCAATGCCCTTAGAAAGGCCGCTGAGAATCCGTCTGTCAACCTATTCCCATACGTCCTCGACGCGATCAAGAAGGGTTGCACCGTGGGAGAGATAAGTTCCACTCTCAGGGAGATATGGGGAGAGTACAAGGAGCCCATCATCTTCTAGCCCTTCATCTTGGAGAAGATTTCGTGTAATTCGAAGTATTTTTCCTTCTTGGCGACTGGTGCCTCAGGGTTAGATCTCACCACGTCCCACTTATCCCATGGAAAGATTATCCACTTCCCGACCTGTTCCCCAAAATAGTCAGGTATCTTTCTGGACCACGGCTTTACGTAGAGGGTTGCCGTCCTTATGAGCCTAGGAGAGAACATGGAAATCACGTTGGTAACTGCCTCGAGTGTTTCGCCAGTGTCCGAGACGTCATCAACTACCAGTACCTTCTTGTTCTCAAGGTCGTTCACGTAAACTGCCCTTATTACTGGTTTGCTGTCTGTCTGATTCACATCCCTATAGAATTTAATATCAATATACTTTATATTTTTCATGTTAAGTATGTCCGCAAACAACTTTGCGGGAATAACTCCTCCCGTCAGTATTGCCACTATGACGTCGGGGTAAAAGGACTCCGTTGCCATTTTCCTCGCAATCCGAAATATCTGTTCCTCTATGTCGTCCCAGGTAGGACTGAAGAACTCAACCATTGATCATCACCAATGGAACTTCCAACTCTTCTCTTAGGAGGCCACCGTGATGGCCTTTAAGTCTTGTGTAGTTTGATTTCTCCCTGAAGTTAAAGAAATAAGACGAGTAGTCTAGGGGAACGCCCACGAAGTCTGGCATACTCTCTGGGACCTTGTCTACCCCTCCCAGGAGCTTAAGGGTCTCATCCCTGTCAAACACCTTGAGGTTATATCTACTCTCTAGGAAGACCTTGAGGTCGTACCTAGACCTCAGAAAGAGGGCCCTGGAGTCCCCGTAGGGAGGTATCTCCAGCATGTTCATGAGTTCTTGGTCCTTATCGATCTCAATTCTCTCCGTCGTATCCACAAGTCCATGATCCGCAGTTATGATGGAAGTGTAGTCGGTCCTTTCCTTAAGGAGGGAGTAAAATCTCATGAAGATTTCTCTGGTGGCGAGCTTAACTGGGTCTGCATAGGGACCATACTTGTGGGCAAGGGAATCTATGTCAGGGATATAGGCATAAATGAACCTTGCCCCCTTATCCATGAGTTGTTTAAGCGACTCGTAGGCATCCCATACGTTCAGGTAGGTCTTGGTCTCTTGCGTGGTTCCCTGCACCGTGGTGGTGAACTGGGTATTTTCAATTCCCTGTGGTAGAACAGAGGCTGTCCCTTCCTTTACTTGCGAGAGGTAACCCTTTGCCTCTGGGAAAGCTTTCTCAAAGGGAAGCCCATCGGAGAGGCTGTCCCTCTCATTTAGGGTTGGGTGGGTGTACCTCAAGACGTTTACTATTCCCCCCAGTCTCTTCACGTAGGTATTATAACCAAGGATTCCGTGTTCAGCCGGGGTCTTACCTGTGAATATTGAAGCTAGAGTGGCTGAGGTGGTCGAGGGGAAAACCCCATGTATCTTGGTAGCCTCCTTCACTTCGCCCAGCGAGCTTTCCATGATGTTCCATCCAAAACCGTCTAGTATGAGGAGGACCAGCTTTTTCCCGGTCAGGGAGTAGCTGGTATTACATTGTAACTCAACACCTAACCACTTGGCGATACCGCATCCGAGGGAATATAGGTTCTTGCTATAGTCGGGGTATATCAATGACATACGATTAGTGTTAAAACCCCATTTTATTAAAATAGCTACATGCCAATATCAGAAATTTTAGTGACCATGTCCTACGTGGCCATTGCCTTCATAGCCGTTGGGGTAGCTCTATCCGTTATAGTCTGGCTGGGACAGAGGAAGTGACACCATGTACGACGTGGCCATTGTGGGTGGTGGTCACAACGGTCTTGTTACGGCGTCTTATCTAGCTATGAATGGACTTAAGGTCGCCGTCTTTGAAAGGAGGAACATAGTGGGAGGCGCCTCCGTCACGGAGGAGTTGTGGCCAGGGGTAAAGGTTTCCACAGGCGCCTACGTTCTCAGCCTTCTGAGACCCAGGATCATAAGGGATCTGAGACTGGAGCAATTTGGACTCGAGGTAATAACCAAGGATCCCGGGCTCTTCGTCCCCTTCGGTAACGGGAGGTCACTTTACATCTGGAGCGATCTCAAGAAGACTCAGAGGGAAATAGAGAAATTTTCCAAAAGGGACGCCTTGGCGTACGAGAAGTGGCTCAAGTTCTGGGATCCCTTCTATGAATTGGCGGATCTCCTGATGTTGTCCCCTCCACCCTCCTGGGATGATTTGGATAGTCTCCTCTCCCTAGTCAAGGTTCAGGGTCTAGATCTCTCGGAACTGGCCCTTCCCTTGAGGTCAGTGGTTCAGGATGCGTCCTCCCTTCTGAACGAGTTCTTTGAATCCGAGGAGGTCAAGGCAGCCCTAGTTGAGGACGCAGTAGTGGGGACAATGGCCTCTCCCTCCACCCCTGGTACCGCGTACGTTCTGGCTCATCACGTCCTCGGGGAAGTTAACGGTGTTAAGGGTGCGTGGGGCTACGTCAAGGGTGGGATGGGCGGTGTCACCCAAGCTCTCAGGAGGTCGGCTGAGCACCTTGGGGTGGAAATATTCACTGGGGCCGAGGTTGACAGCATTTTAGCGAAGGGAGGGAAAGTGGAAGGCATTAAACTAGCCAACGGGAAAATCGTTCACTCTAGGATAGTTGTGTCCAACGCAGACCCTAAAACCACCTTCCTGAAGCTCCTTAGGGACGCTGAACTGGACGAGGACTTCCTCAGGAGGGTCAGGTCGCTGAAGAGCAGGGGAGTCTCATTCAAGATCGTGGGTTACACCGAGGAACTGCCCAATTTCGGGAACGGGACTACTCTAGGCCCAGAGCACGTGGCGTCTGAGCTTATTCTGCCCTCCGTCGACTACGTTGAGAGGGCCTTCATTGACGCCAAATCCCTTGGTTACTCCAAGGAACCTTGGCTTTCCATAAACATACAGTCCTCAGTGGATCCCACGGTTGCCCCTCCGGGTAAGTTCTCCTTCTCAATCTTCGGTCAGTATCTTCCCTACTCCAAGAACTTGGACGATATGAGGGAACTGGTATATCAGATAACCCTGGAGAAAATAAGGGAGTACGCTCCCAATTTCAAGCCAGTTAAGTACGAAGTCTTAACCCCACTGGATATAGAGAGAAGGTTTGGAATAACTGAGGGCAACATCTTTCACCTGGACATGACGCCCGATCAGTTATACGTTTTCAGACCTCTGCCTGGGTACCACGATTACACCACACCGGTACAGGGGCTATATCTATGTGGCTCGGGAACACATCCTGGTGGAGGGGTAACTGGGGCTCCAGGTTTTAACGCCGCTCAAAGGATATTGTCCGACCTCAGGAGTAATCACTAAATCTATTTTACTCCTGCTTATATATGACCAAGTCAAAAATAACTTAGAATGAGCTACATCGAGACAATGCTAATTCTTTTTATAGCACTTGGTATTATAGTCTACATACTTATGGGTCTATTTAAAAGATTTACTACCAATTTCACCACCAGCGACAGGGCTTCCCAGGTTCAGGTGAAGTCTAAGAAGAAAGAGGAGGAGGAGAGAAAGGCTTCCTGGGACGACATTGGAGGTTACGAGGATGTAAAGAAGGAGATCAGGGAGTACATAGAGTTTCCCCTGAAGAACAAGGAGATAGCCAAGACCTATGGGTTAAGGCCTCCAAAGGGAGTATTACTTTTCGGTCCCCCCGGTTGTGGAAAGACTCTAATGATGAGGGCTTTGGCTGGCGAGGCTAAACTGAACTTCATTTACGTGAATGTCAGCGATATCATGAGCAAATGGTACGGGGAAAGCGAGGCCAGGCTCAAGGAGTTGTTCGCTAACGCCAGGAAGAATGCCCCATGTATCCTGTTCTTCGATGAGATAGATACAATTGGTGTAAGGAGGGAAACCCACAGTGGTGATTCAGTTACTCCCAGGTTACTTTCCCTCATGTTGTCGGAGATTGATGGCCTGCACAGCGATGATGGAGTAATAATAGTTGGTTCCACTAACGTGCCCCAGACGTTGGATAAGGCATTACTTAGGGCAGGGAGATTCGATAAGTTGATCTTCATAGGTCCTCCGAATAAGCAGGCCAGGCTGGAGATACTGAAGGTTCACTGTGCAGGCAAGCCCTTGGCCCCAGACGTGGATCTATCCAAGATAGCAGAGATGACGGAGAGGTACAGTGGAGCGGATCTGGCAAACATATGCCAGGAAGCGGCGAGGAAGGTGGCTGTGGAGGCGTTGGAGAGCAAGACCGAGAGGAAGATAACTATGCAAGACTTTATGGAGATCATTCAGAGATACAAACCAAGTATCACTTTACAGATGCTTGAGGAGTTCGAAAAGTTCAGGCTAGATTACGAGAGAAGATCTAGGAAATCTGAGGATGCTAAGGAGGGAGAGGACAAGATAACTCTGGATGACATAGGTGGCTACACGAAGGTTAAGCAGGAACTAAAGGAGCTCCTAGAGCTTCAGCTAAAATACGCTAGACTCATGGAGCAGATGAAGGTTCCACCAATTAGGGGGCTCCTACTTTATGGCCCTCCAGGAGTTGGTAAGACCATGATGGCTAAGGCTCTCGCTAAGACTCTCGATGTCAAGTTGATTTCAGTGAGCGTGGCGGAGATAATGTACAAGGGATATGAGGGAGCAGTTGCCACAATAAAGGAAGTGTTTAACAGAGCGAGGGAGAACAGGCCCGCAATAATTCTCTTGGACGAGCTAGATGCTATTGCATCCAAGAGAACCCAGAGGGGTAACGGCGAATCCTCAAAAATTGTGAACCAGCTTTTGACAGAGATGGACGGAATAAGAAACCTAAAGGAGGTAGTGGTTATTGGTACCACAAACAGGATCAAGGTTATAGACCCCGCGCTACTCAGGCCCGGAAGATTTGACATAGTGATAAAGATGGGTCTTCCCAACCTCGAGGAAAGGCTGGACATTCTGCAAAAGTACCTTGGGGTGGAGAATTGTCAGGAGGTGGACTGCAGGAAGATTGCAGAGCTCACCGAGAATTACACAGGGGCCGATCTGGCAGCGGTTGCTAGGGAGGCGAAGATAAGGGTGCTCAAGGACATTATAAGGGGACAAACTGACAGGAAGTTAACCAAGGAGGATATGATGGAGTCACTCAAGAAGGTAAGGCCTTCCACGCTGATAAAATCCGTTGAGAAAGCGAAGAGTCAGGAGTAACCAGTACGTTCTTCACGACCGAGACCTTTTCCAGGTCTATCCTTATTCTTTCCCCTTCAAGACTGAAGGGGGATATGTTCACCTTCTCGCAGAAATTTAGTGATGAGGCTATATCCACGTTTCTGAGCTTGTTTCTGACATCAACGAAGAGGTAAGCCCTTCCCGTGCAGACAAGCAACATGTCCAGCGAAGCTGCACCTAGATTTCTGGTTTTATAGTTCCCCTCTATTGCTGAAAGTACCTGGGTGATCTCCCTCAGTCTGCTCCTATCAAAGTAGGGAAGAACTATCCTCTGCTTGGGAGAGGACACCCTCTCAACTCTCTCCCCGTTAATGTACGCCCCCCTCTCGTCGTATGAATAGGTCTTCCCAGAGAATATTTCTCCCACTATTCCTGCAACCGGAGCTCCCTTTGAGGAGTAGACAGAGATCGAGACTGCAGCCCAGGTTATACCGTTAAGAAAGTTCGTGCTACCATCGAGTGGATCGATCACGGCGACGTATTCCGACCCTTCCTTTCTTATGGTTCCAGTTTCCTCAGTAACGTATGTTATTGGGAGACCAGTTTCGTTGAGCTTCTCCAGTATAAAATCCTCTGCAAGTTTATCTATTACCTTCGTGGTGTCATCTTCGTGTGTACCCAGTACCCTGTCTATCCCCTCCCTTCCGCTCATCTCTCGTAGGTACTTCGTTGCCTCCGCGGAGATCCTTTCCAGGATAGTTCTCATCATGTTTTACCTTTTCTCTCGTTCAAATAGTTATAAGCTGAGTGTGCCGCAACCGCGCCCATTGCTGTTGACGTTGCAACCTGTCTGAATCCAATCCACTTGTTGGTGCAGTCCCCTGCAGCGAAAACCCCTGGTAGGTTAGTCCTTGTCCAGTCGTCTACCTTTATGTAACCCTGTTCGTCCACCTCTAGTCCGTTAATCTTAGCGAACTCAGTGGGGGGTTCAAATCCTATTTCCACGAATATTCCATTGGCATCTATCTCCCTTACCTCGCCGGTTTTCATATTCTGTACCACAACTTTCCTGACAAGCTTATCTCCCTTAATTTCCTTGACCACGGAGTTCAGGATCAACTCCACATTTGGTTTCTCCTTAACCAGTTTCACTATTATTGGTTGAGCCCTAAACTCTTCCCTTCTATGCACAAGGTAAACCTTGGTCGCGTACCTGCTAAGTAGCTCGGCCCCGTCCAACGCCGAGTTTCCTCCCCCCACTACAACTACTGGCCTATTCTTGAAGAGTGGGGCGTCACACACGGAGCAGTAGGAGACACCCCTACCTATAAACTCGTTCTCACCTGGAACATTAAGTTTCCTCCTCTTGGTTCCCACTGCTACTATTAGTGTAGAAGCCCTAAACTCTCCCTTTCTCTTGGTCTTGACCACATATTCCTCGCCCTCTCTTTTAAAGGACTCTACCCTGTCCATGAGAACAGGTACCTTGTATTTCTCTACATGAGCGTTGAATAACTTTATCATTTCCGACGCTTGAACGCCAATGAGGCCCAGGTAGTCATCCACTTCTCCTGCCTCAGTTAGCTGACCTCCTGGCGTCTCCCCTATTACAAGCGTCTTTAGCATGTACCTAGCTGCGTATAGTGCAGCACTGTAGGCTGCTGGACCAAGACCAATAATGATGGTATCAAATTTCTCGTTTGGGTTAATATTCGTTGAGCGTGGAATGAGACTCATAAATCCTCACTATCCCCCAAAATATTAAATGTTGCCTTCATTCTAGTTTAAACTTTTTCTTATAAAAAAGATGTAAACAAGAATATCAAATTATCATTGTGAACATACTAGGTTGATACAGCCCAACTTAATGTCATTTATTTTAACTTACGATTCTAAGATCTCCTGGATCATGAGAGTACTGCTAATTACAGGTAAATTGGCTAGGCCGATCTTGGAGGAGGCTGTCAAAAACTTGGAAGGCGTCTCCATTTTGGCCCTAGATTACCCTGTTGCCTCCCTAATGAGCATAAGGTACATTCTAGAGAAGTTAAAGGAGAGAAAGGAGCTCCTATCTCAATACGACTATCTTGTTTTGCCAGGGCTAGTTTATGGTGACGCAAAGATAATCGAGAAGGAACTCGGAATTAAGACCTACAAGGGAACTGAAAATGCCTGGGACGTGGTGAGGGTGATAGATGCTCTGAGGAATGGTGTAGAGCTATCTACCATATACCCTGCTGACGTCATTCTAAATACCTCGTTGATGGAGGATGCCATGAAAATTCTGGATGAGGTTGAGGCTAACGCTCAGTATGCGTTCGATATAGGGTTTAGGATTCCGCTTCGCCCTCCACCCTTTAGGCTTCTCCTCGAACTCGACCCATCACAGCCTCTAGACAAATGGCTTCACGAGATAGGGAGAGTAAAACCATACGTGGATGGTGTGGTGGTGGGGTTTCCGGTAGGTTTCTCGGATCTAGATGAGGTAAGGAGAAGGGTTAAGTCTGTTAGGGACGTGATTTCGGTTGTGGGGATAGACAGCGACTCCCCTCAGATACTAAAGGAGGGAGTAAGGGAAGGTGCGTCTCTAGTCCTCAATCTCAATGAGGACAACATGGAGAAACTTGAGGAGCTCAAGAAGGAGTCTGCGTTCGTTGTGGCCCCCTTCTCGACAGAGAATAGGGCTGAGACAACTGTGAACCTTGTGAGAAAGGCCAAGCACATGGGTTTCGATAGGCTCATTGCTGACCCAGTTCTCTCACCCCCTCTCATGGGCTTCACGGAGAGTATCTTGGATTATGCTAGGCTAAGGGCAACTTTACCAGATACACCACTAATGATGGGTACGTTGAATGTTACGGAGTTGATTGATGCTGACAGCCATGGGGTAAACGCACTTCTTTCAGTTATGGGAATGGAGCTAGGTATTTCAGTCTTCTTGACCATGGAGAAGGGAAAGACCAGATGGAGTGTATGGGAATTGAGAGAGGCCACTAAGATGGTTTCCATTGCTCACTCTCAGGGAAAGGTACCCAAGGATGTGGGAATAGATCTTCTCCTCCTTAAGGATAAAAAGAGATTGAAAGCCTTCTCCCCTCAAACAAAAAGGATACCTGCACGGGAAATTGAACCAGAAATGGACAGGGCTGGCTTCGTTCACATTGTCCTTGAGGATCGAAAAATAGTAGCTTCGTTTAGGGGAAAGAAAGAGGTGTCTGTTGAAGGGCAAGATGGGCTTCTAGTGGGAAGAACGCTCCTAAGGGAAGTAGGGGATATCTCGCCAGAACATGCCCTGTATATAGGGTATGAGCTAGCTAAAGCCGAAATTGCTAGCTATCTGGACAAGAACTACATTCAAGATAAACCCCTTGTAAGGAGGATAGGCCTTGAGGATAGTGGTGCCTAAGGTAACAGTGTTAAATGCCGAGGGTTACAGGGTTTGTATAGCCCATTATCCCCTTCAGGATTCAGGTGAGTGGGTTGAGAGGATCCGTAGTACCATGAGGATTTCATCATGTAGTAGTCCTATTCCTTGTTACTCCCTGATCTATGGTGGAGTCATTCTATTTGAGGGGGAAAAGCCTGTGTGGAGAGGCGAATTTAACGGCTACTTTACCTTGACGGAGGAGACATGTAATGACAGTCTTGAACAGTTTCTAACTAAGGTTGATAGGGGAGAGGATACCTGCCTGAAGGTCTCGGAGGGAACGCTCAAGCTTCTCAGGAAGTGCCAGTCGTGTACGAGGGTAGATCCAATAGGCCTGAGGATGATTGTTGACTGATTCAAGGGTATTCTATCAAGGCATAGGAATCGGATCCCTCATATATTTTGACGAATACCTTGAAATTGCTCCCTAATCTTGTGAAGACGTATTTAGCAATCTCCATGCCTATGTACTCCACAGTGGGATAGGGAGCTTCAATTATTTTCACTTCTAACTTGAACGGTGAAGTTATACTAATCTTGTCCATATCTCTTCTAGGAACAATGAACTTGTGATCCCAGGACGAGATGGCCTCCTTAATCAGCTCCCTCAACTTGTTGAAATCCACAACAAAACCATTCTCCTCGTGAACTTCTCCCTCTACTTCCACCGTAACCCTATAGGTATGCCCGTGTAGCTGATTATCCTTGGGAGAGGAAAGCGTGTAATGGGCCGAGTCTATGGAAAAACCCTCTATTCCAACCCTCACTTTCATTGAATTTTCACCATATTCTTCTCAAAGTGTTCCCACAGTGCCTCGATTAAATATCTAATCTCGTCACAGATGGACTTGATATCTGGGTCCATCCTAATTCTTTCAATGGACTTGTTTACATCAACGAGCTCCTGAAAATTCCCTGAGGCAATTATCCTTCCCTCAAAGGTTAGCTTCTCGCCCAGGGAGGTATTCCCCCCGTATTCCACCAATCTGTAAACCGTGTAAGTCAAGGAATCTAGATCTCCCTTGAAGTCGCCCACTCTGCCCTGAACCTCTCTCCTGAGAGTCCTAACCTGTTCCCTCACAAGCTCAACGAGGCTATCCACAACCTCCAGCCTTGACCTAAATGTGTCATTCTCCATCAGGGATCGAAACTCTGTATTCTCTAGGCACTTGGAATCGCACGGAACGTCCATATCTATGATCTCGATCTTCATAGCTGGCCTAGCTGACTGGTAACGCTGGATCCAGTAATCCATAACTTTATTTCAGTTTCTTTAAGACTTTAAACATGACCGTTTGGGAATTTGTATCAGATCTATCTGAATCAATCCTGGAGCACTACGGGGACAAACTGAGAGGTCTCGCTTTCCTTCCTTCAGATCCCGTATTAATGCTGGTAGTCCTAGATGGCGTAGATCAAATCTCATTCCTCGCAAGGGGACAAATATTTCACTATTTTTATAAGAAACAAAGAAGGGAAGATAAAGCAAGGAAAATCGTAATTGAAACAGGATCTGATCCTTCAGTCACGGGTATAGTGATAAGCCCCAAGGAACTAGAGCATCATTACCCTGTGGTTCTAAGCATTCTTTCTGCAGGGTATATCCTTTACGATCCAGGTAACATTTTCAAGGAGAAGTGGCGAGTGGTTAACTATCTTGGGAAAAAGCTAATTGATATCAAAAACATCAAGAAAGGCGAGGTGGTTGAAATTTGAATAACAGTGCCCTTGCTTCAGAATATCTACTTCGGGCTACGAGAACCTTGAAGGAGAGCACTGACGCGTTCAATGACGGGGACCTATACTACACTGTGGTGAGGTGCAAGGAGACCCTTGAGAACCTTGCCTCGACCCTGCTTTCCCTCTATGGAATCCTCACCGCAAGCGGATCTCCCGTGGACGTTTTAGGCTATCTAATCGAGACAAGGGAAATCGATCAGACGATTAAGGCAGTCATATCAGAGATCCAGGAAACCTGGAGGGAGATTATCCCCGTGACCTTTATGAATGAGTCTCCAACTAAGGCTCCCTCCGTCACGGCAAGACAAGCTGAGGTAAAGCCCCTTCTAGAGAAGGTCACATCACTTTTCGATAAAACGAGGGAGATATTCGATGGATTTCACAATTGATCTAGACGATTTCACGTGTTCCGGTAACCCCCTGGAGGCACTTGAGTACCTCCTGGGAAGGGAAGTAGTGTTCTCCATATCTAGGGATAGTCCCTTTTTACCCATAATCAGGAGCAAGTATAAGATCAAGGAAATATCTAGGGAGGGTGACATCATATATTTCATGATCAGTTCAGATGGCTCAGGTTCTATGACAGGATAAGAAGCGAGTTCGGCTTCTCCCTCAGAGACGATTATATTTCATCTGTCTTACTTAACCTAAGAATTACAGAGGATCTAGAGTACAGACTGGCTAAAATCATAGACGGAAAGGATGTGGCCCTAGTGGGAGCTGGTCCATCCCTGGAACGTGTTAACGAGATTAGGGGCGATGTCATAGTCTCAGCTGATGGTGCAACTAATTATCTTGTGAAGAGGGGGATAATCCCGGATGTGGTTGTCACGGATCTAGATGGGTTGATGACCTTTCCAGACTCAATGTACGTGGTTCATGCCCATGGGGATAACATGCCTCTGCACTGGAAATTAGGGATGATGAGGAGTGTGATAGGCACAACTCAGGTTTACCCCTTTGGAAGACTGAAGTTATATGGTGGTTTCACAGATGGGGATAGGGCCTTCGTTTTGGCGAAAACCTTCAATGCAAGATCAATTAGGCTCTACGCCATGGATCTGGACTCAGATTTCATAGGCATGTACTCTAAACCCTTTCTAAGGGAGAACGTACCCATGACTTACATGAAGAGAAGAAAACTCCACATAGCAAAAGAAATTATTCATACCCTAACTAGGAAAGATTTATAAAAATATGGAGTTGTTTATTAATGTGGGTAGAGGGATGAGTGTTCTCCACTAGAAGAGTTAGAATATTTGATACAACTTTGCGTGACGGAGAGCAAGCTCCTGGGATAGATCTTACCATAGATCAGAAAGTGAGGATAGCAAGGCAGTTGCAAAGGCTAGGAGTAGACACGATAGAGGCAGGGTTTCCAGCATCTTCAGAGGGCGAGTTCATCGCAACCAAGAAGATCATAGAGGAAGTGGGAGACTCCGTTGAGGTCACAGGTCTTGCTAGGGCAAATAAGAACGATATTGACAAGGGTATAGAGGCAGGTCTTTCAAGCATCCATGTGTTCATTGCCACCTCGGACGTGCATCTTAAGTATAAGTTGAAAATGACGAGAGAACAGGTAATAGACAGGATCTATGAATCCGTGAGGTACGCAAAATCTCACGGCCTGATAGTGGAGTACAGCCCTGAGGACGCTACGCGAACGGAGGAAGAGTTCCTATTGCAGGCTGTTAAAACCGCAGTTGAGGCTGGCGCTGATAGGATAAATATACCAGATACCGTTGGGGTAATGCATCCCTTCAAGTTCCAGGAAGTAATTAGGAAAGTAGTTTCTGTAGCTTCGGGGAGGATCATAAGTGTTCATTGCCACAATGACTTTGGATTGGCTACAGCGAACTCCATAGCCGGTGTTGTGGGCGGAGCTAGACAGGTACATGTTACAGTTAATGGTATAGGGGAGAGGGCCGGGAACGCATCCCTTGAGGAAGTGGTGATGGCCCTGAAGAAGCTCCTAGATTACGAGGTTGGAGTCAAGCCCTGGTTACTTTATGACACCAGTAAGCTTGTATCAGAGCTTACGGGTGTTCCAGTCCCGTTCTTCAAGGCGGTAGTAGGGGACAATGCTTTTGGACATGAGGCCGGGATCCACGTTCATGGTGTTATAGAAAATCCGCTCACCTACGAGCCCATGTCACCTGAGGAAGTCGGCAACTTCAGGAGACTTGCCTTGGGTAAACATAGCGGAATACATGGGCTTAGAAAGATCCTTGAGGACCAGGGTATATACCTGGATGACGAGAAGTTAAAGGTAGTGTTGAGCGAAGTTAAGAAGATGGCAGATACTGGTCATAGGGTAAGTGCAGAGGACGCGAAGAGGATAGCATCTAGATTTTTGAGCTCCTGAGCCTCTTTAGCTCCATGATAAGACTTCACGGACATTCCATGATATCTATAGGTGACTTTTTAGTCATAGACCCGCACGACGGAGGAAGTATAGGTCTCCCAAGGCCAGTCATGAGGCGGGCAGAGTATGTTTTCATGACCCATGATCACTACGACCATAACGCGTTTCAAATAATAGAAAGTAAGGAGAAAAGAACGGGTTTCACTGGGACCTTCTCCTCTTCAGGTTACTCCATACAGGGTATACGCGTTAATCACGACAGAAACGGCGGTAAATCCCGCGGAAAAACCAGCATATACACTGTGAAGATCGGGAATCTGTCTTTTGTTCACATGGGAGATATAGGGGAGTATCCGAGGGAGAGCCTGATAAAAGATCTAGCTGCAGACATCTTGGCTTTACCGGTAGGCGGAGTAATAACCATTGACGGGAAAGAGGCATCACAGCTTGTCAAGGAAATATCTCCATCAGTTGTGATCCCAATGCATTACTGGGTTAAGGGACACCTTATGCCATTGGATCCGCCGGACGAATTCCTAAACCTCACGGGGCTCCAGGTTTATCTTGAGAACGAGATAGATGAAAACAATCTTAAGAAAGGAATTTACTTGTATAAACCTTAATTTTTACAGTTTCATTCTTTCTACTCTCGCAACGGGAACTGTCTCCTTACTCATTTCATCCTTGACCATCTTTTCTATGGCCTTCCTTATGGCCTCACTCCTATTGAGGCCATACCTTATTGCATATCTATCCAATAACTCAAGTAGATCTTCTTCTGCCTTGAATGTAATTACTCTCATTGTAGACCTAATACATATCTTGTATCGATAAGGTTTAAGTATATTCTGTAGCGGTAGTACCATCTTCCTATTTCAAGAGGAGTACTTAATGAGCAAGATTAATATAATAGGACTCCCTATACTTTTTATTAGAGGAAACTACAGTGCCAACGATTCACCTCTCCCTTCCCGAATGGATGTACGAGGAACTGAAAAGGAAAGCTGAGGATATGGGAATTCAGGTAACTGATCTAGTTAAGTTCTATATCAAGAACGGGATGGAGGGAGGTAATCAAGAGAATTCTAGGAATGAAAATACAGAGAAGCTTGAGGAGTCAGTAGCCTACCTAGAGGCAAGGGTGGCTCAGCTTGATCTATTGGTCATGGAGTTGGTTAGGAGGTTAAAGGTTATAGAAGAGGGCGCAGACGAGGAGCAGGTCGAGATAGACCAGACTTGAGGAGTAACTGTTTTAAGTTAGCTGTAGACAAAAGTAATGGGCCTATGGGATTGTGACCCTGGGTTCCAGGGAAGGATGAGCATAGGTGGGTCCCCTTATATTTATAGTACTAATAAGTGATGTGGCAGAGACGTTCTGACCTATGAAGAGAATAAAAAAGCTGATTACATTGAAATGAGAGTTACTGTTCTAATTATATTTGGGTTTCTCCTTATCTGGCTTATCGTTCTGTTAATGTCGTCCAAATCCTTTCCCTCAATCTCCACCACAACGTCATATTCTCCATATACAGCAGTTCCGTCCTTAACTCCCTCAAGCTTTTTCAATTCGTTTAGAACATCTGTTTCTTTCCCTATGGATGTAATTAATAACACATATGCTTTTAGGCTACCCATACATTAATGTTCTATTTTACAATTAAAAACTTATCACTACTTAAGAAGCAGTCTTTCTGGGTTTAGTATCCTTGACGAGATCACGATTAGGAGGATCGAGGCAGTAAGGGTCCCCAGGTAGAGGTAGATCATTGAGGTGGTCAGCCCAAACACTCCATCAAGTAGACCTCCCACAATCTGAACGTAAGGGATAACGAGTATGAATGAAAGGGGACCTAGGGAGCTGAAGTTAAGGACCAGGGAGGAAAAAGAGGCCAGCATTCCGAAGCCGGTGATAACAAGGTTAATTAACTGGATGTTCCTTTGGGAGCCTCCTATTAAGATCAACAGTACTAGGGATATAGAGGCCGTGAGCAAAACCATGAGTAAATAGGCAATAACGACCGAGAGCGAGAAGGTCAGGGTAAGTCCTGCGTTTCCGCCTACTATGAAGGGAGCAAATACAGAGAAGGCTATCAACCCCACTAAATCACCCAAGGAGGAAATAGCACCAAGGGCCATGGAAATTATTAGCTTCGCTGATATAAACTGGAATGGAGAAATGGGAGAGGCAAGTAGAGACTCGAGGGTTTTCCTTTCCTTTTCCCCTAGTATCCCGTCCGTCAGGAAAAAGATTACAGGGGTTGCTGCAGGGAAGAGGATAAGAGATATGACCCTCGCCAGTTGCCCCAGCCTGTCGGTGCTACTTGATGCGACTTGCTTGGTAGGCTTTATATAGCCCAATTCCACAACAAGAGGCTCCCTTATGGTAGATGGAGACACATTAACGTGGCTTTCGTTGGCCAGGAACGAGATCCTCTCCAGAGACGTGTTGTAGAGGATCTGATATAGACCATTGTTCACTATGTTCTGGGCATTGCTCTGGGAAGAGATCAAAACGATCTCCCTCACCATCGCAACCTTGTCTATGTTCGAGATGTTTTCAGCAAACCCTTGGGGGAAAATTATCTCGACGTCTGGGACTATGGTGAAGTTGTTGATGTATACTATCCCTCCATGACTCCTAACGTAACTGGCAAGCTCGTTCACGTAGGGTGTGTTGGACGTATCGTTATTTATTATTCCCACGGTGGGAGGTTGAGAGGCGACCGACGCGTAGATTATTACCCCTATGAGGGGGAGAAGGAAAAGAGGCAGGAGAATTGAGACAAGGAGGATCTTCCTATCCCTTTTCAGATCTATCCATTCCTTTTTGAGGAGATCGTAAAGCACTACCCTTCACCCACGAGTTTTATGAAGGACTCCTCAAGGTTTCTAGTCCCGGTCTCCTCGATTATCTCCTTTGGTTTACCCAGTTTGACTCCCCTTCCACTGTTTATCATCAGGACCCTATCGCACATGTACTCAACCTCTAGGAGGTTATGGGAAGATAGAATCAAGGTAGTGTTTCCCTTCATTGACCTGATCATGTCCCTAATTCTAACTGAGGATTCCACGTCGAGAGCAGATGTGGGCTCATCAAGTATTGCCAACTTCGGATTTACCATGAGAGTCCTGGCAATCACTAGGCGTCTCTTCATTCCTCTGCTGTACTCCATGGCCCTATCATAAATTCTATCTCCCAAGGAGGCAATCTTTATCCCTCTCTCCAGGTAACTCTCCTCAAGCTTCCTGTCGCCCCTGGAGTAAATCCTTGCATAGAACTGAAGGTTTTCTATGCCCGTGAGTCTATCATAGGGAAAGGCATCTTCAGGCATATAGGATATGTATCCCTTTGCCCTGGCAGATCGCGGGTTCTCCCCGAAAACCTTGACATCTCCAGAGTAACTGATAATGATCCCGCTAAGTACCCTTAACGTGGTGGTCTTTCCAGCACCGTTAGGTCCTATGATACCGAAGACTTCGCCCTCCTCCACGTCAAAGCTTAAACCCCTGAGAATCTCCTTACGTCCTACGCTCTTGTATAGCGCTGTAACACTCACAGCAGAATGGTCCGCGATCATACACTATCGTAAGTAGATTGAACTAATAATAATGTTTTCAAGATATCGCATATTGATTGGGGGAATCAAGGATAGACTAACGGAGGCACTGCTGAAGTACGAAAAGGCCTCGATAATTCTGAGGGTAGCTCTATCCATTGTAGAGGAGAGAGGAAGGGGTCAGGTAGGGGACTTCGACTACAAAACCCTAACCTCCAAGTTGCTGGAACTGGGCTACGACTTTGAGCCCAAGATGATCCTTAGGGCCCTGGAAAGGGACTTCGGGATTATCGAGACGTCCTACAAGTCCAGCAACCAACATTGGTGGAGGTTTATTGACCTTGAGTCCGTGAGAGATGCCCTAGATCAGGGGGAGGAGGACCCGGAAATTGTCCTGATAAGGACTCAAGCAACGAGCCTCGGTTTGGAGGATATAGAGAGGAAGCTCCAGCTTCTTCTTCAGAGGGGAATCAGGAGCGACGTAGACAGGGCTATGTTCAAAAGGTTAGCCTTTGAGGATCTTCCCCTCCTCCTTGACGTCTACAAAAGATCTGTTCAGTACGAGGAAACCAAGGATATCTCCACAAGGATAAAGAAGATTTTAACGCTGGCCTCTAGAATAGCAAGGATAAGCAATGCAAAGGTTAACAATTCGGGATTTCCTGAAAAAGAAGGGGAAAGAAAAGATAACCATGTTGACAGTGTACGACTACTCCATGGCAAAGATCCTGTCGGAGACTGAAGTGGACGGGTTTCTAGTCGGGGACTCATTGGGAATGAACGTGTTGGGGTTTCCCTCTACTCTCCAGGTTACCATGGACCATATGATTCATCACACCAGGGCCGTAGTGAGAGCCTCCCCGAGGCAGTTAATAGTCGTGGATATGCCCTTCATGAGCTACGAGCCCTCCAATGAAGTTGCAGTTAAGAACGCAGGTATTCTGGCTAGCGAGGGCGCGGACGCCGTGAAGCTCGAGGGAGGAGTAGAGGTTTATGAAAGGGTAGCAAACATCGTTAAGTTCGGGGTTCCCGTTATGGGGCATATAGGCCTTACACCACAAAGGTATCTCACTCTAGGTGGTTACAGAACTGTGAAGGACGAGGCAAAACTGATCTCGGACGCATTGGCCTTGGAAGAGGCAGGGGCGTTCTCCATCGTAATAGAGAACGTTTACGCCGAAATAGCCAAGAAAATAACGGAGAAGGTGTCCATACCCACAATCTGCATAGGTGCAGGTCCCCACTGCGATGGTCAGGTTCTAGTGATACATGACCTCTTAGGAATGGGAGATATACAGCCATATTTCTCCAGGAAGTATCTAGACCTGAAGGCTGAGATACGTGAAGCTGTGAAAAGATACATTAACGACGTAAAAACGGGAACCTTTCCAGGAAGGGAGAACTATAAGTCTAGGGAGAGCTGAGCCAGCCTCTCGGACATGAACTTCATGGCACCCCTTAGGACGTCTCTATTGTTATATCCTTTCAGGAGCTTTTCCCTTTCCTCCCTGCTCAGGCTTTTCATCTTAAGGACCTTCTCCCTCAAGGCTGGTATTGCCCTGATCACGTTGTCCACTATTGTCACACTGGCAGTTAGAGAAGTCCTGGAGAGCGGGTTGAGGTCTATGGCAATGACCTTCTTGCCCATCTTCACCAACGCCTCAGTCCTATCACCGTCCTCAAGTCCCAGGAGAACCACATCTGCGGAGAGGATACCTCTTTTGCTTACCCTCCTTCTCTGGCTAAAGAGTTCTGGTATTGTCTCAGACGCGTCCTCCCCAACTCCAAGTACTTCCCTTGCTCCAGCCTCCCGCAACACCTTCTCGATCGCTTTCTCCCTGATCTCATCCCTATAGAAGAGGTTGACCTCAATCTTAGCTGGGATCGCGTCAGCCAGTTCAACTATCTCCCTTGGCACGAGAGCTGCCATGTTACCGTTTACCGAAATCACGGGGTTTTTGGCTTCAATCAAGAGAACCGCAGCTACCTCCAAGGCTCTCTCGGCAAAATCCCTCGTTTTCTCGCCTATTAGATAATCGAAGCACTCTCCTCTACCCTGAGCTATCAGCCCCTGGGGAACCACAACTTCCCTCTCCATTGCCTCCACGAGTCTTTCTCTGACCAGTATTGACTCTCTTCTAGGATGATTCTCAGGTACTATTCCACGTATGCTCCTCGACTTGCTATCCTGTGTCTTATCCATGAGTCCGACTCCGGTTTCCCCAATTTAAGTATTAGTCCCTTCTTTCGGAAGGAGTTAGGAAATGGGCTCGTAAATCCCAGAGCCTCGGTAAATTTCCTGGACACCTCAAAAAATTTGTCAATGGATGGGTTACTCAAGAACTCATTAATCAAGGTAAACGAAACATCAAGCGGCTGAAGGATAGACTTAGTGGGAAGTGCCTCCAAAGGTTTAGAATATATATCATCTGAAGATATCTCAAAGATTCTTATTACTCCATATGGCGGAAATCCAGGTCTCTCCCTGTAAACTATGTTTCTGCCAAAGAACTGGGAAACCACATCTCCCAGCCCGTTCCCCGAGATAACTTCACTTTCATGGGCTAACAAAGCTGCCTGTTCCAGATCTATTCCCCTTATCTGCGACGCACCCAGGGCGTACGCTAGACTCACGGAGGCACTCATGCCATATCCAAATCCCAACGGAACTTTGCTTTCCATATTTACTCTAACCTTCCCCATCTTAGCCTCCAGATACTCTAGGTTTTTCATTTTCACTGGGTTTCCGTTGAGATACACACCTTCTCCCTCTGTAACTCTAGCAAAGGAATAAGGTTCCAGGATAACCGTTATCCCTATGGAGCCAGATCGCGTAGGGTTGTCCGAAATAAAAGGACGCCAGATGCCGGAAACACTGATAGGTATTACAACGTCGACCATTAGGGAAGTTAAGGTAAATATATTTAAATGTTCTTACTCTTAATCCAATCAAATGATACTAGACGCTTCCATCTTCAGTAGGGCCATAGCAATTATGGGTATAGAATCCATAAAGAAGCAGATGGTGACCGAAGAGAAGGAAGTAATTATAGGGAGAGGAACCTCGATGTCAGGCTCCATACTCCAATATCTAAACCCCAAGGTTACCATTGCCCCCTCTAGGTTTGAAGATGGAAGCGTCTACAGGGTCGTGGAGAACAAAGGAACCTTTTCAAAACTAGACGTTCCATCTGGTATTACCTTCAAGGAGCTTCTCGATAGACTTTCTAGGGATAATCTCTATCCAGCCCTCTTTCCCATGTACTTGACAGGAACAGTTGGTGGTTTCGTTGCCACCAACGGCTCCGGGTTTGGCAGTTATAAATTTGGTTTTGTAAATTATAAGAAAATTGTTCACGAATTCAAGGATAAATTCACGGTCTCCCTTCTAACTGTAAATTATGGAGAACTAGTGGAAACGTCAGAGGAATCAAAGTTTTCGTGGACTGGGATTTTTAGGGATGGAAAGGAAGTTTACTACGTTCCTTCCATCTATTCTGGGCTCCTTGAGAAGAAGAACGGATCGATTGACACATCGAGTTTGGTAAAAGAGATCTCTTCATCTATGGAAAAACTACTCGGTAATAACAAAATCCCTATTTGCGTGAGGTCAGACAAGCTCGTGGAAATACCACAAGTGGAATGGGGACCGGGTTACATCATCAATTATAATTCGCCGTTTAGGCAAGTAGTGAGATGTGGCTCCATATCTAGGGACGACATGGACGAGTTCTTCTCTTTTCTAAAGAAGAATCCCACTGTTCTCCCGTTCCCAAACCTTCAGAGTTACTCAGAGATACAAAAGGTGATACTGAATAAATTCGATAAAGACGTGAAAATCCCCAAGCATGCAAACCCCATAAAGGCCGAATATCTAGAAGCTCTAAAATGCGTGAATTGTGGCCAATGCCTAGACTCCTGTTTGGCCTATAGAACTACGCAGGATTACTTAAGGTCACCTCCAGGGAAATTTAGTAGATTATTCACGGGTGAGACTAATTTTGAGGCCTGTTTCGGTTGTATGGAGTGCCAGGAAGCTTGTCCAGTGGGCGTAAATATATCTAGTGTTACCGAAGTTCTACCTAAACTCAGGGAGAAAAAGAATGTTACTCCCATAGATACTCCTCAAGTCTCGTTTAGAATAAGGGAAATGGAGAGGATAGTGGAGGGTAAATATAGAAACAAGCCCCCCGTTATGCTCTTTGCGGGATGCGCTGCGAAATACGATATGCAGGGAATTGAGGGTTTTCTTCAATTCTTACTGGATTACGGCGAAGAACTTAACACGTATTCTCCTAGGGTTAAGATAGTGGATGGTTCCTGTTGTGGTTTTGATAAACTGATTGCTGGCGACGTGGAGGGAGCTAAAGCGGACGTCATGAAGATCAAGGAGTTAAAGGAGAAGCAGGGACTAAGGGGAGTTTATTTCCTGTGTCCAGAGGCCCTATACGTTTACAATAAACTTAGCGGCGAGCAGGGAGTCCTAGCGTATGACTTACTCAAGGATAAAGTTAATGGTACTATTCACGCGGGTTGCTGGGCGCGAAAATTGGGATATTCGGGAGAAGATAAGGAGTGTGCCGGATCCTATTTTACTACATATCATGGTAAGCTCGTACAAATAAAGAACAAGAAAGTTCTCACAATTTGCCCGTTCTCGACCTGGAAATTCAACACAGTATCCGTGTATGGATCTTTCGCTAAGCCTGATTCGACAAGGAAATCTGCGGAGGAGACCAGCATGGAAGTTAATGAGGAAGAGATTATAGACGTATTGAGAGACGCGCTAAAGAATGCAATCCTAATGTCTGCTGATGACGTAGCAGATAGGGCAAATTCGTGGAGCGTGGGAGGTAAGTCCTATTTCGTTCTTCTATCTATTCCAGTCATAAGGAAAAGGTTCACGAATATATTGGTTCAGAGGCTTGGACGTAATACTGACCTGAAAAACTATTTCAGTAAACTAGTGAACAATCAGATCTTATTGAGTGAAAAGTCCAGTAGGTGGAGTGAAATAGTTAATGGAATGAACTTCGATGTGTTAGCTGACGAGCTGATAAAGAGAGTAGCTGACTCAGGGAAACTTGAATATGAGTCTAGAAACTTGATTAATAAGCCTGAGTTTAGGTCAGCCATACTCGATGATGTTCTTAAGAAGATCGTAACACCGACAGTGATCCAAGATATAATAAAGAACATAGCGTATATGTGAACGTGATAGGTGTACTTGTTCTTGCGGGAGGGGAAGGGTCAAGATTCAAGGGAAATAAGCTATTGGCTAAAATAGGAGACACCCCTGTACTAGGTTGGGTGTTAAACGCGCTACCTTCTGAGAGGGTAATAGTCGCCGGAAGATATGCTCCCGAGATCATCAACCACTTTCCCGAAGAGGTGATACTATACAACCCTCACTGGAAAGAGGGAATCTCCGCTTCCCTAAAGCTAGGAATCAGGTTCTTCAAGGACACTGATGGTGTACTTGTTGCGTTGGGAGATATGCCCCTCATCACTAGGGACACTGTGAACAAGATCTTGAGCTCCTTTTATCCCTCATGTAACGCAGTAATTCCTGTTCATAAGGGGGAATGGGGCAATCCAGTCCTCCTCTCGAGGAAGTTGTTTGATCAAGTGGAAAAACTCACTGGAGACGTAGGGGCCAAAGTCATTCTCAAAAAAAGTTCTGACCTATGTTTCGTAGAGTGCGGGGAAGAAGTGCTTATTGACGTTGATACAGAGGCTGATCTAATCGAAGTTTCTCGGCGGCTGTCTTAATCGCCTCAACAATGTTCTGATATCCTGTACACCTGCAAAGGTTCCCTGAGATGCCTTCCCTAATTTCCTCCTCCGTGGGATTAGGATTCTCCTTGAGGAGCCAGACGCTTTGCATTATCATACCAGGGGTGCAATACCCACATTGTAAGGCATGTTTATCCCAGAAGGCCTCTTGGACTGGGTGAAGCTTTCCATCCTTAGCTAAACCCTCAATTGTGGTTATCTCCGAGTTATTGGCCTCAACTGCGAGAAGGGTGCATGATTTAACGCTCTTTCCATTGAGTAGAACTGTGCATGCTCCACAGTTTGATGTATCGCAACCTATGTGAACTCCGGTGAATCCTAGGTCCCTAAGAACGTGAACAAGTAGTCTACGGGGTTCTACCTCAGTCTCAATTTCCTTACCGTTAACTTTCAGGTTTATTTTAACCTTTTGATCTTTCTCGTAGACCTTCATTCCTCTCACCTCGTCAACGCATCCTGTAAAGCTCTCTTGGTCATAACCCTTGTCATCTTTTTCTTATACTCAGCACTTCCTCTTATATCTGAGGTGGGGTTAGCGTAGCTCATAGCCTTCTCCGCAGCCTCCTCTATGAGCTTCTCATCTGGCGATCTATCCAGAAGTACCTTCTCCGCTTCGGACGCCCTAACAGCCTTGTTGTTCACCGCCGTGAGACCAATCCTTACGTCCTTCACAACTCCAGCTTCCTTCTTCAGTAGGACAGCCACTCCCACAATGGCGTAATCTCCGGCCCTCCTCTCCAGTTTCTTGTAGGAGAAGGAATAACCCTTGAAGCCAGGTATTATGACCTCTTTCACGAGCTCGCCTGGATTCAGGTCTGGCGAAAACATGTCCTTCGCAAAGTCCTTGAAAGGTTCCTCCCTTTCTCCCCTGGTACCTTTTATTCTCACTACGGCGTCCATTGCAATAAGGGAGGCAGGATAATCAGCTGCAGGATCTAGGTGAGATATTACTCCCCCAATTGTGCCCATGTTCCTGACCTGGGGATCGGCTACGGTGGCACCGGCCTCACTTAACAGGGGTAAATTTGCCTTTACAATCTCATAATGCGTGGTGAGCGCACCTATTCTTATTTTACCCTCTTCTTTCTTGATGAAGTGAAGGTCATTTAAACCCTTTAGCTCCACGAGATATGACGGTCTAAGTATCCTTAGTTTCAACATGGGAATTAGACTATGACCTCCCGCAAGAGCCTTGGCATCTTCATGTTTCTCTAGAAACTCGTTTGCCTCGTCCACTGAATCGGGTATTACATAACCGAACTTTGGTGGGTACATATAACCCAATGATCTACAACGTATAAATGTTTTTCATGTACCCTATTTTACGTACTTTTCTGGTCTCTTTTTAAACTCGGCCATGCACATTGGGCTACAGAAATAGTACGTTTTACCCTTGTACATATATGTATAAGTAGATGTTGAAACTTCTTCCCCACAAACGGGATCCTTCAAATCTTTCAGCCCAATGTATCATGGTAATTCCACAATTTATTTCTTAACTTGACCACTTCACCCACCACAATTATCGCTGGAGAAGAGATACCATTCTCCCTAACGCATAAATCTAGTTTTTCTAGTGTACACTCCACAACCCTCTGGGAAGGAGTAGTTCCCCTCTCTATGACCGCAACAGGCTCTCCTGGATCTCTTACCTTTAGAATGGCTCTCTTTACGTCTTCCACCCGTGATACCCCCATCATGATAACGAGTGTTCCCTTCTTGGGGATGTAATCAGGGTCAATGCTTGAACCGTCAGCCTTGGATCCAGTAACCACGCAGAAACCAGAGGAAAACCACCGTGATGTGACAGGGATCCCTGCGTAAGCTGGGACTGCGACAGCGCTCGTTACTCCAGGGACGACCTCACAATCTACACCTCTTTCTAGGAGGAAAGAACATTCCTCCTCCCCGCGACCGAAAACGTAGGGATCTCCGCCCTTCAGCCTAACCACAAATTTTCCCTCGAGTGCCTTCTGAAGCAGTATTTCGTTAATGAGGGATTGATTAAGGGACTCGCCTAGGTTCTTCCCAGCATATATGAGCTCGGCGTCCTTTCTCGCGAACTTAAGAAGCTCCTCGGATACCAGTCTGTCGTATACTACAACGTCGCAGGATCCCAGAAGTTGAAGGCCTTTGACTGTAATGAGGCCAGGATCTCCAGGTCCAGCACCAACTA
Source organism: Metallosphaera sedula DSM 5348 (assembly GCF_000016605.1). NCBI lineage: Archaea > Thermoproteati > Thermoproteota > Thermoprotei > Sulfolobales > Sulfolobaceae > Metallosphaera > Metallosphaera sedula. The sequence continues at coordinate 560,566 of NC_009440.1, read as the reverse complement.
GCGCGACTCTTCCCTTCATCTCTCACTAGTATTCTGACAGTAGTATAAAACGTGACGTTGTGTCCAGGTTGAATAGGTAATTAGATCGCGTTAATCCTCCTCACAATATAAACCCCAAACATAATACCTTCCAATAGCTTAACGCCATACACCAAAACCAAGACGTTGTTAAGAAGTACAGTCTGAGATATGTCAAAAAGGTTCGAGTAAACGTAGAGAAGGAGGACGAAAAATAGGTCAGCACCAAATCCAAGAGAGTATAGAATGAATTTTTCCATAAATTTCAGTGAAGGTAGGACGTAGCCAACTATGAATCCTCCTATAAACTGAAAGATAAAGGACATCACAAAGATCATCTGCTCATGAAGAGCTACCGAATAAATTTGAGGTGTAAACCACGGTACCATGAGCATTATGCCCACCAAGATTAGAAGCCAAGCCCTCCCCCTAATCAGAAGAGAGGTTATAGGGACCCTCTCCCCATCTTGGTCCTCCACATACTTCTCGTTGGGAGTTGAACTATGGAGAACGTACCATCCAAGTAACCCGCCTGAAAGAATAGGTCCCTGATAGGAGATCAGTCTGAGAAGTGGATCGCCTAAAATGTATATCACGGCAGAGAAGAAAAGTAGGGCAATGCCTACAACTTCACCAAGCTTAAGGAAATTCATTGACCATCACGGCAAGTGTATTATGTAAACAACTTTACCGTCTTCATTGTCCTTCTTTAGTATCTTAACCCCTTGGTCACTCATCGCCATGGCCCACATGTCAACCTGATCAGCCTGAACTCCCGGTGTTGCAAACACTTTGATATCCCGATTACCCCCAGTCTCTAGCCAGAACTTCATCAAGGTGACAGCCGGCGAGTTAGCCCCACAGCCCCCAGATTGTTTTGTTAGATCTACCTCATCGGTCATTTTCCGCACCTAATATATCATGTTGGAACTGGTCCTTAAGATATTTTTGTTCTCGAGGTAGTAGATTCTGTCCCACTTCCTGACCCTCATCTCCTGGATCAAGGACAGGATTACAGATTCAGTGTTGCACAGTAGTGTAGTACACTCAGTTAAGGATACGTTCTTCATTTCACTTGTGAGCCTTTTCTCCCTATCATTTCCTGAACTGAGTAGTATTACCATCCTATTCTCAGTGGAGAATATAGGCGAGTGAAGGAATTGTTCAAACCTCTCTGCGTTACTAACTTCCCCGAAGATTTCAAACATTTTCAGGGACGCGAAGTAGGCGATTCCGTAATTTCCTGCCCTTCCCACGAAGAATGGTTCATGACCTAGGGAAAGCGGTGCACCTTTTTCATCCCTTTCGTCAATACCAGCTAGGGCATACAGGGTTTTGAGGGTTGAGACAAAGGAAAGAGTTCCGGGGAGCTGTATCTTTGAGGTGTAAGGTATCTCCACCACTTCATTGGCCTGGTTGGCAATACGCGACTCCGTGTTGGCTGTGACCACGTAAATCTTGCTTCTTCCGCTAAATTTCTCCAGCAACCATTGGTAAACGATTGGCCTGCCAGACACGGACACTATCACAAGAATGTGAGGAGGGTCCCACTCCAGTAGGTCATAGGGATCGACGCACCTGAACCTCCCCCTGGATACACCTTCTAGTGCTAGGCATGAGGCGTAGGAATCTCCAGCTCCAGTTATTACTCCGTCCTCAAGGCTGATAGATACATTTGGCCTCACGTCACGAATCCTTTTGGCCTCCTCCTCAAGAGCCTCAATAAACAAGGCGTATTGAAATAGGGTTTCTGAGTTAAAAGTGGTTTTGTCTTGCTGAGAAAGTGCCTAGCCTCCTCCTTGGTGTTCGTCTCTTTCCTTATGTTTATAAGTCAAGCGAGCTTTACTCAACTCAAGGAAGAGTCTTGAAAATCTCGATTAAGGCGGGAATTGCGTATGGTAAGACTGGCGTGTTGAGGGATGTCCACCTAGGAATAGATGGATCCAAGCTGGTAGCAATGACGAAGGAAGAGCCAGAAGACTTTGAAGATGCTGAACTAGTTTTAGGGGGAAGGGATAGAATTGTCTCGCCTGGACTTATCTCAACTCATACCATCCTTTCGCTTTACCCCTTTAGGTATTCAATTGTCTCTGGCAAAAGGAACGCCAATGAGATAGTGTCCTCTATGACTCAAAGTGACGCTTACCATTTCGCAATTCTAGGTGCCTATCATCTTTTGAGGGTTGGTGTTACCAGCGCGGTAACGGCAGATCCCTATCCTGAAAGCGTGGCAAGAGCCATGATTAAGGTAGGGATTAGACCCATAATTGCCGTGAACGTGGGTTGTAGCTGGGGTCCATCTGACTGGAAGAGGGAGTTTAAGGTCCTTCGAGAGAAGTGGAGTGGCGGAGAAACTAGGGTTGTTCTCAAGGTATGTAGTGACGATGATTTGGACGAGGTAGTTGCCTTATCCAACGAGTTCAAGGTTCCTGTTCTTATGGATAGGTCTGTCAGCCTTTCGGGGAACACGCCAAACAAAGTCATAGCCCTAGGAGGCGGATCTAGGGGGGACCTGTCTGTAATAAGGCAACGCGGTTTTGGCCTGTCATTTCTCCCGTCAGTGGAGGTATGTAAATTCACGTTAGGGTCCTATTCTCCTTCTATTGCCCTAGATCTTAGTTTGAGATATGATCCAAGGGCAGAACTAGGATTTGCTGTTTCTAGGCTACTTCTTACCCCGGATGAGGCCTTCAAGTCAGCAACAATTTGGGGTTACAATCAACTCCTCATGAATTATCCGCTAGAGATAGGGTCGACCTCAGACTTAGTGGTTTACCAGGTGAATGAACCACCATTCTACCCTCTTGATTTGACATCGCCGTACGAGACCCTACTTTTCTCTACCGGAGTACCAGAGACTGTAATTGTGGGTGGCGAGCCAGTTCTTGACGGAACTGTTCCCCTTAACGTAGGTAGCAAGGACATAGAGGAGGTCCAGGAGATTATCAATGAGTTTGGAGAGAGGTCGCATCTGGAAAAGAATTGAGATAGTGGGAGATATAGCGGTAATTCCCATACCCTTTGATTTCGAAATGAACGAGCTTAGGGCTTACGCTGACGAGGTAATGGGAAAGACTAAGGTCAAGTCCGTGTGGGGTAGGAAGAGGGATGTGTCTGGGATATACAGACTTCCCACATACGTCCACCTTGCTGGAGAGAACAGGAGTGATACTATCTACAGGGAACATGGATGTTCCTATTACCTAGACTTGAGGAAGGTCTTCTTCTCGGAGAAGTTATCCTATGAGCACAAGAGGATAGCTGAAAAGGTTAGACCAGGCGAGAGGGTCGCTAACCTCTTCTCAGGATTTGGTCCAATCTCTATTCTAGCCTATAAGCTGAGGAAACCTGCAGTTGTTTACTCCATTGACATTAATCCATATGCCTACTACTTCATGATGGTTAATGTAGAGCTCAATAGCGCTTACGGGGTAATACCCATGTACGGCGACGCCTTTGTCAGGCTGAACCAACTTGAACCCCTGGACAGGATAATCTCCCCGCTACCCGAGAGGGACAGAGAGGCATATGAACTCTCCATGTCAAGGCTAAAACCTGGAGGCCATCTCCATCTCTTCGCCGAAGTGGAGGCAAACCGGGATGAGGACCCTGTGAGTAAGGCTATGGCCTCCTTTCCAGGGGCGGTGGAAGGTAGGGTGGTGAGGAGCGTTAACCCCGGAAAGTATCACGTGATCCTGGACATAAGGAAGAACACCTGATCATATTAGGCTCTTAATCCACGAACCTGCGAACAGGGTAGCGTTTCTGAAATCCGTGAAGACACCTCTGGACTTCAAATGCCCTCTGAACTTGACTTCAACTAGGTATACGGCGTCATCGGAAACCTGCCTGGAGAAGTTAATCTCGTAATTTCCTATTCTAATCACCCTTCTTTGGCAAGCAATGACCCCGAGATTCATTATTTCCAGTTCCTCGAGGTCCATGAGTTATATTGAATCAGAAGGTATTAACTATTGTCTCACCTAATGCTTTTATTTGAGCCGGATCAGTAAACTGCAGATTAAGTTGTCAAGGACAGATCTCATTGAGACCCTTAAGTCTGGCAGGGTCGATTATGTTAGAGTGGAGTTCATAGACATCCTAGGCCATGTTAGAGGAAGGTCTCTTCGAAGGGCAGAGTTTGAGAGAGTCATGGCCCAAGACCTTGGAGTTCCCTACGCCGAGTCACTAGTCATGCTAGATTTTCAAGACAGACCATTAAAGTCAAGATACGAGGACATGATAGCCGTTCCTGACCCGCAGTCCTTTGTGATAATTCCCTACCTTGAGAGGACAGCAAGAGTGCTCTCCTTTCTCTTCTCACCAGACGGTTCCCCATTACCCTTCTGTACAAGAAGCCTTCTGCAGAGGGCAGTAAATAAACTAGAGGAGCACGGTCTCAGGTTGGAAACCTCATTTGAACCCACCTTCTACCTGCTTAAGAATAATCAGGGTAACTGGGAGACTGCCGACATGGGAAAGGCATTTTCTCCGGAGGGGTTAATGGATCAGCAAGATTTCCTGAAGGATGTAATCAAACACCTTGAAATGGTGGGCGTACAAGTTGAGATGATAAACAAGCATTATGGTCCTGGGCAATACGAGATAACCTTCTCCTCTGCAGATGTGATGAGTGCATCGGATTACCTGATAACGGCGAGAGAAGTAATCAGGGACGTTGCTAAACTTCACGGGAAGATGGCAACATTCATGCCGAAGCCCTTCGCCAATACACCTGGAAGTAGCATGGACATTTACCTTAAGTTGGTTAAGTCAGACGGTTCCGATGCCATGCTGGACCCCAACGACCCCAAGGGAGTGGGGCTGAGTAGAACAGCCTATGCGTTCTTTGGTGGAATTCTGGAGCACCTGGGATCAATTTTGGCTATAGCCTCTCCCACGATAAATTCCTACAAGAGGTTCAAGGAGTTAGTAACTCCGAACCTAGGTGGTATGGGTTCAGAGAGGCACTTCCTCCTTAGGATACCCAGTAATATAAAGGAGCAAAAGGCAATAGAGTTTCGCCTTGCGGATCCCTTAACCAACTCTTACTTGCTGTTGTCAGCTATCATCATGGCTGGGATTGAGGGCATTGAGAAGAATTTAGACGCCGAGGTCAATAACGTCGTAAAGAGCATTCCCAGAGACTTGAGGGAGGCTTTGAGCAACCTAGAAAGCGACACCTCCCTTAAGTATTCCCTAGGTGAAGAGCTAATAAGGGCCTTCCTTGATCTCAAAACAAGAGAAATAGACGAGTATGAATCATTTGTAACGCAGTGGGAGAGGGACGCCTACCTAAAGGCAGGATGGTAATGCGAGCTGCAGTTCTTAAAGAGTTCGGTAGACCCCTAGTCCTGGTGGACGTTCCTCCTCCAAGCGTTTCCATGAGGGTGGGGGCTACAGGTCTATGTCACGGGGATTTACACGTCCTCACAGGTCAATGGAGTTGGGATGTTCAAACTAGGTTACCCCTAGTCCTTGGGCACGAGATATCAGTGGTGGATGAGACTGGAAATACATTTCTCGTTTACAACGCCAAGGGTTGCGGTACCTGCAGGGAATGCAGATCCGGTTTTCCACAGTTCTGTGAGAGGGTTGAGGTTTTAGGCATTCAAAGAAATGGCGGATTTGCGGAGAGAGTTGACGTCACTGGTTTTCCCCTTGTCCCTGTTAGGGGTTCACCCCTTGAGGTTGCCCCCCTGGCTGACGCCGGTGTGACGGCGATGAGCTCTGTGGAGGGAATAACTGAGGGAAGCAGGGTCGCGGTAATTGGTACGGGAGCAGTGGCTTTACTTTCAATTCAACTTCTCAAGAACCTCAATTCCGAGGTGTGGGTTGTGGGTAGGAACCCACTGAAGCTGAAGAAGGCTAGGGAATTGGGGGCCGACGAGATAGTTTTCACTAAGGGGGAATATTCAACGGATCTCTCCGGTTCGGTGGGGTTGAGGAAGTTCGACTTTATCCTGGACTACGTGGGAAGCGACTTCACGTTGAGGGATTTGCCTTGGCTGTTGAGGAGGATGGGAGAGCTGAGGGTAGTTGGCGAGTTTGGCGGGGAACTATCTATCCCAGATCAGCTCCTAGTTCTCAGGGGACTCAGGGTGAGGGGAATACTTTACGGTACTATGAAGAATCTAGTGGATGTGGTAAAGTTGTTTGAGGATGGTAAGCTGAAGACCTTAACGGTACCTTACCCTCTAGACGAGGTAAACCAGGCCATTATGGATTTAATGGAGGGGAGAATCGTGGGAAGGGCCGTGATTTATCCTACTTCCTCTTCAACCTAAGCTTGAAGGGAGACCTGCCCTCAATTTTCACGTCAATTTCTAGGAACTTCCTGATCACCTCTATGTTAGTCTCAGTGTGTTGTGTCAACAAGGATCCCGTGTACTCCAGATTCGCGAAGGCCGAGAAGGTCACCAGCATATCTCCCATGTGGGAGTCCACGGCAGCTCCAGTCTTCAACTCCTTAAGTAGCTCTGTGCCTGCCTTTCTACCTACGTTCTCTGCGGTAATTCCTTTCTCCCCTAGGCTACTGGCCCCCATGATTGAAAGACCGTGCGCTGACAGCACTATTCCTGTGCCTCTACTTCCTTCATTACTTACCTCCTCCTCTACTTTTACAGGCACGTTAAACTCCCTTAGGACTTCCATTACACCTTGAATTTGCCTCTTCGCTATGTGCGCGGGGAGGGAGGTAACGTGCGAGACCCCTGTAATTTCCCTCAATTCGCCAAAGCTATCTAGCACCAGGTCCCTGGGCTCTCCCCTGAAACCGTAAACCTCGACCTCTCCCCCTCCCTCGGGGTAGTGGCCCCTCCTCTTTACCTCAATTTTCCCAGTGATACCCATCTTTTCCAAGAGGGGGATGAAAACGAGTCGCATGTAATCCACTGGGGGAGAGAGGGGCACGTCAGTCCCACCCCTAATTCTAAGGGAGATCCTCCTGTTAATCATCAGTGGAATAGCGGTCATGGCTATTAGGGATACACTCCCCGCAGTCCCCACGTCCACGGTGAAACTCCCCTCCACAACCTCACCAGGCTCAAACTCAAGCTCCGTGGATCCAAGGTAATCTCCGCTGACCCTGGCGTTGGTGAGCATCTTCATTACCCTCACGCTAGTCAGATGTTGAGGTTGAAGGCCTGGATTCTTCCTCTTCGCCCTTATCCCTCTTATCCTAAACCCCTTCCCCGTGAGGGATGACAGGGCTAACGAGGATCTCAGGATCTGTCCACCGCCCTCACCGAAAGACCCATCTATCTCGAGCACGAAAGTAGATTCATGAAGGTCAAAATAAAGCCTATAGCCAACCTCGCTGGTCACGAAAGGCTCGTGGTCATTCCCCTTGCAGTGAGTGGAAAGTATCTCCTTGGACTGAATTTCTATGAGGATGTGGAGGGTGGCAGACTCGCTAGGTTTGTCCTAGTAGAGGACAAATACGGCGAGGCGAATGGCATCAAGTTGGTGGAGGGAGATAAGGTCATGGTAAGGGCAGAGGGTGTAAGGGAGGACATGGATAAACTGTCCAAGGCCATGAGGATAGAGAGGTCGAGGGTCACAGAAAACGTTCCTCTAATACTTAACCCTAGGATCGACGCAAGGATAGAGGGAGATGACAGGGGAGTGAGGGGTTATCTCAACTACGTGAACAGATTTGGGAAGCCTGATCCAAGGAAGCTTGAGGGTTTGATAACTCTTTCAGTGGAGGAAGTCCTCTAGGGTTGAGGACTTAGTTATCTTCCCCAGCCTTACCCCTACCCTTCTCAGTTTCCTTTTATCGGACTCGAGAATCTTGTTTAACAACTCCTGAGCCACAGAGAGTGCCCTATCCTGGGAAACCCCGAACTTGAAACTCTTCCCCTTGCTCACTATATCCAAGTCCTCCATGATCGCCACAACGTAAATCTCCATGGGAATACCATCCACCTTGGAGTAGGCCTCCTCTATGGACCTCTTCAACGATGGAAGTATCCTATTTAGGTCTCTGGTATTTTCAGGTAAGGTGACGTATCTCCCCCTATGGGTTATCTCCCTAGATTCAACTGGATCATGATACGTGTTATTTGCCAGGCTCAACAGGTAATTGGCTTTACTCTTCCCCACAAGATTGACGAGTTCCCCCGATTTATTGATGACGTCGCCTAGTCTATTGATTCCGACCTTTCTCAGGATCTCTTCAGTTATTTTTCCTACTCCAGGTACCTTGGATATGTCAAGGTTATAGAGGAAATCCTTAACCTCCTCAGGGTAGATAATTCCCAACCCATCTGGTTTATTCATATCTGCAATTATCTTTGCAACAACCTTGTTGGGGCCTATTCCCACGGTTACCCTGAGCCTTTCCTTCTCCAGTACTTCAGCCTTTAACTTCCTCGCCAGCTCCTTCGCCTCGTCAAAGTCCTTCACCCGCCTGGTTATATCCAGGTAGGCCTCGTCTATGCTGGCTATCTCCAGTTTATCCCCGTACCCCGAAATTATGTTCATAACCCTTCGTGATACCTGCTGGTATACTTCCTTTCTCATGGGAAGGAACACGGCATCTTTCCCGATCTCCTTGGCCTTGATTATAGGCATTCCAGCCTTAATTCCCAATTTCCTCGCCTCGTAGTTGGACGTTGCCACTGCTCCGCTGTCCTTCGTCCTCCCTGAGTAGACGCAAACAACCACGGGCTTACCTTTCAACGAGGGATTGAGGATCTCCTCAACCTGAGCAAAGAAATAGTCAAAGTCAACAAATAATACAATCATCTACAAATTACTTTTACTTCACTCTTTTTTAGTCTTTCTTCAACTTGCTCGAGTGTTGGTGAGCCAGTTCCACCAAGCCTTTCTACCTTAAGGGCTGAAGCCGTGATTGCAAATCTTAACGCGTCTTCCACAGGCTCGTCCTGGGAGTACTTTACGTTAAATGCTGCGTCAAACACGTCGCCCGCTCCCGTTGTGTCAACAACGCTAACCCTAAGGCCATTGGCTTCGCATTCAACTCCGTCCCCCAATACTGTGGCTCCTTTACTTCCTCGCTTTATCACCACCAGTTTAGCATTAACCCTAGATCCTAGTCTCTTGTACTCAGCCTCGTTAGTGTAAATTATATCAACCTTCTCCCCACCGTACTCTGCAGCGTAAGGCCCAGGGTCATAGCTGACCAGTTTAGAGCCCTCGTCATACACAACTGACGTTGGGGGAACAGATGCGAAATGAACAACGTCAAACATTCCCCTCATCTTGCTTACGTCCTCGGCCGTTGGTATTAGTGAGTGGCTTTTCTTTCGGATCATGGATATCCTCCCATCCTCTCTCAAAAAGATGATGGTCAGATTTGGTTCAACGTCCACCTCTTCCACGTAGTCCAGTCCAACTCCCTCCTCTGCCAATTGCGTCATCAATGATTTCACGATGGGGGATCTCCCTATCTTGGCCAGTATCTTAGAACCGTGACCCAACCTGTGTGCACTCAGGGCGTAGTTAGTTGCAGCTCCCCCAGGAAAGATACCCATGGTGTCAGTGTAGAATGGGTGATCCGGTTCAGGTATTCTATCCGCCTTCACTATCACGTCAACGTTAAGCCTTCCTACTGAAAGGTGAACTGGTGTAGTCAGTTAGCCGCCACCTCTTCACATTTCTGCCCCAAAGGTTATCATCACAGGGAAAAAGGTTGTTGGCTAGACTATAAGGTTTCCCTCACCCTTCACCCACTTCCTAGAAATTCTCGCCAGACCATTTACGCAACTTCAAAAGTTAAATTCAAAAATATCGACGTAAAGAACTAGTAGATGTCCCATGGCCGAGATAAAGGAAGTTAGGAAAGTTGAGACTGGAAGAGCAAGTATACATAGTCATATTACAGGTCTAGGTGTGGACGAGAATGGAAAGGCTAAGTTCAAGGCAGATGGCCTAGTGGGACAGCTCGAGGCTAGGGAAGCTGCCTGGGTAGTTGTGCAGTTAATAAAGCAGGGTAAAATGGCAGGTAAGGGCATCCTCCTCGTGGGGCCACCGGGAACTGGTAAGACGGCTCTCGCCGTGGGCATCGCCAAGGAATTGGGTGAGGATACGCCCTTCAACACCCTCAACGCTTCGGAAATTTACTCTGTAGACCTGAAGAAGACCGAGGTTCTCACTCAAGCGTTAAGGAAGTCCATAGGCGTGAGAGTGAGACAAAGAAGGATGGTTTACGAGGGAGTAGTAAAGGACGTTAAGATGAGGATTGCCAGGAGCAGGATAAATCCCTACGTTCAGATTCCTAGGGAGGTGGAATTGAAGCTTGCCACAAAGGACGAGGAGAGGACTCTCACTGCTGGGGAAACGATTGCTGAACAGATTAGCAAGATGGGAATAAGGAAAGGCGACGTAATATGGATAGATGCGGAGACAGGAAACGTAGTCAAGGTGGGAAAGGCTAAGGACGTTGAGGGAGCTAAGACCTTTGACATAGATACCGCAAGGACAGTAGAGATCCCCAGTGGACCGGTCAAGAAGGAGAAGGAACTCACTAATACGTTCACCCTTTATGACCTGGATCTAACCCTCGCAGCCCAGAGCATCTCCATTACAGCGTTGTTTTCCCTTTGGAGCGAGAGGGAGGTGAGCCAGGACATCAGGAAACAGGTAGATGCCTACGTGAAGGACATGATTAACAAGGGTACAGCCGAGCTCATACCTGGGGTGTTGTTCATAGACGACGCGCACATGCTGGATATAGAGACTTTCTCGTTCCTCACTAAGGCTCTGGAAGCGGAGTTGGCTCCCATCCTAGTTTTAGCCACGAATAGGGGGACAACTAAGATAAGGGGTACGGACGTTGAGGCACCTCACGGCATGCCCCTGGATCTGCTTGACAGGCTTCTCATTATAACAACTAGGCCGTACAGTAAGGAAGAGAGCAGGGAAATCATTTCCATACGTGCAGAGGAATTAGACATCGAGCTGGAACCTGCTGCGCTAGATGAGCTCACAAGCATGGCTGCTGAGGAAAGCCTCAGATACTCTATCCAGCTACTCGAGCCATCACAGGTGATAGCAAGGAAGGCCGGGAGGGGTATAGTCAAGGCAGAAGACGTCAAGGAGGCATCTAGGTTATTCAGTGACTTGAAGAGAAGCGTTAAATATGTAAAGGAGTATGAGAACCTATTCCTTAAGTGATGACTGGTCGACGGCTTGGACTTGATGACTTGATCGTTGCCGGGCTGAAAGGAAGTCCTTTAGTATTCTGTAGGTCATTCCCCAAATGATATAGCTCTGGTAAACAAAATGATCCTTTTCCTCCTTTAATTCGCTGGGATGAACCCAAAACCACTTGTCCACCTCCCCATCTATCTTTACCTGGGGAGAGGTTGTATGTCCAACGAACACAGCAACGCGCATTTCCCTGTTGTGTGGAGAGTACATTCCAAGATAGCTCAAGTTTGTGGGCGTAATTCCTACCTCCTCCTGCGCCTCCCTCACAGCGGTAGTCTCACAGCTTTCGTTTACCTCCCTGTGCCCGCCTGGAAGCGCCATGTGTCCGCTCCAAGGATCTCCCTTCTGATCAGCCCTCTTAATTAAGAGGAATCTCCCATCATCCCTGAAAATCAAGACTACTGCCGCATCGCACTCCATAGGTAGAATATTGGTAACATTCGTTATAAAGCATTAAAGTAACAATAGGATCTAAATAAACAAGACAGATGTTTAGATGTAAAACCTTGGGACTATGGCCTTCCTGTGCCTCAGGATCTTTGTGGATATCTGCAAATGTTCCTCCATTACCTGCCTGGTGAAAAGGCTACATATACCAGTATCCATTACCCGCGTCATTGCTTCTCTAAGCGTCTTAGAGACCTCATCGACGTTAATACCCTTAACTATTTCCACCCCTTCCTGTAGTGAGTCCCTTGTTGCCCAAAGATCAAACCTTGTTACGGGGTTATAGAGTATCTGTTCCACATAGTAAAGTGGTTTCCAGGCGTCTAAGGTATGACCGTGGTCTATGATTAGACCTTTTCCATCCTTAGCCATCACATGTTCCCTCTTGAGATCCACATTCAGAAGAAACTCTTCAAAGGGTAAGGCCATCCCTAGCTCGAAAAGATTGGTAACGTTATTTCCCTCAAATTCCTCTAGACGATCCATGGAGAGGCCGTATCTACCATCGTCTAATTTAACTAGCTCAACCTCGTTAATTGGAAGGCCAAGGGACTTTCCCAGGGCTGACGAGAAGATCTCTGATGAAATTTCAAGGGCTACGTGAATGTCCCTTTCCCGTTTTGGCATTTTAATAAATTTCACTCGATGCCAACCAACCGAAAGTAGAAAAAATTACTTGTTCTGGTCATGTAGCAGATCCTTTCAACTCTTAAATTATCGAGTTATTCCGTAGAAATGTTTCGGTGTCACTATAACCATGTACTGATCGAGGCATGCCTAAAAGGTAGTAAAAAATAAATGAAATGCTAGCTTAGTGTATTACCCATGAGTTCTACTAGACCACTAATAAGAATCCTTGTTCTGCTAATAATAATTGGAGCCTTAGTTTACATTCTTCATGTTATTTTATCAGCATTCATCGCTTCTAATTCCAAATTGGTGCCATATGTTAATGATGTGCAGCTCGGATTGGATGCTGCTCTCGTAGGAATAGGAGGCTACATTGTCATTAGAATCATCAAATACGCTTTGGAGAACTACTTGGCCTCAAGAGCCGATAAGGTGACCATGAGGACCGTATCTCTTGTCGTAGATCTCGTGCTATACACTCTCTTGGTGTTGGCAATCCTCTCAGCCCTAGGGGTGAATCTAACGGGTGCAGCCATAGGCGGTGCGGTGGGCGGTGTGGCCATAGGTTTAGCTGCTCAAACTGTTGTCTCCAACATTCTATCTGGGGTTATGGTCACATCAAGCAGAACCTTGAGACCTGGAGACGCGGTTATACTACAGTCGTGGATTTGGTCTCCACCCATAGTCGGAGAGGCCGAAAGGGTCACCCTTCTCTTTACAGAAGTTAGGACTATCTCGGGAAATTTGGTTAAGGTTCCGAACTCGGCATTCCTTGGAAACACCGTGTTCACCAAGTTAAAGGAGGATGGGTCATTTTCCTATCCCTACGAACTCACGGTTAATGCTGACGTGCCAGGTAACCTTCTGTTGGAGAAAGCACGCAACCTCATCGAGGACGAGTTCAAGAGTATGAAGGCCCAGCCACCGGAGATATCATTCTATAACAAGAACGGTTCAACTAATGTTTTCCTAGTTATGATAAGGCTTGATGAAATGAAGAACCTTACCCGTTACCTTGACGTTGTAAACAAAGCCTTCGAAAGAGCTTACTGGGAACTCAAGGGTAAATAGACCAAAGTATTTCCTGTCTCTTCCTCTAATCGTCTGAAACATTTACCATTACATGACTTTAAATACTAAAGATATATCTTTAGCAACCATGACATCAAGGTCTTTGTACATTACGTTAATAACCGGACTATTGCTTCTTGGAACATTTTTCGCGACTGTTTCAGTTGGTTTTGGAATAGGAATTTCCTCTCCTCAGTTGCACTTTATAATGTACGCCAGACCCCTAGAGGAACCATTGGCTCCTGGAATGACGGATGTCCCAATCAACTTCACTTTGATTAATGCCAACAATTTTGCACTGTATGATGTTAATATCTCAGCATTTAGCGTATATCCCTTCACCCTTATAAATTATTACAATAATACACAAAATACATCAATACTTCAATGGAATCCAGGGCAGGTAATCAACGTAATTTACTACTACAATATTAATACCTCCGCCTCTAACGGAGTCTATAATATAAGCCTGAAGGTCGCAGGACCAATTTCGATATTTCACAAATTCCATGAGACTGTTAATGCCTCTGTTGCTATCCTAGGCTACACCAGGGCATCAGTTCAGGCAGTTTGGGGTTCTCCCTCCTCACCTCAACTGGTCGCACCTGGTGACAACAACGTTCCCATAACACTCATCATAGACAACCAGGGCAACGTGGAGATGTCCAACGCCTCTCTTCTCCTAACCTCAACCTACCCCATCAAGTTCATGCAGAACTACCTCAACATAGGCTACTTACCGCCAGGACAACCCATTGAGGTCACAACCTATGCCTCGGTTTACCCCAACGCGACCACGGGAGTATACCAGGTCCCCGCCCAAATCCAGTATTTCTCACATTCCAGGATAACTACTACGATATCTATTCCAATTACTGGTTACGCTAATTTCTCCGCCACTACAATCTGGGGAAGCACATCTAATCCCCTAGTGGCCGGAGCTGGGAGTGCTAGGCTTCCGCTCACCATAATACTCAACAACCTGGGCGACGTCAATGTGGACAACGTTTCAATTACCTTCCCTCAGAACGAGTTCCCATTACATTTCCTGCAAACTAGCGGTTACCTTGGCATAATACCTGCAGGACTTTACTCAGAAACTACGCTGACTGTCTCGGTGTACTCTAACGCCTCTCCTGGCGTGTACTATGTCAAGGGAACTATAAACTACTTTGACGAGAAGCAAACCATTTACGTACCAGTCGCCATCCTAGGCTACACCAGGGCATCAGTTCAGGCAGTTTGGGGTTCTCCCTCCTCACCTCAACTGGTCGCACCTGGTGACAACAACGTTCCCATAACACTCATCATAGACAACCAGGGCAACGTGGAGATGTCCAACGCCTCTCTTCTCCTAACCTCAACCTACCCCATCAAGTTCATGCAGAACTACCTCAACATAGGCTACTTACCGCCAGGACAACCCATTGAGGTCACAACCTATGCCTCGGTTTACCCCAACGCGACCACGGGAGTATACCAGGTCCCCGCCCAAATCCAGTATTTCTCAGGGAAGGAGGTGATCAGTACCTTCATCACTGTTCCCATAGTTGGTTACGAGACTTTCTCCGTATCCAGCGTCTGGGGATCCACCTCTTCACCCTTGACCGCTGCACCAGGTCAAACTAATCTTCCCTTAACCTTCATTGTGAGAAACCTAGGGGATGTAAATGCGCTCAACGTTTCGCTATACGTCAGTAGTTCGGAGTTCCCCATTCAATTCACCCAGAATTCTCTTATGATAGGGATAGTTCCAGCAGGTCAGATTAACGAGGGTACAATAACCGTGAACGTATATCCCAACGCGACGCCTGGGACGTATTACATACCAGTGATTATGCATTATAGTCAAGTTAATGTAACTGAGTACGTTCCGGTTACCGTTTACCCACCTAAGATAGCTCTCTCACTTTTCACCGTGCCACCTCAGGTATTTCCAGGATTTTATGATGTGAGGGTTGAAGGTGTAATCACCAATTACGGAACTGCCGCGGCACAGAACTCGTATGTCCTACTACAGTCGCCCTTCCCAGTGATTTCTCAAAATAACTTGACTATTGGGGCTATCCCTCCCGGTGTGCCCATAAATGTGTCCTTCCTCATTAACGTACCAGACTCGGTCAGCCCAGGGCAGTACCACCTTAATTTCACAGTATTCTACGATGGTGGGAGTTACACCAAATCTTACTCCTTGACAGTATATCCTAAGGCCAATCTAACAATAGTTAAAGTAATATATCCATCCTTACAGGCAGGTGATACTAAAGTCCCCATTACCTTGATTGTTAAGAATGTGGGTAACGCAACTGCCAAGAATGTTAAGGCGATACTTGGAACTTCTGACGTAATATATCCTCACGTGAGTTCATCCAATCCCTTACAGGGCTTGACCGCGTCTGAGTCGAGTTTAGGTGATATAGGTCCTGGACAAGAGATTAACGTTACTTACGTGGTCGACGTAAGCGGAGGAGCATCTGTTGGTTCATATCCATTGACGCTGACACTAGTTTGGAACCAGACAGGATCCCTTGTCCCATTCGTTCAAAATGATCACTTCTTCGTCACTGTAACGCCTCCGTTGACATCAGTGATCGTCCAGAACCCTGCATTTTACATTGCCATTGTTGTAGTGATTATAATCATTGTAGTTGTTCTAATTTTGCTCAGAAGGAAGAAGTGACAACATTTTTTATCTTATAATTTCTATTTTTATTCATGGCAGCTGAGTACTTGCTAAAGCTTATGGCATTTATAGCTCCAGCGTATCCTAGCCTATCCGTGGTACTTGCATTTCTATTCTACTTTGCCATCATCGCCCTGACTGGGATAGCGGTGTTACTGTCATGTCTCAGAGGGTAATCTTCCTGCTGGTGATGGTCTTGGCATTATTACCAGTTGCAATTTCACAAGTCAGTGCAACATTCTACTATAACGGTACAGTCATACTATATTTTAACAAGCCCGAATGGATTCTCATCCCAAGCAATTGGACCCTCGCCACATCACAGGGAGTAGTGGAAAAGGGGCAATACGTCTACCCTATTAATACCTCGGAGATCGAGTTTCACGTTAAGACCAAGGGAGTTATACAGATCTCTCAACCCAATATATCCTCAGTCTCGGTACTTCTTCCCTTGAACTCCAAGATCACCTATATGTCCCCTACTCCAATATCCCTCAATGAGGAGGGACAATACGTAAATATCACGTTCAGTGGTGGTAATGTTACCGTCCTGTACTACGTCATGGATCAGAATCCATTCCTAAACCCTTACATTTATACCACGGGAGTGAGCAGTGGAGTAACAGCTTACTTGGCCTATTTGCTTTGGAGACGAAGACCATCCCCTCAAATTACCCCTCCCAACGAGCTAGATGATAGGGACATGAAGATACTCGATGCCATAAGGGCAGGTGCTGATAACCTAAATAAGATATCAGAGTTGTCACTCCTCCCGAGAACCACGGTGTATAGGAGGGTGAAGAAACTAGTAACACTAGGACTCGTGGAGGAGATCAGGGAGAGGGGAAAGGTTAAGTACGTGATAAAAGGTGGTGCAAAATGAGAACCCTCATTGTGATTGTTCTCTTGGCCATTTCCCTAGGTTTTACAGTGTTCTCCTCGGTGAAATTGATTTCCACGACGACCCCGACTTCAACACCTCAAGGCCACCCCTTCAATCTCAATTTCACCGAAACGTTTGTTGTGGACCATTCTGGAAGATATCTACTGAAATTGAGCACTAACAGTACAATAAAGTCCCTTTATGTTATTGCGATACTAGACCTGTCAAAGGGAGATCATAGGACCGTCGTACTAACTTTATCGTCACCGTCAGATTTGGTGGAGCTTCATAAGGGAATATACGAAGTTCAATTTTACGTTACGGGAATAGCTAACGGCAATGTGACAAAAACGCAACTGGAACAAAGTATTAACTTGTCCATTGTATACCAAGGAGAGCATGACGATTAATAAAGAACAGCTATCTTGCAGTTATTTACGAACTCCTTCACATATTTTAGATATTCTTGAACATCATCCTGCTGAAGGAACTCGAATATATACCCGTCATAGTGTAGCCTTTTTCCAATCTCCCATGCATTTCCTATCCATTCGCCAAGGATGTCCTCTAAGTACATCGGAAGTTCCCTTAGTTCCTTTCTTATCCCGAAGTAGTCTGCCAAGGCCTTAATGCCCTCAACTATTGCCTTGAACAACATTTCGCTAGCTAAAACATGAGAGGCCTTTAGTGTTTCTCTGGCCTGCTCGACGTAAAATTCAGCGGTATCTAGTCGTATCTTCACGATTTCCTGGACGTCCAGTTTTCCCTCAAGCGCATCATTGGCTTCGTTTCGAGCCTCCTTCCCAATTTCAATTATCGCTTCGGGTAGTTTCACATAAATATAGTTGAATGGCAGGATCTTATAAGAGGGATCATGAAATATTACTCTTTCCCTCCCCTCTTCGGGATATTAGGCCCTGAATCACTCCTACCATGACGAGAACTATACACGCTAAGATCCCCACAACCAGTTCCTCTCCAACCTCAAGGTAAATGGAGTAAAGGCCTACCATCATGAGAAGGGCTGAGAGAATCCCCGGAAAGGACTTGAGAAGGCTTAAGGCTAGCTTATTCCTGATCTTGGGAAGGCCTAGGGAAAGCGAGGCATGTGTGATGAAGAGTGCGGTTAACGAGCCCAGGAAAAAGTATTGATACCACTGTACTAGATTCCCCAGCCCAGCTATTACCCCGTTGATTCCCAGGAAGAGGGAACCCACAATAAGGGTAGACTTTGGTAAGTCAGTTCTAAGCAGGGAAAAGGTCAGTCTAGATAAGGCCACGTAGGCTGCAATTAGAGAACCAATTAAACTATTCACAGTAAGTAGTAGCATAGCTGAGGCAAAGGATTCTCCCATGTACTGATTCGCGACAGTAAGACCGGGAAAGCCAGTATTGGCTAGGTTTTCAACTCCCTGAGTTGAACCTCCAGCTGTTACGAGGTAAATCGAGGAGAACACTATGGCTCCGGAGGCAAGGAGAAATGCCAACAGGTAAGACTTGCTTACAGTCTTTCCCTTTCCTCTGGCCTCCTTCCCTAGGAAGAAGGCAGCACCACCACCAGCTATCGAGAAAGAGGTGGCCATGGCCCCGCTTAACACCTGAGACAGTCCCGCGGAGGGCGTTAACGGGACTAGGGAAAGCCCCCTATGTGCAATCACCGTTATGCCCAGAACCACGATTACGGCAATCTCCACCAGTGAAGTTACTAGACTATAGTAAAGCGGTGGCCTGATCCCGGTAATCATGAGCAGTACTATAGCTGATGGAAGCACAACCTCCATTAACCGGTCTATGGAAATCGGTGCTCCTAGAAGAGGGAGAAGCACTCCGGTAGCGTAAGTTGAGGTAGATATCAGGTAAAACATGTAACTCCCCCAGTACATCCATCCCAGAATAGTTGCAACCCTTTCAGGGTACATATGTCTAGAAAAGGTGTAGGTCCCTCCCTCAGATGGGAAAAACCTCGAGAGCTGATATCCCACATAGACCCAAAGGGAGTACATCAACACGCCCAGTATTGAGGCAATACCACTAGAGGTTCCAGCCAGGAGAAGAGTAGCTGTTAGGTAAGCCGCCGTCGAGCTTAGAGGAGCAATGGATGCCAAGGACTGACTGAAAACTAGGTAGGCAGGTAGCGAGGATTCCCTTATTTTGAGCCTTTTGGATAGGCTAGCCATATGATCTAGATCAGGCTCTCCAATATAAATCGTACTGATAACTATCTCAAGAAAACATTATTTTCTTGGTGGTACAAGTAAAGTTGAGTTGAAGATTTACTCCCTTCTCCTCCTAGGTTCTGCCGTTTGCCTAGCTATCGGAGGATATCTCCTGCTAGGAACTGTACCCTCCCTGCTATCCGTGTCCACCTACGTGGTCGTATTAGTTCTCTTGATCCTCTCGTATCTTATTGAGAGGGGGATTACATGGGCCCTAAATCTAGGGGTAATCTTGGGTATCATGGCCATACTCTCCTCATCCTTGTCCCAGGCCCATCTACAGGCCCTTTCACAACTAGGTTCTTCTCCTAGTATAACACTCCTAGATATACTCATGGTGATGGGCTTCTATGTTTTCCCCATTGCCTATATTTCGCTCTGGGTTAAGGATAGAGTATTTAGGAGATCTCGAGGGATGCTTGAACAAGCTAAGAAAGATTGAAATATTCAGCTTTACATAAGGTTGTAGTTATGAACGTAATTAGCTCCGATGCTAGAATAGCGGATCTCCTTGGATTACTTTCGATTCTCCAGAATATATTTGGTGGAAAGGCAGACCTATATCAAATAGAGAAGGAGATGGAGGTAGACGTAGACGACCTAATGCCCATTGTTTATGCAGCGAACTCCATGGGCTTTGCCACCGTGGGTGAGGGTGACATCATCATAACGGACAAGGGTGCAGAGTTTCTTAAGTCCAACATCAGAAGAAGGAAGGAGATTCTCAAGGAGAGCTTGGTTAAGACCGAGCCCTTCATGACCGCAGTTGAACTCGGAGAGTTCACGCTAGACACCCTCATGGAGGCCCTGGAAAAGAAGGGAGTTCAGGCGTACAATAAGCCTGAAGGAAAGTATGAACTTCAATTGATTCTGCTTGAATGGGGTGTGTACTCGGGATTGATCTCCAGGGTAGATGAAGATACATATAAGGTGAACTACGATAAATCGTAATTCAAGCAACTCTTTTAAATGAATTAGAATAAATGAGGGTTATGGAACCTAAGGAGGTACAGCATAGGACAGAAGAGGCTGACGTATTCAGAACCAAGGTCTTCGGCGTTCAAGATGGATTAATAGGGGTAGGAAGCATTGCCCTTGGCGCAGCTGGTTTCTCCCACGATTCGCTTCTTGTCCTGGTTACTGGCCTCATAGCTACAATAGCGCAGGCCTTTTCTATGGGCGTGGGTGAGTTCATCTCCACCAGGGTGAGAATGCAGGTGTTCAACAACGAGATAAAGAAGGAAGATTACGAGATCCAAAATTTTCCAGAGAAGGAAAAAGGCGAACTGATCACCTTCTACGAGGAAAAGGGATTCTCTAGGGAAGAGGCCGAGAAAATAGCTGATATACTCATGAGGAACAAGGATGTGGTACTTAACGAAATGATGATTCATGAATTGAAGATCTTTCCAGAGGAATTTGAGAGACCGGCTAAGCTTGGGTTAATCATGGCTATCTACCTTGTGATAGGCGGTGTAATACCCCTAGTTCCCTTTGGAATAGACTTGATGTTCAAGATAGGTTTCGATGTGGCTGTGGTTTTGTCGGTGGCTCTCATTCTGATAACGCTCAGCGTGTTTGGTTCCGCATCGACTAAGTACACTGGTTTACCCAAGTGGAGAGGGGCGATGGAACAGATAGCCACAGGGCTCCTAGCCTTGATAGGAAGTTACTTGGCGGGATACGCGCTTTCCCTGGTATTTACTATCCCTCCTGGTCTATTCTGAGAAGCGAGGCAAGGTTTCTGGGTATTTTAGCAGGTGAGTTATCCTGGGCGAAGAGCTCCCTTCTTTTGGCCTCCAACTGAAGGGTCTCCCTCCCCAGTATTTCAGCGGCCGTGGTCACCTTTACTCCAGAGGATTTCGCTACGTCATACAACCCTGAGAGTACCTCCCTATATTTTAGGTCCCTGAGAACGTGATGATCCACTACCATGGTTTCCAGCCCTGATTTCGCTAACCTCTCCATGTTCTTCACCGAGACCTGTAACTGATCCTCGGTAAGGGCTCTGCCAACCAGGTAACTGAGGGGTCCATCTATAACAAGGAAGTTGGGCTTGGTGTCAAGGGTGAACTTTACATGCTCCTCACTAGGGACTCCCTCGACGTCAGAAGTGAAGAGGACAGAGGAGTCACCATCCTTAATGAAAACTTGGATAACGTAACCCAGCCTCACGTCAGCTCCATGCGGAACTGGATGCGAGACCAGGATTCTAGTATTACCGAACCTGTATTCCTTGCCGTCTGCGTAAGATATCTCCTTGGGCAGGCCCTTTATCGCCCTCAGGAACTTAGGTGCCCTGACCTTGCCCTGACTTGGGTTAATGTAGGACTCAGGGTTCTTGACCAGGACCACCTTATCCCTGTATATCTCCTTTGGAACGACGTAGCCTGGATCGTGATGATCGTAATGGTAGTGCGTTACTATCAATACGTCTGCCTCCCTGGCCTTCTCCGTAATTTTCTTGGCAAGTTCCACAAGGGTATCAACCTCGATCCTATGGGGAGGTAGCCCATATCTCCTAGGAGCTAGAGACACTGCGGGGTCTATGAGAATTCTCACGTCCTTAGTCTCCACAAGTGTTGCCTGTGACCTAACCCCTAGACTCTCAAATGCTATTGGCTCTATTTTCATAGTGTAGTGATAACATCAAATAATTTTTAACTTTAGGTCAAGTATTAAATCAGAATCAAGGTTGGTACATCTGAAATATTTTAGGGGTCTGCTCATCTCCGATCACTACGCGCCATCACTGAGTTGGAACGAGGAGTTTAAGGCTTACATTGCCCCAGCCTACAGGTATTATCAGGTGCTTGAGTACTTCCGACAGGGAGGGATAGAGGTAAAGGATGAGGTAATGGACCCCATCCCCTTTCCTCTCGTGAAGGACTCCCTGAAACTTAGGGATTATCAGGAAAGGGCCATGAAGGCTTGGATGGCCAAGAAGAGGGGAGTCTTGGTATTACCCACGGGTGCAGGTAAAACGGCCTTGGGCATAAAGGCTATTGCCAATCTTAGGGTGGCAACGCTCGTAGTGGTTCCCACGATAGAGTTACTTCATCAGTGGGGTGATAGGATTAGGGAGTCCCTGGGCGTTGAACCGGGAATTGTGGGAGGAGGAGAGGAGAACATTCAGGGAATTACCGTGATTACCTACGATTCTGCCTACACAAAGGTGGAGAAGCTGGGTAACAGGTTTCCTCTCGTAATATTTGATGAGGTGCATCATCTCCCCTCAACAGGTTACATTAACATAGGGGAGTTGATGGCCTCGCCTTACAGGATGGGACTAACTGCTACTCCGGAGAGGGAAGATGGTAGGCATGTCCTCCTGAGGGAGGTAGTGGGTCCCATCCTAATCAGGCTCTCTCCATCACAGCTAGCAGGGAAGTACCTGGCAGAGTTCAAGGTCGAGAAGATTTATGTGGAGCTAACCCCGGAGGAGAGGGAAATTTACGAGAAGCTAAGGAACAGGTTTACCTCCTTTCTAAGAAAGAGAAAAATAAGGATGGCCGGCCCTAGGGACTTTCAGAGATTCATCTTCATGGCTGGAAGGGATAAGGAAGCTAGGGAGGCTCTACTGGCCTGGAACGAGTCATTGAGGCTTGCTGTGAACTCGGAAAGTAAACTGATCAAGTTAAGGGAGATCCTGAAGGAACGCGCCAATGAGAAGATCATCATCTTCACAAGGGATGTGGACATGGCCTACAGGGTCTCTAGGGAGTTCTTGGTTCCCGCGGTTACCTACCTCACGTCGAAGGACGAAAGGCAGGACATCCTTTCCAAGTTCAAGAACGGTGATTACAAGGTGATAGTTGCATCCAATGTCTTTGATGAAGGTGTAGACGTTCCCGACGCAAGTGTGGGTATAGTTTTAGGCGGTTACGGAACATCTAGGCAGATGATGCAAAGGTTAGGGAGGATCTTGAGGAAAAAAGAGGGAAAGGTTGCCACTCTCATAGAGATTGTGACCAAGGGTACCACTGATCATAACTTGAGCAGGAGGAGATCCAGTGCTACCAAGTGAACTTGCCAGGTTCAGGATTTACGGAGACGTTATCTATCCCTCATTCGCTGGGGAAAGGGAAGTTGAACTAGTCAAGGAGATGATTCCCTTCTATAAGGTTGGGATCACGTACGGTGAGGTTGAGGAGAACGTAAAACTCATGGAAAGGATGTACGGTAAGACGACTCAGGGAGCTAAGCTGGTGAGAGGTCTTCATAGGGTCATCTCGAGGTACCTTACCCTATCTGGTGAATCTCCCGTGGATCCCAGGAAGATAAGGGAGGAGCTCTTTGCTAAGGGACCTGCCCTGACTCCAGAGGAAAGGGAAAGGAGACTAAGGGAGGTAAGCGAAAGGCTAGGGGTAGACGCTGAGAGGTTCATGTTTGGGGATATGGATGAGAGCAAGGTAATCTCCAGGGTTGAGATACCGCCTCCGGAGGACATAGTTAAGGAGTATAACCTTTCCCTACTGCAGACAATACTTTTCAGGTCGTACAAGGTAACCTTGACCACTGAGGGGAACTGGAAGGAACTTCTGAGAACTGTAAAGAGACTTGGGTTGATGTATACTGCGTACTCTAACCCCGTGAGGATAGAGGTGATGGGTCCCTATACCCTTCTGAAGCCCTCAGAGAAATACGGAAGGAATCTGGCTATCCTGGTTCCTTACGTGATTGGGACTGGAGGATGGAGCATTGAGGCTGAAATCATTCTAGGAAAGAGGAAGAGAAGGGTTTACCAGATGAAGGTAAGCAACAACGAATGGATTGGAGGAAGGCCAGAACAGGGAAAGCTCTTTGATAGTTCAGTGGAGGAGGACTTCTACTGGAACTTCAGGGGAACAATCAAGGATTGGAAACTGGAAAGGGAACCTGGACCGCTCGTGGTCAACGGCAGGATATTCCTCCCCGATTTCCTAGCTATCAAGGACGAGATAAGGGTCTACCTTGAGGTTGTGGGCTTTTGGACAGAGGAATACCTGAGGGAGAAGGTTAAGAAGCTTCAGGGAACTCAAGCTCTCGTTATACCCATTGTGAGTGAGGAACTTGGATCCGGGAAGATAGGCGATTTACCAGTTATTACTTTTAAGAGAAAGATTGATCCAACCAAAGTTTACCGTGTTTTAAGGGAAATTGAGCAGTCGCTCCCAACTAAGAAGGTTGAATATGAGCTAGATGGGAGTGACGTAATATCCATAAAGGAGCTGGCGATGAAGTATGGTATCTCTGAGAATCTCCTCCGAAAAAATCTGAGGGAATTTCCAGGTTACGTTCTTCTCAAAAACTACTACGTAAGCCAGAAGCTTATGGAACAACTCTCCAGGGAGAATTTTTCAGGTAGAAAACTTCAGGAAGTCGTGAAGGAGAGAGGAGATTTCATAACCGAGGTCTTGGATAAGCTAGGATATAAGATAAAGTGGATAAACATTGCAGACGCGGTGATCACAAAGTGAAGGCAATGATACTTGACCTTGACGGAACTCTCGCCACAACAGCCCTTCTTCACAAGGAAGCTTGGGAACTGGCCATGAAAAGGTTGGGAATTAACGCAAACGTAAATCTTGATCTGCTCATGGGAAAGAGGACTCTGGACATAGCGAAAACTCTAGCTGGTGAAAGGTACCAGGAGCTTTTCGAGGTTAAAAATGACATATTTGATGAGCTGGTAGCAAGGAAGGCGATGCCTTTGCCCTGTGCTAGGGAGATGGTTGAAAGGGCAAGATCAAAGGGATATTCCATAGCTGTGGTTACCTCGTCACTGAGAAGGTCAGCCTCTAAGAGTTTAGGGGCTATAGGCGTGACCCCAGATTTACTAATAGCTGGGGACGACGTGGAAAAGGGCAAGCCCGATCCCTTCCCAGTTGTTTTGGCACTCCAAAGGCTTAGAGCATTGCCTGAGGTTAGCGTGGGAGTAGGTGATACACTTCACGATTTTCACGCGTTTAAGGGAGCAGGTCTTGGTAGGATCTTCATTCTGAAGGGAGAGTTGGGCTTGGATCTGTCTTGGATAGCGAGTCAGGGAGCCGCTCTTGTGGATAGTCCCTGCAACGTGATTAAAGCCCTTGATTTGTGAGGGTAATGAAAGAGTTTTTTATGCTAAGCCAGAGCAATAGCTAATGAATAGAAACATCGTCATAGGTATAATAGCGGTAGTTGTAATAGCACTTGCTGGACTTCTAGCCTTCCAGGAACTTCACCGTGCCCCATCAAATCTTGCCTCTGCCTCGAGCGAGCCAACCCTGCCAACTCAGAGCCAGATAAGTCAGGGCATTGCTGGAAATTGGAAGATAATTTCCATGGGTGAGATCAACTCATCGCAGTTACTTTCCGGGATGTACCCCAATGCCCTTTCACTTTACCAGGAATATGTAGAGCTTGCAGGTTCCAATTCAACGGTAATATCCATTTCCATCGTTGCCTATTCAGGTCAGCCTAACAGCACAACTAGTCTTCCACATGCTGTAGTAGGGCATTACTTGGTTGAGGTAAATGCTACAGGCAACGTTTCTCCAACTATCCAAGAGAGCTTTCTAGCCTTAGCTAAAGCTGATCTCACAGGTGGAAATGGAACTAAGCTATCAGTTCCAAGCTTCATGTATCCTAGCACTTCATCTTTACCCCTAGTTGAGTTCGCAGTCAGCAACCTAACTTCTCAACAGGGGAACTTCACCCAATATTCAGCGTATTATCTGGGTACTACATCGACAAGTGGGGAATCCTTGGGGGTTGACATATTACATGGTCCAAACTCCACGGCGCTATATAACTACCTTTATTCCACAACTCTAATACCCTCAAATGGCTCAATCAAGGGATCGTCGCTTGCGGTGAACGGATCCCTAAATGGGATCAAGTACTTCAATCTTTCCGTGAACGGGACCTTTGGGCAAACTTTCTACTATGTTGGACTTAAGGGAGAGTACGTAATACTTGTTCAGGCTCAGCCAAGTCAAAACTTCCAGGCGTTTGAGTACATTGTGGACAGGCTTTAAAGCGATCTTTTCTTAACACTTCTTTTCTTTAATCGTCTCTCATTTATTAGTATTACCAATGGAAAGTAGCTACATTTTGACTATAAATAAAAACCTTTTTTTATTCATTACGAGTTGTTATCCAATCTCTCTCGATAAAATTTGGTCCCTTTAAAAGGGATTTTTAATTAAGGTATTATCATGAGTACTACTTACCTTAGTATCGTAAGGTTTATAAACGTTGATAGCGTATTAACATTCAATGGCAACCAAAATAAAGTTCAAGTATAAGGGTCAAGATCTAGAGGTAGACATAAGCAAAGTAAAGAAGGTCTGGAAAGTAGGCAAGATGGTGTCCTTCACCTACGACGACAACGGCAAGACCGGAAGGGGAGCCGTTAGCGAGAAGGACGCCCCTAAGGAACTACTGAACATGATAGGCAAGAAGTAAAGACCCTTTTGATGAAATATTTCTTTTTCTTTTCTGCTTTGGTTTGTTACATTGCGCTTCTTTGTATCTTTATTATCTCAAGCATTAGATCATTGGATTTATACACTATTTTATAAGCCATGAGTTGAACCTATTTTGATCCAAATGAGAATAGCTCTCACATATGATAAGGAGAGAAATCTAAAACCGTTGGAGGAATCGGAAATAATTGCTATTATTGATGAAGAAAAGAGGGAAGTGGAGCAATACGAGAATCCTGCCTACGCCATGAGCAAGGAAGCCACAATGGCTGCAATTCTGGAGTTGGAACCTGAGGCGATAATAGTCAAGAATCAGTTCCTTTGCCCAGGCTCTTACATGATGAGCTACGGAAGAATAAAGTATATTCCAACAACTTATAACACCCTGGATGAAATTCTCGAGCATCTAGAAGAGGTAAAGAAAGGAATTAGGGAAGACCTAGACGAAGAAATGTATGCAGAGGCCTATCCCGAATAACCTTTTTAAAACATGCTTAAGGATATAACAAGGGTTTAGATGGCTCATCCATTAATTGGAATTTTGATTTTTATTTTATCCTTGATAATTGCTTGGGTTATAGCGTCTGTACCTGTGTGGCTATCAGCTAAGCTATTCTCTTCAAAGGCTAGCCTAGGAAAGGCCATGGTCGCTACCTTTGTTGGAATATTGGCATTCTTGATCTTAGATAGACTGATCAGCCCATTCAGTCATCTTATTGCCTTGATTGTGGGTTTCATAGCTGTACTGTGGGTATTCAAGACCATTTTCGACGTAGGTTGGTTAAGCTCGCTGGGCATAGCGATAGTTGCCTTCGTGATCACGATGATTATCCTGGTTATACTGGCAGCGATAGGATTGGGCCTGTCGTTACTATGAAACTAGGATGGGCTAGGCTCTATCTTAGAGATGAAGAAACCTTCAGAATAGTCCAAGTGAGGATAGGTCCTCATGACCCTCATCCATACCTTTGACTTTCTATAACCCATGTGTAGGGGATCGTCAGTTATCTTAACTAGGTATCTCGAGAATTCCTCCACCTGTTTTTCCCCCTCCTCTGGGAATAATGAGCATGTGGAGTACACCACAGGAACGCCAAGCGAGACGGCTCTTTTCAATATCATTTTCTGAATCCTGACCAGTTTAAGGAGTTCCGCCTTGGTTAGACGTAGAGGTATGGATGGATCGACGTTCATAGTTCCGGAGTTGCTACAAGGAGCATCTACGAGGACCTTATCTGCGTGAGTAACCTTCAGCTCCGTTGCATCAGCGATCACAAGCTCAACGTTACTTACACCCCACTTAGCAAGAAGCCTTCTCTGAGCCTCTACCCTCCTCGCGGATATGTCCACCGAGATAACGTAGGATTTGTTGTGTGTGAGCTGTTGTATAAGAGAGGTCTTTGTACCAGGCGCCCCGCCTATCTCCAGGATAGTTTCCTCAGGTTTGGGATCTAGAACATTAACCACCATGACGCTAGCCTTGTCCTGAGGTATCAGGAGTCCCTGCCTGAACTCGGGAATGGAGGAGATCTGGGGGAAGATCCATTCCACAAGGTAATTGAAGTCTCGGTCGGGTACGAAGGAGTACCCCTTCCCCTTCAGCTCATCTAGAATTTCCTGTAAACCTTTCTTTAGGGTGTTTATTCTGACCCACGTTTTCCTCCTCAAGAGATTTCGCAGGCCCTCGTCCCCGAGTAAAGGCCTTACCCTATCGAGAATCCATTTTGGAAGGGAGAAGGGATCAGGGCCTAGGGTAAGGGCTATCTCCACTGCCTCTAGCGAGCTCGGATCCACTAAAGGGTAGATGCGCTTCACGTGCGGTAAGGCCCAAACCACATTCCGATAGGTTTCGAAGCATCCAGGGACGCTTTCGCCAACTTCCTTAATGCCCCTCTTGAAACTGGATTCGAGGGAAGACGAATTTAGATATTTCAGGGCCCTCACTATGACCTCAAGGCATTTCCTGTTAGCTCCAACGGGAGACTTCGGGGACTCTCGGAATGTCGTTTCTCATCACTGTCCAACAGTGGGGACTTGTGGACTAACTATAAAAATTGATTATGGGAGTTGAGATAGATCAGAGTCTCATGTAATCTCCTAAGGTAGTTAGCTAGGTATTTGGAACCATTAATCTCAAAATCTTCTGGTTATGCACTTTCAGTTTTTCATAGAGTTCAGGTTTAAGGAGAGACATAAACATGAATTGTCAAGTTCCATAAGTTTTTTAGTTGAACGTTATTCACATTGTTCCATGAAGATAAACTCGTACGATATTCATGTGATCTTCAATTTCAAGGAATCTACCTACAAGGGAACCGAGATCATTAACCTGGATACTGAGGACGGGGTAGAGTTAGATGCGGTAGGACTAGAGATCCACTCGGTGGAGATTGACGGAAGATCAGCTGACTTCAAACTGGAAGACAACAAGGTGAAGGTAAAAACGGGTAAGTTCTCTGGGGACCTGAGGGTAACCTTTTCAGGCAAGGTAAGGGATACCCTCGTCGGGATATACAGGGCCCCCTACAACGGAAGTTACATGTTCTCAACCCAATTTGAATCAAGTCATGCAAGGGAATTCATACCGTGCGTGGACCATCCAGCATACAAGGCCAAGTTCAGGCTATCAGTAACGGTAGATAGGGGACTACAGGTAATCTCTAACATGCCCGTTAAGGAGACCAGGGAGGAAGGGGATCAGGTTACCTACGTTTTTCACGAAACTCCTCCCATGTCTACTTACCTTCTATACGTGGGAGTGGGTAAATTCGAGGAATTTAGATTGCAAAACGTTCCCGAGATAATCGTTGCCACAGTTCCAGGAAAGATTAGCAAGGCGAAGTTACCGGCTGAGTTTGCGAGGGATTTCATCAGGAAATATGAAGAGTATTATGGCATAAAGTACCAACTACCTAAGGTTCATCTCATTGCGGTTCCAGAGTTCGCCTTTGGCGCAATGGAGAACTGGGGCGCGATCACCTTTAGGGAAACTGCCCTTCTCGCAGACGAAAAATCTGGCTTCTCCAACATTAGACGCGTAGCCGAGGTAGTAGCACATGAGCTGGCCCATCAATGGTTTGGGAATTTAGTTACCATGAAATGGTGGAACGATCTATGGCTCAATGAGAGCTTTGCCACGTTCATGAGCTACAAGATAATAGACATGTTACATCCAGAATGGTACATGTGGGGGGAGTTCCTACTGGACGAGACTGCTGGTGCACTCCTGAAGGATTCCATTCCCACTACCCATCCCATTGAGACCAAGGTGAATTCTCCGGAGGAGGTTGAACAAATCTTTGACGATATAAGCTATGGGAAGGGTGCGTCAATCCTGAGAATGATAGAGTCCTACATTGGCAAGGATGAATTCAGAAGGGGGATTTCCAAGTACTTGCAGAAGTTCAGTTACGGAAACGCCGAGGGAAAAGACCTATGGAACAGCTTGGAGGAGGCTTCTGGTAAGCCAGTCTCCAAGATAATGCCCCACTGGGTATTGGAGGATGGATACCCCATGGTTAAGGTTCAGATAGTCGGCAACCAGCTTGAACTTACACAGGAGAGGTTTGGACTTCACCCTGTTCCAGAAAAGACCTATCCCATACCCATAACTCTCATGGTCAACGGAGAGAAGAAAGACCTAGTTATGGAAGGGAAGAGCGTCAGAATCGAGGTGGGCCACGTAAACGAGCTCAAGGTTAACTTGGATAAGGCCGGATTCTACAGGGTCATGTACTTTGATCTGGGACCTGTCCTGGCATCCGAGCTAACACCTGAGGAGCAATGGGGCTTAGCCAACGATTATTTCGCTTTCCTCCTTGCAGGTAAGGTGTCCCGGGATGAGTACTTCAAGGTAGTGAGGAGTTTAATGAGCGCTAAGCATCACCTCCCCGTTCTAGAGCTTGCTGACCAGCTCTCCTTTTTGTATGCCGTAAATAGCCAGAAGTACGGGGAGATAGCGAGGGAGTTCCATTCCAAGCAGGTAAAGGAGTGGAGTACTAGGCAGGATCCAGTGGGTAGAAGGACTTACTCCACGCTGGCCATGAACCTCTCAAAGATGGATCCCAAGTTTGCTACATCCCTTTCAGCCCAATTCAGCCAGTATGACCAACTTGACGGGGACCTGAAGAGCGCGGTTGCAATAGCCTATGCCGTGTCCGCAGGATCGCAAGCGCTTGATCAACTCTTGACCATGTATAGACAGTCAAAGTTTGATGAGGATAAGACCAGGCTCCTCAATGCGTTGCTTTCCATGAATTCCCCACACTCGGTAGTTAACGTCCTTAGTATGGTCTTCACCGGGGAGATGAAAAAACAGGACATCATCAGGTCTCTCCAGTACTCATTATTCTATCCCAACGTTAGAGATGCCGTATGGGAATGGATAAAGATACACTCCAAGAAGGTTGCGGAGATCTACCAGGGGACCGGAATATTCGGCAGAGTTATGGCAGATGTAATACCTCTCCTCGGGATAGGCAGGGTAGAGGAAGTGGAGAGATTCTTCGAGGCCAATCCAATAAAGGGTGCGGAAAAAGGGATAAGACAGGGAATAGAGATTCTCAAGGCCGTTTCAAGGATTGTATAGACGTGATCGAATCAACTATTTTCATTGCTTCTTCGACTTCCAGTTCAGTAAACACGTGATAACCTCTTTCTTTCTCCGTCTCCAGTGGAGTAGAAGTTATGATGGCACTAGTGTCTGATATTATTACACTAAAACTCAGTTCAAAATCAATCTCGATAACGTGGAGGTGTTTCGAGAGGCTCTCCCTAACTCCCTTATATTCCTCAGCTATCCTCTCCCTGTTCTCAGCCTTCACAGCAATTTCTTCCCTGTAACTCCTTCTTCTCTTGTAGGAATAATACATGATGTAGTAAATAACTCCTAATCCCACAAGTAATGCTGGTATCATTTCTAAACCTCTTAGCCCCCTCACAAGGAGGACAATCCAGACTGCTCCCACAACAACTAGAGCTATCCAGGGTACCCTATTGAAAAACTCGATCTTATTTGACAGCTCCTGAACCTCCTGGGAGATCTTTTCCTCTTCATCCTTCATATAACCCTTAGCCCTGTTCTCCAGCCATCTCGCCCAGTTAAGGTCTGATGTGATTAGCTTAACATCTACTCCGCTTCCAGCCTTCCGCAGAAGATCTTGGGCAATAGAGTCCCTTATCCTATCTGTTAGGACAATCAGCCTCTCCGTCGCGGAATTTATTAGTTGACTAACTCTATCAAATACTTCCTGAGTCTCAATCAACTCCACAATCTCACCTAGATTATCACGATGCCAGGAAGTAGGGGCAGGGCATTACTCTTCTTTCCCTTTATGTCCGGGGCGTTAGCTTCGTCAGACCTATATACCTGGATCTCATCTACGTCGAGCCTCCTAACTAGGAAATTGAGGTTATCCGTGATTGTCTTGAACTCATCTAGTGGATACGTTACAATAAGCTCTCGTAAGATTGGGGGCAAGGATTGAACCCTTTCCACAAGGCTCCTAAGGTATTCCTCCCGTTGGCCTGTAATAGAGCTCAATTCCCTTAGGTTCTTCCTCTCCTTTAAACCTCGCAACACTGCCCTTAGAATTCCGAGTTCGTCAGAGTTCGAAACGTAAATGATTAGTTTCTCGGGTTGCTTATTCGCCATAGAGGATATCTCTTTCACCTGGTTTATCAGATGCCTAATATATTCCAGTTGTATTACGGCCTGTCCGTCCACCTCTAGCTCCTCGGGCACAGGATATCTGGTCAAAGAGACGAAACCTTCATTGAATATGTGCCATATCTCCTCGGCAATATGCGGAGCACCTGGCGATATTAACCTAGCCCAAATTTCGATCGCCTTTCTCAGTACGCTTGTGTTTGGGTTACTAACCATGCTGAGGTAGTCCCTGAGGATCTCATAGTACTCATACAAGATAATGTTGAACGCCTTTCTCAAGTCCAGCGAGTTCATCAGGTCAGAGACCTCCTTCACCTTGTAGTGGATTATTGATAACAACCACTTTTCTGGGAGACCCGTACTCTCGTTTTCCCTTAACTTAGATAAGTTCACGGCCAAGTCGTACATCCTGCGCAATTGATCTGTCACAGCCTTTACTGTGTTCACGTCGAAATCTGTGTCCTCCAGAAGTTCAGAGGATATGGTCAGGGCTAGCCTTACGGGGTCCACTCCATACTCTTCCACTGCCTTGTAGAGCGGGTAAATGTTTCTGAAACTCTTACTCATTTTCTTTCCGCCAACCCTTACGAACCCGTTAATCACAATCTGCCTTGGGAGGAGGCTTTCCCCGAATATGGCTAGATGATTGTAAATCAGGAAGGGGAGATGGTTCTGAACAAGGTCCCTCCCGCTGTGCCTCGAGTCCAGGGGATACCAGTATGAGAACTCGTTTCTGAGATCCTTGAGCTCCTCAACACTAATCCCCGTGACCTTGCTGACCTCTGAGGCATCTCCGTTTCCAAGTAAGACGAAGTCCCAGAATTGGTCATTTAGCTTAGAGGGGTCATGACTCAGTTTATGCGCCACAGTGTAGAACCCCGTGTAAATCGTGGAATCGCTCAGGCTATCTATTATTTGGGACTCATCCCAGGGCAACTTAACCCCAAGTCCCCTGCTCCTGGAGCACGCCCGCCTCTTCATGGAGAATATGGCCTTGGCCATATCCCTTCTTGCTTCCTCTGGGACTATACTGATTCTGTCCAAGGCCTTCATGGTCCACGATTTCCATAATGGGTTATCGTAAGTTATGTACCATTGGTCCCTGATAACTTTCACAACTATCTCTGCCCCACATCTACAGTAGATTGGTCCGTTGGATATCTCGTATATCAAGTCGTGCTTCCCTAGGCTTCTCAGGAGCTCCACGGTCTCCCTTCTAGCCTCTGGTACCCTCTTCCCTGCTATCCTATCCTTGACAATGGATCTCATGTAATCTGGAACTAGGTCAACTATGTCCTCCCTCATGACGCCCTTATAGTACTCTTCTCGGTACAGGGTATCTATGTAGTCCTTGAGCTCTGCCGGGTTCTTGGTCCCGGCTAGCGCGAGCACCTCGGGTCCTGGGAAATCGCCATAGCCCTCTGTGCTGATGACTGGGATAACCTCAACTTCACTCAGGACTTCAGATAGGCCAAGATAATGCAGAGGTTCATGGGCAGGGACAGCCATAACGGAACCAGTGCCCATTTTCGCATCAACAAACTTACTCCCGTAGACTTTCACGTCCTTTCCTGAGATCGGGTTCTTCACTGTAAGTCCGATTAGGTCCTTCCCTTGAACCTCCCTCTCCGGTACTAGCTCCCTCTGATAACTGAGTTTTCTGAAGGCTTCCTTGGAAAGGACCCAGTTGGAACCCCTTATTAAAACGTAGGTGGCCTCAGGATTTATTAGGACCGCGTTTGCACCAAACACGGTCTCTGGTCTAGATGTGGCAGTGGGAAATACCACGTCGTTACCCTCAAACTCTATCACGTCCATCTCCTGGACTTCGGGTTCCACATCCCCCTTAGTGTCGTGCATCCCCACCGGGAAATTATCGTTTGGACAATACCCCACGGCATCCGTGGCGGTCGTGATGAAACCCTTCTCCTTGAGTTTCCTGAACTGCCATTTGATGAACTGTCCAAACCTCGGGTCAATGGTCGTGAATTCCCTCCTCCAGTCGACGCTAAGACCCAGGGCCTTAGCCATCCTCTTCATGTCCTCCTTGAAGTACTCGGCCAGCTTTAGGGGATCCTCAAACTCCCTCACCTTCTCTGGGCTAATCTTGTAGAGGTTAATGAAATCGGAAATTATGTCACTGTCTCCTCTCTTAATCGACTCTGAGATCGAGAGAATCGGAGTTCCAGTGAACTGGAAAGCAAAGGGGAATAGCACATTCTTCCCTATCATCCTTTGATACCTTGCCACAATGTCCGCAGTGATGTATGTCCTTCCGTGACCTATGTGAAGGGGACTGTTGGTGTAGGGAAATGCAACAGTAATAAAGTACTTCTCGGAGTTAGAGGGATTTGCCTCAAATACCTTGTTGTTCTCCCACTTTTCTTGCCATTTTTTTGCGACCTCGTTGAAGAATGCTGAATCCATAGTGATAATACATGGGCAGGTCCTTTATTACTTTGTGGTGTTCTTCACAAAGAGATTAAGGTATTACTTCTGTAGAGTCCTTTGTTGGATCGTAATATAAATCGCGAAGCGAGATTTTTCCTTTCTGAACTAGGGAGTTTACCGTTGGAATGAGGGAGAGCACGGTTCTGAGATATTCCTTGTTAATGTCGTCAACTACCTTAAAACCTTCTTCTCCCCAGTACTTCTCCTGAGAGGCATAAAGGCATCTCCCACCACAAACCCTGTTGAACTCACAAGTTTGGCATTCCTTGGGCAGAGGTTCCTCAAGTAATCTGAAGCCCGTGTTGACGTTACCCAACTCAGCCCATTTCTCCCTGACGGCAATGGGACATGATATGATCCTACCGTCAGTGGTAACCGAGACTGAGTTATAACCTGCCCCGCAGGGTGATCCCCTGTAGCCTCCAAAATAGTACGCACTTATAACTCCAAGGATGGGGATGATTTTCAGGATCTTCCCCTCCTTAAGCGAGTCCTCAAATAACTTCACGAGGGACCTTATTCCTGGGAGGTAGCTATTCTTTGCCCATTCCTCCACGTTCCATCTATCAGTCCAGACCACGTTAAGTTGCCAGTGAATCTTGTCGAAAACTCCTGCATTAAGCAAGTATGTGACTTCTTCAAAAATTTCACTATCTTGAGTAACTGTCATCCTAGCTATGGTCTCCACGCCCAAGGACTTGAGGTATCTAGCGTTGGCGATCACCCTGTCATGGATTCCCCTGCCTCTATGCTTGTCCGTGATCTTCTTTCTCCCGTCTATGGACAAAAGGGCTAGATTCATTCTCCTCCAGTAACTCTCTGGAAGGAGCTTCACCATAGTTCCATTGGTCTGTATACCGAACCTAGAGGCCCTCACGGTGTCCATGAACTGGGCAATGAATCTCGGATTGGATAGGGGTTCCCCACCGTAGAAGATAACCGTGGGGTCAGGGTCCCTGGAAATAAGCTCCCTCAATTTATTGACGTCGTACTTAACCTTCCAGGGCACTACATCTTTCTCAAAGGAACCTCCACAGTAATCGCAGGTTAAGTTGCACTTACCTGAAGTAAAGATTAACCAAAGCACAGTCATGGTGAAAACATTTCGCTTAAAAATTGTAGTATAGACGCTAGAGTTAGCGTACCTTGAGGATCACTCGCTTTAACGTCAATGTTCTTCATCTAGAAACTCCTAATAAATTTGAATTATTAATCTATTTAGATAGTTAACTATTTAACTGATGCAAACTTGATCATCTCATGCACTCAGTTAAGATAGTTTACTGTAGGCCCTGCGGTTATCTGGATAGGGCCCTGGAAGTTTCAAGGGAAGTTCTGTCATATTTTGATGATGTCAAGGTGGAGCTAGAACAGGGAAAGAACGGTATCTTTGACGTCTACGTGGATGGGGAACTTAAGCTCTCAAGATACCAACTGAAAAGGTTTCCAGAAGTTGAGGAAGTTCTAAAAGAAATTGCCAACAAAAAACAAGTGGCCTAACTTATTTGATCACTTTTGCCTTGGTGAAGAAGCTCTTTATCTTGTTCTCTTCAGCTCTTATTAGTCCTATAACGCTCGGAGCACTGAAACCAGAGAGCTCTGGAGCTTCCAGTTGCAACGCTACAGTATTTATTGCCTCACCCATGGAAAGACCTTCCAGGTTGGCAGTCCTTCCCTTAAGGAGTGTCAACACCAGATTCCCTAGCCAGGCCAATGTTGCAGCATCAGCAATGAGTGCACCCAGGGCAGATATTATCTCGGGGGTGACGTACACGGGAGTTCTCGGGAACACCTCAGCCCTTCTGGTGAGCCCTGCTAAGCCAAGAGCATCAAATCCGTACACAACCATTGTGGTTCCTATCATGTATCCTACCATGTGTAGCCATCCAATCTTAGAGGAGAACCACATCCTCCCCGTCAGCATGGGTACCATGTAATAGAGAGTGGCAAAACCGGCAGGAACGATGGAGTAGAATATCATTGCATGGAAGTGTCCCGGAATCCACATGGTATTATGAATGATTGAGTCAAAGGCTATGTTGGCGTTAGAGATTCCCGTTACGCCTGCCGCAATAGCCCCAGCGAAACTTATACTTATCCACATGGAGATCAAGTTGATCTTAACTGATGCCCCCTTCACGGTGGCCCATAAATTGAAGAACGTTAGCATGGAGGGCACAACCACGGCATAGGTAAGCACTTCCTGCATCACCTTAACCGAGACTGGGAAGTTTACCATGTAGAGGTGGTGAATCGGAACATTGTTGGAAAAGATCAAGTACATGAGTGCAGCTATCCTTGCCATTTTATCGCTGTAAAGTGGCTTGTTAGCCAGAAGTGGGATAAGATAGTACATCGACGCTATGGCGGGCATCCAGACTATGTACACTATGGAGTGACCCAGAATCCAGAAGGCAATCTGGTTGGCGATTACGTTCATTCCAGTGATTCCGGCAATTGCGAGGAGGTCCCACGTGTTGGCTGCTGCCTCACCGCTCCACCCAATCGCTATCATTAGCGCAGTCATTAGGGCGTAAACTGTGAAGATGGGTAACTTCTCCTTCGTGGTCTTAGAGGCCAAGTAGAAGTGGTAAATCAGCCAGATCACAAACATGTAGGTACCAATGTCCAGGAGCTCCATCCCCACATACCAGAGGGGGCTAAGGACGTACTGTGAGTAGTTGGGCAAACCTAGGGGAGCTAAGTAATACCAAGAGCCCGCAGAGAAGTAGTTGTCATTGAAGGTCGGGTAAAGAACTATGGGCCCCTCAAGTAGCATGAAGGAGATATTGAAGATGATGAAGGAAAGGTTCATGAACCACTTAGCCCTAGGCTCTAACTTCAAAATTCTAAGAGACAAGAACGCGAACACCGCTATCTCCAGCTGAACCGCGAACCCGAATAGATCCCTGGCACCATGAAGGGTGATGGATCCATAATATTCCTGTGACGTGAGTATGAAGTTTGAGGAGGTTGCCCAGACCGCCTCTTGTATCCTGGCCATGAGGGCATCAATTATCCCTAACATCCCCCAAATGAGGCTCATCACAATCATTGCCATGGTTATCCTAGATAGCCAATCCTTGTCCAGCTGGAATACTTGTTTAACGAAGTTTACCAGTCCACTTATAGGAGTTTCCATACCATGATTATCGGGGATAACCAATATATACGTTTGTCTTATAAAAGTTAAAATTAGTCCATTTACTCTGACAAGAAATAATTGATAGAAATTTAATAAAATAAAAAACTAAATAAACCAGGTTACTTTAATTTCTCCTTAAGCCATGATCTTATATCATAAAACGAGATGTTGTTGTAGGGACAAGCCTCAGCGCAGTCACCCACGCCAATACATCTCATGGACTTGAACTGCCCACTCCTTATGAAGTTTCCAGGAAGGTCGGTGTTACCAACTGGACAAGCCTCCGCACAAGCCTTGGTCTCGCATTTCACGCAGAGGTCTGGATCCTTGACCTTGAGTTTGAATAATCCAAGTCCTCCAAAGAACTGGTTAAAGGTTCCCCATGAACACCACCCCTGGGTTGCACATGCGTAAGTGCCCATGAACGGGATGGAAATGAACACGACGTACCAAAGGAAGTTAAAGTAGAAGGAGTAGAGAAATACCGTGGGGTCATTCCCAAAAATCGTGAAGTTGAGTAGGCCTTTCTGGTCCAGGAAGGATACCACTGCAAAGGCTAGGAGAGAGGCCCAGACAGTTAGGGCAATAACCTTGTACCAAGGCCTCAATCTACTACCGAGAGTTTTCCTTCCTAGCTTTGACGTTCTGTTAAAGCTCTTTAACGAGTCGTAGAAAGTGCCCTGATACATTGTAGGTGCAGTGCAGGTCACGGAGCAGATCTGTCTCGACCCGAAGAGGAAGGAGAGAATTGCACTTACTACGTAAGTCCCCACTATTCCTGGAATCAAGTAATGGCTCGAAACTGGACCTAGCGTGCCCAGTCCCATGCTCCACATGTAGGGTATGTAAGGAATCTTGGAGGCCAGGGGAGAGAATGAGGGCAGGTAAATCGTGTAAATCGCGTACGCAGATACCATGAGCGCTAGCCTGATTTTGTTCTCCCTCAGCTTTACCTGGCCTATCCTGAACACAGCAAGCATTCCCATCTCCGTACCCATCATGATTAGAAACCAGATGGAACCTGTTACGGCCCCGAAGATGGAAAGGAAGTTAAACAGGGCCCCAAGTCCAAAGTCCCTCGTCGGGCTCACAAATCCTAGGGGTAGGGAGGAAATAAACCCTGATATCCCTGTGGAGAACGTTCCAGTAACGAAATCTAGAACTCCACCCATGAACCATTCCATGATGAACGTCACAAGGATGAAGGAGAAAGTCCAGGTAGCATCCCTCAAGTAGTTTCCCTTCAAGTGACTTGGCCCCTCAATTGCCCTGTAAATGAACCACGACATTCCAGCTAGCATAGAGAAGTCGAAGACGTACCAGCTCCCCGTCAAGTAATAGGTGAACAAACCAGCCATCATTAAAGTAAACACTAGCATCATCTCAAGGGATGTCATGGTCTCTTGCGTTCTCTTTAGCCTATCCCTGTACAAGGTTTCATAGATCAGGATGGTTGCAACTATCATCAGGCTGGCATTTAGCCACGTGGCGTCAGTCACGAACGTAGGGTTACTGGGAAAAATCATGGGAGAGATCCCCATTATGGGAAGGGCCACAATCAGGTAATTCCTGAGGGTTCTATCCATGCCCTTGAGCGAGTAGACAAGGGTGAAGACCATCTCAGAGATCATAACGCCATAGTACCAATAGCTCTGAACTCCCAGAAGTGGGTTACCCAGTTGCTTAGTTAGAATCGAGTCAAAGGTCTCACCCATCAACGCCTCTGAGACGGCCATGCTCACGGCAAAAAGTAGGACTGTATACCATCTTCTCGCGTTAGGTTTCTTGTTTATACTGAAGAGGATTGGGATGAGCCCAAATATCATGTAGGCGGAGTTGGAAGCTAGTGCCAATGCCTCGGTGGTCTGATTGGGCGACGAGAAAAACACAGAGAGGGACGCAAACATCACCACCATACTACCGCTGAGGTAGAGTACCAGGAGGAAGCCAATTCCATTTATACCCTTCTTCACTAAGTAAATCAGGTAAATGGAGAACGCAGTCATCAGGGAGGCAACAGCGAGAAAAATCGGCAAGTAGTCCATTATAATCCCAAAATAAAATTAATCCACTTTCTTAAAAAACTTTTTCCAAGAGATCATTAACTCATGCGTGAGTTAGTTGTTCTTGACGCGCTAAATCCAACAACCCCATTACTGTGATATGGCCTTTCTTTAATTACGGATTTACGATAAATTAATTACTTTCCCTTTTTCAGATATATCGACTCATGAGAATAGTCGACGTCGAGAACTTATGGAAGGTTTACAACAGGCGCAAGGAGGCCTTGAGGGGGATAAGCTTTCACGTTGAAAGTGGTGAGATCTTTGCCCTGCTAGGACCTAACGGGGCAGGTAAGACCACTACTGTGAAGATACTCTCCTGTATATCCAAGCCAACTAGCGGGAAGGTTGAGGTCATGGGATACAGCGTTCCCGATCAGTGTAGTAAGGTAAGGGAAAGAGTTGGGGTTGTGCCACAGGAATTTCAAGGTTTCTCTGATCTCACCGTAGAGGAGAACATCAAATATTTCGTGAAGCTCTACCGTGGAGAGGAATCTCAGGTTGAGGAGCTCATGAAGACTCTCGATCTTCTAGAATATAGGAAGACAAGGTTCAGAAACCTTTCTGGAGGTTACAAGAGGAGAGTTGCAATTGCATGTTCCTTGGCAGGAGATCCAAAGTTGCTTTTCATGGATGAGCCAACGGTCGGACTGGATCCGAGGTCTAGGAGGGACGTCTGGAACCTGATAACCGAGGTCAAAAGGAGGGGTATATCTGTACTTCTCACAACCCATTACCTAGATGAGGCACAGAAGTTATCTGACAGAATTGGAATTATCTTTAACGGGAAGATCGTTAGACTATCCACTCCTGGGGAACTGATGGAAGAGTTCAGAAAACAGTCCCTCGAGGAGGCGTATCTGGCACTCATGGAATCTCTAGGTGATGTGTAATGAGGAATGCACTGATTACTGCCTGGGCCATTATAAAGGATAACCTGAGCAGTAAAACTACCCTGTTCTTCGTAATCTTCTTCCCGCTTTTCCTGACCCTCATTTTCGCGCTAGGATTTGGTGCTGCGGCTGAACCCCATGTGGTGGTTGTGGTCAATGGAAACAATTCCCTCGCGGGCTACCTAAATCATACCGAACTGTTTACGGGCGTTGTTGGGTCAAACGAGAGAGAAGCCCTTATCCACAATTACATTTACGTAGAAGTGAACGGAAGTAAGGTAAGCATATTTTACCCACAAGAGGATAACTACCTGGTGCCCTCCCTTGAGGCCATAATCCAGGACTACCTCTCCGGTACGAATACGGTCTCCTTCAATATCTTATCACAACAGGGATTTACCTATTACGATTACGTGATCTCCGGCATGATAGGAGTTATTTCCCTTTCAAATGGGGTATTTGGGGTCACGGGAGTAGCCGCAGGATATTATAGGGATAAACTGGTTGATAGGATAGCTGCGTCTCCTCTCAAGAGCTACGAGTGGGTTATGGGTCTCATAATTTACGAGATCGTAATAACCTTAATTTCCACCGTTCCCATCCTTCTCCTGGGCCTCGCCTTTGGATTTCTACCCCTTATCAGTGTATCGTTCGTGGCATTCCTAGCCATCTCTACGCTAATGTTTGCCGGTCTGGGTGCAGTTATATTTGGCCTAAGCCCAAAGGACAAGCTGTTTGTGGCTCAGACCGCGGCTAACGTCCTAGTTTTTCCCCTAATGTTTCTAAGTAATGCCTTCTTCAGCCTCAGTGCATTTCCACCTCTCCTCAAGCCCATAGTAGCCTATCAACCCCTTTCCATAATAAATGACGTCATTAGGGAT
Organism: Metallosphaera sedula DSM 5348; assembly: GCF_000016605.1. NCBI lineage: Archaea > Thermoproteati > Thermoproteota > Thermoprotei > Sulfolobales > Sulfolobaceae > Metallosphaera > Metallosphaera sedula. The sequence goes on along the minus strand of NC_009440.1, from coordinate 518,891 downwards.
CTTGTCGTATATAACGTTCTACCTCCCCTGTTTGACATAGGTTACATTGCAGTTCTCACAGTGGGTTTAGTATATGTGGGAGGAAGGCTAATGAGATTACGAGAAACCGACTGAGGACCATGAGGGAGAGGTTTTCGAGAAGAAGGAACTTATCCCCTCCCTAGCCTCGTCAGAGGTGACCTGTGTAGCCAGTTCATCGAACGCCTTCTCGAGATGTGGTATAAGGCTTTGAAGTATCAGTTTTCTCATTCTCACCTGAGCTGATGGCGACATGACCTTCAGCCTGTTCAGTAGTTCCAGAAGACCCTTTTCTAGGTCGTCTACCTCGTAGTCTATGAGACCTGCGTTTATGGCTCCTTGAGTATCCAGCTCCTCTCCCAACATAGCCAACTTCCTTGATGTCCTATGTCCTAGAAGATAGGGCCCTATGGAGACTAGAACTGGTGGGAAAACCCCTAACTTTCCTCCTGGGGCGGCAAACTTTGTCCCTCTCTTCGCAATTACTATATCAAGAGCAAGGAGTAGTTCCATGGACGCGCCATACGCAACCCCCTCAATAAGTCCTATTGTGACCTTGTTGAGGGATAACATTTTCACAAACAGGTCCTTCATGTGTCCGAAATAGACTTTTGCATATTCCTTATCGCCGTTGGCCTTCAGAAGCTCCTTGACGTCAGCGCCAGCCCCGAAATTTCCATTCTCTCCTTTAATAACCAAATAGTGAGGATCTCTAATCTTCTCTACCTCAGACAGAGTATCTATCATTTCTATCATGAACCTAGTTGTGAAAACGTTGTATCTGCCACCTGTGTTAAATGTGAGGAGTAGATATCCCTTTCTCTTTTCAAGGATAACATCCATGGTTGATGTATAGGGTGCGTAATTTTAAGGTTATGAGTTGCTAGACCTTAAGTTAGGGCACGTCATGCGTAGGACTCTGTATCCAGGATCCAGGAGGATTCAATACCGTGTCAACTTTCCAACTCTCTAGCTAATTAATATTTCAAAAACAAAATAAAAGGAGAGAGAAATAACATGATCTTAATCTCAAATTTACCTCTGGGCTCACGCCTGGACTAGCTCAACTACACATAGAATTATTTTACTCCAATCAAATACACTGTTCTCATGAAGATGAATTTAGAGAGGCTGAGGCGGGGGGCGTTAAAGTTTCTCATAATGGACGCACTTCATCACAAACCTATGCACGCATATGAGATCATGAAGACCATAGAGGGTAAGTTCAATGGAGTCTATAAGCCAAGTCCTGGTTCCCTTTATCCTGTACTCAAAAACTTGATCAGGGAGGGGCTAGTTAAGGTGGAAGAACGTGACGGTAAGAAAGTATACAGTCTAACTGACGAAGGTCTCAAGAAATGGACTGAGGCTAAAGCTAACATAAATTCCATACTTTCAACCCCTGTGGATTACAAGAAGCTGGTAAGCATGCTCTTTGATATCAGTCTGGTTCTTTACAGTTACAGGGACAAAATGTTTGATGAAAAGGTATACAACCAGGTAAGCTCAGCCCTTTTAGAGTGTCGTGCTAAGATTGAGAGGATCTTGGAGTCTCAAAGTAACGAGAGTAGATGAATCGCTTTGCTGATCACCTCAGTGGGAGTTCCTCCTAGAATGAACAGTCCAGGTTCCTTGCCAAAATCTCCCTTATCCACAATGAATTCAGGTACTCTTCCCGTGTCTTGTACAGCCTTCTCTATCATGAAGTTCATGGTCTTTCTCTCCACTGGTTTCTGTCCTGGCGGTTCCTGAGAACGGTCAAAAATGTAGGGGTTTAACTTTAGGAATTGTGGGTAATACGCGAGATTAATGGCGCTTCTCGTTTCAGGATTATATTTCATCGCGGTGAGGATAACTCTCGCTATGTGATCAGACGCACCGAAGGCTGGCGGAAGGCAGTAGATTGCCCTTTGGAAAGCTGTGGTTATTCTCCCTGGGATGGCCGCCACGTCACTTGCATCCTTGGCGTTTCTAATCGCGTAACCCACGTTGGTCCTCACCTCCGGTATCAAGAGGTATGTCAGCTCATGGGAAACAAATTCCTTAACTGCTCTGTCTAATTCATCCAAGATTGACTTTCTTTCCTCGTCCATGATTAATTATATAACTTCTGAGATCATAAATAATGATTAATGAAGGCGCTTCATGTCTTTTCTTTGCCTTCAGGAGAGGATGAGAGGAGAGACATAACCATGTTAGAGCAAGTTGCAGAGAAGTTTAACCTAGGTAGATTAAACTATTATGACAAAATTCATGAGGGCAAGTACACGTTTTTGTACGGCCGTTTCGAAAGGGGAAGAGTCGTGATAAAACACGATGGGAAAATTGGGCTGGCTCTCGTTAAGGGAAATAAAATAAGAGCAAGGAGAGGAAAGTAATCAAGGCCTCCTTTACGCTAAAGCCTTCGTTTAATTACCTCAGCTTTTATTTCCTCGTTCAATTTCGATGCGAAATCAGAGAACCACCTGTCTATGAAGAATAGTCCCGATAATTTCTCCATTTTTCCCTGATACTCTAGCTTAAGGTTGATCTCGTTATTGTTAAACGTGAATATGAGCCTACCGTTCCCTTGGCTCCCTCCTGCTGAAAGATAGAAGCCGTATACAATATCGTCCCTCACGATTACTGTTCCGTGCATGTGGAATTTTGTGGTCATAAACCTTCCTTCTCCATCAAAGGAGTTCTCTCCTCTACTTACACTCTTTATAGGTGGGAAGAGCCTTGGAAGAACAAAGGTAGGGTCGGAGAGTATAGAAATTAATGATCTTTTATCATAAGTTGTAGTTATTGTGATAGATCTTTCCATTTCAAAATCGATTGAAGATGTCTTCTTAAAAAATTTACTTACCTTTGTATCGATGTAATGGATCACATCTTGAGGTTGAAGTATTCCACATGAATCTGCATATCCCTAGTTGGGTAAATCTCATCTCAATTAATCATTTTACTCGATACATGATAAATATATTAGATCTTTCTTTTTATTCTTTCCATTCTTACATCCTCATCAAGTCTTCGGGCAAAACCGGAGAACCACCTATCCATGAAAAATATACCAGACATTCTCTCCATCCAACCATCATATTCGAATTCTAAATTAATTTCTCTCTCCTTAATTCTCATAGTCAGTTTTCCTTGTCCCATTCCTCCTCCAGCAGAGAGATAAAATGCATATACTAAATCGGCTCCACGAAGAACGTTCCCATGCATATTAAATGACATAGCCATAAACCTACCGTGAGCATTGAATGAATCATTCTCAACCTCAACCTCCTTGATGGGCGGAAATAGTTTAGGAAGTACGAATTTTGGGTCAGATAGAATAATGAGTAGAGACTGCCGATCATGTGATGTATTAATAGTAATCGATTTGTTCATTTTAAATCTATATATTATCATGGCGTTTTCTACATAAAAACTTTTCGTAAATTTTACATAAAAATTCCTTTTTTAATTATTAACATATAAGTCGTATTGATAAGCAAACTCCTAAGAAACGACGCCTTATCACACCGGTGTTAATGTGCTCATAGCGATATTAATAACTGGCCTAGAAAGATCGATAGTAATCCAGAAATGAATATACCATCAAACGTGCCCATACCGCCTACACTGATGACCTGTGGTCTAGCCTCTAGAATCTTCCTTATGTTCAGAAGATCTGCCCCCACGAGAGTTCCAATAACACTGCTCACGTATGCGGAGAGAGGGATAAGGATCGGCTGGTGAAAGAACAAGATGTAGCTTACCAGGACAGAGAAGATTGGCGCTATAAGCGGATTCATCACCACTCCAACTCCATTTACAACTCTTGAGAACAGCTTCGATACAACGATAATGACAACGACGTCCAGGAGAATGAGTAATTTGCCAGGGGAAAGGTAAAGGAGCGTGAGAGAAAGGAGCAGGGGAATTACAGCTCCTCCCAAGTTAAATGCCAGCAAGGTCGTAAGGTAAGTCCTCTCCAGCTTTGGTAGATACACGGGAAAACCAAAAATGTAAACAACATCGTATTCCGGCACGATAGCAGGAGTCTTAAATTCCTTTACCACCACGTTGACTGGACTGAGGGCTAGGCTGAGAAATGAGATCTCCACAGCCAGCGCGTAGCCTAAACCAGGGGGAAACCCAGCGTAGACTAGAAGGTCCTTGAAGTAACTAATTGATATGACGAGGAGAAGAAGGCTAAGGATGAGGTATATGGGGAATATTACTCCCCTAACTGGGGATACTATGAGAATTCGTTGCAAGTATATCAAGGAATTTATTCCTTAACATAATTTATTTATTTCCGTAAGGTCATTCCATGTATTCACATTAACGATCTTTCTGGGGTAGTCAATCGACTGATAGTCCTCCAAATCGAGAGCCCTCCAAAGGCTAACACCGACGAATTTCCCTTGACTTAGGAGGGTACATATGGAGGAGTTGCACTCCCTGATCAAGATTTCAATGGTATCCCCATCCAGGAAGGGTACATCGCTCGGAAGAACAAGTGCCGGTAGCTTCACCGAGGAAACGGCCTCTACAACGTCATTCTCGTAACCAAGGCCCGAGGTATATAGTACCCTATGTATCTTCCTTAGTTTCTCCTCTGCTGGATGTCCCTTCACCGTTGCAATGTAAACCTGTGACGCATATCTCATGGCCAGTTCCGCTACCCACTGGATCATGGGCTTCCCGCATACTTCCATCACGGGCTTCAGCGGGGAGAGCCTGGTTCCCTTACCCCCAGCCATAATCACTGCGCTCTCAAGCCTCACTTGAATCAATTGAATAATTAGGGATTATCTTAAATATTCTTTCTGCAAGATAAACGATGTTAACTATGAGTAAAGTAGTCATTGTAGGAGGAGGCAATGGCGGGCTCGTGGTGGCCAATAGGCTTCACGGGAAGGGACTGGACGTGACTGTCGTTGAGCCTTCTGATACCCACCTCTATCAACCAGGTATTGTGGATTATGTCCTGGGACATGAAAGGGAAGAGTCCATAGTGAAGAGTCTAGACTCTCTGTTACCGGTTAAGTGGGTGAAGGGAAGAGCTACTAAGGTAGTGGTTGAGGATCATTACGTCATGGTTGGGGACAAGAGATTGGACTACGATTACCTAGTACTGTCTCCCGGTGCAGTGAGCAAGAAGATTGAGGGAACCATGGGTTGGCATACCCTAGAGGAGGGAAAGAAGCTCAGGGAATTGGTGAACGCGTTCACGGGGAACTCCATAGTTGTGGGGTATTCGGGTGTTATTAAGTGTCCTGCTGCCCCCTTTGAGTTTGCCTTCCTTCTCAAGGAGAAGTTCCCTAAGGCCAAGGTGACTCTGCTTAACCCTGTCTCCAATCCGCCAGAGATCCAGAGGCCCATGTCAGAGGCTTTTGGAAGGAGGGCCAAGGAACTAGGGATCGAGATCAAGAGAGGCTTCAGGATAGCCAAGGTAGATGAGAAGCAGAAAGTGATAGAATCTGAAAGCGGAGAGAAAGTCCAGTACGACCTGGCATTGATTGATCCTCCAGTCACTGTGGGTAACGAGTTCAAGGAGATGACGGATCAAAGCGGTTTCATTCCAGTGGATAGAACCAGCCTAAGGTACAAGAATTACGATAACGTGTTCGTGATAGGTGACGCCAATAATATAATGACACCGCCCAAGACAGGCTCCAAGGCGCATTATGAGGCTAAAGTTGTGTCGGATAACATCATTTCCATGACACAGGCAGGTAGCAGAAAGGTATATGATGGAAGCGCAATCTGTGCTGTCTACGCAAGTTCAAAGAAAGGATATCTGGTCAGGATGAACTTTGAGAAAAGTTCAATTTATGGAGCGTCTTCATTATTTTACGAAATGAAGAAAGCATTCACCCACCTGTATTGGACTTCATTGAAGGGGACATTTCCGTGATTAGGCGATCTCCAGTTTAGAAAGTAATTGACCACGGGTTTTATTCTATAGGTGAAATGGCAAGGGATGTAATACGTATCTCCAGTCTAGGTTCTAGACTGAAGAGAAACAGGGAAGTAAACCTATTCAGCGGAAATTATCCGCTTTGGTTTATCGTTTCAAAATATCTCATTTGATTAGTCCCTTCTGTCTAGCTAAGGACTCGGCTTTAGAGTAGAGATCTGGATAAAGCTGTTTTAATCCTAATTCTAGTGCGTCTTTGGCTACCTTACTCATTCTAAACCCAGGCTTTGTATGATACAGGTACTGTAGTACCGCGTAGCCCGGATAGCTCCAAACTCCTATTTTAGGATCCTTATCCAGGAGTGATTCCATTAGTTGTTCAAGACTGGTCTGATCTACTGAAGTTTGGGTAACTGTCTGTGTGGTTTGCTCCGTATTTCCGTTCTGATGACTATCAGTCTCTGGAGAGATCTGTATGGACTCTACTCTCTGCCCTCCACTCTCTCCTCCCTGAACTCTACTCTCTACTCTCTGCCCTCCACTCTCTCCTCCCTGAACTCTACTCTCTACTCTCTGCCCTCCACTCTCTCCTCCCTGAACTCTACTCTCTACTCTCTGCCCTCCACTCTCTCCTCCCTGAACTCTACTCTCTACTCTCTGCCCTCCACTCTCTCCTCCCTGAACTCTACTCTCTACTCTCTGCCCTCCACTCTCTCCTCCCTGAACTCTACTCTCTACTCTCTGCCCTCCACTCTCTCCTCCCTGAACTCTACTCTCTACTCTCTGCCCTCCACTCTCTCCTCCCTGAACTCTACTCTCTACTCTCTGCCCTCCACTCTCTCCTCCCTGAACTCTACTCTCTACTCTCTGCCCTCCACTCTCTCCTCCCTGAACTCTACTCTCTACTCTCTGCCCTCCACTCTCTCCTCCCTGAACTCCTTCGGTCTTCTTCTTTCTCTTCAGCAAAAAATCTAGCTCACTCACTCAGAGCCACCTTTCCCAATTCCTCGTAGATCTTGGCTATCTTGGGTTTCTTCAGCTTTACTTCCTCATATCTAGAGGCGGGAACACCGAGTCTAGAGGATTCAGAGAAGAGCTTTGACGGTGGAACGTAGATCTGGACAAACTTCACAGCCCTAAGTTCTATATCCATCGGCTTCTTTGACATGCTGGCGAAGGCTATGGCCCTTTTCTCTAGACTCTGGAGCCTGGAGTCTAGATTTCTCACCGCCTCTATGGCCAAGGGTTGTGGCGTCACGGGTGAAATAACCCTGTCCGCAGCTATCATGGAAGCAACTGCCAGTGTTCCTAAGTTGGGCGGGGTATCTATCACTAAAACGTCAAAACCTTCTGCAATCGATTTTATCGATTTAACTACTTCCTCAACTTCTCCACCCAGTTCCAGTTTCAATAGCCCTAGGTGGGCAGGGAAGATCTCGATATTAAAGATATTCACGCTTTTTCCTCCCAGGGGAAACTCCTTTTTATCCCTCCTTATGCCAAAGGAGAAAGAAGTACCCCCCTCAGGATCAATGTCAAGAAGACCCACGTTTCTTCCCTTGGACAGGGCATACGCTAGATTCACTGCCGTTGTTGTCTTCCCTACTCCTCCCTTTTGATTGATTACTGTCACAATCATGTCTAGACTATTCCCTGAATACTCTATAAAAGGGACCAAGGGCAGTAATACGGCCAATTAAATAGTTAAAATAATTAAAATAAGTTAAACTACCATAATGTATATATATCCCTTGTTTAAAGTGTATAAACATGCTTCAACTGGATCGGGAATTCGTGAAGGCCTATTTCGAGGCCCAATGGTTTTCCAGGCTCGTGATGGGAAGAGGACTGGATGCCGATGAAATAGCGGGAATGTATTTGGCAGAAAGGTTTCCTTACCCTGTGGCAGGTAAGAACATAGGGGCAGGTTTTCTTAGGCTAGGGCTTGAGGCCATCAAGTGGTTCCATCCCTCTGGTTCCATAGCTAGGCCAGAGGTTCAGCTTTACGTGATACCGAGACCCACAAGGAGACAGATATGCGTTAACTGCGACTGGGGAATCTCGGTAAGGATTTCGGAGAATGGTAAGGATCTAGAGGATTTAGCAGAGGTCAGGGATTGTCCACGAATATATGTGAAACCAAACTTGGGCGACGAAGTGATTCAGACAATTCAGGAAAGTGGCTTAGATCTAATGGAGGAGAGCAACCTAGCTAGGATTGAGGTTCTCAACTCCCTCCAACACATCAGCTAGATGCACGGGCTTAAATCCCTTAAACGCTAGTGCAAGGGAGCAGGCTGGATTTGTGGACAGAACGAGCTTCTGCCCTGATTTTTTCACCTTTTCAGCCTTAACCTCCATGACCTTGTCAGCTATTTCGGGGTGATGAATGAAGTATCCTCCTCCCGCTCCACATTCGAACGATGGTTCGTCCATCTCCACCACCCTTATTCCTAGTTTTTCCACGACCTTTCTTGTAACCTTGGTTATTCCAAGGAGATTGGCGTGGCAGGGATCGTGAACTGTGACGATGAGTTCCCTCCTCTCATCCCTTAGCTCCGATAGGGCAAACTCAGAGAAGTCCTCAATCTCGAGGCCCATTTCGCGCATATGGGCACTGCAGTTTGAGGATAGGGAAACCACTCTCTTTCCCTTGAACTTCTCATTGAGCTGTTGGATCAGGGCATTGCTTCTTGCCTTATCTCCCTCACTGTAATGTGACAGACCACAGCACCCGTTCACGATCTCAACCCTGTATCCTCGAGACTTAATGAAGTGAAGCGCGTTATCAACTGTTTTCCTAAACGCTACTGACATGAGACATCCAGGGAAAAGTATAACCTCTGGACTCTCCTCTCTGTACTCTAGAGGTTCATCCATGTTGGGTATGAGCTCGTGAATCCTCCTGACTAGGCGAGAATTCAATCCCTTACTTGACTTGAAGAGTCTATAAGCAAGGTAGGGTTTCTCCATGACTAGGTTTAGGGCCTTTTTCGCGGCATTCTCCTGCCTCACGTTATGTATCAACTTTCCATACTCTACACCACTGGGGCAGGCCAGTTCGCATCTCCTGCAGAACATGCAGGTCTCTATCCCCTCACTGGAGATTCCCAACCTCACTGAGGTTATCCTTCCACGTGGTGAGTGAATCTCTGACCTTGTAACCACGTAGGTGGGACAAGCTTCAAGGCAGAAACCACAATGCACGCATGCATCCTCTAGTCCCATTCCCACATCCACCTCGTAACCTCGTTCCTGGGCTTGCACCCTCCGAGGAGCTTACAGGGATTCAGGAGGTTATCCTGGTCAAATGTCCTCTTGATTCTCCTTTGAACCTGGAGTTCCTCCTCGGTGTAATACATGTCCATGTACTTCAATTTCTCAATCCCTATTCCATGTTCCCCCGAAGGCACCCCTCCCATTCTCAGAGCAAGTTTCATAATCTCTGCGCTAGTTTCTAGGGCTAACTTCAGGCTTTCAGCCTTATCCGGGTAGTAGGGAATGAGGGGATGAAGATTTCCGTCTCCAGCATGAAAGACGTTTGCAACTAGAACACCTTTTTTCCTCCCTATTTCCGCTACACCTGCGAGGACATCAGGTAAGGCCTCCCTGGGAACGTTACAGTCTAGGGTTAGGTATGCCGGGGCAACTACCCCCATTGCTGGGAATGCTCCCTTCCTAGCATTCCAGAGCTTTGTTCCACCGTCATCTGGATATATTCTCTCTCCGTTGTTATCCTTGATTACCTGGCTCACCAGGATCTCCTGCTCGTTAACTGCCTCTTCACTTCCATCTAGCTCTATGAGGAGGAGTGCCTCCACGTCTGGAGCGTTGGCCCTGTACCTACTCCTCTCAACTACCCTTATGGTATTCCTGTCCATCATCTCCAGCGCGGAGGGTATAACTCCTGCCTTAAATATTCCGACCACAGCTCTCCCTGCGTCTCTCACGCTGTCAAATGTGGCAAACATGCTCTTCCTGGTTGCTGGCTTTGGAAAGAGCCTGAGCCTAGCTCTCAAGATCCCCCCTAGAGTCCCCTCGGAGCCCACAAATATGGGTAGGGCTGACAGAAATGGACCATACTCTAGGTCCTCTACCTCCCCGTGAGGTAGGATCACCCTTACGCCCAATACGCTGTTAACCGTGGGGCCATACTTTACCACGTGAACACCTCCAGAGTCGTGGGATATGTTACCCCCTATTGAGGATACGGTATAACTGGATGGATCTGGAGCGTAAAACAGGTGTGGAGGCGCGTTCTTAGTCACCATTACGTTTGCTATCCCAGGGCCTACCTCAATCTCTAGGCCAGACTGGGAGTACACCCTGTTTAGCCTAGCCATTCCAACCACTACTTCCCCATCCAAGGGAACAGTGGCTCCGCTGAGACTGGTCCCTGTTCCTCTCATGACGAACTTCGCTCCCTTCTCAAGGAGTAATCTCACAACTCTGATTGCCTCCTCCTCGTTACCTGGTAATACCACCATCGAGGGGTCTCCTTCCACTGCGGTAAATCCGTCGTAGGAGTAAAGCTTAGCCTCCTGCCCAGTTATTACCCACTCGTCTCCCACGATGGAGGCCAACTCATCGTGTAGGTTCATCACCTTAAATAGTTCAGTATCCCTATTAAATCGTAATGTGGGTTGACGATCTAGAAAAGATCGCCCCTATCAAGATAATGGAAGACTCTAGAGTCTCTGTCATTGTTGAACCTGCGACCGCGGAGGAGTTCAGGGACGTAGTTAACCTGGTTAGGGGGAGAGGATTAAAGGCACATGTGGTTGGAACGCGACAAAGTCACGTGGGGGAAAAGGTGAGTGCTGACGTTTACCTCTCCACCCTCAGGTACGCTGGAGTGTTGGAGAGTTCCATAGGAGATCTTTACGCCACTGTAAGGTCTGGGACTCCATTTCGTGAATTACTAGAAGTCCTAAGGAGAGAGGGGCTCTGGATCCCCTTTGTGCATGAGGGAAGCGTGGGGGGATTCGCCTCCCTCAACTTACCGTTTCACTTCAGTCTATTTCACGGATATCCAAGAGATTGGCTTCTAGGGGCTAGGGTTCTAACGGGGTTAGGAGAAGTAATCAAGACAGGAAGCAAGACTCCGAAGTTCTCCTCTGGATACAAGATATGGAAGGCCATGTCCGGGGCTCTGGGTAGACTTGGGGTGTATTTGGACGTGATTGTGAGGGTGATCCCATTGCCAGAGGAGATTTTCCCTGCGGAGATAAAACCTGAGCAGATAAATGATGCAATTCTCCGCGGTGCCGTAGGTGTGACCGTGTACAAGAAGGAGAATGAACAGATGATAGCGTGGTTTTTGGGACACTCTAACTACGTGAGAAGGGTTACCAAGGACTACAGGCAAGCGGAGGTTCCAGAATGCTCGGGGGAGAGGGTTTACTCCATCATCTCCACAAGGGGCCTTGAGAGGGAGTCAGTGAAGGAGGTAAAGGCGGAGTGCATAGTTTCCTATTATGGTTCAGGATACTCTAGAGTCTACAACGGAGAGGACATGGGTAAACTTAGGGCGAGGGGTCTCAAGGTCCTAGGGGAGAAGGGATGTGAGGAGGAGTGCTTGCCTAAACCCACTCAATCGTTTCTTAGGCTAAAGTCAGCTCTTGATCCTGAAGGAATCTTTGTATAGGATGACGTTCTATATTACTGTATATTCATCTAAAGCCATATATACCCTTTTCATTTAATGCATAATCTTTTAAACAAATATTCATGTCTATAAATAATGAATGTAAGGAGATTGCAGAAAATCAAGGGAGGAAGCTACATCATCTCTCTTCCTAGTGATTGGGTAAGAAAGATGAAACTTGATGTTAAGAGCGGATTGAAGGTTTACGAGGTCTATGACGGTCTCAAGATAAGGCCTCCAGTGAAGCCTAACCTTGAGAAGGTCATTGAGTTGGGCGACCTTGAGACAACGAAGTACCTCATAGTCACCTATTACATGCAGGGACTTGACAGGATAGTGGTAAAATCAGGCTCGGTAATACCCCTTGAAGTGAAGAAGGAACTAAGGGAACTACAGTTACAGTGTTACGGACTCGAGGTCGAGTCAGAGTCATTCGATAGTATCACGTTCAGGGTAAACGTAAACCTGAATGGGAACCTCATAGAATCCATGAAGCAGTTCATCACTAAGATAGAAAACATTCTGAACGACGTAGAACTTCTTCTCGGTAATTTCACGAATGAGATGAGGGAGGATCTTCTAGCTAGGATTTCCATATTAAACAAGGACTACAGGCTTCTCATAAGGATGATTGCAGTCGGAGTGCAGAGGGACGACGAGATTAATTTCCAGTTATATCCTAAGGACGTGATATTGTTTGCAATAGCCATGAGAGACCTCGGAAGGTTCATCACCCATCTCATGTTCTTCCTGAGGGAAATTAAAAGGGAAGAACTAGAGAGTATGGCCAGTAACTTCAAGACGTTGAGGGAGATCTTCATTCTAGCAGTAAACATGTTTCTTACAGAGGATCTATCACCCATGGGAAAGATCAGGGAGGGATTCAGGAACTTGGAAAAAGGAGCGCCTAAAAACGAGGCAGGAAAGGAATTGGTGAGGATGGGCTCTTACTGCATAGCCATGATGGATAACGCCGTTAACAAGAGTGTAAGGCTTTACGACTTTTCCAGTTTTGCTACGAGTTCTTGAGTTATGTCCTCCCCAAGGCTATCCTTAACCTTCTCTAATCCATCCTCTCCTAGGAGAAGTATTGTTAAATTGAAACTATCTCCGTACTTGTAAACTTCGTCCAGTACCCTATCCACTATCTTGGACTTCTCCTTGCAACTCAATTTTCTGATTCCAACCAACGTGTATTGGTCCTCGAGCTTGAATGCCCTGGCCTCTCCCACTAATTCCTTGAGTTTAAGGAAACCTGCAGTTATTCCATCCATATTACAAATTGCGAGAGAAAGGTATTAAATATATCTTAGCGTTTGCTTAGTTTTGTGGCCTCTTCTTTCAGATTTTCATAACTATAATCTAGTAAGAAGATAAAAATTAACCCCCTTAGAGTTTAAATTGCAATGTTACCGTAAGAATAGGTGGTTGGTTTTAAAAATGGCGAATAGTGATGAATCACGATTATTATGAGTGTCATACTGACTTTTTTGTCAATCCTTCTTTTCAGCATCCTAGCGGGTTTTCTAGGGTCACTTACTGGGTTGGGTGGAGGGACGGTCCTGGTACCGATCCTAACTCTCTACCTGGGAATACCCATTATTTACGCAACTGGTTCTAGTCTGATCTCCACAATAGCCACGTCCAGCGGTTCCGCTTCGGCATATGTTAAGGAGAGGATCACTAGCGTTAGAATAGGGATCTCACTGGAGATCGCAACTACCGCGGGGTCAATTGTCGGTTCCTTGACTGTGGCTTACATTTACTCTTTACATCTTCAGTACCTAGTTTATATTGTATTTGGAATAGTTCTCCTTTTCTCCATATATCCCACGCTCAAGAAGATGAAGGGTGAGTTCCCAACTCCTAAACCACCGGATTGGACCACAAAGCTCCTAAACCTTTACGGGGAGTATTTCGACCCTGCAAATAACACTACCGTCAAGTACTGGGGAGTTAGGTGGTGGCTCGGCCTGATCGTGATGTTCTTCGCTGGGTTCATATCTGGATTACTGGGAATAGGTTCTGGTGCTCTCAAAGTAATAGGAATGGACTACGCCATGAATTTGCCCATGAAGGTCACAACTACTACGAGTAACTTCATGATAGGGGTTACAGCTGCTACTGGGAGTGGAATTTACTGGGCATTGGGTTACATTCAGCCCTTTCTAGCTGCCCCAACTGCCATAGGGGTTCTAATAGGCTCCCTGGTGGGGACTAGGGTTCTTGTCAGGCTGAAGAACAAGAGGATCAGGGCTGTGTTCCTGGTAATACTGGCGTTCCTTGGAATACAAATGATCCTTAGGGGGTTGGGGGTGTTCTGATGGAGATAGAGGACGTAATAAGTTACACGTTAATTGCGGGAGTGGTGATAAGTATAGCCTTCGTGGTGACGGGGGTGGCCCTCATCTTCATACAGGGAGGAGCACAGGGTCTAACCCTGGAACAGATTGGGAGTGTTCATTCCCTCGTTAACACCTCCACCACGACGCCTGAGAAGGTGATCCAGGGAATACCCAAGCTTGATGGCCTCTCCTTCATTTACATGGGTCTCATCATTCTCATAGCCACACCAGTGATAAGAGTTGCACTTCTCATAGGAGATTTTGCCAAGAACAAGGACGTTCTCTACACGATACTGTCGTTGATCGTACTTATCAACATTATGATAGCAATATTCCTAGTGCCTGCTCTGATCATCAAGTGACTCGTACTCTACAGGATCCTTAACTCCATTTATCTCGAATGCTACCCTTCTCATGTAACATGGACCGCACTTTCCGCAATGTTTCTCTCCTCCCTCGTAACAACTCCAGGTTAGATGAAGTGGTGCACCTATCTCCAGCCCTAACTTGACTATTTCGTGCTTCACCAGATTCCCCACGGGCATTAATACGTCGACCCGTTTCTCTGGACCTACGGCATATGGAGAAAGCCTCTGAAACATCCTCACGAACTCCATCTCGTTATCTGGGTAAGCTCCAGCCTCCTCAAGGTTTATCCCTGAAACTATGGCGTCGTAACCCTTGGCCTCAGCTATGGCCATGGCAACTGTGAAGAAGATCGCGTTTCTTGCTGGAACCCACTCGTGGGCGAACTCAGCCCCCTCTTCTCCTTTCCTGTCCTTGACTATCTCCCCTCCTCCCTTGAGTAGGGTGGCATTCCCGATCAAGGAAAATAGATCCGTGTTTATCTCCATTAGATCCGCGTTGAGGTATGAGGCTATCTTCCTGACTGCTTCCCTTTCCTTTTCCTCTGCCTTGTGATGGTAGTTGAAATGAAGGAGTGTGACCTGATAACCTTCCCTGATCATCTTGGTTGCAGCGACGGTAGAGTCTAGACCACCGCTGGCTATAACGAGGGCCCTCCTCCTAGGTTGTGCATAAAGGGACAGTGTCCTGAATTCCTTGTTCAGTGTTACCTCCACCACCGAGTATGGTTCTAGCTTCCTAACGTTAACGTGGTCGAAGGGCTTAACGTCAAAATAGTCATCAAGCGAGGTGAAGAACACAGCGTTCAAATCTACGTCATAGGCCATGTACAGGGGTTTAAAGTTCTGTCCCAGGAATATTCTGTCAGGCCTTTCCCTGTCAGCGATGACCAGAGCGTAGCTCCCCCTCAATTCCTTCAGGATGTCCCTAAGGGTTTCAAGTTTACCATCCCACTTCTTATCAAGGAGAGGAGGGAGGATGGCACTGTCAATCGTGGTGAGTCTCTTTATTTCATACTTTTTCTCAATCTCCTTGTCGTTTGCAATGATGCCGTTGTGGGACACGATGAATCTATCCCCAAGGAAAGGTTGGATATCCCTCTCCATCTTGAACCTAACGAACTCGGTAGTTGGCTCTGCCCTGTTATTTGCCACCAGAACCCTAGTTTTCTCGGTGATTATTCCATCCAGTTTCTCCTGGTTAAGTGAGGGTCTCCCAAGCGACTTGACAGACCTAACATGTCCGTCCTCCTCAACGGCAATAACTCCAAAACTGTCTCTACCCCTATCCTCAGCCCTGATCAGGATCGACTTTAACTTCTGATTAACTTCAGCGTATTTGCTGGGGTCCATGATAAGAACTCCTGTTACGCTACACACTGGTGATCTAACCCGAATGTGAGGCTCACGATTTAACTTTAACTAAATGGGCGTCACGATTAACGGTGCGGTTGTTCAGTTACCCCGTGGTGACGTGAACGGTGATCTACCTCACGCTCTCCCCATCTGGTGGGGTGTACTCGGTGTCTTCACCTTCCATCACTGTTTGAATCAATCTCATGGACTTCTTCTTGGAGAGAACTTTGTTGTTGTTTCCACAGTACGGGTCAAATATGCACTTAGGGCATCCGTCCTCGCAATCACAACCTCTCACTATATCTAGGGCAATGTCGTAGGCCGACTCCAGGCGCTGATATAGGAGACGTGAGACCCCATTACCCCCTATGGTTGAGTCGTAAATCACCACATGTCCTGAGGGATAGCTTATCCCAGATAGGTCAGTGATTGAACCACCCGCCACGACCCTCCCGGCTGCTATTAGAACGTGCTCAGTCGCGTGATATGCCTCCATTGATGAGAGGAGATCCCAATCCTCCAGGATAGGATGCTTTATCACAAGGCCCTTAGTATCGTAAGTGAACTCTATGGGGTCATCGTACTCCACCTCAGCCCTTGGTTTCTCCCTCTTTGAGTAGTAGTCAAAGATCACGTAGCCCACCACTGAAACCGTGACCTTAATCTCCCCGTATTTTACCGGCAATCCAAGTACCTTTCTGCTCTCAACTTCCCTGAACTCCTTCATGTCTACCTTGTAGAGGGGCTTGGTATAGTAGTCCTGTTCATCCTTAGTCCTCTCTACCTTTGCCTCTAGACTCTTCAAGTCTAGACTCTTCACTTGATAGCTTCTCTTAGAGACCAGGTAGGTCGCACCAGGGTACAGGTCAAATAGAGCTGCAGGGAGCTCCCTCTCGCCGATTTTCCTGTTCTCAACGATGTCCACCACAGGACCCGCACTTCTAAGGGAACTCGACCTGACGAAGGACGTGGTTCTTGGAGTAGCGTAATAAGTTCCCTTTCTCTCTGTTATAACCTTCTCCTTTGCCAGTTCGTCAAGGGCCTTCACCCATAGGGCTGGAAGTTCATCTCTCTTCACAGCGTATTTCTCGACAAGGTAAGCTGCAGCGTGGACCTTAAGGACCTCGAGGTTGGTGTTATCGAAGGTTATGGGAGTGAGTTTCCTATTGAAGAACTCATGAGGCCTCCTAAGGAAATAGGAATCAATGGGATTATCCCCCATCACTGTGAAGACTAGGCCTAGCTTGTTCCTTCTTCCCGCTCTTCCTGCCCTCTGCAAGTATTTGGGGTAACTGGGCGGATTCTCGCTCATTATCACAACGTCCAGGCTACCTATATCAATCCCCAGTTCCAGGGTAGGGGTAGCTACTACTCCCTGAAGTTCTCCCTTTCTCAGTTTCTCCTCAACTTCAACCCTCTCGTTAGCCAAGATACCAGCCCTATGAACCGCTAGGTTGGCCCCAAACCTCTCTGCCATCTTTGCCAGTCTCTCTGCCATCTGCTGGGAGTCCACGAAAATCAAGGTCTTCAACCCCTCCTTCACCATTAAGCCTGCTAGGTAAGCCGAAAGGGTCCATCTACTTACACCGTTGGACGCCACGAGGGCATGAATCGCCATCCCTCGCCTTCTCGGAACCCCTCTAATCACCTTCCCCTCAACGCCAAATAGCTCGTTAAGGAGCAGGGGTGTAGCTTCCACAGTTCCGCTGGCACCAATAACGTGGATCTCTCGATTAAGTTCCCTTATCCTATCTAAGATCCTACGTAGGTGAGAGCCTAAAACACCGTCATACACGTGCATTTCATCCACTACGTAATGGTCCGCTCCCCTGACGAGTGACCTAAATCTAGGGGAGAGCGAAAGCCCCAAATGGATCATATCAGGGTTTGTGATCAAGATCTCGGGCGGATTTTCATATATCTCCTCCCTCACCCTTTGGGGCGTATCCCCATCTAGGACCGCGATCCTAACGTCTAGGAGATCCTTGGTTAGCCACCTCATTCTGACCAGTTGATCTCTTGCCAGGGCCTTAGTAGGGTACACAAGGACGGATCTCTCCCCCTTGAGCGCCAGTTGTAGTAGGGGAACGAAGAAGGCCTCCGTCTTACCTGTCCCTGTGCCTGAGATGATGGCAAGATTTTCGCGGTTGAATATTGCCTCCATGGACTCCCATTGGTACTTGTAAAACCTCTCAATGCCGGCCTCCCTCAAACTATTTATAATCCTTGAATCAAGGGAGCTCTCCGCGACTACGGGCCCCATCTCAGGATCGAGCGCCGTCTCAGTGTAAATGTGAGCTATATCAGCACCAAATACCTTTAAAGATTCTGAGATTCTCTCGAGAAATTCCATGTACTTTATAAGTCAACAACCACAGCTAAAAAGCATGTCAGAAATAGTAACCAACGAAAGGGATCTGGCCTCACTGTTAGAGAGGGAAGGAGGAAAACCAAGGCTAACCATTGTGGTTGATAGTGGTCTTATCACAACCTGTATTCCGGTTATCAAGAAATATAACTACGCTCTAATTGATGCCGAGGATCTTCCCAACGGCTTTTTCAAGTTGACCTTGGAGCTCAGGAATGGACACTAACCAGCCTTTTCAATCTTTTAAGTAGATTATTTTAACTATCAGGTAACAAGTTGAATTCGTGCCAGGTGTTATTTACTCAGCGCTGTCTCGGACCAAGAGGGGTGCCCAACCCAAGAAGGTAATAAGGGTTACGGGAGTCCAGGATCTATTAAGCGGAGGAACGCCCAGATATGAGTACTTTAGAGGGGAACAGGGGGACATAATACTGGACCTAGTAGATCAGAGGGGAGTTGAGGATCTGGGAGACAGGGTGAGGGTGTTACCTGGAACCCCCTGGTCCGATCTCCTAAAGTATAACATTGAGGTCTTTGGGTTAGAGGAAGCATCGGTGGGTGGGTCAGTCCATTTTGAGGATGCAGGATTTGGCTTCAATGAATTTGGTCCCATAAGGAGAAGGGTTGAGGTTGAGGCAGTCATGAATGGCGAGGAATATCGTGGTCTATTCAGGGGCGGAATAATATCGGCAGTTATTATCAGAAAGGATCCGAGGCCTCTTTCATATATGAAATTAGAAAGGAGCTTTGACTTCGTGATCAACAGGGTGAAGTATTGGTTTAGCACAGGGATACCACCATTTCGTGATATTACCGTGATGAAGAAGGGGAATTCATCCATCCTTCAAGTTGCCTTTCCGTTAGCTAGACAAGAACTTTTAAGAGATAAACTGGAAGACATGTCTCCCAGCAGGCCCTACTCGTTCTCCATGGGTAATTATAGGTTCAGGTACTTTGGGAGCGTCAAGACGATGGACCTGGATTATTCCATTTTCCCCGACGTGGAGGAACTTATCCTATTCATCAGAAAGGATGTTACCAAGTTTGTGGCACTATCCAATAAACCACTTGACCTATCCTCCTTGACCCTTGATCCATTCTCTGACGAGAATTCCCAGGACCTTTTCTCAGGTTGCATACTTTGCGGGAAGTGTGTTAGTGTTTGCCCCCACGTTGCTCAGAGAGGGGATAAGGATTACTCTCCCCTAGGCTTTTTCGTGTCTGGGATGAGTAAGGAGTACGCTAACTGTCACCTTTGTGGTAGATGCGACGATGTCTGTCCAGTCTCGTTAGACATAGTGCCGAAATTGAGAGAAAAGGCCACATTTAGAAACGTATCCCTTGATTTATCGCTCTCGTTACCAAGCAGGAAGTCTATAGTCATAACGCCAATCTCAAGGGATTTAATGGAAAGTGCAATCAAGGTAATAGGTTTCTTCTATGGACAAGGGATTAAGCTTGGGTTGCTCACGCTTAATATTTCACTAGATGAGCTAATAAGAGGCAAGGAATTAAAACTTCCAGAGGGGGTTGAGGAGCTCTACGTATTAACCCCTGAAGAGCGCCTATACCTTCTTTCATCCAAGCCCAAGAGCGTGACAGACGTCAACTTCCTCTTCGATGTTTTACCCAACGAGATTAAATCCAGAATCCTCGGAAAAAAGGTTCACAAAACGTGCATGTATAAGGGGAATGTGAACGGAGATGAAAGATGTAGCTTTGCCTTCCTTGAAATGTTGAATGGAGAGCCCTCCATCAAGTCTCCTGTCTCCTCTCAGGTAACCCTGTGTCCATTAGCCTCTAAGAAGCTTGGTATACCAAGTTATGTTGATGAGCTTGGAGACGTGAAAGAGGAGGATGTCGACAAACTCGTGGAGGAAATCTCTGGCCTTCTTGATAAGAACAAGGCGATTCTTGAGGACCTAACATGGTACGAAGGTTTAGATGACAACATGAGGGTGGATTTCGTCAAGGGTCTTTTGAGGAACTTTGTTACAGGGAAGGATCCGGCAACAGCCATTAAGATTTACGTTAAGCTAGTACAAGAGAATGCTTTGAACGATGATGAGATAAAATCTATTCTAATGGAGGAAATAAAGAAAACCTTCAGTGATTAATCACTGGCTAGATCTGGCCAGGAACGTTAGGTGAGGTGCCTCTGGGAGAATTAGCTTTTCCATGCCTAGTTTCACCGCATCTGGGGAACCTGGAAGCATATATATTATTTTCCCGCGGAGGATCCCAGCGCTAGCCTTCGTTAGGTAAGATGCTGGACCCACCTTTGGATCCGAGAGGCTCAAGGCTCTGAACACGTCTCCAAAACCCTCAACTTCCCTGTCTAAAATTCCCCTGACACTTTCAACTGTCACGTCAGACGGGGTATATCCAGTGCCCCCAGTGGAGACTATCACGTCTACTCCCTCGGTCAGAACGGCATCTATTACTGCCTTCAATATCCTCACCTTGTCGTCTGGTACTAGCGCGTAACCTTTCAACTCATGTCCGTGGGAGATGATAAGTTCCTTGATTTTATCTCCAGACTCGTCTACAACTGGTTCCTTTCTAGACATTTTCTGATACCTGGAGGTACTTACGGTGATTACATAGAAGCCGAGTTTCTTTGGAGCCATTTCCCTATGGCTCTCGTGTGCATGGGTCATTGGAATCAAGTTAAATACCCATCAACTCCATAAAAGGATTATGAACAAGATAGCCGTAATATTGCTTGGAATCGTACACTCGGTATCAGGACTATTGGCGTTGTTAAGCATTCCATTTTCCTTACTCGGTGGCTTCACGCTTGGCAAGATCTCGTCGCTGGCGGGCCTATTCTTGGCCATCTATTTCATATCAGGTATTGTAATGGTACATGAAACATATGTAACAGTGATGGAGGCAAACTCTATTTACTCCTCCACTTTGGAGAAGTTTAGGACTTACGTGGAGTCGCACCCTGTGAACTCCCCTGTCTACCTGTATGGATACCAGAATCTGAGGATTCTGACCCCTCCACGGGATAACCAATTGAAGATGTTCCTAGTATTGTTGGTGTTTTCGGTCATTAATCAAGTACCCTTTCTGAACATCATCCCCCTCACCTATTATTTAGGAGGGGAATATAGCAGGATAAGGAACCTCATGTTGCTTCAAAGTCAACTGGGTCTGGGAGGCAAATATGTTCCAGACCAAGTGGGTATGGAAATACTCACAATCATTACCAATGGTTTCACCTTCGGATTCATGGTGTCTAGGTTGCACTCCCTTTCCCAAACTCTAGTATTTTCACCTCCTTCGCAAGGTCAAGGTCCAGGTCTAGGAAACCCCTTCTATGGAGGAGGAACCCCCTCACCCTGAGAACTGTACCCTCTGGTATTTCAGTGAACCTGGTTCTAAAGCTAGTCAGAACTATTCCCTCTGAAGCCAGGTATTTCGCAGGAAGGGAAAACGGCTTTAAGGCCTTCTCTACCCTGAGCACATTATCAAATCTCTCGGTGTGTGTCACTTCACCAAAATCCTCACATTCCACTATTTTGAAGGTGTAAGGTCGCCCCTTGAATTTCCCTTCCAGTACCCTATGTAGCTTTAGGTTGACGAAGTCCTGAGGGTTAAGTCCCTCTACCTCCGTGGGATTGAGTTCATCCAAGGATGTTGTAACCCTCCTCCTTCTAAGCTCAGCTAGAACTTGGTAGTTCTCCAGATTGGTGCTCAACAGGTCAAAGTCTTTCCCCTCCCCTAAGTAGAGGTAACTACCAGTGACTCCAGTATTCCGAAAGAAAGCCAAGAACTCCCGCAATAACTTGTCATCCACCCTCTTAGTAAAGGGGTTCAGGACCTTGCTCTCCCTTAATGGCACTAGAGGGACCTCGAATCCTATTTCGCTTACGTGTCGTAGGTAACTTGGAAAGTAAGTCCTCACTATTTCCATTCCCTCCCTCAATGTTTTCACTTTCCTTCCTTGAAAGTACCTGGGCGTTGCAACAGCGTAACCGTCGGGATGGTAGCATCCCTTAACCGACCAGATAACATCCCTGTGCTCAAGCATGAAGCCCTCAAAGACTTCCATAATCTTATATCTTCCAAGGGTTTCAAAAACTCGTTGAAGATCGTAATAGTTGGAAGAGGTATTCTGGGAAGCTCACTCTATCACCTATTGAGGAGAAAAGGTCACGAGGTCAAGGTGATAGAGTCAGGAGAAAGGAGAGTCTTCCCTAGTCTGATACATTCCCTACTTCTTAAGGACAGGGACATTGAGCTTGCGAGGATGAGCCTGGATTTCTACAGAGAGTTTTCAGTCCCGATGAAGGAGTTCATCTCAATAACCCTTGGTAAGGTCGACAGTGAAATCCTGAATTCCTGGGAAAGAGCAGGCGTAGAGATAAGGGAGGAACACGTGAGCTGGCTCAAAGCTAATGGTATAGTTGCGAGGGGCGGAGATAGGCTTGTTTACATCTCAAGGCTAATATCCTCAGTTCCGTTTGTGAGGGGAAAGGCTAAGATTGACCTACTTAAGGAGAAAGTCTATTTGGATGGGAAGGAGATTCATGCCGATAAGTATCTAGTAGTTGCGGGACCGTGGAACCCATGTCTCCTTGGGGTGAAGACGAAGAGCTATTACTGTTGGGCGACCCTTGTGGCCAGCGGGGTCAAGGAATTGGGAAACCACTTCATATATGACTATGAGAAAGGGTTTTACTCTAGACCTCTCCTGGGTCTTGGAACAGGAATAGCCATTGTGGGGGACGGAAGGGCCATAGAGTCTCCCCCTGGGAGAAGGATTCCTGTGGACGAGAATGAAGTCTTGGACAGGGCAAGGGAGAGACTAGGATCTCTTCATCCCCTTTACACGGCCGGAGAGTTCTGTGAGGGGACGCCAGACATGAGACCAGCTTACGGTCCCATGACGGACAAAATTCTTTACGCAGGCGGTTTAGATGGGTACGGTGCTGAGGTAGGGCCTGGACTGGCCAAGCTTGTCGTCGAATTTATTGAGACTGGGGAGAAGATTAAGGAGTATTTTCTAGATAGGTTCACTGGGGTCACGGATTTCACCGTAGGGAGGGAGCCCCACGAGATATAACAAGGTAGGTCCCTACAACTCTGTTTTCTTTCGTCAAGTTATCTTTTCATGAATGAGTACTTAGCACTAACACCTGATAATCTCCTGTCCATAAATTTCTAGCTAAAGCTTGACTAAAACGATTCAATAATTTCTTGTTCTACTTTCGAAAAAACATTTATAATAGCTAAAAAGCTCTTTATACCGTGTATAGCTCTAGAATACTCGCCATAGTCGCGGTTATAGTTGTAGTAGTAAGTTTTCTCTCTCTCTACTTTTCAAGAATTTATGTAACCAGTGCACAGTCTATCCCAGCAGGTCAATTCGTAAAAATCAGCAACCAGGATCTAGCCCCAAAGGGGAAAATCATTATTGTGGAGCAGTCCTGGATAGGTTGTCCAGTTGGAGCTGCAGCCTCATGGTCTATCTATGATGCTCTGAAGAACTATGGAAACTTTAGCTATCAATTGCATTACTCTGACCCCCTACATAGCCCGGCCAGTATCCCTGGTCTAATTTTTACTCAGTTTAATTCCACATCGGTCGTGCAGTTCTACGTCGCCTACGTCTATAACGAGTATCTGAACGCCTCCTACAACGGCACACCGATACCGGAGAGCCAACTGGTTCAGGCCGGAGAGCAAATTCTAACGCAAGAATACTCTCAGATGGGATTACCGCCACAGGTTTCTCAACTAATCATAAAGTACGAAACCCAGGTCCCAGTGACCAGCTACGGAAAACCCTCTGCACTCTACGTTAACCCTCCCCATCTCAACTTTGCAATACTTATCTCTGGACCTGGAGGAACATACATTGTAACAACGCCCATAGTTAATCCAAATATCCTGTCAGGTTATAGTCCAGAATACGTTCTGACTCACATCGATCAGTTCACTCAAATAATCCAGGGAGCGCAACTTATTCAAAATGCTACCTTAGAGGCTGCGGGTCCTCTTGCGTCAGAGTGTCCAACTTAACCCGGCTACCGGAAAAATCTCGTTCGTCACACACTTGTACTATGTACCATTAATGCATATTTCGCCAATCCAATAGTTTTTCTTATCATAACTCCATTATTCGACTTTTAGGTTAAATAATAGGAAAGTTTAAAAAGTTTGAATCTTATAATAACTATGATAACCTTATGTTAATAATTTCCAGAAATATACCGACATCTCATACTCCTGAGGCCGTTAGAGTAATCCTATCCGACCCTGGGTTTGTCATCCCAAAGCTTTTCCCGACAATTAAGAGACTCGAGGTATCAGGAAAGTCATTTTCAGGTATGGCGAGGTACATGTTTTTCGACCATGAAATTAAGGGAAATGTATTTGTTTCTAACACTGAGGTAACATATCCGTATACCGTGTCCCACGGTAATGATGTGGGTACTGGGAGGTTAATTTTCTCTATAGGTCAGGGTGAAGTTAGGATCAGGCTTGAGTATGAGGGCTGGATGGAACACTTCTCAGCTCCTCTGTTGGAAAAATGGTTGAGTGGATTCCTCAAGGGACTGGAAGAGGACCTAAGATTAGAAAGAATCAAAAGAAAAATTTAGGTAAACTTAACAATTTGCAAAAGGCTCATGGAAATAGCCAAATCTTTTAATCCCCAATACTACTTTAGTGTCGGATGCTCTTAACATTCAAGGACGCAATAATAGGGATCATTTACGTGGTTTGGGTAGCACTCGTGACCCTGAAACTTTCTAAGGTTGTCGCGAAAAAAACAAACACGTATGTGGCAAGAAAGTTCATACATATGGCAGGAGGGGGAGTAGTTGCTGTAACATCTCCCTTCCTGCTCTCATCTCCCCTTGTTGTGATAGTTGCCTCTTATCTCATGATGGGTTACCTGCTGATCAGGAGATTAAGGCAACCCATGTCGTGGTTCCAAGAGTCTGATAATATGGGCGAGATCTTCTTCTCCTTCTCCTTCGGCACTGTTCTCCTGGTAATGTGGATTCTCGAGCCCACCTTCTGGGAGTTGGGTAACAAGTACCTATATGTGGCGTTGTTACCCCTAATCTTCATGTCCTTCGGGGATGGGGTTACTGGGATAGTGAGAAACTACGTGTATGGAAGGAGGTTTAAAGGATTTTGGGGATCGGTGGGAATGCTTATCCTGACGGCACCCCTAGGATATCTACTTCTGTCGGTACCAGGGCTCCTTTCCGCAGTCATTGCCACCGCGGTGGAAGTACTGCCTATCCTAGATGACAACCTTAGCGTTTCCTTTCTATCCTTCGCATTTTTGCTAGCTGCAGTGAAGCTGGGGTAAACGTGAAGGTCAGATATGGGAAACGTTCTTCATCGTTCAGTAAACCGTCACGTCATCATTGTTTAACTTTATTGGGTAAAAGGGTTAAAACGGTTCATGATATCATGGCTCCTAGGGTCAAAGCTTCCTGATTGGGATTACCTGAGGGACCTATTTCAGGATGTCGAGAATGTGGCGGTTTACGTATCCCAGGACAATGTGGTAGAGATTGTGAAGATGTCCGACATAGACCCCATTCACTCTCAGGTCACCATACTAATACATCCAAAGAATCTGGAAAGGATGGGAATCGGTTACCTTAAGCTAAGAGAATATGTGGCCTTTCCGGTCATGGACTTACATGAGTTGAGGGCCATGATCACGAGGAGGGGATGGAGGGCCATAGAGTACTATGATTCGTGGGAATTTCAGGGAGGATGGGTACTATATGATTGCGTTGGTTGTGAGGATGAACAGAGGGAGCAACTAGGGGTTAGTCTCAGGGATCCAAAGGCTTCGTTAAAGAGGATCGAGATCTGGAGAAAATTCCGCAGAACGGGAGAAGGTGAAACACTTTAAACCGGGGAAAGGATTTATCATGTGCATGTTTTCAGATACTCACTTGTTAAGGGGGAACTCTATCCTGACGAGAATGGTCAGGTACTAGTCTTTGTTGAGGGCCCCCTAGTTTCCGTAGTCTCCGGTAACACAAACCTTGAGAATCCTGTCTTTCACCTATCGAGAGAGGAGGCCTCCCTGGTGGAGCAGATTAAAAGACTCTCACAGTTCACGGGTATAGAGGTCAACCTCCTCCCTGCACTTGCCTATCCAGGAAAGGCAAGGATTCTATCCCTGAATAGGGTAATGGGCTACGTTTTCGAGGAGTTTGTGTATAGAACATTATCTTCCCAGTTCAAGGTTGAGAGGCATGTAAAGACCTTTGAGTCCCTATTCAAGCTTACGAGAGAAAGGTATCACAATACCCCTGACCTGCTGGTGGAAAACAGGATTCCAGTGGAGGCTAAGGTATCGTTTTACAACTATGGACAACTCCTCGAGTACTCCAAGAGGTTTCCCTTAGGCGCACTGGTAACTCCCTTTTCCTCCAATTGTAAGGTACCGCCGAGATGGAGATACTTCACCAATTTTGTTATGGATCAAAGGCCCCTCCTGGGATGGCTCCACTCTCTTTTACATGATTAAGTAAATTCCTGAAGTTAAAGCCGAAACATTTTTATGTTGATCAAGTAATAGCCCACATGGAATTTGGAACCCCATTGGTGGGAAACGGAAAGAAGATTCTCCTTCTTGGTAGCGGTGAACTGGGTAAGGAGATGGTCATAGAGGCACAGAGGATGGGAATAGAGACTGTAGCTGTGGATAGATATGATATGGCACCAGCCATGCATGTTGCACATAGGAAATACGTTGTGGACATGCTCAATGGTAGCGCAATTAGGGCAATAATCAAGAGAGAGAACCCAGACGCGGTGATAGCGGAGATAGAGGCCATTGACACTGACGCATTGCTTGACCTTGAGGATCAGGGAGTCAGGGTGATACCCAACGCAAACGCTGTGAAGACATGTATGAACAGGATGCAGTTAAGGAAGCTGGCTGCGGAAAAGGTAGGCGTGCCCACAACTAGGTACGCCTTTGCGAGCGACGAGGAGGAGGCGAGAAGGGCGTGTAAAGAGGTTGGATTTCCGTGCCTCCTGAAACCCGAGATGAGCTCCAGCGGTCATGGTCACGTTCTGGTGAAATCAGAGGATGAGGTGGAGAAGGGCTTCAGGGAATCGGTATCCCATGCTAGAGGTAAGAGCAGAACTGTAATAGTTGAAGAGTACGTCAAGGTGGACACCGAGCTCACCGTTCTCACCTATCGTCACATGAATAACGGATCCATAGAGACCAGAACCATTGAACCCATAGAGCATCAAAGGCCCAGCTACTATTACGTCGAGTCATGGCAACCATCCACGGTGAGCCAGGAGGTTATTGCAAGGTCAAGGGAATACGCCACTAGGGTGGTGAACGAGTTGGGTGGTCTCGGGATATTTGGGGTGGAGATAATTGTCTCAGGGAACAGGGTACTTTTCAGTGAAGTATCGCCGAGGCCACATGATACAGGCCTCGTCACCCTGGCCAGTCAAGACATCAGTGAGTTTCAGATTCATGTTAGGGCAGCATTGGGTTTACCTATACCTCAGGTGAGGGTATTAACGCCAGCAGCCTCCCATGTGATCCTCGCCCAATATGAGACTTGGGCTCCATCCTACCTGAACGTGGAGAAGGCCCTCTCTATTCCAGGTGTTCAGGTTAGATTCTTCGGCAAACCTTCAACCTATGACAAGAGGAGAATGGGAGTGGTACTAGCAAACGGAAATGATGTGAATGAGGCAAGGGACAAGGCGAGAAAGGCTTCCTCCCTCATCCTTGTTAAGTAACTAGATTCCGTGAACTTTTTTCACTTCTTCTACAACCTGCTTAACTCTCTCCATTATGTAGGCACTTGATGAGGTAAGACAGCAGTCGTGCAGAGACTCAACCTCCTGATCATCAAGTCCGAGTAACTCAGCTACGGAAACTGTCCACACTCTCGCAGTCGCATCGTAGTTATAACCTCCTCCCCCTAGTAACAGGATCTTTCCAGTGCCCCTGTGGGCTAGATCATGGATCCTCTTGACCAATGCAAGGTAACCCCTGGTGCTCAACTTAAGCTCCACGAGAGGATCGTCGAAATGGGAGTCTCCTCCCTCCTGGATGATTATGGCCTCTGGCTGAAACCTATCCAGAAGGGGTATAACCACGTTATCAAAGGCGTAAATATAGGCATCATCTGCGGTTCCAGGAGGCAGAGGAACGTTAACCGTATACCCCTTTCCCTTCCCCGTTCCAATTTCGTTTATCTCTCCCGTACCGGGGAAAAACCCCCTATGATACATATGCAGGGATATCTTCAGAACATTGGGGTCATCGTAAAGTAACGCTTGGGTTCCGTCGCCGTGATGTCCGTCCACATCAACAATTGCGATCCTTCTGAAGAACTTCTCTCCCTCCTTTGCCGCAATGGCAACGTCATTGAAGACGCAGAACCCAGATGCTGATCCCCATTGCGCGTGATGTAAACCCCCTCCCAAGTTCACTGCGTGGTCGTAGCCCTGTGCCAGCAACCTAATCCCCGTAACGCTACCCATTACCCTTCTCAGTGCGCTCTCGAAGACGCCTTTGAAGGCTGGAGTATCCCCATAATCCAGTAATCCCTCCCCCTCCTGACTCTTCATCTTCACGAAGTCCACGTAATCCCGAGAGTGAACATTCAAGAGAATACTCTCATCGTCTGGATCCGGCCTCCTCATTTCCATGTGATGAAAGAACCCCCTCTCCTCCATGTACTTCTTAGCTCTGCTCTCCCTAAACGACTTAAAGGGATGATCCCCTGGAAAGGAGTAATCCAGGTAAGCATCATCCCACACGAAAACAGTTCTGTGCATCCTAAGTAGCTTTTATAATCAGATCAATAAAAGATTACACGTGACATTATGAGTGCCTCAGAGCTCATGGTGAGCCCATCCCTAGTTGCTAATTCCAATGATAAACTTAGGGATGTGCTCAACAAAATGAAGGAAGCTAACCAGTGGGTTGTTCCAGTTGTTAACAACAAGAAGCTTGTGGGTATTCTCTCCTTCAAGGAACTCATCAGGAGAAGGGTGAACCTGGAGACAAGGATCATAAATGTGTCTTCCCCCGTTATCTCCCTGTCTAAGAATGACGACTTCAACAAGGTGATAGTCAAGTTTTACACGACCAAGGCCAGGGCCATCCCCGTCACCGATGACTCCAGAAACCTTCTGGGGATTATCACAAGGGAACAGGTTCTTTCCTACCTTCTAAACTCAGGTCAATTGGAGACTGGGAGGGCAAGGGAGTTCATGAGTTCCCCGCCTGTTACCCTTTCCCCAGAGGACTCAGTTGCCAAGGCTAGATGGATTATGGTTAGAGACAACATCTCAAGGATTCCAATTGTCCAGGACAAGAAGCTCGTGGGAATAGTTACCACAAGGGACATAGTTAACGCCCTCTACACTCCACTTAGCGAAAGGAAGAGAGCCTCAATCCTAAGCGAAGAGGAGAGGGTTATGGCTAGCCCCCTGAAGGAAATAATGGTTTCCCCTGTGATCACGGTGTCTGGAGTTGATCCGCTCAAGGAGGTTGCTCAAAAATTGTTGAAGAACAAGATCTCGGGAGCTCCGGTCATGGAGGGTGACTTTCTCTCAGGGATCATAAGCGGAATAGACATCATAAAGTCTCTCGAGTCCAAGTTCCAGCTCTCAATGCCCATAGAGGCGAAGCTCACCTCAGGCCTCAGGAACAAGGAGCTAAAGGCACAGTTGGACGGCGTTCTAGAGAGGTACCTATCGAAGCTTGAGAAGTTCGTGGATATAAACAACTTCAGGGTTTCCTTCAAGGAGGAGGCCTCCAGTCAGGGCAGGCCTCTCTACAAGGTCTCGGTAAATATCTCCACGAAGATAGGTAATTTCGTGGCAAACGACAGCGACAGGGATCCAGTGGCTGCAGTAAAGAGGGCCGTGGACACGTTGGAGCAAAGGCTAATAAAAAGATTAAAGAGAATCCAGGAGAAAAAGGGTGACAAGGAAGAGGTAATTTGAAAATAGCCATAGTGCAGCCTACCACAGTTGAGTCAGCGCTTCGTAATACAGAGAAGGCACTGGAGAGCGGATCGCAGGTAGTCCTTTTACCTGAGAAGTGGGTGAAGACTCTAGATGATCTTCCCCTAGCCGAGTTTCAGCGATTAGCTGTAAAGTACACCGCCTTCATTATTCCCGGTGCAGTGGAGGACGAGGTTTCAGTCATTTCTCCCATAATAACGCCCAGAGGGCAGATTGCAGGCATAGCAAAGAAAATCCATCTTTTTGGGAATGAGAAGGGGAAGCTCCTACCCGGAACCACGCTATATTACTTCACCGTGAATGGGGTCAGGATAGGGATAGTCATATGTTACGATCTGGACTTCCCAGAGGTTCCCAGGGCCCTGTTCTCTAAGGGAGTTGAAGTTCTTTTGGTCCCATCCAAGATTCGCAGGGAGGGAATGGATAAGTGGAGGGAATATGTGAGAATGCGTGCGTTGGAGAACAGGATAGCAGTAGTTAACGCAAATGCAGTCGAGCTTCCAAATTTCGTGGGAGGAAGTGTTGCAGTGGTTCCCTACAGGAGGGGAGAAATAGTGGACGTGAAGGCTGTGGCGGAGATGGGAGAAGAGGACGGTTTCGTCACTGTGGACATTGACCCGATGAGTTATTTTCATCTTAGGTTAGATAGATTGAAGGAATTAGTACAGTTCTCGGTGGAGGAGCTAAGCACTGGCTAGATGGTGGTCCTTGGGATCTAGTTATCCTGTCTTTCATGTAAATCTTGTGGGGTTATTATGGATCCTAAGGGAAATTTCTCGACGCACCAGTGAACTTAAGTGGGCTCTTTGATATAGCGGAACACTTGGTCTCGTAGCGCTTTTGACATCAGGACAATCTTCATCCTCAAGTTAAGTCCATGTGCTCAATGGGACTTACCTAGTCTGGCACAGTAACTTTACCTTCACTACCTAAGAACCTTCACTTCCTCAGTTGTGTAAGACCTTATCTTGGGCTTTAGTAAGCCTATCCAATCCTCCACTATATCGCAGTACTCTCGAATAACCAGTCCTTTTCCGCATAGCACACTATCCCTTGTAATGCCTGTCACGTAATCCGCGGCCGAGATCCATATATCCCTGTCCTTCCATGATAGGTCCACAACTACGTGTGGCCTTAAAGATTTCGCGACCTTCATCCATCTGTAAAAATTTGTAGTGATGAATTGCTTGTCACTGGACGTAAATAGGGGGACCTTATCATACACTACTTTCATCTTCGACGAGCCTGGATTGTTCACAATTAATTCGCTTAAGTGATTTGCAATTAACTTGCCATAAGTCTCTATCACTAGGTTCTTTATGTCCTCGTGCTTCTCTATCACGATCGAGATTGGGGAGACGTAGGGCGAGATTGACTCTATGAACAAACCCTTTACGTTAACCCCCTTTGGGTCGTCCTTCTTAGGTTTATCGGCTGAATACTTGAAGATCCTCATTTTATTAAACAGCTTTAGTGAGATATTCTCGTATCCCTCCTTGTATCCCTCCTCGTCCTGAATCAAAGCAATGCTCAGCACAAAGGGCAATGGATCGTTAACGGAAGGATTCCCAGATTCGTCGATAGAGGCAATCATCTAGAGAGTGAAGATAAACATGATTTAATTGTATGATCCTGTCCGTATCCCCGGACAGTCCCTTATAGTATTTTTACCAGTAAATATATTAAAGTTTTCCAGACGTGGACAACCTATGTTCGGTTCCCAATAATTCTCAAGACGTAGATAAGAAGAAAAATTAGTTACCAAGAAAAATTATTTGTCTTAGCTATCGTTTTGGTCGTCATCTTGATTATCATTTCTACCCTGTGAATTCTGATTTCCATTACCGTGGTCCCCATGGTCATGATTTCCATGGCCATGGTCTCCGTTATCCTTCACGATTCCAGGGTGTATGATCAATAGTGGTTCATTACTAACGTTGAGATCTCCCTTGGGGTTCATGGACACCGTGTAGAATATTTTTATGATGACCTGATAGGTTCCATTCTGGAGCTGTATTACGTGATATGGATTATCCTCGCTCACATTGAAGGTTTGGTTGTCTATGGTGATTTCCACAACGAAACTTGAAAAGTCCTTCTTTAACTTCTCTACATGTAATAACATGATAGTATAATTATCTGCCTTGCTCAAAGTTATTGTGGCATTAGCTGTTACATTTCCTTTCATGCCCGGTGTTAAATTCCCTAGATCTATATTTGCAGGTAATATGGTGATATTTTCATTTCCTTGATTTGATATTATATGATACGTTATGTAGGCAATTGGTCCAAATCCTGCGACCGATGAGGCTGCAACTCCAGAACCCAGTAAGGCTAGAGCTATTAGACCTATGTATAGTGGCTTCATTAAGTACAAGTACGATGTTCCTCTATAAAAGATAAATCAGCGAAATCTCCGTGTTCACATCAGTGAACGCATTGGTGAACATCCAAATATCTCGTTCCAGCTAATGAAAATACAGAAAGTATTACGTAATCGGGATCAAACCTTCAAATATTTATTACCACAGTGTTATAGGGCACAATGGAACCCATCTCGCTAAAGGCGTTTCTGCAGAATCCTTCAACAAAATCCATGGCTGAGATAGCATCCAAACTATCAAAGGAATTGGGTTTAGTTGAGCTAGTCTCTTTTTATTTAGAGGACGATCTTCTTAAATCTCTCATAAAAAGATTAGATTCAAGATTGGAGGATTTATATAAATCATTTAGTAACGATAGGGATAAGTTTATCCAGAATGCAATTAATAGACTGGGCGGAAAAACTGGGGAAGGAGTTCAGTTCCCATATTACGCAACCCCCGAGACTGATGTTGTGGTAACCTTTGTGGAGAACAACTCCGTACCTGCAAAGGTTATGGTAAAGGAGGGGAAAATGAGGCTTACCTTCGTTCCCTACGAGTCTTATGCGAGCCTAGAGGGGGCCATAGCTAGGCAAGGGGAAGATGATATAGTGGCCACGTTCCGAGATGGAAAGGTCGTTAACCTGGAGAAGAAGAGGAATATCTTCATTGAGAATAAATCGGTGGATGCGTTAATGCAGGGTCCAGTTGCGCTTAACTTCTATCCCATGGGGTTAACCCTCTTCTCCTCAGTCTTAGCCATGAACCTAAAGCTTTCGGAGAACAGGGTCAAGGTAACAAGGAACGGCGAAGAGCTAAGAGTGGAGATTCTAGAGGGTAAGGCAAGTCCTGACGAAGTTCTAGCTGGAGATACACTAAGTCCTAGATCTAAGGCATCTCTCTATTACGATTACAAGAAAAAGACAATCTTCAGGAACGAGATTGTGGAGGCCCTGGCCAGCAAGTTAATCTAGAATGTCCTCTGGCCTCACTGGAACCCTAGTTACTCTCTTGTGTAGGGCGTTCTCCACGGCCGAAGTTACAGCTGCTGCCGCGACTCCCACCGGAATCTCCCCTATCCCCTTGGCGCCTATGGGTGTGTAGGGCGAAGGTGTGGGAACAATGTTAATCTCTATGTCAGGAATCTCCACCGCAGTTGGCATGTTGTAATCTGAAAGGCTGGTTGTGAGAAGTTTACCCTCATCGTAGACGTAACTCTCGTAGAGGGCAAGCGATATTCCGATGTATGTACCTCCTATAACCTGCTCCTTTACTAAATCCTCGTCTAAGGGTGTACCTGGATCTATGTATACCACATGTTTTACGGGCTTAATTACTCCAGTATCGCGATCCACCTTAACCACTGCTAGATCACATGCGAAGGGGTAGGCGTTAAACCTAGTTTTACCCTGTAACGTGAAGGTGTATTTGGCTTCTTCCTCCACCTGTGTTATGGGTATCTCAGTTCCATCTCCCTTTACCTTGAAAACCCCACTGTGATATGTGACTTCTTTTCCTAGTTCCCTCTCAAGTCTAGTCCTTATTTTCCTAACTAGTTCCTCCGTGGCCCCCTTGATTGCCCCAGCCATGAACACAGCCATCCTGCTACCTCCAGGTCCGAAGCTAGATCCTATCCTCGACGAGTCTAGGGTCTCGACTGTAACCGAGTTGAGGGGGATTCCCAAGAGCTCAGAGGTTAGTCTCATGGCCGTATGTTCATTCCCCTGTCCCTCAGGGCCATAACCAATACCTACCACTACTTTTCCATTCCTTACGTAGAGATGTACTTCCTCTTGTCCTGAGGGGGTGCTCGGGTCAGTGGAGCAGGCCAGACCAACGCCGTATCCTTTTTCCCTCAATGAGAAGATATCGTTTCTGGATAGGGCTAACTCCAAAAGCTGAGATGGGTTGCCTGAGTCGTAGAAGGCGTAAGGGGCCTCATACGGAAATGTCTTTATGAAATTCCTTTTCCTTACCTCTTCTCTCCCAAGTCCAAGCTCATCTGCTACCGCGTCCATCAACCTTTCGAGGGCCCAGGTGTGCGGAGGTGTTCCAGCCCCCCTAAAGGCACCTGGAGGATTCTTGTTAGTCGCAACTAAGTTAACCTCATATCTAATGTTCCTAACCGCATAGGGACCTGCTAGAATTCCTGTGGGTTTGAAGGCTTGTCCACCGGAGGTCGCCGCGCCCACGTCCTCCCATATCTTGATATCAAGTCCGGTAACTGTCCCGTCGGGGAGGAATGTGGCTCTAGCCTTAAACTTTCTCTCAGGTCCGGAGCTGTTTGATGCCATGAGGTGTTCCGTCCTAGTCTCGATCCACTTAACAGGGGTCTTGAACTTCCAGGCAGCGTAGGCAATGATCACAGCATAGTTAAGTACCGAAAACTTAGCCCCAAAACTACCTCCCTGGCGTAGGGGTTCTGCTACGACCTTCAAGTTGAGGGCTCTTGAGATCTCGCCTGCCAGATAGTTTGGAGCCTGCATGTTAGCAAGTATTCTAATTCCCCAAGACTCTGGAATAGCTACTACCCCAAATGGTTCAATCGGATTACCAGAGGATCTGGACCAGTATAGATCCAGTGTAACCTCCTTTCCGCCCGTGGGAATACTCCCGTACTCGAAGACCTTATTTCCCACAACGTTGGAACCAAGTTCCTCGAAAACGAGGCTCTCCCCTTCCAGTGCCTGATCTATATCGTTCACGGGCTGAAGTTCCTCGTAATCAACCTGTACCGTCTCAGCGAGGTCTTGCGCCTTATACGGATTTTCTGCGAGTACTAGGGCCACAGGCTCTCCCATATACCTTACTTTTCTGGTGGCAAGCGGAGATTGTCCCAGGGAAGAGCCTTCCCTTTCCTCTCCCTCAGTGTCTCCCACAGTCATGTCCCTGCCTGTCAGGACCTTAGCTCCTTTCTTGGTCGCATCGGAGATGTCCATTGACTTGATTATTGCGTGGGGATAGGGGCTCCTGACCAGGACTCCGTAATATCCCCTGAAGTGAAAATCATCTACATAGGTCCCCTTCCCTTGAATAAGATCTATTACGTCCAGTCTTCGCATATCTACTTTTGCATTTCGTTAATTAAATGTCTTAGCTCAGTAAGAAGGAGTTTCGCATGCTTCTTCCTAAACTCAAACTCCTCTGGGTTCTGGGGTCTGGGGTGAAACTCTCCGTGAAGCCTTTCGGCGTTTAGGAAGCTCACGACAAGTGATCCATTGTTCAGTTTGTAAGAAAGGTATTCCACGAGGGAGAAGTGATCCTGATATGTTGTGACGTCAAACCCTATTTTCATGGCTACAGCTCTCATAGCGTAGGAAAGAGCCCTCCAGTAGGCCTCTCCGGCCTCGACCGCATCTCCCTTGGAATGTAGCTCATCGCCCAATTTCTCAAACTCTACACTGAGATCCAACAACGTGCTCAATCTCTCGGCCTCCTCCATCCTATCCAACAGCAGTTCCGCTATCACATCATAGGGTCTTTTTCTGCTCCTCTCGCTGATTTCAAATAGTTTGGTAGCCAAGGTCTCAGGTACTTCTAACGTTTTCATGGGTCTAAACACCGCATGAGGGTAATTATCCCTTTTTACCATCTAGCTACAAACTAGTTAATGCGTGTCATGAGTTTTCAACCCTAGACTATAAACTGATACAAATGGAACGAATTATACATTATCTGGTTTCAGAAGTTTAAACCATATCGAACCTGTTTATAATCATCAGGAGATTCACTTTAATACCTTCTGAAGCATATTATCATGAGAGAATAATGAAGATAAGTTGGGAAATTGGAGGAGCCCAAGGTGCAGGTGTTGATACTTCTGCGAACATATTTGGGGCTGCCGTGGCAAGTGCTGGTTACTTCATTTACGGGAACAGGGAGTATTACTCCAACATTAAGGGGAGGCATAGTTACTTTAACTTGACGATTAGCGACAAGAGGGCCAGGAGTATTTCGAGTGTAGTGGACATATTGGCCACCTTTGACGCTGAGACCGTTTTCCAGCATTTCACAGAGGTGAAGGGTGTCATCATATATAACAAGGGAGTTAAGGACACCAAGCTAGACAGGGTTCAGAGCATGGAACCTGAGATACAGGAGAGGGTTAAGGAGTTCCTGGAATCGAAGGGACTTGGAACCACGGTGGGAGACGCACTCAAGTATGCAGAGAGTAAGGGAGTCAAGTTAATTGAACTTGACTACGACGAGATAGTTAAGAAGACTGCC
Source organism: Metallosphaera sedula DSM 5348 (assembly GCF_000016605.1). NCBI lineage: Archaea > Thermoproteati > Thermoproteota > Thermoprotei > Sulfolobales > Sulfolobaceae > Metallosphaera > Metallosphaera sedula. The sequence continues at coordinate 482,294 of NC_009440.1, read as the reverse complement.
GAGTCAGTGGGAGTTCCGATGTCTGTTGCTGAGAGGGCGAAGAACACTGCAGCCATTGCTGCCTCCTATGCCCTTACTGGACTGAAGAAGGATTACCTTCTGGATGTGCTGAAGAAGACCTTCAAGCAGGAGACTTTCGTCAAGATCAACACAATAGCGGCGGAAATGGTGATGTCTGGAATTAAGCCAATGTTCCAGTTGAAGGAACTTCCTAGGCAGGGCAGAAGAATTCAGGTTGATGGAAATACCGCAGTCGCCATGGGGAAGATATTTGCTGGGCTCAGTTTCCAGAGTTATTACCCCATTACCCCAGCGTCTGACGAGAGCGTCTACATAGAGGCTCACCAAGAGGTTATGTCCATAGACCCAGAGACTGGAGACAAGAGGAAGAGACCCATAGTTGTAGTTCAGTCAGAGGATGAGCTGGCTGCAATTAACATGGCCTCAGGTGCAGCCCTTACGGGAGTGAGGGCAGCCACTGCTACCTCAGGTCCCGGTTTCTCGCTCATGGCCGAGGGAATTGGATGGGCTGGTATGAACGAAGTTCCGGTAGTCGTTACTTATTATATAAGGGGAGGACCCTCAACAGGTCAACCCACAAGGACCTCTCAGGCAGATCTGCTCTTTGCCATGCATGTGGGACATGGTGAATTCCCCAGGATAGTTATAGCCTCAAGCGATCACGTGGAAGCGTTCCAGGACGCTGTGTGGGCCTTCAACCTTGCAGAGAAGTATCAGACCCCTGTAATCCACCTGGTGGAGAAGGCCATTGCAAACGCCTACTCTATCTTCGATGTTAGCGAACTGGAACTTGACAAACTGCGTGCAGAAAGGGGTAAGCTGGTTGAGGTACCAGACGGGGAGTTTCAGAGGTTCAAGTTCACTGAGGATGGAATATCTCCTAGGACCGTGCTAGGTAAGGCTTACATGTTCTACACCGGTGATGAACATAACGAGCTCGGGCATATCTCAGAGGACTCGGAAAACAGGATAAAGATGTACGAGAAGAGACTCATTAAGTTGAGGACAGCCGACAGGGAGATACCAGAGGAGGAAAGGGTAAAGGTTTACGGTGATTCCGACTCCAAGATCGCGATCATGACTTGGGGTTCACCCAAGGGAGCAGTACTGGACGCTGTGGATCAACTGTCCAGTGAGGGAATTAAGGCTCAGGTCATACAGATAAGGATGTTCAATCCATTCCCCAAGAATCTCGTGAAAAAGCTCCTTTCCAATAAGGAGGTGATAATCGACGTCGAGGGCAATTACGAAGGTCAGACCGGGATTATCACGAAGCTTGCCACTGGTATTGAGCCCACAAACTACATCCTGAAATGGAACGGGAGGCCCATGACATGGGATGAGATTTATGACGGAATCAAGTTAGCCTTAAAGGGAGAGAAGAGGGTGGTGTTACATGGCGGTGCCTAAGGTCTGGACTCCTGAGTGGAACGATTGGTGCCCCGGATGTGGGAACTTCGGCATCATAAACGCTGAGCAACAAGCGCTGTCAGAACTAGGCCTGACACCTGAGGATGTTGTGGTCGTCTCTGGGATAGGATGCTCGGGAAAGACTCCCCACTTCTTCAGGCTACCGATCTCGGGCGTTCACACACTCCACGGTAGAGCCTTAACCTTCGCCATCGGAATAAAGCTCTCTAATCCTGAGCTCACCGTGATTGTGAATGGTGGTGACGGTGATCAGTTAGGTATCGGGGCAGGTCATTTCGTAAATGCTGGAAGAAGAAATGTGGACATGTTAGTAATACTTCACGATAATGGAGTCTATGGATTAACTAAGGGGCAGGCCGCGCCTACTCTTAGAAGGGGAGAAAAGACTAAATCACTTCCAAGACCCAACATCAACGATAACGTCAATCCCATAGCTCTTGCCATATCCTCAGGCTACACCTTCGTGGCCAGATCTTATGCCTACGACGTCAAGCACCTAAAGGAAATGATCAAGGCCGGCATTAAACATAAGGGACTTGCTCTGATTGACGTCCTTCAACCTTGCCCAACCTATAACGATATCCATACTAAGGAGTATTACGACAAGAGGGTGTACAAGCTGGATACTGAACCTGGATGGGATCCCATCGTTAGGAAACCTGAGGAGGAGGGCGAGAAGATGGCTAAGGCCATGCTCAAGTCCCTCGAGTGGGGAGAAAGAATACCCATCGGTCTGTTCTACCAGAACGAGTTAGTGCCATCATACGAGGAGAGAATAGCTGGTAATGCTCCATCTTACAAGGACAGGAACCCTTCTAAGATCAGGATAGAGGATGGGGGGAAGTACACCACAATCATAGATGACATCCTGAAGGAGAAGGAAATCTAGGTATCACTAGCACTCATCCCTTCCAATAGATCATCAGGAGAATGATACGCAACTCGCCAAAGGTATTCCTTAAGCTATTTATAAAATTTTTATGATATAATCAATTTTTATCCCATCAGATTCCCGTAGAATTCTTCATGATTGGGCCCATGCAATAGGAGTGAAGCTGACGTCACTCCAGTTATTCAGATCCCCGCTAAGGGCCTCAGGAGGAGATTAGTCAAATTAGACAGCCTTTTATTTTCCTGTTCTTCCTCCTCACAATGTCAGAGGAATATTTCATAGATTACATGAACGACAAGGTCTTCGTTATCCTTCTGGGTAGTTCTGCGGAGAAGACATACCTATACTACCCAAAGGGGGATGCCCTCTTCGTGATTGGGAGGGATAAGGTGGAACTCATGGAAATAGAAGAGGTAATAGGAAGGGCGCCAGCTGGCTTCAAGTTATCTCCCCCCAAGGAAAGCTGGGAACAAATCAAGTCCAGGAAGGTTACGTGGTACATTCTTGATCAACAAATCGAGGCAGATAACGTCTATCTTGTAATGTCGTCAGAATCGGACTATAGGAAGATAGAAAACACTGCCTCTCCAGATCGCCTCAAATACTTCGTACTAAAGGACGCTAATCCCCACGAGTACAGGGACTGGTGTTGCGTCCTTATTGCCTCGACCCGCGACATGGACGTTCCCTCGACCTTTAAGAAGGTTTACATGCGAGAACTAGTTAAGAATAATTCTTAAATACAAGTTACTCTAGATATAGTGTATGGAAGAGTTAGTTAACAGGAATTATAGGGCAGAGCTGTTCGGTGAGGAACTTTACTCTGCTCTTGCCAGGGACGAAAAGTCCGAGAAGGTCAGGGAGGTACTACAGGAACTCTCTGAGGGAGAGGGAAGACATGCTAAGTTCTGGGAGAGTATAGCCAGAAGCAGAGGGATTAAGCTGAGGGGATTGGGATTTCTGGACAAATTGAAGCTCTGGATCTTGCGAAGACTCAGGAAAGTTCTGGGTCTAGCCCTAGTCCTAAAGATGGTTGAGGCGGGCGAGGAGAACGATGCTGAGAAATATTACCGCTTCTCCACCTCGCAAGAGTTTACGGACACGGAGAGACAGGGCTTCAGGGACATTATGATGCAGGAAATGGTCCACGAAGATATGCTCATACAGACGCAGGTGAACGTGGATACTGTTAGGGATACCATCTACGCTATTAGCGATGGCCTAATCGAGGTACTAGCTTCGGTGTCAGGACTTGCAGGTATATTCTCGGTTCCCCTTTATGTAGCACTGGGAGGACTCATCGTAGGAGTATCGGGAATGATATCCATGAGCATTGGGGCTTATCTTTCGGCGAAATCTGAGGAGGACATAAGGAACAATGCCCTCAGGAAGGCTAGGCTGAGGAGTCTTCTAGAAGGGGAGAAACATGAGGAGGACCAGGAGGTGTCCAGAACAGGGGAGAGTGTGAGAACCACTGCGATCTCCTATATCATGGGAGCGATAATTCCAATCCTACCCTTTCTCCTGGGTTTAGGCGGTCTAGTTGGCTTGGTTACCTCATATGCCGTGACTGGTGTCGCCACTTTCATAGTGGGTGCGCTCATAGGTGTACTCAGCGATGTGAGCCCCTGGAGAAAGGGGGCGGTAATGACTGGGTTGGCGCTGGGAGCAGCACTAGTGACTCACGTTCTGGGACTATTGGCACATCTAGCGGGTTTTTCCTAAACCATGTAATCTCTTTGGCATATTCTTAATACTCTGAGGTTGGAATCCCGATCAATGGAGACCTTAAGGGCAGAGAACGTAGCCAAGCGTTACGGGAACAAACAGGCCTTGGATGGGGTCACAATCTCAGCTGAGAGCGGACTCATAACAGCCATCCTGGGCCCTAATGGTGCAGGAAAGACTACCCTCATAAGGATTACTATGACCCTAATCCATCCTGACAGGGGAAAGATCTCCATACTCGGAAAGGACCCCTTTATGGAGAAGGATGTATTTAAGAGGGTAGGATATGTGCAGGAATTGCCGAATTTACCGCCTTTCCTGTCAGGAAGGGAGCTCCTGGAACTCTCAGCTAGACTAAAGGGAGTGGAAAGAGGGGACGTCAAGAGAGTTCTAGAACTGGTAGGTATGACAGAGAACGCCGACAGGAAGATAGCCAAGTACAGCAAGGGCATGGTTCAAAGGATTGCCTTAGCTGAAGCCCTCCTGGGCAATCCGGAGTTGCTCGTAATGGACGAACCCAATGTCGGGACAGATCCCATCCTTAATCTCAAGATGAGGGATGTTCTCAACGAGCTTATCAAATCTGGTACCACTGTTGTGATGACTTCCCATGAACTCGAGGAGGTAAGGAAGCTGGCCCACAGGGTTATTTTCATTTACCGCGGGAAGGTGTTTTTCTCTGGGACCACGGAGGAGTTGGTTCTACGCTTCCTAGGAGTTAGGGTAATACTTGAGACCCAGGATAGGGAACAGTTCATGTCACTGGTGAAAGGATTGGACTACGTAAAGTCCGTGGAGGAGAGAAGGGATAAGTACGTGGTGGAACTCACGAGGGACGCAAGGGAGGAGCTACTGAGGGAGTTAGTGCTTGGCGGAGTCAGGGTGAAATCATTTTACCTGGATCAGGACTTGGAACAAGCTTATGAGAGGGCAATTAAGGAGGCTGAGGCAAGGTGATGTGGGATCTAATCTCCTATGAACTTAGGAGGTCAGTGGCAAGGAAGAAGGTGATCTCCCTAATCACGATAACGGTTCTCTTTGAGGTAGGGGTTTATGTGGCTCTATCACAGATCCGAAGTCCAAGGATAGAGGAGCTAATTGCTCCCATATCGCCCATACTTTGGTTGGCCGGAGTTCTCCTACCTCAAAGTTTGCTATTACACTTCATTGCCATCTCTATTGCCTCGGGATCTCTCTCGGAGGAGTACGAACAAGGAACTGTGGACTTCTTTCTTACGAAGTCTATAACTAGGTTAAAGTTTGGGTTGAGTAAGTTAGTGGGAGGTTACATTCTAGTTGCAGGAATATATCTCCTGATGGTTCTACTTGCGGTATCACTTTCGAATTTATTATTTGGGGCGCAGACCGACCTTGAGTATCTCCCCGGCTTAGTTGGCTCAGTCATATTCTCCTCATTGACCTTCTTCAGTGTCGCCTTCATGTCAGGAGAACTTCTAAGAAGGAGTAGCCTAGCGTTCTTAGTCTCCAGTTCCGTGCTAATAGGTTCCATCCTCATTGGGGCAGTCCTAGTTTTCGTGGCACGGCTCACCAATGATCCAGTGTTCAACTCCATAGCCATAGCTCTTCCCTCGTGGGGAGCCACGGAGTTACCTTTCCTTTACGCTGGTACCATTCCTAACGCCTCACTTATAGTTCAAGCACTTGAAATTTTCCCTGCGATACCTGGAACGGGGATAGATGCGGTGGTATTAACCCTGGGATATTCCTTGATTTCACTAATCCTCGCGTTCATGAGTTTGCTATCGAGGGATATACCCAAAAGAGTCCCGTGATCAGGAAAACATGCATACTTTTCAATGATCCGTAAAGCACCAAGAAAGCGCTAATATAAGATCACCCTGCGTTTTCCAAGCTCTGAATTAAGTCAGTGAGTTGTCTTATTTCATCAACGTCAGGAAGTCTAGCTATATCATCGCTGAAAGAGAATAATTCTTCTAAGAAAGGTACAAAAATCATGGGCGAGAACATGCTACTTAGTTCCCTTAGGTCGCTCCTCACATCATGAATTTTGCCAGGAGAAACCATGTTAACTACCAGGGCTTGTCCTATAATCTTAACCGGTAGGTTTTTGAGGACCTCTTCCCTGTTTAACTTCTCAGCGAAAGACACCGTGTTCTCTATGTCTATCTTAAAGGGATCCGTGACGAATACCCTATAGCCACGGGCATTGGGATATCGTCCTGAATATGCAGTAATTTCTAATCTTATCTCGTCATTGGAGGGAAAAGTGGTACTCTTGTTATCTAAAACAATGAAGTCATGACCTAACGAGATAACCTCTTGATACTTTTCGTTAAACGTTGTTCTTAGTTTTGGGTCTGAGATGATTAGTTTAACATCTTCCTTTAATCTAGGGCCATCTCCATAGAATTTGAGGACTTGAAGATTTCCCTTTCCCAATTTCCTCTGAACAAAGTAATCCCCCTCCTCACCATCTACCACGCTAGCCACTAGGCCCTTGCTCCTGATTCCCACTAGCCAGGAGGCGTAGCCTATCTGATCTCTATCTACGAAAAGTACCGTCTTCCCAAGTTCACATAGCCTCTTTGCTAGGAGCAGACTAATGGTGGACTTCCCTACCCCTCCTTTGCTTCCGAGTATTATTATTCGCAAGTAGATAGCACACCCAATGTTTTAATCATTTCATGATAAAAATTTTAAAAATTTTCGCTCTCTTGATCCTAGAAGACTGGGACGAAATCGTCTTCCTTAAGATCCTTTATCTCTTCACCTGTTATTCCAAGCTCAGGGATAGCAGGCATTGGAACTCCGTACCTACCCAGTGTGGCTCCCACCCTCATTATGGCAGTTCTCCACGCCTCCTCCTTCTCCTTCATTTCCGGAATGTAGAATCCTGCGCTTCTTGCGAGATCCTCCATCTTCTCCGTGACCTCAAGGTACCACGGAGGGAGTCTCCAGAAGTCCTTTGGAGGCCTGTAAGTTATCAGGGAAAGGAAAACGAATCCCGCTCTAACCTGCTTGGACACCAGTTTCTTCCTTTCATCATTCATGCTGGCGGCGTTGCTGGTCATAATGAGGTGAGTAAAGGCGTAATGTCTGGTCTCATCCACGGCCGTGTTCTTGAAAGCCTTTCCAAATTCCTCGATCTTTGACCCCTTGGACATGGTGGAGAACACTGTTGTCGCCGCAGCCTCTCCCATCATGAAAGAGGTAAAGAGAACGTCCATCGTATACTTGCTGTAAGCCTCTAGGTAAGCTTTCCAGTACCTGGAACCATTATACCACGCCCATAACGTGTTAAGTTTTACCTTCCTTTCCAGGTCATCCTGGGGTTTGAAATCGAAGGGATAACCAGGTAATACACTATTTATGGCTAGCCCACACATCACGTTGTGCCTATTCTCATCGTAGGTGATGGTTGTTATGACTCCCTTGACCGCGGTGTCCAGGTGAAGCTCGTGTGATTTTACCAGTGCATATGCGAAGACCGGAGTGGCATTATCAAAGGTGGAGAGTAGGGACCACCAGTAGGCTATGGCCAATCTCTGCTTTCTGTCCAGTCCTGAGGCAATCTCCTTTACTTTTTCCCAGTTTATGTCTTGTTCATCCCATTGTTCCCTCTTGGCCCTTCTGTAAAGTTGCCAGGCCTTCTCGTTATCGAAACTCCACCGTGGAGGGTAAACGTTGTAGGGAGGAAATTCAGGCTCCCTGTTAAAATCTAGGGACAACCTTTCACCTATATTATAATGATTATCTGGAGTATATAAATGTTCTATAAAACCTATAATTGATTATTGAAGACAATATATGTAATAGTTACTCATCGTGTTCCAGGCGTCTATAAAGGCAAAATCTGGCTAAATTAAATTTAAACTAAAGAAAAAGTGAAATAAACCCAGTTAACCTTGAGCAGGATAAATATAATGACAAATATTTAAGATAAAGTTCGCATATAGAATATACATGACTAATAGGATCGTAAAGTTTTCCCTTTTTAGTATTAAGGGTGGAGTCGGTAAGTCGACTATAGCCTATTTCTTGGCCAAGAAACTCTCCGAGAAATATAAGGTTCTTCTTGTGGACAGGGATTACACGAATACTATCGGAAGAATATTCGGGCTAAAAACTGGTCTAATTAATGTGATAGCAGATAAAGTTGAAGGAAAATACTTGGTCCAGGAAGGAAACTTAAGAGTATTGACATTAGTATCAATTTTACCCACGAAACTTCCAAATGTGAAGGAATTTGTGGAAATGTACTCCAAGGCATTAAAAGACATAGAAGTTGTAATTACCGATAATCCACCTGGCATGGATGAGATAACTGCCCTTGAAACCGAAGGGTATCACCTTGCTACCGGGGATTCCAGTTGTAATGCTATCTTCGTGACGACTCCGGGATTGGCCCTTGATATAACTTTATCTCGTCTAAGTGATACTTGTGAGTCTCTACTGAACAGTGTCGGTGCAAAAATACCGTTCGGGAAGAGTTATATCGAGGCTGTTCCGGCACATTTCCTGCATTCCCCTGGGAACTTCCACTTCTACGACCCGATCTCCAAGGTATATTTCTCGGGTGATATGGGCGCAGCCATATTTCCCAAGGATAAGTGGTATTTGATCGTTGAGAACTTTGAGGAACACGTGAAGTTAATGGAAGGTTTCCACAGAAGGTATATACCCAGTAAGGCGGCGATCGAGAAATGGTTAAACAGAATTCAGGGCATGGACATACGGATAATTGCGCCACAACACGGCTCTATATTCATGGAGAAAGATGTCAAAAATTTCCTGGATTGGTTAAGAAGCCTTGATAAGGTGGGTCTGGATCTACTTTAGGATATAATAAAACGATTCTCCTGCAAGCTGAGGATGTGAGGGCGCGAGGGGATCAAACCCACGACCCTCGATTTTGGCACGCCAAGCATGGTTTTTGAAAACTGAACAACTATCTCAGAATAGTAAACATCATCTAACGTATAAGATAGACTCATAACTTACATTTTAGCTGTCATCGGGATCACTTCAAGTCTAACAACAGTTTTTGCAAATATCCCTTTTACCAACTTGTTCCAAAGTTGAGAAGGCATCCTCAAATTCCTAGCTTCCTCGTTATCAACATTGCCTACCTTTATTCTCATCTCACTGGCTACCCTCCTTATCCCGTAGACACATTCTGCGTAAACAGGACACGTTGCACATTCGTATTTTGAGGATCCCATGTCAATGAAGATCAGGTGGTTATTTGATGTATAAAGTACGCCTGTATCTATGTCGAGTGAGCTTTGCCTGGGAATGAAGGGTATAACTGCCTTAAAGGTTATGGCATTGTCCTCTATGAGTCCCATTCTCTTCAAGTCCTCCAGGATGTAGTAATAGTAACTCTTGCTTAGTCCTAGGCTGTCTCTCCTATCTGTGGATAGTACCTTTATGTAATTCTCCGTGCCCAACTTGTTGAAATTCTCCCTTGACAGCATGATTATCTTCTCGCTCTTTTTCACGGGCCTATCCGTATTGAAAATTCTATAGTCGCACATTGTACTCATTATAACTAGATATTTTAAAGTTTAAAAAATGAAATCTCACTAAATAACTAACTCGATCTTTAACGGGGTTTACCGCATTAGAAACTTTAATAGCTTGACTAGCTTTTCATAAGTTTCCTTCCTGCAATCTAGACCGTGGTATCCTTTTCCGTCAAGGACTGAGAGGAACCTACACCCTCCCATACACATGGGAAGATAGGGGCATGACTTACATTTCTCGTGGATTATGAGGGATTTCCTTCCGGATAGGGACCGATTCAGTAGCTCCACCTCACCTTCCTGCGTGAGCCTTCCCTTCACGTATAGGGGATTCCCTGTGAAAGCCCAACATGGATAGACCTTTCCCTCAGGATCTACCACGATGTCTTCGTCTATATGTGCTGCACAGATCCCAAGTCTAAAGATGTCATGGGGAATCTCAAATCCGTAACCCCTGGCCTTTTCCCAGAACTTGACTAGGACGTCTGATTCCAGGTCCTTCGGAATCACGTTTTCCCACCATTCGTTCCTAAATAGGTTGGTATGTACGAAGTGAGGATCCAATCTGATCCTAGTTATCCCCTCCTCCACCAATTTGGCCAGAAGAGTGTATACCTCGTTAAGGTTATTCACGTCTATGTTTATTCTCAAAACTACCTTCACTAGATCCTGAACCTCTCTCAGGTTTTGTATTATCGTGTTGAAGGAACCTCTACCATCTACATAAAACCTTCTCTTATCGTGAACTTCCGGGGGTCCATCCAGGGTTATCTGGACATGCGAAAGTCCGTGGGATATCAGCCTTTGGGTTACACTTTTGGTCAAGAGGGAACCATTGGTGACAACGCTAAAGGAGTACTTCAGATCAGAGAGCGACCTAGATATCTCCTCGATCTTCTTGAGCTCTAGGAGAGGCTCGCCCCCAAAGAACGTGACTCTTACCTTTCTACCTCTTTCCCTCTTCCTCACGTAGTTTATGAAACCCTTCATCACCTCTTCCGTGACCGTGAGATCTTTCCTGAATCCCTTCTGAAAACAGTAGGTACAATTGAAATTGCAGTTGTATGTGAGGAGAAGGGTAGGTTCGAGGACAGGCTTGTTGAGGAGTGGCTCCAACACGCTCTCCAAATCGCCAGGAGTTGAAAATCCCTCCTCCACTACTTCCTTAAGGTGATCAGGTACCTCTCCACCCTTTAACTTCTCTATCTCCCACGGCTCTAGTTCCATGGCATAACCGGTAAGTGTGTTGAAAATTATATTATCAATAAAAATATTGAACTTGGATAGGGCCATTGGGAGGTCACCTCACTCTCCCCAGCTTGGGGAGTAACCGCATCTCCCGGCCCTTCTCTCGATCCGGACTACCTTTTTTGCGGACATTGAGGAAGAGGAGGGCACATGCTCTATTTCTTTTCCCCATATTATTCCATCATAACAGATGGTAAAGGCTGTTAATTGTATAACAAGTTTAAATACAATAAAAATGATCTAAATTTCATGAGGCTCGTTGTAGGAACAAATTTCGACGATGAACTCATAGGGAAAATAAAGGAATACCCAGTTAGCCACATCTTTGGGAGTCACACAAAAACCTTGACGGGACACGGGAGAGCTTCCTTCATCCTCCCACAGGTTGACGATGAGAGGTTCAAGGCCCATCTCGACGTCGTGCATGAGGCTGGAATAAAGTTCCTTTATACCATGAATACTGCTACGCTGAACGGTGGGGAATACTCTGAGAAGTTCGTGAAGAGGTTATCAGAGGAAATTGAAAGACTCGTGGGTTTCGGAGTAGATGGCTTCGTCGTGGCTCTACCCTTTCTAGTCAGGTTAATAAAGAGGGAGCATCCGGAGTTGGAGGTGTCTATCTCGTCCTACGCTAGAGTCTACAATATCAGGGAGGTTGAGAACTTCATGGAACTTGGGGCGGACACGGTGATACTTCACGAGGACGATAACAGGAACTTCAGGTTGTTGAGATCTCTACAGAAGTTACAGAGGAGGGTTGATTTCGAGCTTATTACCAACAATTCTTGCCTTTGGGGTTGCGTCTATAGGAGAACGCATGATATAGTCTCGTCACAGAGCTCAGTTGAGGGGGGAATAGAGGCGTGGTTTGAGTATCCCATTCTCTTCTGTGCTACAGACGTTAGGAACGACTTGGCTAACATCATTAGGATGAGATGGATAAGGCCAGAGGACCTGGTAGTATATGAAGGCCTGGGATTTGATAGGTTCAAAATTGCGGGAAGGAACAAGAGGACAGAGTGGTTAGTTAGGGCGGTAAAAGCTTACGCCAACAGGAAGTACGACGGCAACTTGCTGGACATAGTCAGCTACCCTCAGGGAAGGGCTGTCCCGAAGGTAATGGAGAAGGTGGGAGGTCCTAAGGATTATGACGTGTTAAAGGAGGTTTACGTGGATAACACAAAGTTTCCGCCCAATTGGCTGAGCTTTTTCAGGTATAACCAATGCGAGGAGAGATCTTGCTCAGAGTGCGGTTACTGCACTGCAGTGGCAAGGGAAGTTATGAGGGTTGAGGGGAAAGAGATCTCTGAACTTGACTTAGGGAAGATTCAAGCGCCCATAGATCTAATTCCGAGGTTTGGTGGAAATGGTTAGCCTTGGTAGGATTAGAATACTTGAACTTGTGGAGCCCGGTTTCTTTGGTGGAGTCCTCAATCATAACGTAGTTGTGGTGGAGAAAGGTCCTTCGGGTGGGCTTATGATGATCGATACAAGTCTACCCATGAATCTCGAGAAGATTGAGCTCTATCTGAGGGCCTGGGGTTACTTCCTTGAGGACGTGTCAGATGTGGTTGTTACGCACTGGCACCATGATCATGCCGGAAACGCCTCGGAGTTAAGGAAGCTTGGGGCGAGAATATATGCGCACGAGAACGAGGTGGAGTACTTGAAGAGTCCACCTAGATACGAGATTGCATATAATGACGTGAAGGATGAGCTAAAGGTTTCAGAAGAGGAATTCAAGTCCACCGTGGAGAGGATAGCTCACCTCGAGTACGATCCCGTAACTGTTGACGTCCCACTTAAGGGAGGAGAAGTTCTCTCAGGTTTCAGGGTATTGCACGTCCCTGGACACACTAGGGGTCACATAGCCCTTTTTGACGGGAACTTCCTTGTGACAGGGGACGCGGTAAGGGGAGTGGGAAAACTTACTCCACCCCTGAGGTTCTTCTCCTGGAATTACGCCGAGGCACTAGACTCTTTTCGGATCCTGACTTCCCTTCCCTATTCCGTAATCATCCCATATCACGGTGAGGTGGTTACAAGATGGTAGCTCCATACGTTGTTGTCCTGGAAAGCACAAAGGCATGCGATCTGGCCTGTAAACACTGCAGGGCTAAGGCCATACCCAACAGGTTACCAGGAGAACTAACCACTGAGGAAGTTAAGTCCCTTGTGGATGACCTCGCCTCTTCAGGTGTGAAACTCTTCGTAATAAGTGGGGGAGATGCACTGAAGAGAGATGATATCTTTGAAATACTCGAATACTCCTCAGCGAAGATAACCACGGCGTTGTCCCCCAGTGGAAGTAGGATAAACGTGGAGGTGGCCAAACGCATCAAGGACACTGGAGTTAGTATGGTCTCCATTAGCGTAGATGGCCCCGAAGAGATACATGACGAATTCAGGGGAGTTAGGGGAGCCTTCAAAATGGCTAAACAGGCTGTGGATTCCCTACACGAGGTGAAACTACCAGTGCAGATAAATTCCACCATCAGTAGGTATAACGTGGATCATCTGCAGGAGCTTAGAAAGACGGTTGAGGCCCTGAGGCCCGTGTACTGGGACGTCTTCATGCTCATTCCCACGGGGAGAGCCACCAAGGAAATGATGATTACCTCCGAGCAAGCGGAGGAGGTAATGAGGACCATAACCAAGTGGAGGATGGAAGGCCTCAACGTGAGGATGACGTGTGCCCCCTACCTAGTGAGGGTAATGAACGAGATGGGAGTTGTGAGACCTTTACCTCCTGACAAGAACTATGGAAGAAGAAGCGTGAACGGTGCAAGGGGATGCATGGCTGGAAACGGATATGCCTTCGTCGCATATGACGGTACAGTTTATCCCTGTGGTTTCCTTCCCATTCCAGCAGGGAACGTGAGATTTAGACGGTTTAGCGAGATCTACGAACAGTCTCCAGTTTTCAAGAGTTTGAGGGAACCGTCGAAGCTAGGAGGAAAGTGTGGTTTATGCGAATATAGGTCAGTGTGCGGAGGATGCAGGGCAAGGGCCTTCAGCTTAACCGAGAACTTCATGGATGAGGACCCCTTCTGCACCTACGTTCCAAGAACGCTTAGGGTGAGAGCATGATAAGCATATCTAGGCTGGTGTCTGATAGGAAGGAGGAGGCTGACAGGATAAGATACGCTGGCCTGAAGGACAGGTATCCCTCAGTACTAGTGTTCAACGTAACTAGAAACTGTAACCTGAGATGTCTCCACTGCTATTCCGGATCAGGAACTCAACTATTTCAGGACCTTCCTCTCTCCACGTGGATTAATGCGGTGAAGCAGGCATCAGATATGGGAGTAAAGCATATCCTTCTCTCAGGAGGGGAACCCTTGGCGAGGAGAGACCTTCACCTGATAGCTAGGGAGGCATGGGAGAGGGGAATAAGGGTGGAGCTGTCCACCAACGGGACCATGTTAACTAGGGAGAGGTTGGAGGAACTCAAGAATTACGTGGACTACGTGGGAGTCAGTTTGGACGGACCAGAGCCCATACACGATAAATTCAGGGGGGTGGAAGGTGCCTTCGCGAAGGCCTTGAAGGGAATTAGGACGGCAAAGGAGATAGGTCTAAAGACGGGACTTAGATTCACGATCACGAGGGAGAATTACGAGTACGTGGACTTCGTGTTTGACTTGATGAGGAAGGAGGGGATTAACAGGGTATGCTTTTATCACCTAGCCTATGCTGGAAGGGCAGACAAGAAACTAGACGTGGATAATTTCACTAGATTGAAGGTAGTGAGTAAGATAGTGGAATATGCCAAGTCAGGGGAGTGGGAGGTCCTGACAGCGGATAACCCGGTAGACGGAGTCCTGGTGTATCACTTGACGGGAAAGGAGAAGGTCTTAGAGCTACTCAGGAGAAATGGAGGAAACAAGTCAGGTGAGAGGATAGCTGACGTTAACCCAGAGGGTACGATTTACCCAGATCAGTTCACTCCAGTGAAGATAGGTGACATCACAGACCTGAAAAGAATATGGGACGAACCACATCCCATGGTGAAGAAACTTAGGGAAAGAAAGTCCTTGGTTAAGTGTTCTTCCTGCAAGTTCTTCGACGTGTGTAACGGCGGGCTAAGGGGAAGAGCTCTGGCGGTCACAGGCGATATGTGGGAGAAGGATCCGTCGTGCTATCTAGACGAAATAGAGAAAATAAAGGAGAAAATAACTTTTTAGAGTATTCTCTTCTAAAAAAGAAATAAAAAGAATAGGTTCATCAGTTTTCCGCCTTTACCAGTTCCTCCCACATCCTATCAACTTCGTCCTGTATCTCCTTTATCTGCTCTTGCGTTAAATTGGCAAATCTTCCCTGTAACTTCAGGTATTCCGTCACGGGTTTCCTCTTTTTCTTGTCAGTTAACGTCTTGCTTATACTCGTTAACCTGAATTTCCCCCTCTCTATCTCGTAAAGCGGCCAGATCCCAGTTTCCACAGCGAGTTTAGCAACCTCCACGGTCAAGCTCGAATCATGTCTCCACCCTGGAGGGCATGGAGAGAGAAGGTGGATATATCTAAACCCTACTATATCCTTCGCCTTTCTAACCTTGGCCTGATAGTCGAAGATATACGCAATGGACGCTGTTGCCACGTAGGGTACTCCGTGTTCTGCAATTAACCGTGGAACCGGCTTCTTCCATTCCCTCTTACCAGAGGGAGTAGTCGTGGTCCACGCACCAAAGGGGGTTAAGCCTGATCTCTGTATTCCAGTGTTCATGTAGGCCTCATTATCGTAACACACGTAGAGGATGTCCTCATTCCTCTCCGCAGCCCCGCTAAGTGAGGCAAAACCAATATCGCCCGTCCCTCCATCTCCCGCCCAGACCACCACTGTGGCCTTCTCTCCCCTGGCCTCCAGGGCAGACTTCACCCCGGAAGCTATTGCCGGAGAGGCAGCGAAGGCACTGTGAACCACTGGCACGCGTGATGGCATTCCCCTGCTATCTCCCATGATTACTGTGGAGCAGGATGCAGGCACCACCAGTACGGTCCTTTCGCCAGTGACCTCTAGGAGGGCATCTAACTCCCTGGGAATGGGACATCCAGGGCAGGCCGCATTACCGCGCATGAGCATCATAGCAGCCACCTCTCCTCCTCCAATCCACCCACGCTTAGATCCTCCAAGGCTTTCTCGATATGCATGGGTCTCACATCCTTTCCTCCCAACCCAGCTATCACGTTATGAATTGGAACATCGAGTCCATATGAGGCAGACTTCACCTCAATGCCCAAAACACCTCCGGAACCATAGGAAACGGCCCTATCTAGGACCATAACTCCCCTCACTTTCCTCACGGCGCTCCTAACCACTTCCCTGGGGAAGGGCCTAAACGCCCTAATCTTCAGAAGACCAGCCCTAATCCCCTTCCCCCTCACCCTATCCACGGCAACCCTTGCGTCACCAGTCCATGCTCCCATGGATATTACCAGGTAGTCCGCATCGTCGCAGAGATAGCACTCCGTAGTCCCATATCTCCTCCCTGTCAACTCCTCAAATCCCCTTCCCACCTCATCTATGACGCCCTTGGCTCTCTCCATAGCTTTCTGAGCCTGATGCCTGAAGAAAATGTAGTCGTCGGGCGTCGCCACAGGTCCTATTCCCACCGGGTCAGTGAAATCCACCAGATTGAATTCCCTTGGAGGGATGAAGGAATCTACCACGTCATCGGGTAACACCTCGACTCTCTCCATGGTATGCGTGAGGATAAAGCCGTCAAACCCCATCATAACTGGGAGGAGAACGTTGCTGTTCTCCGATATCCTGAAGGCCTGAAGTGTCAGGTCGTAGGCCTCCTGGACGTTCTCAGCCATCATTTGAATCCATATGGCATCCCTCTTGCTTACGAAGTCTTGATGATCATCGAGGATGGACCAGGGTGAGGCGATTGCCCTTGTGGCCACAGCTGCCACTATGGGGACCCTCTGACCACCAGCCCAGTATATCATTTCGGTCATGTAGAGTAGACCCTGAGAGGCAGTCGCAGTGAACACCCTCGCTCCCGCCAGTGCAGCCCCGTATATTGAGGCCATGGCTGAGTGCTCGCTCTCTACCCTGATCATTCTGGCCTTTAACTTGCCAGAATCCACGTACTCTGAGAGCTTCTCAAGCATCGTAGTCTGTGGAGTTATTGGGTAAACTGCCAGTACCTGAGGTTTCGCCTGCATAACGGCGTAAGCTACTGCGTGATTTCCCACCATTGCCTTAACCACGTTTTTGGTGGAAGCCTTCTGCATCTACTTCACCTCCTTTATCATCTCGATTGCGGCGGTAGGACATACCTGGGCGCAGACACCACATCCCTTACAATAATCGTAGTCTATCCTGGGATAGAGGTTCTTCTCCAGGTCAATGGTGTTCTCGACGCAGTAAAAGAAGCAGAGTCTACACCTGGTGCACTTGTCGTAGTGTATCACGGGCTTCAGAACCCTCCAGGTTCCGGTTTTTCCTGCGGACCCCAGGGTGGGTCTCGCCAGCGGAATGTCAGCTGGAACCTTAATCAAGGGCCCTCACCTCCCTCGAACCTAGGAGTATCGCCTTGGCGTTAAGCTCCCCAAGCTTCCCTGGGAACTCCTCCATGACAGCCTCCTCCAGCAGCTCAGGGTCAGCTATCCCTGTTACCTTGACTAGTGCCCCGAGCATGGCCGTGTTAACCACACTCCATCCTGCGACAACTAGTCCAAGGCCTCTCGCTATCTCGGTGGCGTTAACATAATATGTATTTTTCCAATACTTCTTAGGGTTATCCGAGTTTATGATGAGAACTCCATTTTCCTTGATGCCCTCCAGGGGGTTAAGTATCTCGAGCAGGGTTGTGTCAAACACCGTCACAACGTCCGGGTTATATACCCTCCTGTGAAGTGGGATTGGTTTGTCCGACACCCTCACCTCACTGCTCACTGGCGCACCTCTCCTCTCCCCTCCAAAGAAGGGGATAGATTGAGCGTATTTTCCCTCTGCTATCACCGCCTTGGTCAATAGCTCTCCAGCCGTGACTACTCCCTGACCTCCTCTGCCCTTTAATGAGATTTCGATCATATGTTAATATTAAACTCTGAAAATAAGGACATGACTTATCATTCATCCCATTCACTCGCATTAACATGGTTAATACACCTTACTAGAACACCTCTTGTAATAAACCGCCTCGTTTTAGAGAATTAACTTAGTTAATCACGTTTTTTAAAATCTATTTACTTTTACCTATGAAAGACTTTTTTCTTAAGGTTAAGAAATAACTTTATTGGGATCATGTGTTACTTAAATATTTCTAAAATTGACCGACCTATTATAGAAAAGAATGTTGTTTTGTTACGTAAAGAAAAATTTGATAAAATTGGTAATGACAAGTTCATCAAGGTTTTATCGGCTCACGAAAGAAGCGAGATGAGCAAGAGCTACTTCTATTTCGTTCTCGAGAAGATGAGGGAATTGGGTCTTATGCAAGAGAACGGAATCGCGTTCAAGGCAGTGATATCCTTTGAACCCAAGGGAGAAAGGATGGAGTTGAAAGAGAAGCTCATGTACGTCACTGAGGATAAGGAGCTGATCCTAATGGACCTGGAAAAAGATGAGTACTCCTGTAGAAGTTGTTCCATCAGATCCATGTGCGTCTCCTACCTGAAACTTGTTGCTAAGGAATCAGGGGCTAAGGTGAGCAAAATGAACCCAAGAGAGGCATGGAGAGAAGTGATGGGTCACATAAGGAAAAACTTAGTTGAGAACGTGTCTTACCTTAAGCTCCCAAGTCATTCCATCTTTGAAGCGAGGAAGAAGGAAGAGAAAGAAGAGGAAATCGAGATATCCTGCTCCAGGTCTTGATTGGAAAGGTACATTAATCACGGTGAGTAAAGGTCCTTCCATGAGCGACAATGAGACACTGGACTCTCTTCTAAAATCCCTAAACACCACTTTGAATGGGCTAACCTCAGAGGAAGCCAAATCCAGGCTTCTCAAGTTTGGACCCAACGAAGTCAAGGAGAAGAAGAGGAGTCCGGTCATTGAATTCCTCCTAAAGTTCTGGGCTCCAGTGCCATGGATGTTGGAAGTAACGGTAGTACTTACCTTTATACTTCAGAAATACCTTGACATGTACATAATTCTCTTTCTCCTAGTTTTTAACTCCGTAATAAGTTTCGTCCAAGAGCACAGGGCAGAGAACGCTGTGGAACTTCTAAAACGAAGACTCCAGGTCATGGCTAAGGTAAAGAGAGACGGGAAGTGGATCTCAATCCAGGCCAAGGAGTTGGTGCCTGGGGATCTAGTTACCATAAGAATTGGAGACATTGTGCCCGCTGACATTAGGATAGTGGAAGGGGAAGTTCTCGTGGATCAGTCAGCCCTGACCGGGGAGTCACAGCCTGTGGAAAGGAAAGTCTTGGACACGGTTTACTCTGGCTCCGTAGTCAAGAGAGGTGAAGCCAAGGGAATAGTGATAAGTACAGGGGAAAGGACCTATTTCGGCAAGACCACTCAACTAGTTCAGGTAGCTAAGGCCAAATCCCATATTCAGGACATAATCATGAAGATCGTGAGATACCTGATAATGATTGACGTTACCCTAGTGGTTGCCCTCACTTTATTCGCACTTTTAGCCGGGATAAGACTTGAGGAAGTTTTACCTTTCTCCTTAGTTGTCCTAATAGCCTCAGTGCCAGTGGCTCTTCCTGCAACTTTCACCATAGCCATGGCCTTGGGCGCCGAGGAGCTTTCGAGAAAGGGAATCTTGGTTACCAGGCTTAACGCTTCTGAGGATGCTGCCAGTATGGATGTCCTTAACCTAGATAAGACTGGAACTCTCACCGAGAACAGGCTTAGGGTTGGCGATCCTGTCCCTTCAAAGGGTTACACTGAAAGAGACGTAATTGTTTATGCCCTTCTAGCATCAGATGAGGCAACACTGGATCCCATAGATGTCGCAGTGGCTGAGTGTTCCAGGGAGAGGGGAGTCACATCATCCTACTCCAGGTTGCACTTTGAGCCTTTTGATCCGTCCAAGAAAAGGACGGAAGCCATAATATCTACACCAGAGGGCGAACTCAGGATTATGAAGGGAGCCCCTCAGGTAATAGAGCAGTTGGCGAGTGTCGATAAGAAATGGTTTGATGAACAGGTAAGTTTACTCTCATCGAAGGGCTTTAGGGTGATCGCTGTGGCTGCTGGGAGGGAAAAACTTGAGGTCGTAGGTCTGCTTCCGCTTTACGATAGACCTAGACCTGACAGTGCGAGGTTCATCCAAGAGATAAAGAATCTAGGTGTGTCCCCTAAGATGGTAACAGGCGACAACTCACTGATAGCTGTCGAGGTAGCTAAGGAAGTGGGTATAGGGGATAGGGTTTGCGATATGAGAGAGGTTAGGGAAGCATCTAAACAGGAAAAGATGAAGTACGTTGAGGAATGTCAGGTATTTGCGGAAGTCTTTCCGGAGGATAAGTACACCATCGTTAAGTCGCTTCAGGATTCTGGGCACGTAGTAGGAATGACTGGGGATGGTGTGAATGATGCGCCAGCGCTAAAACAGGCAGAGGTAGGTATTGCGGTCTACAATTCCACAGACGTTGCCAAGGCATCTGCAAGCATGGTGCTGACGCATGAGGGATTAACCGATATTGTTGAGGCCATTAAGACGGGTAGAAAGATATATCAAAGGATGCTCACCTACACGATGAACAAGATAATAAAGACGCTCCAGGTTGTCCTTTTTCTAACGCTCTCTTTCTTTGTTACAAGGTTCTTCGTGACAACTCCCTTTGATGTAATACTTTTGCTCTTCCTCAACGATTTCGTCACCATGTCAATTGCCACCGACAACGTCACCTATTCCATGAAACCTGAGAGATGGAACGTGGACAAAATTGTCAGGTCCTCTCTGATATTGGCCTTCCTGGTATTGTTGGAATCCTTCTTTGTCCTCTGGTTTTCAATCTATCTAAGGCTGGACGTAAACCAAATACACACAGCGACTTTCGATATGCTTGTCTTTACCGGTCAGTTCACAATTTACCTCCTTCGAACTAGGGGAAGAATTTGGAGCTCCAGGCCAAGTAAACCGCTTCTAATCTCGTCTATTGCAGACATATTATTTGTACTAATGATCTCCTCTCTTGGAATACTGGTCACGCCTATTCCCATCCAGGTAACCTTACTAATTCTCTTAACTGCATTTACTTTCAACTTAATATTTGATCAGATTAAGGTAAGTTTACTAAGATTAACCTAAAGTTGAATTGACCATGAGTCCAATTTCTTAAGTTTATTATACTTCCCGAGACTATTTTTTCGTGGTTGAATTGATGCGCAGGTTAGACAACAGGAAAATCTTGTTAATCCTAGGAGTAGGACTACTGGTCGCCTCACTCATCATGGGTTTTGTCAGCGTCCCCATGGCCCAAACCACTCCCCAGATAGTAGCCTACAAGATCTCGGGTTCAGCTAACCTCAGTGCCCCAGGGACTGAAAGCTTCTGGTCCAAGATTCCTTGGGACAACATCTCGCTCACGGCCAACATACCCCAGGCCCCAACATCCGGTTTAACCCATTACGTCCTGGTGAAGACAGCCTGGAATGGGACTGACCTCATGGTCCTCATGAGCTGGCCAGCCCCAGACCCAGCGTTCGGTGCCTGGTCTGCAGCTGCAGGTGCACTCTATCCTGCTGCCAGTGGTCCAGGTCTATTCAGGCAAATCCTTCTAACTCCAGGAGTTACGTACTCACTGAATAAATCCTTCAGTAATTATTATGCCATTATCAACGGGAAGCAGGAACAAGGGAGGTTAATACTAAATTACTCTGGGATTACCCTACCAACTCCAAACATGACGCAGATTCAGGTCTTACCCAATGGTAGTATTATCCTATATCACTCCCTAAGACCCATGGAGGACCTCCTGTACAACAATGGTATGTTTTATGGTTACTACACAAATAACACTTGGTATTACCCTGACAGGGCTGCAATAATGTGGTACATGGGTAGCGTAATTCCTCCCACAAGTGACTGTATGAACATAGGTGGAAAGGTACCTGGACAGGAGTTTGATGGCTTCACCCTAAAGGATGCAGGTGGTTCACTACAACAGCAGGGAGGTGCAGCCAACATCTGGATGTGGGTCTCCGGCGCCACATGGAACAACAAGACCTACGACCCCGCTTTCGCGGCAAACCTATGGAATAACGAGTCTCTCACTGGCCTACCCTACACGGATCCAGGTAATCAGGGCTTCGCTGTTCCGCTCTACACTAACAACACCAACATGTACGAAGTGGACACGGCAGGCATATGGTACGCTCCCGTGGCCTCCTCAGGCCTCAACGGCTCCCTCTTCTTCGTTAAGACCGGAGCCACTTACTCCAACGGTTTCTGGACCGTGGAGTACGTGAGACCCCTACAGGTACCTCAGGCATATGCCCAGTGGATGCCCAACTTCACTGTGGGCAACACCTACTACGTTGCCTTCGCTGTTTGGCAGGGCAAGCTGGGTGAGACCCTGTTCGACAAGTCCATCACCTCTGGCTTCCTCCAGTTCACCCTCTCCAATTCGGCCCCAACCACAACCACTACAACAACCACTACATCAAACACCACAACCACCACCAACACCACCTCCACCACAAGCACTTCCTCCAGTGTGGGGAACGTTACACTGGATGTTACTGTAGTAGGTGTAATCGTAGCAATCATAGCCCTTCTAGCCCTATACGTGGTGTTTAGAAGATGAGCTCCCTAAGGGATGAATCAATTAAGTTAGTTCTGGTTTTTTTGGCTTTAGCCTCTATTTTTCAATTCATTCTGCAGTTTATCTTCTCGGTTTCCTATCTACCCATTCATATCCCATTCCAGAACGTTCTAACTAGGCTGGGTCAGATCGGCATATATCTGGGGTACCTGTCAATAGGAATTTTCTCTATTCTCTCATGGAAAAAGGTTAAGGCGTTACTACCTCTAGGTATTCTTCTACTGATCTCCCCAGCTTTTACCCTTATCAATAACTACTTCTCATCCCCGCTATGGGTAATGTACGAGGTAATAGTGGCCACACTTGGAATTCTTGGTGTAGTCGAGAGCTTTCTCCAAGCCCCTATTCTTTCCCTAGTAAATCTCCCCACCGCCTTCATGGTGGGTCTGCTGATTGTGGCCGGATTACTCGTGGATATATCCCATGTGGAGCTCTTGCTCAATTACCTTCTAGTATTTGAGGTCTCCCTGGTTAGTTTCCTAGTCTATACCGTGCTCTGGAGTTCCCGCAATCTTAGTCTAAAAAGAGCTTCGATCTCCTACTTGGCATCAATCCCTGCGCTTTTCGTGTTTCTTCCAATCTATTTCCTGGTTTCCAGCAACAGGTTCATGGATATAATAATGAACATGGTAATGCCCTCAGTTTTCGGTATAGTCCTCACGAATCCGTATTCACTACCCTTATTCGTGATATCCCTTGCGGTGGCCATTTATCTATCAGTCACCATAGCGCTTAGCAGGAATCCCTATGCTGGTCTAGGATACTTCATGGTAATAACGACGGTATTTCTAGGGGTGAACGGTTATCATTTAATTCTCTATATGATATACCCGATAATTGGGGTCATCCTAATCAACATGAAAGAAGGAAAGAGCAGGCTATTAGATAGAATTATAAACAAAGCACAAAACAGAACTTAGTTCACTCCTTTACTGCTACTCTTTTTCAACATTCTTTAAGTCTCATTCTCTCATCCCAGTATAGTTGTCTCAATATGAAATAATTATATATGTAGTATATTATTAGCGCATATTATTAACCCTAGACGACATAAAAAATGAGAGAGGTTTAAAGGAGTTATAACTAAAAAATTCTTTAAAACTGTTTTAGGTTTCTAAATTTCGACTAACCTTTCATGAGTCCAATTTCTTAAGTTTATTATACTTCCCGAGACTATTTTTTCGTGGTTGAATTGATGCGCAGGTTAGACAACAGGAAAATCTTGTTAATCCTAGGAGTAGGACTACTGGTCGCCTCACTCATCATGGGTTTTGTCAGCGTCCCCATGGCCCAAACCACTCCCCAGATAGTAGCCTACAAGATCTCGGGTTCAGCTAACCTCAGTGCCCCAGGGACTGAAAGCTTCTGGTCCAAGATTCCTTGGGACAACATCTCGCTCACGGCCAACATACCCCAGGCCCCAACATCCGGTTTAACCCATTACGTCCTGGTGAAGACAGCCTGGAATGGGACTGACCTCATGGTCCTCATGAGCTGGCCAGCCCCAGACCCAGCGTTCGGTGCCTGGTCTGCAGCTGCAGCGGCAAAGTATCCTGCTGCGAGCGGTCCGGGAGTTGAGCAACTTCAGGAGCTAACTCCAGGAACTACGTACTACGTTAACACCTCATACTCGAACTATGTTACCTTCATTAATGGAACTCAAGAAAATGGTCGTCTGATTCTGAACTACTCTGGTATAACGTTGCCTATGCTTAACGGTACTCAAATATGGGTATTACCCAACGGGGTTATCATAACTCCTGACTCGTTGCCGAAGCAGTATCTCTTGTATAACCATGGAATGTTCTACGGCTACTATGTCAATGCAACGCAATATTACCCAGACAGGGCTGCAATAATGTGGTACATGGGTAGCGTAATTCCTCCCACAACTGACTGCATGAACATAGGAGGCGACTATATAGGTGAAACATTAAGCGGATATACGTTCACAACTGCAGGTGGTTCACTACAACAGCAGGGAGGCGCAGCCAACATCTGGATGTGGGTCTCCGGCGCCACATAGAACAACAAGACCTACGACCCCGCTTTCGCGGCAAACCTATGGAATAACGAGTCTCTCACTGGCCTACCCTACACGGATCCAGGTAATCAGGGCTTCGCTGTTCCGCTCTACACTAACAACACCAACATGTACGAAGTGGACACGGCAGGCATATGGTACGCTCCCGTGGCCTCCTCAGGCCTCAACGGCTCCCTCTTCTTCGTTAAGACCGGAGCCACTTACTCCAACGGTTTCTGGACCGTGGAGTACGTGAGACCCCTACAGGTACCTCAGGCATATGCCCAGTGGATGCCCAACTTCACTGTGGGCAACACCTACTACGTTGCCTTCGCTGTTTGGCAGGGCAAGCTGGGTGAGACCCTGTTCGACAAGTCCATCACCTCTGGCTTCCTCCAGTTCACCCTCTCCAATTCGGCCCCAACCACAACCACTACAACAACCACTACAACATCAAACACCACAACCACCACCAACACCACCTCCACCACAACTGTGCCTAATGAGAATGGTGTAGCTCTAGATGCTACTATCATAGGAGCAGTAGTTGCTATCATAGTCTTAGTCTCCTTGTATGTGGTGTTTAGAAGATAGAAACTCTTTTTTAATTTCTCCATATTAAGGAAAAAACTTTCTTTAACGAGTTCCTTCTTGGTGGTTTCTTTTTACGGACCAAACAACCCTTATATATCAATAGTTAAATTGACAAATAGTCCAACGACAAAGTCTTAATATAAATGTGGGAGTATAATAGCGATGTGAAGGCTAAATGCCGTTAAAAATTAGGTTAGGGAACGGCGAGAAGGGTGTCCTGAAGACTTCAGATCTGTATTTCATACAGAAATTACTTAGGACCATGAGGAATCCCAAGACTAGGTTCGATAGCAGGGAGTTTGTAGAGAAAGGCGAGGATTACCTGTTTAACTATGTGGGGAAAAATGTGGGCGGAATTGATGAGGGGAGAAGAAACTTCCTAAAGGGAATAGTCATAGGTGTAGCCGCCGCGACGGTGGTTGGAATAATCCCCGGGCTAAGAGTTCTTGTTCCGCCAGTGGAGCAGGCTACTGGCTTCCCCAAGTCCCTTCTGGTAGATGTGTCAGGGAACCCGTTGAAGGCGTCCTCTATCCCAGTGAACAGCCCCATAATCACTCTATACGAGTATCCTCTAACAGGTGAACCCAACTTCCTCCTCAATCTGGGCGATAAGTCTGGTAATCCGGTCTCCATTGCGCCCGTGGAGGTGTCCGTTCCACAAACTGGGAAGACGTACAAGTTCCCTGGAGGCGTTGGACCAAATAACTCGATCGTATCCTACTCTGCCATATGCCAGCATCTAGGTTGTACGCCTCCGTACATACATTTCTATCCTCCTAACTACGTGGGACCCTCACAGCTCACCGCTCCAGAGCCTAACACGCTGACCGCTCAGGCCTTGCTAGCCGCAAAGCAGGCCAATATCCCAGCATTGATCCATTGTGACTGCCACGGTTCCACGTACGATCCCTATGGGGGAGGTGCTGTATTAACAGGCCCTACGCAAAGACCGTTACCCGCCGTTATCCTTGAGTATGACAGCTCCACAGACTACCTTTACGCGATAGGGGCCATAGGTGTTGCCACTTACCCAGAGGGATCAGACGGCGTACCATCACAAGATCCCACAAAGGATCTGGATACCTCTCAGTACGGCAGTTCGGTGGGAAGTAAGACACAGGTACAAGCTAGCACGAACCCGTTCTCGGGTTCATGAGTTCAACGGTGAGAGTTTAATTGTATGGTCTCATGAGGTGAAACCATGAGTTTAACAAAAAGGGTTTCAAACTGGTTTTCGGAGAGACTAGGATTAAATGACCTACCTTTCTTCAAGACTCCAGACTACATGTATCACGTTAACGAATGGTTAGGCGCGTTGGTCGCTGCATCATTTATCTACACCGTGATATCTGGCCTAATACTTCTGCTATATTATAACGCAGCAGCAGGTTACCAGTCAACTGAGACCATAATCAATCAAGTGCCCTATGGGTCCGTGGTGCTCTATAGTCACCTATATGGCTCCTACGCCATGATTATCCTGGCTTACGTTCACATGTTTAGGAACTATTTCGTGGGAGCATATAAGAAGCCAAGGGAACTCCTGTGGATACTCGGCGTTTTAATGCTCGTCCTCACCCTAGGAGCTTCCTTCCTGGGATATAGCCTTATTGGGGACGCCCTCGCAGTTAGCGCTGTTGACGTTGGTGCCGGAATCATCACCTCAATTCCGCAACTGTCCTTCTTAATACCCATCATCTTCGGGAATTATGACACTGGAGACTACACGAGAGTACTTGCGTTGCACATTATCCTAGTGGCTTTAATAGGTCTACTTTTCGTGTTCCACTTCTTCCTTGCGGAGCAGTATGGAATGATGCCCTCAAGGAAGGTAAAGCCAAAGGCGCCTGCGGTTTACACCAAGGAGGAATGGTCTAAGTTTAATCCATGGTGGCCTAGGAACTTCGTTTACATGAGCTCGCTGATTTTCATGACTTGGGGTTTCATTCTAGCTATCCCGAACGCGCTAGCCTACCTAAACGGACTGCCACAATACTTCGATCCCTTCATGAACCCGAAGCCAGCTCCTCCACCCAACAGCCCTGCTGCAGCGCATATTACAACCTATCCACCGTGGTTCTTCCTGTTCCTCTACAAGATCGCAGACTTCACCAGTGACGTGGTAATATTTCTAATGATAGGTGTAATAATACCACTGGTATACCTCATCATCTTGCCATTCATAGATAGAAGCGACGAACTTCACCCGCTCAAGAGGAAGGTATTCACTGGGATAGGTATCCTCATGATTACGTACCTTATACAAACCTCCCTGTGGGGAGATCTTGCTCCCGGAGTTGAAGTAAGTATTAAGGAACAGGTTATCGCTTATCTCATACCGGCAATTATAGTAGCTCTAGGTTTAACCTTCATTAAGCCAATGGACGTCAAGACGAAACAGGTCAGAGGAATATCACCCCTTACATCTCTACTCTTCGTGGTGGTGGCAATGTTGTTCGCTGGTTCCGTCGTGGAGCTAATCGACTATCCAAGCCTGTTTACCTTTGCGGTCACGCTATTCACGGGCTCGCTATTCTTTATAGGAAGTAAGACCATGGGCAAGGTAGTTCTGAGTAAGGGTTTTCCCAACAATGCTGTACCTGAAGTCAGAACAACCACTGAGACTCCCACCTCCAATGAGACCAAGAGGAAGTTCGCGGAGGTTCTCATGAGCATTCTCTTCATTCTAGTTGTGATAATAGTGGCGCAAATGTGGACTATCCCTCCAACTGGCTATGCCTCAAACCTGTTCGGAGTGGATCTGGGACTGGTATTTCTAATGCTGGGAGAGGTAATCTCTCTCTACCACTACGTGGTCTACAAGAAGCCCGTTGAGAAGGAAGAATAATTTTTTTAGCTTCTTTTCCTTTTTACAAAATATGATAAATGTAGGATTTTATTATAGGGTCAAGAAGGGTCATGAAAAGGAATTTGAGGAAACCTTCTCGAAGGTTCTGGAGTATCTGAAGAAGAACTTCCCGGGTTTCAAGGATGGGAAGTTATACAGGAGCGTATCTGATCCTCAGGAATACCTCATCTATAGTGAATGGGAAAACTTGGAAGTGTTTAGACAATTCGTGTCAAGTCAGGCGTATAGGGACACCACTTCATATGGAAAGACAATCATCGAGGGAAGGCCAACCCATAGGGTCTTACAGCAGGTGGAGTGATCTAGGTTCTGCGAAGAACCTTGTTAAGCCTGCCCGTCTCCTTTAGATATTCCAGGAGGTAAGGGGTGTCTAGGATCTTCTCTGGGGTTAAGTACTCAAGAAGGAGCCCCTGAGGTTTAGGTTTGGATGGAGTCCTAAAGAGTCCTTTTTCCGTTGCAAAAATGTCCACGGGGACATCGAAGGGCTCCAACGGAATACTATCCACAACCTGGATAGAGTGCACCGTGGTGACGACTGGTACCTTTTCATCCACCAAGCCCTGTTCCCTGAGGATGGCATATTCAAGCTCACTGTAACCTTCTCCCTTTCCTACCCTGCCTCCATCCTGCGAAACCGCAACCGAACCCACTACGACTAGATCTATCCTTGGTATGTTCCTAAAGTGAACCCTTTCCCCGAAGGAGGAAAAGTTTGAAATCCTTGAGGCTTCCCTGGGACTCTCCCAGGCCTTTTCAGTCATAAGGAAGAACTCTCCCCTCAACCTTGGGGTGGGGACCAGTAACACCTTCCTCGATCTCAGGACCAGTTCTCTGAGGGGTGCCTGAGGAGAGTCAGGGTTGCACTTGATGACCCTCGCGTTTCTGAACTCTTGGGTCTCTGAAAGAATCCTGGCTGCCTCGGCACTTCCCTTGAAGTTGGGTATTCTCCCCCTCACGGGTCTAGGGAACGAAGCTACGTTCTTCTCCTCCATTAATCTCCAGATTCTCTCCCTAATTTCCCGCTTTACCTCCCTCTCCATGCTTCATCCTCGCCTTCAAGCTCATGGCCTCATATATCAGGTTTGCCCCCAACATGGAGGTTATTTCGCTCACGTCGTAGGGCGGGGAAACCTCAACTACGTCAAACCCCACCAGGTTCAGGTTTAGGGATCTTAGGATCTCCAGTGCCTCAAACGAAGTTAGCCCGCCCACTTCAGGTGTCCCGGTCCCAGGGGCGAAAGCTGGATCCACCACGTCTATGTCAAAGGAGATGTAAGTGGGCCCCTCAAGACCATTAATTTCCCTGATCACCTTCTCCGGGTTAGCCTTCACCTCCCTAATGTTGTAGGAGGTTATGCCAAGTCTTTTGGAGTCCTCTACATCCTCGTGGGAGAAGAGGGAGCCCCTTATCCCAAGCTGTATTACCTCGTTCAGAAGACCCTCCTCGAGGGCCCTCCTGAGCCAGGTTCCGTGGTCGTATTTCTTACCCCAGTGGGAGTCCCAGAAGTCGTAATGCGAGTCCAGGTGAACCAGGTTTACCTTCCCATGAACCCTGTGCACTGCTCTCAGCACTGGTAGGGTGATGGAGTGATCCCCTCCCGCTATGAAGAGGGTCGAGTTCCTCATCCTTCCCACGAGGACCTCCTCAATCCTCTTCATGGTATCCTCAATGTGACCCGGAATCACATCCACGTCTCCCCCATCACAGGCGGAGAGCTCGTCAAGCGGATATACCTTCTGGAAGGGGTTGTAGGGCCTCAACAACCTAGAACCATCCCTTATACCCATGGGACCGAACCTTGCCCCTGGCCTGTAGGTTGTGGCGTCATCGAAGGGAATTCCTATGAAAACTGCCTCGACCCTCTCGTCTCCGCAGAGGGGTAATCGAGCAAAGGTCGAAATCTGAGAAAATCTCGGGGATTTGAGGGCATCTATCTGCCTCATACTTAAGACAGTGTCACAAAACTAAAAATGAATTCATGGTGTTTTCTCCCTTAAACTGGTTTGAAACTCGTACCATTTTCACGATAAATTATATAACCAGGATTATATAACCAGAGCTATATAACCATGGAAATACAAAGAAGGGAACAAAGGGACGTGATGAGCCTCAGGGATTGGACCCTGATATTCGGGCGAAGGAAGGTTGGTAAGTCCTTTCTGATCAGGAAATACCTCAAACACGACCTCTATTTCACGGTAACGAGAGATCTACAGGCCTTCTTCCTTGACGGGGAAATTAGGCCCCTCCAAGATGCCCTCAAGGAGTTGAGCGAGACTCTGAGGCGTGATGGAACCGCGGTAGTGAACGAGTTTCAGAGAATGCCTGAAAGGTACTGGGAAATGTTTGGTCCCCTGAGTCAGAACGGTAAACTCGTGTTGGTAGGTTCGAGTTTCAGAATATCTAGAAGGGTGTTTGATTCCAAGAGTCCGCTTCTCGGTCTAGTAATACCCTACAGGATGGGGCTCATCCATTACGCTGAGACCCTTCATGCAGTGAGGAATCCCCTGCTCGCGGTCCTGTACAAGGATCCATGGGTGATCTCCTTTTTGAGGGACGTAAAGGACTTGCAGGAAAGGGGATACCAGCTCTACATGGTCACCAAGGGGCTTGTGGGGGAAGTCTTTGAGGAAGAGGAGAGGCAGTTAACAACCCTTTATGAGGCCATTCTCATGTCACTTGCAGAGGGGGAGTGGAATACCTCAATAATAGCTGGGAGCCTTGCGGGGAAGGGGATTGATATTACGGCCTCCTCGGTTAGCGGTTACCTTGACGTATTAGCAGGCCTGGGATTGGTGGACAAGGTGGAGATCTTCGGTGCCAGGAGGAGGGCAAGGTGGTATTACAGATTATCGTCTCCAGTTCTGTCCCTCATGTTTTATGCAGAGGCTAAGTATAACGTCTCCGTAACGGAAAGAGTGGGCGAGTTACCTCTGGGTAGGGAGGTTCAGTTCGCAATTGGAGAACTTCTGGCGGAAAAGCATGGAGGCGTTATGGCATACTCGCCTTACGAGGATATAGACGTCGTGATACTCAAGGATGGTAAGCCAGTGATAGGGTATGAGGTGAAGGTGGGGGAAATCGATAGAAGGGAAGCTGAAAGGGCAATCTCCAGGATAAGGAGTTCTGGAATTCCGCGTGTGGGACTGGTGAGCCTCAGGGACAAACCCAAGTTCGAGGTCGAGGAGAGTCTGGGTCCAGAGGAACTTATCAAGGTTGCAGACGAGATATATAGGAGGGTCTTAGGTCAGTAAGGCCTCTAAGATTATTTAGTTGGTTTATAGATGATTTCAAATGGGATCATTGGATACAGCGCTCCTCATGTGTAGAAGATCCCTCTTCTACTTCAAGGTGGCAAAGACAGCTTTTGTCATTGGTAAAGGCCAAGAGGAAGGATCTAAATCAGGTCGAGATTAGTCGCTTTGAAGGACAGTATGCGCCAGTAGAAGTCGATGAAGAGATGTCGCGAGATTGCCTAGACACGCTGGAGAAGGACCTGATTCCCCTTATCAAAAAGGTGTGGGGTGACAAATGGTGTGGGGACTGAGGTATATTGAGTATCTAAGGAAAAACTGGAGCGATATAGCAGAGAGAGTTAAGGAGGTAGCCAAGAGATACGGTAAGGTTCACAGGATAGTAGTGTTTGGGTCAGTAGTAAAGGATAAGATTACAGGTTCAAGCGACCTTGATATAGCAATATTTTACGACGAAAATCTAAGTGATAAGGAGAAATTGAGGAGAACTTTGGAGATACTCAACGAATTAGATGAGGAAGTAGCGATTGACCTAAAAGTAATGAGAAAGGATGAAGTGGAGTTCTTCCTCAAACTTGTGGACAAATACGTTGATCTATGAACTACTTCGCTCTGTGGACGAAGTGTCCCATCTCACGATAGAGTTCTCGCTTTCTTGGATGGAACTAACTGTGCACCAACTAGGGAAGGGCAATATATATGGAGTGTCCTCCTCCACAGGGAGCGTGGAAGCCTCAAACCCCATTCAGAATCTTCATGAGAAGGTAACTCAGCTTTTAACGGGGGTTGTGTATAATATGTTATGGACGCTCAAAGGATTTACAACGAAGCGAGGGAAATAGAGGATAAGGTAATAGAGTTAAGAAGGAAGATACACGAAAATCCAGAACTCTCATACCAGGAGTATGAGACTGCGAAGTTAGTCGCCAACTACCTGAGGTCTCTTGGGATAGACGTCAGGGAAGGGGTAGGGACCGAGACAGGGGTCCTCGGCGTCATCAAGGGAAGGAGAAGCGGAACAGTTGCCCTAAGGGCAGACATGGACGCCCTCCCCGTGACCGAGGAGACAGGTCTACCCTTCGCCTCAAAGAAACCAGGAGTTATGCATGCATGTGGTCACGATGCCCACACTGCCATGCTCCTCGGTGCAGCCACAATACTCTCACGTCACCTTGACGAGATCGGAGAGGTTAGACTCATCTTCCAGCCGGCAGAGGAGGATGGAGGAAGGGGTGGTGCGCTTCCCATGATAGAGGCCGGAGTAATGGAAGGCGTTGACTATGTTTTCGGGTTACATGTGATGTCGGGCTATCCCTCAGGCACCTTGGCAACGCGTGGAGGGGCTATAATGGCCTGTCCCGATTCCTTCAGGGTTGAGGTAGTGGGAAGAGGAGGTCATGGATCTGCTCCTCATGAGACAATTGACCCAGTCTTCATCTCCGCCATGATAGTTAACGCGTTGCAGGGCATAAGGTCGAGGCAGATCAATCCCCTTGAACCCTTTGTCCTTTCCGTGACCAGTATCCATTCTGGTACTAAGGACAACATAATACCTGACAGGGCGGTGATGGAGGGAACAATCAGGACCCTAAACGAGAAGGTGAGAGAGACGGCACTTAAGTCCTTCAGAAACATTGTGAAATCGGTGTGTGAGGCATACGGAGCCGAGTGCTTGGTTCAGTTCAAGGAGGACGCATACCCTGTCACCGTGAACGATCCCGATACCACAAAGAGAGCCATGGAAATACTCAAGGATATTCCTGGGGCAGAGGTGAAGGAAACGCAACCTGTGATGGGTGGAGAGGACTTCTCGCGTTTTCTGCAAAGGGCTAAGGGATCTTTCATCTTCCTCGGAACCAGAAATGAGAAGAAGGGAATAGTCTATCCTAACCATAGCTCTAAGTTCACAGTGGATGAGGATGCCCTAAAGGTTGGGGTAACTGCGTTAGCACTTCTGGCAAGTAAGTTCTCGTCATGACGGTTCACCAGCCACTTGTACTTGATAGAACGAAATGACGGGAGAGGTTATCCAAGATGTGGAGTATCCTAAACGTTCCTGATCGCACGCAATTTCTGAGGAAAAATGAAATTGACCGTAGCTCATTTAACACTCAATAGTGCCATATAATTCCTTAGTTAGAAATTCTTCCTGAATCATACTCCAACCTTACGTACCTATCCCTGATCCAATTCCCCCTTAACCCTTAATTTTTTGATGAGCTGGGTTTGGCAGGTCGCACAGCATGTATAGTACACCTTCTTTCCCCTCTTCACTATGAGAGGTTCTCCCGCTATCTCTCCTCCACAGTAGTCACACTTTAAACTGGATCTCCTAATACTCCTTGAACCAACTTTCTGAACCGCAATGAAGTATCTCTCAGTCTTCAACTTGGATAATACATCTTCAATTTGATCCATGTTGCCCGTGACGGTCACCATGAATTTACCGTCAATAAGTCTGTAGCACTCCGCTCCCTCTGTGCAACTGTCCGCCACTGCAAAAACAGTGAGTTTGCCTTCCTCGTAGAAGTCAACCGTGAACCTTATTCCCTTCTCCCTTAGGGAACGAAGGATCTTTGCCACTGTGGCCCTGCTGACTCCCAGTTCCTTAGCCAGTTTAGTGGAACTTATCCTGGAGTCTGATTTGAGAATGGTTAGCATTCTGTACTCAAGTTCGCTTAATGAATTTACATCTGTCAAGTTAATCCCCCATAGATCACAGTTATAATGTCATTTTGATTCCATTTCATCGTAAACAATAGACAATGAATACAATGTATATTTAAACTTTCAACGAGATACTAACAAGATGAAACATGATGGATCCTGTCTGCGGAATGGAAGTTAAGGAGACCTCGGCCTACAAGACCATGTACAAGGGAAAGATGTACTACTTCTGCAGTCCACACTGTAAGACGGCCTTTGAGAAGGACCCCGAGTCCTATCTCAAGGGTGGCCCAAGGGGAATGCCCCATGGGCACTGAGGAGAAGTCCTCACTTAGACTGAGGAAGGAAGAGGAACTCAAAATCCTGGGAATGCACTGTGCAACATGCGAGGTAACCGTAACCAAGGCGATTTCTGGAGTTAAGGGAGTTCAAGAGGCTAGGGTTAACCTGGCTTCTGGAAATGCTAAAGTTATACTGCAGGGGGGCAGGCTCAAGGAAGTTGTTGACGCTGTCAGGAAGGCTGGATATGACGTTGTCCTTCAGAAATTCACAGCGAAGGTTAGGGTAAGCGAGGAGGAGTCCCACAGGTTAACAGAGATTCTAGAGGGGATGGACGGAGTAGTCTCTGCCAAGATAAATCCCTCCTCAGGGCTAATCATTGTGGAGTACAACCCCGTGACTGCGTCGTCCGACAGGATCAGGGAGGAACTGGAGAGACGCGGTTACAGGATAGAAATCGAGGAGGAGAGACTATCCAGATCAAGCGATTTCAAGGACCTTTTGACTCGCCTAATCGTGGGGGCTCTCATCTCCCCCTTTACGTTGATCAGCATTCCTATTCTCCAATTCATTCTTTCAATTCCTGTGGTCTTCTTTGCGGGAATGAGGTTCCACACTGGTGCCTACAGGGCACTCAGGAATAGGACGACGAACATGGACGTCCTCGTTTCGCTGTCGTCCTTAACGGCGTGGGTTTATAGTCTAGTGTCCCTCCTGTACCTTCACGCGGGATACTTCTTCGACTCGGCCTCCCTCCTGGTAACCTTCATCCTTGCTGGGAAGACCCTCGAGGCATACATCAAGGAAAGGACCAGCAACGATGTTGTTAGTCTCCAGTCAGTGAAGGCCACAAAGGCCAACGGGGAGACAGTGGACTCGAGGAAATTGAGGGTTGGTGACGTGGTCGTGGTAAAGGGAGGGGAGGTGGTTCCAGCAGATGGCATTGTGGATGAGGGAGAGGGATACGTAAACGAGTCCATTTACACGGGAGAACCTCTGCCGGCAAAAAAGAAGAAGGGCGATTCAGTGATAGGGGGATCCACTCTCGTCTCGGGTTTCCTCAAGATTTACGTTACCAGGACTGGGGAGAGAACCTACATATCTCAGGTTATCGAGGCATTGAGGGAGGCAGAGGCCGTGAGGATACCGATACAAGGTTTGGCGGACAGGATATCCGCAGTCTTTGTTCCCACAGTGATTGTGGTAGCCTTAATCTCCTTTGCGGTGTGGTTTTACGCATTACATCAAACCCTAACGTTCTCTATCCTGATCGCGGTTGCGGTTCTGGCATCCGCCTGCCCTTGTGGCTTTGGCTTAGCTACTCCCATGGCTGTCATGGTCGGGATTAGGAAACTCCTAAGGAGAGGGATAGTGGTGAAGAGGGGCGAGAGCCTGGAGAAACTCGGTGACGTTAAGACGTTTGTATTGGACAAAACAGGGACAATTACACGGGGAGAGATCAAGGTGGAGAGATTTCAGGAGTACGTGCCAGGTGCAGTTGAGTTAGCTTCGTCCCTGGAGAGACTTAGTAATCATCCCGTGGGAAGAGCCATAGCTTCGCTCTCTAGTTCATCTCACGGCGTGGAAGGATTCACTGAGATGGATGGCGGAGTTTACGGGAAGGTAGATCAACATGAGGTTCTGGTTGGTAAGCCCGATCTCGTTAAGAGGAACTGTGAAGGTGAGCCTCGCGGAGATGTCAGCGTATGCGTAGACTGGAAAGTGGCGGGAGATTTCTGGCTAAATGACGAAATGAGGGAGGGGGTCAAGGAGGTAGTTGAGGAACTAAAGGGGAGATTCGGGGTAATCATTGCCACAGGGGATTCTAGCGAGTACGCTGATAGGATTGCGTCGGAGCTAAGAGTAGAGCTGAGAAAGGGACTAACCCCTGAGGATAAGGTAGAGCTAGTGAGGCAACTTAAGAGGGAGGGAGGTGTGGCATTTGTAGGAGATGGAGTCAATGACGCCCAAGCCTTGAAGGAGGCAGACGTGGGAATTGCGGTGTCTAGCGGGACGGACCTAGCAAAATACGCCGGAGACGTAGTTATACCTGGGTTGAACGCTTTGCCTTTTCTCATAAGGCAGTCCCACAGGACAGTTAGGAAGATCAAGGAGAACATTGCGTGGTCCCTTACCTACAACGCGGTGTTGGTGCCCATAGCTGCAGGAATGCTTTATCCCATAGTTCTACCACCCGAGTACGCAGCCCTAGGAATGGCCATGAACAGCGTGAGCGTTGCCCTCTGGAGTTTCGTCCAGTAACTAAATCTCAACCCATACATCTATGAACCTCTTATACCAGTTTTCGTATTCCTCCCGTGTAACGACGTGTATCTCAAAGAATTCATTGTTTAGCATTTCCATTATATCTCCCATGGTCTTAGCCTTGGTTCTCAGGTCCTTCCCTAGGACGTCAGAGATTATCAGAACGTCTATGTCGCTATCGGGCCTTGAGTTTCCCCTTGCCACGCTTCCAAACAGTAGAACTCTACCTTGAGGGTCCCTAGAGATCACGAATTCCTTTATCTGCTTCAGGAAGTCGTTAAGCCTAGATAGGGCTTCCTGTCTCTTCTTTGCTAACCTCAGGTAGTCAGACATTGTCCCAGCTCCCTAAACTTGTTAGCAAGGGAGACTGCTCTTTCCGCATCGTCTCTTGAAAAGACAGTTCCAAAGTACCTTCCCTGGGTATACGAGAAATAGATGACGTAGAGGAAGTCCTTATTGTCCCTTCTAAACACGCTGATGTTGCACTTATCCTCATATAGATCCTCGATTCTTTCTAGGAGTGAAAGAATATTGTGGGTCTTCGGGAAATCACCGGCCTTCAGGTAAATGAGATATTTAGCGTATAGTTGAATGAATTGCTCCACGTTGAAGAGGGCTAAGTTATAGTACCCCTTACCTAAACTGTACCTAGCGTTGTCCAGGAATTCCTCAGCCCTGTCCCTCAGAAAGCTCATGTGAGATAGAAGTTAACGTGGATTAAAAACTAGACCGTTAAGTCAGTTCAATATCCTCGTTGCCCAGTCTTTCCGGGCTTACTTCCCTCCTCTCCTTGATAATGGAGTTAAGAGCCTCCAGCTCCTCACCAGGTCTATTCACGGCAACGTACCCGTTCACTAGGCCTTCCTTGATATATATCACATTGAAAGATAGGTCCTCCATCTTCCCCCTTACCACGTATTCGTCATAACCCGTGGTCTCCCCGGCAGATTCAATGTGTAAGTCAAAGATATCTGACCACACGGTGGAGAGAAAGTCGTACTCTTCCTCCTTCCCCATCATGTTTCTAGCTGCGAGCCTTCCCGTGTACTCAGCGTTATTCCAATGTTCTATCCTCCTCCTCTTACCAGAGACGGGATCCTCAATGTTAGCAACGTCTCCTGAGGCGTAGACGTTGTCGAGACTCGCTCTCAGGTGCTTATCCACCAAAATCCCGTTGTTCACTGAAATACCACTCCTCTCAGCAAGTTCCACATTGGGCTGAATTCCCGTTGCAACTAGAACTAGGTCAGCCTCAATCTCACCGCCGCTACTGAGAGTAGCCTTCACCCTTCCCCTTTCCTCAAATGCGTTAACTGACTCGTTAAGGAGGAACTTCACTCCTCTCTTCTCGAAATATTCCTGGAAGAATCTAGAGACCCTCTCGTCTACGAAGGTACTCCAGATGTAGGGCTTAACCTCCACCATTTGTACCTGGATTCCAAGTTTTGTGAGGCTTGCTCCAACCTCCATTCCTATGAACCCAGCGCCAACAATGAGGGCTGATCTCGAGGTCTTAGCTTTCTCCCTGATTCTATCAGCGTCATCAAGAGTCCTAAGGTATTTCACCCTATCTCCCCCTGGTACATTGAGTTTTCTAGGCCTTCCTCCTGTTGCAATCAACACCTTTTCAAACTCAATTTCATCCCCGTTACTTAGCTGGGCCACGTTAGCCTTGATCCTTTCCACAGTTATACCCGTGCGGATCCTGTCCCTGTGGGTCTCGGGTAACTTGAAGAAGATCGACTCCCTATCAACTTCCCCTCTCATATACTCCTTGGAGAGAGGGGGTCTATCATAGGGAAGAGAACTATCGTTAGTTACCATAATCATGTCAACCTTTGGATCAGCGTTGATCAGTTCATCCAATGCGTGATAGCCTGATACCCCGCTCCCTATTATGAGGTAACGAGTGGAGGTTCTCATACAAATAAATTATTTATCGCAATTATAAAGATATGGAAAACACTTAAGGTGTTAGGGTTTCATTAACTTCATTGAGTGCGGCCTAGGTACCAGTAATGGTGCTATCATATATGTTTAAATTCCAAAATATCATAATATCAAAATATTTGAGATTTTAAATCTTTCGATCTAGATTGCTGGTTCGAACTACGAAATCAAATTCTCATCTTTACGTAATAATTAACTATATCATATCGGAATTCATCACATTGTGATTTTTATCTCTGGAATCATTTTAGCTCTTTTCTCATATTCTCGAACTCAATTTTAATCAGTAACCGTAATCTAGAGAAAAGCTTATGTCATTTAAATCATTAATATTAATCATGATAAAAGTTTCCGACGTAATGACTCCGGTGATCGTGTCAGTTACTCCCGAGTCAGATATGCGAGAGCTCATTGAGGTGTTGAGCAGGGATAAATCTGGTAGAGTTATAGTACTGAAGGACGGTAAACCCGAAGGCATAGTCACTACAAGGACTGTTGTAAATGCCTATGCTCAGTATGGAAGGAAGATAATGGAGTTAAGGGTCAAGGATCTAATGAGTGAGAAGTTAATCAAGGTTAACGTGGACGATAATGTCCAGGACGTTTTGAGAGTATTGATAGCTCATGACATTGGTGGCGTTCCAGTGATGGATGGAGATGTAATAGTAGGTATATTCACTGAAAGGGATTTAGTTAGGTTGATGGCTAAAAAAACGTATTCGGGGCTTGTGGACTCCATAATGTCACCTAACGTATTCACAGTGGACAAGGAGACGGACTCACTAGAGGCCTCTAAACTTATGAGCTTGCATAAGGTGAGAAGGTTGCCCATCATGGACGGGGATAAACTCGTGGGAATCGTTACCGCAGCAGATATTGTGAAATCCCTCTTGAGAAGTGTGGAACCACAAAACGTACTCGAAATTGGATCTAAAGACCCCATCACGGTGAAAAGGTTGGATACAATCATGAAAGCGGTTAGGATAATGGAGGAGAGGAGAATAGGTACGATCCCAGTTGTCGAGGAGAAACTAGTTGGGATAGTTACAGAGAGAGATCTATTATACTCGGCAATTAATAGTTTATGAGGAAGATGAGAGAGGGAAAAACAAAAAACATTTTTCTTTTTGCAAAATCTTAACTTTTTCCTGGATCCGTCAGTCCCTTACTAGGACTTCCCTTACTAACATCTAGCGAGTTGTTATCTAGCGCCTTTGCTCCAACAGGGGTACCATTGGAAATTCCCGAGTTCTCCTCTAGCCTTATCATACCGTCAGCGGGAAG
Organism: Metallosphaera sedula DSM 5348; assembly: GCF_000016605.1. Taxonomy (NCBI): domain Archaea; kingdom Thermoproteati; phylum Thermoproteota; class Thermoprotei; order Sulfolobales; family Sulfolobaceae; genus Metallosphaera; species Metallosphaera sedula. Next base: position 442,540 of record NC_009440.1, on the reverse strand, counting down.
AGCCACTGGCATTTCTTCCTCCTTATATCCTTCCCTTCTCATCGCATACCTTTCCATGGCAACCGTCTGAACTGCCCACATGGGTATGTCTGTCTTAGGCACTTTCTCGCCATATAGTAGAGTCAATATCAAGTTGTAGGCAAATATTATGGTCGCGAAGCCTGCTAGCCAACCACCGATTAGTAGGAGCTGGTAGTAAACCTCGTAGAAGCCGGCCCACGCTACTTCCCTTCTGATTAGCCCGAAGAATCCACCCTCACTTGAAGCTATGGCGAACAATCCCATACCTGCCTGCCATCCCCAGAAGTGCAACCATCCTAGCTTGGTGCTGTACCAGTTCTTGCCGAAGAGATCAGGTCCCACTACGTATAAGGCACCGAGCAAACCGCCTACGGAGTATATTGCTAGCATTATGTGGAAGTGACCGAATATCCATCCTGTGTTATGTATCGTTGGGTCCAGCGAAGGTGTTGGATTGGTGGGCTCAGCCTGTATTCCTCCGATTATGTTCCAGACGGCTGCGGCAAATATGAAGGCGAACCCTGGATCCCACTTCAACTTCCTGGGATCGCCTAGGGTGATGAAGAAGAGTAGCCAGAGGGCAGCGAAGGGAACGGCAATAAGTGCAGTGCTGGTCTGGGCGAATATATCCCTCAGGATCAGGGGCCACGGGTCGTCCACTATGTGGTGAACGTAGACGCTAGATCCCAACACGAAGAGGACTGGGATGAGCCATCTCGTAAACCTCACGCTATACATTGGTCTTCTCGCGTAGAGCGGAGTTATGGCAACTATGGCACCGGTTAATGCATATGGGGCGAAATACACTAGGGGATGGTCAGCGAACCAGAACAATCCCTTCCACACCTCAGCGTTGGGAATACCGAACAGGTATATGTTCAGGCCACCTATGGGTGAGAATAAGCTCCACATGTCAGCAATGAATACAGATATGTTAGCTAAGGCCATCATTATCATGTCCATGACAATGAACCCAATGGCAGTGGGGACCAGTCTACCTGGGACTCTTCCTTGAAAGGAAGTACCTAGCACGGAAGCCATTTCCATCCATTCGCCCACAACCATCATACCATAGCCTATGTACCAGGTGGGAGATGCCTTTAATGGGTTCAAGAACGTGAAGAGATACTGGTTCTCAACCCCGCCGAAGTTCATCATAAACAGCGCGATAATGCTTATCCAGAAACCTGCATTAGCTAGCTTTGGCCACTTTATGAGTCTGGATCCGTTCATAGCAGGTATCATGTAGAAAGATACCGCAAACACTACATTGAATACTGCACCGAAGATCATGTCCATGACGTGGTTGGTCATGGCCTGGAAGTAGTATGATGGGTCGAGGACTACCGGTACGCCTTCGCTACTGAGTCCAGCTTGCCCCCTAATGAATAGGGCAAACGCACCGCCTATGAATAGAAATACTAATCCAGCAAATATTAATTTTATAGCCATAGTTTTATAGTCTTCGGAATACAACACTTTCATGAAGATGTTTCTTCTGGCTTCTCTCTCTTGGACTTCTTGATATTGCCTTGCCCATTCTAGAAGTTTTTCTCTATCTTGCCTTCGAACTTCTTCTTTGGACGCCATTGATCTCCATTGTAAGAAAAAGAAGTATAAAAAGATTCATGTCGAAGTTTAATGTCATTAGTATACCGGCAAGTACACGTCACTCCATTAAAGTCAAAAGAGAAAATATTTTAGGCTACAAATATTTTACCATATATGAACTATAATGATCTAAGCTTAAAGGCCAAGGTGATAAATAACTCTGATCAATCACTACATAATGTCTAATAACAGTAATGTAAAGTAAAAGGATTGTAATTGTCCAATAGTAGAAGAAAGATATATTGAGAAAAAGAGTAATTTAGCTAAAAAGATTGCTTAAAAGCGTTCTTACTTTGCGTTTCCTATGGAATCGGGTGAGTTGTCCAATGAGAGCTTCTCAGGTTTCGTGTTGGTAGCCTTCGTTGAGGACAGACCTGTGCTAAGTCCACCAGATTCAGATACTTTCTCGAACCTTATCATACCGTCTGAGGGAAGTGCTAAAGGTAATTCCTCCTCGCTATATCCTTCCCTTCTCATCCCATATCTCTCTAGGGCAATAGAATATACAGCCCACAAGTCAATATCGGTCTTTGGTGTTTTTTGTCCATAGAGGAGAGTTAGTACTAGGTTGTAGGCAAATATTATGGTCGCGAAGCCTGCTAGCCAACCGGCTATCATGATGAGCTGGTAGTAAACCTCGTAGAAGCCGGCCCACGCTACTTCCCTTCTGATTAGCCCGAAGAATCCACCCTCACTCGAAACGGCTGAGAACAATCCCATACCCGCTTGCCATCCCCAGAAGTGCAACCATCCTAGTTTGGTGCTGTACCAGTTCTTTCCAAGTAAGTAGGGTCCTGCAATATATACTACACCCAGCACGCCACCCACAGAGTACAGAGTGAGCATTATGTGGAAGTGACCGAATATCCATCCTGTGTTATGTATCGTTGGGTCCAGCGAAGGTGTTGGATTGGTGGGCTCAGCCTGTATTCCTCCGATTATGTTCCAGACGGCTGCGGCAAATATGAAGGCGAACCCTGGATCCCACTTCAACTTCCTGGGATCGCCTAGGGTGATGAAGAAGAGTAGCCAGAGGGCAGCGAAGGGAACCGCCACCAAGGCAGTGCTGGTCTGGGCGAATATATCCCTCAGGATCAGGGGCCACGGGTCGTCCACTATGTGGTGAACGTAGACGCTAGATCCCAACACGAAGAGGACTGGGATGAGCCATCTCGTAAACCTCACGCTATACATTGGTCTTCTCGCGTAGAGCGGAGTTATGGCAACTATACATCCCGAGAGAGTATAGGGAACGAAATACACTAGGGGATGGTCAGCGAACCAGAACAATCCCTTCCACACCTCAGCGTTGGGAATACCGAACAGGTATATGTTCAGGCCACCTATGGGTGAGAATAAGCTCCACATGTCAGCAATAAACACGGGAATATTTGCCAAGGCCATCATTATCATGTCCATGACAATGAACCCAATGGGAGTAGGTACTAGCTTACCCTGTACTCTGCCCTCGAAGCTAGTACCAATTACCGAGGCCATCTCCAACCATTCTGCAACAACCATGGTTCCATATCCTATGTACCACGTGACTGATGCCTGCAGTGGATTAAGGAAAGTGAACAGATACTGGTTCTGTATTCCTCCCAAGTTCATCATAAAGAGGGCGAAATTGTTTAGCCAGAACCCGAAGTTCGCTACCTTGGGCCATTTCACCAACCTAGAGCCGTTCAGGGCAGGGATCATGTAGAATGCCAGCGAGAACACTGCCGTGAAGGCCGCACCGAACACCATGTCCATGACGTGGTTAGTCATGGCCTGGAAGTAGTATGATGGGTCGAGGACTACCGGTACGCCTTCGCTACTGAGCCCCGCTTGTCCCCTGAGGAATAGCGCGAACGCACCGCCTATGAACAGCCACGCAACTGCCGCTAACAGTAGCTTTATACTCAAGGTCTTGTAGTCCTCGGTGTAAAGGACCTTGACCAACAGGGATCTTTTTGCCTCTCTTTCTTGGACTTGCTGATACTTTCTACTCCATTCCATCAGTTTCTCCTGTTCGAGTCTCCTTATTTCCTCTCGAGTAGCCATTTCTATCAAGATCAACTTGAAGGAGAATTCTTTAAATCACAACGAATTTTTTGAAACTCGAAGGACTCATGGAGATCAGGAAAGATCAAGTTTATCGTTTACAAAGGGGTCATAAAATTTCACAAAAACTATTAAAAATATAGTACATGTTATCCGATTACTGGCTTTTATTCTATGGATAGTTTTGATCTGGAGAAGAACGTTGATTTTTGAATACTCTACACTACTAAAAAACCTTCTCACGTCGAGACGTTAGATGAAACAGTGAAGGAAAATTGATTCCCATCAGTTAGGACTGTGTTATATTGACCAGGGGACAAGTTAATCGGGATAATGAGAGTGTCATAGCCAACGTATATCTCATAGACGGGAGCGTAGGCGCTCACAATGGAACCGTTTGAAAGGGGCACGGACTCGAGGTAATAATAAACTGAAGGTGTTGTGGAGAATGAAGAGTTCGAGATGGATGATATCCTCACAACAGTGTTGTTATCCTCGTTATCAATTACTAACTTTAAGCCCTTGACAGTCTCATAGGAAATGCTCCCGTGAGAGTACACAGGAATCGTGTAAACTCCGTATGAGACGTTGTAGCTTGGAATAAACTCAGAATTGGGTATAAGACTTTGAAAGATAAAATAGCCTGTTAAGCCTATCAGTATAACGACCGAGGTAATCACAAAAAAACTCCTTAACTTCACCATCTCATCTCAATCTTGCATATATGCACCGGCCATTATAAGTGCTAGCCCAACAACTGCTATGGCTAGACCTGCTAAGTCAGTGCCAGTAACAGAGAATGCGAAGGAAGCTGGATTGGGCTTTAACAGGGTGTAGCTATATAGCGTTAACATGATTATTGAAATGGCCACTAAAAAGCCCCCAGGAATTATTAGACCCCAGACTTTCATGTTCATTTTATACTCACGTATAACTTTCGAATCTAACAAAAATAAAAACCTTTCCTTATTTTCCTCGATAAGTGATATTTAGACTACATTATCTCATAACATTCAGCACTCTAATATAGATAACATAAATTTAGACATCTGTTCAACATATTTTACGAAATCATGATCCCGTGAAATCGCCATTCCAGGTCCTTATTACCTTAAAGAACTATTCGTATCAGCAAAGGCACAGGACCTCTTGAATTTAAGGTGGTCATATCATTATGTCGGAGATAATTCCGTTATTTGATGAAAATAAAGCTTATTAATATCAAATCAATGATTACATTAAAAAGGATCTTCCATGTGTCATTACAGGATCCTGAAGGTCAATAGGCCCATAAAAAAGTCAGGCAGGATTCTTCTCTTGAAGGAGCATATCTTTGACATGATAATGAACGAACCCTATTTCTCCGTGCTTATCTCCGATGATAGGAAGGAGTCTGGAGTCAGCAAGAGCTATTATTACTCGCTGTTAAAGGATTTAAGAAAGTTAAAACTCATGGAAGATAATGCGCTTGCATTTAAGGTTATTTTATCTTATAGATATGAAGCTAACTGTATAAAGCTTATTCCAGACAAGATAGTGTTTGTGTCTAACGGTAAGATAGAGGTGACCATGAAGCTGGACGAGAGGGCTAACTGCCTTTCTTGTTCATTAATGGCCGAGTGTGTATACGGGCTCAAGTTGTTAAGGAACGAAATCAAGGTCAAGGTTCCTTCGTCCGTTACCGATCCACACTCTAGATGGATTAACACGATCCTAGGAATAATAGAGGACATAAAGAAGGCAGAACGTGACGCAGAGATCATTATAGGATAGTTTCTGCTCCTCCAACATTAAGGAATTTACTTCAATCAATCTAGATTTATTATGAGTACGAAGTGATACGTTGTACTTAAAACCATTTAACCATAAACACTTTTACAACATTAGTGAAAACATAATGAACAATCAGTGAAAACAGTCTCTTTCAAACTAAGCTAGTTTATCCCTAAATTAAAAAAACTTACTATGATTACCCATTCAATAGCTATACTAAAAAATCTTTAAACCCTGTTAATGTACAGTATGATGTAAAAGTTTTTTGTATTTTATAAAATTAGTAAATATATCTATCAAAGTGAAACTGGGGTGTGTTAATAGCTGGACGGTGTGTTAATCCCGGCAATGTTCTGTAATTATTATTTTAGAAATACACGAAAATGGTATCTTACTAAAGAAACAAAAGGTTTTTAAGTAGGTTTATTGGGGTTGTTATAAAGGTGAAAAGGTGAAACGTGGTACTGTAATAGCTCTATTCTTCGTATTATGTATTGTAGCTATCATATCTCTGGAAACGCAGTACAGCACTTATGATTACCTAGGGTTCAATCCTAACTTTGTCTCTGATCACATTCCTTCCGGTGAAGGCGTCGTACACGCAGAATTCACTAATGCCATCGGCTCCTATAAGGGTCCGTATGTCATTATTTACGTTACAGGACAGCAATGGCACTGGGACTTCTACCCTCACGACAAGGTTTACACCAACTTCACAGTGGTGCCCGTGGGTGAGCCAGTGGTGTTTGTAATACATAGTGTAGATGTGTTTCACGAATTCTTCATTCAGGCTGCAACATCTAACTTCACTATCCCATTGAGCGTAGGTGCAGAGGCAGTGCCCGGCTACTACTCATATCTGGTGTATGTGTTCCCGCAACCAGGGCTATATCATGTTGCCTGTGCCGAGTATTGCGGTACTGCTGCCACTGGCCTAGGCCATTCGTGGCTGGTCGGGACAATACTGGCCACCTCCAACGCGACGCTAGCCTCTCAGATAACTGGTGGTGTAATGCCACAGGGAACATGGGACCCATACGTGAATTCCTCATCCACGGGGTGAGAAGATGGCCAACAGTAATTCCTTCCTATACCTTGGAATCATCCTAGCAATAATTGGACTCATAGTGCTGGTAGCAGGAACTACGACTGTCACCTACCCTGTGGAATACTTCGACGTTAATGGAATGAACCTCACGAGTGGGACTACAGCCAACTACTTCATAAACTTCTTCGGTCTTGCCATCTTTCTATTTGGGATAGGTTCCCTACTATCTCACGCGGAATTAAGGAGGAGATCAAGGAAATGATATTTTCACAGTTAATGGTTTATGAGGTGAGAGTGTAATGGCAAATGGAAACAATGTAAAAACTCTTCTCATATTAGGTTTCGTTTTTATGTTGGTTTTAGTTGGTGTAGCTTATGGTGCAGATGTTCTATTGAATGCTGCGTCTAACGCTGCCAACACTGTAACAGCGTACTATATACCCAATGCCCAGATAAATGAAGGAAACCCTGGATCAGAGTCGTTCTGGCAGCAAATACCCTTCAGCTCGGTTCCATTGGAGCCAACAGTTCCAGTTCCTGATGGAATATCAGGGCATACGACGATCGTGTATGTTAAGGCTGCCTGGACATATGTGCAGGGAGTACCCTACATCTTCATCTTAATGAAGGCTCCAGTGGTTGGACAGGAGTCTTGGTTAGCTTGCCCTGAAACGACACCTACAGGTCAAATATGGGAACCATTCGCGCATCCCATTCCAAAGGGCTGGTGGGTTGTGAATGTGTCCTACAGCTCGAGTAACCAGGGTGTGGCTTCGGTCTATACTCTTCCCACATCGGAGCAACTAGGTTATCCACCAGGTCAAGCACTCACAAATCCAATAACGATATATGTGTATAACCAAAGTGGAAAGCTTTATGGCCAGATAGTAGGTGCCATAGATCCTCAAGGCAATCCTCTCAACAACGGAAATCCAATAAACGTAACCTCCATCAACCTGAACTACAATGGGACTCCAGTGACGTCATTGAGCCAGTTCCTTGCCATGGGACTTAACGGGACCACATGGGCACAGGATACCTATAACCTGTTTTATCCAGAGGACACTGCTGGGTATGTATCCCTATTCTACAACAGTACATACATGTATCCGGAGAGGTTAGCCATTCTGTGGTTACTAGGTGGAGTTCCCAATTCCTGGACACAGGTAGCTTACACACCTCACATGATGCCAGGAACCTCTGGAGCCCTATCTGCCGGTCAAGCTGAGCTTTGGATTTTGAACAGCAACCCGAGGGCAAACAATACACAGGACGCTGGTTATCCAGGTCCCACCTTATTCAGCAGAACCTCCCCACCACCTTACACCCACTATCCTCAGTACAAGGACCCGCTTAACCTAGGATATCTGCCAAATCAAGGACTAATAGCTGATGCCTTCGTGAACGGTTCATCGATCTACTACATAGGTGGCGCCTATCAGGTTTCTTTCCCCTCGCTTGACAACCCCCACGTCAATCCCTTCGAGGCCATGAATGGTATGGTCAATGGGTCGCAGTTATGGGATCCCTCAGTAGTAGCTACAGGTTTCCAGTTCGTTAACACCCCAACAGGCCCCTACATGATCGCGGAGTTTGCCAGGACCTTCTCCACTGTGGGAGTATCTGGAGGACAGGGTGAGTCCCACTATCAGATTCAGCTACAACCAGGGCAGACCTATCACGTGGCGTTCGCTGTCTTCCAGGGTGGTTCAGGAGAGTCTGTGGACTTCAAGTCCATATCCTTCTGGTGGAACCTCTACATCCAGCCAGCTAACTCCAGTTCCACAGGATTCCTACCACTTATATTGTTGGGTAACGCCTTTGCAGCTCCGGCCATTGCCTTCTTCCTGATGAATTACAGGACTCTTCCAACCCAAGTGATAAGGCTAAATACAATAATCAAACTATTAAGGCAGATAGGAAATGAACCGCGAAACAGGAGTTAATTTAACTCTTTTTTCCTTTATTTACGTTTTAGCCCTTATGTTCGAGCTAATGTTTAATAGGGAGTTTCTAGCTGGGGTCATTCCCATTGGTATGGCGGTAAATACGCCAATCGTGGAAAGGGTATTTTCAGTCATGTTCGTAATAGGGGAGATAGCCTTTGGCTTGGTCCTCATCATCCAGCCAATACTTATTGGTATGGCGGGTTATTACTCGAGAATTGATACGAAGGGAAAGGCCCTAATTTGGGCAAGCCTCTATCTCTCCTTGCTTTTAGATGCAGTTCATCTTTATTTAGGTTATGACAATACTTCGTTCAATCCGCCAGTTTTGTACTCTCTGGTCTACGTTTTCGTGCTCATTTCTACTGTTATTGTGGTGACAGTATATCTTAAGGAGTGGATCCTGTTGTTTGCTTTCATACCAGATCTGGTAGCTTACCTTGTATTAGTGGGGAACTGGCTCATTGAGTTAAGTAATAGTTCTGCTTACGGCGCAATTACGTCATTTGCGGGTGAGATCATGGCCTATACTGTTATTGTTTCTGGCTCCATATTCATAGCATATGCAATCAAGCGAGGTATTTCGAAGAAATATTTGGCACCTATAGCGGTTTTGGCTATCGTAGTGGGTGCACTGGTGTATATGAACGCGATTCCTGGGCTCGGAATTATGATAGGAGTTGTATTTCCCTACGTCCTAGGCATCCTAGGAGTAAGGGATTGGATGCCTCCCATAATATTCGCTGTAGCGATACTGGGGCTAGGTTCAGCCTTTCTCCTTTATAAGAAAGATCCTGCCGTCTCCTTAGCCTCTCTAGCGTTGTTCTTTGGGGCTCTAGTATTTGATACGGTGGATACGACTGTTTACCTTCTGATACCTGTAGCTGCGATCTCCATACTGGCTCTTTTACATGGACGCAAGGTTCCTCAAAGGACCGAAGGGTAATGTGACTCTTTGTTTCAATCCAAATTCCTTCCCCTTTTAGACAATTTCGGTTACATCGTAATTCAAACGATTCCTGCGGAGAGATAATAAACAGATATGAACTTGTATAGCGCATTCCTAAAATACTAGAAAATACTAGATTCATGAAGGTTAAGGGAAATACAAGGGCTGGAGCAACAAAGTCCATATATATGATTTAGTTTTCACTTTATCACATTACGTCAGTTTGATTTGATATTCAATTAATTCCTTAACTAATACCATGCAACGCAAACTATCCCCAATCTGGACTATTCTCTGGTTGTTCCTCAACTAACTTGTAACAATTCTCTGAAAAATCGCGAAGTCGAATCCTCTAGTCATAAACATTTATAAAGTAGAATAATAAAGTAAAACATGATAAGTATGGCTGGAGTTAAATTTGCTAGAAGGGTATTAGGCTCTGTTATAGCAGCTATAGGTGTAGCTGCCTGGATATCAGATTTGTTCCTAGTCCAAACTTTACCATACAGCCAGTATGCCAATGATGCATTTGTAGCCATAGTTCCGCTTTCTGGTGCAGTATTGGTCGCTGGAGGCGTGATTCTAGGACTATGGAACTAGGGGGTGAACGTGACGCCTAGGGCAAGCGACTCATATCTTTTTCTAGGATTGGCCCTTGCGGTGGCCAGCGTAAATCCTTTCTCGTTGCAGATTTCTGCGTCTCAGGAAGTTGCGAAGTTCTCCTTTGATATGATGCTAGTTTGGGGTGCAGGGCTCATAGGGATATGGCTAGCGAGATTCATGTACGCCAAGGGAGGCAGGACTTTCTCTTCCTTCCTTGACTTTAACTACAAAACAAGGGGACTAATTCTCTCCTGGTTAATCGGGGGCGCGCTTCTGACTTTTTGGTATATCCCAGGTCCATTTGAGGCCAGCGTGATAAACCCTAGTGCTAGAGCTCTTCAGTTGATCTCCTTTACGGTCGCTGGACTTATATCAGGTATAGGTTGGGATGCTATGACCAGGGTGTGGAAGAGTATTACAATTTTCGCGGTCTTTAGCATGATGGCTACCATGGCGGAGATCTTCCTCGAGATGGGTTCATACTATGCCATAGACGTGTATAAGCCGTATTCAGTCTCACAACTAGTGGAAACGTCCTATTTCCTATTTGCCATGGCCTTTGTACCGTCAACATATTACATGGTGAAGATACTCAAAGACCTGGATATATTCTGAACAAGTTTTTGTTTAGTTCCAGAATATTTTAGAAGCTTTAATATCAAACATCCTAGAAAGGCTTTTATATCATTTCTAAGTATTCTATCTTGATAAATAATGGCGCTTTTAGAGACTCAGCTAAACCTCTACCAGGTTAACTATTTCCTAATGTCAGTAGTGTTTCCAATTTGGTACTACATAATACTATGGAAGGCTGATAAGGATCCCCAGGTTGACCTAGACCAGATAGCTAAGCAAGAGTCGTCATGAGGGGGTCCTTTGGAGTCAATAAAGTTAACCGATATTTTTAACGTAAGAAGGAACAAAATTGTTTTTTTCACTACTTTTGTCCTTTATTTTCTCTTCTATCAGTACGTGGATAGGATCCTTCTCGTGAGTAATGTACTTCTTCCCCAAGGAGTTAACGTAATAGTCACCACTTCAACACCTGTTCCTCCCTCACAGATGCCCTATCCCCTATGGGGTCCGTTCCTCGCAATTACTACAAGGTACTTTGATTGGGCCATGACACCTCTATCCTTGGGAATATCCTTCATTCTCTCCTTCCTTGTTGCACTGAACGTCACGCTTTACGTGGCTCTCTTCTCGCTCATGAGGACTAGGACTACGCATAAGCTTGCTGTATCCCTAGGTCTCCTTGCGACCTCGCTTTCCTGCTCCTGTGAGCTCTTCACTGCGTTGATCGGGGCTACGGTCTCCAATATTCCCTTTCTAGTCTCGATTGCATTCATGGACACCTTAGGTGAACTTCTAACCATAGTTGCCGGCGTGATACTAACGATTTCCTCGTTGGTGATTGCCTCTGAAATTACCGGATCCAATCCCTTTGCCTGGATGAAGTGGAATCACGGAGTTGTGCCAGCCCTTGTGTTCACTGGAGCTATGTTCTTGATACCGAGCTCAGAGACTTTCTTCCTTGTTAGAATTATCGATGGACTCTTGGCGGGTGGGATATGGGGGTACATCCTTTCAAGGAAGCTGACTGAAAGGATTAACTTGTCCCAGGGTGTACGGAAAACATTGTTCCTGGCTTCAGTGGTCCTGGTTAGTATACAATTTCTTCTCTTTCCCCTTATGCCCATATGGTCCTTTTCCGCGGTTTCGTTGCTGGCCGGTTTGCTGGGATCACTTGGATATACATCCCTTAAGCCATGGGTGAGACTGGGTCTACTGCACGTTATTGGTTGGTCACTTATCATGCCTGGTCCTATCTCTCTCATTTTAGGATCCCCCATCCCCTTTTACAACATCACGGGGGGACAGGCCATTCTCCTTTGGATAACTGCGTGGATATTTGGAACCCCCATAGCCTGGTTGGCAGGGATACAGTATCTCCAGTACATCAGGGATAAAATGAGTCAGTACTCCCTAACTCCTTCCCAATTGAGAATACCTCAGAGGTCTAGAACCGATGGATTAACCTGGATAGCCCTAGGAGGGGTTGCAGTCTTCTCTCAGATCGTCTTCTTCATGACACACTCGGCCTACTTCCTTGATTACAACGGCTACGATCTAGTCTTCCTGGAGACCATGACCCTTTCAGCAACAGGATTAATGATCGCGGGCCTAGTTCTCATGGGTTACGGAGGTTACCTGATGATCAAGTCGAGGTATACCATACCTAAGATCAACAGGAAGTACTTTGTGATAGCCAGCGTAGCCTACGCGATAGTGGAGATGCTTGTCACCAAAATGATGATAATAGCGCCTACAGGTTATCCCTACCCTCCCGTACTACTTCTAACGTATGGGGAGCCCATGTATGCCCCAGCGGTCACAATTTACGTACCTGGGATCATAGGATTCTACCTTTATCCGGCCTCAGTCCTGGCCCTCATAGCTTCCTCTGTTTTGTCAGGTGCGATATGGGCACTGGTGTTTCAGACTAGGAGGAGAAACCTAGGTTCGCTGACAGCCTTCAGCGTCCTCACCGCATGTCCCTCATGTGGACTCTCCGCTGTGGGATATGCGGTCACCTCGGTAGTGACGGCCTCAAGTGCGCTCATGACCTTCTATGGCGATCTGGGTTTTACCCTGGCCTCTGTGGGAATATTGGTGGGGCTACTAGTTTACGTTATTAAGAGCACGACCACCTGTAGGGTAGATGTCACTAAGATAAGGCAGTCTTAAGTCCTATACTTTTTTACCCTTTAGGTAATCTTTATTTATGGGAAATGTTAGTCTGGTTCTTTTGATAGGGATTGCCTCCCTCATGGTAGCGATAATAGTGGCACTTCTTTACTACGTTTTCAAGGTGACAACCAAGATAGGGACCTTCTTCCTTTATTTCGCCTTTTTCATGATGGCATTCATGTTGGTAGGCGCATCCATTTATCTCTTCAATCCCACAGAGACGAATCTTGGAATAGCTGTCGGGGTAAACATGGCGTCCATGATACTCCTCCTGGGATATTTCTTTGCAGTCGCTGAGAGGCTTACTGAGAGGATTGAGTTCAAGTGGTATCATTACTACTCCCTTTCAGGGCTTGTGGTAGTCAATGAGGCGCTCATGGGGCTCACCTTTGGTCTGGCGCAATTTGGGGTGAAGAGTTTCTCCTCCCTGGTTTCGGCCGTTGACAACTCCTTGAATAGCTACTGGTTCTTTTACCCCATGATGGCCGAGATGCTCTCGCTTTATCTTATCTTGCTTAGTAGGGGGAGAAACAACCTGAGCCTCTTCCCGCTAATAGGTATCTCCACTTTTCCGCCTGTAATCTTTCAAAACTTGCTGATCTGGAGATACTTCTCCCTTATTGCCTCCCTAGGATTTTCGGTGGTAGGAATAACGTTCAAGGGATATTGGAGATATATTTACGTGGTGTTGGCCTTGGGGTCTCTCCTTAGCATAATCACTCCTTGGTTGTTTGACTTAGGTATACTCGCAGGCATGCTTGAGTACTATGCCACCTCCTTCAGGGTTGAAAGAATTCCGAGGTCTAGCTGATTGAAAAATTATATGGACGAGATTTTGACTTTCTAAATCTAACTTGCCAAAGGTAGGCCACAGCTTCTTTGCCCTAACCGGTCCCGCTCACAAGTTCAAGGAACTAGTAGTCAAAGTACTTCTGAATATCCTTTATTACGAAGAACAGTAGAACAGCGCAAACCACAAGGTCCAACGCCAAGATTCCCATGAACAAAACAGAGCTCTTAACGAATATTATATCAAGGAAAAGTACTATTGCGAAGAGAAGTCCTATCTGAACCAAGTTTACTAGTGATCTCATCCCCTCCGTCGGCATCTTCTTCACCTTCTGAATATCTTACGTGAGAATAAAACCACGAGGAATGGAACCATTTCCACCATTATGATGTAAGCTGGAGGATACACCACTGTCCCCTCCAAGAAACCAAGAATACCGAGATATAGAATTATCATGAATATAAGTTTTATCTCAATACTTGATAAATAGAAGAGATCTAGCCAACTCACGAAATCCTGCCATCCAATACCCAGGACTATCAGCGTAAATATCCCTGACATTCCAACGGAGTAAACCCAGAGTCCCACAATGGAAAATATTTCAAGCGTATGTGCCAGTTAACTTCACCCTTTCCATGAATGAATTATAGTAGTTTACCATGGCTTGAGTCACCGTGGGCTTCACCGATTTCAGGGACTCCACAAGGTCCTCGAAGGTTATCTTTGAGGTTTTCCCTTCCTTCACTGACCTCCTGATGGCCAAAAGGACTGCCCTGTTAACAACTCCCTTGATATCGGCTGGGGTAAAACTCTCACTCATCTTAGCCAAGTAGGAGAAATCAATGGATTCGTCAAAGGGATGTTTAGTGACCAGCCTCTGGAACATTATTTTCCTAGTCTCGAAATCGGGTGGAGGGACGTAAACTAACTTCTCAAGTCTTCCAGGCCTGATTAGTGCGGGATCCACTATGTCTGGCCTATTCGTTGCTGCCATAAATATCACTCTCTCCTTCCTAGAGGAAACTCCGTCCATCTCTGTGAGCATTTGGCTCAGTGCCCTGTCCGTCACCTTGTTGGGGTCTGATCCCCTAACAGTGGCAATTGCATCAATCTCGTCAAAGAACACGACTGTTGGTGATGCCTGTCTTGCCCTCTTAAACACCTCCCTTATGGCTCTCTCGGTCTCACCAACCCACATGTTCATGAGTTCAGGTCCGCTCACCGCTATGAAGTTAGCCCCACTCTCGTGTGCCACTGCCTTTGCCAACATGGTCTTACCTGTTCCTGGGGGACCGTAAAGCATTACGCCAGATGGCACTTCTGCTCTCATTTCCTCGTACAACTTGGAATACTTGAGAGGCCACTCCACGACCTCCTTCAACTCCTGTTTCACCTGGTCCAGTCCTATGATGTCCTCCCACGTTACGTTTGGAATTTCTACCCTAAACTCCCTCAAGGCTGACGGCTCCACAATCTTCATGGCGTTTTGAAAGTCTGCCATTGTTACCTTAACCTCCTCTGGATTCTGGGTCCTGCGTAGGGCACTCATTGTAGCTTCCCTAACTAGGGCCTCAAGGTCTGCCCCAACAAACCCGTTGGTCATGGAAGCAATGGCCTCTAGGTCCACATCCTCAGCAAGCGGAATCCTTCTGGTATGTATCTTTATGATGTCCAATCGTGCCCTCTTATCGGGGACAGGTATCTCTATCTCCCTGTCGAACCTTCCAGGTCTCCTGAGGGCAGGATCAATGGCGTTTGGCCTGTTTGTTGCCCCCAAAACCAGCAGTCCCCCACTTGAGGACACTCCGTCCATGAGGGTAAGCAATTGGGCCACAATTCTCTTGTCAGCCTCGCCGTTAGTTACATCCCTATTGGGGGCAATGGCATCAATTTCGTCTATGAATATCATTGATGGGGCGGATTTCTCTGCCTGTTCGAATATCTCCCTCAGTCTTTTCTCACTTTCTCCGTAGTACTTGGAGCCTATTTCAGGTCCACTGATGAAGAAGAAGTTTGCCATAACGGAGTTAGCTAGGGCCTTAGCTATCAAGGTCTTTCCTGTACCCGGTGGACCATATAGGAGTACCCCCTTGGGAGGGCGGAAGCCAAAGAGTCTCGGAACCTCGGGCTTTACCAATGCTATATCTATGATTTCCTTGAGCGACATAATTTGATCAGTTAGACCTCCTACGTCCTCCAATGATACTAGCGGTATGTTCTTTTGGGTTTGCTTGATTATTTCGCCAGTTATTTCAATTTCTGTCTCCCCGACTATCATGCCAACCTCGGCCCTAGGTTCAAAGGAAACCACGGCAAACTCTCCTTGCTTAGTACTTAGGGGCATGCCCCTCGACACGGGAATGCTTCTCAGTTCTAGGTTGAGCCTCTTGGTGTCAAAGGTCTTTTGTGATGAGGGGGCTAAAACAAGGGAGTTTAGGGCAACTGGGTCAATTTTCCTAACAACCACTTTCTCTCCGTTCCTGATCCCGAGATATCTCATTACTTCCTCATGGACTGATATACCCCCTGTACTCTCCCTATCCTCTTGCACAAGGAGAGGGTAAATCCTATTGGTTACGAGAATTACGGTCTCGCCATAGGAGACGCCCTTAGACCTCATAAGCTCCGGATCTAGGAGACAGGTATTCCTATTCTTTACCTTTCTAGTCCCGTTGAAGACCTTGGCGAAGAACTCGTTAGTCATCACTATCAAATAATGTAATACCCCTTGGGATAAAAACTTTCATAAGAAAATCCAACGCATTTGAAGCTCCAATTTTGAAGAAGACTTCACGATGAATTGGAAGCCCGTCTGGTTAGACAATTGGATTGAAAGAGGCAGAGGATGAGACTGGATCCGGAGTTAATCCATTAAAATATGAATCTAAAATCAGGCATTAAGGTTAACATCTAACTCTATTCTACGGTATTTAATGAAAAGAGTACATTGATTTCCTTATCTATTACTTAAAAAACTAACTTCTGTTCATGAGTTATTCATAATTATAATTACATTATTATAGCAAAGACACTATAAAGTTTAAATAATTTATTATCAAACTTCATGTAAGTTAACAAATCTTAGAAATCTTTATAAATGATGCCTTATCTAGAGAAAGAGAGGTTGTACACAAAAATGGTTAGTCATGTTAAATTATGTATAAATGTGGTGAGACCATGGAGAAGTTAGAGTACAAGGTTACTGGAAAGGTTAGAAATTATGAAAGGAGATTCAATTTTTATGTGGCACTCTCAACCGTGGGAACAGGAGCATTTACTGGAATTGCGGTATTACTTAAGCAGGTTTTGATGATAGAGACCGGTATATTACTTTTCACTACGGCTCTCACAATCCTGGCCGTTAATCTTGTGCTGGATCTAACTGTGAAGTCCCATTCCAATACCTGGGTCTTTGCTTCTCCTCCTAGAGAGATAGTGAAGAAAGCTGACAGAGTGGGAAAGGAGATCTGTGAACATCGCCCTTCCCTATTAGAGGGGAATAACCCAGTGTCCAGGTTGGTTTCTAAGCTGTTTAAGAAGAGCTGGGCACACTTCGCAATCATTCTTCCAAGTTTCATAATATTCTACGTAGTCATGGTTGTGGGTTTAGTGGGGTATCAGAAGCTTGGTCCTGCAGGGATATCCTTGGTGAATTTTGCCTCAGACATTAGCTGGTTGTTCTGGTTTCCCTTACTCTGGTTGTTGACCTGGCTAGCTAACGGCAGAGCGTGGTGCCAGACCTGCCCCTTTAGCGGTCAGGCAGAGTGGGTCCACAGATTGCATCCCTGGAAAAAGATGAGCAAGAAGCTGGGGCTAAACCTCAGGTGGCCCATAAAGTACAGCACCATCTTCTATTCTGCTGTGGGCTTCTCGGTCCTAACCTGGATGGAGGAGTTTTACGGAATTGGAGGTCCTGGAATTCCGGAACTGACCTCAGTGGTGTTGATATACATTGGTGCCCTGGAGCTCTTCATTAGCCTGCTCTTCCAGGACAGGACCTTCTGCAGGACAATTTGTCCCCTAAGTGCCCCTTTGGCCATAACCACGACAATCTCTCCACTTGGAACCTTCAGGGCGAAGAATCCTGAGGTATGTAAGTCCTGTACCACTAAGGATTGCATGAAGGGGAACGATAAGTTCCACGGTTGTCCTTGGTTCGCCTCCCCAGGAAGTAAGGAGAACTCACCCATGTGCGGGCTAGCCTCGGACTGCTACAAGGCATGCCCCCACGACAACATTGACTGGCAGGTTAAGAGGTTCCCATGGTTGAGCGATCTCGCCGGAGGCAAGAAGAGGTTTGATATAGCCCTCTCAGTGACTCTCCTAACTGGGGTTGTCCTCTTTCAGTTCCTTAATGCACTGCCCTTCTACTCCATGGTGGATACCTGGCTGAGCAAAGTGACAGGATGGGTTAATTTCGCTCAGCTACTAGTTCCTGGACTGTCCAAGTTTGGCTATTCGACTCATGGCTATCCAAACCCCCTGGATTACTTTGCCATCAACATGATACCTATCCTTGTGGTCCTGGCTGCAGCCAAGTTTGAGGAAAGGAGGGGAGTACCCCTGAAGTGGGGATTCACGTCTATATCTTATGCGCTGATACCCATCTTCGCTGCATCGTTACTGGTGAGAAACCTACCCAAGTTTCTAGGCGGATCTCCGTTGATCCTCAACGAGATCCTTGACCCCACTGGGGCCGGTATGCACAACAGTGAGATCTACTCAACCTTCTGGGGAAGCCTGCTTCACTCCCTGGGTCACGATCCGCTCAACGCCACGGCTGCCTGGTGGGTTCTCCTTGTGATGGAAGCTGTAATGGCCTTCGGCATCTACCTAGGATTGAGGGCTTCAAACATGCTGGCTGAGACTGACGGAGTGGGCAAGTGGACATACTATGCCGTAGTTCTGGGGTTTGGGCTAACCTTCATGCTAGTGACCTACTGGATGTCTTCCCCTGCCTCTCCCACAGCGCCCTTCTACAACCAGTATCTCGGAAACCTACTCTACAACCCACTTCAGGCTACTCCGCCGTTCTGAGGTGATAACATGGATCCCATAGTTCTGATAGACGTGGATAGATGCGTAGGATGCTACATGTGCCAGAGGGCCTGTGCCCTGGCTCAGTGCATAGAGATCAACGAGGTGACTAGATTTGCGGAGGTTGTTAGGCCCGAGGATTGTACCGGTTGCATGGCCTGCGAAAGGGCATGTCCATACGACTGCATAGTTGTGGTAAGCGACGAGTCACAGGTCCCCTTGAGGGCAAAGATCACCCTTTCCAGGGTAAGGAGATATGCCACGAAGAGACTGGTGTTGGGTGATCCAAGGTGGAGCGTGAGAAGGGGAGCCGAGGAGATGACTAAGGAAGGTGTGGGATCTCTCCTGCTGATGAACGGAACCAAGATCGTTACTGAGACCGACGTACTGGAGGCTTGGATAGGTGGCAGAGAGGAGGAGCCACTAATCAACTTCTCCAAGGACGCAATAACCATTGAGGGAAAGGCTACGGTTGAGGAAGCCCTCAGGATCATGCTTGAGAAGTGTATTAGTCATTTGCCTGTCATAGAGAGAGGGAAATTATCAGGCATGATATCCCTCAGGGATGTGTTGAGGGCTTCTTCCGTGACCTCTCCAATACTTGACGAGAGTATTCTTCCCATAAATCCTAGGGAGAAAATTGAGAAATACGCGATTCAGGTTCCTGTCGTAGGGAAGGTAACTAACAGGGAGCTATACTCTATCCTTAAGGAGAGGAAACTTAAGGCTACCGTAGTGAGAGAGGGTGAGAAGGTAGGTTTGATCTCAATAAGGGATCTAACCAAGGCCATGGCTAAGGGTAAAAGTCTAGATGATTTGATAGATCCTAGATGGATAAATCCTGTATCCTCAGAGGAGCAGATTTCTAAGGCAATAGCAATAATGATGGAGCATAACCTAAGGCATCTGCCAGTGTTCCAGGGGGCAGAACTGAAGATGCTCAGCGTAAAGGAGATAGCCAAGCACGCAGTGTGGATCAAAGTGACATGACCTTCATAGACTTTTTCACTCTACCTTTTCTATCCTAGTTTCTTCTAAAAATGGTATGATAAGACTTAGGACCATAAGGGAAAGGGAAATCATTAGGAGCACCTCTTTCAACTCGTATCTCAGAAGTGGATAAGAGAACGTACCTATGGCTCCTCCTAACCTTCCCATAAAAAAGAGGAATCCATTGAAGGTTCCTCTATCGGTGGCGCTTCTAAGTTCTCCCACGTACAAGAACGAGAATCCGAAGGCTAAACACGAGAAGAACCAGACTAAGGCAATTGCACTGAACAAGCCGGTGACGGAATATGTAACAAGGAACACCCCTATTAGTAAGTAGGAAAGGAAAAGAATGTGCTTTCTCCTGAGTGCCGAGATAGTCAGGACTGAACCTATCGCGAAAAGTGTCCAATTGATTAACTGAGTTCCCATGGAGTATCCAGGTACATAAACAGCAAACGATGCTAAGACCATGGTGAGGACTAGTTGACTTAACCCGGTGACCAAGGTTGCTATACTTGAGGCTTTATTAACTGTAAACTTCGAGGCGTTATTAATCCTGGACGAATTGAGCCAAACTTCGCTTTCCCTAATCCACCTGTGGAGGGCCACGGCAATAAGCGGTGGAACCGCTCCTAGCAACAACGCAATCCTCCAGGGATATACGAAAAAGGGTATTATTGTCGCACTGAGTGCTCCTATGGCCCAAGAGGCGAAGATAAGACCTACCCATTTTTTCGAAATCTCCGTTAGAAGGGTGGTTGAGGACGGAATTTCACCTCCAATTCCTAGACCTACCAACAACCTTCCAAGAACAAGTGAGCCGTAATCCTGTGCAGTGGCACTAATTAGAGCCCCTATAATGAAAAGGATTAACGAGATGAGGTAGCTCTTTCTCCTACCCATGATGTCACACACTAACCCAAGGATAATTGCCCCTACAATTGATCCTAGAAAAGAAGTTGAAACTAAGAGTCCAGTCTCGAGCCGTGTAGGTTTAAAGACCTTAAGTACTTCTCCCAGTACTCCTGCAATAATCAGGAGATCAAATCCGTCTGTGTAACCACCCATTGCCAGTGCCAGGAGTGTCCTTTTCATCGGGCGTGATAGGATCAATAACTTAAATAATCAACGAAAAATGCAAAAATTGCACATATCTAAAAAGGACTCAGGGCACCATAATGTCAATTATCTCTAAGCACGTTCACGACTCAGACAAGGCAATCTCCTGTCCCCGTCCTGCTTCTCAAAATCTCGAGGAATCTCTCTTTTCTAAAAAGTTAAACATTCACCCGCAAAATTTAACTAAAATTTATTATCCCGTGGACGGTATATTATCTAAATGAAAGTAATATCCTTCAAACTAGAAAGAAACAAAGCCGAGGAGGCTCGGAAAATTCTTAGGGGGCAGAAGACCACGCTGTCCTCCCAGATAAGAAAATATGTGGAGAGAGTAATTGATCAAAACCTTCCAGTTTCCGCTGAACTTGAGGGAGACAGGCTTGTGATCATTACAGTTAAGGTCCCAGATGAACTGTATCAAAAAATATCGAGATTCGTTGAGGAGAAGCGTGTAAAGAGAAGTGCCCTACTGAGAACTGCAGTCTATATGTTTGTTGAAGAGAATAAGAGGGCCAAAAATGATCTTACCCCCCTCAATACCACATGAGGCAATGTGATCTATACTAGGGCTATCTGATTAACCTCAATTTAGGCCTTATCTCCTCAGGGAATATGTCCTTAGGCAGGTATGCCGTCACTATCCAGTTCGGAACGTCGACCACTTGGCTTACCTTAAGGTCTACAACGGCGCTAGCGAGCATGTAAGCCTCTACAGGGGTCATGTGAGAGGAGAGAATGCCAATGATCCCCTTAATTGCCTTCTTAGCCGCTTCCCATAAGTTGGGATCTATTCCAGGGTATGCCAGGTATTCCTTGAAGTCGCCTTCCTTGACTGCAGGGGTCTCAAAGAGGGGTTGAGTAATCCCAGCGTTCTTGTGCAAGGTGACCTTAATTGTCACGTCCATAGGAGCCTCTATTGCAGTCCCGCATACCTCTCCGTCTCCTTGTGCCACGTGTGTGTCCCCAAGGGATAGGAGACCCCCACTCACAAACACGGGGAGATAAAGCTTCGTACCCTTGGTCAGGTGTTTAATGTCCATGTTTCCACCGTTCTCCCTTGGAGGTATTGTGCTGAATTTACCAGGTGTAGGAAGGGCAGTACCTATAACCCCGGGGAAGGGTCTTGATGGAACCCTTACCTCTATGTCACCGAACTTAGCAATTGCCTCCCTTTCCACCTTCCATATTTTCAGGGCTGGACCTGCTAGGTCAATCGGGGTGGTGTAGGGTTCATTGGCCAGGAATCCGAAGCCTGGCAGAACCCCTGTCCATCCCCATCCCTTCGTCGCAAAATCCAGGAACTCTATCTCAAGTGCGTCCCCCGGTTCTGCTCCCTCAATCTCAACAGGTCCTGTAAGCGGGTGAATCCTTGAGAAATCTAGCTTCAGTAGGTCGGAAGGGGAAGATGAAGGAGTCACCTGACCATCTGATGCCTCTCTGGACTCGACCGTTATCACGTCTCCAGACTTGATGGTTAGGACAGGAGACAAGGAGTTGTCCCACTTATTGTGAATTTTACTTGAATGAATTGTGTACATGTTATTACATACACAGGTTAGGAAATTAAGGATTTAGGCCCTAGATCATGAGAACCGCCTTAACCACTTTACGGTTTAGAACGTCTTGAAAGGCCCTTTCGTATTCCGAGAATGGATATGTGGTAACTATTCTCCTTAAATCGAGCTCCTTGATAAGGTGCATTGCCTTATCCCAGAGATAGAAAGGACCACATCTGCTCCCTATTAACTGTACCTCATTGACTACGGCGTGGGTTACGTCCAAGGAAACTTCTAGACCGTGGGTTGACTTAAGGGCTATCTTTCCCATGTGTCTCACATATCTCATTGCTTCCCCAAGGGCCTTGCTACCCGTGGCCTCAACAACCACATCGTACTTGGTTGAAGATCTAGTCGTAGGAATCCCGAGATTCTCAGCAACTCTCATCCTCTCCGGGTTATGTCCGTTCAATTCCACGTCGAAACCGTAGTGCTCAAGGACCGCTGCAGATATTATGCCCACGGGACCGTCCCCCAGGACAAGAACCCTGTCGGAAGGTGAAGGATGAATAAGTTCCACCATTCTCAGAACGGCAGCAGCAGGTTCCGTCAAGGAAAGTTCCTCAGGTCTAAGACCCACCCTGTCCTCGTGGAGTAGATATCCAGGCAGATCCATGTATTCCCTCATGGCCCCATCCACATCAATTCCCAAGGCCTTCCTATTCTCGCAATGGGTATACATCCCCCTTCTGCAGTATTTACAAGTCCAATCAACTAAGTTGATCTCCGAGGTGTAGAGAGCCCCATCCCTCTCCACCGCAAATTCATGGCCCAGCACTAGTGGATCTTTCCTAGGAGGATAGCTTCCCTTAACCATTGCAACGTCCGTACCGCACACTCCCACAGATCTTACCTTGAATTCTCCCTTTGTTTCCATCTCCTCCATGGATAATTTCCCTTTCCTTAAAACTAAGGCCCTCATGTCTGAAATGAGATGTCACAGTTAACATAAAAGTTGGTAGGTCTTATCGAGGGCGTAATCAAGCTGAGACGTGAATATAAAACCTTTCAACTAACAACTGATTTATCAGTTCATGAAATAAAAAAGATTAGTGGGACAATTCTTCCAATTCAATCCTGGATGCTCTTGGACCTAGGACTCCAACATCTAGAGCAACTATCAAAGCCATCACAAACACCACTGTGTACATGCCGACGGCGCCATACTTGGCCAGAACCAGAGGCAACACGCTGAGCCACACATAGTTACCCAGCCTACTAAGGGAGTATTGTACTCCGTCAGCGAAGGCCCTCATTCTAGTGGGGTAAAGTTCAGCTCCGTATTGATGGAATGCATTGGAGAATATGTTTGAAAGGAACCCAAACAGGAACCCAGTTGCCACCACTTCCACTGGCGTGATAGCGAACCCAAAGGCCAACCCTGTTATCCCCATGAGTAGCATCACTATACTCACTTGCCATTTCCGGTCAAATCTTTGACTATCAATGATGAAGACTGAGGCAAGAGAACTAAGGAAATAGGACGTGTATATCAACATGGAGTACTCTAACGTATGAACTAGTGTGAAACCCTTGCTGGCGAGAACAGATGGAGCCAGTGAGGCGAAACCGTAGTAGACCCCGGCCTGAAGGAACTCGAAGATCCATAACATTACCGTCCTTTTCCTATACTCGTTGCTGAAAAGTTCACTTATTCTCACCCTTTGGGACGTGATTACCTGAACCTGTAAAGGCTCCTCCAATGACCCCTTCTCCCTCATTGCTATACTCTCCATGTTACTGACTATCTTGTCGGCCTCGTCAACTCTTCCCTTGGACTCTAGCCATCTTGGGGACTCTGGAATAAGGAACCTGAAGGGTATTATGGTGAATATCCCCAGGCCTCCTATAATGAATAACCATTTCCATCCAGGAATAAGGTATACATGGGGAATAAGGAGATATGCTAGAATCGCCACCACTATGGGAGCTGTCCAGGACGCGGTATACGCTATGGCAAGGGCTCTCCCCCGAATCCTCGAAGGAAAGAACTCCGTGATTAAAACGTCTAGGACAATGAGGGCCTCCGGACCTACTCCTAGGCCTGTAATGAACCTTAAGGTACCCAGCACCTGTATGCTGGGTGAAAACGGGGTTAGCAATAGACCAATACCTGCAATGACCATGTTCAGGATTAGCGATGTTCTTCTGCCGAGTGCATCTCCCACATATGTGAAGATTATAGCTCCCAGAAATGCGCCTAGGAAGAACACGGCAATGTTGTAGTATATTGCCACCGCCGTGGATACCTTATAAAATGCAGAGATAGGGGCAACCACGAAACCCCCCACGAATAGGTCGTATAGCTCAAAGAACTCCCCTAGACTTAACAACACCAGCAACCTGGTGTGGAATGAGGTCCAGGGAAGCCTTTCTATTCTTCCTGCAACAGTCATGAGTAACAATTGAATGTTTAGATAATATCTTTTGCTTATACATCCTTTAACTCCTACTTATTCAGCATTACAATAAAACATTAATCAGGTGTCATTTTTCCTGATAAAATGAAAATAAACTTCATTATATTCGACTTGAATTGAAAGAAAATTCTATTAACCTATGATATTATGGACAGATGCCATGGAACCTGAAAGATTTGGAGTTGATTCTGTAAAGGCGGTCTCATCCCAGTTTGTGGGATTCCTTCTCGACTCCTACGATCTAACAATGATTTTGAGTATAGCTCCCATCTTAGCCAAGGTTCTTCTACCTCCCGAGTCCCCCCTGCTTGCTACCTTTAACATAATTCTGAGTTACTCCTTAACAATCATCTTTAGACCTCTTGGCTCAGCCATATTTGGAAACCTTGGCGATAAGATTGGGAGGAGAGCTGACCTAATCATCACAGTCCTTGGCCTAGGCTTGGTAAGTGCACTCACTGCTGCCCTTCCCACATACTCGGAGGTGGGAATACTCTCCTTCGTTCTTTTTGTTCTCCTCAGGGTACTGGTTGGGATTTTCGCTGGCGGCGAGTACTCCGCGGGCCATCCCTTTGCCATGGAGTGGACCCCTTTCAAGTGGAGAGGTTTGATAAGCGGATTTGTACAGGGAGGTTTTTCCTTTGGAGCTGCCCTGGCAGCTGTAGTTGAGGGAGCCTTCGTGGGAATATACGGGTTAAAGGGAGTGGAGGACTTCGCATGGAGATATGTTTTCCTTACTGCTCTAGCACCCGCGGTCATCGCCCTAGCTGTGAGGCTATCAATGAAGGAGACTCCGGTGTTTCAGGACGTGAAGAACAGGAACATGGTCAGGAAAAGTCCGCTCACAGATCTGTTTAGAAAGCCCTACAGGAGGGACTTCTTTCAGGTTATGGTGTATATGACTGGTATGTTCTTTTACGCCTATTCCCTATTTGCCTTCGTGCCAGCGATTCTTGAACACGCTCCCTCGGTGTTCTCCCTTCAAGAGGCTGAGAGCATCTACTCCTACGGTACTTATGCAGCCTTTGCAGGTGCAGTGACGTTTGGGGCCCTTTCCCAGTACCTAGGGAGGAGAAGATTGACACTGATTTGGGTCTTCATTACCTTAATTCTCTCTGTCCCTGTATACTATCTTCTCTTTACCTCCGCGAAGTCAGGTAATGTGGTCGGAGCATCCTTAGCTTCCGTGTTGATAGGAATAATAACTCAGGCTCCCTGGGGAGTAATACCCATCTATCTCTCTGAGAGATTCAAGGCCTCAATGAGAGCTTCAGGTGTAGGTTTTGGGTATTCATCTGGAATATTTGTGGGAGGTTGGTTTAGCATATACGTGGAACTTATGCACGAATACCTATTCAAGGGAATTGACACTCCAGAGAACGTTTGGTTCTCTACAGCAGCTTTGCTAATCCTAGGTGCAATATTTGTGGGGATAGGACAATACCTGGGTCCAGAAACCCTGGGAACGAGACTAACCGAAGAACCCCAAAAGGTATAAAAATTATTGATTTTCTATTTCTTGTTCTGTTGGGATTTTTATGTCTCTCTTCGCTGATATTATACCCCATGGGAAAAACACTGCAACCGAGATTACGGCGACAAGTGCAGATGCTAGGTAGAAGTTGATCAGGGAGAGTGCTCCATCACTTCCTATGTAGGTCATGAGGGTAATGAAAGCTATATAGGCAATGTACCATAGAGAGTTGAAGACGTTTTCAAAAGCCCTGTATACAGCACCGAATATCCCAACAGCTATGGCTATTATGATAACCGAGTAAGGCACCGATGGCCAGCCACTCCAGAAGGCAATGAGAGATGAGAACACGAAGGCTAGAGCTGCTATCACTGGTCCCCCCTTGAGTTTATACTCGTATTTCTTCCTCATGGCCATCATAGCCACTGGGTTCACTGCAAATCCTAGATAACCAGCAACAACGGCATCGCTAATCAGGCTGTATATTGTGGGTATTGGGGATGTCAGGAAAGTTATCACTGCGCCCACGATCCCGAACACGAGGAGAGCCCAAACGGGGATTGAGTAGGTGCTGTGTAACTGCTTCATAAGTTTAGTGACTATTCCTGTCCTCCCCATGGCAAACAGAACCCTTGTCCCAGCCCCAAGGTAGATGTAACCTGTCACGAATGGCCCAATCAGTGCCACGATGAGAGCCAGTATCAGAAGAGCTGAATTGCTCTGCGATAGGTCCACGAATGGGTTTCCTGGAAGGGCTGAGGTTACCCCTGTCCAGTTTCCTGGAGATAGGGCAACTTTACTCCAGTTTATTCCCCCAACGAATGCGATAGCAAATAATACGTAGATCAAGGTTTGTCCAATCACGGTTAGAATTATGGCAGACGAGAGCCTTCTCCTATCCCTGGCCTCCTCTGCATAATCTGGTATTACTCTTATTCCTCCGAAGGCAAACATGGCGAGAGGTATTGCCGTGAACATTCCCGCTAGTCCAAATGGCGCTAGACCGCCGTAACTCACGAAGTTCTTGGCAGAGAAAAACACTCCCATAACGCCTAGCGCGAGGGCTACGTACAATACTAGTTTAACCGTTCCGAAGGATGTGGTTGACCTTCCAAAAGCCTTGACGCCGAAATAGTTGAACGGAATGAAGAGGATAAGGAGGATAACTCCAACAAGCCCTCCGAGGAGGGTTGGAGTCCCGGCAGGGGTAAGCAAGGAAGGGAAAAAGAAAGTAAGTCCCTCAACCACGGCCAGGGCCTCTATGGGTGGAATGAAAAGGTACCACACTAGATCCGCCATTGCATTAATCAGATTGGTAAGTTTCCCATGTGAATACAGACTATACCTGGATGGACCACCAGCCTCAGGCAGGTTCATTGAAATTTCGCTATAAGTAAGTCCGATAAAAAGGTAGAATACTCCCCCTAGTATCCACGAAATAACTGCTGAAGGACCTGCGTCTGCAGTCATTCCTGCAGTACTGAAAAGTGCACCAGTTCCTACAGCCCCGGCTATTCCGAGGATAATTAGATCCAGATAGCTGAGTTCTTTTTTAAGAGGCATACGTGCTCTAATAATAAAATCATAATATAAGCTTTTTTCATTAAAAGGAATTATTTTTAGCTATTTCTCGTGAAAACAACCAATTGAGATAAAAACTAGAAGGTTTTCAAGGGAAAAAACTAAATAATATTTAAGAAAATTTAGGTTCCTGCCTCGGCCTCATTGACGCTCTCTAGGCTCCGTCCAATGGTGTTGGGCAGAACCTTAATCAGTATTAACCCCATGATTACCATCGGAACCTGGAACAGAACCCAAGTCTGAACGTTGCCTAGAACTGGTATGAAGTCGAATATAATCGCCGTTGATATTGCAGCACCGAGATGGGCGAATCCGTCGGAAAAGGCGAATGACGTTGCCCTGGCGTAAGTCGGGACGTTTTCTGTCCCATTTAAGTAGTTGAGCTGGTTTGACCATCCAACGCCTATGAAATTGGCGAGCACAAGTCCTAGGAAGGTTAAGGGAATATCCCTAGCTATTGCCCCAACCACGGCAATTAGGACCCCTAGTAACATGCCTACGAAATAGGAGAAGGTGACCAGAACGGCCCTTCTCACCCTTTCCACCACAAACCTAAGACCTATTGACCCTAGGAAAGTCGCAATCCCAGCAAGTCCAAACAGGAACGTTATCTCGTTACCCAAGGCTCCGGAGTAGTGAAGGAAAGAGGATGTCCATAGGGGATACTCGGTGAGATAGGGATACTCCCCGAAGTAGAAGAAGAAGATCGATAGCATCACCGCTATTACTCTAACTCTGTACACGGGATTCTTGAAAACCGCGAATGGATCAACTTTTCTCACCTTAATATCTTAATACACCGTTTACTGTTGAAGTGTTACTCATTAAACTGGGTTTGACGTGGAGTATAAATATGCCTTTTCCCAAATTGTAAAAACTAAATCGTATACAACGTGAGTTTCTAAACCTGACAAGATTTGGGTAAAAGTATTATAATGTTGAATAACCCTGTTAAAGTAATGAAGGCTCTAGGCGTTTCTCAAATAGCCGTCATAGCAATAACAGTAATAGTTCTAGTTATGGGCGGAGCGTTCATGGGAATGGCCCTGACCCACATGTCCTCCCACGCTAAGACTCAATCATCAAGCAGCACTACAATGACATCTTCGAGCGGTTCATCTGGAACTTCGTCAACGGGATCATCTAGCGGTTCATCTTCATCAGGTAGTTCCTCTAACAGTAGTTCATCAGGTAGTTCCTCAAGCGGTTCATCTTCGTCAGGTAGTTCGAGTTCCTCTGGTTCCTCAGGAGGATATAGCTGGGGTTAACATAGCTAAGTTAAAAATTTTTAATTTTATTCTATATTTTTGATTTTATTTCTCAAGGCTTAGAAAAGTAAAATCTCTATAACGGAGCCAGGCATAGATGAACAGTAAGAGATGTCTGCCGGTAAACCATTTCAAGCTTAGAAAGCGCTAGTCTCAGCCTTTTTAGTCGAGAATAAAGATAAATTAGCCAATCTATTTCCAGGAAAGGTAAAAACAAAAGGCAGTAAGAAGGTTGAAAGGAGTTGACTGGATCATTGCCATAATGCCTGCAACTCTCCTGAACCAGGTGGGTCAAGTAATTGGCGATAAAATTGATGTCTATACTAACTTAGCCCTTCTCCTTCACTCCTATCAACACAATGACCCCGACTCACAGGATATTCTATGTCCTTGTTTAACCGAGGGGTCAGCAAAATATGATATAATTATTCTTCTTAGGGTCGTAAATGAGTTATTAAAGGAAAAGGGATTTTCTTGACGTAGTGTTAAAATTCAGGGGTCTAGTTACAGTACAAAGTCCTATGTTAGCCTTGTACGTTCTCTATCTCGTATGACCCATTCGCCATGTCGTGACATCGGGTGATTGGACATCATTGTCTTGTTCAGGTTTCTCACTTAGTCTTCTTTGGTATAGTAACAATTGGTCTGTTCTGATAAAGTTTTAATATTGGTGCTCAAAAAATGTTTGGGATCATGAGACAAATCTTAGGCTCAACATTGTTAATTTTACTACTCGGATCTTTCATAGGATTAATTGCCGGCTCTATTGGCACTGGAGCCTCTACCACTCAAACTTACAACGTCACCTTTATGGAGCATGGGTTGCCCAGCGGAACCATGTGGTCCGTTACCTTTAACGGACAGACAAAGAACTCCACGAGCAATGAGATAGTGTTTCAAGTTCAGGGAGCAAGTTACTCATCCTTCTCAATTCCAAACGTGGGCAACTATATTCCAACACCTTCTAATGGACAAGTGTTCGTGAATTCCTCGCTTAGTATAAACGTGACGTTCGCTCTGCCATTCGTTAAGCTAGTGATTGTTAAGTTAGTGGTTTTACAGCAAAGTACCGGAGCCTCAGTCACGGAGCTACAGCCTGGCACATCATATGTTGTTGGTGTGGAGGTTCAGAATCAGGGTAACGTTAATGCGCTCACAGAGGTGAATGAGACAGTCCTCTACAACGGAAAAGTCGTTACGTCTGACGTTCCCATAGCTAGCATAGCTCCTGGGGCCTCGGAAACACTAAGCTTTATCTGGACCCCATCCACTGCAGGTATATATACGTTCCTTGTTAACGTCAAGGCCAATCCCAACATCTCAGTAAGTGAGACGTATCCACTTTACGTGGGAGTATCGCCAGTGAACGTATACAACGTGAGCTTTGTGCAGACAGGCCTACCCGCAGGGACACAATGGTCCGTTACCCTCAACGGCACAACTAAATCATCAACCTCTAACATGATAACCTTCCAGGTTCCAGCCGGAACCTACACCTATTCGGTGCAGAACGTCACAGGTTATCTAAGCAAGGATGTTACAGGTGAAGTTACGGTGAAAAACAGCTCGGTAACGGTACAAATCACTTTCCTCCCCTTGGTGTTTAAGCCAGTGGCAACGCTATTAGTTTCCTATAACGGTCAGGAAGTTACCCAGTTACAAACCAACATTACGTATGACTTGATAGTCACTGTAAAGAATGAAGGGAACACTTCAGGTCAGGGTTATGTTCTCGTCATAGCATCTCAGGGTTCGACGACCGTCCTTAACAAGGCCTTGAACTATACCTTAAAGCCAGGGCAGGCTGAGAATTTTACCCTGCTCTTTAACCTCAACTCGACGCAACCCCTTTCCATCAAGGTAAGCACATACTCTTTGACCCCCAAGGGAGAAGTTCCAGTCTACAACTCATCCTCACAGTTCACAGTTGTTCAACAGCCTACCACGACGAAGACAACAACCACTAACACATCTACGTCAACGACAAATACGACGAAGACAACAACCACTAACACATCTACGTCAACCACCACTAACACAACGACTCCTTCACCTAAACCATCCTCAGGCTCGTCTAATACCTTACTAATTGTCGGAATAGTTGTAGTTGTTGTCGTTATTATAGCGGTGGCAGTGATTTTCCTAAAACGGAAATAATTTTTATTTTCCTTTTTATCTAGCTTTTTCGCAATCAAGTTTTTAAATTATAATTTCTATTTCGGGGTTCATGAGATCTAATTTCATAGGCGCATATCTCTCGTGGGTGATGGACTCTTACGATCTCGGGGCAGTGGTGATAACGGCAACCATCCTAGAGAAGGTATTTTACCCCACACTGGGTTTGCTTGGTGCAGTTTTACCCATTATTTTTACAGTGGTCACGAGACCCCTAGGCGGTTTCCTTTTCGGGTTTTTCGCTGACCTTCAGGGGAGAAAGAAGGCCCTCATTATCACGGTCCTAGGTTATTCCCTCTCCATAGGTCTCACGGGATTGGTACCACCCTACGCTCAGATTGGCATACTGGCCCCTGTCACAGTTTCCCTGCTGAGGGTAATTCAGGGGATTTTCATTGGCGGTGACGTGTCGAGCTCATTCACCCTAGCCATGGAGAGCGTATCAAGGTGGAGGGGGCTTCTTTCTGGCGTCATGCAGTCAGGTACTCTACTAGGTTTCGTGATCGTAGACTTACTTTTCACATCCCTAGCAAAGACGCCTGGTTTCTTCGTCACAGGTTGGAGGTATATCTTCTTCATAGGTGTAATCCCTGCAGTTTTGGCCCTCCTGATACGCGCCAAGGTTACCGAACCCAAGATATACGTGGAAGCACAAAAGGAATATCCAATTAAGGGTCTATCTCCGTTGTGGCAAACTATCCTGGTTATGATAGGTTTCTGGGTAATGATATACGCCGGACCACAGTTCATACCCGTGTATCTGGGACAGGTTCTTCACCTATCTCCGCAGGTGTACGGTTTCCTGGCGTTGATCATGAACGTTGTTGGCATACCTGCAATGGTACTCTCTGGCCTCCTCTCTGACTTCGTGGGAAGGAAAGTCATGGGCATTGTGGGGGTAGTTGTGGGGTTACTCACGGCTTCATGGTTCTACCTTGCAGGGTCTCCCACATTATTGTCCATGGTGCTTTTCGGCTTTGGAATGAACCTTGCTTCAGCCATATCTCCCAGCTACCTGGCTGAGAGGTTTAAGACGTTTAGTAGGGCCACGGGAGTGGGCTTCTCTTACAACGGAGCCTTCATAGTTGCTGGTTTTACTCAACTGTTTATTTCTCAGCTTTCCACGGTGACCTCAGTATCACATTCGGCAGTGATTGTTCTTGGTCTAGGGGCGATAATAGCTGGGATTGGTCTAGCAGTAGGTCCAGAAACCTTGAAGGTCTCAAATCTTAACTAGAATAAAGCAAAATAATGAGTAAAAATAAAAATAATTTTTAGTACCTTCCGTACCTTCTTCTTGGTTCCTCTTCAACAACTCTGTTGGATACGTTGTTTTGGGTGTTTACCTCAAAGGTACCCTGAGTCTCCACCATCTTCCCAGTCCTACCAAGGGATAGTCTCATGGATCCCCTATGTACTGAGACGAAACCGTCCTCGATTGCAAATACCTTTCCCTGGGATACCTTCTGAATATTTGAATCCCATACACTCATGAGGATGGAACCTGTCTCATCCCCAACAAGAACGTCCATCACCTGATGAGAAGAACCGTCCTTTCCAATTACATTTCTTTTTTCTCCAAGACTAACTACCTTTACAGTTACGTCTGCCCTTCTTCTGGGCTCTAGGTCTTTCACTTTCAATTTTTGAACCTAGCATATAGTAGAGTCCGTAGATATTAAAGTAGTGTAAATCAAAGCTCATCCGAGTTAAACACCAAGGGTTTTTAGGGAAGATTGTGAAAATACTAAGTCATTGAAAAATTGGAAAATAAATGAGCCTTAAGCCTTGGTTGCCTGTTCCAGCTGCTTTAGATTTTCCTTGTATGCCTCGTAGAAATCCTTCATTGCGGAGTTTAGATGCCATCTATCCTTCTCATCTAGAAGGGACTCTAGGGACGGACCTATACTAGACCCTACAACAGTGGGAGCGCTCACATGTATTATCTCCTTCTCGTACTCCTTCGGAGTTGCAATACTCATAACCCTATTCTCGCTGAACGCAATGGACTTGATGATGTCAGCTATGATGGTCCCAGGACCCCAGGTGGTACCACCTATTACCCTGATTATCTCGCCAGGAATCTTCTTGACGTAATCGCTTACCTCGTCCTTGTTAATGTTGAACTCATCCACGGGTTTTCCCTTAATCTTCACGGTGCTCCACAGGACCACGGCATCCTCCCCATGTTCACCTCCCACGAATCCATCCACGGAGGTCACGGGTATCTTAAGCTTCTTTGCAATGAAGGATCTCATTCTCA
This sequence comes from Metallosphaera sedula DSM 5348, assembly GCF_000016605.1. NCBI lineage: Archaea > Thermoproteati > Thermoproteota > Thermoprotei > Sulfolobales > Sulfolobaceae > Metallosphaera > Metallosphaera sedula. Next base: position 409,119 of record NC_009440.1, on the reverse strand, counting down.
TGGTCTCTACTTGATCTCCGGCGCTTATGGTGAACTGCTTGGAGTATTTCATGAACACCGATGCCATCATGTCAACTGGGTTTGCTACCATTAGGTATATCGCTCCAGGATTCTTAGAGGGAAGTTTCTGAGCTAGGTCTATCATTATCTTAGCATTATCCACGAATAGATCTCTCCTGCTCATACCTGGTTTCCTAGGTTTACCAGCCGAGATAACAACGATGTCCATTCCAGATACGTCATCTAGGGAATTGGTCCCTAGAACATTCGCCTTTATTCCCTTGGTCGCGAAGGCGTGCCTAAGCTCATGCTCAAATTTGTCTGGGAGTTCAGGAATGATATCATAAATTACAGCCTCGTCCACAGCCCCGCTCACCAGGGCCGAGTAAGCTATGGTTTGTCCAATTTTTCCCGCTCCTATGAAACCTACCTTAGCCATTTTTACTCATTATAGATTTGAAACGGTTTTTATTAAAGCTTAGGAAAGTGGATTTTCGGTAAACCATGTAACAGGAGTAAATGATCAAAGGAGCTTAAATCCAAAAATCTAGTTGGCGTGAGAGACGGCCCATCGAGGAGAACGGGTGAGTCTAGTTTATAGCTTCAGCAGTAATTGATGGGGAAATTATAAGTGATCCGCTGGATATGGACATATGGGGGAAGCTTATTATAACTTCGGCGTTTTGGGTAGGAGATACTATTAGGTCCTTATCTGCAATGAAATGGATCTTCAAAACGTTGCTAGGTATGGTTACACTTACCCCTAGAACTGATGTGGATGCGTTCTTTATATAGAGGAATATTTCGTTATATTTCCCTGCGGGTATTCTGCCTGATACGAGTTGAGTTAGGTTAGACCCTAGTTGATAGACTATGGTCTTATTGGAAACTGTAATCCAAGAACCATTAACTTCATGCAACATAATCGATGTGATTGTCAAGGTCACTGAAACGCTAGGTGCATCCTCTGCGTACACCGTTACGGGACCTGTGGTTAAAAATTGATAACCGAAGTATCCCACTACGATTAAGACTACTACCGCAACACCTACTAACCACAGCTTCATATTACTTCTTTTAGATATCACGATTAAAAGTTTGTCAATAGGCAGTTTACTAACTAAGGGACTAGCAATTTAGGGGTATGATCACGATTCAAAACAAAGTACCATCTCGCAATATTAATCAAATTCCAATATCACGCTATTAAACTAATGATGACAGTATTGGAAACATAATTAGAGGAATTCCTCCCATCAAGACCAGATACTAGCTTTCTTTAGTTACAGGTTTAAATCTATTATTGATTAGAGCATATTTAAAAATGCCATGAGAAAATTGTAATTGGAAGAATGTTGTTTAATACGGTTTATTTTCTATATGATATCTATAGTCTTCATAGAAGATTCATGGAAAATTTCTTACAAACATTTAAATTAGGTTCCTCCTAGAAGATAATAATGCTTATAATTGAAGTTACAGGTGTCAAGGGTGGTGCTGGTAGGTCTACGATTTCTGCCCTTCTCGCACTATCTATGGCAAAGAAGGGAACTGACGTTATCCTCTTAGATCTTGATCCACTTGGATGGAGTTCGTATCTCATGGAGGTTAGGGGGGAGGGATTACTTCCATCTATCCTATCAAGTAACACGGGAGACCTATGGACGGATATCGAATTGGAAGGTCAAACAATTAGGGTTATCAAGATGCTGGGCAACGGTAGTAAGTTAAACGATGGCTTGTACGCCATTTACAGTGATGCAAAGAAGAGAGAGATGTTTGAACATGTCATGGTCTCTGCAATTCAGGAGAGATTCGGAATAGTAATTGCAGATTCATCAACTCAGATAACTGAGGGAAGCAATATTCTTTTTGATAAAATTAGAGAAATTGTTAAGGAACCGATTCACATTCGGAAAATCTTCGTAACTGATATGAATAAATTTGATGTTGATAGCACCCTTAACGCGATGAAGAATGAAAGGGGTGAGATCCTAGGAACACTCATTAACATGGTCCCGCCTATTCCATCCTTCTTTGAGTTAGCTGAAACTTATGCTTACCTGTTCAAGGGAATTGTTACTATTGTTCCCTTTATAGAATCCCTATTTAATGCCTCGAGCGTGACCCTATCTCTAGTTCCTCCCCAAATTCAGGAGTTGGCAAATCACGTATTCAAACCAATTCCTGATTTCATGTTGATAATGTAGGCCATCCACGGCTCATTCTTATTAATTAGGCGTGAGAGAAACATGTCATGAATCTGTGTGATAAGAAAGTATCAAAGATAGGATTTGGCACGTGGAAAATTGGAGGAGGTTACTGGTCCGCCGACAGGACCCGTGACCCTCAATGGATCGAGTTAATTCGTTACGTGTACGAAAAGGGAATCAACCTATTTGATACGGCCGAAATGTATGGTGGAGGACATACCGAGGAACTTGTAGGTCAGGCGCTGAGGAATTACGATCAGGAGGATTTCACCATTGTGACCAAGGTCTGGAATAATCACCTCTCCCACGATGATGTGATAAAATCTGCAAAGGCAAGTCTTAGAAGGCTTGGCCTAAAATCCATCGATGTTTACCTGATTCATTGGCCATCTCCGAGCGTCCCGCTCAGGGAGACCATAAGGGCCATGGAGAAGCTGGTTGATGAGGGGGTTGTGAGGTGTATCGGAGTCAGCAACTTTGACGTTGCCCTTGTACAGGAAGCTATGGAGGTAACAGCCAAGTATCAGATTGAGGCGAACGAAATAGAGTACAGCTACATACATAGGGATCCAGAGAACCAACTTATTCCTTTCCTGGAGAAAAACAACATTAAGGTTATAGCCTATTCCCCCTTGGGTAGGGGAGAGATCTCTAGGGAGCCTAAGCTAGAGGAGGTTGCGAAAAGGTACGGGGTTACCCCCATTCAAGTGGGTCTGAACTACGTTGCCAGAAGAGCTATACCCATTCCAAAGGCATCCACTAAGGCCCATGTGGATGAGCTCGCTAAGGTTCTAGAATGGGACCTGAGAGAGGAGGACTACCTCTACCTATCCAGGTCGTGATTCCCTTCTACCTAAGTCTTTAGGGCTAAAGTTTTTATTCAACAAAGTTACTATTCTTTACGATGAATCGTAAATGGAATACGCCGACTCGTAAATTGACAAATCTGCTAGTGTTGTTCGGACCCGCCTGGCTCGTTATGATGGCGGACATGGATGCGTCTAGCACTATTGGGGCCGCAGAGACTGGTGCAGTGCTGAAGTACTCTCTGGTCTGGTTTCTACTCCTACTCACCATCCCGCTCTACTTCATTCAGGAGGTTTCTGGGAGGATCGGGATAGCCACAGGAAAGGGGCTGGGGGAGATAATCAGGGAGAGATACTCCAGGAAGGTTTCCCTGGCAATGGCATTACCCATGGCACTCACTGACGTTCTCACGTATGCCGTGGAATATGCAGGAGCTGCGGTTGGTCTTGCAGTCTTTGGGATACCCGTCATCGTATCGGTTCCCATAATTTTCACTGCTCACTTGCTCCTGATGCTGGGGAGAAAGTACGAGCAGGCAGAGAGGGTACTCCTCTTCATATCTCCTATTCTCTTTGTGGGTTTTGCCCTCGTCCTGGTGGAGAGCGGAATAAAACCTTACCCCCTGTTCTATTTCTCCCTTTCACCAAGCTTCGTGTTCCTCTTGGCAGCTAACGTGGGGGCCGTGGTAATGCCCTTCATGCTATTTTTCCAAGCCTCGGCCACGGCCATCAAGTACTCCACTAGAAGATTTGTGCCCAAGCGAGTTGCTATTAACAGGATAAGAATGGAAACTGCGGTGGGGGCATTGGCCACAGAGCTCCTCATGGTTCTGGTGGAAATGAGCATGGCTGGGGCAGACCCCAGCACGAACTTTCTCTCTCCCCAGTCCATCTCCAAAGCCCTGAGCTCCTTTGCTGGTCCGCTCTCGCCCATCTTCTTTGGGGTAGGACTAGTTGCAGCAGCCTTCCTGGCCTTAGTGGTAATATCCTTAGGAAGTGCTTGGGGGGTTGTGGAAGCTCTAGGCGTAGGAAGAGAGAAGACCTTCATTGTCTATATACTGGAAAGCGTTCCAGCTGCACTGGCCATATCCCTAGTTCCAACCCAGGAGCTCGCAAATGCGGTGTTGAACCTTCTCGTATTTCTTGTTCTTGCCCTAGTGGGTCCTGGGGTAATTCAGGGCCTAATATCCTCGGATGAGAAGGTTATGGGAGATCTAAAAAACACGAGACTGCAATCTCTCCTCTATTGGGCCAGCCTCGCGTTTGTTCTCGTGTTTGGGTTCCTTGCGATATTTTAGAATGTGATGACTTCGTAGCCTTGATTCACGTACTTGGAAAGAGTCTCACCCATGGGCGTTAGCCTCACTCCCATCTGCATAAGAGTGTCCTTTATTCCCATGTTCTCCGCTACGCCCACACAGGCGGAATCAACACTTCCGTTCTTTAGCATCTCCTCAAACATGTTTCTTAGGTCTCCCTGCAAGGTTGTGAGTGCCTTCTGACTTGGTCCGAAAAAGAGTAACTTCAGATCGTCATACCTCTTGTTCTTGATTGAATTGTACGCCATCCTTAGAGCTAGCCCTAATTTTTCGTCTCCTGACATTACGAGGAAAACTACTTTCATGGTAAAATTAATTAGTTTTATCGCTATTTAACATCTTCTTACCAAGAATTGGCAGAAAGAATTATAAGTAAAGAAATCTAGTTTACCTAATAAAGTGATCCCATGATAGGCCTTTTCGTATCCCATGGATCTCCAACCATTCTAGTGGAGGACATACCTTGGAAGAAGTTGATGAGGGAAGTGGGGGAGAAGATTAGGAGTGAGGTGAACCCCGAGACGGTGGTCGTGATTAGCCCTCACTTTATATCGTGGAGTGGAAAACATCTGGTTGAGGTTCAGGAGAAGCTTGAATGTATCCAGGATTATTACGGATTTCCAGACGAACTTTACAAGTTCTGTTACTCAGCAGATAATGACGTGGAGTTAGCAAGGCAAATAGTCAGTGCGGGAAAGAAAGCTGGACTTGAGGTTGAGGAAGATTCGTCCTGGGGACTGGATCACGGAGCGTGGATACCCCTGAGCTACATGTTTCCCGGCCTGAGGGTTGTGAGTATCTCAATCACAGACGGAACACCTCAGGAACACTATAAGTTGGGAGAGGTAATAGCTCAAGCATCCTCAGGGAGGAGAGTCCTAATCTTGGGAACCGGATCACCTACACACCGGCTTGATGGCTTATATCTGGGGATTAAACCTAAACAATCAAGATTCGACCAGGTTTTAATGGGCCTGCTAAAGGAAGGAAAGTTCGACGAGATAATGGAGTTGCCAAAGACGAAAATGTGGGTGGAGGCACAGCCCGAGGGACTACTCAATCCCCTATACACCGTGCTAGGTTTCGTGAAGCCGAGAAAGGCTGAGATACTTGGATACGACGTCCCTTGGGGAGGAGTTAGCATGCTTGCGGTAAGATTCGAGTGAGTTATCCAGAGCTTCTCCTATTCCCGTGAATTAAACTCCTTGACTCCAGATAAATTAGAAATTGGCCTCCCATGAGGAGAAACCCAAGCTCTGGAAGAAGAAGAAATGATATCAAACCTATGAGGGAGAGTAGCGCTCCTACCTTGAGTCCTGGCCTTGTCATGGCGTTAGCTATTTTGTAAACTCCGATGGTAATTCCCAATCCGCCAATTAGGAAGAGGATAAACCCTAGGTCAATTAGGATTACCGCTAGAGGATTTTTTGATAAATCAGTTAGATTAAGTTTCGTAATGTTGAGCTCCACCACACCTATTCCAGATACAAGGAGAAGGAAGCCTGGTAAGAGGAGGAAAGAGAGTAGTGATGAATTCCTTAACCTTTCGTCGAATAGCCTGAAAGCTACCGAGTAGCTTCCGGTTCCCATACCTAGAAAAACCACCGAGACTAATCCGAAAATACTTTGAACCAAGGTGTTTATGGGTGGTAAAGAGAGTAGGAGGAAAAGGATTCCAATCATTAGGTAGAGTGCGCCATCTCTTAGTCTAGTCATGGATTCTTCCCTGGATCTCTCCTCCCTTCTAGTTTCCTCCACTTGAAAGGGAACAATCTTAAGGGGATATCTGCATCGCTCACATATGGACGCTCCGGGAGGATTCTCGTAACCGCATCTGGGGCACTTCGTGGAGAAGCTCTCTGACGAGAGCGTTAGTGGATATCTGCATCGCTCACACATAGTGGCTGAGTCGCTATTCTCGTAACCGCATCTGGGGCACCTTTTCATACCTCAATCTACTCAGAGCTCATTTTAAACACTCATCAACATAGTAAAGGGGAACATTCATTAATGTGGAAAAAACGCTCAAGTTTGTTGCTGCATACAGATTTATACGTCTAGAATGCACAATAAGTGGAGCAATTCTCTAGTAGTTTAGGTTCATTTCAGTGACCAGCCATAATCCTTCATCACTACGTCGTCCCTGAACGATGTCCAGGTGTAGAATTTTCTTAGCTTCTTCCCTGTCCTTTTCTCTATAGTTAACTGGGTCATACCCTCTAAAAGGTTGGAGGCAGGCCAAGACATTACGATAGCCATGGTTATAGCTAGCCAAGGAAGTGGAGGAAGGAAGAACGAGAGGACCATAGGCGTAGCTATAAGCAGGAGAACCACAACTAAGCTTCTATTGGCCTCTTTCCTGTTGGTTTTAAATCTGGGCTCAAACCTCAGAACCCCAGTCCTCTGAAGTTCTCGCATTCCCCTAAAGAGCTTCCATTCCTTGAAGAGGAGAACTGAGACGGACAGGGGCAGTATCACTAGGAAAAGCTCGGGACTCGTAAGGATCCCAACGAATCCCCCTGCTATCACGAAGATCGTGGAGAAAATGAGTTCCTTTCTCGTAACCAGGGATCTCTCCTCAGTATAGGAAGCATGCGACGTAGTGGTCACTGGATACACCCGATAATTCTGGTTCTTTTTCCCTGCAGGAGGCCATGGCAAAGGGACATTTCGGATAGTATTTGCATCCTTTCCCGTTATAGGGCTCAGTTTCCTCCTTCACCTTCACGGAGAACAGACTTGCCCTACCTGATGGGTCGGGAATTGGAACGGCTGAGATTAAGCCCTGAGTGTAGGGATGAAGGGGTTTATCTAGAACGGCATCCGTGGAACCATGTTCTATAACCTTCCCCTGATACATTACGTATATCCTGTCCGCTACGTATCCCAGGGTTGAGATGTCGTGGGTAATCATCATTATACTTATCCCCCTCTCATCTCTGAGACGCTTAAAAATGTCCAGAACTCCGGCCCTTATGGACATATCTAGCATGGACACCGGTTCGTCTGCGACCATGAAGGAAGGGTTAAGGACCAGAGCCCTGGCTATAGCTACCCTTTGTAACTGTCCACCAGAGAGCTGATTGGGAAGCGATTTCGCATATTCCTCCTCAGGCGTAAGGCCAACGTCTCTCAAGGTATCCAAGACTATCTTCCTCTCCTCCTCTCTATTCTTGGGAATGTTGTGAACCCTAAGACCCTCCGCGACTATGTCGTAAACCTTCAGTCTAATGTCCACCGCCTCATACGGGTTTTGGTAGATGATTTGATTTTGTCTTCTGAACTCCTTCTCCTCTTTACCCTTTAACTTGAACACGTTCTTTCCATTCCAGAGTACTTCTCCTGAGTCCGGTCTCTGTAGGTTAAGGATCGTCCTTCCCAGGGTAGTTTTACCGCTTCCAGACTCACCAACTATGCCCACAATCTCCTTATCCTTCACGCTAACGTTTACCCCATCAAGGGCCTTAACTAGGACATCCCTGGACTTGAAGTACACCCTTAAGCTTTTTCCCTCTATCATTTCCTATTCACCGCGTGGCAGGCCACGTAATGGAATCCCTCAACCCTAGCGAACTCAGGCTCCCTCTCACTACACACTGGCATGGCTAGGGGACACCTAGGGGCAAACCTGCAACCCTTCGGCGGATTCTCCAGGTCTGGTGGGAAACCTGGTATGGCCACCAGTTTCTTCTGCTTTCTAACCCTGAGATCTGGGATAGCCTTTATGAGAAGTTGCGTGTAGGGGTGGAGTGGATTGCTAAACACCTTCTCCACATCCCCAAACTCCACGAGCTTCCCCGCATACATTATCGCGATACTGTCGCTCACGTTAGCTAAAAGGGACAGATCGTGGGTTACAAACATCATGCTGAACTTCCTGGATTCCTGGAGAGACTTCATGAGCTCCAGGATCTTAGCCTGAGTGATCACGTCCAAGGCCGTGGTGGCCTCGTCTGACACTATCATGGAGGGATTAAGGAGGAGGGCCATGGCTATAACCACCCTCTGCCTCTGTCCCCCGGAGAGCTCATGTGGAAACATGTCAGCCTTCTCCTGTGGAACACCAACGCTTTCAAGTGTCCTGTATATCCTCTCCATCGCCTCTGCTCTTGACACGTCCTCGTGTGCCAGGATGGTCTCAAGCATCTGGTCCTTAACCTTATACACTGGGTCCAATACGTCCATAGAGGCCTGTGGTATGTAGGCCATATCCTTCCAGACTATCTCCTTCCTGAAGGTCTTCAAGTCCATCTTTAACAGGTCCTGTCCTTTGAACTTGATCTCGCCAGACACCACCCTAGCGTTTCTAGGCATTACCCTGAATATGGTGGTGACCAGGGTTGATTTTCCGCATCCGGATTCTCCTGCGACGCCAAGGACCTTGGATCTATCGAGAAAAAGTGACACATCATCAACGGCCTTAACGTAACCGGTCTTTGTGGCGTAGTATGTCTTCAGAGAGTTAACTTCAAGGAGAGTATCAGTTGATTCCTCGAAGATCATTTCATTCACCCCTAAGCTTGTAGGGACTAAGGACGTCAAGCATTGCTGTCCCGAAATAGTAGAACGCTGTACTTAACAATATTATCCCAATTCCAGGTGGAAGCACCCACCACCATGCAAACCCATTGGCAAAGGACAAATCATTGGTGGCAAATCCAAGCATGTTTCCCCAGGTCGGGAACTCTGTAATTCCCAGGCCCAGGAAGTCGAGACCCGACTCAGCCAGGATAACGCCTGGAACGTCATATGCCAGTTGAGCAAATAGAATTCCCATCAGGTTGGGAACTATATGTCTGAACAGGATCCTAAACCTTCCCTCGCCCAGAGCCCTAGAAGCTTCCACGAAGGTTCTGTTCCTGAGGCTTAGTGTCTGTCCCCTAATTATCTTAGCAGTCCCAGGCCATGATAACAACGAGATGATGAGTAGTATAAGGACGGCCTTGTTCACGTTAACTATGACCCCAGTGAGATCGAAGATAGAGATCAAAACAATCAAGAGAGGTAAACCCGGTATTAACAGAAAGAAGTCTGTAAGAGCATTCAGGGCCAGATCCGTGAAACCGCCCACGTAGCCCGCTATCAGCCCAATTATGAGTCCTATTCCTATAATAAGGGCTGAGGCTACAAGGGCTAAATAGAGATCGAACCTCGCTCCATACACGAACTCCGAGAACACGCTCGCGCCATTATCATCTGTTCCCAACCTACCATAAGCGTAACCAAGAGAGGAGTAATGTGGGTTGGAAACAAGGAAAGTCTCAGGTGAATTTCCTGTATTCTGGAATGATATAATCAGGTAATATATCCCAGGTTTAGGCAGTACAGCCTTGGGGAACTCAAGTGATGCTAAGGGCTGATCTTGGAAGGGAAGGGAGCTTACGTACGGAGAATTGCTTGGGTTTATAGTTTCTGAAGAGAAGGTAACGTAATTGGCCTTCCCGGGAGTAACGCTAACTGCAGGAGGTATCGGTAAAGGTGACAGTTCCATGAAGTTGATATTGTTCATGTAAAGATTTACGTTAAAGTCGCTTGTAGATGGCGTAACTAGGGTAAAGGACAGAAGTACGTTGTATGGAGAACTCCAATTCCATCTAATGGCGTAAGTCAGATTAACCTGACCCCCTGCAGGAACCTCCACCTTAACCATGGACGAGTTAATGGGGGTAAGTCCTGAGGTCTCAGAGGGAGACAACGTCATTCTAACGTCAGGGGGAAGACCATGATATTGAGGGAAGATTGTGGCCCACGAAGGAACAGCGTAGGGGGCCGCAACGAACTGTTGTGAAACTAGATAAGGATTGTTGTATGACGTTAGAACTGGAGCTAAAAGGGCAATAGCAGCAAAGAAAAGGATTACGACTACCGAGAAAATGAAAGTTTTCCTGCTTAGCAGGTCTCTCAATACCTTGTTCATTCATACTTCACCCTGGGGTCAATGAGCGGATATATTAGATCGAGAGCGAGCAATATTATGACTGCAAATAAGCTAATTATGTAGAAGTCTCCCCCGAGCAAAGGTACGTCAAGGTTCTCTGCACCTCTCACCAAAAGTCTTCCCAGACCCGGTATGTTAAAGATGTCCTCTATGAACACAACTCCAGCAAACAGGAAGGCTATGTCTATTCCAACCCTTGTAACTACGGGAATTACTGCATTCCTTGTTACGTGCTTGTATAGGATTTTCCTCTCGTCTATTCCTCTTGCCCTCAAGTAATTAACGAAGTTGCTACCCATGAGTTCAACGCCATTATTCCTAAATAATATATTCCTAACTCCGTAACTAATCACTGTAATGAAAAGAATAGGCAAGGTTAGGAACTTTAAAAGATTGGCCCAGTACGCGATTCCCACCAGGGAATGACCATTTGAGGTTGTAATGGCCTCAGCCAGATTCGTCGGGAATATCCTGAAATAGAACCCAAAGAAGTAGAGAACTATTTCCCCTAGCCAAAAGGCAGGTATGAAGTAGGTCATTATTGACGTAAAGCTTACAGCCACGTCTCCTACTTTTCCCTGCCTTGATATGGAGTAAAGTCCCAGAACCAATGCCAAGATCGTGCTTAGAATCAGGCTAGGGATAACCAAGAGAGCCGTTACAGGGAATCTGGCCTCGATCAACGAAATCACGGGTTGTTGATAGCTCATGGAGATGCCTAGGTGGAAGGTTAGTAGTGATTTCATATAAACAAAGAATCTCTCATCTAAAGGAAGATTCAGACCAAACTGGTTATCCAGTGCCTTAACAAGTTCGCTCCTTGGTAGGCCCTTATAGGTTAAGGGGACGTAAAGCTCAGCCGGATTTATGCCATAGAGGGTGGGTAATACCTGAAAAATTAGAAAATTAAAGACTATTATTCCAAACAGCAACGCTATCCTTTCAGCTATTCTCTTCGCTAGATATCTAAGAAGAGACATCATTAACCAAGTAAAAATATGTCCCTTCTTTATTAAAAAACTTTATGTTATTCCGTTCAAATTATTGTCTGAAATGTTAATCCCCCAGACGATCTTTTTTAAACAATTCAAATTAGGAGGCACATTATCTTTAATACATGCAAAAATGCTCTCATGCAATAAACGATATAAATTCAGATTTCAAATTTCTTATAATTCGAGATTTTTAATGGAATAATACAAGAAAGGGATCAATTTAATACTGGATTTTGTGCAGATTTCTATCAGAATTACACGGACTTGGAAATGTGGATAAAATCTAAATAACTCGGCGTCCTTTTAGTGAAGTAAGCTAAATGAAGCATGAAAAGATGAAAAAGGAGAAGAAAAAATCTGTAAATGTTATATTAGTTGTATTAGCCATACTTGTCATAGTAGCGGGCATTATACTTTTACAGATAAGAGCCACCTCATTCTCAGTTGAGATCATAAGTGGTGTAAGTGAGGTTAATCAGATCGTGGAGATCTCTCCCAACGTTATTGCCTTTGTGGGTTCTTCCTCTGCGCACAATTATGTAGAAGGAGTTGCCGGCCTATTTTACGTTCAAAATCACTCTTATGAACTGTTCAACATTAGCCATTATTTTGATAATGGCTCTATCTATGCAATAGGCTACAATGGATCTGCGCTCCTAATTGGTGGAGCTCGTTACGTTCCACAGGAGAACACATCAATACTGGAGCCAACCTTGATACTCATTAATGGGGATAAAGTCTATAACTTGACAGGTGAAATACCTAGTTTCTATATCCCTGGCCAGATATATTCAATCAGTTGGCAGAAAAACTTCTGGTTGATCGGCGGCTCAGCTCTAGTAATCGAGGGAAGTAGTACCTTTCAGGTACCTTTCCTTCTCAAGTTCTCAAACAACGTTTCAGATCTAACTGCTCTATATCCTTCCTCACTCTACAAACCACTTAGCGTGGGTAGTGGAATTTTTACAATATCCTCAAATGGATCCTTCTCCTTCATAGGCGGATCTCATTTGTTTAATTACACCGTCACGCTGTTCAATGGAAGCAATTTCACGGATAGTAAGCAGGGATTAGGTGCCGTGATAACGTCCGCGTCAACCCCCTCAGGATGGTTATTTGGAGGTTTCAATTACTCCCTTAATAACACTCACGTAACTCTCACCATGCTCGGTCTCCTAAATGGGTCACGGGCTAATTTCATACCATTAAAGTATGAGGTGGGTCTCGTTAACTCTGTGGGTTACGGGGATGGGAGATACATAGTTTCCCTAAGAATTCCTGTAATAAACAATTTCACCGGTACAGCCTCAGAGGAGGGGATAATACTATCAGGTTCGTCTCTATACACACTATCACCAGTCTTCTCCAAGCTAAACACTAGCATTAATTCAGTAATAGGAATTCCTGGTTATCTTTTGGGTGGAGGTTATATTTCGTCATCTCAGGGAAGGGAAGGGATAATTATTTTGGTTAAAGCATGACAATTCAAATAAAATGAAGAGAACATATCCTGAATATTAAGGCCAAGTTTAACTCGAATTGATAATTCATTTAAAATAATAATCTACGTAGATATCCTTAGAACAGCAACAGAATCTTTTAATTCTATTAAAAGAACTTCACTAAGCTATTCGACCACTATGAAAAAGTTTAAATTGATTGAGCATATTCACTTTAAATGAGTGATATGAGTATGAGCCGATTGTTTATTCTTGCAAGCCTAATCCTAGTATTTTCAATGATTATGGCCATACCAATGGAGGTTTCAAGCTTCGCCATCGCTAACTTCGATACGCCTATACTTACACCCTCACAGGCCATCTATAATGAACCGTGGGTCGGAACAATAGAATATACTTATGCCTATACAACCCACACCGACGAGTTTAATGCTCTCCTAGACGGTAAGGTCGACTTCATCACGCTTACCCACGTCTCAGAGATCAATGAGTTGAAGACAGCGCCCTATAATCAGACTGCGTTTTTGGCCATTGCTCCTCAGGAAAGCTTTGGACAGATCGTGTTCGCCTTCGGAAATAACCTGACATCAAACATTTACTTCAGGTATGCCATAAGCTCCCTGATAAACCCAGAGAACGTAACGTCGTACGTCTTGGATAACGGTATACTAGGCGTTGATGAGCCCTACTTCGTTAACCCGAGTTTAGCTGTGTATAAACAATGGTTTAACCCACAGGTAGAGTCTTATTACCAGCAGTATGAGTCCTACAACCTCACCAGGGCCGTGATGTATCTAGAGATGGTACCAGGGATAACCCACAAAAACGGGCAATGGTATTATAACAATCAACCCCTTAAGTTAACGTTCTACTACACCTACCCACCGAACACTCTTAAGAGGTTCGCTGAACTACTAGCCGATTCCGCGGCCGCAATTAACCTATCAATAACTCCCGTGTCAGAGACCTTCGGTACACTGATTACACAGGCCACTACTCCACCCTACAACGACTTCAATTTGACCACCTTCGGATGGATCAACCTAGGTCCGTTCCCCAACTCCTGGATGAACGGGATTTACACGTCACCGGGTAATGTTGGAGGATTCTCGAACTCTACCGTGGATCAGGTCCTACAAAACGCGCTAAATGCCCCTACCCTGTCGCAGGAGATAAACTACACCATGCAAGCTGAATACCTCCTTCAGCAGCAGCTTCCCTACGTGGTCTACACCTGGAGTAACGGCATCCAGGCAGTGTACTTGCCAGGATGGGCCAACTACATCTACTTGTCAAGCGGAACTCCCAATTATGCAATAAACATAATGGATGTTCACCCCACGAATCAGGCCCTCAATGGAACCTTTATCTTCTCCTCCATATCTAGTGACCTGCCTAGACATATAAACATATACGCCAGTACATCACTTTACGCCTTCAATACCCTAGATGACATGTATGACTCTCTGGGCATATCCCCACTTAATAACCCAACTCAGGTCCTCCCGTGGGTCGCCTCGTCCTGGACGGTCCAGAAACCAGTTAACTTAACTCTTCCTAATGGTGAAAAGATAGTAAACGGTCAGGTAATTACGGTCAACCTAGTCCATAACGACACGTGGATAGACGGAGTTCCACTCACGGCCTACGACGTTAACTTCACAGTATGGTATTACGACCTTCCCGGAATGATGGGAACTAACACCTTTGACGGGGTGACGCTGAACTACACCTACCTGGCAAGCGAGGGCTTCATTAACACTGACCTCTTTGGCACAATTCCGTCACTAGTGTGGACCAATGTCACTAACCCCTACCAGATAGTCTTCTATCTCAACTCTTCCTCATACGTTAACGAGTATCTAGTCCTCACTGAGTACCCCATAATGCCAGCTCACACCATAGGTCCAGTCAACGTAGTAACACTATACCACTCGACGCTAGCCCCAGAGATATCCTCAGGGCCCTACATGTTCTCGTCCTTCAACAGCGAGGCAAAGACAGTGACAGTGACCTATAACCCATACTACTTCAGGATTAATCCGCTCATCTTCCTGCAGAATGTGACCGCTGGAACCCCCGTGAACTTCACAGCGAACTTCCAGTACTACACCTGGGACAACGCCACCTCTTCCCTTGTAGCTAACCCCGTCAATGGAACTGCCTACATGTGGCTAATGTACCTCAATGTGTCCGGTGAGGGCTATAGTAACGCGACTGCCCCTGTTCAGATGAAGATGGTCTCACCTGGAAACTATGTGGGGACGATTAACACGACCGGTCTTAAACCGGGAATTTACGAGATCGTGAGCAAGGTAACATGGGATAACGGAGCAAGGGAGCTATTCAGATACGGTTCACTCAACGTTAGTGCATCACATGTAACGACGACGACAACGACTCCGCCTACCACTACTACCACGACATCCTCTACGTCAACTATAGCAATTGTTGCCGGAGTGATAGTGGTCATTGTTATAGTAGCTGTTGTTGTGGCAGTGGTCAGGAGAAGGTAAACCCTTAAAGTGAACTTCTTTTTTTCTATTTACAATTTTTATCTAGAAATTCCACTACCCTTATTATGGAATCCACCAGGTTTTCCCTCTTAACGAATCCATGACCCTCGTTCTCGTAGATCTTGTACTCCACGGTTCTTCCCATCTCCTTCATCTTCTCCACTACCTGTAGCGTCTCCTCAGCAGGACATCTGGGATCGTTTTCCCCAGCTAGAAGGAGGAGTGGTGCCCTAACCCTGTCCAGGAAATACACGGGGGACCTATCCCTGAGTAGTTCCTCGTCATTACCTATCTTTACCTCGTCGTACTGCCTGAGTACCTCTCTTTCCATCTTCTTTTCCGTGAACCAGTTAACGAATGGAACCACAGCAGCTGCAGCACACCATTTCTCAGGGTACTTGGTTACTGCCATCATGGTTAGGTATCCTCCATAACTCGCCCCTGTCACCGCAACCTTGGGAACCTTCAAGAGGCTAGCTGACTCCACCACATCCACTAGGTCGCCTCCACCAAGGTCCCTGTCATTGAGGTGATTGAACCTCCTTCCCCTACCGGTCGAGCCCCTATAATTCGGGCATATGACCTTGAATCCTTGGTCCACCAACATCTGAATCTCAGCTGAGTAGTTACTTAGGCACTCGTAATCTGGACCTCCGTGGATGTAGACTACTCCACGTTTCTCCCCTCCCCTTTGGTAAAGGAGCCCATCAATCTCCTCTCCTAGGGAGACGTACTTTACGAGAGTGGGTTTCACGAATTCTCCCTTAACCTCCCTCATTGAGTCCGTTAACCTTTCAGTCACGGTGGAATGCCTGTAAAGATCGTATGCTCTGTCGTATGACGAGTGAAGGAAGAAGAGGTCTCTATCGACCTTCACGTCAGTCACTACCCCCTGGTCAGTTAGGGGCTTTCCGTCCACCATGAGCAGAATATGACCTCGCACGTCCACAGTGTACACCAACCTGTCCCTCCACATCAGAGCCTCGAACTTGTCCTCCTTGCTCGTGACTAACCAAGAAACTGTGTGATCCCTTAACGAGAGTTTCCCGACATCAAGGAAGCCGTTGTGATTGCTAAGAAAGAGAAGCGAATCCCCTGTGAAGCATTGAGACGAACTTGGATACTGCTCTGAGTTAGGATATGACACGACTACCTCTTCCCCTGTCTTGCTATCAAGAAGGTAAAGGTCATTATCGTAGATTCCTGAGGAGTAGGCTACCCATCTTCCCCCAGGGGAGACACAAACGTCAGATACTGGAAGGTTACCCTTGCTTACCTTCGTGATCTGTCCTCCGTCATATAGGTAGAGGCGAATCGTTTCCCTATCCCTATTGGAAAGGAAGTAGAATTTGTCCTCCTTGAGGAAGACAGGTTCCATGTTGTCAAATCCGTCGGAAAGTAAGGGATGTGGAGCTTCATCCACCAGGTAAATGGACCTAACCTCTGCCCCACCCTGATCGGCGACCACAGCCAGCCTAGATCCCACCCAGTGAACGGTCTCTGGCTCCTCTATCTGCACCTCTCCCACTCCGAGAATTTCAACCTTAGGAGAGTCCTTCAGGATCACGTATGCGACTCGCCCATCCTTAACATCGAAGTCTTGAACGGGCGTGTAGTTAAGGTAAGATAGATTCATGTTAAAAAGTGGGATTGCCAGTAAATATTTCCTGTTTCGGCCGTGTCTAGCGGAGCACGCTTAACATGTCCAGAAATAAAGACTTCCGGGCTCCCCATATCTAGGCGACAACTGAACTGTCTAAAAGCTCTCTGCAGGAACTTTTCCTCTGGGCGAACCTTAACGTTGCGCAACTTTTACCCATTGATCGACCACAATGAGTTAGATACGCTAACGCTAGCTTTTAAACAAACTCTAGATCTAGTCGTATGCCCTGTGCCTTTGTGTTCAGGAGAGACCTTAGGCTAGATGACAACACTTGCCTTCTGAGAGCGCTTCAGGAATGCGATGAAGTGGTTCCAGTATTCGTGTTGGATCCCAGGCAACTGGGCGATAATCCATACAAGTCCGCCTTCGCCTTGGGCTTCATGGTTGATTCCCTCCTGGATCTTGACATGCAGTTGAAGCATCGTAGTTCAAGGCTCCACATTCTGCAGGGATATCCTGAGAAGGTGTTGCCAGAGCTCAAGGTTGAGGCAATATACTTCAACGAAGATTACACTCCTTTCAGCCTGAACAGGGATAACGCAATAAGGGAGACAATGCGTGGAAGGGTTAAGTCATGCGAAGACCTTCTCCTGACACCAAAGGACTTCTTCGTAAGAAAGGGAAAACCCTACACAGTTTTCACGCACTTTTATAACGATGCGAGGAAGCTCGAGGTGAGGAAACCCATGAAGAACGACATGAGGAATTACCTCACTCTCGATCTCCCTGGGACGGAGGTCCTGAAGCTGGAGGTCGAGAGGGGTATCCCAGGCGGGAGACAGGAGGGGCTCAAGAGGCTGGAAAGGGCCAGAAACCTGAACTACTCCATGCGTAACTTCCCAGGAGTTGAAGGTACTACGAAGCTCTCGCCATATATCAAGTTTGGGGTTGTCTCACCGAGGGAGGTGTACTGGGCGGTCAACGAGGAGATAAGGAGGCAACTGTACTGGAGGGACTTCTACACGCTTCTGGCCTACTATAATCCCCACGTGTTCGGTCATTCGTACAAGAGGGAGTACGACTGTATACCCTGGAAGTGGAATGAGGCTCATCTTGAGGCATGGAAGCAGGGTAAGACGGGTTATCCCATAGTTGACGCGGGGATGAGGGAACTTAACGAGACTGGATTCATGCATAACAGAACCAGGATGATAACGGCCTCATTTCTCGTGAAGGTATTGCATGTGGATTGGAGGATAGGGGAGAGATACTTCGCTACAAAACTAGTTGACTACGACCCATCAGTAAATAACGGAAATTGGCAATGGGTGGCCTCAACTGGTGCGGATTACATGTTTAGGGTATTCAACCCTTGGTTGCAACAGAGGAAGTTTGACCCAGATGCGGTGTACATAAAGACGTGGGTACCAGAACTGAAGGATCTTCCAGCCGAGAAGATTCACGAGATTTATAGGTTCAAGGTTTCAGGCTATCCCTCCCCCATAGTGGATTATAGTGAGGAAGTCAAGAAAGCTAGGAAGATGTACGAAGACTCGGTGGCGTTATGCAGTAAGAGGGGTCTCTTTTAGGGAGATCATAGGAGACTAAGGCGAAGTAGGAGTCATGGAAGATCTATCCAGACTCAGGACTCCTCACCAGCTAAATCCTTATGAAGATCCTCCCGTCCCTGTTTCCGTGCTTAAACTCTCTGAAGGCTTCCCTCGCTTCATCAAGAGTGTAATACCTATGTACCTTCACCTTGAGGTCCTTTGCCAGTTTCAGTAATTCCAGGAGCTCTGCCATGTTTCCCCTGTTCGTGCCCACTATTGACGCATGCTTGGCGTAAAGTTTGTTTACGTCAAGGGACACCTTCCCGCCGGTGAGTCCTCCATATGTGACTATCTTTCCATGATTTCCCACAAGTTTTAGCCCCAAGTCCCAGTACTTCTCTCCCAGGGAGTTCACCACCACTGAGGCCATTCCACCGTCAGTGAGCCTCTTCACCTCCTCCTCGGCGGTTGGATAATCCACTACTTCGTCCGCGTACTCTTTAACCCACTCCCTTGACGTCACCGCAATAACCCTCGCTCCCATCCTCTTTGCCAGCTGAACCGCAAAAATCCCCGTATTTCCTGAAGCGCCCAAAACCACGACAGTGTCATCCACCCCAACTCCCACAGTTCTAAGGGCATGATAGGGTGTGAGAACGGCTATTGGAAGGCTCGAGAGCACCTCCTCGGACAGATCCGACTTCATAACGTTCCTTCCTGGTATCACTATCTCCTCAGCGTAACCTCCTTGACTTTCCACACCAACTCTTTTACCGTTAACACAGTAAGTCTGGTCTCCCCTCATACAGGAGGAACAGGTACCGTCAAATAGCCTCGTGTAAACTGCGACCCTGTCTCCCACGGAGACGTGAGTCACCTTTTCCCCAACCTCCTCAACAACTCCGTAGAACTCGGAGCCTGGTATGTGGGGTAGAGGGGAGACGGGGAGAGACTCTATGGCCATGAGATCAACGGGATTTATCGATGCTAGTTTCACCCTCAGCCTTACCTCGTCATCTCTGACAGGTGAGGAAGGGAAATCTCTTACCTCTAGGAAGTCTATTCCTCTCTTCTCGAAGACTAGGGCCCTCACGGGTTTAGTACAAGGCCTAACTTAAAAAAGTCATACCTCATCATCTGGAGATTTTCCATCAACGAGAACTACCCAATGTAAGGCGAGAGAATTATGACGAGAATTATGACAAGGTTTAATTACATCCTTTTAGCAACTAGCTTGTGTCATTACTACTCAAAATGAACAGAGCGACCTCTAAGGTACTCGTGTCTCTTCTTCTCCTTTCCATGAGGCTTCTATCTCTCCATCAGCTTATGTTTTTGGTTATTCCCTTTTTGTTTGAGGTAGAGTCCGGCTCCTTCGTTTTGACAAATTTGGCCCTTATACCTGTTGCACTCTTCTTGTTGCTCATCTCAGCCATTGTTTACCTTGTCAGGAGAATTAGAGGGATTAACTCTGGGTGGTAGGTTAGATTCCCTAAACATGTAGTAGAACAGGCCTGTGGAAACGCTGTAGAGAGTACCTGTGAACACGAAGGGTACCCACAAAACCCCTAAGGAAAGAAAATATCCTCCTAGGGTTGGTCCTAACGAGCGAGGTATAGAGTCCATAAGCTGAATCAAGGTCTGTGCTCTTCCCCTCTCCTCCCTAGGAACCAGTTGTAGAACTAGACTTGAAAATAGGGGCGAGGTCATGTTCATGGACACGTTCCTCATGACGTAGAGTGCTGAGGCTATGAGGAAGGTAGGTGAAAAGGGAATAAGAAAGAGGAGAATAATGGCGATTACGTGAGTATAAACTATAGCCTTTATCTTTCCAAATTTCTCTCCAAGCTTAGGGGCGACCAAGGTTCCAAGTGACAGCGACACCTGAGAGGCTATAAACACGGGCGTTAATAGAAGCCTCGACACCTTGAAAGCAAGGGAGAACCAGAGTGATATCAGGGGCAGGAGGGCACCTGCACCTAAACCAATGAGAGAGTCCACGGCAAATTTACCAACCACCCCTGCAGATTTTAGTCCGAACGACACTTCCCTTTTCTCGTAGTTTTCCCTTACTGATAATACTAGAACCAAGGATATCAACAACGTAACTATCTCGAGAGCGTATAGGACCCTGAACTGGAGTAATCCTCCCAAGATATTTCCCAAAACCACGAATATCTGAGATATTGAAGTCTGAAGACTGAGGGACCTATCCAAGTTCTTACTCTTGTCGGCAAGAAAGGAAGTGGTTAGGCTTCCTCCGAACTGATTTACGATGAGGTAACCAAAGGGGATCCTCAGAATCCCAAATGCAAAAATTCCTAGAATAGAGAGAATCCTGTTCATCAAGATAAACCTCTTTCTCCCATACGCGTCAGCCAATATTGATACCAGGACAGACACTCCAGACCCTGTGATTATCCCGACACCTAGGATAGTACCTATGAACAGCGGATCGTAACCTAGACTCCTCAGGTAAAGTGAGGTGGCTAGGGAGTTAGCACCCCACAGAACCCCAAGGGAGGAAGTGGATAGGATTAGGAATAGTTCGTCCCTATTCATTTCGCTCCTGCTTCATTATGTTATAGGCGAGTTCCACGTATTTCCCTGGATTCATTATTCCCCGAGGATCCACAAGATCCTTGATCCCTTTCATTATCTCAAGTACCTTCATTCCCCCGTGCCTCTTAACCTGAATACCCATCAACTTTGCCTTCTGGACCCCAATCCCATGCTCGCCCGAAACTGATCCACCTAGCTCCACGGCTATCATTCCAACCTCGTGAAAGAGTTCATCTGCAATTTCCTTGTCCTTTAGGAGTATATTGGGATGCAAATTACCGTCGCCTATGTGGGCTATCACTGGCATCTTTACCTGATACTTTCTCTCCAGCTCCTTGAGTCTCTTAACAGCCTCCATCAGCCTAGAGACTGGAACCACTATATCTTCCACGTACATCTCCTTTGCCATAGCCTTGAGTGCGATGGCGGATTGTGCCCTCAAGGAGTACAGTCTCTCCCATTCCTCGTCGTTAAGGATTGACACGTCCCCGTGCCACTTTCCTAGAATCTCCTTTATCTTCTCAAGGTCGTGCTCCTCCACCCTAAGCATCAATAGGCCTCCCTTGGACTCCCTCAACTCAGCATTTAGCTGGGTGTTTAGTGCCATGATAACCTCACTGTCAATGTATTCAGCTATCTCTGGGAGGATCCCAGACTTTCTCATTTCCTGAATCACACCCGCAGTTGAATCGAGGTCGGGCATGAAAGACACGATGGGGATCATCTTTTCCTTGGGAAGGGGAATGATCCTGAACCAGATCTCTGTTATCACACCAAGGGTCCCCTCACTCCCTGTGAAGAGGTGAACAAGATCGTAACCTGCCCTATTCTTCCTGAAGGGTTCACCTACCTGTACTACCTCTCCAGTGGGTAGAACTACCCTCAGTGACAGGACCCAGTCCCTGAAAGTACCATACTTTACTCCCCTCATCCCTCCTGAGGAATTGGCAACCGCTCCTCCCACGGAACATAGGAAGAATGAGGCAGGATCGGGCGGGAGAAAGAATCCCTTCTCCATTAACTTCTTGTTGAGAAATTCGAGGTTTACTCCTGGCTGAGTCCTCACGTACCAGTCTACGTCATTTATCTCCAGGATATTGGACATGTGCTTCATGTCCAGAAGAATACATCCTTCACAAGACACTGCGCCAGTTAGACTAGTCCCTGCTCCCCATGGAACAATTGGTATTCGATTCTCGTAGGCGTAACGAACAACCTTCACGACCTCCTTCTCATTTCTTGGATATACCACAACGCTTGGGTTAATCTTGAAATTGACGAAATCCTCCCTGGTTTCCGTCGACGTTTCAAGACCCATGTCCTTTAGGCTTTGCATAACAAGAATTGGACATGACGTTAATAATCTTCTCTTACCTTACTTGAGCTTGGTTCCGCATGAGGAACAGAACTTGGCACTGGGAGGGTTTGGAGATCCGCACTGGGGACATTTAACCTGTTGAAGAGAGGCTCCACAGTTGGGACAATACTTAGCCGAGGAAGGGACAGGTTCTCCACAACTCCAGCACTTCTGTGACGTTTGGGGTTGAGATGTTTGGTTGATACTAGAGGGAGGCTGAGCTATTTGACCTGTACTCGAAGTGGGTTGTGTGGGAGGTTGTGGCGGTCTACTCATTGGAGGCTGTCCCTGGGGAGAGTAAGGCGATGGATAGCCTGGTTGACCTTGATAGGCCGGCGGAGCCTGCATGACCAACATTGTTATCATGTTAAATAGCTGTTCCTCCTGAGAGTACTGTTTATACATTTCATACACATCTAGTCCACCGCCGGCCACGGTTAGAAGACCGCTATGTAACACGTCGTCGGCTATGAAAGCTGTTGCACCTGCAGTTATTAGGTCCTGCATTAAGTTAGCCATCCCAGTCTCGACTATTACCATTCCCTGTCCTTGACACAACCTGATCGTGTAGGCCTTGTTGCTATCGGTCAGGTATCCAAGCAGGGACTTATGTTGTGCCTGGATTATAGCTAAGTTATAACCTATCATCGGAAAAGTTTGAAAGCCCTGCCCCATGAGAAACATTACTACCTCCTGTACCACGTACTGAAGATTAATCGGGTACTGGGTCGGAATTATCTGCTGTTTTCCGCCAAGACCGGTAGACTGCTCGCACGCCATGATCGCAGTGAAGTTGGATCCCTGATTTGGACCGTAGGGGCCATAGGGGCCCCCAGGGTAACCTGGAGCTGGACCGTAAGGTTGACCATAATATGGATATCCCATCTTGTTTTTCAGTTAAGACAACTGTATAAAAGTATATCCTTTTATGAACTGAGATAACCTTAGAGTATATTGTTAAAATTTGGGTAACTGCCTAGTCCAAAGATTATCTAACACCTACTAAATCATTTTAAATTTTAGATCCCTTGATTCCTCATGAAGTATCTTTTAACGGGCTTAGGTTTCATCTCGACCCACGTAGCGTTGTATCTGAGTGAAGTGGGCGAGGACGTTACGGTGACGTACAAGTCCTTGAATCCCGTAAAGGAAGAGTACATCTCTCTGCTCAAGGGGAAGGTCAAGGTGGTAAATGTTGATCCACTCTCAGAGGAGGTGACAAAGTTGATTTCTCGACATGACATCGTCGCCAACTTCATAGGAGAAATTTCGGGTGGTGAGGATAAACTGAGATTGGCCAACGTAGAGATTCCCAGCAGGTTAGCGAGGGATGCCTTTGATCAGAATAAAACATTCATCCACTTGAGCGGGGCGACCTCCACAGGAGAGACTGGGGTAAACGTGAAGGAGGAGGCAGAGCACTGCAAGGATTCTAAGGCGTCAACGCCCTTTGAGAAGTCCAAGTGTGAAGGTGAGAAAGAGATCATGAGGTTAGCACTAGAGAAAGACGGCAATCTTGCCATATTAAGGCCCACCCTGGTGTACGGAAGATATGCAGCTCACGTTCAATTCGTTACCATGTATAAGCTGGTCAAGGCTAGAGTTGTTCCTGAGCTGGGTTTAAGGATGGCCACTGTAAATGCATGGACTCTTGGTAGAGCAGTTCACACGCTTGGAAAAGTTTCTCCCAAGAGGGTTTACCTTTACGCCAGTGAGTGCGGAAGCGTAGCAGTCTCTAGGTTCTTTGAACTCATGAGTGAAGAGGTGGGTAAAGGTATAAGGCTACCCATTCCCACATGGCTGGCCAAGGCTGTTTTACCCAAGGATATTAGAAACCTGCTAAGATACTCTGGTACCACATACGACTGCTCAGCATTCAAAGAGGTTGTAGGGGACATGAAATTTGACGAGGAAGAGGTTAGATCCAACGCAAGGTTCTTAAAGTATCTTGAAGAAAAGGATAAACTAATCCCCACTTGATTATGCAAGGCCTAGTCAGTATTTCCTTACCATTAACGTTGCCAACAGCTCTGTGTAGGGTATTACAAATAGATTGAGAATAGGGACTAGTGAGAGGATCGCTCCAAGGAGTAGAATAAGAGAGGAGACTCCGTCTTTCGAGAAAGTCGAGGAATACCAATTGAGGGATTGCTCAAGGCCAGGCCTTACGCCTGATACTATTCCCGAGCTCACCACGTAAACTAGCACTAGGAATAGACCTTCTATGAGGAATGAACCAGGAATTCTCAACGCAGACAGAACCCCAAAGATCAACCCAGTTAATAACGCAGTAGGCAGGAACTTCTCCCGTGTGTTCTGTGTACTCTGCCAGGCTAGTCCTATGTCTGGTAAGTTTCCATTGACGACGCTTCCAGCCTCATAGGCCTCAATCAATATGAGGAAGGAGATGATTATGCCCGAGATAAATCCTATTACAAAGCCTATTGCGTCTACTATCCCTATGGAAAGACCAGTCAAAGCTAGGGCAGCTCCTATGGCACCCACTACGAACCCTACTATTAGAGAAATTATTAGGGCGATAATTGCAGGTATTATCATACCAAGATTTTTTACAAAAAAGTCGAACGCTTGTAGGTAAAGGGGTCTGTAATTATAGGTTGGCCATCCACCATAACCCCTGAACCAGCCACGTAATCCCGATTTCAGGAATTCTCTCATAGCACATTCTCTATTAGTTTTTAAATAAAGTTAATCAGTATGTCTGATTCACTGTTAGTTGGTCCTTAAAGGGTTAGGGTATTACCAGACAAATTTCGTCAGAAAAGTCTTGGGATTCGCTTTCTAGACGTAACTAGCAATTTCACGTCTGCTTAATCCAGTATCGCTGAACGTTCACGGTAGAACTTAACTATTTGATCATTATAAATAAGCCATGGAACAGACAACAGCTAAGTCCAGCGCAGGACTTATCCTAGCTCTTCTCAAGGAGGAGGGCATTGACAAGATCTTCATGGTGTCGGGTACAGATTATGCGTCATTCATAGAGGAAAAGGTTAGGGATCCTAACTTACCCGACTTTATCGTGGTTCCACACGAGATTACAGCCTCTGCAATGGCTCTAGGTTACTCCTTGGGAGGTAAGATGGGAGTAGTAGCTGTTCACACAGTGCCTGGAACCCTGAACGCTCTAGGAATAGTGAGTAACGCCTTCACCAGTAGGATCCCACTTCTGGTCTTAGCGGGGAGATCTCCTTATACTGAGGAAGGAAGTACAGCCAGCAGAAACCTTAGAATACATTGGACACAGGAGGCACGGGATCAGGGCGAGTTTGGGAGGCAATACCTGAAGTGGGACTTTGAGATAAGGGATCCAGGCCAGACCTCAGTGGCGGTTAGGAGGGCACTTCAAATAGCTCAAAGTGAGCCTAAGGGGCCAGTTTATCTAACCTTGCCAAGAGAGGTTAGCGTAAGCCAGGCTAAACCGGTGAAGGTGAACATGTCACCCTACGAGCCAGGTCCGTCTAGGGAGGCAATAGCCAAAGCAGATAAATTAATAGAGGAGTCCGAGAGGCCGGCCATCATTACATGGAGGGGAGGCAGAAGGAGGGAATGGTATGATTCCTTGAGGGAGTTCGCGGATAGGCTAGGGGCACCTGTCCTAAACTATGTGGGAGAGGTGGTGAATTATCCCTCAGCTGGGGACATGGCCCTGGACAAGCTGAACTTGGATGAGCCAGACCTTATCATAATCGTGGAGTCTGAAGTTCCCTGGATACCCAAGAGAGTCAAGGTAAAAGCTCCAGTGATAAAGATTGACGTAGAACCAGCCTATACCTACATACCCTATTATGGCTTTCCGTGTGACGTATGCATCCAATCAACTCCTCACGCCCTGAAGGAGATCCATATACGCGGAAAAGACAAGTGGGGTGAGGAAATTAGGGAGAGAGTAAAGAGGCAGAGGGAGGCCAAGAGGAGGGAAATCTCGAGCCTTGAGAATTCGTCGAGAGTTCACCCAAGGCTACTCTCTAGCTACGTCTCAAGCTTCAGGGCTGTCGTGGTCAACGAATACCCATTCAACCCCAGATATGGTAATTTCGAGTTCGGGGATTATTATGGCGACCTTTCGGAGGGCTACCTAGGATGGGCGCTCGGAGCTGGTCTAGGTATTAAAATGGCCACAGACAGGGACGTCATTATTACCACAGGAGATGGCTCCTTCATTTTTGGAGTTCCCGAAGCTTTCTACTACGTAGCTTCAACGTACGGCCTACCTGCAATGGTAGTCATTTACGATAACTCTGGGTGGTTAGCCTCTGCTGAAGCTGTGGAGGAGGTTTTTCCTGAGGGACTTGCAAAGGCAAAGAGGATGTTCCCAGGTGCAGATTTCAAGAGATATAACATAGGCGAAACTGTGAGGGCCTTCGGTGGTTACTTCAAACTAGCCGAAACTCCAGAGGAGGCAAAAATCGCTTTGACTGAGGGGTGGAACTACATGAAGAAAGGAGGACTCTCTGTGGTGCAGGTTGTGGTAGAGAGAACAAGATAGCCTAGGGGGAAGTGGTGAGAGACCGTTAAGTTACTCAAGCCCCTAGATCTCCTCCCACATGGTCTTGACTCCCCTCACCTCAAGGATATACAGCTTGTTATCCTGAAGTGCCCACTCCAGGTTAACATGTCTCCCGAAGAACTCCTCTATCCTCAGGGATAGATTGGCCAGCTCTATGGCCTTCTCATCGCTCAGGCTAGGTTCCATGGCCTTTCCTCCCAGGGGAATCTCCCTTATCCCCCCAAACCTGGGGTCAAATTTCAGCATTACGTGTTTATGCCCTATGCTTTTCTCGACTATTATTCTATCCCTTTTAGGTAACACGAAACGATCTGGCGTGACCAATCCCCTGGTCACTGCCTGTCCCAATCCCCAAGAGGATTCGATCACTACCCAGTTTGGATTTCCAGTTACTGGATGAATTGTGAAAGCTGTTCCGGCCGACTCTGGGTTTACCATCTCCTGTACGAGGACAGCAATCTCCAACGGCATTCCCTGGGCAATCCTGTACGCCAACGACCTGGGATTAAAGTAACTTGCCCACGCTTGCTTCACGTAAAAGGGAAGGTCCACCTTATTCACGTAAAGGAAAGTTTCCGTTTCCCCAGCAAAGCTTGGCCCTGACATGCTCGAAGTTATTGTAGGCCTTACGGCCACCAAATCTGTGGAGATCTCCCTGGAGAAGTGTTCTATCTCAAGGGAAATGTCCAAGGGTATCTCGGTTTGAGTCATGATCTCTTTGATCGTCTCATATCTTCTCTCCAAGTCTCTTGGATCCTCAAGGTTAACGCCCTTAAGCGCGTCGCTGATCTTGTCCCTGTTTATCTCCATGAACCTACGGAAAGCGGACCTAGTGATCACGAATCCCCATGGTACCCTAATCCCCATCCTCGTAAGTTCGCCTAGGTAAGCAGCTTTCCTGCCAACGGAACGGACCATGTTGGATGATGATTGGTCGATCGTAAATACATACATATACGTGGATAGGAAGTACAAAGATTTAAACATGTTCTAGACTTTTATGAAAACAGGAAAGCGAGGAGAACCGCACTCCTTAGACTGTATGGGTAAACAAAAATTCTGAATTTCTTACTAAAATTACTAGCTTGAAAGGAAGTTCACTCCTGTTTTACTGTAGTATTTTTTCTAACTCCTGCGATGTAATCATTGGGAAGAAGTCCTTCATGTTTGTTAGGGACCTTTCATGCCCTTCCCTATTGAATGAGGAAACCGCATCACTCACAATAACGGGCATGAAACCCAAGGCAAAGGCATGTCTAGCGCTGGTCTCTACTCCTATTTCCGTGGCAATCCCTGTGAAGATTATGGCATTTCTTCCAGAGTTCCTAAGCAGGAGCTCGAAATTAGTTCCCACAAAGATACTCCATGTGTTCTTCGGAAGGACTATCTCACCTTCAGCAGGCTTGACGTAAAGTTCCAGGTCCTCACTTGTGAATCTGAACTGTCTTGATGAGACCCTTGATGCGTAGGGTTCGAATCCACTTGGATAGGGCGTTATCTTGGTATACACGATAGGTATCCTTGCTTTCCTAGCAGCTCCTATTGTCCTTTCCAGACCACTTACAAACTGATCTCTGTTGAAAATCCCCTTCACCAATCCGTTCTGTACGTCCCATACAACCAGGATCGAATTACTTGGAGTTAGAATCTGTTTTAGGTCCATGAACAACTTAACTGGTTTACATTTAAAAAACTAATTCTTTTTATAGAAAATATCTAGTGGATATTCCAAAAAAGAGATGAACTTCTTTACAGATACTTCTTGACTAAGTTCTCGAACTGCGAATTGTCCTTTAGCCTCTCCACGGTCAGGACGGTGGTCTTGGGTAGGTTAACTATCATCTGTAGATTTGCCTGTATGGGTAACTTCTTGGCCACGTACTCCGCTACCCCCTGTGGGTCCTGCTTCATGAGCTCGATACCCTCAGAGTAGGCTGAGATGAACTCCTCGTGGTTGGCGTTGACGCTAGCTCCACAGCTTCCAGGTATTCCAAGTAACTCCTCGAAGGTCTTTCCCTTAGCGAAGGGCGAGGCAATCACTATGGAGTCTACTTCCTTCTTGTTCAGCATCTCTACTAGCCTGGGCATCTCATCGGCGTATACTACTTCTCCCCTTATTCCCTTCTTGTCTAGGAGGGCCCTCGTTAATACATCTGCAGCACTTCCCTTCCTCCAGACTCCAATTCTCTTCCCCACGTCCGGCGACACTACCATGAGTCCCTTTATCGTTACGTAGTCTGTCCTCAATCCTCTCCTCACGAGGGAGACTGTGGAGTCCAGTATCACGTCAGCGCTACCATCCTTTCCGAAATCAATAATGATATCCTTGTTTTTCATTGTAGAGGCTATCATGGGATAGGAAACTGGTCCAGGTGCAGCTATTACCTTTAACATGGTTATCTAGGTATCAATGTTACCCATGAATAAATATTTTTGCCAAACTTTTTCCTTAATGATACTTATTGAGGCATCATAATGAAATTGAAAGGAAAAATATGGAGTTTAATATTTTAAAGTTTAACTTTTAGTAAATCTTTTAAGATTGCATGAATGAGGACCTTCCTATGGCTTGTCCCAAAATACTTGTACTATTCTATGGCTACGGTAGTATAGTTGACCTAGCCATGGAAATAGCTGAGGGAGCTAAGGCAGAGGGAGCTGAGGTTAAGGTAGTGAGGGTACCAGAGCTTTTCCCAAAGGAAGTTGTTGCCAAGTTCAATGTGGATCTATCTAGGGTAGAGAAGATCCCCGAAGCCACAATGCAGGATCTGGAATGGGCTGATGGAATAGTTATGGGATCCCCCACCAGGTACGGCAACATCACTGGTCAGCTGAAGTTTTTCTTAGACCAGACCAGGGACCTCTGGTTAAAAGGTGCCCTTTATGGAAAGCCCGTGGGGTTCTTCACAGAGGCCGCTACCATTCATGGAGGTCACGAGAGCACTATCCTAACCATGAGTGCCTATGCCTATCATCAGGGAATGGTTATAGTCCCATTGGGCTATGCAATAAAGGAGATATCCACAACAACCACTGGAGGCTCTCCCTATGGTCCCAGCCATCTCGGAAGCATGAAAAACTTGGATGATAACGAAAAGGCCATAGCTAGGTTCATGGGTAAAAGGATTACCGAAGTTGCAAGAAAGCTTAGATGCTAGCCTTTCTAGTTTTTTGCCTTCTATTTCTCTCCCTTCTTGGTATAGCCCTGAACTCTGAGATCCTGGAGAGGGCCTCCCTGGGGCTAGAGACTCCCCTTAGGATTTCAGCCAATCCCCTTTCCCCAATATAATTTAGCCAAGCAACAATGTGCCCCTCCTTTAGATGGTATTCCACACAGGCCGGATCCTCTCTTGAGAGCCTAGCCAGTTCCTTCTCGAGCTCTGGTAGGTCCCTCGCTACACCTATTACTCTATCATAACTCTTAAAGTAGAACGGTTCCATAAAAATGGATTTCCCACGCATTTTCCTTATAATCCCTCTCCCACGTTTCTCTCCTTAACAACTTTCTCTAATTCCTGTCCCTTTGTTTCGGGAATGACGAAGAGTGTTATTATGGTGGAAATTAGTGCTATTCCTGCATAAAATCCAACCATAGCTCCTAGTCCATAATGCGAGAGAAGTAACGGGAAGGCAGTTATGTTAAGGGCAGTAGCCAATCTGTCGACGCTGACGCTTATGGCCTGGCTAGTTGCCCTAACCTTAGTGGGAACTAGCTCAGGCGTCACCATCGCCGAGCCTATGATTGATGCCGGACCTATGGCCGAGAAGAGGTAGTTTAGCATGTAAAACGAGAAACCGAGAATTGCGGCCTCTCCCACTAACTTGGATACGGAGAGTTGAGCCTCCGGAAGTCCAAAGATTCTGGGATCCTCCAGTAGAAGGGAATAGGCGAAAAGCCATAGGGCCACTCCAGCGTAGCCTATCACGATTAAGGGCTTTCTCCCTATTTTGTCCACAAGATAGATGCATATTAACTGTCCCGGAATTCCCGCAAAGAACTGCGCGACATACGTGAACTCTATGGGAGAGAGTCCCAGATTTGAGGCTATAGTGATGGGGCCGAAAATGGCAAATGTCGAGGAGTACATGTCGTAAAGTAGCCAGAGGACAGAGGCTGCCACGATTAACAGTGCAGAAGAGGAAAGCCTCCTCAAGAATGGGGTTGTGTCCTTAGCCTTGGGCAGGGGTTTCCCCAATTCCTGCTCTATCTTAGACACATCCTGGTGCTCTGGGTTGACCCTGGACACGAACAACATTGTCTCGTATATCTTCCTCCTCAGAAAGAAGACTGAAATCGCTGGAATAGCACCCATTCCCAGAACTACTCTCCAGAGTAAGGTTGCAGGAAGGTGGGCGAGTAAGCCCATCTGTTCCACGAACGCAGCAATAACTGCACCGAGACCCCACATAACGGCAAAGGTCACTACCATTGCCTTTCCCCTGTTCCTTCCCTCCGCATTCTCAGCTACTATGACAGGTGAAAGGACGTAATCTGCCCCTATGCCCACTCCAAGAATTAACCTAGCTAAAAAGAGCTCCAGATAGGACTGTGAGAAAGCCTGCAGTCCTGCCCCTATGGCCATGATCAGGACATCGAAGCCGTAAATCCTCTTTCTTCCTATCCTGTCAGCTAAGAGACCAAACAGAAGAGCAGCGATCGCAGCACCGTAATATGACCCTGCTACGAGTAATCCAAGCTCTGCACTGGAGAATGTGAAAGAAGAGGGAATGAAGAACGAAGTGAGGGAGATCGAGTAAAGATTATACCCGTCAGTGAGAACTCCCATCCCTGAGACTATTACGTTTCTCCACGTCAGCGATGCCATAACAATTGGTAAATACCAAAGTTAAAAAAGCTTTAGTATCTACTCCTTGAAATAATCATGCCTTAAGGAACTTCTCAACAAAGGCCAGAGTTCCTCTTCTTTCTAGGTCCACCGTTAGAAGGGAGGTCCATCCTCCCAAGAGCCAACCTGCTACGACGTCATATGGCCAGTGAACGCCAACGTAGACCCTTGAGTAGGACACCAAAAGTGCCTCTATCATCATGATGATCCAAAGCCATCTGGGAGCCATCCTGGCCAGGACAAGTGCTCCATCGCTCACGATTAAGGCATGCCCCGATGGGAAACTGTAGTCAGTAGGCGGCGGAACTAGGAGGTAATCCGGATGGACGTAGAGGAATGGCCTTCCCTGGGCAAAGGCGTACTTGCTAATCTCTCCCACAATTATAGCTAAGATGAATGACGCAGCGAGGGTAATTGCAATTCTCCTTGTCTTTTTGAAGACCAGAAGGATTGCAGTTAACGGAATCCACACATATTCTCTCCCGTACTTTGACAGGAACACCATGACCGGGTTAAGAGCACCCACCTGGTGATAATTGATTAACTTGAAAAGATACACGTTCAGAGGCATGTTAGGCTCAGACACTACCTTCACAGCTATGCCTATGACTAGAAAGGCCAACAGCAGGAGCCAGTAGTACTTCATCCTCTCCCAGGATGGTTAGAAATCTATAAAGTTTTTCGCGACTTAGATTCGCGAATTAGGTTGCCCTGACCTGGATAGTCTTCTTACCTTCTACTCTGATGAGGTCTCCCTTCGAGATCTTCACTGGTCCAATAAAGGCTCCACAGGAGACATACCCTGTCTGGTCTGGCTTGACCACGTTCTGCGGGTTGTAAGTGGGGGCTCCCTCACCCACAAGTTCCCCGTTAATGAAAAGTTTGAAGTGTCCATAGGGGGGCTCTATCTCTTTCCCCACGAAAAGCCTCCCCGCGAAGGCATCATCTGCAATCATGTAGTGCTTGGGAAGATCCCACGTGGTAAACCTAGTTGCAGGGACCTCAAGTCCCAGGTAGGTTCTTAGGACTCTCCCGTTCTCCACAAGGGCAATAATTTCCACCTCGAGTTTGTGGGTCTTGAACCATAGCTCTAGCTCGCTCTTCGAGATCATTCTCTTTGTGAGGACCCCCCACAAACCTGACTTGGTTATCTTGTAGCCCCCGAGGCCCTCCATCTCCACAAGCATCTGAGCAAATCTCTCTCCCACAATCTTGGCCTCATCCTCGGACAAGTCGAAGGGTTCTATCTCCTTCCGCGACGTGTACGCTTCCATGAGAATTTCTGCCTTATCCATGGGTAAAGATCATAAATGACGTTTAAAAGCTATAATGTGGATTCGTACTCATGATAGCGTGTACCAGGGACTGTTACGATACGTGTGTCTTTGACGAGAATTATCAACCAGTGAAGGGTGAACCCACCTTTGGTTTCACCTGCTCCAGGGGAAGGATGGACCTCAAAAGAAACGAGATAAATAGGGTGGACTCGGCCTACGTGGATGGAAAGCAGGTTGGTCTAGAGCAAGCAGTCTCCCTAATCTCAAGAGCTCTAAGGGGGGTTAGACCCGACGAGATCCTGCACGTGGAATACGACGGTAATCAGGGTCTTCTGACCTGGTATTACCCAGCGAGGTTATGGAACGTGATAGGAGCTGTCAGCACGGATTACTCCATCTGTAGCCTGGAAGGTCATGAGGGGATCAAGGCTCATTACGGAACCAGTATGGGGGCTCTTCCAGAGGACATGGAGAAATTTTCCGCAGCTGCCTTTTGGGGTTCAGAGGCGGTCTTCAGCTTCATTCATGGCTGGAGGATTTTCAAGGACAAATACAAGATCACGATTGACGTCAGAATGAGTGAGACTGCAAAGAGGAGCGAAAAGGCCTACGTAATAAGACCTGGTAGTGACGCTTACTTGGCAATTGCTCTCATGAAGATATTCCTCGAACAGGGTTACGCTAAACCTGATCTCGTGGACCTGGAGCTTCTAAGAAAGAGGGTGGAAAAATTTGATATGGATGAACTCCTCTCCGCCGTGAACTTGAGCGAGGATGAAGTGAGGGAGCTGGCGGACCTTTACGCGTATTACCGCCCGCTCACAGTGATAGGTTTCGCCATTGGGAGATCGTGGAACGGGGGTCACTCTGCGGGACTAATTTCACTGATACCGGCAGTTCTCGGCGTGAAGAGGGGCTTCTACTACTCGAACTCGGGAGGATGGGGTATTGATTTCCAGTATCTTCGCGGTACTCACGTCTTTCAACCTAAAACTATGGGTATGGGGGAGGTTAGTTATAACCTGGACAAATTCAAGGTCCTATTTGTCTGGAACTCTAACCCCGTGGTTACCCTACCCGGTGGGGACAGGATAAGGGAGGCTGTGGAGAGCGGAAAACTTCTCCTTGTGGTCCATGACCCCTTCTGGTCAGAGACCGCGAAAATCGCCAATGTGGTCATACCAGGTTCCACTTTCCTGGAAAAGGAGGACGTGGTGTATAGCTATTGGCACCCCTACCTCATTTACAATACGCCAGTGAGGCCTAAGAGGGGGGTGACGGAAGTGGAGCTCATGAAGGCGCTGTCTCGGGAACTGGGACTAGATCATCCCCTACTCAATGAGGATCCATGGGATGCTGTAAACGTGGCGATCAGGAAAACCGGAACCACAGTTGAGGAGTTGAGAAGGAAGGGAATGGTTAAGATCAAACCCTTCATTACGCCCGAGAAAGCAAGCGTAGATCCGTTTCCATCTCCTGAGGAGTTAGGACTGCCAAGGGGAGAAGTTCTGGTGTTCTCTGCCCATCCCAATTACACCAATTCCCAATTCACAGAAATTTACGGGAAAAGGGAGGCAGTGATATACTCAGGAAAGTATGAGGGAGAAGGCTTTCTAGAGGGTGAAGGTGGGAGGATAAGGGTTAAGTTGGTAAGGGCTGACTTGCCGGAAAACGTCCTCTTCGTGTATAAGTCCTCGTTACTTAGTGGGGAGAGGACAGTGAATTCTATCCTAAGACCTGTGAGGAATAAGTTCGGTGGGCCTAGGCTCAACGGAGAAGTGAGAGTAATTCTGGAGGACTCTGAAAATCCTCGACGCTAGAGGGAGGATTGAAAACTTGGGACCTTGTAACTTGTTCTAAGCTACAGCCAATTTTCTTGATAAAACCCTTTTACGTCTTTTGACGTTCAAAAATCTAGTTTCCTTATTAAAAGTAAATTATAATAATTCTATGTAATACCTTTTAACGATATAAGACTTTTTAGAATACATAAGTTTAATAACTAGAAGATCTTTTACTATAATATAGAAGACTAAGAGGTGATTTTACATAGCGTCAACCAGTTCGCAGGAGTTCGTGTTGGATGTGAGAGGGGAGGAGTGTCCGATCCCTGAGATGAGGGCTGCTAAGGAGCTCCAAAAGATCCCCTCAGGTAAACTAGTTGTTTTAACGGATCATGAACCTGCAATTGATGTTACCTTACCATCACTATGTAAGTCGCTTGGTCTTAGATACGAAACAGTGAAGGAAGGCGAATATGTGAAGTTCATTATTTACAAGGAGAGGGGTTCGGCGAAAATAGATGAGATTGAAGGCGTAAGTGATACTGAACGAATAACTCTAGGGGATGTGAGGTTGAGGGACAAGTTGTCAGATCCAACCATTTTAATGTCCTTCGTCCCTCAGATTAAGGCAGTAGATAATGTGGCCCCTGGAAGTTACATTCTTCACATGAAATGGTTTATTAGCTGGGAGACCCCCTTGTACGTTACCTTGAACCCCTTACCTAAGGGGGACATAGTTTACTATACCGCGTATCAGAAACTACCCATGACCAGGATTAGTTTTGGTTGGAGATTCGTCTCCAATAGAGTTGGAAATGAGGTCACCTTAGATATAACAGAATGGTATAAGGGTCCTCTTAGTGGTCAAGCTAAGAAATCCATAAGGAAACATTTAGAAAAGGCTAAGGAAACTCTTCCTAGGGTGCTCACATCCTAAGGGGGTCTCTATCTTTTTCTTCTTACTAGCGCAAATATTGTTACGAATGCACCAATGATGAGCATGGGAATCCCGGAAAGTATTAATATTCCCAGCAAGGCACCTCCCTTAACAAGATAGTAGGTAGAGGAGAATTTCAAGGAGGCATTTTGGCTCCAATTATTCACGAGGATAAGGTTACCACTGCCGTTGGGTATAACGTAGTAAATGCCTGAGCTGGTCACGGAGGAGTCGTTTTCTGGAACTCCCTTAACCTCTAGGGGAGATGGAGTGGAGTTATAAAAGAATATGTAGATTGCCCTTCCGTTAGCGTTATAGGGGAGAGATATGCTTTGGTTAGGAGTCAGCGTCCTAGACGTCATATTTGAGTTTAGCCCCTCAAGTATCTGTTGAGACGCTTGCGAATCCAGGTAAGGATAAAGGCCAAACACTAATACAGCTCCTAAGACCAGCAAGATTAAGCCAACAATAAGCAAGATCTGCATTACCTTCTCCTATCCTCATGTGTTAAATGTTTTGTCCCTATATCCTTATCCTTCCTCCAAGTACTTGAAGATGCTCCCGGACAGGTAGAGCAGGATCCCAGCCACAATAAAATCTCCAGTGTATCCAATAGCCTTTGAGAGAAAGCCTGAGATCAAGGAACCTGAGAAGAGGGCTATGCCAACTAATGTACTGTAAACCCCGAGCGTGGTTCCCTGTCTTCGTCCACCAACCACCTTAAAGATAAGTGTGTTGGAAGCTGCATAAAACAAGGAGAACGCAACGCCGGCAGATAGCGGGTAAAATAGGAAACCCAATACCACTGCAGTAACAGGGGTCACGAGAGATACACCCATCACGATATATCCTGTCCCCCTCAAGAGCAGGGACCTAAAGGACGCCTCCCTTTCATCCCTGTCCTCAAGGTAATGGCCAACAAAATGAAAGGTCAGTATCTGGAACAGCATTCCCACGGTGATTATGCCCAAGACAAGGCTCTTGTTTATTCCCTCGTTGTAAAGGCTTGCAGGATAAAGGGTATTGAACAACCCGCTTGAGATGTAGAAGATTGTTATTGCAATGTAGAGAAGCGGAACGTAGTTAATGGGCTTCTTCGTAAGCCTGCTTAGGCTGAACATCTTGAAAAGGGTTAGCCTGGGCCTGTGAAGGAAAATTAGGGGTAGCATCTTGAGTCTAACCGCGAACGACTCTATACTGTGGAGCATTGAGGTCCTTTCCAGCATCATGGATTTTGGAGTGAAGAGAAGTGCCAACACAAAGGCTGAAGCCGAGAACAAGGCCAGAACAGCATACATTACCGTGATCCTGATAACTAAAACTAGAAATGTGGACAAGAGAAGGCCTATCAGATTTCCTATGGAGGAGAGCATCGAGAGCATTGAGAAACTAGTGGCCCACTTCCTCTTATCGGCCGACTCCATGATGAGCAAATTCATGGGTGTGCTATAGGCAGTGGAAAAGAACGTAAATCCCGCGTAATTCAGGTCGATTTCAGGTATGCTATTACTCTGAGATGCTAGCACTAAAAAGAGGGTGGAGAACCCGAAGCCAGCTAGAATGAGCTTTCTCCTGTCAAACCTATCTGCAAGGAAGCCCCAAAACATAGACGCTGGAATCAGAACCACGTTAGACAGCGTGATGGCGTAAGCCACCATAAGTGGACCTCCGCCCATGTCGATTATATTGAGAGTAACGAGCGTTGAAAGAGGTCCACTCGAGACCCCGAAAACCAGTGCAGACCACATCCACCTTAATGATCTATTCATCAATTTCGCATAACCCCTCTTTTAAAGAACTGTAAGAATGCGTAAACTGAACTCCTGAATGATCTTCCTCGTCTTCCACTCGATCTTGATTTAAATTATGATTATAAAGTTAATTTAAGATTCAGGGATTGGGACATCGTTGATCCTGTCAGGGACTTTCGTATTGGATCACCTCAACAAGCTCATTACATGCGAGAAACTTCCTACACCAGGTTTCAAGGATGATCACTTCTATTTTTAGATTTCTAATCTCAAGTTATTGAGGAAATCATGAATTTTGTATCTTTATGCAAAAGATTTTAAGCCGATTAGGTATCATTGATACTCATCATGGAGTCAAAGAGCTTAAGGGCACTAATATTCACATCATTGGCGCATTTCTCAAATGATGGTGTTTTTCTAATCTTTCCACTCCTCATAGTGTACTATACTACTGACGAAAGGATAAGCGTCGTTTTCCTTGGGGCGCTGGCCATAGTTTACACGCTTTTGTCGGGCCTCCTTTCACCTCTCATAGGTGATGTGGCAGACAAGAGGGATTCCGACGCGGAACTTATTGCGTTGGGGATATTCCTAGAGGCTCTTGCCACGGGCCTCTTTGCACTTTCGTTTCTGGATAGGGGACTAGCTATTCCTCTAATAACCCTGGGAGTGGTTCTCCTAGGGTCGGGACAAGCATTTTACCATCCCCTAGGAGGTGCCATACTTGCCAGGATCTTTGGAAAGAGCTCAGGAAGAGCCTTGGGAATCAACGGTGCCATGGGTAGTCTAGGAAGAGCAGTAATGCCGTCAATAATTACATTCCTTATCCTAGGTTTAGGGGAAGTCCTGGGGTTGGGAATATTTACGGTCTACATGGTCTTGGTAACTCTGGTCATTTACTTCGGACTCATGAACGTTAGAAGAGGGAGCATGAGTCTAGTAAGGAAGGCAACGGAGAAGTTAGATAGAAGGTTTTACAGGTTTCTGATAATTCTTGGGGCCCTGGTTTTCATGAGAAGTATGTTCATAAGCGGGACAACCACTTTCCTTGGGGAATTCGTCTATCAAGTTTACTTTTCAAAGGCCTTCACTGGGATATTCTTGACCATTGGATTCTTGGGATCAGTTTTCGGACAGCCCGTGTTTGGCTGGTTGACCGAGAGACTTGGGGGGAGGACAACCTTTCTTTTGAGTAGCATTTTGAGTCTTGTGTTCTTTGGGCTTTTCCTGGTGTTTCCAAGGAACCTTTTCATTTCCTTGAGCTCTTATACGCTGTTCACTTTCGCAGCCTTCACAGGGTTTCCAATCCTGTTAGGTTACATAGGCCAGGTATTTCCTAAGAACTTCTTCACCGTAGCCAACTCATACGTGTGGGGGATTGGAAACACAGTGGGAGGAGCTGCCGGGACTGCTCTGGTAACATGGTTACTGGATCTACACTACGACCTCATCTTCTCGTTCACGGTTCTCTTCGTGATAGCGGTAATATCGACGGTTCTGACTCCCCTGATCCCCAAGAAGATTTAACACGCGTAGTATCTTGAGCGGGTCTCACACAT
Organism: Metallosphaera sedula DSM 5348; assembly: GCF_000016605.1. Lineage (NCBI taxonomy): Archaea > Thermoproteati > Thermoproteota > Thermoprotei > Sulfolobales > Sulfolobaceae > Metallosphaera > Metallosphaera sedula. The sequence goes on along the minus strand of NC_009440.1, from coordinate 370,114 downwards.
ACTGGAAGGTCGAGCATAGAATACTCGTGATTCTTTCAATGACGTGTATTTCTGTCTAAATCCTGGCGGGAAAGTGAAGATTATTCCAAAGATTTTTATCAATTCTCTCTAACTTATCCCATGAAAATTTACGTAGGGACGTCAGGCTGGTCCTACCCGTGGAATAAGAGAAGGTCTCTGGAGTGGTATGTCGAAAACACCCCCTTTCAGGCTGTGGAGTTAAACTCGAGCTTTTACAGGCTACCTAAACCATCGACTGTGAAGGCATGGTTGGGCTTTAACCTGAAATGGTCAATAAAGGTTCACAGGGAGATAACCCACGTAAAGAGGCTCAAGGATGTGGATATGAGGAGCTTCATGGAGCTATTTCGAGACCTCAATCCTAGGTTCTACCTTTTTCAGTTACCTCCGAGCTTCAAGAGGAATGAGGAGAATGAGAGAAGGGTCCTAGACATGTTGAAAGAGGTGTCCAACGCGATATTTGAGTTCAGGGATAAGTCCTGGTTTGAATCCCCTCCTAAAGTTCCCCTGGTATCAGTTGATTCGCCTATGGGAACATACATATTCCAGGGGAAGGTGGTGTATCTCAGAATGCATGGAAGAGAGAGATGGTACTTTCACAATTACACAGATCAGGAACTCATTGACGTGGCCAAGAAAATAGTCGAGATTAACCCTGAGGAGACCTATGTCTTCTTCAACAACGATCTCTGGATGTTGGAGAACGGGAAACGCTTTTTGGACATCCTCAAATCAATGCTAGGTAAAGAATAGCTGAGACTGCCCCAACACCTCCCACTGACGACCACGTCACCTCCCCTCCCCTAGTGAGTAGGAAGGCGGACATGGAGGAACCAAGGGTTCTCCCCATGGAACTTACTAGTCCATATATCCCGGAGTAGGTTCCCCTCGTCTCACTTTCAGCTAGGGATGTGGAAATGGATTGGGATAGGGGAGACACAATCATCTCAGCCAAGGTAATTCCCACGACGTCTAGAAGGGCTTCCCATACGTTAGAGACCAGAGATACAAGCCCGTAACTCAAAGAGTACATGAGCATTCCTACGGATATCCAGGTCCTATAATTTCCAGATACCCTTTCCCCAATCCATCTCTGCAGGAGTATAATGAGTCCTCCGTTGACGGCGTAGAGGAGACCCACCTGCCAGACCGCAATGCCAAGTCCACTGTAGTAGGTAACTAGAGGAAATCCCAGCTGTCCCATTACAGTAAAGGTGAGAAGGGTGGGTATCAGAAACATGGCGAACTTCCTGTTGGGAAGGAAGAACCTAACCCTCCCCTTGTGATCTGGAAGGGAGTACACAAAGGGAATGGCAACCACTGACAGGACCCCGCCCAGGAGTAGCAGTGGTTTGAATCCTATATCCCCCAGAAGTAAACCTCCAATTGCAGGACCTATGGCCCATCCAGCATTGATCCCAACGCGTATTACACTAAACGACCTCACAAGTTGCTTAAAGTTACCTCCCATGTCCCCTACGCTGGCCATGTTAGCTACAGCATAAATGCTACTGAATCCTGACTGGAGCAGAACCATTCCTATGACTCCCGCAGTGTTAAGGAAAAAGGCTAGAGTGAGCACTAGCGAGGAAAGCGAAGTAGCTAGCGTCATCACGAGTCTCCTCCCTAGGTAATCTGTCAAGTATCCCCCAATGACATAGGCTATCGACGAGATCAAGAGCTGGGTTAGATAGAACTGGCTGACCTGAACCAGGGACAAACCAAGGTACTTATAGAGGCCAAACCCTATATACGGCCAGATTAGAGACGACGTAAAGGATCTTATCCCACCGGAAAAGGCCAGCTTCGTTACGTGATTCATTTTACATGATTGAGCTCAAGGAAAAATAAAGTCGAGTTATCCCCTGATCTGTTCCAGTGGTTTTCCAGTCGTCTTGACTCCCCAGGCCAAGACTATAACCCCAGCTAGGGCAGTAACCACTGATAGCATGAGGAATGAGCTCAACTGGTTTGACATGTAGGTAGAGGCAAAGAGTATTGGTCCCACGGCACCTCCAAGGTGACCCAAACCATCCGCAATTCCGTAGCCAAGGGTCCTTATTTTAGTTCCGAATATCTCCGAAGTGTAGGTGTACATTACCGGGAACTTGAAACCCTGCAGGAACATCTCTGCGAAGCCCAGAAGCAGGAAAGTTAAACCGCTGGAGAAGAACCATCCTACGATGACAACGCCTGCGAGTATGTTAACCAAGGCCACGCTAAACTTCCTCTCGAACTTGTCGTTTAGGACTGTGGCCAACACCACGCCAAGGGGATCTCCGTAAAGTATGTACGTGAAGTAGAGCGAAGTGTTGGTGAAGCCATGGGAACCTATGAACTGAAACACCGGATCGGCGAAGAGGGCGTAACCCGTGAAGTAGCTTAGAAACCACACCAGGGTCATTATGGCTATCCCTAGGTCAAATGAGAGCTTACCTCTCCTTTCAGTCCACATCTTGGACTCGGGTAATTTGACCCTGGTTATCAAGGCAATCAGGGAAACTAATAAGCCTGCCAGGAAGAGGAACCTCCACTCTCCATTCAACAGGACAGCGATTGGACCCACCACCAAGGTTGTGAGGAAACCCGATGCCGTAACTAGACCCACGGATCTCCCTCTCCTCTCAGGAGTGACTGTCTCCGATACGTAAGCGGGAACAACGCTAAGCTCACCCTCTATCCCTAGACCTATCAGCAGTTCAGCGGGAATTAGCCAGGAAAAGGATTGTGCCACGAACCCCACAAGTGAGCCAACCGCAACCAATCCCATGGATAGAAGTAGCCCAGGCTTCCTCCCCCTCAGGCTAGAGAGGAGCCCGTTCAACGCCCCACCCAAAGCGTAACCGATCATCTCGGCGGAAAGGGGTAGACTCGCGAGGAGAGGTGACGCGTGAAACTGGGTCCCAGCGTAATTTATGATGTATGGGACGTTAAAAATGTCCCAAAAGGTTAACGACATTCCCAGTGATAGTATTACCAGTTTCCAATTCATAAGGGTAGGTAGGGTTTAAACTATTTAAGCTTTCCTAGATCTTTTTAATCACGGTTCGTAATCTAGGGCCATGAAGAACCCCCTCGAGATGGCTTGCCCTATGGTGGGCTGTTGCCTAACGAACTCCCTGAACTCGACCTTTCCCTTTCCCTCCTTGACCACTGAGATTCCCCTCTCTGCATACGCCTTCTCTAGAAGGTATCTCCTAGTCCCGTCTAGGTGGTGAAGGCTCTTCTCAGTGATCGCGACCCTGTTGTTCTCAGCCCATTTGAAAGCGTAATCCTGGTAGGCGTAGAGGTTTGAGTCTATGAGAATCTCCGTGTTATTTATTTCCTTGAATTGCGGTTGTGTCCTGTCAGGAACTGCCCATAATCCCTCGTCCCGGCTACCCTTGGTATTGAGATGTATCTCCACGTTAAGTCTGGCCAACTCCTTCTCGTAGTACTCCACGATGGAGAGGAACTCCCTCTTCCAGGGATCCATGATCCAGTTCAGCTGACCGCCCAATCTATCCCCCTGCTCTAAAAGGGTCACCTTGAATCCCCTCTTTGCCAGGACTCTAGACGCCTCTAGCCCCGTTAGTCCTCCTCCCACCACTGTGACTCTACCTGAACCTGGTTTTATGGGAAGGAGCTCCCACCCCAGTTCTGGGTTGACGTCACATCTCACCTCCCTGCTGGCAAATCCCCTGCACAGCTGATTGCATCGTATGCAGTACCTCACGGGTTCACCCTTAAGACTCTTGGGTAACCAATCAGGGTCTGCAAGGAGTTGCCTCCCCAGGACCACTGCATCTGCAACCTCCAGCACCTCCTCGGCGTCCTTTAGGGTTATGACGGATCCCACGAGGAGAAGAGGGATCCTAGGTCTTCGCATTTCCTTGGCGTACTCGAGGAAGGCAGGTCTCTTCCAGTAAATGGGCATGGACGATCCCAGGGGGCCATCCCTCCCTGCTGATAGGTGAACGTAGTCCAGATGGGTCTCCACCCTGGAGACTATCTTCGAGACCAACTCTGGAGTAAGTCCCTCGTCGTCAAACTCCGTTACGCTGATCCTTAGCCCCACAGGGATGGATACGCGACTCCTCACCTCCTTTATGAGTTCCTCTAGGAAGATCACTCCGTCTGAGTATCTATCGGTCCTCTTGTTAGTGGCAGGGGATAGGAACTGGGCAATTAGGTAACCGTGGGCTCCATGTAACTCAATTCCGTCAAATCCTGCCCTTTCCGCCCTCTCTGAGGCCTTGGCGAAGTCGTCTATAACCCTCTTGATGTCGTCCTCAGTCATTTCCCTAACAGGATCCATGATGGGAATCGGTGAGGGAGCTATGGGCTCGTTCCCCCAGATGAAACTTCTTCTGGTTTTCCTTCCCACGTGAACCAGTTGTACGAAGACCTTTGACCCCCTTCCGTGAACGGCGTCAACCAACCTGGAGAACTTCGGGACTACCTCGTCGTCGTAAAGTCCCAATTGGTTCGGGGATCCCCTTGCGTCCCTTCTGTTAACGTAAGTGTACTCCGTGATGATGAGTCCAGCTGATATCGCTCTCCTAGAAAGATAGGCAATGTGCTCCTCACTGGGGTAACCCTGAGGCGTTCCCAGGTTCGAGATCATGGGAGACATTACAACCCTATTCCTGACTTCCACATCTCCTATATTGAACGGTTCCAAAAGCTTCATAACCAGAGAATGTGGCTCAACAAAATTTAAGATTATCATTCCAACTAACTACGTTAAAATAGCTATATAGATGATAATAGTAAAAAAAGTTATAAGTTTCAAAACAGAAAAAGTAGTATGAGAGTCAAGTCGGTGAATGTGGAGAAAAGCGGGATCGAGTTTTGTTATAACGAGATATCCGTCATGGTTTACCTTAAGGAGAACGAGATGAGGATAGCCGAGGAAATCACGTATGAGGTAGCGACGGGACCAGTTGTGTCAAACGTGCAGATTGTGCTCAGGGATGGGAAAGTCTACCTTGATTCCCCCTTTGGTCAGAACGTCATAGAGAACCCAGCCAACATAGTGAAGGGCCTTAGGGAGATACTGGAGGGAATAAGGGAGAAGCACCCTTCAGTATACGAGAAGTACAACGAGTTCCTCAAGGCGTTCCAGGCCTAGGCTAACTTGCCCATTTCCTGGATTTCTCCATCCATATCTTCAAATACCACGCTCCCGTCCTGTTTTATCACCACGTAGCCAGGCTTGCCTCCACAGTTGTAGGGAAACGCGAGCAGACCCTGAGTTTTGAGGGCAGAGATGGCGTAAACTGGCATGAGGGAGTCGTCCATGTTCAAGGCCATGCAGTTGGGAATGACCTTGAAGAGAGCATTGAGTACGTCGTTAAGGAGGGACTCGTACTCGTCACCTATGTCCCTCATCCGCTTAACCTTATCCATGATCTGCATGAGGAAATCATTACGTTGGGAAATAAAATATTCATCCCTGAGTGGATGTATAGCTGTGTAATTACATATCACGAATACGCGTAATCCTTATAATATACGTGAACAAATATTTACATGTGCCCACCATCACCATAAGGGTTGATGAGCAACTCAAGAGGAAAATGGACGAGCTTGGTTACATAAACTGGAGCGAAATCATTAGGAGAAAGATAGAAGAGGTAGTGGAGGAGGAGAGCAGGACAAGGAGGAAGAAGGATAATCGAAGAATCCAGGAGGCGTCTGTGAAGTCCCACGAGTTTTCCCTTGTTTATGGAGGTAAGAGATCCGAGGAGAGTATAAGGGAGTGGCGGGACAGGAATTGGCAGTAGTTGACGCCTCCGTTGTTGTTAAGTGGTTTGCAAACGAAGAATATAGTGATGAGTCCGTCCTGCTAAAGGAGGCATATGCAAGAGGATTGGAGGATTTGTCTGCACCTTGCATTCTACCCTTCGAAGTTCTCAACGGCTTAAGGTATACATATGGACTAGGGGAGAGGGAGCTTGAGGAGGTTAACAAGATACTTGAAGATTTTCAATTTACCCTATACGGTTTCGAGAGCTTCATCAAGGATGTAGTGCACCTCTCCTCCGTTTACGGGATAACCGTTTACGACGCATCCTATGTAGCACTTGGTAAGATCCTTGGGCAAACGGTCTACACGGCTGACGAGAAGTTGCTTAGGAAAGTGAAGGAACTCGGCTTTGTGGTACACATAAGGGATTATAAGGTAATATGATCTCGTTGTATACCGATGTCTTGGGAGAACTCCTTCCAGCCAAGGTCTCAGGCAGAACAAGAAAATTAAATTGAAGCATTATACATTTAAGGATTAGCTATATAGACATAGAGTTACTATTCTAAACACATTCAGGCATTCCTTCTCTCATCTTGTTCAAAATTTTAGACACAGCCTCCTCCAGCCCGACGATGCTCGCTTTCCTAGATATCTCTCTCATTGCATAGAGGGATATGGAAGACTTTGCAATCCCGATAGAACGCACTATTTCAACCTTTTGAGCAAGGTTCACTACCTCGCAATTAGACACAGGCTCCTTGATCTTGACCTCGTAAATGACGCAACCTCCCTTAATACAATGTTTCATGCAATGTACTAGAATCCCGTCCTCAAGAAGGACATCCTGAAATGGATTTCTGCTCGTAAATACCCCATCAGCGATCTTCACCAGTTGAATCCTTTCGCTCTCTAGGTCCTCCATGTTCCTCCTTACCACTAGATTCTCTTCCATAGTGTTGATTACTAAGGAAAGTTTATATACTTTAGGTTAACCCTAATTTTAGGTTGACCCTAAAATGTCCAATCAAAAGGCAGTTCCAAGATTAAGAAGAGGAGTAGTTGGCACGCTTGAGGCTGTAGCTCAGGAAATAGCTGCAATGGCGCCCGCGTGTGATACTGTCGCCTTCATTACCTCAGCTGCGGCCTTTGCGTTCGTGCTAACTCCCTTCGCGTTTTTACTAGCGATGCTTACCATGTTCATAGAAGTAAACACGTTATATCATCTGTCAAAGAGACACGCAAGTGCAGGTGGATACTATGGTTACGTGGCCACTGCCTTAGGTCCCTTTACAGCAATAGTAACTGGTCTCATGTATCCGGTATATCAAATAGCTAGTACTGCAGCTATTCCTGTTTACGTTGCAGGCGTGGTACTCCCAGGGGTATTGAATTACTTCTTTGGGATCAGTTTGCCCGGATGGATCTGGATCCCCTTCATCTTAGGCTTCATTCTGGTTCCAATTGGGCTCGCCATTGTGGGGATAAGGCCTCAAATGAAGTACATCAGATATGCTGCTATGACGGAAATAGCGTTTCTGGCTATAACCTCGTTATACATAATCGTAATGTCCCCTGACAATACCCTTAACGTATTCAACCCGTTTGCCTGGAACTCGGTTTACGGAGCTCAATTCGCACCCCTTGGGGGTCCAATTGCTGGATTAGGTCTTGGAATGATATTCGGGTTGACAAGCTTCATTGGATACGGAGGCTCAGCACCCTTAGGTGATGAGGTCAAGAATAGTAAGGCGATTACAAAGGCACTGATGCTTGGGGTAAGCATTGTGGGAATAGTGCTCACCGAGGTAAGTTACGCTTTAACGGTGGGATGGGGAGTGAATAACATGACGAGTTTTGCCAACAGTAGTATACCTGGGATAATTGTGTACGCCCATTTCATGGGAATTGTGGGTGGACTCATGCTTGCCCTATTCGCATTCAATTCAGCTTTCTCGGATAGCGTTGCGATGCAATCCAATGCAGGAAGGGTCTACTTTGCCATGGGAAGAGACGGAATACTCCCCAAGTTCTTTGCCTATGTTCACGAGAAATGGATAACTCCTAGTAAGGCACTTCTCTTTGTGGGGATTGCCTCGAGTATTACAGCAGTGCTATCGGGTTTCGTGATCGGGTGGTTATCAGGAGTTTCACCTTTGCAAATGTTTACGTTAAGTGCTACTTCTCAACAGGTCTCTTTGGCGTTAAGTAACGTTTTTGATTTCCTCACTACCATTGCACTTGTGGGATTTATTGTGGCACATTTTGCGAACAACACTGCAGTAATGGTAATGTTCTACAGGCTCAAGGAGAAACACACAGGGGTTAACAGGATCCTTCATCCCGTGATGCACTACCTTTTACCAGCAGTAGCAACAGCCATATTTGCCTTCGTTCTCTACGAGTCCATATGGCCTCCAGTATTTCCAGTAACGCAAGCGGTAATCGTGGGCGTAGCCTTCTTGGTATTTTCAATATTTTACACTCTCAGGATAAAGAGAAATAACCCGAAGGCCTACAAGAACGCAGGGATCACGGTGAATATTGTGGAGGAAGAGAAGTTGGAGAAGATGAGCAAAGCTGAAAAAGATCCAAATTAATGTGCTGAAATGAAGTAAAATGTCGGATACTATAAAAATTTTTCAGAGATATACATGCTTCTAGAGCCATGCATTTTCTCCTTCACTTAACTACTCGATAGGTAAATTAACCGTTGTCCATACATTTCCGTGAATGAAGAAACTTACCTTCTGGCAGGCCCTCTTCATAGGCTTAGGTAACATAATTGGGGCAGGAATATTCGTCATGGCGGGCGCCACCATATCCGCTGCGGGCCCTGGGGCAATTCTAGCCTTCGTCATCACGGCAATTTATGCCATGACCGTGGGCCTCAATAGCGCCGAACTATCCTCGATTTACACTGATGTGGAAGGTGGAGTTTACAGCTTTACCCTAAAGACCTTAGGTGGGATGAGTGGTTTTCTCGTGGGATGGTTTAGGGTAATCGCATATTCTATTAGCGGAGCTGCGACGGCACTGGGTTTCTCGGGATACATGACCCAACTTGGTATTCCGTCAATTTTGTATTACCCTATGGCTGTGATCCTTATCGTGGTATTACTTTTTCTCAATTATTTGGGATTGAGACTCGTGGCCAACGTCGAAACGATTCTCGTTCTCGTGAACCTCTTTAGTCTTATCATGTTTACGGTATCTACTCTCGTCATAGCAGGAGTCAGAGTTCACAACTTCACGCCCTTTCTTCCTCACGGCGTGACGGGGTTATTTCTGGCCTCAAACTTAGCATTTTTCGCTTACTCTGGATTTAACACCATAGCGACCCTCACTCCCTCAACCGAGAACGGCGAGAAGGTGATTCCTAGAGCTATCGTGTGGTCTCTGGTCATAACATCCCTCATTTACATTTCGGTCATCTTTGCCATGGTGGATGCAGTACCTTACACATACTACGGGCTATCCTCGGCGCCGCTCTCCCTCACCCTTAGTTCCATACATGCGCCGTCCGTGATATATTACGTAATTGGGGCCTCGGCCTTAATTGCAACCGTAAGCGTTACACTCTCAATAATTGTGGCGGGGCAAAGGACTCTCGATCAATTGTCCAAGGACTTTCAACTTCCAGTGAGACATCCTCTCATTCTAGTGGGGGCAATTATGGTTGTCTCACTATTCCTAGGAAACGTGGAGAGCATAGCTCTAGCCAGTAATTTCGGAATAGTATTCTCCTACATGTTAACAGGACTTGAGGTAATGATTTCCAGGCACAGAGGTCTTCGCGGGGTTTTCAGATCGCCGGGCTATCCCATACTTCAGTTGATATCCACAGCCCTATCTGCGGTGTTCCTTATCTCACTGGGAATTCAGTCCCTTGAGATAGGAGTGGTGACCCTTTTCCTTGGAATACTAGTCTACGAGGCCCTAAGGGAGACCAGGCTAAGAAAATAGTTTCCCGGTTCTCACGAGTATTTATAATATTGTTTCTCAAATATTATCTTGATGAGCAATCAACCCTTGAGGAGCATATCCTCGTCCAAGAGGATAGTTAGGTTGTTGCCCATTCTTTTTTACCTCTATCTAGTAAATTTTCTAGATAGAGTTAACATATCCTATGCAATTTCAGCGGGGATGTTCAAGGATTTGGGAGTTCCCAAGAGTAGCGCGGATCTTATAGCCTCCATTGCCTCTAGTCTATTCTTCGTAGCTTACGCTATCCCTCAGGTATTCTCCAACCTAGGCATAAGCAGAATTGGAGTTAGGAAGGTATTTGCGTTAGCCTTCACCGCATGGGGGATAATCACAATTCTCACAGGGTTTGTTCAGAACGTTCCTGAAGTCTACCTGCTTAGGTTCCTCCTTGGACTCGCTGAAGCTCCTTTCTACGCGGGCGTAATCTTTTACCTCAGCGTGTGGTTCCTGAGGGACGAAAGGGGATTCGCAAATAGCCTGTTCAATGCAGCCATCCCTGTCTCAGGGATAATAGGAGGACTCATAGCTGGTTCATTCTTCTCTGTGTTTGGAGATGATCCCGGATGGAGATACCTATTCGTGGCTGAGGGTGTACTGGCTCTCGTGTCGGTGGCTGTTATCTGGCTTTTACTCACCGACTTTCCCAAGGATGCAAAGTGGTTAAGTGAGGGGGAGAAAGAGGAACTTCTAAGCAAGATAAAGGTTGAAAAGGAGGAGAAGCAGAAGCTAGTTTCCCACGCCTCGTGGAGGAGGGCGCTAGGTGATAGGGATGTACTTCTCCTGGTGCTGATATATTTCCTTGGCGTAACGTCACTGTACGGTTACACCATCTGGTTGCCGTCAATCATTAAGAGCTTCGGCGTCTCCGCCTCAACTGCAAGTTACCTCACTGTTATACCATATCTCGTTGCCTCAATCTCGCTCATCTTCATCTCCAGGTATTCAGACAGGGCCGGAGTTAGGAAATCTCTGGCCTTGGCAATATTTCTCGTTGCAGGGATTGGGCTATCCTTAAGTGCATTTACACTCAAGACGCCAGTGATTTCGTTCCTATTCTTCGTAATCTCTGCTATTGGAATTTACAGTTTCATTCCAGTATTCTGGACTATACCCACTGAATTCCTAAGCGAGGAGTCAGCTGCAGCGTCCATAGGACTAATAAACGCACTGGGCAACTTGGGTGGGATCGCTGGTCCCATCATAGTAGGCTTCCTAGAGAGCTTAACGGGGGTTTTCACGGCAGGTGTTTACTCCCTCGCCCTCTTCGACATCCTAGCAGGGCTTGTGGTATTACTAGTCAGAAAGAGCAGATGAGATCCGAGAAAAGTTAGATACCATTTTTAGAAGACAAACACATAAATTTTTGTAGTTGTAAGAATCCTGTTTCTTTCATGGGACACAAGTTTTTCCTCAGAGTCGTTTCGCGCTCCTCGTGGGAAACGGGATAAATCCTGTAGATCTATAATCTTTCAGTTGCTCTTCCCTCTTAAGATTAATAATCATGTTTTTGTATAGATTTATACATGGTTACCGTTCAAGACTTTTTCCGGAAGTTCATAGAATTTCAGAACTCTCCCAATGAGAAGTCCCTTCAGGAGATAGTTAAACTCGTTGGTCAACTAGACCTAAGGAGGTTTAACTGGGTAAGAGACGTCTTTGAGGACATTCACGTTAAGGAGAGGGGGAGTAAGACGGCCCTGATCTGGAGGGACATAAACACAGGCGAGGAGGCAAAACTGAGCTATCATGAGCTGTCCTTGATGTCCAACAGAGTGCTGAGCACGTTGAGGAAACACGGCCTGAAGAAGGGAGATGTGGTCTATCTAATGACCAAGGTTCACCCCATGCACTGGGCAGTGTTCTTGGCCGTAATTAAGGGAGGTTTCGTGATGGTTCCAAGTGCAACCAACCTAACTGTAGCAGAGATGAAGTACAGGTTCTCGGACCTGAAGCCCAGCGCCATCATCTCTGACTCATTGAGGGCCTCAGTGATGGAGGAGGCACTAGGTTCCCTCAAGGTCGAGAAATTCCTCATCGATGGGAAGAGGGAGACCTGGAATTCCCTGGAGGATGAATCCAGTAACGCGGAACCGGAGGATACCAGGGGTGAAGACGTGATAATAAACTACTTCACCTCAGGGACCACTGGGATGCCCAAGAGGGTTATCCACACAGCAGTGTCCTACCCCGTGGGATCGATCACCACAGCCTCCATAGTCGGCGTCAGGGAGAGCGATCTCCACTTAAACCTAAGTGCCACAGGATGGGCCAAGTTCGCGTGGAGCTCATTCTTCTCTCCCCTTCTAGTAGGGGCAACCGTGGTGGGAATAAATTATGAGGGAAAGCTGGACACTAGAAGGTATCTAGGCGAGGTCGAGAACCTGGGAGTGACCAGCTTTTGTGCCCCTCCCACCGCCTGGAGGCAATTCATTACCCTCGACCTTGATCAATTCAGGTTTGAGAGATTAAGGTCCGTAGTCAGTGCAGGGGAACCCCTCAACCCCGAGGTCATAAAGATCTGGAAGGACAAGTTCAACCTTACCATAAGGGACTTTTACGGCCAGACTGAGACCACCGCAATGGTGGGGAACTTCCCCTTCCTCAAGGTGAAACCTGGGTCCATGGGCAAGCCACATCCCCTCTACGACATAAGGCTTCTTGACGATGAAGGCAAGGAGATTACGAAACCCTATGAGGTGGGTCATATAACCGTGAAGTTGAACCCTAGGCCCATTGGTCTTTTCCTGGGTTATAGTGACGAGAAAAAGAACATGGAGTCCTTTAGGGAAGGATATTACTACACGGGTGACAAGGCGTATTTCGACGAGGAGGGATACTTTTACTTCGTGGGAAGGGGAGATGACGTAATAAAGACCTCAGACTACAGGGTGGGACCATTTGAGGTGGAGAGTGCTCTCTTGGAACATCCCGCAGTTGCCGAGGCCGCAGTCGTTGGAGTCCCTGATACTGTGAGGTGGCAATTGGTGAAGGCCTACATAGTCCTGAAGAAGGGGTACATGCCTAGCAAGGAGCTGGCCGAGGAAATAAGGGAGAAGATGAAGACCCTTCTCTCGCCTTACAAGGTACCTAGGATTATCGAGTTTGTGGATGAACTTCCGAAGACCATTAGCGGTAAGATCAGGAGGGTTGAACTCAGGAAGAGGGAGGAGGAAAAGAGGAAGAAGGGAGAGGTGGGACAGAACGAGTACGTCTTCTGAGGTGAGGACGCATACAGCCCTTCACGTGGTAAAGGGTGCCCTTCAAAGCGTGCTTAACACTAAGATTACCTATTCAACTTACGTTAAGGAAAGTCACGGAAGAATATCTGTGATCATGGATAGGAAACCAACAGACCTAGAAATGGAGAACATCATTCGTGAGGCCAATAGGATTGTGAATGAAGGGTTACCTATCCTAAGGGAGGTAGTTCCCAGGAACGAGGCTGAGAAAATCTACGGTAACGACATTTACGACTACTTCCCTGTCCCCCCGGAGGTTAAGGAACTGGTTATCGTGAAGATTCCCGGATGGAACATAAACGCCTGCGCCAAGGATCACACCCAAACAACTAAGGAGATAGGCGTAATACGCCTGGATTACTGGAGATTTAGACAAGCTAAAAGACTTCTTGAGGTAGCCTTCGACGTTACCTAAATCAACTAAAGGATGAAACAATGGAACTCATTGAATTTATCACTGGTAAATCCTCAATCTTACCTGAATACTCGAATAGTTCCTCCATGAATGGTACTTGAACCACTGTGTTAAATCTGGTAAGATCAAGCTTGGGAAGCTTGTAGTTTGGAGGTACCATGTTAATAACCAAAGATCTTCCCTTCACGTTAAGGTTCTTTGACCATTTACTCCAAAGGTAATCATCGTAATCAAGGGTCATTTTCAGGTTTACCTCCAGTGAATCAGACACGTAAACCCAGTAGGAGTGGGTGTGCGGATACTTACTCAGGTACATCCCTATCTCAAGGCTAAACTCGATCTCGCTAGGCTCTATCATACCCCTGTTATCGTATACTACATAATCGTGGGGAAGGGAAATAACTTCCCTATACTTCTCCCTCACCTTTGTAGCTATGTCCTCCCTCGAGAATAACCTCACGTCCTCCACAAGTCTCGGCCCATCGCCATAAAACTTGAGAATGTGGAGAACTCCCTTGTCCACGTTCAACGTTTTCAAGTAATCATGTTCCTCATTATCTATGATACTAGCCATGAGACCTTTTCCCTTAATTCCTGCTAACCATGAGATGTAACCTGTCATGTCCCTGTCCACAACTATGATTTTCTTTCCCAGGGAGAGAAGGAACCTCACTAGAAGGAGAGTGGTCATCGACTTCCCAACTCCTCCTTTGGCCCCCAATACTACAATCCTCATATGTGAAAATTAGATTGATGGTACAAAAGAATTTTGTAAGATTGGTGAAGTTAGTGTCTTTCAGGTCTGAAACAAGTCCATATAAGATTTCTCATCTGGGGAGTGTTCGTTTAGTTACCGAAAGTCTACCCCATATTACTCTGCATATATACTGTAACTAGGGATGAGTTCATTAATGCGTGTTGTGCAATCATTGTATGACTCAGATAGAGGATGAGCTCGAATCTATTGCACGCAGATTTCCCTTCAGATACGTCGAGGTTAGGCATCATCAAATTTCGTCAAGAGTAATTTCCCTAATGAACGGTGAGTTGCTCGGGGTTTACGATGAGATTGAGGGAGGATACTCCGTTAGATACTTCAATGATGCCCTCTTTTTCGTTTCATCACAGAACCCGAACGAATTTGAGCCAAGTCCTGAAAGGGTCATGGGATGGTCAAGTGACTTTTTGGATAGTGAACCCGAGAATGGAACCTATCAGGTAGATGAGAAAACTCCCCTCTCCTCAATTTCCCTGGAGGAGAAGATTGCCCTCCTGAAGGACATCTCCAAGGAGGTGTTATCCCAGAGGATAGAGTCAAAGCTTCACAACTTCGTTCTGACCTATTCCGAGAGCGTAGAGGAGAAGGAGATCCTAATTAATGGTTCCAGGATTGTAGGCCGTGTCCCTAGAATCCTCGTCTCATACAACCTAGTTATGTCTGGGAACGGTAGAACCATTACGGCGTGGCATGAGTTGGGAGAGAGTGGAGGGCTGGAGAGATTGAAGGAACTCAAGGTGGGAAGTCATCTAGTGGAGAGGGTCAAGTCTCTCGATCTTATTCTCCAGAGAGGGAAAGGAATAACCACAGGGAGGAGGGACGTGGTTCTTAGCCCCATCCTAAGCGGGATTATGGCTCATGAGTCAGTGGGACATCCCTTTGAGGCTGACCGTGTTCTAGGAAGGGAGTTTGCGCAGGCTGGAACCAGTTACCTAGCTATTATGAACTCAAGGAAAATTGGTAACCCTGCGGTGAATGTGGCAGACGATCCAACAATACAGAATAGCATGGGCTATTTCCTTGTAGATGACGAGGGAGTCAAGGCCAGGAGGAAGCTCCTAATAAGGGAAGGTGAGGTAAACGAGCTATTGCAGAATAGATTCACAGCTAAAAGGGGGAACGTTCCCAACAACGGATCCGCTAGGGCGTCTAGTTTTGATAGGGAACCGCTGATTAGGATGTCTAACACATTTTTCGTTCCAGGGGACATGAACTTCAGGGAACTAGTCGAGGATGTGAAAGAGGGGATATTCTTCAAGACCTATATGGAGTGGAACATAGACGACATGAGGATGGGTCAGAGATACATTGGGCTTGAGGCCTACGAGATAAAACATGGGGAGGTTGGGGAACCGGTCCTTTTCCCTGTCCTTGAGGGAAAGACCACGGAGTTCCTCTCAGCTATTGACGGGGCAGACGACTCGTTGGAGTTTTACCCTGGCACTTGTGGGAAGGGGGACCCAGACCAAGGAATACCAGTCTCCATGGGTGGCCCAAACCTCAGGCTCAGGAACGTCATGGTTAAGGTGATTTAAATGAACGCGTACGCTGTACAGGAGATATCTAGTCAGACTCTAGTCATCAAGGTTGTGGAGAGCAAGATTGAGACCATTCAAAGGTTGAGGGACAAGTACTACAACGTCCTCCTGAGAAAGGGGAACAGGTTCACCGTGACCAAGGTCAGTTCCTTAGACAAGGTGAGCCTGGATAAGGCCCTGGATAAGCTTCCCGAGTCCAGAATAGTTCCCACGGTGTTGGAGAGGTCAGGTAAATACTCCTTCTCCAAGGTTGATAAGGGGGTAGTGAACCTCTTTGAGGATTCCTCACGCCTCCTACCTCTCCTCAACTCCAGGTACCCCCTATACGGCACTGTCACGGCAACCGTAATTACCAAGAGGCTCACCACAATTCACGGATTTGAGGGGGAGGAGAGTAGAACCTGGTTCCAGGGATATTTCAGGGCCAAGAATGGGGATTATAGCGGACAATGGGCGTTTGCCTCCTCCTTCTACGACGAGAGAAAGGTGAAGGACACGATCTCCAGGGCTGAGGAGTATGCCTCCATCACGGGAAAATACGAAATCTCAGACGGAAAGTATGACGTTGTACTCTCCCCTCTGGTCATGGGTAATCTCATGGCTACTGTGGCCTACTCTGCCTCAGGTTACAGTATAATGACAGGAAACAGCTTTCTCTCAACCCACAAGCCAGGTGATGTTGTGGCCAGCCAGAAATTCACGTTGATCGATAACCCCAAGGGAGACGAGTTAAATTCCTGGGAATTCGACGACGAGGCGGTGCCTACTAGGAAGACAACCATAGTGAACAAGGGGGTCTACACGAGTCCCCTCCTCAACATAGAGGTTGGGAAGATGCTTAATCAAGACACCACAGGAAACGCAGGTTGGGTCTACCCAAGGCCGTGGACTCTGGAGGTCCTTCCTGGAGAGGTGTCAGAGAGCTCCCTGCTGGAGGGTAATGTGATCCTCTTCAACAATAACTGGTACACCAGGTTCCAGAACAGAGCTGAGGGACAGTTTTCGACCGTTGGGAGGGATGCAGTTGTGGTAATAAGGGGAGGTAAACCTGCAGGAGTGGCAGGAAGGGTGAGGATAGCTGACAAACTGGGAAAAATAATCTCCGGAATAAGGGAGCTTTCCAAGGAAAGATATCCTGTAGCTTGGTGGGACGCACCCCTACCTGGGGTTTACCCATTCGCCCTGGTCGAGGGAGTGAACTTAACCAGAGCTTAGTTGATTACGTAGAGCCTTTTTATCTATCTTATTAGTGGAAGTCTTCGGGAATTCCTTTACGAAGACGAACCTGTCTGGAATCCACCACTTCTGCAACTTCCCTTCCTCGACCTTAGTCAATAGGAACTGTCTTATCTCCTCTTCCTTTAGATCTCCCTTGGGAACAATGAATGCCACAGGTCTCTCTCCCCACTTCTCGTCCTTCATCCCCACAATGGCTACCTCTCCTACCTTAGGATGGGTGGAGATGATGTCCTCAAGTATAAGCGAGGGGATGAACTCGCCTCCGCTCTTTATGGCGTCCTTATCCCTGTCCACGATCCTGATGTATCCATACTTGTCCACAACCGCCAGGTCTCCAGTATGAAGCCATGAGTCCTTCCAGAGCTTTTCGGTCCTCTCGGGATCCTTATAATACGACCTCGTTAGCCAAGGCGCCCTGGCAACTATCTCGCCCACAGTCTTCTCGTCCCTAGGAACGTCGTTTCCCTTCTCATCAACTACCCTTACCTGAGACAGGGGTATGGGTACTCCTGTCTTTATCTGTTGGAGGAACCTATCCTCCTCTGGCAACTTCTCCACCTCGGGTGTGTAGTAGGCCACAGTTAGCACAGGTGCTGTCTCGGACATCCCATATCCTACGGCAATGTTTATCCCCATCTTCCTAGCTGCATATGCCAGTTCAGTGGGCAAAGCCGACCCACCTATCATAACCTTCCAACCCTTAAACACCTCTGGATATTTGGACGCGTTGGGGTGAGATAGAATCATGTAAAGGATTGTGGGAACCATGGCGGAGAATGTAACGTGTTCCTTTCTCATGAGTTCTATCTCCATCGCTGGGTCATACCTACCAGGCAGAACATAATTTGCCCCCACGAGCATCGTGACGTAGGGGAACCCCCACTGGTGAACGTGGAACATGGGAACGAGAATCATGAAGTTGTCGTCCTGTGACGACCTAAGTGGAGGCTTAGATGTGGTGAGCGCCACGCTCATGGAATGAAGAACCAGGTCCCTGTGCGTGAACCATATACCCTTCGGCTCACCTGTGGTACCAGAGGTATAGAAAACGGTCGCCTGCATGTCCTCCTTGATCTCCTGGGGAGGCAACCTTTCACCGCTCTCCTGGAGCTCCCAGAAATCGTGGGTAGGGAAACTAGTCTTAACCTTCTCTCTCTCATCTGAATATGTGATCACTCCCTTCAGCCCGCCAAGAAAGGCCTTTCCCTTCTCGAGGAGCGGGGTAAACTCATCCCTGACAATGGCCCATTTATCCTCAGCGTGAAGCACCGTCTTAAGCATGACCTCAGGGGGATATCTAACGTTAACTGTGTGCAGGACAGCCCCTATCATGGGCACGGCGTAATATGCTGTCATGTAAACGTCTGTGTCCCAGTCAACTACAGCCACCTTGTCACCTGGCTTCACGCCAATCTTAAGAAGCGATTGAGCGAAGGCTTCTACTCTCTCCCTAAACTTGGAAAATGTGTAACGCCTCCTATCCCTATACACGATCTCCTTGCTTGAGTACACGGTGGACCCGTAGTCGAGGAGCTTATCCACCGTTAAATTGTAGTTATAATATCCCATGCATATCATACCTTTTCTTAGCATTTAAGTTTAGTTATACATTTTTTCTATATGTAGTAAAACCTTGATTCTCTTGCTTGGAAAGGTGATATCTTACCTCCAGCTCTTGTATCAAAATTCACGAGCTAAATTTTATATTTTGCTCGATATATCTATACACGATCTAACTTGTTTCCTTTTGAAAACTTGCAGGATTTTGAAATAAAGATATCCGAAGATCATGAGCTGTTCAGGAGAACAGTGAGGGAATTTGCAGAGAAGGAGCTTCTTCCCAACGTTCAAAGAATAGAGAGGGAGAACTCTATCCCAGATGAAATCTACCAGAAGGCCAGGGAGATGGGCCTAATGGGAGTTGGAATTCCTGAGGCCTACGGTGGCCAGGGAGGAGACATGATGATGACCACCATAGCCAACGAGGAACTCTCAAGGGTGTCTCCAGCATTCATGGTAAGGATAGGAGCTAATCATCTTTTTACTACCCCTGTCCTAATCTTTGGAACCGAGGAACAGAAAAAGAAGTACATCCCACCAGTAGCTAGGGGTGAAGTTTTCGCCGCCCACGCCAATACCGAGCCCGGGGCAGGTAGTGACGTCGCCGGAATAAAGACAACTGCAAGGAAGGAAGGAAATAAGTGGATACTAAACGGGAGGAAGTACTTCATCACAGGGTCTGATAAGGCGTCCTTCCTTGTGGTCTCAGCCAGGACAAGCCCACCTCCCAGCAAGAAGGAGAGGTGGAAAGGGTTGACTTTCTTCATTGTGGAGAGGGACTGGCCCGGCGTTAAGATAGGATCTAAGATAAACGTTATGGGGCTTAGGGGGGAGCAACCCAACGAAGTAATACTGGACAACGTGGAAGTACCAGAGGAGAACGTCCTGGGAAAGGTGGATGAGGGCTTTAAGGTTGCGGTCACGACGTATGATAGGGGCAGAGTTGGCGTAGCGGCCCAAGCCGTGGGAATTGCCCAGGGAGCATTCGAGAGGGCCTTCAATTACTCACTGCAGAGGCAGGCCTTCGAGAGGCCCCTGATCTCCTTTGAGGGAATAGCCTTTAAGCTGTCTGACATGTTGGCTCACCTTGAGTCAGCGAGGTTACTCACCTACTGGGCTGCAACCCTAGCTGAGAAAAACCACAACCTAGCAGTAACTGCGGCCTCGCTTGCAAAAATGATCGCTACTGAGGTAGCGGAACAGGTTTCTTCCCTGGCCATAAAGATACACGGTGGAGCAGGAGTAGAAGTTCAGACTGGAGTAGAACGTTACCTAAGGGACGCAATGATCACCACCATATACGAGGGAGCCAATGACATACAGAGGTTAATGGTAGCCAGGGATCTAGTGAGAAAACTTGTGGGGATAGACATACAACTTTCCTGAGGTCTTGATCTTGAAGGTAACCGTAATCGGATCAGGAGTAATGGGGCACGGCATTGCTGAACTTGCTGCCATTGCTGGTAATGAGGTTTGGATGAACGACATCTCCACGGAAATACTACAACAGGCAATGGAGAGGATAAAGTGGAGCCTCTCAAAACTAAGGGAATCTGGATCCCTCAAGGAGGGAGTTGAGCAGGTACTGGCGAGGATTCACCCTGAGACGGATCAGGCACAGGCCCTCAAAGGATCTGATTTTGTAATAGAGGCGGTAAAGGAGGACCTTGAATTAAAGAGGACCATTTTCCGAAACGCTGAGGCTCACGCATCTCCGTCTGCGGTGTTAGCTACTAACACCAGTTCCTTGCCAATTTCAGAGATAGCCTCTGTGCTTAAGTCACCGCAGAGGGTAGTTGGAATGCATTTCTTCAATCCTCCAGTCCTGATGCCCCTTGTGGAGATTGTGAGGGGAAAGGACACGTCTGACGAAGTGGTGAAGACCACGGCGGAGATGGCGAAATCAATGAACAAGGAGACCATAGTCGTAAAGGATGTCCCTGGATTCTTTGTGAACAGGGTACTTCTGAGGATAATGGAGGCTGGATGTTATCTGGTTGAGAAAGGGATCGCCTCGATTCAGGAGGTAGATTCGTCAGCCATAGAGGAACTAGGTTTCCCAATGGGCGTTTTCCTTCTTGCGGATTACACGGGACTAGACATAGGTTATAGCGTTTGGAAAGCCGTTACGGCGAGAGGCTTCAAGGCTTTCCCGTGTTCTTCCACGGAGAAGTTGGTGTCCCAAGGTAAGCTTGGAGTCAAGTCAGGAAGCGGATATTACCAGTATCCATCCCCTGGAAAGTTCGTCAGGCCAACACTTCCCTCAACCTCGAAGAAGCTGGGAAGATATCTCATATCACCCGCAGTTAACGAAGTGAGCTACCTTCTTAGGGAAGGCATAGTTGGTAAGGATGACGCTGAAAAGGGATGCGTTCTAGGTCTAGGGCTACCCAAGGGAATCCTCTCCTATGCAGACGAGATTGGGATCGACGTTGTGGTGAACACCCTTGAGGAGATGAGGCAGACGAGTGGCATGGATCACTATTCCCCAGATCCCCTTCTGCTCTCCATGGTTAAGGAGGGCAAGTTAGGAAGGAAGAGCGGGCAGGGATTTCACACCTACGCCCACGAAGAGGCAAAGTACTCCACGATCGTCGTGAGGGTAGAACCACCACTAGCGTGGATAGTCCTGAACAGGCCCACTAGGTATAACGCAATCAACGGGGACATGATAAGGGAGATAAACCAGGCCCTAGACTCCCTAGAGGAGAGAGAGGACGTTAGGGTTATTGCGATTACTGGGCAAGGGAGAGTGTTTAGTGCTGGGGCTGATGTAACTGAGTTCGGTTCCTTAACCCCAGTCAAGGCCATGATTGCATCTAGGAAGTTCCACGAAGTTTTCATGAAGATTCAGTTTCTAACCAAGCCAGTAATAGCAGTGATCAATGGTCTCGCCCTTGGAGGAGGGATGGAGCTAGCCCTTTCGGCAGATTTCAGGGTGGCATCTAAGACTGCGGAGATGGGACAGCCGGAGATAAACCTAGGGCTGATACCCGGTGGAGGAGGAACTCAGCGTCTGTCCAGGTTGAGTGGAAGGAAAGGCCTAGAGCTCGTGTTAACGGGTAGAAGAGTGAAGGCTGAGGAGGCGTATCGGCTGGGGATTGTAGAGTTCCTGGCAGAGCCCGAGGAGTTGGAGTCTGAGGTAAGAAAGTTGGCCAATGCCATAGCCGAGAAATCTCCCTTGGCAGTGGCCTCAGCGAAACTGGCCTATAAGCTGGGGGAGGAGACTCATATCTGGACAGGAACCTCCCTGGAGGCTAGCCTCTTCGGTCTCCTCTTCAGTACGAAGGACTTCGAGGAAGGGGTAAGGGCTTTCCTGGAGAAGAGGAAACCCAACTTTAGGGGAGAATAATGAGAGCTTTCGCTGCAGTCCTCGAGAGGTTCTCAGAACCCCTAGTCTTGAGAGAGGCGGATGTGGGCGAGGGCCTCCCTGTCAAGGTTAAGGCTTCAGGAATGTGTGGGAGAGACCTGGTCATATGGAGGGGAGGATTCAGGAACCTGACGCCTCCCCTAATTCTCGGCCATGAGATTTACGGTGAGTATGAGGGAAACCCGGTGGGCGTATACGGTGTTGAGACTTGTGGGGAATGCAGGTACTGTAGAGCCGGGAAGGAGAACCTATGTGAGAACGCTAGATTCCTGGGAGAAGCTAGACCTGGAGGATACGCGGAAGTGGTTACGGTGAAAGAGGGTGGAATATTCCCATTGCCCGATAGGGAATACGAGAAATACGCTGCAGGGGTATGTCCACTGGCAACTGCCATACACTCCAGCAAGGTTGCGGGGGTCAAAAAGGGAGACACTGTACTCGTGACTGGGGCAGGCGGAGGAGTGGGAATACATACCATCCAGTACCTTAAGTCATTGGGAGCTAGGGTAGTATCTGTTACGTCTCCTTCTAAGAGCGAGATCGTGTCCAGATTTTCGGACCAGGTTATAACACAGAAGGACTTCTCCAAACAGGTTAAGGATGTTGACGTGGTCATTGAGCTAGTGGGTTCAGAAACCATAAATGAGAGCTTAAGAGCCCTAAGAAGGGAGGGAACCCTAGTCCTAGTGGGTAACGTGACAGGAAAGGAAATTTCTCTGGCTAGACCTGCCCTCACCATCATGAGGGAGCATAGAATAGTTGGGTCGGCGTCATACACGAGGGCTGAGGTAGAAGAGGCGGTCAAACTTATACATGAGGGAGAAGTGAAGCCTGTGTATAGAAAATATCACCTGAGAGAAGTTAATACAGCGATGAAGGACTTAATGGAAGGGAAGGTGTTGGGAAGGGCGGTACTAGTTACAGGATGAGGAGATAATTCGCATAATCCTCATTTAACGTCAAACTCATGAGAATTTCTATCATCTTCTAAGAAAAAGTCTAACTTATCTTTTCTCAACATCTAATCTCGAGAAAGGGATGAGACGGTGAGTAACTTTCCTCTACTTTTTGAGGAGAATACTTAAAAAAGTTATTAAACTAAGATTAGTCTATATGTAATATATCCCTCAGGCTCCCTTTTAGAGACGTCAAGCTTAACCCTCGAGCCAACCTTTATCTTCTCCCTAGGACCGTCCACCCATGCGGTCACATTTACGTCCCCAAACCTGGCTATCCCAACAACGTAATCAGGGTAGTGGGCAAATGAAGGAGGCTTCACTGAAATCACAGTGAACGTTAAGATTTCACCTTCTCCCTGGATCTCCTTCCACTCTAGGTTTGAAGTTTTACACTTGGGGCAGTCATCCTGAGGCGGGAAATATACTGTACCGCATTTTGAACACCTTGTGGCTAGGACCTTCCCCTTCTTAAGCTCATCAAAGAATTTCGATATTTTCTTTACCGGAATCTGATACCTTAGGTCAAGTTCCCTTACATCTGACCATAGGGGATTTCCTGTTTTCGGCTCAGGATAAATGGGTAGTCCCGTCATCTTGGTTAGCATGTCCAGTTGCTTTAGGACCTCAGCTATTTCCTTCTGCTTTGCATCCCTTACATCTGATATCATAGTCCCGGCCTCCTTGTGGAGAAGAGAGTAACGTAGGCGTAATGACCTGTACCACCCACGTTGTGAGCCAAGGCTCTCCCGTTCCTTATCTCGGCCTGCATTCCCTTGTTGGGGGCTCTATACAGTAATTGTCTAGTTAAGGAAACTGCCATGCTCACCCCTGTGGCGCCGATTGGATGTCCCTTGGCCTTGAGGCCTCCATCAACGTTAACTGGAATTCTCCCTCCTATGTAAGTCTGGTCCTCCCTAGCTAGGGTGAGGCCTTCGCCCCTCTTCGCGAACCTTAAGTCCTCATAGGCCACTATCTCGGCTATCGTGAAGCAATCATGTACATCTGCAACGTCGATCTCCTTCCAGGGAGAGTCGAGATTTATCTTTGCCCTCCTATAGGCCTGTTCCGCTGCCATCCTGGCCGCATCTATAGTAGTGAAGTCCGTCCTCCTGGATAGGTTAGCTGTCCCCGATCCGACCCCCTGAGCTTCAATCCAGACAGGCGAGTCAGTGTACTTGTTGGCTACCTCCTCAGAGGCTAGTATGACCGCTGCTGCCCCGTCGGTGATGGGGGAGGAGTCGAGTAACTTTAAGGGCCATGCCACAGGGCGAGACTTGAGGTATTCCTCCATGGTTATTTCCTTCTGGAAGTGGGCATAGGGATTCAGGGCTCCATAATGATGAGCCTTGATAGCAATCTTACCTAGATCCTCCTCCTTGAGGCCGTATTTGTTCATGTATGCTGTGGCGTACAGGGCGTAGTATCCAGGGAAGGTTAGACCGAAGTTCTCAAACTCCCAGAAGTAGTTGCCAGCTCTTCCTATCATCTCGACTACGGTGGGATTTGGGGATTGATGCATCTGCTCGACCCCGATGGCCATAGCTATATCTGCCTCGCCTGACTTCACTGCCAAGTACGCGTCCCTAAGGGCGGCGCTCCCAGAGGCGCATGCAGCCTCAACCCTCATGGTACCGCTAGGCGCTAGGTTACAGTATTCGCCAATAACCACAGCGGGGAGAGGTTCAGCACTCCAAGTTCCCACATTTCCCACAGAGAAGTATTGGATGTCCTTCTGTTCCACGTTAGCCTCTTCGAGGGCTTGTTTAACTGCCTCCCAGGCCAGCTCCTGAAGATTCACGTCAGTCCTAGAACCAAATTTGGAGTGGCCTGTTCCAATAATAGCTACATTGGTCATAGTAGGATAATGGTAATTGTAGATTTTAACTTAAATGGGGGTTTAAGGGGACAGAAATCCCCATCCTTAAGGGCGGAATAGTTCACATTGATACTTGAAGACCTGGTAGTTCAGGATGAGTTCACGCTATTTATGGCGGTCAAGGATCATAAAAACTGAATTTATCAGAATCACTCATTAAGATTAGCATCCCAAAGATTACGTGAGGTGGTCCTTGAACCACTGTAACTTTATTGTTAACCTGTGCATCATGTTGTCTGGTCTCCCTCTCCTTGCGTGTTCATGCCCGTCTCCCTGATATCTCACCAGCTTGCTCTCGACTCCCCTAGATCTAAGGGCCACGTGAAACTGCTCCGCCTGTTCTATGGGGCACCTGTAATCCTCTTCCCCATGAATGAACATGGTGGAAGTACTTACTTTCCCAACGTAGTATATTGGGGACATTCTCATTAACTTCTCCATGTTTTCTGGATTCCAAGGATCATCGACCCCTGACTCCACGGCATTGAACCAGAAGCCTATGTCGCTCGTACCGCACATGCTAACTAGGTTCGAGATACCCCTCTCACTCACTGCAGCTGAAAAGATCTCAGAGTGAGTAATGATCCAGTTTGTCATGAAACCTCCATAGGACCCTCCCGTGACTCCCATCCTCTTAGTCAGGTTAAACTGCCTCCTAGCGTCCTCCACAAACTCCAGTAGTTCTGCCATGTCCCTTCCTCCCCAGTCCCCAACGCATCCCTTGGCGAACTCCTCTCCATAACCCTGGCTTCCTGTTGGGTTAGCGTAAATCACGTTGAAACCGTTTGAGGCGAAGAATTGAAACTCGATGAAGTAACCGTAACCGTAGGCCATATGTGGCCCACCGTGAATGAAGAGGATTGTGGGCTTATCTCCCGTGATGATGCCCCACCCCTCAATCTTGGAGCTAACCCTCACGGGCATGAGCCCTTTCACATTTGGGTCCGGATCGTATACCTCTCCACGGAACAGAAGGGAGGGCTTTTCAGGTGTCATGAAGGAGTAAACCAGGGAGTTCCCGTCGTAGTCGAATAACCTCACCACCTGTTTCCCTTCAGTCAACTTGTCAACCTTCCTGTCGCTTATCCGGTACAGGTTTACCTCTCCTCCCATCTGGCCCAAGGTGATGACCTGGTTCTTCAGGAAAACTAGCCTTTCCTTAGCCCCATCAAAGACGTCTGTGAGGACCGTGGAACCGCACGTGTTTCCGCACAGGTATCTCTCCCCTCTTTCAGGGAAGATCACCTCCCTCACTGCCCACGGAGACTTCCCCTTATCATGTCCTAGGTACGCAACGTCCCCGTCAGAGTTCATGGCAACTGCGACTATCATACCGTCCTCCTTGGTTATCCTCCTGGTCTCTCCGGTCTCAAGATCAAGCTCGTAAAGGGCATTCAAGCCTAGGTCGTCATTTGGTTGGGTAGTAGATACAACTACCCTCTTACCGTTAGTGGAGAAGTCAGTGACGTCAAAATCTCCTCCCAGGACCTTGACCACGTCGTTGCCCTTCACTAGGTAGAGGGAGGTCCTCGTCCTGAGGAGCCCCCTTCCGTCAAACCTGTACTTCCTCTTTTCCGTGATAAAGGGTGCTGAGGGAGCTTGCTTATCCAGAAGATCTTCTCCCAGGATGAGTAGGCCTTTCTCGTGCTTTTCGAACTTGAGTATCTTACCCAGCTCCGCGAGCTTTCTGGGTTCCCCATAGGGTGACTGAACCAGCAGTGTTGCTGAACCATCATTCCTAACGTAATATAGATCTTCTCCCAGGAACCTAGGGAGGGAGACCTTGCCCTCTAGGATTGGTCTATTGTTCAGGAAGATGGTCGTGAAGTAGGCATTGTCCTTTATCCAAGTCTCACCGTGTATGAGTCCCTGGGACTCAAGTTTGACTTCAGATATGACTTTCAAGGAATACGCTTCCTTGGGATCCATAAGGAGAGTAGGGGCTCAAGGTATTAAGCTGTTGGGGAATAACAAGAACTAGAACTAGATATAACGTGAAGACAAGGCCCACTAAGACTTCTCCTTGTTTGCCTTGGCCTTAGCCTCGTTCCTGAGCACGTACTTCTGCATCTTACCCGTGGCGGTCATGGGTATGGGACCGAACTCCACAATCTTGGGACACTCGAAGTGAGCTAATCTCTCCTTGCAGAACTTTATCACCTCCTCCTCCGTGAGCTTGACTCCTTCCTGTAATTCTATCCTCGCAGTTACCACTTCTCCCCATTTCTCGTCTGGAGTACCATACACGGCTACTGCCTTCACGCCAGGGATCTCCATGAGAGTTTTCTCCACGAGAATGCTGGAAACCTTCTCGCCTCCTGTGTTGATCAGGTCCTTGAACCTATCCACTATCTCGATATAACCGTCTGGGTGAACCACGGCAGCGTCTCCTGAGTGGAACCACCCATCCCTGAAAGACTCCGCGGTCTTCTCGGGGTTCTTATAATACCCAAGAGCTACGTTATGACCCCTCATTACTACCTCGCCAATGGTCTTCCCATCCCATGGAACAGGTTTGCCGTTAGCATCAAACACGTCCATCTCAAAGCTTACATATGGTATGCCCTGTCTTGCCTTGAGCTTGGCCTGTTCCTCCAGGGGAAGCGAGTCCCATTCCCTTCTCCACTCACAGATGGAGTGGGGCCCGTAGGTCTCGGTAAGCCCATACACGTGACACATGTAACCGCCAATCTCCTGCATTGCCTTCAAGGTAGCCGGGGCGGGAGCTGCGCCTGCCACTAACATGTGGACCCTGTTACTGAACTTAAGGTTGTTACGTTTCATGTAATCTGCTAGGTTCACATAAACCGTTGGGGCAGCGCACATGTGAGTGACCCTCTCCTTCTCCACGAGCCTGTATATCAAGGGGTAATCTACCTTGTCCAGGCACACGTTGGTTGCTCCCACAGCAACTGTGGCCCAAGAGAAACCCCAGGACGCAGCATGGAACATTGGGAGGGTCCAGAGGTAAACCGAGTTGAGGTCCATCTGGTGTTCCAGTACCTCGGCCATGGCGTTAAGGAAGGCACCCCTGTGATGATGCATCACCCCCTTGGGCAGACCCGTAGTCCCTGAGGTGTAGTAAAGCGTTATCATGGAGTATTCCTCCTTCGCTGGGATAGGGAGAGGATCCCTCGACCCTCCCTTCACTAGCTCGCGATAGGTCATCCTCACCTCTTTCCGGGCTGTCTCGCTGGCACTGGGATTGTCTGGGTCCTCCAGGAGGATGATCTCAGCCTTAATCTGGTCCTTTACCTCCAGCAGTGAGTTCAAGTACGGCTCGTCCACCACAACGAACTTGGAGTCGGAATGGTTGATAATGTAGGCCATCTCCTTAGGTGAGAGCCTGAAATTGATGGGGACTAGAACTCCACCCGCGTATGGAACCCCAAAGAACGACTCAAGGAACTCAGGCCTGTTCCGTGAAATGAAGGAAAGTTTGTCTTCCCTCGAGAACCCTCTCCTCATCAGGGCACTGGCCTGAACCATGACGTTGTCGTAGAAGGTGGAATAGGTGTATCTACTGTCCCTGTAAACAACTGCCGTCTTGTCCTTGAAGTATTTGCCAGCTCTCTCAAGGAAGAGGAGAGGAGTTAGAACCGAGTACCAAGAACCTGTTGGATCTACCCCCTCGTAGTTGGGTATTTTGAATCCGCCCATCAATTAAAGAGAATGGTTATGGCTTAAAAACGTTGAGAGGGCTTGGACTTTAACCTTGCATCAGTACCGGATAACATAGGAGGTTGCACTCCCCCACTTGCTTCGGAGTCATGGGGTTCCACCTCACGTTCCTTAAGTCTTTTCCAGAGATCACCACCGACACCAGACCCTGAAACTTAGGCAGTCGAAATTCTAACTCGAGCTCCTGCCCCATCCTCCAGGTCTTAGGCCTAATGGTCTCGATCCCACGAACGTAGTACGGCTCTGGAAGGACCATTGCGATAGGCTCCCCTAGATCGTAGGATCTCTTCTCAAGGTTTCTCTCACTTACCTCCGCCCTGAAGAGTGTAACCCTTTCAGGAACCATGTGAAAAACCTTACCCTTTGCATGAAACATGTTGTCCTTGACTCGTGGAGGACTCGCCCATTGTATCCACGCAGAGACCATTGTGACATCCACGTAGACGTAATTTCGATCTCTAGCTAGACCCACATCGCCGTAATTGAAACAAGGATCAAGGAGGGTGTCCCTATGTCCCCACCCGCTATCAGCGTCTCTGTAAACCATGTCCATGATTATACCCCTAACGGCTTCCTCAACCATGTGCTCTGGATAATTCCTAAATTGAACGTAACCTATGGCTTCCTCAGAGTAGAAGTAATTTCCATGTATCGCGAAGTAATAGAAGGGCGGGAGGCCCTGCCTATCATAGTGATTGAAAAGCTTCTCCCTGAGCATGTAATTGGCCCTATACTGTGCGACACCAGTGTTGGCATACCTGACCTCTGGAACTCCGTGTCTTCTCCTGAGTTCGTTAACTAGGCTAAGGATCTCACTAGGTAACAAATCACTCCTTCCTCGGAAGGGAGGGTACAAAGGGCTCCCTGGAGAACAAGGGCTCGCCGTTCACCAACTTCACCTCCACCAGGGAGCAGTCGTTGGGACAGGGGGTTTTCGAGTCTGGCGGTTTCACAAGTCTCCCCGAGGATAGATCGAACTCTGCCCCGTGAAAGGGGCACCTTATCACTTTTCCGCTCACCTGGGAATTGGAGAGAGGTCTTCTTTTGTGAGGACAGCCAGCAAGCCAGATTCTCTCCTTCCCCTCATCCCTGAAGATCATCAGGGGGTAACCCTTTACCTCAAAAAACTCAACCTCCCTTGACATCCCGTTCACTCCGGCGGTATTTCCTGGAATAATATGTTTATGTCCAGACCCTTCTTCTTCGCCCTGAGGGAGGATATCATGTAGATGGCTATCCCTAGACCATATATTATAACAAGCGAGAGTATTGTCTCTAAGTTGATGGGTAATAGGACCGGGTTATTCCATGTGTAGGCCAGGAGGAACAGGGTGAAGGCGAAAACCAGGCTACCCACGATGGTCACAAGGGGTATTCCAGCCACCTTGGTCTTATTGGGGAAGGTTCCCTCGTACACGTTCTTCCTAACATATGGCATTAATGCCGTGGAAAGGGCGAACACACCGTAGCCTATTTCAAACACCACGGTGACATCCACGAGAGATACTGGAGTATTATAAGCGTAAAGGAACAGACCTATGACGCCCATTGCCCCCACCAGGAGCGTCGCCTTCACTGGTGCCCTCAACGTCTCGTTAACGTCAGCCATCCACTCTGGCATTATCCTGTCGAAGGACCAGGAGAAGAGATACCTCACAAGGCCTGTGACAAGGGGAGGATTACTGTAGAAGTTGGGCAACCATAGGGCCAAGAACATGATAAGGAAGAGCGGTAGGCTATGGGTTACAATGAAGGCGAAGAACGGGGTGAAGTCACCTATGCTCTGGAGGTTCGAGTACACCGTATCGTTAACTCCTTGGTTACTGATGTAACTCCAAGATGTTAGGAAGTTGGAACCGAAGGCGTGAAGGTTGAGGAAAGTGAACGTGGTGTAGTAAACGGCAATGATGAGTATGGCCACCACGGTAGCGTAAAGTACGTTCTTTCTTACCTGCTTCATCTCCCCAGCCCAGGATAGGGGCAGGTTATACCACGTGTAGTAGTACCATATAACGGGAGCTGCTAGGAAGGTTGCGTAGAGGGGTGACTCGAACTTGAGCCCATTGCTGGTGGCGTCGCTTATCACCTGGTTGTACGCGTTGGGGATACCTGTCGTTGCTGAGAGAGCATGCGCAAAGGAAGATGGATTTATCTGAGCCAGAGCTACGAACATGATTATCGTAGAGAGGAACGTGATAATCCCTGCTCCCGTGACGAATCTCCACTGGGCCCTAGGGACTGAGGCTAGGATAGCCGAGATTATCACAATGATCAATCCCACCACGATGCTACCCTGGGTTCCAGAGAACCAGTTTCCTAGGTTTAGGAATTCCTGGTTATTGTAGGCGAGCCCTAACCCGGAAAACAGGTAACCAAACCACTGAGCCCCCAGATAACTGTAGTAGCCCAGTGAGAGACCGAACCCAATGAATAGCCCGAAGTAATTCACGAAGCCCACGAGCGGATGAACCGCCCTGCTGTTGAATACGTAGTCCCCACCTGCTCTGGGCATGGCTACCCCCGCTAGGTAAAAGAGGTAGGCCATACCAAGGGTGGGGGGCAGAGTCAGGAGAAACGCCATGGGCCAGTTGGCCCCAGGCGCTGTAAAAAGCCAGGTTAGGATTAAAATTGGAACTCCCCCGGTCACCAGTCCGAAAGTGGCAAACATAGAAGACCAAGGACTGACCTCCCTCACGAGACCGGAGGACTCCCTCAGGAAAAGGGTCTTTTTATCTTCCATCTCTGCAAGTGGTCAATGACCCTGAATTTTAAGCTTTACTACAACTAAACATTGATTCGTTAAAATTACATTTGCAACTAAACCTTAAAATATAAGAGAAGCAAATTCCTGTAGATGTAGAAAAGTAACAATCCATATAGGAAAGTAAAAGTAAGTATAAACAATAAAAATATAGGCTGAGACAAGTCGATTAATTTATGAGAATCGTCATATCGTGTATGGACAGGAGATTAAACCAGTTTCTGGAGAAAAATTTTAACGATGGAAACACGATCTTCGTGCGAAATGCGGGGGCTAACGTTAACTCCCTAAGAAATACCTTGGCATTGCTGAAAAAAGCTGACGAGATATTGCTATTGCCCCATACGGATTGCGGTGCCATGGGCGTGGTTGAGAAGGCGTTGAAGGGGGAGAAACTCCCTGCGGAGTTAGAGCCCTTGATATCTCCCTTCAGAAAGTACTTGGGCTACACCAAGGCTCAACTGGAGAAGGTAAACGTTGAAGTCCAGGAGAGTGCCCTCAAGGGAGCAGTGAAGGCGAAGGTCAGGTCAGAGCTCATAAGGACCGAGGAACTGAATGCGCCTGCATCGAGCGATAACGTCGCTCTGGTTATGCCTCCCTCAACCAGGAAGTACTCAGAGGTGATTTCGCCAGACATGATGTACAGGACATACGTAATACAGACTGACAATGATGGCGACATAGATGTGTTAATCGCAAAGGAGTTCCTCAAGGTTAGGGATGTAAAGAGGATTAGCTAGAAGCCCGCAATTATGGTTTTTAATCATCGTTGGCTCCCTCATATTGACAAAAAGAACTTATGCGTGAAAATTTTTAACAACTACATAAACAACGGTGAAGACAAACTTTTCTTTAAGAGAAATCATCCGACGAGAAAAATGATAGTCTGAGCTCTGAACGTAAATTAATGATGATACTGGCTTCTATTTCTTCGGCCAGTGAAGGTTAGACCCAAGCAGTAAGGAGTGAATTCCCCAAGAATTAGGGACAGTGTAGGAAACAATTGTTTCAATCCCATCCACAGACTGACTTTATATAACGTGACCGGACACGAGAAACTTTGAGATAACCTCAATGCACGCCTAGAATTTCCCCAAGTTCAAGGATTCCTCGAGACATTCCAAGTCCCAGCTTCAGACCAGTCTCCAGTTCCTCCCTAGTCACCACACCCTGTGATATTAGCCACTTGGCCTCCTCCACCGCCCCCCTCAAGAGCTCTCGAGGGTCGGGTCCACTGGTAGCCTTAACCTCAGGTTTACCCTTGCTCCAGTCGTAAAACCCTTGACCTGATTTCCTTCCAAGTTTACCCGACTTCACCATCCCCTCTAGAACATCGCATTTGAACGGGAAACCTCTCCTCTCAGCCTCCTTCGAAATGTCGTAGTTCACGTCTAAACCCGTGTAGTCCAGGAGCATGATTAACCCCATGGGCATACCAAGTTCCTTAATGGCCACATAATCGATCTCGTGTGGGGTATACTGCGTTAGGAGAGCGCAAGCGGAGGTGAAGAGCCTGAACAGTATCCTATTTACCACGAACCCAAACACGTCCTTCCTAACGGGGAGCGGATACTTTCCGAGAGACTTTACGATATCTAGGGCCTCTCTGAACCTCTCCTCAGACGTGTTATCTCCCCGTATCACCTCCACTAGTTTCATAAGAACTGGGGGATTGAAGAAGTGCATCCCAAGGAAACGCTCTGGGTTCCTCACAGCCCTAGATAGCTCAGTGATGGGGAGGGAGCTAGTGTTGCTGGCAATGATCTCGTCGGTAAGGGGAGAGACCCTGCCTAAAACATCGCTCTTCACCTTTATGTCCTCGAACACCGCCTCTATCACTAGGTGATCTCTTGCTTCGCTCAAATCCCTTGAGGTAAATATTCTCGACAGGACCGACTCCACGTCCTTCACGCTTCCCTTCTCCTGGAGCTTCTGAAGGGACCATCTTATACCCTCCATTGCCTTCTTGAGTGCCTCCTCCTTAACGTCATAAAGAGTCACCTCGTGTCCGGCCATGGCAAAGACCTGACCTATACCGCTACCCATGACCCCTGATCCTATCACGAAAACCTTCACTTCAGAACCACCCTCTTGGACTTGCCCTCGAACCTGGGAAGGGTTCCAGGGGACACGAAGTCAACCTCGGGATTGACGAAGGTAACGTTCTTGATGTCCGTAACTATCCGCCTTCTAAGATCCTCGGAGGGAGAAGTAGTCTCCACCAGGAGAAGAAACTTCTGCGGGTCCTTAGTTATCACCATCTGATACTCCATGACCTCGGGCATCTTCATGAGTACCTCATTAATGGCCGTGGGATAAAGCTTCACCCCCTTGTAGAAAATGACGTCGTCTGACCTTCCCTTCATTATTGCGACCTTTGGGAAGGGGATGTCGTCGTCGCTCTCCACCAACCTGGTAATGTCCCTCGTTCTATACCTAATTAGTGGCATTCCCTCCCTGGTGAGGTGAGTGAAAACCATCTCTCCCTCCTCGCCCTCACCCACGTTCTCTCCCGTGTCTGGATCTATTATCTCCACTAGGAAGTGATCAGTCCAGATATGCATGAACTCGTGATTGTCGTGGGGGCATTCCTGAGCTACCCCAGGACCTATAGCCTCGGTGAGCCCGTATATCTCCCTGGCACCTCCTCCCCTGCTCAGGAGACCCAGTTCCTTCTCTATCCTCCTCAACATCTCCGGGGTCATTGACTCTGCACCAGGTATTGCGAGCCTTAACGTCAGGTCCCTCTCCGGGTCAAGCCCTGCCTCCCTTACCTTCTCGGCTATTACCAGCTCGTATGAGGGTGTTCCAGTGATTACCGTGGCCCTGAAGTCCTTCAATGTCTTGGCCAGTGCCTCTGTCCTCCCAGTGCTCCAAGGGATTACCTTTGCCCCTATCTTCTGCGCCCCCAAGTGAAGTCCCATTCCGCCTGTGAATAGACCGTAGCCGTAAACGTTTGCAATTATGTCCTTCCGCGTGACACCAGCTGTCCTGAGACTTCTCGCAACGAGGTTAGCCCACAACTCCACATCCGAGGAAGTGTAAGCCCCAACTGTGGGAACCCCAGTGGTCCCGCTGGTCATATGCCAGCCCACTATTTCCTCCAGTTCCACCGTCATGAACTCGCCTCCGTATGGGTAGCCCTTCTCCCTCAGGTCGGTCTTAGTGGTGAAAGGTAGCTTCCTTAGGTCCTCTTTCGTGCGAATGTCGTCGGGAGTCAGATTTCTCTCCTTAAAGATCCTCCTGTAGAAGGGACTTCTCTCGTAGGCCCTCCTCAACGCCCGCCTGAGCCTGAAAGCCTGCACGTTCTCGATCTCTTCCTTGGTTAAGGCCCTTGGGTCAGTCTCATCATACATCAAGGATCTCACCCACAACCCTCTTTCCATCAGTCACTAGATTCACGTGGGAGTTAACCCTTGGGGTTCCCTTGATCCAACACATCAGGTCAACTCCGTCGTCAGTTCTAACTATTCCAATGACGTAATCCTCTTCACTCTCGTACCCTTGCGGTTTCGCCTTCACCACGGTATAGGTCATGAGCTTTCCCCTGTTGGATAGTTTCACCCACTCAAGTTCGGAGGTGTAGCACGAGGTACAATCCCTTTGCGGGGGGTAATACAGTGTCCCACACTTTCTACACTTCGTGGCCCAGATCTCGTTTTTCCTCAGCCCCTCCCAGAACTTCTCATATCCCTTCTCAGGGACCGTATACCTCAACTGTAATGGAATTCCCTCCATGAGATCACCTCGAGAGAATACTTACGTAGGCGTAGTGCCCGGTCCCTCCCACGTTATGTGTCAGGGCTACGTAATTCTTGAACTGTTGTTGAACAGGACCTGCCTCCTCCCTCAACTGCTTTGTTACCTCGTACATCATGGAGAGACCCGTTGCGCCTAGCGGATGTCCCTTGGCCTTGAGTCCTCCAAAGAGGTTCACCGCAACTTTCCCTCCCTTCTCCGTTTGTCCCTCCCTCAGAAGGGTAGCCCCTCTACCCCTTTCCGCGAACCCAAGATCCTCATAGGCCATGATCTCGGCGATCGTGAAACAGTCGTGAACTGTTGCGTACTCCACGTCCCTTGGAGACCTCTTACTCTGGGAATAAGCCATGTTGGCGGCGTCCCTAGCTGCCCTCAAACTGGTCCACTCTCCCCTCCTCGCAATGCTCGAGGTGTCGCTACCGTAACCTATTCCCTCAACCCAGACTGGGGTATCCACATTGAGCTCCCTTATCTTTTCCTCTGACGCGAATATCACGGCTGCTGCTCCATCACTTATGGGAGAGGAGTCCAGTAGCT
Organism: Metallosphaera sedula DSM 5348; assembly: GCF_000016605.1. NCBI lineage: Archaea > Thermoproteati > Thermoproteota > Thermoprotei > Sulfolobales > Sulfolobaceae > Metallosphaera > Metallosphaera sedula. The sequence goes on along the minus strand of NC_009440.1, from coordinate 334,663 downwards.
TAATGGGCCACGATATTACCCTCGACTTCAACACGTCCTCTACGGTAACCCTGTTCCTGAGGTGGGCCTTCTCGTTCATTGAGGCATATTTATGTGCCTTCACGGAGGCCAGGGCCATGTCCTCCTCCGTGGTTCCGTACACTGCCATGTGCCTTGTTGCGTAAAGGGCATAATACGCAGGGAAGGTTGTACCATACATGTGAAACTCCCACTCATAGTTTCCTCCCCTCCCGCCTATGGCTAGGGAGGTCTGGGTATCAACTTCTGTCATCTTATCGAAACCCACTGCGAGGACCACATCCACCATTCCTGATGCGATTGAGTTGATTGCGGTGAAAGCCGCAGCCGATCCGGTGGCACAAGCTGCCTCTACCCTTATGGGCGTCTTTCCCGTAAGGGAAGAGTACTCTGAGACAGGGGGAGCTGGATAGAGCTCCACACCCCGATAGGCTGTGCTCCCTGCGACCACAAGGTCCACATCTTTCTGCGTAATTCCAGCATCCTGAAGGGCCTCCATTATGGCCTCCCATGAGAGTTCCCTAACAGAAACGTCATCCCTCTTCCCGAACTTGGACATCCCCACACCTACTATACCTACTCTCCTTCTCATCGAGTAAGTTTTACATTGGAACTATATATGTTTTCTTGATAATTTATAACTTCAAAATCATGTGTGTTGATAATGTATGTTTTTCTTTCAGTTTATTACATAAAAATCAATTCAGATAAATTAAAGCGTTTTTAGCGCGGAATAATTACAGGTGTATCTCAGCTTCTACGCTCCCTCAATATCTTGTCGCGACTTAATGCATTTGCTCCAAGTTTTATATATATCATTCAAAAACTATCTCAATGTCTCTAGTTCAGATTCGGGATCACGGACCCGTCTCAGTCATATCACTCTCTAGACCCGATAAGCTCAATGCCCTAAGCCTTGAACTTAGGTCTGAACTCCTTGGATCCCTTAAACGATTCAATTCAGACCCTGGGAAGCGCGTGGCAATCCTCACGGGAGAAGGGAAGGCCTTCTCCGTTGGCGCAGATCTTGGCTCCATATCCTCTGACTTGACAGAGGACCTTAGGTCGTCCTTTTACCCAATCCTCAGGGAAATCAGGTTCTCGTCCAAGATCTATATTTCAGCCGTCAACGGAGTCACGGCAGGTGCAGGGATAAGTTTGGCCCTAGCCTGCGACGTAAGGATAGCCTCACGGGGATCTAGGTTTGTCACCGCCTTCCACAACATTGGGCTAGCACCTGACACTGGGCTGACCCTCATCCTAGCTAGGTTAGGCGGTACCAGATTCCTGGACAGGCTTCTACTTGGAGGTGAGATTACGGCTGAAGAGCTAGAGAGGGAGGGCATACTGAAGATATCCGATGATCCCTTGTCCGAAGCCCTGAAATTGGGCGAGGAGATTTCCTCCGGACCCTTCAGGTCATACGTAGCGTCCAAGAAGCTGATAAATAGAGCACTATATCACGACCTTGAAGAATACCTAGAATACGAGTCAGCGATGCAGGGTTACTTGGGAACCACGCAGGACTTTAAGGAGGGTGTAAAGGCCTTCCTCGAGAAGAGGAAACCTAGTTTCAGGGGTGAATGACATGAGAACCGTGATAGTTGAGAAGGGAGACGTGGGAATAATCAGGTTGAACAGACCAGAGAAACTGAACGCAATCAACATGGAAATGGTGTACGATCTGGTTGAGGCGCTCAACGAACTCAAGTCGCAGGTAAGGGCAGTAATCATAACCGGAAATGGTAAGGCGTTCTCTGCAGGGGCAGACGTAAAGGAGATGCTGGATATGTCCATAGAACAAGTGACGAGGGAAGGTCACATGCCCCTATGGGACGCCCTTAGGGGGTTCAGGAAACCCGTGATCGCTGCCCTCAATGGGGTAGCAGCAGGTGGAGGACTGGAACTGGCAATGGCCTGCGACATGATAGTTGCGGGGGAAAGCGCTAGACTGGGACAGCCTGAGATCAACCTGGGAATAATACCCGGGGCAGGCGGGACGCAGAGGCTAACCAGAACCGTGGGAAAGTATAGGGCAATGGAGATGGTGCTAACTGGAAGGCTCATCACCGCGTGGGACGCCTACAGGATGGGACTTGTAACCAAGGTTGTACCTGATGAAGCTCTCATTCCCGAGGCCATGAGGCTTGCAAGGGAAATAACAGGTAAATCCGGTTTCGCTGTTGAGCTGGGAAAGGAGGCGGTGAATAGGGCATTGGATACCCTACTTCAGCAAGGCCTGGACCTGGAGAGGAGGAACTTCTACGTCACTCTAGTCTCTCAGGATGGGAGGGAGGGAATGAAGGCCTTCCTCGAGAAGAGGAAACCGGAGTGGAAGACTTGACCCCAGTTCATAAAGCCTGAACATTTAATGGGGTTAAAGAACATTTATATATTTCTGGGCTCTATATATTAACGTGATTTGATGTCCGAGATTGATTACTCTCTAGATCCCGTTTATCCTGAACCCAATGTTTACCCTCCCAGATGGAACTTTGACAATGAGAAGGCCTGGCAACTCTACAGGAGAGCCAAAAGGGAGCAGTGGGATGAGGAGGATATTAACTGGGATAGGGTCAGGGAAATCGCCTCAGGGCTAGACAGGAAGCAGAGGCTGGCAATCGCTTATTGGTGGTCGCTCTTGTCCAACTTCGACAACGCAACTCCCGTATTTGCCCACGCGGTAATCAAGGGGTTTGAGCACCACCTGGACACGGCGGTAAGGGGGATCCTGACGACAATTACCTATGACGAAAACAGACACAACATGGTATGCGGTCTGGCAATAGACTCCATGATGAGAGGTTTTCCCTTCCAGTTCAAACCTCAGGATGACCTTGAAAGGAAGGCCATGTTAAACGTGGAGTGGACGTGGTATAATGGAGCTAGGTACTGGAAGGCTTACCTAGAGGCTTACAAGAAGTACACGCTCGACGTTCTCTTCACCTCATTCATGATGGGGGAGGCAGCGGCAACCACAGTGTTCACCACGATGTCGCGTGGGGCGAAGCTCGAGGAGTTCTCCAAGGCTTTCCGTAATACCGCAGTTGATGAGACGAGGCATTACGCCTTCACCCACTTGATCATGACTCAGGGCGCCTCAAGAATGAACGATGAGCAAAAGAGACTCGTAACCAAGCAGGTCAGGGCAGGGTTCGTGTTCCTCTCCCTGATCACGTATAGGCCACCAAAGGAGTTTTGGAAGTTACCCCCATGGTTCGAGGAGGTCAACGAGAGGATGGAGGACTTAGCTAGGAGTGCAGGGTTCCATATTCCTGACCTCAAGGAGAAGGAGGAGGCCTGGAGGACTGCAGTGATAAGGGTTGGGTCGACTCTAGCTAGGTATGGGGTGAAGATGCCTTCGTTCCCCGAACTTGGGATAACAGGGGAAGAGGTTGAGGTCTCGGAGGAGGACTTCGTGCCCATTTTTTAACTTGGCCAGGTCTTGAATATTCGAGTGAATGCTTGGATAATCCTTAAAAAACGATCAACAAATGGAATGGCATGAAGGTAGCTTATGTCATTCTGATATTGGTCGTGGGCTCAGTTTTTGCAGGGTTAGCCATACATCAGGAGCTGGTCTCCTCTAGTCTCCCTCTGGAGAATCTCAAGGGGAAAACCTACTCCCTAGTTAATGGCTCGATAGCCCTTTACCTAAATCTCAACACGACTGAGATAAGTCCCGGACAGGCAATTCATATTATCGCAATGATGTATTACAGAGGTAATGAGCCCCTTATAATAAACTCTAGTTATTTTAGCCTCCCCGCTCCCTATCCTTGCGCACAATCTCGTCCTATTGGCCTTAACATTTTCAAGGGATATTATACCGAAGCCAACATCTCAAAGGCGGAACCGCTAATATTAATTGCACCTGGGGTATATGACTGCCCCAATCTCTTCTTAGCTACACAGTATAAGCTCTTACCTTCAAGTGATTCGATGCAATTAATTTACCAAGGGAAAGTTGTAGATACAATTCCCAACGAGTTCTCCTTGAACGTGAGTGGGTACTGGATACCCAACAACAGTTCTACCTCCATTATTCCTCAAGGAAGCTTCACTACCTTCCAACCCGGGATCTATACAGTTCAACTCCTGGACTACTTCAACCAGTCAGTGCTAGGCTACTTTACGGTGACATAACTGCTAAGCGGGGAAAATATGAACGCTAATTTGCAGAGATTTTTGATTTTGAGCGAAGAGAAGACAGAGTTGAGAAGTAAGTACTGGGGCACAGTCAAGTCATAGATTGTTAGATCTAAGGAAAGTACGAGTTAAACAGGAATCCTGAAAGAGTCAATGGATCTCAGGACAAGTACACAGGTTCACTTTATCTCAGAATAGTCCTGCAGGTATCTCTTCGCTATCTTGTAGTGAACCTGGTCCACGAGTTGATCCCTCAACCTGATCGCCCCCTTTCCCTCCCTCATGGCCTTCTCGTAACTGTCCACCACTTCCCTATACCACTCCAATTCTTCCTTGGAGGGAGAGAACACCGAGTTGGCTATCTCCACCTGACTGGGGTGAATCACCTGTTTTCCTGAGAAGCCCAGGCTCTTGGCCAACTGAGCCTCTGCCCTAAAACCCTCTGCATTTCTTAGGTCAAAGTAAACCTTATCCACGGGTTCCACGTCGTAGGCCCTGGCGGAAGTTGCGACCCTCGTCATAACGTAAATGTTGCCCTCATATCCCTTTATCTCTCCTTGGGAGTGAAGCGCTAAGTCGGCTGCCCCGTAGGAAATTGCGACGACCCCGTCTGACCTAACCAGATCCTCTATTTCCGCTAGACCCCTCGGCGTCTCCACTATGGGTTCCAGCATCTTCCCAGTAACCTTGTGCACGAAATCCAGAGACCCCTCGGCCTTAGGGATTAGGATGACGTCAACGGGAAGATCCGAGACAAAGAGGAGATCCCTCAATCCATCTTTCGTGGTGAGCTGGTTGACCCTAACGCATAACTCCTTCCCCTTCCACGAGTAAGCTGAAAGCGACCTCCTGATTAGTTCCCTCGCCCTCTCCTTGTCATCCGGGGGAACCGAGTCCTCAAGATCGAATATGATAGAGTCTGCAGGTATATCCAAGCTTTTCACTATCATGCGTTCATTTATCCCAGGAACGTAGAGCTGAGATCTGCGTTTCATAATCAAATATCAAAATCTACAATTAAATATTAACTTAGAGCTAGCCTTCCTTAGTTGCTACAAAAATCTCTCCCACTAGCTCCTTTCCACTTACTTTCCAAGATGTTGTAATGATAACTCATAAAAATCTCGAGTTCAAACGAAGCTAATGAAAACAAAGCTATTGCTCCTTGCCATCCTTGTTGTGGTAATTGTGGTTTCTGTCACAACAATGGTGTTGCTCCTAACCTTCCTGACTAACGCCAGCGGAAAGTTCGTTTCAACTTCAGCCCTGGATAGCAAACTGGGTGGGAACTGGGTCGTAGTCAATGAAGGCAGAATAAGCGATCCCACAGGGGTATCTCCCATAATTGAGATGCTTTCCAATAGCTCCACAGAAACGTTATACTCGTCATATCACTCATCTAACGCCAATCTAACTATCCTGGTATTCCAGTACCAGTCAGCGTCTCGCCTTCCAGAGGTTGTGAACTCCATAGCGAAAATCTATAGAGTCCTAAACTGGTCCATCAAGAACGTTACTGGTGAGGTGAACGGTATATGCGTGAGCTCGGCCCACTACCAGTACCTTTACGCATACTACAGGAACTACGTAATCCTGGTCGTCCTGAACGGAACCGTGACACCCAGTGAATCCATGGAGATTGCGGTATTGCAACAGCAGGCTTTAGGTTGAACTAGCCTTGAGGTAAAAGACGTTCCCTATTCCCTTCACCCTGTTTATGACCTTCAGCGCGTCCTGATTCCAGTACCTATCTCCCTTAATGTCCAGCATCATTCCCAAAATCTTGTCGTCTTCAACTAATGCTACCGCTAGCCAACCGCGACCTATGGACGCAGAGGTTACGAGGGTGAGGCCGTCATATCTGAAGATCTCTGGGTAAAGACCATCTGTGGGTAATTGCCTTATCACCTTGTCAAAGACAGAGTACAGAAACGCTATGAATCCCATGTCCTTCATCATCTCAGGTATCCTCTCGCGTTTTGTCAACGCCTCAAGGTAATTTTTATTCATGATTGGATCTCCCAGTTTCAGCATCACAAAGGAAACGTAATCTCCCATGTTGTAGATGTCATACCTGCAGTTCATGAGTTTCGCAACCTCAGGAAGCGTCACGTCTACGGCAGCAGGATGATCCACTAATATCTCCAATTCCTCCCCTGGTTTCATCTTGGTTAACTCCTTCTTTGCTGCAATTTCTGGAATAGGACATTGCTCCCCCCTAACGTCAAGATGCCTCCTGACAAAGGGTTTCATCATCATGATTAATCCCAAGGGCTCCTGAGATCTTCCCTTCCCAGCCTTACAGATGGATTCGGCGTATTCATTAAGGTTCCTGGAAATTCCCTCCTCTAGGGAAGACTTCACCATTTCATTCGACGCCTCCACCCTGATCCTTACCTTGACGCTGTCTCCCTCAACGAATTCCAAGTGAACCATGAATTTACCCTGCTCCTCGTACATTTCCAGAGAGTTTCTCCCAACCTTCACCAAAACGGGGAATGAGATCTTGCCCAACTTTAACTTGGCAGAGTAACCCCAACTCAATCTCCTAACGTCGGATAGCATGTAGAGCCTATGATACTTCTCCACATCTAGGAGTTGCTGGAACCCCCTCACCCTCAACACAACTGAAGTTTCCACATGATTAATTAGTTTTTCAGATATATAAGTATTTTTTATTTTCAATTTAAGGTTAGCCTCAGGGCACTTCTTGCATCACTGGAAAGCCCTTGAAGACTCGTCATCTTCCATGAACGTATGAATGATTTATCATTTATTCTGTTGATATTCAAAACATTTATAAATTAGCAAATAATCATAAAAAGTATGGTCAAGAAAGATTCATGTGGTTGCGTTGTAGAGAGGAAGTATGCTTCAGACTTCCTCGTGAGAAGGTTTTACGCCCTGAACGGGGAAAGGGGCTTTAGACTAGTAACTAGGGTTAACCTGGATGGTCAGAGATGGTTTGAGATTTACAGGAGGGGAGAGGAGATAAGGTACAAATCCTCAGAGTGCCCTCTTGTTATCATAGGTTTGGAGGCACTTCTAGAGGCTATGGAGGATGGAGTCACTCCTGAGAACTGGAGGGAGGTCCTAGGAAGGGTAAAGGGGTTGCAGATTAACCATGTCCTTGAGAAGTTAGCTGAGGAGCTAGCTAAGGTGATGGAAGTTGAAAAGAGTAGCGTACATAGTTGAGTCCAACCTTGGCTCCTACATCCTCGGTCAGATGATAGTGCCTCAACTCGAGGAAGGTAGACACGGAGTTGAGGTTAAGGGGATGTTTTTCATTCACGATAACGTTTACATCCCCATGAGGGAGAATCCCCTTGGTCAAAGACTTGAGGAGCTCTCAAAGAAGGGAATATACCTTCAGGCTTGCGATCAGTGCGTATATATGAGGAATATAGCCGATAAACTGATTCCCTCCTGCAAGATAGGATGTTTCCCAGACTTTTACAAGGCAGTTATAGACGACGTTGACCTAGTTATAACTATTTAATAAAAAATAAAGCAAAAGATAGAAACTAGTTATAAATACGCTATTTTTAAAAGATGCTTCACTTGCTTTTATATGAGAGAGTATGAACTATAAGGCGTTATTAATAGCTGGAATAGTCGTGATACTTCTTGTGGGAATAGGTGCAGCTTATATTATGATGAGAAGCAACACCAGCGGTCCCTCCACGTCCACCACGTCTCCTACAACGACCACTACCACCACGACAACCAACACCAGTACCTCAACCACGACCTCGACTCCAAATAACAACTTCTACTTCTTGGCCCTTACGCAAAAGGGGATAGCTCAAGTTCTCAACCCCTTCAGCAGCAGTCAGAGTTTTCTTGGCTTCCAGAGAGTAGAGAATATATCTACTAGTGTGCCCACACAGGTATATTACTGGGAAGAGGTACCTGTTGGAGCATCCATAAAGTACATGTTTATGCCCTTGAATAACGGCACTGTCTTCATTATAAACACGACCAACTTCAAGGTAGTTAAAACTTTACAGGTTGGATCTTCCACAGGTTTCATTGGAGTTGCAATTTCCCCTAACGGTGACTATGCGGCCATAGCTGATGGACCCTCAGGCGAAGTTCTAGTTATTAACATGCAGACGCTTCAGACAGTGTGGAGTCAAAAGTTTGTTTCTCCAACAGGTAAGACGTACTATCCTTGTGACGTCAGATGGACTCCAGATGGGAGCGAACTTCTCATACCCATGAGGTTCAATAACAGTATAGATATCATAAGCGCTAGTAACGGCTCGGTTCTACTAGTGAAACCGACGAGCTTAGGTTCACAACCCTACATGTTAAGCCCCAACGAACAGGGTACGATGGTTGCGGTAGAGTTTGCTGGGAATAACTCTGTGGGATTCTATTCCTTACCCAACCTTCAACTACTTGGAATGGTCCAGATGCCCAAGGGAATGACTCCTCAGAGAGGCGTTTTCACTCCAAATGGACAGTATTACTTAGAGGCGCCAAGCAATAACGACACAGTGGTTGTCATATCTACGTCCAATTTCCAGATAGTTAAGGAGATAGCTCTTCCACAAATCTCTCCCGCAGGTTTAGCGGACATAGAGATCACGCCTGGCGGGAGTTACGCATATGTGGTGATTCACGGAAGCGTTAGCGCTGGAGGTATGATAGTTTTGATCTCCTTGTCCACCCTTTCAGTGTCCTATACTCTACCCCTGACAACTGCCCCCGCGATTGTAATACCAATAAGCCAGAGCATGGGAACCTACCTTGTGGATCAGGTAATGTTACCTCCTGTTACAGGATTGCACTGCTAAGGTGTCATCATGAGACCAATCAACCCTTTTTTCTACGTCTTTCTATTTTTTAATGCGACTGTATTTTTGCCCATTGTAATAAACGGTATTAGAATTGTGAGTCTATGGTATTCTCCGCTTGCAGATACGGGGCAAATTACCTTTGTTAAGCCCTTTCTCGTGTTCGTGATTGCATATCTTGCGGTCTCGGTTATTGTAGGAGTTAGTCTATACAAATCAAGGAGAGGAAGATTCATTCTAGTTCATGGACCCATGAGGCTGAGGGCTGTTCTAAGGGCCACACTTAAGGATAGTGTTGGTAGGGCCATGATAGCTGTGTTTGTACCGGCCTATTACCTGAGTTTCCTCGTGGTGTCTGGCCTCCTCCTTATCCCTAACCTGAACGTTAGTTCCTACTTCATGGGGCTTACTGCAATTACCTACCAGGGAGAGGGTATACCCATGCTTGGAGATCTAGTGCTGAATGTCCCTCTCTTGCTCTTAGGAGTACTCAACGACGTCGTCCTTACTTTATCCCTCATTTTCTCGTATTACGTGATGTCACTCCTTTACGTTTCCAGTTCCGCCATGAAATGGGCGGCCCCCAAGTCTCTTCGCATGGGAACTCTAAATACCACTGCAGGTTTCCTAACTGCTTCCATACCGTCTATCGGGACAATTGCGGGGATATGTTGCCTCTCTCCCACAGCAATGAACTCGCTACTTTACCTGCTTTCGGGCTCATATCCCGCCCTGACCAAGGGGATTACCTGGAAATATGGGGCTTTCATAGCTGGGGCATGGACTGGGGGAATTCTTCAGGCCATACTCTTACTCTCGCCTACAATCGCGGGAATGATCCTTCTAGGCGTGGGAATATGGCAGATAACAGTTATATCCTCTCAACTGGTTAAGAGGTCGATAGGTATTGAAGTCCCTCAGAAATGAGTCCAGCCTCGAGAGACTTATCCTAAGGCTTGCTGTAGCCTCTATCTGGCTCGATGCTGGAGTTTTCAACAAGCTTCTGAACCCAGGTTTCCTTAACGCAGGTTCCACGTCATACATAGGCTTCACTGTGCAGTATCTGGCCGAGGGCTCCCCAATCAGGGGGTTCCTATATGCAGTCGTATTTCCACACGTCTACACCGTGGGAGTTCTAGTGATGATAGGGGAAATAAGCTTCGGCGTCCTCACCCTTCTAGGTCTCATGTCTAGACTAGCTAGCACGGTCGCCCTCTACACCAACCTCATCTATTTCCTTTCAGCCTACTGGACAGGAACGGAGGAGTATGGAATTAACCTTCTCCTAATGCTCCTCAACCTCTACCTGGTCGTGAGGGGGCCTGGTCAATTATCGTTAGACTCGGCGCTTTCAACCCGATTCAAGGTCCTTCAGAACCCTACACCGTGGGCCATAGCTGGTACGGTCATTTACGTGATCGTGATACTTTATCTGCTAATTTACTAAATTTTTACTCTATTTAAAAAACCGTTTAAAAAAGAGCATAACTTAAAAGAATCCCAGGGTAAATGATCTTGGTGATGTAATGTCTTCCGAGCCCCTAAAGGTGAAGGAACCGGACGATCAACTTGATGTCATCGGCGAGTCCTGCCCCGTGCCAGAGATGATGGCCAGTAAGAAGTTAAAGAAGATGAAGCCCGGTCAGGTCCTCGAGGTCATCACGGACCACCAACCTGCAGTAGACGTAACGTTGCCGTCCCTTTGCAAGAACATGGGTTATCCCTATCTCGTGTTGAAGGACGGCGATGTTTACAGGTTTAGAATACTAAAGGTGGGATAGGGTTGGCAACTCCCTCAATGATACTTCAACCTGTTTTTTCTGAGTCCTGGGCTCTCATATTTGGATTGTTTGGGTTAAGCGGGTTTATCCTGGGCTGGGTAGCCCAAAGGGGGAACTATTGCTTTGTGAACGCGATGACGTCGATCTTTACGACAAAGAGCTTCGAGAGATTTGGGGCACTTCTCATCCTTTTTGGTCTCACTGCCCTAGGAACTGGACTTCTCGTGGCCTTTGGGCTAATTCCTCCCGTAGATCAATACTTCAATAACTACTTCGCAGGATGGTACATACTGGTTGGATCATTCATATTCGGCTTTGGTGCAGCACTGGCTGGTGGATGCAACCTTTCCATGCTATACAGGGCCAGTAGCGGTTACGTCCAGAACTGGATTGAGCTATTTGGAATGATGATCGGAACTTACATTTTCGCAGTTGCAATCTGGCCCTTCCAGTCCTATACAATGCAGAGCGGGATTCTCTCCACTAGCTCTGGCGGATACGTAGAGTATTTGCCTTACGTCCTATTCCATTCCGTCTCCAACATGTCAGTTTACATTACCACAATGATAGTGGCGCTTCCACTTCTCTTCTTAGGGATATATCTGCAAATGAGGACGAGAAGCAAGTGGGATAAGTCAGTGAGCATGAAGGGACCTGGTCTAAGTGCGGTTGGAATGAAGGCACTACCAGGTTTACCAGGCCCCTCTTCACCGTCAATCCCCTCTGGACTTAGGCTGAGGCAGGAGGCTAAGGACATGCTCCTTCTCAGGAAGCCCTACGGAACCAATCTCTCCACCGTGATATTAGCACTGGACATGATCTTCGTCTTCATCGTTGGTGCTGGGTACACGTTTAACTACCTGGTAATTACCTCGTCAGACGGGGGAAGGTTCTTCGAATACATCCTCATGCCCTTGGGAATCAACCTATTTACCAACACCCCATGGTTCAACAGTTCCTTGCCTATTGTTGACCCCAGTACCTTAATGGTGGTAATGCTTTGCGTGGGGGCATTTTCTGCCTCATTCTTGAGCGGAGACTTCAAGATCAGGATACCCAAGGACAGGAAGAGGTTGGCCATAGGTTTCGTAGGTGGGATGCTCGTGGGAATAGGTGTAAGAATGGCCCTAGGATGCAACGTTGGATTAATGTGGACAAACTTTGGACAGTTAGGGTATGACGGCTACATTTTCCTAGGTGGAATGCTCGCGGGGATATACCTCGCAGTCAAGGTGCAGGAGAAACTTTAGGGTGAGAAAATGGAGGAAATGGAGAAATCTAAACCTAAAGCTAAACCCTATCCCGTGAGGAGGGTAATAGGACCTCTAGTCCTCTCACTGTTCGCAATAGCGTGGTATCAATTCAGCAAGATTTACTTGACGGGGGCTGACAACATTGCATTGAACCAGGCCAACTTCCTTGTTTACGTTCCACCAGACCAATTGCAGGGTTACCTCGAGGCTACGACGTGGATCTGCTACACCGTGGTTTATGTTGGGTTGATCATGTTTTGGGTTTCCCTGGTGAAATATGTGCAGTCCAAGGAGGTTGGATCATGACTGAAATGTACTCCTTCATGATGATCTCAGGCGAGCACGAAAAGATGATGATGGGAGTGATCACTGCTATTGGTTACGCCTCTAGTGGAAACAAGATATACATGTTCTTCACAATGGACGCGCTTAGGGCGCTCACAGCAGAGTCGGAGAAGATAGTCCTCAACGGTACTAAGACGCTAAAGTATTACCTAGATAACCTAGTGGAACTGGCTGGGGAGGATCTCGAGATAACGGCCTGTGAGTTTGGAATGAGGGTCAAGGGTATACACGAGGACCAGTTCGTGTACAAGGTCAAGGTTGGAGGAGTTTCAGAATTCGCCCTGAAGAGTTCCCAATCAAAAGCCACGCTTATTTTTTAGGACAATCAACTTGATACGTGAACCTTAGAACATTCGTGTTGGGCCCCCTTCACACAAACTGTTACCTTATTTGGGATAAGGGAGAGGCCCTAGTAATTGACCCTGGTGGAGATCCCTCCGAGGTCATCGCTTTTCTGAGAGGAAGTGGCCTGAGGCTCAAGTACATAGTTTCAACCCACGGTCACTTTGACCATGTGCTGGGCGTGAAACCCTTGAAGAGAATTGGGGCCAAGTTCTTGATCAACTTCAAGGATGTGGATTTAATGCCCCTCTACTACGACTGGAGAGAACTTCCACCAGAGCCAGATGACGAACTTAAGGACGGAACGGAGATTAGGGTAGGCGATCTTACCTTGATGGGAATATCCACACCGGGTCACACCATGGGGAGTACCTCAATTCTTGTGGGGCAATCCCTGTTCACTGGGGATACCCTATTCAAGGGAACCGTCGGGAGATATGATCTTGGTGGCGATAGGGATACGCTGAGAGTTACTCTTGAAAAGATCAAAACCATGAACGTTGTGGACGTGTTCCCAGGACACGGAGACAGGACCACATTACAGGATGAAGTTAGATCCAATCCCTTCCTGAATGGGGTTCTAGGTCCGGACGACTGGTGACGTGTGAACGTCGTTAAGACGACTTCCTATTCGGCCTAGAACCGCATTAGCTGTACATTTTAAACGTTCACTATATAACTTGCAGTGAACAATTAATTTTTCTACATATAATATTACTATTCCCCGTCCTCTATCTAGGGCTACACACCTTGATGAACGTTAATAGACTACTACCTTAGTACTATGATAATTAACAGTTAACGGCTATTATTAGGATCTATTATAGTAATAGTTATATAGAAATAACACTAGAACTTATACTATGGATAAAGAAGAATTGCTCACCCGACTTCTAGTGGAGCATGGAATGCCTACCAGAGGCTTTGAAAGTATAGAAAGGGGTATAAGGATAAGGTTCATGGACAACAGCTACGTAGATATCATGGATTCCGGTGTCACCCTGTTATATATAGCTAGGAGAATTGGATGTGAGAGGGTTCTAGAACTGAGGGATAGAATCAAGGAATATCTCACCAGATTGTCCTCTCTAAACGTGATTGCCGGTATAGAGGTATTAAGCGAGGGGTGTTATCTTGCACTTCTTCGAAAGCTAGATTTCAAAATTTCAATGGAAGATCCTAATGAACAGGATCTATCCAAGATATGGGTCGAGTACGTGAGAACATTAAAATTACTACCTTTGATTACTGGAACGAGGATGAGTTAATCGTAAGTGGTTCTAGCCTGTTCCCTCATGAATGATAGCAAGTAATAGGGTCCACCTGCATTTCTCCCGGTCCACCCTGAATCCTTCCATCCTCCAAAGGGTTGAACTCCAGGCATGGCACCCGTGGTCGAACCGGACTCCCTATTCGCGTAAGTTACCCCTGCCTCAACGTTCTTGAAGAAGTACTCTACCTCTTCCGTGTCCTGCGAGAATATGCCTGCCGTAAGACCATAATCTACATCATTAACAAGCCTTATGGCCTCCTTCAGGTTTTGGACTTCCTTCACTAGGACTATGGGGACGAAGAGTTCAGTCCTCCACAGGGAACTGGTGTAGGGGAGATCCACGATTATGGTGGGCTCCACCAGATAACTTCGCGTGTCCTCCCTAACTCTCCCGCCAGTGATGACTCTGCCACCCTCGGATATGGCTTGATCCACATACCTTCTAAACTTGTCCACCGCTCCCTTGTTAATTAGGGGTCCCAGGAACGTTGACTTCTGCCTAGGATCTCCTATCTGTGCTGTCTCAGTACGAGCCTTGAACCTAGCCAAGAATTCCTGATAAATTGAGCTCTCCACGAAAACCCTCGAGGTCGCACTGCACTTCTGACCCCCAAATCCGAAGGCTCCCCTAAATGTTCCCTCAACAGCTTTCCTTAGGTCTGCCTTCGCTGTGATGACTGTGGCGTTCTTTCCCCCGAGTTCCAACACGGCTGGCCTGGGCTTCAGGCTTATGAATTGCTTCAGAAGCCTATGTCCCACCTCCCTTGAACCCGTGAAGGCGAACCCTGCTATGTCAAGGTTTTCCTCCATGACCTTGGAAACCACCTCGCCTGGAGAAGTTACGTAGTTCACCACCTCTGCTGAGAAGCCAGCTCTTCTCAACGTAGTCACAAGCTTATACGCTGAGAGCGGTGTGTCAGAGGAAGGTTTAACTACGACGGTATTTCCAGTGATCAGGGCACCTAGGGTCATGGTTGCAGTTATGGCCAGAGGGAAATTGAAGGGAGAGATTATCAACCAAGGACCGTAGGGCCTCATAACAGAGATCCCGTGTTCTCCCTTGACTATCCTGCCCTCCATCTCCCGGGTATAACCCCTGTTCTCCTCAAGGAGTTGAGCGTAATAGTTGAAGTAGTCTATGGTTTCATCAACCTCAGCAACGGCCTCATATCTGTTTTTACCATTCTCAAAGGTGATCGTAGCTGCCAGCTCATACTTCATTCTCCTGAGCTCGTTGGCAGCCTTGACCGTGAGCTCAACCCTGTCCCTCCAATCTGAGTCCTTCCAATCCCTATAGGATTCCCTAGCCAACTTTATGGCGCTTCTCAAGAGCTCCCCATCATCTCTCTGGAAAACTCCTAAGGTGAGAGAAGTGTCTACTGGCGACCTAACGTTAAACTTAGAGGGAGTCCTTAACTCCTTGTCTCCTATGAGGATTGGATATTCCTGCCCTAGCTGTTCCTCAACTCTCCTTATCCCTTCGTCCACCAGCTTGTGAAACTCTTCCTCCCTATTCTCCTGTAAATAGCGTTGATAGGTTCTCTCATTTACAAATGGCATATTATAGTATCCGCCCTAAAATAATAAAGTTGTAACTCCTTTTGGGAGTTCTACTAGAGAAGAGCAACGAATCCCCTTTTATTCCTGGATCATGAATACATCATGTGGTTGTGAAGGAAATTATTTACAAGCATATTGTTGATGACGAGTTTAAGCAACCGTATGAAGGTGAGTATTGGCCTTCCAAGATCTGGAATTGCCTGAGGAAGCAGTACTATGATAGGACTTCGCCTGTTCTTTCTGGAATTGATTCAGCGAGGTTTACTGTCCTGGGAGAGGCGCTTCACGAACTCGTAGCTGAGATACTGAAGAAGGAGGATAGCGTGAAGGTCACCAGTGAACTACCCTTGAGGATCCCTCACCCGACCAACCACGAAATAGTGATCTCGGGAAGGGCTGATGACCTCATCGTGATTGAATTCACGAAGGAGAGGTACCTTGTGGAGGTTAAGAGCGTGGATAACCTTCAGCACAAGGTTAGGAACGGGTACTTACCAAGACTCGAACATAGGGCTCAACTCAATCTCTACATGAAGGCCTTTCCCAAGTCGAAGGGAGTTCTCCTTTACGTGGATAGGTCCAACTTCGAAATGGAGGAGTTTATCCTCGATTTCGATGAGCAACTCTATCTGAAAACTATGGAGAGAGCTGAACTCCTTCATAGGGCTATCAAGGAAAGGAAAGTTCCAGAACCTGAGGCTAAGTTAAGGGATGATATGAGGTGGCAGTGTGATTTTTGCCTGTATAGGGCCAAATGTGATAAGGATAGTTAACCTTGAGACTTGATTAAATTGCTGTAAACTCCAGAGTTAGAACATTTGCACATACAGTCTCGGTAATCAACTTTGGGATCTTCATCACAGGAAGGCCTCTACGACGAACTTAATCATTGCCTTCTATACTTTTTGTCTCTCACTAGGAGCTATCTCCTTATGAGACCATATATTAGTATGCCAAGTCCCACAAAGAATACTACAACGCCCAGAATGAACGCCAGTCCTCCAGCTTCTATGGAGGAGTTCAACTGGGTCATAACAAGGGTTACCTGCATAGGGGTAGTGGAGTTATCTTCAACATATACACTTGGGGAAGTTCCGTTGATGAGTAGGGCCTCGACGTTTTTGGACGATGATGTAGTGATGACATTACCCGTAATCTCCACTTTCGGTGGTAACGATGTATTATAACCTATGCTCACGCTATTGACCCCGCTCTTAAGGGGGAAAGTCTTTCCTTGACTCGGTGATAGCGAAACCTGGGTTATCTGAATCCCAGACTTGGCTAGAAAGAATCCCCCAATCGCTATCGCTAGTCCAATTAAAAGAATTATACCCCCCACGATAACTACGTTTCTTCTCATGACATAGTTTATCAATCCGTTATATAAAATCTTAAGCCAAAGACTGATAGGAAAAAATTAACTTATAGTGAAATTAGCTATTGCCATTGACTTCTGACTGATTGCTGGTGTGTACAACTTGACGTGGTAAGTTCCTGGGCTGAGGTGAATTGGAAGGAGTAGTTGGAACTGAGCCTCACTTCCGAGAACTATGGCAAACCCTGTGTACCAGTTAACATAATCCTTCTTGTTCTCATTCCATGGAGCTTGAATTACCTTGACCGTGTAGTTGGCGATTTCCGAGGAATTCAGATAAGTATGCCACGTTGAGTTGTAAATTTCCATGAGAGGAGCTGATGCTGGATACGCGTCTGGACCGTTCACGTCAGTAATATTCATTATCAACAGCGTCTGATTACCCTGATCCTTAGCTGTGATGTAGGTTATTTCTAGCTTAGGCAACTTCGAGTAATTAACCAGTGGTCCCACGACATTACCATATGCCCATTGACCTGTGCCTAGAATGAATCCAATGACAAGGATTCCAAACACTAGAGCTATGATGGATGTTCTATCCAATTTGATCACCACAGCTTTATCATGTTGAGTATGGGAATCCTCTTGGAAAGAGGCCTGTCGCCAAACTTCTTGTAAAGGACGCTATCTAACCCGAATACCCTACCCGTAGCAGTAAGCATTAGCACTACGGAACCTGCTGTGAGAAGAGCACCTATTTGCCATTCATCTTCACAAGTGGATCCTAACCAGTAAGCTGGTGCGAAACCCACTGACATGAAGAGCGCAGCTAGAGCTGATAACCTAGTTAAGAATCCTATCACAAGAAATAGCCCAGCAATTATCTCTATGTAGCTAAATGCTGTTAGGAACGTAACGTCGAGTCCCCTATTCTCCAATGTCATTAAAAGAAAGGGCTTGAAGGGACCTGCATGTGGCAGGAAGTTTACTAACTTCCCTCCAACGAAGGAGGAGGAGTTCGGATCCAACTTAGCTGGCTTTAGCACGGCCTTCCTAAGTCCTCCATCGAGAAACATCCATCCCACTGCGAACCTGATAGGGAACAAGTACTCCATCCTCGTTGAATTTCCGGGATTCAAACCCTGTTTCTCCGCCATGTTATCACTGAATCAAGCTTTGGGAGAGGTAATTTAAATTTTTCTTAAATAAAGTTAAAACTATAAAAACTTAAATAGCTAACTATCATTCATTTTTCCATTTCGAGAGAAAGAACTTTATAATGCCGATGTGTTTTAAATTACATCAGAGTCGTGACTCTCGCGTATACGTGAAGGAAATTCTTACGCATGTTTTTATTGATCATTAACACCGTGTAATTATGGAAAACCAAAAACAAATGCCACCAGGGCAACGTCCCATCAAGAGGTTCATATACTACGCGGCCCTTGGTGTCCCTGAGGTTAACGTAGAGGAGTACAGGTTCAAGATAACAGGGATGGTAGAGAGGGAGTTAAGCTTCACCTACCAGGAACTTCTGAACATGATGGACATGGAGTACAAGAGGGATTTCCACTGCGTCACCGGTTGGAGCGTTCTGGATGTGTCCTGGAAAGGAATAAACTTGAAAAGACTCGTGGAAAGGGCCTCCCCAAAGCCTGAGGCAAAGTGGGTGATATTCTACTCACTGGATGGATATACTGCTACGGTACCTCTTGAAGACGTAATGAATGAGGACTCAATCCTAGTCCTAATGATGAATGGCAGACCCCTAACAAAGGAGGAGGGATTTCCAGCCAGGCCATTCTTTCCTCACCTTTATGGATGGAAGAGTGCAAAGTGGGTAACCGCAATGGAACTTATCCCTGAGTACGTGGACGGATATTGGGAGGAAAGGGGATATCACGAGAGGGGCAACGTGTGGGATGAGGAAAGGTTCAAGGGATTCTGGGGAAGGCATAGTAAAAAGAGACCTATTATCTAGTTATCTTCCACCTTCTTCGCTTTCAAGTCCCTCTTCGGGGGCAGAGGCCTCTCCCTCTTCGGGGGCAGAGGCCTCTTTGTGGTAGAGATAGTTTCTCTCCCTCAATCCCTGATATATTCCCAGTGGATAGAAAAGAACTAGAGACACTATAACAGTAATTAGGGTTGCGGTCAAATATGGTACCAACGAGAGTGCTCCATCTGATCCTATATAGGTCATGAAGGTTAAGAACGCTATATAGCCAATATACCAAGTAGACTCCTTTAGTCCCTCAGTTACCTTTCCCACTATCCCCAATATGGCCGTAATTATGGCGAGAATGATGACTGAATACGGAACCGCAGGCCATCCGCTCCAAAATACGATAAGTGAGGATGCAGCAAAGGCAATTGGGGAGATGATAGATCCTCCTTTAATCTTCCACTTAGTCACTCCCTGCATCCTCAGTACCATCATGGCAACCGGATTGGTAGCGAAACCAATGTACCCTGCAACTGTTGCATCATCTATAAGACCGTAAATGCTAGGCACTGGAGCGAAAAGGAATGCTATGACTGCCCCCACTATGGCAAAGAGTATCAGACCCCAATAGGGTATTGCGTACTTACTATGAAGAGCCTTAAACTTCTCGTGAAGGAACCCAGATCTTGCCGAAGCAAACAGAACCCTAGCTCCGCCTCCCATGTATACGTAACCCGTTAGGAAAGGCCCCACTATACCCCCAATAAGCAAGAGCAGAAGAGCTATCTGACCTAGACCGGAATGATGGGTACTAGCTAGAACAATGAAGGGATTCCCCACCACCTTGTTTAGGGACGCCCAGTTCCCAGGTGTAAGTCCTAGCTTTGTCCAGTCTAGATTGGCTATGAAAGTGAAATCAAAGAGCAGATAAACTAGACCTTCTCCAATCACCGTTATGATAAGTGCATAAATTAAGTATGTCTTTTTCTTAACTTCCTCTGCGAAATCCGGTATTACTCTGGCACCTCCAAAGGCGAACATGGCATAGGGCATTGAAGAAAATATTCCGGCAACTCCAAAGGGCAGAAAGCCATAGGCTGTGAAGTTCTTGACGTTGAAGAAGACTAGCAGGAGGAGAAACGCCGGCAAGATGTAAATGATGTATTTTACTGTTCCAAATCCTGACGTGATTCTAGAGAAGGTCTTCACTCCGTAATAGTTGAAGGGAATGTAAGCAAACATAAGGATAACTCCTACAATGGCCCCCTCAAGGGTGGGAAATCCTTGGGAATCGAGTAAGGATGGGAAAATGTAGTCGAGTCCCTCTATTGTGGCGAATGCCTCTATGGGAGGAATGAACAAGTACCAAAGAAGATCCGCCATGGCGTTAATTAAGTTGGTTACAGCTCCATGACTATAAATTGAATATCTGGATGGACCTCCCGCCTCTGCATAGGTTTGTGATAATTCTATGTATGTTATTGAAATAGTTACGTAGAATAGAATAGCTATTATCCAAGCAATTAAGCTTCCTGGCCCTGCTACCTCCGTCATTTGTAATGGACTAAAGAATATGGCAGTAGCTACGGCAGAGGCTAAGCCTATGATTATTAGTGAAGTTAATCCAATTTCTTTTTTCATTCCTTTACCGTCGGACATAAAGGTAACATACCATTAATGTTATTTAAGTCTTCCTAGGAAATTTAGATTAATAAGTAATTTTTATATTATAGTAGACCTTTTATTTAAGACCGATGTAAATTTAGATTATAAATATTAAGTTAATAATGTTAAAGTATATCAAGATTTATCATGACTAAAATGTTCTCTCTGATTATGATTTTTAATTTTAAACATAACTAATAAGATATTATCTCGGAACATCAATATATACCAATCGAAATACCAGAAGCTACATGTCGTGACGGCGGGAGTGATTCACACGTCATAGTAACGAAACTCTCTATACTTCACTGGATTGACTATCCTGCTTAAATTGTTGAAACAATCACTCGTCTTTTAAATGATTAAAATTTTTTAGATAATTCACAGACAGGTTTATTAATACCTGTGAGGAAATGATGATTTATGAGAAAAGTTTACTTGAGACATGATTCAACGGTTAGTAAGACTGGGAACGATATGGAAATAGAGTTCACCCTCGTTAAGGAGGATAGGAAATCGTGGAGAATAAGGCTCACAAGCCGTAGCTCAGACCCGTATCAGAGCCTAATGAATCCCCACCTTTCTCAGTACGGGAAAATGTGCCATGAGACGACAGGAACAGGCTATGTTTGCCCAGTCTGCAACCTGGAAATAGATGAGTACGGATACTGTGGTTGCGGAACTGGATCAAGTTAGCAGAAAGGGAAAAAATATCAGGAGAGAAAAATTACTTCAATTTTCTTACTACCTCTTCTATTTCCGCGTAGTTTGGCTCGTTGGCTAACTCCTTTCCTACCCACTTATACACAATCTTGCCGTTCTTGTCCAGTATGAAAACCGCCCTCTTAGCTAGAACGTACCCAGGAAGAGGTAGAAATTCCATGTCGACGCCATATGCCTTCACAGCGTCTCTCTTGTAATCGCTTAGTATGGTGAAGTTAAGCTTGTTGGCTTCCTTGAATGCCTTGTTGCTGAATGGGGGATCCACACTAATTCCAAGAACTACAGCATTTACCTCGTTGAACTTGGCCATGGAATCCCTAAACGTGCACATTTCCTTTGTACATACAGAAGTGAAGGCCCCTGGGTAGAAAGCTAGTACTACCACTTTTCCCCTAAAATCGGAGATCTTTACTTTCTTCAGGTCTGTATCCACTAGTTCTACGTCCGGTGCAATTTGACCTATTTCTGGCATGGGCTTTATTAAGAAGATGGATATATAAACCAATTTATCAACAAGTATGAACTATTTAAATCTAGAAATTCTCTAAGTTAACTTGTGTAGTTACCTAGTCAGCCACTTGTCCTGATCCCAAATCGTGAGTAACGCGTAAATGCTCACAACGAGTTGAATTGCTAAGGCTAGGGAACCAATCACCAGCGTCTTCAACTTTTCCTCGTGCAGAAGTCTCCACAGAGCGTAAATGAAGGGAATTGCCGTAAGGTAGCTTGCCACATGCATTAAGATAACAGAATACTTGAAGCCTAGCCTAGGAAAGTGGAGGCCTAGGAAAGTAGGGGTTGAGTGAAATGCAGAGTGGAACGGAGTGATAAACGCTGACTGGGTCACGGAAAATGGGTAATGAGTTGTCATAGTTCCCAGCAGAAGGGAGAATACTATCCTCTTTGCCAAGATGATGGGTAAGTGAAGGAGGAAGTTGCCCCCGTGAAGAAGAGCTACTTCGTAATCTGATGGATTCGTATCCACAATTGTGGAGCCCAAGAAAATCATATCAAAGATTGAAACCCCCATCACGAGGAATGGAAGAATCGTTGTGTATAGAAAATTGAAAACGTAAAGGGGACCTCGTTTGAACATGGTTCCATCCCTCAGTTCCCTATAGAAAAAGTAGTAGTTTGCCCTAGACCATCTAATTAGTTGTCTGTACAGTTTCTTAACACTCTCTGGAGGATAAGTCAACACGGTGGTCTCAAAGTCCAGCAATGCCTTATAACCTCTCGAGATGACGTAGTTTGTAAGTTGTTTGTCATCTCCTATTAATGCCCTTCTTCCCATGAACCTCGGGTTTCTGAACTCTTCACTAAGGATAAATGGCCTAACCAACTCGGTCCTATAAAGGGAACATTTTCCATTCAGAAGAACTGCATAGCCCGACCTATTTACGGCCCTCATTGTGGCCTCCTTTAGTCTTTCAATCAGTTCTGCTAAGTAGAAGGTATTTCCAGTTTTTACATTCCTCACGTTAACGCTTACCCCACCTACTCCCTCGTCCATGAGGGACAACATCCTTCTTACTCCGTCACTGGGCAATACGGTGTCGCTATCCAGGAAGAGAACAAACTTCGTGTCCACGTGGGATATACCAGTGGCTAGGGCATTCCTCTTCCCTGACCTGGCAGGTGTCTTGATAAATCTTCCACCATACCTAAAGGTGATTGACCTATAGGGCTCATCGCAACCGTCTCCCACAACTAGAAACTTCACGTCCTGCTCCGCAACTGCAGAGATCACTCTCTCAAACACTGACGCCTTTTCCCCATACACGGGGATTAGAACGGTCACGTCAGATAATTTGTTCGAGTCTACTCTTCTGGGCATCCTTACGTTAATAGAGAAGTAGGAATTTAGAATAAAGTAAACCAGTGAAAGGAATAAGGTTAGCGATCCAAATATTAAATAAAATGCATCTAGTTGATTCATTCGGGTTTAACATGATAAAGGGGAGCTTAAAAACTATGTGGCTAGTTTCGGCAATTCATCTAGAGAATATACCTTAGAATACAACCTTTATCTACTGTTCAGTTTGACATTCTTGATGTTAAGATGCTGGCGAGGGCTGGGACTACTCTGCCCCTTTAGACAAATATCCTCAACTCTCGATGTACCCCTCAAGGGCTAAATTCATGTATCACGCGAAGTATCTGTTAGGGCCCTAACTTCATGCTCATAGAGTGCCAAGAGGGAATCCATGGTAACCATGCCCTGGAAGATTCCCTTGTCCACTACAGCTACCCATCTGCTCCTGTTTAGAGCCATTATCTCCCAAGCTTGTTCCAGAGAAGATTGAGGTGAAACGTGAGGAGAGCCTCTCATCACGTAGCGACCTACCTGATCCAAAGGATTCTTCCCTTCGATATCCCTGTAATACACTATACCTATGAACCTGCTCGATTCGTCCACGACTGGGAGGCTCAGAAAGTTGTTGTCTAACATGACCTTGAGAGCCACCTCTACCGTAGTTGAGGGAGACACTCGTATGTCGTATCTCTTGCATTGTCCCACCTTCAGCCTCTGCATGACGGGGATCTCGTACTCGCTCTTATGGGCTGGAGAATCCCTCCTTGTTGGGACTTGACTTCTGTAGATCGTGTAATTTCCTGAAACCAAGTAGGAGATGGCCACGGCTATCATGGCCCCTGGAAGTAGTTGAAGACTTGAGGTCATTTCAGTTACCATCACTATCACTGATAGTGGAACCTTTCCGGCAGCAGCGAAAAACGACATCATGCCTATTATAACGAAGGGAGCGATGTTGGGCACAAGGGAAGGAAATAGATAATGAAAAATCAGACCCACATCTGCTCCCAAGAACGCTCCGATAAATAGGCCAGGGGCAAAGACACCTCCGCTTCCTCCTGATCCTATAGAGAGCGAGGTAGCTAGAATCTTCACGAGGGGAAGTAGTGCCAACAGAAGTAGAACAGGTAATACAGGTGAATAGAAGGACGAGAATCTCTCGAATTCAGCCAGATTTATCCACCCATATCCTGTACCCATAACCTCGGGAAAAAGAAGGGTCAAGAGCCCAGCAAGTCCTCCCCCAATCATGGGCTTAACGTGATTGGGAAGCTTTAGTCTCTTGAATAATCCCGATATTCCGTAAAAGGACTTAACGTAAAGGATGGCCAACAGCCCTGATATTACCCCGAGCAAGGCGTACAAGGGTAACCTCATGGGATTGAAAGTTCCCGTATAATACCCGAAAACGGGAGTAAAACCAAAAATGATGCCGAAGATCGTGTATCCCACCGAGGAGGCAATTAGTCCAGGGTAAATTAACTCGGGTTCCAAGTCCCTCTTGTAAAGTATCTCCGACGCTAGGAGCGCACCACCTATGGGCGTCTTAAATATAGTCCCTATTCCTGCTCCTATACCCACAGCTAACGCCCTCCTTCTGTCCTCTGGCGAAAGCTTAAGTAAGTCCGCAATAACCGATCCTACCCCTGAGGAAAATTGAGCTGTGGGGCCCTCTCTTCCAGCGCTACCACCCGATCCTATTGTTACCGCTGAAGCGAATATCTTAACGGGAATTACAACCCATCTGACCTTTCCTTGGAGATAATGATATGCCTTAATGGCAGCGTCAGTACCGTGGCCCTCTGCTTCGGGGGCGAAGGTATATACCACAAGACCTGATATGAGTCCGCCTATCATGAGGGAAACAGGCACTAGGATGAAATTCCCAGGGTGAAACGTGAAGTTCAGAGTTCCTCCCTCTCCCAGGGGGTGAGGATAAGACATACCCACAAATCTAGTAATGAAGATATACTCGAACACATGAAGCAAAAGGTAGAAAACTGTAGAGGCAAAGCCTGCAACCACCCCGAGCAAGATGCCCAGGATGAGCCACTTCTCGAAGTAAGGCAAAGACGACAGCCTTCCAGACATGAAAGAATGTTGGTTTACTGTATAATAAAAAGAATTACATGATTGCGGTCTAATCGTTAAAGAAGCCCTTAAGACAGTTAAAATTAAAATTTTCTGTGATATTATCGAATATTTTATTACCTAATGTATGATGTCTCTCTCAAATGAAATACTTGATTTCCGCACCAAAATTACTAGAGGACCTTCACGATTATAAGGTGGTTGAGGTCACTTTCTATGACGATTCCTACGTTGAATGGCACATTCCCAACGCCATCAGGCTCCCCTGGAGATACCTAAGGCATCCCGTGAAAAGGGATTTCGCCACTAGGGAAATTCTTGAGAAGAGATTAGGCGAACTTGGAATTTCCCACGAAGATCCCTTGGTCTTGTACAGTGACTTCAACAATAGGTATGCATTTTACGCGTTCTGGATATTGAGGGCTTTCGGCCACAGGGAGATGAGCGTTCTGGATGGCGGAAAGGTCGCGTGGGAGATCAAGGAGTTTCCAAGAGAGACAGAGGTGAGGAGTCGACCAGCCTGCAAATATGAAGCCTTGGAACCTGACTGGAGTCAAAGGATCATGGTGTGGGAGTTACTTCCCAAGATCAATAGGGGGGAGAAATTTCAGCTTCTCGACGTTAGATACCGTGAAGAATATGTGGGAGAGGCAAGTACCCCGCCTGAACACCCCAACGAGGAATCTCAAGTAACGGGTCACATCCCCGGGGCTGTGAATGTGCCATGGAACAAGTTCTTTGATCCCATCACGGAAGAACTTCTTCCGCCGGATAAGCTTGAGATATCCGTGTCTAGGGACGACACTGTGGTATACTGTAGAACTGGGGCGAGGGCCTCCCTCGTATGGTTTTACCTGAAATACCTTCTGAACATTCCCCGTGTGAGACTTTACGACGGTTCATGGTCGGAATGGGGAAACATGGTTGGAGTTCCAGTGGAAAGGTAGTTATATTTCCGCCTTTTCACCGCTCTGGATGACCGACGGAAACTCATCAAACTTTCTAATTCTAACCTTTCTTAGTTCCCCATCCTTGTAAAATATCGCATCTCCAGTTTCCATGGCCTTTATCTCAGCCTCAATTTCCCTGGATTTTAGAGGTAGTATTTCCTTGTAAACCCTTACGTCGACTGGGTGAACCACCTTGTGGAGGAAATAGATCTCGCTCTGGGTAAGGACATCCTTGTTTACCTTGGCTGATCTCTGACTCACCAGGATCATCCCAATCCCCCTCTTTCTCCCTCGAAGGGCAATCCTCACCAAGACGTCGCTAAGCGGGGTTCTTGTTCCCTGGGGGATAAACTCATGTGCCTCCTCTAGGAGGACGAAGATGTCCCTCCTATAAATCTTGGAAGTCTCCCAAAGGATGTTGAAGAAGGTGGTCAGGAACTTGAATACTTCCTCGTTCCAGTCATTAACATCAAGGACCACGCTTTTACCAACCATAAGAAGGTTAACCACTTCCTCTGGATCAACGTTAAATTTATCAAAAATTATAGCCTCAAGCCCCCTATATTCACCGTCTGGATCCACTATAACTAGGGGAACTTTCTCCTTGATGAGTTCCTCAGCGAACACTTTCGCAGTATTTGATTTTCCTGATCCTCTTATTCCTAGGATAGCTATACACTTTCTAATTACTTGATCCTTCTCTAGGGTCAGTGTTCCTAAATCCATGTAATAAGACTGGGTTATACTCATCTTTTAAGGCTCAGAGCCCGATATCACTTCCCTTTATTTAATTTAGTTTTTATGGAATAATCCATTATAAACACTTTTAAATAAAAGTTTATAACCTTGGGTAAGATGTATGTAATGATAAAAATGTCCTTAAAGATATATAAAAAGTTGGATCTAACGGGTCAATCTTGCGCAGGACCTCTAGGAGAACTCTCTGGAGTCCTAGAGGAGATAAGTCCAGGGGAGGCAGTAGAGGCTATCTTAGGGGATGAAGCTACCAAGAAGGACGTGGTAGCATTTGTAACTAAGAAGGGTTACAAGGTCGTTTCCGAGAAAAATGAGGGTGGTAAGTTCACACTGGTGATCACAAAATGAAGAGAGTTATAGTCGTAGGTGGAGGTATAGCTGGAACAATCGTAGCCAACAGAATGGCTAGAATGATGCCAGAGGAGCTGGAGAGGGGAGACGCAGAGATAGTGGTCCTGGACAAGAACGAGAAACATACCTATCAACCAGGCCAAGCTCTAGTTCCCTTTAACGTTCAAGATCCCATGGAGCTAATCAGACCGGAGAGGGAGCTGTTAGATCATAGAGTTAAGTTTCTTCACGGTCAAAAGGGAGAAGTTTCTAAGATAGACCCGGCTAACCACTCCGTTACAACAGCTGACGGGGTTTCCCACTCCTACGACTATCTGGTTATAGCTACTGGTTCACATCTAAGATGGGATGAAGTACCGGGCTATAGGGACGCCGTCTACTCCCCTTGGGAATACGAGAGTGCGTTAAAACTGAGGGAAGCATTGGATCAATTTAGTGGAGGAACAGTGGTGATTAACGTTGCCAAGTTACCCCATAAGTGCCCCGTAGCGCCCATGGAGATTGCCTTGATGCTGGACGATTACCTAAAGAGGAGGGGAATCAGGGACAAGACAGAGATTATCTACACCTATCCTGTACCTGGGATATTCGGTATCAAGACCACAAACGACGTTATGATAAAGATATTTCAAGAAAGAGGAATAAAGATAATCTCTCCATTCAATGTAACCAACGTTAATGCGAAGGATAAGGTGATGGAATCTCAAGAGGGGGAGAAAATCAAGTTCGACCTCGCCATAGGGGTGCCACCGCACACAGGTGCTGATGTTATAGGGAAGTCCGGCATTGGGGACAAGAGGAACTGGATTCCAACCGACAAGTTCACCTTGAGAATGAAGGATCACTCCAACGTATTCGTAATAGGTGATACCACGGACATTCCAATTTCCAAGGCCGGGTCAACTGCGGACTTTGAATCCTACGTAATTGCAAACAACGTTACGAACGAGATAAGGGGTAACGGACTCAAGAAGACATATGATGGGTCAGTGTTCTGCTACATTGCCACGGGACTTGACTCTGGGACCTATATCAGATTTAACTACGCAGCACCTCCAGTACCTCCACCACCTTCCTACGTACATTGGTGGGGCAAACTAATGTACAACAAGTTGTACTGGACAGTGACCGCCAAGGCCATAGTGTGACAGGCCATGAAAGTTGGAATTATTTTGGGCTCCAATGAGCTGGACCGAGTAGCCTATGCGGGTATGCACGCCCTAATCTCAGCCACCCTAGACAACGAAGTGGTTCTTTTTGCCACAATGGACGGAGTTAAGGCCTTCCTGAAGAATCCGGATCTAAGGGTCGAATCAGGAACCTCCAAGACCATAAGGGAAAGTAATGAGGATGTTTTCCAACACTTCAGGAAAGCTAAGAAATCGGGAAAACTGAAGATATTGGCCTGCTCCTACGCAAGCAAGATCCATGGCCTAGACAAGGATGACTATGGGGACCTGGTCGATGACATAGTTGGGATTACCTCCTTCTCCATGGAAGTTGAGGGAGGACAGATCATAAGCATATGGTGATACCATGGCTACAGAGGTAAACCTGGATAAGGTACTTACGAAACTAGACGAAAAGAAGATGGAGGAACTAGCTAACTTCCTCGATCACGTCTCTACGTTAAATGAGGTCCTCACAAAGATAGGTCAACTAAAGGATAGCGGTGCCCTTGACGTTCTAATTAACTTCAGTTACGGGGCCAAGTCACTAAGGGATGCGCTCAACGATGATGCCATACAGAGCATAGCCGACATGCTTTCCAATCTCATGATAATTGCGGGTGAGATGAAGAATAAACAAAACGACATTGCCCAAATTCTTGAAAATGCAGACGCATTGAAAGATGCCCTAATGAGGTTGAAGGCATTGAGGGATAGCGGAACCCTTGACGTTATTGTCAACATGTCCTATGCCCTGAAGTCGTTGAGGGAAGCTCTTAACGATGATGCCATCATGAACCTAGGCTCTACCCTCAGTAATCTCATGGAAGTCCTTAGCTCCATGAATCCCAAGACTTCAGATGGACTAAAGCAGATAATAGACAAGGCTCCAGCACTGAATGAGGTTTTGAATAGGGTCATGGATCTAAAGAACAGCGGCACCTTAGACGTGTTAATAAACATGTCCTATGCCCTGAAGTCATTGAGGGATGCGCTCAACGATGATGCCATCACAAATCTAGGAACTACCCTTTCGCTGATATTTGAGTTCTTACCCAAGGGATTAGAGTTCCTAAATAAGGCAACGTCCCCACCCCTGAGCTCCCTGATTGAGGTTTGGTCGAGCGAAGAGGCAAGGAAGGTCCTGGCTAACCCGGAGAACGTCACACTTGGAAAGCTAATAGCTATGATGAAGGATCCTGATATCCAGAGGGGGCTAGGAGTAATGATGGGCATGTTAAAGATAGTAGGCAAGAACTTCAAGGCCTGATCTTTTCTTAACCTCTTTTTAACGCTGGTTCTAGGAGTATTTCTGATATAGAAAGTGATATAATTTTTAGCTATTTAAGATTAAAAATCACATAGCTTAATAGGTCTAAAAAAGAGGTCTCGTATCATCTAAGTTGAAGGGAGTAGCTAATCTTGGTAATACACACGCCAATAACTTACAATTTTCTCCTTCGCTGGTTATACTGCACTCATATAATCCGTAATTTGTGGGACAATTGGATGTTTGTTTAATAGTGAAATACGACTTCATTAAGAACTTTAAGCAGTTTAAGTATTTAAGTATTTATGTTCGAGAATACTAAACAGTTGTTAATTCGTGGACAACATAAATAATCAAATAACTAAAAAAGCCAGGTTAGTCCTCATTTAAATACATGGAAATAACCCACAAATTGTGTTGACTATTTAAGCTTTAGAGATCTATTCCTGATTTATGATAGAGGTTGACGGATTAACAAAGGTTTACAGGGA
Source organism: Metallosphaera sedula DSM 5348 (assembly GCF_000016605.1). Classification (NCBI taxonomy): domain Archaea; kingdom Thermoproteati; phylum Thermoproteota; class Thermoprotei; order Sulfolobales; family Sulfolobaceae; genus Metallosphaera; species Metallosphaera sedula. The sequence continues at coordinate 304,601 of NC_009440.1, read as the reverse complement.
TGGCACAGTTGCGCTTGATCACGTGACCTTCCAATCTAATGCCAAGGTCTTATCCGTTCTAGGAAGGAATGGGGCAGGAAAAACCACGATGATGAGAATTCTGTCCACTCAACTTCTCCCGTCCTCCGGGACAGCTAGGATACTTGGACTTGACGTGATCTCAGAGGCCGAGAAGCTCAGAACGAGAATAGTCTCAATACCTCAAGAGGCGAAGCCGGTGGGATTCGCGAGTCCCCTGGAACACCTCACCATGTTTCTCACTGCTAGGGGAGAGTCCATTAAATCTGCACTGGAGGAGTCCAGGAGAGCACTCAAGGAAATAGGACTTTGGGAAGTTAGGGACAAGCCCTGCGACGATTTGTCGGGTGGCATGAAAAGGAAGGTATTCGTGGCCATGGCCTTGGCGTCAAATGCTGATCTCATCTTTCTCGACGAGCCTACGACGGGTCTGGATCCCATATCCAGGCTCGAGGTATGGTCTGTGATAAAGAACATCAGCTCTAGAGTAGTTCTCACGACTCACTACATGGAAGAGGCTGAGGAACTATCACAGGACATAGTAATGTTGGGAAAGGGAAAGGTCATAGCCAAGGGAACCAAGGAAGAGTTACTTGCTCCCCTTCGCGGAAAGGTAAGGATAGAGGGAATTGGGGACAGGTTAATTGGCAAAACCCAGATTTCCTATATGGATGAGAACAAGGCCAAGGAGATCGTGGGTAAGGCAGTGATTAAACCAGTTTCGCTGGAGGACCTCTTTATTCTTCATGGGGAGGATGGGAATTGAACCTGAGGTATGTACTGGCGTTTGCGTGGTTCTATGGTTACTCGTTCCTGAAAAGAGGGTACACCTACGTTTTCAGCTACCTGATTACCCCGCTCTCAATCCTTTTCCTAGTGTACGTACTTTCCAGGGGAGCTCTGCTCCAGTACGCTGTTGTGGGAGGATTGATCTCCGTGGTAGCCACGAACTCTGTGGTAAGCCTTTCTGACGTAGTCATGTTGAGGAAGGAAATGAAGTTACAGGATATGCTTGTGGCCACTAGGATAGGACCCGCCGAATACATGCTAGGGTTGGCAACGGCGAATCTAATCTTCTCGTCTGTGGGAATGATAGTATACGTGATTCTGGGCCTAATCCTTCACGTATTCTCCATAACTAGTGCCCTGATCAGTTTCCTGATAGCCTGTTACCTGAACTACTCCATGACAGGATTAGCGTTTATCATTGGCACCTTTGTCCCATACACGCGTCATTCCTGGGCTATCTCAGGCGTTCTAGGGACAGTCTTCACAATAATACCGCCAATATATTATCCATATTCTGAATTACATGGAATTGTGGCCTATCTGTCCCTAGTAATTCCCTCATCGCCTGCCTCAGTTATTACGCAAGGAGTAACAGGGTTAACAAACTTCAACGTAATTGCCTTGCTCCTATTCCTTGTTGAGGGACCTCTCTTCGTACTTCTAGCCATGAAAACATCTAGGTGGAGAGAAAAGTGATCATCCCCGGTCGAAGTTGGTTTTTACCTTAATGTTTACCCTGTATCCTCTCCCCTCCTTTCTCACCTGGTATTGAAGCTCATATCCGTTGCACTTCCTCGTTACAATCATGTTGTTTTCATCAATCACGTTATAGGAAGGATTTCCGCAACCTTGAGTTAGGGAGCTCAACTTCTGTTCTATTTCGTCGTTATTCTTTGCGTAAAACTCCATCTCAGCTCCCTCTGGGGTAACAACTGAAACCGTGGTCCTGTTAGATATCGTGTATGATGCGAGAAGACCCAGGGAGATACCCACTATGGAGAAGATGACCGCTAACACTGGAAGTAGATTGCCGAAAATAGGGACTACCAGTACCTTAAAGGCCAGATAGAGGTAAAGTGCTGATGCAATAAGGGACGCTACACCTGAGGAGACCATGGAAGTATCTCTTCTCCTTTCTGAAAATCCGGCCACTGCTCCCACAATTATTCCGTTGAGAATGGGTATCCACCAAACGGCCAGTGCCACTGGTATGGTATACTTGAGAGATTTCATTGAGGTAATATTGTTGCGTGAGATTTTAACTTGATGTATTGAAACAAGGCTGGAAAAAGTGACCTAACTTGTAAAATCCCGCCTCACGTGGAGATACCAACTATGTTGTCCAACTCCTTGAGTAACTTATCCTCTACATGAGCGTTCCATAGCATCTCTGGCACGTCAACAACTAGGAAAAGTTCAGACAGGAGAAGGGCCTCAATCGCAGTTACAGCAATGTTCTGAATCCACTTTCCAACCCCTACTGTTACCTTTATTCCATCCTGCGTCTTCTCCATGAGGAAGGTAAGAGCCCGGTTTGCTGCTACAATGTCTCGAAGTATTCCTCCTTTCTGCGCCTGAATAACCACCTTGTCGCCCTCAGTCTTGGATTGAACCTTCCATCCGTCCATCTGAAGATATTGCATGAACTTTGAGGCTATCTCCTGCAAATCTCCATTCACTTTATACAATTTTTCTTTTTTAAAGAGTGCCATACATAATAATAGATTAATCTATAATAAATCTTTTCACAACATCTAGGGCGTTGAAGCTCCTTTCCTCTTCAGAGTCAAACCTACCAAAACTATCACGAAAATGGCCAAAAGAATTGAGACCTGTTGAATCAAATCGCCCACCAAAAATGAGTTGTAAAGGCCGTACATCATTAGACCTGCCGATGCCCACGAAAAAATACGTCCTACACCAGTAAGGAGATAGGCGAATGCAAGGAAGAGAGAAAGATAGAGAAGGGCTACGGAGGGAGCTATGGTGAGATTGTAGTAGGTTAGGGGAGATATTAGGCTAATTAAGACCGAGACAAGGAACCCAGTCAAGAGAAACATTGGGTTCACCTTTTGAGACCTAAATACCCTGTTGAGAGCGAGACCCTCCACCATTACTAGACCTATCATGGAGATTGACCCGTATATCTGCGAGAGGGGAGTTACTAAGAAGGAGCCTGCTATCAAGGAACCCACTCCCACCCCAAGGGATATGGGAACCACCCACGCCATCTTAGGCTCCCCATCGGCATATGGGATCAGGGTCATGCAAACAAGGAGTAGGGAGGAGTTAAGGATGTCGAGAAAGTCTATTGTGTGCTGTGCCTGAGCAGGGCTAGGAGTCCAGTACAGGAATGCCAATCCCAACTGCCCCAGGGCAAGAGGGATCAAGAGCATCTCGGCTCTTCCCAGAAGGACCAATCCTGTGAGGAGTGTAAGTAGACCCAGTAAGGAGTAGGCCACAACTCCGTGGAGGTTCAGATCGTAAAATACTGCATAATCGAGAGTGTAGGACAGGTAAAGGAAGTAACTAACTACCCAGGAGTATAGCTGTACCTTTCCAAGCCTAGATCCTTGGATCGCGTCATACAAACCTGTTTTAGGCCATGAGCTTCTCAGGTAAAGGTAAAGGGATATCCCCAAGGGAGAGATAATTAGCGAGGAGAGAATTGCATCCCTAAGTGAGGAGTGCAGGGTCATCAAGGTTAAGGGAGCGACTGAATTTATGGCGAAGAAGACTAGTCTCTTCAACGTGTAAGTGAATTCATAGGAACTTAAAAACAATTACCAGATTTTTCCTTCCATTTGAACGTTGGATCATCAGGACAACATATGGGAAGACGTCACCGAACTCTAATTTCCAAGCTTCCATTATCGTCATATATGTCCCTGTACAATGTTATTATTGTAAATTTTACTCAAAATTATTAAACTTTAAAACGATCCTCTCCATCTTCCACATTATGTATGCCCTAGTTACTGGAGGTTCAAGGGGTATAGGAAGGGAAATAGCTAAGACCTTCGTGAATGAAGGATATAAGGTTGCAATACTCTATCACGGCTCTGATGAAAAAGCTAAAGAATTGAAAGAAAAAGGAGTGCTTACTGTGAAATGTGATGTGGGAGATCGATCTCAGGTGAGGAAGGCTAGGGAAGAGCTCGAGAAAGATTTTCCCAGGTTGGACGTGCTCGTGAACAATGCTGGTATATGGTATCTGATGCCCTTCGAGAATTTCGATGAGGAAAAATACAACGCCATGTTAAAGGTTAATCTTAACGGGGTAATTTACGTCACGTATGAATTTCTATCTCTTCTTAAGAGGTCGGAAAATGGATCGATTATTAACATAGCCAGCAATGCAGGTATTGGGACAGCCGCTGAGGGAACAACTTTTTACGCCATAACCAAAGCAGGGGTAATAATCCTAACAAGGAGACTAGCGTTCGAGTTAGGTAAATATAACATAAGGGTTAACGCTGTGGCACCAGGCTGGATAGAGACTGACATGACTCTAGGAGGGAAGACTCCTGAAGAGGCGGAGAAATTAAGGGAAACGTTCAGGAATAAGACAGTTCTTCACACCACAGGGAAGCCTGAGGACGTTGCTAACATTGTTAGCTTCTTAGCAAGCAAAAAGGCTAGATATGTTACCGGACAAATTATAGTGGCAGATGGAGGAAGGGTTGATAACTTAACCCACTCGCTATGACTTAAGAGCCGCTTTGCATTAGGCTATGTATTTCTTTTCAAGATAGGACGATAGTCTCTTTGGGTTATAGACCTCACCGAATGCCTTGGTTAAGAGAACCTTAGGTGGATAAACAGCCCCATACTTACATATCTTCTCCGACAGGAAAGCCCTTATTCCGTTCACGTCTCCCCTGCTCACCTTCGTAGGCAAGTCCTCTATGAAATGGTAGATGGTCGCAGCTAGAACGTTTCCCAAGGTGTACGTCGGGAAGTAGCCGAAACTACCCTGTGACCAGTGGATGTCCTGCAGAACCCCTTCTCCATCATGCTTGGGTCTGACTCCCAGGTACTTATCCATGAAGTCGTTCCACATTGACGGAAGATCGCTTACGCTCAGCTTACCGGAGATAAGGTTCTTCTCAATTTCGTACCTGAGGGCAATGTGAAAGTTGTATGTGACTTCGTCTGCATCTACCCTAATGAGGCTTGGCGACACCATGTTGAAGTACCTGTACAGCGACTCCTGGTCATCCTTGATTGGGAGCTTACTCTTAAGGATGGGGTAGAGGATGTTAGTGAACTCCCTACTTCTACCCACTATGTTCTCCCAGAACCTCGATTGAGACTCATGAATCCCTGTTGAGGCTCCACCGGCAACTGGAGTCATCTCATATGCAGGATCAACCATAAGCTCGTACATGGCATGTCCTGATTCATGTATTACCGAGAATATGGTACTCCTGAAGTCTATCCCCTCATATCGGGTCGTAATCCTTACGTCCTTAGATGATATTCTAATCGTGAACGGGTGTGCGGATACGTCCATCCTAAACGTTTTCGTGGGCATGTTGAGAATCTTCAGGACCTCCCTATTCACCTCCTCCATAACCTTTGGGTCATAGCTCATTTCCTTGAGCGGATGATTAGAGGGAAAATAGCCCTCGGCCAACACCTTTTCCAGGATGGTCCTCAGATCTGGAAGTAACTGAGAGAACACGGCATCTAGATCGGTCACCGTTATCCCTTCCTCGTAGAGATCAACTAACGCGTTATAGGGATGTCCCTCGTAACCCAGTTTCTCAGCAATACTCCTCTGAAGCTCCACTATCCTCTCCAGGTAAGGCTTGAACAGGTTGAAGTCCCCTTTCCTTTTACTCTCCCTCCATACTACCACGCTTTGGGAGGTTAACCTGTCCAGTTCCTCTGTGATCTCCTTGGGGACAAGCTTGTAGAACCTAAGTGACCTCCTCAGTACCCGAATTACGCCCTTCCCGAAGTCGTCTAAGTCCTCTTCCCTCACCTTTTCCACGTCAGGTTCAAGTGCCATGGTCATTTCCCTGATCATGGTGGAGATGTTAGCCAGTACTTCTCCCCTTAACGCTGAGTCCTCTTCTGGCATGTAGGTTTCCAGATCCCACGCTAGAAGGGCTTGAGAGTAGTTCAGGGACCAGACCCTCTTGTACTTTTCAAGAATTTCTTGAAGCATATAGGAAGGTGCCAAGGTAGATAAAAAGAATGTCTACAAGAATGTTATTAACCCAACTCTAGCCTCTTGACTGGTGTGGGAATGAACCCTGCCCTAGATGTGAACTCAGAGCTATCCACATCCTTCATCTTGGCCACGACCACTTTTCCAAGGAGTCCTCCCAGATCCACCTCCTGCCCAGGCTTACCCTCTATCGGGATCACCCTTACTCCAACGATCTTGTTAAGCATTAGCCCAAGAGAGAGAACATCGAGAATTAAGGCAGTAATCTTGTCCTGTCCTGCGTCTCGGGGAACCCCAACCATATCTATTCCACTGTTACAGACGGCCGACATTGCTAGCAGGTCATTGAGCTCTAGATAACCCTCCCTCATTCTCAGGGCCATGATGGAGTCCTCGCTCACAGGTATGAAGGCACTGCTAAGTCCTCCCACTAGGTTTGTTGCCATGGATCCACCCTTCTTCACAGCATCCATAAGTATGGCTAGAGCCGTGAGAGAGCCATGTCCACCTACCTTGGAGATTCCCATAACCTCCAGGATCTCTGCAACGCTATCGCCTACCTTTGGGGATGGGGCAAGCGATAGGTCTACGGAACCCATGGCCACACCTAGTTCCTCCGACACCATCCTCCCCACGAGCTCCCCAAGCCTCGTAACCTTGAATGAAGCCTTCTTGATTACCTCGTATAACTCCTGAAAAGTGGCAGGCTTGGCTCTCCTTATGGCCCCCGCGACGACCCCAGGCCCACTCACGGCTATGTTAATGGATGAGTTGGGCATCCCACGGCCATGATGTGCCGAGGGAACGAAGGGTGAGTCCTGCGGTGAATTAGCCATTATTGCCACCCTAGAAGAGGCGTGGGAGGACATCCTCAATAACTGTGAGGTAAATAGCTTGACAGCGTCCACGTTGAGACCTTCCTGAGTGGAAGCTGCGTTGAGCATACTGGACAACCTTGAGGTAGAGTTCATGGTATCTGCTAAGCTCTGCAACATTACGTGGGCCCCCCTACTAATCCCCCTATCAGCGTACGCTGAGAATCCCCCAATGTAGTCAATCTCCGACTCTCTAGCTAGGGTATCTAGGAACTCCCCTAGCTTTATCGCATATTTCACGTCTGGATAGGGCTCGAGAAAGTACTGAACTGGGGAAACAGCAACTCTCTTAGTTACGATCTTAACCCCAAGTTTATCCTGCACTGAGTTGACCACTTCGGAAAACCTAGAGAATGCAGACCTCAGAGACGATAGCTTCTCCAGGGCTCTTTCAGGGACATCAGATACAGCGAACAGAGTGTTGACGCTCAATGTGACTGACCTTATATCTAGATCCTCGTGCGTGAGCATGTTAATTACTTCAGCTATCTCCTCTGCGGAGTAATTCATCTAGATCCTCTCCATGTACTTGAATACCTCACCATGGAAAACCAATACCTCTACTCCAAGCTCCTTGCCTCTCCTCTGCAATTCATCCCTGAGTTGGCCCACCGAAATGTGCCCGGTATCCAAATCCACAATCATGATCATGGAGAAAATTCCCCTTAGCACGGTTTGTGAGATGTCTACGATGTTCACGTTCTTCTCTGCGAGCTTTGACGATATGCCTGCCACAATTCCCGGTTTATCAGCCCCTATCACGACTACTACAGCTGTCTCCATGGGGAGAGTGACTGGACCTAGTTTTAAAAGCTAACATGGAAGTGCTCGACAACCGCAAGTTAAACAAGCCATTGTGGGCGCATGAGACCCTGTAACACTCACCACCTTTTCCACTTGCGAACAAATCATGAGGTATCGCTTACGTATAAACACATTAGACATAAAATGGAGATTTGACTCTAAAAACTCAACTGATCCTAGTCTAATTTTCAGACAACAGACCTTTTCTCAATCGATATTTCGATAAAGTTTAAAAGTACTCGATCTAGGTTGAAATCATGAAAAGGAAATTCGCTCTCCTTCTAGCCGGAATAGCTGTTGTTGCTGCTCTGGTCATCTCAATACCGATTTACCTAGCGCTAGCAAATCCCACGCCTGTAGTCTTGTCAGCCTCGACAGCTCAATCTACCCTAGGAGGCTCATGGCAGGTTCTCGAAAACCAAACTTACCTTAAGGAATATCCGACCAGCACCATCTCGATATACTATGCTAACGGGACTAACGTCACTGTTCCATACCCTCATCAAGTTAAGTCTGTGGACCACGAGGTGCTTGTGGGTAACATCAACGGGACTAAGGTGGTGATGCGCGTAAACGTCATAACATTTACCTCCAACATAAGCTTCTGGGCTCACGGAATGATGTTGGGATTTCATGGAGGCCTATTCCATCATATCTTCGGATATAACGTGACCACCTACGACGGATACACCGTAATCTATGCCGAGAACTCCTTCTTCTACCCGCATACATACCTTCTAGCTTACAAGGACAACACCCTGATAGAGATCAATCTAGTGAACTTCACCGCATCTCAGCAACAAATGGAAGAGATCTTGTCAGGAATATCTTGACAAGGTTACGTAGAGCAAGACAGTACTCCTTTTTTACATAGTGAATTAACCCAGTTGACGATTACGTTCTCTATCTCGCCATACAGGTGCTTAGGTGGTGAGTGTCTCATGTTAAGCTTCACAATCTCACAGCTGTTCCCGGCCTCTCTCACCTTATCACACAGCCTTTCCGAATGAATGATGGGAACTACGTCGTCGCCTTCTCCGTGTATTAGAAGTATGTTCCTAAGGGAAGAGGCGTGGGCTATTGGTGACGTCTCGAGGAGTTTTTCCCGGGGGAAGGAGGAAAGATACCTGTAGAGTTTCCCCTGTTCACTGTCCTCCGGAAACTTGGAAAGGTGTTCCAGCTGGAGCAACCTATCGGTGGGGGCAGAGACCGCAATCACTGGTACACCCCTCCTAGCTCCAGCGAGAAGCGCAACGGTACCTCCCCTTGAGTGACCTGCGATCAACTGAAAATCGGTCTTCAACACGATCTCTAGTCCCTGCTCCACATCATAATCAAAGTTTGGAACCTCAACAGTGCCGAACCTCTTGAGAGGAACTGACAACCACTCTACCTTTGATGGTGACGACCCCTTTCCATGCAGTACAATTGAATGCATCACGATCATGTGGGTACAAGGGGAATAAGTTTAACCCTACACTCTACTGTTTACAAAGAGTAAACCTTATTTTCACAGTGATATAGTTTATATCCATGAGTAAGACTGTTACCGTATCGGCTAGGATACCTGAGGAGTTGAAGAGGGAACTGGAGAAGTACGGGATTAACGAGGCTGAGGTTATTAGGAGGGCTCTAATGATGGAGGTGAAAAGGGCCAAGGCCAGGGAACTCAACATGGAACTTAACAAAATAGATCACATCCTGAGCAAGTTATCAACGAGGGAAGGGGTCTCATCGATTAGGGAAGATAGGGAAAGTAGATGAGTTACCTCTTCGATTCTTCCTCAATTTATAGGGCAATTCTCGAGAGAAGGGTTGACCTCCTAGGAGGAAATTATACTGCGCCACTGGCCAGATTCGAGCTAGGGAACATAATCTGGAAGGAAGTAAGTCTAAGGAAGAATCTCACGAAGGAAGAGGGCCTGAAATTAACTACATACATAGAAAATGTCTTAGACGCCATGATAATTGCCGAGGTAAACATGGTTAGGACCGAAATGATTGCCATTTCCAACGACATAACCTGTTACGACGCATCATTCGTTAGCTTAGCCAGTGACCTCAACGTCCAACTGGTGACTGAGGATGAGAAACTGAGGAGAAAGATAGGGAAAAAGGGGATAGTTAACGTGATTTCCCTTGATGAAGTTGAGAGGTAAAACGTGAGGAGATTGTATACATATTAACGTCTTTCTCTATCTAGAGATATATTATCTTCACAAATGAACTTTTAAGCATTTAACGGAGTAGCAACTGTGCCACCCAAGCAATACATGGGCTTAATATTACTGATATTGTTCTGGGGATCAGCTTTCCCCATCATAAAGATTACCCTACAGTTTATGTCACCCTTCATTATAGCCCTTATCAGGGTGACAGTTGGAGGAACCCTGTTATTTCTTGTTGTGAGGAAACTGGCATATGGCGTGAAGGAGTCGATCTCCGCCTTACTAAATATAGGAATTTTCCTGGTTCTTCTCAATTTGGGGATACAGTATTCGGCCAACCCAGGACTTGCCTCAACCTTGATCTACACGCAACCGGTATTCGTTCTCATACTATCTAGACTAGTCCTGAAGGAGAGAATAAACCTTCTTCAAGTTCTTGGAATAGTGTTGGCCTTCACTGGCGTCATAGCCTCGGTGGGACTCTCGAACTTTGATTTGGGAAGCGTAATTGCCCTCCTGGGAGGATTAACGTGGGCCGTGGGAACCATTTACTACAGGGTCTACCTGAGGGATAGGGACGTTCTCGCCCTAAATGCGTATATGTCGCTTTTCTCTGGACTCTTCCTGGCACCAGTTTCCTTGGTTGAGCCTAGGTTCACGCCTAATCTGGAGGGAATAGGGCTAGCCCTACTTGTGTCAGTCACGGCACAGGCCCTTGGATTCATCCTATGGTTCAACGCTGTCAAGTCCATTGGACCAGTGAGGGCAAGTACCATCGTCCTCCTCGTCCCTGTTTCCTCCTATCTTTTCTCCTATCTGCTCCTAGGGGAAATTCCCACCTTGGAGGAGGCCGTGGGATCAGCGGTAACCCTCTTCGGAATATTCCTTACCTTTATTCCAGGAATAAACACTAGAAAGTTATCGTGAAAGGAATCGTTTCATCCTTTCCTTTGCTTGAGTCGATAGTGACATAAAGGACAGTTCCCTAATCGCTTCCCTGATCGGTTCCCTACTCTTTCTCAACCAGGCCTTGATCACCTTTATGGAGCCTTGATCCATGGACGAAATCCTGGCCATTACCTTTTCCAGTTCTAGGTTGAGGTCATCTCCCACAATATCAACAAGGCCTATTTCCTTCGCCCTCATGGCATCTATCTCCTCACCTGTGATGGCTAGCCATGCAACTGAACGTCCAATCGAGTTATATCCAACGGATAATGCCATCGGAGGGATAAGGCCTAGTCTTCCCTCGGGGATTGAGAATCTCGCTGACCTAGTTGAGATTACGACATCCATGAAGAGAAGTATCTCGCACCCTCCACCGTAAGCTAACCCGTTAACTGCTCCTATCACGGGTTTGTTGGTGTAGATTAGCCCATCCACCGCGTAGAGTAACGCGTTAAAGAAGTCCTCAGCCTCCCTTTGATCGTTAAGGGAGGTCATGGACCCAATGTCATCCCCAGAGCTGAAGGCTCTCCCATTCCCAGTGATGACGATAGCCCTCGAGTCGGAGGAATCCCCACGCCTCACGTGATCCCCCAGGAGTTTCCAACTCTCTGCATCTAAGGCGTTGAGTTTCTCAGGTCTATTGAAGGTTATCCAGGATATTCCATCCCTTTCCTCGTAGAGGACCTTCATGATCTCATTTTCCTCGTTATTTCACTACTTATCTCCTTTTCGTCGCTCGAATTCATCAACTTCTTCGTAGCCTCAATCAGATCTGCCTTTCTCGTCCTTTCTGCAATATCCTTAAGCTCCTGCATCTTCCTGGTTGCCTCGACCTGCATGCCCGACTCCAGGAGCTTGGATATCTCCTTCATCTTCTCGTAATATTCTGCCTCCCATAGAAGGTACTTGTTTAGCCCAGAGACGAACTGCGCACTGTCCGTCGCTGGGATTACGGAGATGAACTTCTCTAGGGAATACTCCCTGTCATCAAGCGTGTCTGTGTAGGTTAACTTAACCCTCACGAGTTCGCCAGAGTATTTGGGGGGCACTTGAATGAAACCGTAAATCCTTGTGACACCCTCAACTGTACCAATGTAGATCGGAGGGGTGTAGTTCACATAATTCACGGGAAACTTAGAGAGGACGTCTACCCTGACCTTCACTCCACCAGATGGCTTCGCCCTCTCTTCCTCCATTATCCTTGAGATCTCGCTCACGTCATTCACGTGATAGAAGCGTCCGTTACTAAGGTCTGCCAAACTGCGTAGGATTTTCGCGTTATACTCGCCTACGCCAATGGGAATGAACTGCGAGAATCTAGGGACCTCTAGCTTAGAGTACTCCGTCTCATCCTCCACATCAGTGGGATAGCCATCGGTGATGAGTAATACTCTGGCTGGATGTTCGTCAATGAGGGAAATGGCCTTCTTGACTGCGGAGTAGAGGGCAGTGTTTCCGTCAGGGACTATTTCCTCTAAGTGCTCCAGGGCCGTACTAGGTGTAACCCTCCTGCAGAGAACGTTCACGTGGTCCGAGAACGTGATAATCGTAACCCTTGTGGAAGTATCAGCGTTCTCCAAAAGGTTCCTTATGGCCTCGAGTGCCACCTCTAACCTGTTGTTAACGCCTATGTCGTCCTTCAAGTACCTAACTACGTGTCCATCAACCTCGGCCGTGCCTGCAATCAGGCTATCGTCTACCTCAGGAGGGTTATCAATAATACCCATGGAACCGCTCACGTCAAGGACTATGAAGAGGTCAAGGGGTACAGGTTTCACTCTCTCCGGGACTATGGTCGCTCGAAACGCAAACTTGAGCTCCCCATTCCACGAAAATAAGTGAGAGCCCTCTAGCCGTAGAGAAAGGACCATAATAAAAAGATACAAATGCAAGTTATAAATAGCAATGAACCGTCCCTGAAGTTAACCATATCTGAAGCTAACTCCTCCCTCAGGGAACTTGAAGGATATGGCGCCGAAGGGACAGGCTACGAGGGCGGCACCACACTCTAGACACCTCTCGTAATGTACTTCTATAACGTCACCGGATCTCTCATAGGTTCCGGCAGGACACACCTTAACGCAGGGTTTTTCGGCACAGGTCCTGCATACCTCTAGGTTAACCTTAATGTGTGGTTCCCTGTCAACTCGGTACTTATTGAGTGAAAGCCTCTTAACTAGATCCAATCACATCACCTTCGTCAAGTCCCTCACTACCTGCGTCAGGGTGAGACCATCTCTCTTCACTTCCTCTTGGAAGACGGTCATGAGAGTCTTCCTCTCTCCCTCCACTGTGAACATTCTTGAAAGGACCCTGCAGAACAGTTCTGGGTAAACCTTGAACAACCTCTCGTTATTCATGAGCTGAAAAGCCCTGCTGGCTGTCTTAAGGTCCTTCATCACGAAGGATTCCTGGAGCATATCCTCATAAATTTTCGTGTTAGAGGGATCCCCTAGATCCAGTATCTTTTTGGCAGCCCTTCCGGCCACAATCCCTGACCCAATGGCCAGATCCATTCCCCTTATGACAAATCCGTCATTAATCAGGAAACCCGCCGCGTCACCTGTAACGAGCAGGTTAGGTGCGGTAAGAGGGGGAAGCTTAGTATAACCATAGTAGGGGATAAGGTGAGCCGAATACTCAAGTATTTCACCCTCAACTCCCAGTTTGGTTCTTAGATCCTCCACTATATCCCTGGCCAAGACTCTCTCTTTCTGCAGGGAATTGACCTTGACTGTGGCACCTATCGACAAAGTGTCCTTGTTCACGTACATGAAACCACCTCCAAGTAGGCCGTTCAGGTACCCCACTAGTACCCTCGCCTCACCCTCCTCAGGAACGCTGTCAGGCTTTATCACTTCCTTTACTCCCAGCATGAGTGAGTCGGGGGAGAGACTCCTCAGTCCTAGGTACCTAGACACGCCTGCGGTCACTCCATCTGCCTCAATCACTAACTTAGCCCTAAGATCTCCCCTGCTGGTTCTCACGGTGATACCCTGATTCTCCCTCACTGCATCATGAACCAAGGTCTCATACATAACTAAAACCCCCTCCTCCTCTGCCTTCTTTGCGAGCCATGGATCAAACTTAGCTCTCAACACCGAGTAGCTATTCCTTGTGTTCGGATCGTAAAAAGAGAAGGTGAGTCTCTTCTCCCCGCAGGTAATTTCGTACGTCTCCCTAACGATGGGCTTCTCAAGGGGAGCCTCCTCAAGGTTAACTAGGCTCTTAAGTGCGTGAACATACATCCTCCCCCCGCTAACGTTCTTTGCTCCAGAGTACTCACCTCTTTCCAGGATTAGGGTGGACAGACCTTCCCTGTTCGCGGTTATCCCAGCTGATAGGCCAGCGAGGCCTCCGCCCACAACTATAACGTCTGCATCAAAGCTCATTTTGAAAGCCTCCCGATCATTACCTTACAGAATTCTATTGCGTCCCCCACAACTAGGTAATCGCAGTTCTCGGCAATCGGGGCATTCTTGTCCTTGTTGACCGCCACTATTATCTTCGAGTCCCTGATCCCGGCTATATGTTGAGGCTGACCCGAAATTCCCAGGGCTATGTAGAGCTGAGGTCTAACCTTGTTCCCTGATAGGCCTATTTGCCTGTCCTCAGGGAGCCAACCCATCTCCGCAGTCACAGGCCTGCTACCTCCCACTGCGCCATTCAACAACTTGGCCAATTCCTCGGCATACTTGACGTTCTCCTTGGATCCCATTCCCCTTCCCACTGACACGATTATCTTGGCCTTGTCAAGACTAACCGATTGTTGTGCGGGCTTCCTCTCCTTCAAGACAACACTGGAGCTAGGCAAGGTAACCTTCTCTACCTCTCCCTTGAGGAGGTTAGGCTCCATCGTGTTCTTCTGAACCGTGATAACTGCGGGCAACTTGAGCCTGAGGGTAGCTATTCCCACACCGCTGTAAACTGGTCTCTTTACCAGAAGGGACTGTCCCTCAAACTTGGCCTCCATCACATCTGAGGCGACTGAGGCCTTGAGCTTACCCGCAAGCGAGAAGGCGAAGGTTCTATCCCTCTTGGTACCTCCAGCTATCACTACATCAGGCTTTAGGGTGTATGCAAACTCGGAGAGGGGTAGTTCCCACGCTCCCTCCAGGGTTGGAATGAACAACTTGTCCACATACCTGCTCTCCGAGGGATGGATCCCAAGTATTTCACCTCCAAGTTGCTGTGCGATCCACGATGAGGATCTGAAGAAGTCTGGGTCCTCTGAAACGACTAGGATTCTCATAGCACTCCCTCCCCCTTCAGGTAGTTTATGAGCTGATCCACGGCCTCAGCCATGGGTTTCTCGATTATCACCTTCTTCCTCGTTGTGACGAAGGGTTGAACTTCAACCAGCTCAGCTAAGGGTTGAGACGAGAAATTAACCTGCTTCACAGGTTTTTTCGCCGACTCCATTATTTGCTTCACTGAGGGCGTCCTAGGTGTGTTAATTTCCCCGGTCACAGACACCACGGCTGGGAGAGGCGCCTCCACGACCTCTACGTCACCTACACTCCTCTCTGCCGTGATCGTTGAGTCGTGAATCGTAAGAGATCTAACATAGGAGATGAGAGGATAACCCAACAGTTGTGCTAGGTAAGGGGGAAGCGCAGAAGTACTGCTGTCAGTAGTGGTTTCAGCCATTAACACAAGCTTGGGTGATATTCCCCTCACGGTCTCGGCAAGTGCCATGGCCGTCCCTGCTACGTCTAGGTAACCTGTGGATATTGCCACAACCTCGTCTAATCCCATGGAGAGGGCATCCCTGATGCTCTTCCTGTCAGTATTACCAACGGTAACGCCTATGGCCTTCCATCCCAGCTTCTCCTTCAATCTAACGGCCTCCTCAATAGCGTTCTTATCGTAGGTGCTTATCTTGACGGGAACGTTTGTCTCGACTTTCCCGCCTATAACGCGAACAGACGTATCGTCTGGTACCACTTTGAAACAAGCGACTACTGACATGATAATAACTACCCTAGGGAAACATAAATTAGTATCTTTGGAGTTCAATGATATATAGAATCATATAATTACAGAACATTGCTCTAAATGAATTAAGGTGTTATGACTAAATCACCACGCGTCACGACTGTACTATTTCAGTATTGTTTCTGTTCTCCTGGAGAAGGGAGATTGAGGAGGACATCGAGTAGGTCTAATCGTCGCGGAAGTTAGGACAAGGTTAAAAAAGTGGTGTAATAAGGGAGTTAAAATGAGAGTAGTTCTACTCGTTGCCCTTTTGTTGTTCGCCTTGGTTCCGCTAACCAGTTCGCAGGCCCTTATCCAGAACGTGATATATAACGTGCAGAGTGTGAAGGGGGTGTTCCACTCCAATGTTACAAACGAAAATTACATGGTTGGATGCTTTCAGGGAGACGTGTATGTCTGGGAGAACACCAGTCTGGTCCTGATGGGGCAAGGGGTGATTGGAAGTGCGGGACTAGAGGGTAATTACGTCGTGATTGAGGGGTATGTGGTCGTGAACGGAACGCCTTTCCTGAGGATGTGGATCCTTAACGTGGTGAACAATAGAGAGATTGAGATTCCGATCTCGACGAACTACACGCTTGTGGGGAACGTGGGGGATTACCTATTCCTGGAGTATAACTCTAGTTCTGGGTCTTCCGTCACAGCCCTTAACATGAGTACCGGGAAATTCGTGGGCGTTAGCGTCTACCTGGGGCAGGGGAAAGTTGGGGTGGAAATGCTGAACTCCACGGCAGATAGTGCCAACCTTTTGATATGGTCTGTCAACGGTGGAATAGTACAGGTCAGCCTGGAACAACTTTTCGTGTACTCTGGAACCCTCCTATCAGGTCCCCCAACCGCACTTGTTTCGTCTCCAGGTAAGCTCATCAAGGTACATGGCGGGCTAATAATCGAGGGCCCTCAGTCCTACATCATCACCGACTCGGGCAAGGTCTTGTACGTCCCTGGCCTAACCGAGGTTAACTCTGCCTGGATAGACGGCAACACTGCCCTCATCCTGAACGGCTCTAGCCTGGTGATAGCCTCCTCCAGCGTCTCCATGATCCCGCTCCCGTCTCCGGGTCAACTCGCGATTCCTGGACCCTTCAATGTGACCTACGTTGTGTCTGGGGATCAGACCTATGTTGTGAGGGGGTCAACCCTGGTGTCCTCAATCACCTTCTCGGCCTCATCCCTCCTATACGAGAGCCAGGGGACAGCCTACCTCCTGTCGCAAGGCCTTGAGGAGATAAATCTTTTCACGGGGGAGGTGTCCTCGACCCCGATCCAGGGTAACCTGGTAGGCTTCGTCCCATTCCAGGGAGGGATCCTCCTGTACACCTTGGTCAACGACCAGGTATACGTGTACTCTGCCTCGTCTCCCGGCTTCACGGCCTCCATAACCCTGAACTACCCAGGGTATTGGGTCCTCGAGCTGGGCAACGTTGAAGTTAACGTCACGGGAACCCTAGTTCTGACCCTCCCGTCAGGAGAGTACACCTTCACCGTGAGGCCCGAGCCCGGGTACAACGTGATCACGGGGGAGATCTCTCCCACCAATTCGACCCTACTCCTTACCCCAGTCAAATCGCTTTACACTCTACTAATCGTGGGCTTCGGTGCGCCTTACTGGAGCCTGGAGATAGACGGTCACCTCGTGAACTCGACGGGACTAGTGGTCCTGAGCGAGTCTGTGGGAGTTTACGGGTTCAGCGTAATCCCTCCAGAATACTACAACTACACCGTCAAGGTCATAACTGGTCAACTTTCTCAGGGAAAGGTAACCGTAACCCCCTCCTCTAACGCGGTGACCTTGAACGGGAGGACATATCGCAACGTCTCGCTCTACGTCGAGATCAACTTCACCGAGGAGAGGTTCCCGCTACGCGTGGAAAGCCAAATCCCGTTCACCCTTAACCTGAACGGAACGCCCTACAACGTGACTGGAAATTCTACCCTCTACCTATATCCAGGCTTGTACTACGTTAAGGTTTCGCCGCCCAATGGCTATAACGTGACCTACCCCTTGAAGGTGGTGGTCCCGCTCAACTCATCGCTCACGGTTAGCTTCACGAAAAGTGAAAACGTTACGAGAAACACTCTCAACCTAACAAGAACGACTATCCCACCATCCTCTAACGTTAGTTCTCTCGGTGAGAATTCTACGACTCAACCTGCACAGATACTAACTATATCATCTTTCTATGTCAAGGTAATAACTCTCATAATCTTCCTAGCCGTAGCGATAATTATAGGATTAAAGGTAAGATAAGTCGTTTTCCTTGAGGATCCAGTTGAAACTTTTCCTCACTTTATCGCATTTAACTCGTTAAGGACCTCCTGTATGGAGGGTCTCCTTGTCGGATCAGGATCCGTCATTTTCTTCACCAGACCTTCGACTTCATGGAACCTGCTCAATCTTAAACTAGAATGGACTGCAGAATATGCCCTCCTCGCCCTATCTAGGTTAGCCCTAAAGTCACCCCTCCTCAGAAAAGCGTCTACAGCTCCGTCCATTTCCCTGACCACCTCTGGCGGATTAAGTGAAGTCCCGTTTATTAACCTGTAAATTGTTGCCCCAAGCGCGAAAACGTCCATGTCTGGCCTGGCACCTCTTCCCAATAACATGTCCTCAACTTGATCCACAGGGCAGTACTCGGCTGTATATTCGGTGATCCTCTCTCCTCTCCTCCTAGCAGAACCCAGGTCCCCAAGCTTTACCGCAGTCTTCCCGTTAACCAGATTGTTCAGAACTTCTCCACCAGTGTTCCCTGGCGGTTCACTGAAAAAGATATTCCTGGGCTTAACGTCTAGGTGAACGTAGTTCTCCCTGTGAACCACTGAGAGTGCCCTCGCTGTACTCATGAAGATAATCCTTACCACGGAGGGCCAATTGGATGAGAGAAACACTGCCTCCTTCTTCACTAGGTCCTCCGCTGTCCCGCCGGTCATTAGCTCCATGACTATAGCAGGGGGATTGGTAAGGTATAGGAAGGACTTTCCCTCCAGGATCTCCCTGATGGTATTAACGTCAGCGTAGACCCCATACAGTTTAACGATGTCATTGGAGCGCTCAGATATCTCCTGGAGTTTTGACGATTCCTTACTGAGGTCAGAGAACGTAGAGATTCCTAGCCTAGTTGAGGAACTTGAGGATGAAGGAGAAACGTTGGCTATCTTTATTGCATACTTCTTGTTCTCCCTCCTCCCTAGAAGCACATACGAGGTTCCCCCAATGCCTAGAATGCTCTCCACGTCGTAACCGTAGATAGTCCTCCCTATCCAGATCTTGGGATCCCAGGAGCTGAGAAGAGGCGGAGATATGGTCACTTTCCTTCTCTCTACCCTAGTTATCTCGCCCTTTTGAGCCTCGACTACCACCTCATAGGTCTTCCCTTCTAGGGATGTAACCGTCGCGGTGTAAACTCCAGCCTCTGGGTTATTGAAGGAGAGATCTTCGTCATTTACCCTTATCCTTATCTTATCTACAGGGGATTTAGAACCGTCCACAATAGTTTCAGCTGTAATAATCAAATCAGGCCATCTTTGATCAACCTTAAGATTGATTTCTAGATTTAGGGACTTGACTTCAACCTCCCTTGACACTGAAATGGTGTTATTTCTGATACTTGCCGTTGCCTCCACTACATATTTCCCTGGAGCTGGAATCAAGTACTCTCCAGTGAATTCCCTCCCGTTCTCCTGAAGTTTCACTGGCTCCCCATTAACTGATACCTCAAGCGAGTTAACCTTACCAGTAACCTTCACCACTATATTCAACTTATTACCGTTCACCATACTCTCTATTTTGATGGGCGTTGAAGCTACGTGCTGAGTGGTAACGATGTTCTGTGAGATACACTCACCAGCGAAACAGAGCTTCACCTCATGTGATCCAGGACGTGTGAATATGGTCGAGATGCACTCCGAATTGTTACACGAGAATTTCTGGGGAAGAGAGTCCACAAGGAGAGTAGTCTTCGTGCCCCTTGGACGAAACTTCACAACTATCTTGTTTCCCTCAGCCCTTACCTCTAGTTCCTTGCTTTCCTCTCTATTCACTATGCTCACTGATCCTGCCTCGAGGGGGAGAAATGCCAGTTGTGTAGGACCTAGAAGATACACTAATGCCGATAGCCCCAAGAATATCAGAGGAATTGATCTCTTGAAGCCCAGAGCCAGGAAAGAAACTGAAACGAGAAAGGCCAAAACTCCCCAAAGTATCACCGAGATCGAGGATATTGAAAGGAAACTTGTAAGGCTCAAACCCAAGAAATTAAGACCACTCTCTAGGAACTGTGAAATAAACACCAACGCAATGCCCGGCACAACATTCCACTTGCTTTGAACCAGTTTCATGACAGGAGATATGAAGAGAGGTACCCCAGCTAGAACAGGGAACCATGAATATGCCCCTGAACTAACTAGAATAATTCCTGCAACGGAATAGGTAATACCAAACATGACTAGGAAGGCCATGAAGGGTACTACAACTAATCTCCTTAGATCGCCAGCGGATAAGGGCACTCCAAGCGACGAAACAACTAGTAGGATTGCAACCACCAAATCCAAGTTTGAGAGATAAAGAAACAGAGGGAGGAAAAGGGTAATTGAATACACGGGAACAACGTAAAGATTTGCTCTAGGGAGGGCAAGGGGTATGCATGAAAGTGGAATGGAGAGACCAACTAATAAGTTTTGGACGGAAATGTGAGAATCCATGACGAAGAAGATAAGCAGATAGACGACAAATAGAATATAGATCATTGAGATAGCCTTGAAGCTTGGTCTCTCCACAACATTTCCCGTGAATATAAATTACCTTAACCCTTTTTTAATTTCTCCATAACAAAAGTGCGATCTCTCACTGGCTAAAAATAAAAAGAGGAAAATCAGTCAATGAAGGAAAGATGTCAAAAAGGCTTGCTAAAGCAGGGATGAGCCTAGTTGCTCTAACGAACTGAGGCTTGGGAGGGCACCAGAGCTACCTACATACGAAATCTGAACGAAATGAGACCCGCTAACCATGTACACAATCTCCGTTTGGCCCAGTGAATACGTGGAGACCCATACACCATTTATCAACTGAGGGCTTGAGGGAGCCACCGATTCGAGGTATGATAACGCGGAGTGGGCTGACGGGAAGTAAACTTGAAGGACTGTGAGCAGATCTCCTCCACTATCAGTGAGATTAGCGTAGGATATCGCATATGATCCGAAACTCTGCAAGAATGCGGTGGGAGAACTATCCGCAACTCCCTTGAATGAGCTAACGAGCGACCAACTTAAGCCAGTGTAATGATCAAGGACCGAGACCGATGGGATTGAGGGAACCTGAGCGCTCACATTCCCTCCCAAGAATCCCAGGGAGAGAGCCCCTGCGATAAGCACTATGGCTACAACCTCACCTATCTTTAGACCAGTGTTCAAACTTTTTCACCATTATTATACCTATTAACAAAATATGGGTAATAAACTTTATGTTGATATGTAGATAAATGTATAAAAGAGTCTACTTCTTTAGTTGTTTCTATATATAACGATAAACTTAAACATATGCAACTTTTAATTTTAGATATCAATAATAACCTATGATTCAGAGAATACTGCTTCCATTACTTGGCGGTCTAGGACTAATTGATATTCTTACTACCTATGTGGGCGTTCAGGCAGGATATACAGAACAGAACGCGTTACTTCACTTACTTCAAGGAAATCCGTTGACTCTGCTCCTAGTGATGACTCTACTAAAGGTTGTGGCGATTGTGGGCTCTGCTTTCCTGGTGAGAAGATCCGTGATTTTACCTGCGCTGGTTTTAGTTGGCTTGTTCGCAATAGCCGATTTATCCAATATGTTGACACTCCTCTAGGGAGACTTGCTCTGAAGGACTTCATACGCATGTATTCCTCGAATATTTACAAGTAGATAAGTTAGTAGATTAAAAGTTTTTAAGAATACGCGGGTCTTAGATATAATAAGTTATAAACTTGATATGATATTTCGTCGTTATTAACCTTTATTTTAATCCTATAACCCATGAACGATGGAAAATATTAAACTCTTTTCTAATGAAAAGAGATTATATTCTGGGAAGAATAAATTACTAATTTATGCCTATGTTTTAAACCCCAGGCCCAAATCTTGATTGATGAACAAGAAGATGCTCGCATTGGGTCTAATACTTGCCGTCGTAGGGTTGAACCCCGCGACCGAGGAACTCGAATTTCACTCGGCAACTGCATATATGTTATCGCATTACGCCGTTGTTTCCTCAGGCTTCATACTGGGATACCTTCTCTTAAGGAACGACTGGAAATTTTCTGTTATTGGAGTGGTCCCCGTGATATTCTGGCACTTACCCTTACCCTTCTCCCTGGGGGCGGGAATCCTTGAGTTTAGGGTCCTTCTAGACGTTTCACTACTCTTAGGTGGTTTCCTCTTGGGCTCGTCCATACACGCCCTTCCACAGTGGAGTAAGATTAGCCTCTTCGCCCTTTACATGTTGGGAGATACTGTGCTTAGTATTCTTCTAGTCATTGGAAGCCCCGAGTACAGCAATAAGGTTTATCCTTTCTCCCCTTATTCTCCTGAGTCTCTCCCCTTAGCTGGGATTTTCATGATAGTGGCGATGAACGTAATATTAGCCACCGTGATATATCTTGCCTTTAGAAGTGTGTTAAGAGGACTATGATGGTGCACATCTTGTATCATCTACTCTCAGGGTATAGCTCGCCCTTCTCAAGGAATCTTATAAAGATCCTCATGATAATGAAGAAAGCCACAACATTCATTAGAAGGAACATGAACACCCCAGCATCCTTGATTTGCCACGTGGGATAGGGAGAGGAGGGGAAGGTATACCCGCTGTCACCAAGAAGGAAAGCGATTGAGAGGGCCGTGTCCCCAGCCATCCATCCTCCCAACAAGGTATAACCTACCATGTTACCTCCCGCCTGAAATGAGGAGCCAACTAGGAAGCCTCCTAGTACCAAGCCTAGCTCCAGGATCAGTCTCACTGGTTCACTATATGCGGAAACATCAAATATCAAGGGTATGTGAGCCAGTACCGCTAATCCGGAGCCCACAACTAGCTTACCCACCCAATATTTCCTCGAGACCATAGCCAAGCCAATCCACATTCCCAAGGCAAACAGGGCGTAATGGGAGGCCATGTAGAGCACGGCATTTTTTCCATATATTTTCTCAAAAAGTGGGTTAACTATCAATAGTGTAAGGAAAATTCCCAAAAAAACAGTCTTTCCTTTCATAAACTCACGGGTGATAGATTGGTAGTTGCAAGTAAAGCATAGTGAATACGACCACCCATACAGCGTCAACGAAGTGCCAGTAGTAGGATGCCCCTGTGGATAGCTGGTATGGGATGGTGATCCTGGTCCTAAGTAGGGTAATTGTCCAGAGAACTAGCCCCATTATAACGTGAAATGCGTGGAGTGACACTATGCTGAAGAAGAATGCTGAGTATACGTCCTGTTGTGGAGTGAACTTGACTATATGCGTGAACTCGTATACCTGTCCCATTAGGAACGAGAATCCCATCAGGGTAGTCAATGCACCCAGTATCTTGAACATCTTGATCCTACCCTTTAGGAAGTTATGATACGCGAGATGAGCTGGAATCGAACTTGATAATAGAACCACCGTCATGATCAGGGGAAGAGGATACCAATCTACAGGTAACCTTGGTAGGCTAGCCACCGTCGGAGTCTCGTTCACGTCATAGATGTAACCGCCTATGAAGCTTCCAAATAGGAATATCTCAGCTATGATGAAGAAGAGGACAGGCGTCTTCGCCCTCCTGGCGATCTCGACCCCGTTCTCCTGGATCGTTGGGTTCTCAACCCCTCCCAGGGCACCAGTGGACCCTGTTGGCGTTGAGCTCAACATCTTGGTTAGTCCGAAACCCCCAAGCCCTGGCATTGGCTTAATTTGCCTGAAGTAGTCGTTATATAGCCAAGCCATTCCCACTCCTATGAAGGCTAAAACCATGAAAATTCCGGGGATAGTTATACCTGCTAGGATTAACATGAAGCCCAGTGGTGGGAAGCACAACAGCAACCCCAACAGTGAAGGGAAATAGGAGCCATGCCTATGCTCAGGGGTTGTGCCATCCATCTCCTTCCCAAAGGATAGCGGTAGGGCAATGGGCCTGAGCGTGAAGTCTGGTATCCCTATGAGCTGTTCTGAATTCCAGGGATCCAGGTTCTTAACAGGGGGCCCCCTAACCCAGGCGTAGAGTAGAGTCCCGAAGGCTAGCAGTAGACCAATCCCCTCCACGAAACCTCCTACCGTGACTAGATTCTGGAAGGGCTGATAGACAGGGGCCGGCACCACGGCGTATCTCCTGGGCATGCCCAAGACTCCGTCAATACTCATTCCCGTGGCTACAACGAAAGCCCCAACAACTATCATGAACATTGAGGTCCTGGCCAGTTCCTGATCAAACCACTTCCCAGTGAAGTAGGGGAAATAGTAGAGCAAACCGCTTAACAAACCCACGAGTATGGCAAAGACCATGTAATGGAAATGTCCCACTACTAGATAGGTACCATTGAAGGCTAGGTCCACAGGTATAAGCGGGAAGAAGACTCCTGTGATTCCACCCACCAGGAACAGCGTGATGAAACCTATCATTCCTATGGTTAGGGCTGAGAACCTAACTTTCCCTCCATAGAAGGTAATAGTCCAGTTCACCACCTTTACTCCAGAGGGTATGGCAATGGCCATGGTCGTTGCCGCAGCTATTTCCCTTACCACATCACTATCTATTGCCGTGAACATATGATGCATCCAAACTCCCAGAACTGACAGGAAGGCTATTGCCATTGACGATAGGGCTAACGCCTTATATCCGTAAATCTGTCTTCCCACGGCCCTTGGAAGAACCTCACCGACCAGCCCCATGGCCGGCAAAATGAGAATATATACCTCTGGGTGTCCGAAGAACCAGAATACGTTCTGCCACAGGAGCGGGTTTCCACCAAGGGCAGCATTGAAGAACGGAAGGTTCCACATCCTCTCCAGAAACGCCATGACTAGACCTGCTGTTAAGGGTGGCAGGGCTACCATTAGAAGAATAGAGGTCGCAAACCATGACCAAGTGAAAAGAGACATCTTGAAGAAGGGGATTTTCCTCAGTCTAAGGATTGTCATGAGGAAATTTATCCCCGTAAGAGTAGAAGATACCCCCGCTATCATTAACGCTACCTCAACGAGAGTAACGCCGAAACCCCCGTTTACCTGAAGGTCTGTGCTTAGAGGCGCATACATGTACCATCCAGTGTTTATAGGCCCGAACAGGGGCGCAATTATGCTCATGAAGACTGCCGGTACCAGTATCCAGAAGGACAGGGCATTTATCTTGGGCCAGTACAGATCGTGCGCACCAATCATTCTAGGAACTAGGTAGTTAGCGAAACCAGTCGAGATCGGCATCACCATGAAGAAGATCATAAATATGCCGTGTAGAGACACGGCATTATAGTAGTCAACCGCACCCACGTTATTCAACGTTAGTTGATCCCTGATCAGCGCTGCGTAAGCGGAACCTGTGATAAGACTTATTATACCTAGCACAATGTACATGATTCCTATGTCGTGGGCACTTGTAGTGGTTAGGGCTATCTTAAGAATTTCCTTAATTCTGCCTAACTTTCCCATCGTATTCTCAATGACAAATTCATTTAACGGGAATTAATGTTTACATATATATTTTTCATTAATCAGGTATTTCCATCATAAAAAAATGAAAAACCTTTTATAGTTTGAACCTTAGTTCTTTTAAATGGTCAAAATTTTTAGAAATATTTTATTATTTAGTTAACTTTGTTCATTAAACATCCTTACCTACTTTTTTCCAGTATAAATGAGCAGTACAGATTCTGACCGCCACAACCCTCTGGCTATTTAGGGCAAATTTGCTGATGTGTGTCGTCTTCATTACCTGTCTTGGGAAGGTTAAGCTAGCCTTGACTTAGATCTGCGCGAGTTTCCATCAAAATGGGGCGCTTTTCTCGTTACTTTCTAATTCTTCACGTACTGGTCGTAAGCGATCTGCTCAAACACCAGTTTTTCTGGAATTGCGGAACATTTGAAAAAATGCTTATAAAATAGAAAAGTGAACTATCATGATGATTTCGTATGAGTAAGGCAGTCTCTCCCATGTTTTCCTATGTCGTAGCTTTCATAGTGGCTGTGGTAGTATTGTCTGCAGCTATCATTTCAATTTATCAATTCCACACCCTCTCCTCTCCCTCCACTACTAATACCACGAGCTCAGGGCCCACAAAGGTGACACTCCCGGTTATCTCGTCAAATAAGACAGTGGTCATATCACTGGTCGCATTATCTTCAGCGTCTACCTTCAACCTCAATGGAACTTCTTTCGGGCAGATGACGATTTACATACCCGCCGGTTATAACGTCGAGGTAGAGTTCACCAACCAGGAGTCACTTCAACACAACCTTCTCCTGGTTATGAACAACACTGCCACTCCTAACGCAGCAGACTTGGCCAGCGATGGGAAAATATTGCTTTACGTAGGGACCACTTCGTCAGCCTATACGCTTCAGGGACTTTCCTCCGGTCAGACTGCATTGGGTGTTTACGGACCCATGGCACCAGGAACATATTGGCTAGCTTGCGGAATTTCAGGTCATGCAGAATCAGGGATGTGGGTCAATCTCGTCGTATCCCAGAACGTCACTGCCCCTTACGCCGTGGGGTAGCGAATTTATAATGATTAATTTTTTCTTATTTAAAACTCAAATATAGTAAAGTTTTAATAGAATACATAAAGGTAACTCAATGCTGTTAATATCATAGTGAAGGGAATTGGACAGAAGGGACTTTCTTAGGTTGAGTCTTATCCTGGGAGGGGCCATTGCGGTCTCTCCCCTGATTACCCCTGTTCTAGATTACATGGGATACTATTACGGAGAGCTGAAGTCCATTTCGCCTAAGTATCTCGTGGCTAACAACTCACAGGGATTAGAGGGGTTTCCTAGGTACAAGGTCGCCAACATAAGCCAGCTCCAGGGAAGCTGTCCGGTTTACTTCTTTACGTATCCTCTCACGGATGAGCCGTGCTTTCTCGTGGACTTTAACAAGCTAAATAACATGAAGGATGTGGAGTTCAAGAATCCCTACGCAAACCAGTTCAGGATTAACACCAACTTTAAGGACATTGTAGGAGTTGGACCAAAGAACTCGATATGCGCCTTCTCCGCGGTTTGCGTGCACCTAGGGTGCCAGCTTCCAGCGCAAGCCCTAGTCTCAAGCTCTAGCGACCCTGGGCTAAATCCTTCAACCTCAATCCTGCACTGTCCGTGTCACGGTTCCATGTATCAACTGGATCAGGGCGGGGTGGTGGTAGGTGGCCCAGCTCCTAGGCCCCTTCCAATGGTTCTTCTAGAATACGATGAAACAACTGGCGACATTTATGCCGTGGGGACGAATGCCCCGTACTTCTCTGAGGCTGTGCCCAGGAGAAGGCCAAGGGATAACTTGATCTACGACCCTAGGTACAGTTACTCGGTACCCTCAAACCCTGCATGTGTGAGGGTGAGTTATTGGAGGAACAGGAAGGGACCTGGCTTGACAGGGTCCTGGAGTGGCTCGACGAGAGGACAGGTCTATATGGTCACACCATAAGGCAAGCTCCGCGTTATGCGTACAGGCTTGATTTTTGGTTGGGTTCCTTTGTCTTAGCATCCTTTATGTTTGAGGTTATAACTGGGATGCTTGTGGCCCTATATTACGTTCCAGCTGATCCCTATGCGTCAACCTCCTACCTGATATCTAACGTTCCCCTGGGAGCTCTCCTCTTTAGTCTCCACAGCTGGGGAGCTTACGCCATGGTATTTCTCCTCCTGGTTCACATGACCAGGAACTTTCTGGTGGGAGCGTACAGGAAACCTAGGGAAATAATGTGGGTGGTGGGAACAGTGCTCGCAGGGTTAACGTTGACTGAGGCTTACCTGGGCTACTCGCTTCCTTACAATTTGATCTCCTGGACTGCGACGACGACTGGACTGAACCTCTTTACCTACATGCCCCTAGGTTTAAGCAACCTAATAGCTGCCATGACCCTTCTGCCCCAGCTACCAGGAATTGCGAGCGGGGTAGATCCCCTTGTGGATAGGTTCTTTGTGTTCCACTGGATAGTTGGGGCCCTAATAGCTCTGGTGCTAGGGCTTCACCTTTACATATTCGAGAAGCATGGCATAACTCCACCCCTAAGCAAGGAGAAGGGGAGATCCGAGCTCATAGATGATTACCAGGACAAGCTTAGGAATGACCCGAACTGGAAACTTCAGCCCCTGACCAGGACCTTTGGGATAATAGTGGTTACCATGTTAATGACATTTGGAGCCATCTTCCTGATAGCCTCAGCTTTCCCGTTCCAGATCGCGGTTGACGGCTCTACGATCAAGTATATTATGCCAGAGTATAATCCCGCACTGGCTGCGCAGACTCCCCCAATACCTGACTGGTATTTCCTGTTCATCTACTTCTTCTATAAGTCTGTGACTCCGTCAAATGCGTCGCTCATTTTCCTGGCATGGGGAGCTGTGACAGTCCTATTCCCGTTCGTGGACGAGTACGTGTTCAGACATGAGTCTCCTAATCCCGTAATGAGACCTGCTTCCATGGCTCTAGGGGTTGGTTTCATCGTCTCCTTCGTGGTTAATAGCGTTTGGGCATATCTAACTCCTGGGAGGGATATAGGACCCATAGGGATCGAGGTAGACGGCGTAATATTTCTGCTGTCCTTCCTCACAATCTTCCCTGCCCTAAGGTGGTTGCAGTCTAGGGCCGAGTCAGGGTCCGACTCATTCAACCTGGGGAAGAGGTTGGGGTTGGCGAGTGCCCTGTCGAGGTCTCAGGAAGTGAGCACAATCACGCTACCCAGGCCAGTATCCCTGGGGGTTGACCTAAGCATCTTGGCAACCCTAGGCCTAATAGCTTACACTACGGCTAAGATGTTCACGTTGACTAACCTACTCCTAGACCAGTTTGAGCTTGGGATACTCGCAGGTATTAACATGTTCCTTCTGTCCTACCTTGTGCTGATCTATTCCTTAAGGGGTGATGAGAAGTGAAAGCCGAGAGAATAGCCGAAATTTCCACAATAGTGTTTGCCATAGCTATCCTCGTGTTCCTAGGGGCATTATCATTTCAGTATCTAGGTTACATTTCCCATGGCTCCTACATTCCCAGCAACGAGACCGCAATTCCGATCAAGGTAATAGCTAAGCAGTACGTGTGGGAATTCGTCTACCCTAACGGGACCGTGTCATACAACAAGGTTGTGATTCAGGCAGGCAAACCTTACGTGTTCCAGCTAACTTCTGCTGACGTGATTCATGCCTTCTACATAGTACAGCTCGGAATGAAAATGCAGGCGATCCCAGGTTACACCTATGACCTTTACGTCCTAGTTAACCAACCTGGAGTTTACAACATATGGTGCGCGGAGTTCTGCGGGCCGGGTCATTACACCATGAAGGGGATTATGATAGTCACTAACTCCACGGGGTGATATCATGCTCAAGCCCAAGGATATAGCGGCGTGGATCTTCACCATGGTGATCATGGCGGTCATCTTCCTCTGGATTGGCGACTTCGGGAACCTTGGTTACCTAGCCCAGTCCCCAATCTCGGTGTACGTCGAGAACCTTTGGAGGCTAATGTACATAAGTGCCTCTGGGGTTTTTGGAGTCTTCATGGGCTCCTTGATTTTCTTCTCCATCAGGTTCAGATATACGGAAGTCCAGGAACAACAGGTTAGGAAGGCAGACGTGTCGAAGATGGTGCTTCCGCTGATCCTAGTCTCCGGGATAGGACTTGCCTACGCCATATCGCAGTACTTCCCTGACGTTTTAGCATATCAGTTCAACCTGGGTCTCCTGGTAGGCTTAATGATTCTACTATTCTCGTCTCTTATCTTCGTGATATACAAGGAATATTTCAGGGATTGATGAAATGAAGATTGAATTATTCTATTTTTTACTGAGCCTTCTGGGGCTCGCCTTCTTCTTGATTTCCCCCATCTTTCCTAGTCAGTTCCCGTTTCAGCTGGGAGGGGGATTGGTATTCTGGTTGGGAATTGGTTACTTACTCCTAAGGTTTCCTCTTAGGGGCGTGGTATCCTGTCTGAGGGATAGGGTGACATGGGGAGTCTTCCTGTCCTATCTTACCGTGCACTACGTGGCATATAGTCTACTCCTAGACAGGATCTTGGGAATCTCGCCCCCTAGCGTGTTCTCCGTGACCTATGCTCCGATGGGTTCCCTGAACCTAGAGAACGTGGTAGGCCTATTCTTCACTCCCTCGCTATCTCTGGGCGGTTCCTGGTTCTACCTCGATCTCTCGTTTTTCTCCCTGGTCATGGGACTAGTTATAGGCCTGCTGGTGGTTGGGAACCTCATTGAGCTCAGGAGGATGACCGGGTTAAGGAGGAACCTTTCCCTTGTAGGTCTGCCCCTTCTGGGAATAGTTAGCGGGAGTACATGTTGCATCTCAATTGCGACAATCGTAGCCTACTATGCCCCTGTGCTGGCGCTGGGAACATTCTCTCCTTTCCTAGACTCCGTGTACGTGGGATTGCCCATGATAACTGCTCTATTCCTGTGGATTAACTATGGGACCACGAGGAGAGTGGGGGGTGCCCTGAGGGAGGCAAGGCCAGATAGCGTGAGAGGTAGGGGTAAAACCATCTAGGGCGGTGGCTTTAACGAGATGAGAAAATCACGCTATTCCTGTGTGGGTTCCAGTCCCCCGTGTTAGTCAACTAATCCTCACTATTCCCTTAACCTGGTCAAATCCCCTATCAAAACTCGCTATGTATCTGTCCTTGCTTCGCCCCATGAGTAGGGCATCCTGAACGTGATCCGTGAAACTTAACTGATACTTTCTGAAGTATTCAATCCCCTTTTCAAACGTGTTAGGACTAACGAACTCAAGAGTAACTCCCTCGATAATGAAGTTCAATATCTCGTTCAGCACTAGGAAGGCATAACTCTTTCCATGCCTTGAAAAACCAGCGTCAACGTCTCATCTACCACGTAATCGCAGATGGTGGGTTGACCAAACCTCAACTCCTCTATTTCTCTTAACAGTTGTGAAGCCCTCACGTGATTGGGATCTCCCTTGTTGAAAATTGCGTAGATGGAGGATGTATCTAGGAGTACTATCTCCTTCACTTGTAGATCTCCTTATCCATCTCCTCCACGGTAACAGGTTCTGCCTCAAATTGATATTTCTCGAGTAACTCCGTCAACCTAGGCCTGGATTTCTTTGTCTCTTTCGTATAGTGGTCTATGAGAACCTTGATGACGTCATCCAGGGTTACCTTCTTTCCTTCCTTGGCCTGTAACTCTCCGGCTAATTGAAGAAGTTTCTGTCTATTTTCATCTGAAACCTTAATCACTTTCATGGCGTATACTTGGTACACTTAGTGTAAAAAGATGACTGGATCGTGAGGGACCGCATAGTGTCGTCGAAGTTCTTCTGGGGCAATCTGGTCTGGAAAAACCTTGATCCTAAGAATTCCTGCGTAGCGTTTCCAAATCAAGTTCCGAAGATACTACCGTATTTCTTCCTCGTAAATATGTTTAAATAACTAAAAAGTATTCAGATTAATTTTCCATATCCAGATATTGGTAATTAGCCTCATTTCTAACATGCTTAAAAACGAATCATGAGAAGCTGTTATAATCTTGTACTGTCCTCCCAAAGGGAGGTTTACAACTATTTACCTTTATCAGGAACTATATCAGGTCAAAGTTAAAAACCTTTTAGGAGGTTTTCGCAGTCTTCACAGCAACCTTCCTCTTTTTCGAGAATATCTCATCCTTTCTTGAAAGAATAATCCCAGCCATCATGGTTAGCATTCCCGCGTAACTCTCATGATTGAGCTGTACCTCCCCCGTGACCTCGTCAATGATCGAGCTCGTGACTGGAACAGAAAAGGCCATAACGGTCACCTTACCGACCCTCTCCATCCTCAGCATTACGTTCCAGAGATAGAAGAGAAGAGTACCACCAAGTAAAGCTGAGAACAGGAGATCTCCTACGAAGTTCAAGGATGGATCGAACCTGAAACCTACAGGGGTCAAGGCCAGGAAAACGAGAGATCCAAGGAGCATTTGGGACGTATTAACCACTGCTGGGTCCATGGACCTCAACTTCCTGTAATACACAGTGAAGGAGGCCCAGAACACTGCGTTGAGCACCGTGAGTATTCCACCTAGGACGGAAAGTTTGCCTGAAAGGGATAGACCGTACACCGTAACCCCGAGGAAACCGATGATCGCCCCCACAACCTCAAAGGTCCTAGGTCTCTCGGATAGGATAAGGTATGCAATGGGGATTGAGAAGAGGGGCATCGTGTAGCTTAGGACCGCAGACTCGGAGGGTGCAACGTAGTTAAGACCCATTGCCCAGAGACCGGAGCTCGCAGTTGTTAGGAGGGTCAGGATTATCACGTCTCTGTTGAGAACCACCTTTTTGGCGAAGGGAAGAAGGGCTAGTCCACCTATGAAGTATCTAAGTGACATGAAAAGGAATGGTGAGGCAAAGGTCAGCCCATCCTTCGTGAACTTATACTGAAGTGACCCAAAGACGATGTAAGGGATCAGGTATTTCAGTATTTTCATTGAGATGGGACAGATTTTTGAGAATAAAAGAGATGCTTTTCTAGGTTGGGTAGTTGAGTTTAATATCTATCGTGTGAAATGATATGATCTCACTCAGGGAGGACCCGGATAACTTCTAATAGTATATGAAGTGATACACGTGTTGAGCTATTATATGTTGATGTGATATTCCTAAGTATCCGAAGAGGGTGGACAACCAACTCTACTTAAAGGTAGTTAACATGTTTCCAGGTGATGTAGATGCACTATTCATGAATACCGAAGTTTTCCTGAAGAAACTTTACTCTTCAGATCCTTTTATTCTGCAAATCATAGAGGAGAGAAAATAATTGAAAAAGATGACGAATTCTAAGGAAAAAGTCCTAGAAGTATACGTGGAGAAAAGGAAGGAATGGGTAAGAGTTGGGAAAACCTGGATTAGAAAATCAGGAAAGATACTATTGAGAATATCATAGTGGGACTCGTTGTGACATGAAAATGGTCAAAGAATATGGGGCCTAAAGTATCATGGAGTGTCTCCAGATGGACTCGCAAAATTGCCCTAGCTGGATGCGGAACACTAGGTCGCTTGAGACCGAGCCTCGTGATGAAAAGGTTGTGTGCAATGAAGGAGATGAAATACATGAACACAACGTTCAATCTTAGATCTGAATCCTAAAATAAAAAAGTGATGACGTATGTAACCTGCTTAGATATACTCGGCATACATTCCCAAGTCCATGACCATACCGTACGCGTCATAAGTGCCAGGTCCAGTAACGTAATTCCATCCATAGTGGGCCGGCATTGGGTTGTTGCCAGAGGTAACGGGTATCCAGGCTGACAGTCCCTTAATAATTCCATGGGGCGTTACTACCTCTCCAGAGTACGAAATGTGATAGAGCGCGTAGTTCAGTGGGCCTAACCTCTGTCCCACAAGCGAAACCATCGCAGCCGTCATGGGAGCTGCACCGCTAGTCCCATACCACACGAACAGCTGTCCGTCGAAGATCAGGGGTAGCCCAAAACCGAATTCGGGTATATTGTAACCGCCCGCTGAAACGAAGGCGATATCAGGGTAAGTTCTCACTGTGATAGGCGTGAACGGAATCAAGGAGGTTAGCTCGTATATCTGAACCGGGAACACCACGCTGTTGCCTCCTGTACTGTAATCCCACCCAGAGAAGGAGTAGATCTGTCCCGTTGAGGTCGCATTGAGGAATATCCCGCCTACCGAGGTAACCAGTGGATCGCTTTCCGGGTACCATATGGTGTTGTAAACGCCAATGTGGAAGTTAGGCGGAGGATGATTGGACTCAAATCCCCAGTCCCCTGATGCAGCCAAGACCGAGGTTCCCTGCACCGATAGCTGAACCATGATGTTGTGTATCATGTACAACATTGCCGGATAATACGCTGCAAGATAGCTCTCTGGTAACGATACTGAGATAGAGACCACGTCAGGATTAAGATAGTTTGCCATATAATAGTACTCATAATAGTAGTTTAGGAGGTTTCCCACAAGGGCTTTCCCGCCCACATATCCATCGCTGAACACTATTGCGATATTAGCCCCTGGAGCAAAGGCCCCTGAATACTCAGCGTCCAGCTCGTTTTCACCCGATTGACCTCCCGAGGTATCATTTCCAAGGGTGATAACGTTGAATGACCCAGTCCTAGGAATGTTGAAAAGTCTCCAGAACGAGTATATGTCCGTGGTATTCACGTAACACTCTGGCACTCCCTCTATGGCGATCGTGGAACCTGAACCCGTCTTACCCTGCGCGTAGAGCGACGAGAAGTTGAAGTACTGCTGGATCGTATTGGGAGTGAATATTGCGCTTGAAATTAGCCCGCTACTGCTGGATCCCTTCCCCTCGGTCATGGGTACATTCCAAGCCTGCCTCAATCCCTGGTACGCGTGTGGATCAAGATTATCTATACCCACAATCCCAAGCACGTACTTACCCACGCCATAGGGAAGTGATGGCGTAACGTTATTCGTGAAGTAATAGAATGGTCCCACTCTCTTCTCTCCGACCTTACCGAACCAATAGATATCCTTGAAGGGGTAATAGTACACGTTTATATATGTGTGGAACGCCTGCTCAATCTCGCCTACTGTGGCGTTAAAGGTGAGTATGAGTCCATAGTTCCCTGTGGGAACAAACCCGTACCCTTCCAAGTAGTTCTCAAGGGAGTTCACGTAAGACTGACTGGGATAGTAGTATTCCCTGAACTTCAAGGGAGTTAAATAATGACCACTTGAAATCACGTATAGAAGCTCACTGTTCAGCGATGAATAGTTCGTGAAGTTAAGCAATATGGCTATCGGGATCGTAAGACCAGTGTTAAGCGGTTCCACGAACTGTGATCCAGGTAAAATTGAGTACTGGGGCGATGACGTCTGCACGTAGTACATGGATTCCTGGGCCTGCAAAACTAGACCCGAGCCTAGAGAGGAAAATACAAGCAAAATCAATACTATTAGAATAGAACTTATGTTTTTCATTACTATTTAAAAGAGTCATACTCCTATAAAAAGACTTGAATATAAATTTTTAAATATATGCTTTCATAAAACAATATTTCTACCTTTTCCTTTCAATTTATAGTTTCTTGTTAGCAGTGAGATGCCCAGGTTCACGAGGATGACCAGAACTGCAACTTCAAACATAACGTTGAAGGCCTCGCTACCCGGATAGAACGAGATCAAGAACTGGTTGTCTACTATGAGGACGTAGGGGTCCTTATAAGACGACATGATTGATGTGGCCAGAACTGGGCCAATGGACGCCCCGAGATTGCGCAAGAGAGTGTTCACTCCCAGGCCTATACCCCTCGCAGTTTCTGGAAGCGAGACGGCTATCATGTTAATGAGGGGAATAATGATCGAGATCATCCCAGTCCCCGCCACTATCACGTCCTCAACCAGTGCCTGCGACGTTCCCCTATTCACCATGAGGAGGATGAAACCAAGGATCGAGGTTAGTGAACCGAACACGAGGAGAGGTTTCGGACCCGCATCTCCCGTGAGCTTACCCACGATTGGACCCACCACGAACATGACCACGGTCGCTGGAGCCAGGGTTAATCCTGCAGAGAATATGTCAAGTCCCAGCCCAAAGGGAGGAGGTAACTGGGCGTAGTAGATTATCCCGAAATACATGATCATGAGGGCAATACTGCTCACAACCCCAACCAAGTTAGCGACCATTACGTTCCTAATCCTCATGAGGTTCATGTCCACCAGGGGTTCCCTTACCCTCAACTCCACAGGGATAAACACGAGCACTAGAAGGACTCCCAACGTTAACAGGACAAGGTTCTCGGCGTTCAACCAGCCCAGCGAAGGTCCCTCGGTTATGTAAACCAGGATGAGGACCATACCCACGGTTAAGAGGGTTGTTCCAACGTAATCTATGCTCTCCTTCACCCTCACGCCCGTGTCCTTAAGCTTGGTCAGGATAAGCAGGAAGAAGAGAAGGGAGAGGATGAAGGCAGTGTGAAAGGCATACTGCCAGCCAAAGTTCTGATCTATGTATGAACCGACTATGAGTCCAAGGGCCGTGCCTATACCCACGGAACCTGAGAGTAGTCCCTGAGCCGTTGCGACGTCCTGGGGTGGGAGGACGTCGGTGATTATGGCCAACCCAACGGGGAAGATCCCGTAACCTATTCCCTGAATTGCCCTGGCAGCAATGAGTGCGTAAATTGAGGGTGAGAAGCCGGCCAAGGCTACCGCAACTAGGTAACCCCCAAGGGAGATGAGGTACATCCTTTTCCTTCCGTACATGTCGGCAAGCTTACCAAAGATCGGCGAGACCACCGCTCCCACAATGATGAAGGCTGAGGTTATCCAAGAGGCAAGGGTCGAGCTCACTGAGAAGTCGCTCTGAATCGTGGGAATTGCTGGGACA
The DNA here is from genome assembly GCF_000016605.1 of Metallosphaera sedula DSM 5348. Classification (NCBI taxonomy): domain Archaea; kingdom Thermoproteati; phylum Thermoproteota; class Thermoprotei; order Sulfolobales; family Sulfolobaceae; genus Metallosphaera; species Metallosphaera sedula. Next base: position 268,263 of record NC_009440.1, on the reverse strand, counting down.
ACCATGGTTTCCACGTAGTTTATGAGGAGGTCGCCCCACACAAGGAGGAGTAGGACCTCCCTTCCCCTTTTGTCCATCATGATTCCTAGGTACGAGGGAAAATAAAACTTGATTTTAGGGGTAAAGGTGATCGTCTCTGTTGAGACTACCTAGTTATATAGTGAACGCATATCCGCTGATCTATCGGTTAAAGGATTCCTCAAATTAGGTTAGTTGGACATATTGTTCCTTAAAATGGTTAGCTTGAAGAGTAAAGAAGTATAGTTAGAGGCCTTCATCCGTTCTTGAATAACCTTTTTATGTACTTAACCCTAGAATATTCGAAATTATCAGAGTTTGATACTGTATTAAAGAAATATTTCGTTGAAAGCTAGATCTCTGCTAGGTTTTATCTATTGAACTCTTACTAGATCCCTAACTAGTCTCCATATATCCTTGCACAGTCCTGTACCTTGAGTGCCAGGGTCTTTATTTCATCCTCTGGAAGCGAGGGTGCAAAGTACCTCCACGACTCGTCGTTCATCCACGGCATGACCTTCACGGCCCGGAAGATTTCCTCGCACTCCTTTGACGGGTTCTCCAGTTGGTGGTCCTCAACGAACTGTTTGATTAGCATCATTGCAAATAGTGGCCTGTTCCCCTTAATGAGACCATCAACCTCCTGAAACAGGGTCATTTTCTCACCAGGGCAAGGATTATCACAGTGGAACCTAGGGCAACCAATGATGCAAAGGCGTATGCGTAAACGTAACTTAGAGAGTATAGAATGCCCATAACGGAGTTCCCCACAAAGTAACCTATCCCCCTCGACAGGGAAAGTATCCCCATTCCTGTTCCCACGTTCTGACCTGCAACCTTGGACGCTATACTGGGTTCAAAGGTCTCGGCGAAGGCGCTCCCGACGCCCAGGAGAATTGCCATGGGGTAAAGGCCTATCTCCCTGAAGGGAAACAGGAAGATAAACCCGGCACTTGCGATCGCAGTTACCAGGTAACCCAGGGTGAGGCCTAGGTAGTCCTTCATCCTCAACCTAGATAATAACATTCCGAAACCTGAGGATGAGCCCAGAAAAAACCCGTAGGTTAAGGTGCCCAGGTAGATCTGCGAGGTAGACTGAGTCACGGTAATGATGGGGAATCCAGGACTATACGTGCTGATCCCGAAGAGGAGGGAGGCAAGGGCCACCGCGCCCAGGACTTTCCCGCTCCTTCTAGCTGTGCTCTTCCCCTCCCTAGGCCTGGACAGGTAAAGGAATAGCGAGCTTATCAGGATTGGGATTGCAGTCAAGGGTAGAATCTCAGCAAACGAGAGCCTCAGGTAAAGGCCAACGGAGAGGTACACCACAGCTATCAACCCTCCCAGGAAGTCCAGCGAGTGAAGAATGGCGAATGCCCTCGACCTCTCGTTCTCACTGGTCGCTTGAACTAACATGGTTCTCCTGGCAGGGCTCCTGAAGTTTCTCATGAACCAGCCTGACAGGAAGAGACCAATCGCCTCGAGGCTATTTTGTGCCAGTCCTGTGAAGGACAGCAAGGTTATCAGGAGGTTTCCAAAGATTGCAACCCTCTTGCTCCCGTACCTATCCGCGAGAGCCCCACCTAGAAAGGAAAAGATTAACCCAACACCATAGGACACACTTTCCACAACTCCGTAGATGTAAATTGGAAGGTGAAACTGGAAAACTAGAATAATGGGGAACGACGCAACCACGGCCTGGTAACCCAGGTCAGCAAAGAAGGCAGAAAAGGATATCTTGTAGACGTCCGAGTTCATGCCAGATAAATGGAGACCCGTACAAAAAATCTTTAGTTAGCTCATGGAGATTATCCTTTCCCAGAGGTCATCCACGAACTTCTCTAGTTCCAGGTAATCCCTTTCCGGGAGCTTCTTGTACCTGCCCTGAACAGAAAGGAAGTCCTTCAAGGGCCTTCTGGTCTCCTTCTTAAGGCAATGGAGCGACTCATTACTTACCCTAACCTTCCCGTTCATAACCTCTATGAGGGGCCAATAACACGTCTGCACAGCCAACTTGCCAACCTCAGCGGTCTTAGAGGGATCAAATAGCCAACCATAAGGGTCTGGTGTAAGGATCTGGATATACCTAAATCCGTTCACTTCCTTGGCCCTCTTCAACTTATCCATGAGGTCATGGGGATAGCCCACGGATGCCGTGGCCACATAGGGAACGTTATGGTCAAGCATTATGAAGAGTAACTCCTTCTTGTTCTCCTTCTTCCCTTCAGGTGTGGTAGTGGTTACGGCACCGTGGGGGGTGGAACCGCTCCTCTGACCTCCGGAGTTCATGTAGGCCTCATTGTCCACACAGAGGTATATGAAGTCCTCGTTCCTCTCAGCAGCTCCGCTAAGTGATGCAAACCCTATGTCCGCTGTACCTCCATCTCCAGCCCAGACCACCACAGTCACGTCCTTGTTCCTCTGTTTGAAGGCCCTCCACATACCTGAGGCTGCTGCGGGACCGGCAGCGAAGGCTATATTAAGCACAGGATAGCCGTAAGCGTTCTTGGGCCCTATCCCCTGAATTACGGAGGAACACCCTGCCACTACAACCATGGCAACGTTCTTACCCAGGGCCATTCCCACCATTCTCATGGCCATGTTCTCAGGACATCCAGGGCAGGCTGACGTCCCTGGAAGGAGTGACTCAGATCGCAGACCTCGGAGTCCCAAGCTCAACTTCTTTCACCTCGCTCGGATAGTACCAGGTTACCTCCCTAAAGGAGCCACGCTTCATTTCCTCGATGGACGTGGATATGGCCTCCATGAAATCCCTCTTGTTCATGGACACACCTCCCAGTCCTGCAACTACCCCCTTTACGGGGTTATTCAGGGACGCCTTCACTTCCAGGTAAAGAGGCCCTCCTCTGCCCAGCGACGTCGCCCTGTCAAACACAATAACTCCCTTCTTATCTCCCAGTGCCCTTAATATCTCGTCTTCAGCCCACGGTCTCACGTATCTCACCCTATAAAGTCCCACGGAGATTCCTCTCTCCCTTAACCTGTCCACAGCCTCCATCGCGTCTAAGGACCAAGCCCCCATGGTAACCACGGCGTAGTCGGCATCCTCTAGCTTATACTCTACGTTGAGGGTCTTGTAATCCGCTAGGGGGTTTATCTTCTCGTATTCCCTTCCGACTTCCCTAATCACGTCCTTCGAGTCCGCTATGGCATCATTTATGGACTGCCTTAGCTTCATGTAATGGACTGGTTGGAAAATGTTACCCATGCTCTCCTGCGTTTCCGGATCTATAACGTAGGGTTGCCTCCTGGGCGGAATAAATGCGTCTACATCCTCCTGCGAAGGAATATACACGTTGGTCTTGGTATGGGAGAGAATGAACCCATCCATTCCCACCATCATGGGAACGAAAACCCTAGGATCCTCGGAGATCCTGAAGGCCTGCAGGGTTAGATCAAGCGCCTCCTGAGGGCTTGAGGCGAAGGCCATTATCCAACCACTATCCCTCTCACTCATGAAGTCAGTGTTCTCGTTCCAGATGTTCCAAGGAGCACCCACTGCCCTAGTTGCTACCACCATCACTATGGGTGCCCTGCTCCCTGCAGCCCACCAAACCATCTCGTGCATGTAAAGAAGTCCCTGGGAGGAGGTAGCAGTGAACGCCCTTACTCCAGACACGGCTGCCCCCAGGGTTACACCCATGGCAGAGTGTTCGCTCTCCACCCTAACCACATCTGTGGAGATCTCCCCCCTTGCCCTCATCTCAGCCAGTTCCTCGATTATGGTGGTCTGAGGAGTTATTGGGTAGATCCCCACAACCCCAACCCTCGCTAGCTTTACCGCGAGGGCAACAGCCTCATTCCCTGAAATAATCTTCATCATGACTCGGTCACCATGGAAATCGCCTTAACGGGGCACACGTTCGCGCAGACCCCGCAACCCTTACAATACTCGTAATTAACCTCAGCCCTTTTCCCCTTAACCCCAATGGTGCCCTCAGGGCACCATAGGTAACATGCATTACAACCAATACACCTATCGCCAACAACTGGCTTCACCACCCTCCAGTTACCGGTCTTTCCCCCTGCTCCCTCGCTTGGGTGGGAAACCGGGAAAAACTGATAATCAAGCGACAATTTCCTTCACCTCTCTTGTGCTCTCGTAGGCTAGTTCAACGGCTCTCTTGTTGAGCTCTGCCACATTCCCGCTAAACTCAGAGTCTATGGCCTTCTTCACTGAGTCCAAGGAGGGTACCCCAACTGCCTTAACTAGTGCGCCCAACATTAAGATGTTGACGAGAGGCCAGCCAGATTTCACCAGCTTCAGTTCCATGGCTATTCCTGTCGCGTCCACTAGGAAGATCCTACCTGAGACTGGCGGATTTCCCTTCCAGTTAAGCACAATTTTCCCGTCCTTCTTCAAACCCTTCAGGGGATTGGAAATCTTGAGCAATGTGGGATCTAGAATAACCACTACGTCAGGTTCCTCAATAGGGGACGTCTCTCTTATCTGCGAGTCAGAAATCCTGCAATAAGACTCTATCTCCGCTCCCCTTCTCTCCGCTCCATATATGGGGAAAGCTGAGGAGAAAAGCCCGTCTAGACCAGCAGCCTCTGCAAGTAAATTGGCTGCCGTAACAACGCCTTGTCCGCCTCTTCCATGAAATCGTATCTCAAGCGATGATTCCACCCACGTTACTATTAACTTGTTAGTCTAATAAAGATTGTTACTGAAAAATTTAAACTGTTGGAACGCCGTAGTATACTACCTTTTGAAAGAATTCCCGTCTATGTATTATCTCTGATAATATGGACACGACTGCTGTTACAACACCTGCTAGGGGAACGAAGAAAGTCGCAATCTCGAGTACCAAGTACGGCAAATTGAGAATCCTCCTGTCCTTGAAACCCATCTTCGCCTTAGATCTGGCGGTGATTATCTCGCCTACCGCAAACACTGCCCCCAACACGAGTAGCGCTGGACTATGAATGAAGACGTAGGCCAGAGGGGACACCACCGTGAACCCTGCCCCAAGGAATGACATTGGAGTGTCAGGATGATACCAGGATGGCCTAGACTTTAACATGTAAATCATTATCGAGGAGATCACGCTGAGAACTAGAAGGGGTAGGGCCACATAATACGCGTTCCCTATGAACATTGAAAGGAGAAAGGCTAGCGCCGAGAGCCCACCGAAGAGGACCTCCCTGCTGAGCCAGGAGGTGGACAAATTGAGAATTACCCTCATGGACCTGACATTGACCTTGGCGTGACCCACTGATAGAAGGAGGGTGCCAGCGAGGAGCACGAAGGCAATCAGTGCAAAATATGGCAATCTCAACAGGGAATAGACCAGAGCTATCTCGCTCCCAAGGGTGAAGGCAATCAGACCTGTTGCATTCTCCTCTCTCTTTTCCTTCAGGGGAGACGCCTTTATCTCCTTGGGATTAACAATCTTTAACCTCGGTCTAGTTATAGACGCCGGCGCAAGGTAGTTAACCTCGCCATCTGGCCTGTCCAGCCAGCCAAAGGTCAGTGCCCCCGTGGGACAACTCTCCACGCAATAGGGCATTCCCTTTCCAAGCCTGTCAACGCAGAGGTGACACTTACCCATGGTCCCATCCTTCGAGAAATGCAGCGCCTCATAGGGACAGGCCCATTGACAGTAACCGCAACCTATACACTTGTTGGAGTCTATGGTGACAATCCCCATTTCATTCTTGGAGATAGCCACGGCAGGACAGGACTTCATGCAGACGGGGTTATCACAATGATTGCACGACATGGAGAGGGCAGTCTTGCCCCCTTCTAGCTCGAAGACTGGGAGTACCCTCCAGTTCCCACCGTAAGCCCTGTTGCAGGCATCGACGCAGGCTCCGCAGACTATGCACTTGTCGTGATCGAATGTGAAGCCGAGCCTGAGTTCCCTGTCACTCAGCTTAAGGGTTTCCATGATTGAATGTCTTGCCTAATAATATTAAGGTTTATTACCTATACATTTAAACATTTTTTATGGAAAGCAATTTCTATAGAACAGCACTGATAAGAAATTTTCTGGCGAAGTTGATAGCTGATAAGGAGGGAACTCTGAGCCACGCGTCAGAAATGGATAAGACGAGGGTATGTTCCTCCTCCGATGATGAGATTAGAAGCTTAATAGAAAGCACGGCCGAATTCATCCTGGGACAGAGCCTGGAAAAGGAAAGCATTGAAAAGCTAACTAAGGACATCAGATCTTGGTGTAATAGCTAGCAGACTAGTTCTCTGGAAGGGGAGAGACAAGATCACAGTCTGAACATCCCAATGAATACCAACACGCCTAACATCATTAGTATTGAATCGTAGAGCTTGATTTGGCCATTCTTTATTAGGAAATATGCTAGGATCCCCGCTAAGAAAGAGACCTCAATAAGAGGTGTTAAAGAGTCTAGGGCTATCCCGCTTACCCCTGACGCAAACCCTATTATGGCAAGGAGCAAGCTGGAAGCCATAAGATTCTCATTTATCACTCCAAGGAGCAGGTCCCTCATCACGTTCTCCTTCCTTGATCTGAGGGCAGTTGAGATTTCCTGTAGGTTGGACATAACGGGAACTATGAGTATGGCAACATAATACGGAGGCACGTGAAACATTGCTGATAACGAGAAGATGTCTTGAAGAAGCCAGGATGAGGATATCCAGACTATAACACTACCGACAAGTAGGGCTGGAATTGCCTTAGAATCCCTAACTACCCTCCTGTTCACTTTCATTACGCTATATGCCAGGAATAAACCAAATAGGACAACTCCCCACCAAACATCTATTCTACCCGTGAGACCCATGAGACCTATGAAGAGGGAGGCGACAACTATGAAGAGGTATTCCCTCTGAATTCCTACGTTGAAGTCGCTCTTCCATCTAATGAAATGGACCACTCCAAAGAACGCAACCCCAATTACGTAGAGGGAGATAACGCTCCCCAGTACAGTTGAGAGCGCCACGTAATAGTTTGACCTGAACGACGCTTCCAAGGTTATTATCAACTCTGGTAAAATTGAAATTAGGGCGATCACGTAAGGACTAGAGAACTTTGCCCCCCTGTAGATGAGCTCCACGCCCAGTAGGAAAAGAGGTATGGAGGCTATCTCAGTGACTAACACATTCAATATTACGACTTTATTCCCTATAAGCTTTTGAGTATTTAGAGATGAACAATTGATTAATTTTCCCTTGAAAGATGACTTAGAAAATGAAAAAGGTTCAGCGATTAACAATGAGTTTGATCGCCTAGTCTATAAAACTTGAGCAGTCTGAGCCCTTGGTCCAGACTTGACGATGTGTTATGACACATACACTTCAAATTAAATAACTATAGATCAATTAATCAACGAACTCCACAGACTCCTTCCGAATACCTTCAAGTTCCTTCTCTCTTCTAAACAGGGCCTTTATTCCACGGGCCTTCGCGGTGGCAATAGAGAAACAATCAGAGAGGGAAATTGCATGCTTACACCTACACAGAGATACCTCCCTATATATCTTCTTGGAGACGCCAACGACGCTGAAGTAGCCGGACTTTACGATACTATTAACAATTTCCTCTGCCCTCTGAGCACCTAGTCTTCTGCAGAGAACGTAATATACCTCTGTAAGGTTGACCACATTGGTCACTAGATCGATCTCTTCATTCCTTATCCTACAGTACAGATCCTCAAGTTCCCCTTGCAGTAAGGAGATCAAGACCCCTGAGTAATTGCCTCATGGAGGGAACACCTAGCGACGAGGCCCCCAGATAAATGGAAATGAATAATCTAGAAATAAACAACGAGCCACAATATTAACCTCAAAACTCAAACCTGGTTCTTGCAAGTGGGAAATACTTATAATATAGTATTACACACAGTAGTATTAGTGAATTGCTTTGGCTAAAAAAAAAGAACTACCAATGACATTATAAGGGACATGCTTCAGCTTGCACAGAATGGGATAAGGAAAACAAGCCTTATGGCAGGAGCAAGAATTAGTTTTGATCTTTTGAAAAAATATCTCTCGCTACTGGAGGCTTGGAACCTCATAGAGGAAAAGGATAGAATGCTATACTTAACTCCCAAGGGAATCATGGCTCTTAATCTACTGAATAGACTTGCCTCCATCAAGGAGGAGGAAGCTAGACTTGAAAGAGAGATAGAGGAATTGATCCCTGTCAGTGAAGTCGCCCCTCAGTCACCACTTGACAGGGTAAAGGAGATTCTGGCGAGGAATAGAATCTCATATAGGGAAATCAATAACTCAGTGTTTGTCGCAAACCTTGAAATATGCGAGGAAAATGACTGCCGTAAAGGGTACATATTCGTTTCTAGACCTCGAGTAATACTTGGAAAGAAATTCCTTGTTTACAGTGACGGCAAAAGGGTTCAGATACTGAAAAACGATGAAAGCTCCATCAAGAGAATTCTTGGAATTGAACTTGCACACCAATGAGGAAAAACCTAAAACTATTTCGCTTGGATCTTCCCCAAGGAGTAGGTTTTCCTGAGCGCCAGAGCTCTTATTCTTCCATCTTCGTCCTCGTTCCTTATCACTGACTGAAGTATGGGTAGTGCCTTCAGGCTGGAAGTCTCGACCAGTGCCTCAACAGCTGACGACCTTACCCTAGGTAACCTATCCCTCACAAGGACTGAGAGGGGATCTACAGCCCTGTCCCCAAACTTCCCCAACCACCTTGTGGCACTCTCCCTAACTGGGAAGCTCTCCCCCTTGAACGCCTTCTCCAGGATGAAGTCGTAGTTCTCCTGAGATCCAAACTGGGCCAATGCCTCTAGGACTGCGGACCTTACCACGTCTAGATGGCTGTCCTCTGCATAATATCTCTTCACTTCCTCCTGGTATTTCTGAATACCTATCTTGCCGAGACTCCTTATTAGCTCAGCCTTTACGTAGTAGTTTTCCTCTGTCCTGAGCATGGAGATGGCAAGCTCCGCTGCCCTCTCGTCGTACTTAAACTCGGATAAGGCCTTAGCTATACCTCTTCTGGCCTTTGGGTTTGAGAGTCTATGAGAGGATAGTTCATTTAACGCTTCCTGCGTCTTGATTTTCCCAAGGCTTACAGCAGCCTCATACGCAACTCCCCAGAAGCTGTCATCCAAGAGCCTTCCCAAGGCCTTTATGGCTTTCTCGTCCGTGTACTTGGATAATCCCTTTGCAGATCTAATTCTGCACATGATGCTGGGGTCCTCGGTCTCAGAGACGAGCATTTCCTCCGGTTGATTATCATTGACCACGGCAAATACCTTGAACTCTGGGTCAACGCAGACATACCTCAGACTGGGCAGGGGTATCTCTACCCTTGCAGATGTCATCTTCACTTTCCTAATCTCCGCCGTAGAATTACTCACTATCTTAAGCTCAAGTTCCAGGGGATAACTAGGTTCTCCCTGTTCCAGCACCACTACAGGGGTTTCATTGTACTGAATAGAGACCGTGAGCTCTGGATGGCCTGCGGAATACACGTAAAGGTCGAAGAACTGCGAAAGGTCCTGTCCAGAGACCCTCTCCATGGATTTCCTGAAGTCCTCCGTATCCACGGATTTACCTGCATGCTGTTCCAGGTAAGTCCTGATACCTTCCCTGAAGATCTCGTCTCCCAGTGCGTTTCTTAACGCATGAAGAACTAGAGCTCCTTTCTGGTACGTATGCCTGTCAAAGAGTTCATCAGGCCACTTATAGTATCTACTCACAATGGGCCTCGTGTACTCCTCGGTCTCCTCAAGGTAGGTTTTCAATTTCGTGTACATGTCATAGAGAAACTCCTCTCTTCCCTTATCGGCCTCGGTGAATAGGGCCTGAAAATATGTTGCGAAACCCTCATTTAACCAGATATTTGGCCAATCCTTGGTGGTGACGAGATCCCCAAACCATTGATGGGCCAATTCGTGAGCGATTAGGGAATCCGCACTATACTCTGCGTCTGCCCTCCTATCGTGCAACACCCTCCAAGTTAAATGGGTACTGGTTATATACTCCATTCCTCCGTTCATTCCAAAGAGCACAACCTGGGCGTATCTCTTAAATGGGTAGGCAACCCCTGTATAACTAGAGAAGAATTTCATGGCCCTCCTTGTGCTCTCCAGGTTCCAGAGGTAATCCTCAAAACCCTTGGGTAGATAATACTCCAGGACGACGCCGTCCACTTGTTCCTTAAACGTCGAGAACTCTCCCACAGCAAGGCTAGTTAGATAAAACGAATGTGGAAAGTCCATTACCCAATGGTACTCAACCCAATCTCCCAAGTCTCTAACTTCCCTTAACTCCCCATTGGATACAGCCATGAGTGGTTTCTTTACCTGAACGTATAACTCGGTCTTGGTCTTCATCGTAGGTTCCGCGAGGGAGGGTATCCAGTAGATGGGGTTCTCGGTCTCACCGGTAGTGGAGACTTCGCTCATTTCTTCGAGTCTCTGAACCGAACCCATTAAGGAGGCGGAATAAGACATGGTCAACGAGTTGGGACCAGAGTCTACATCAAACCTGAACGTGTTACCATCATAGTAATACGTTGCCCTTCCGTTGACTGAGAACTCCTTCACGGTAAAATGCCTTCCGTTCAGAATCATCTGTCCCTTCCTGCATTCCATGGACAGGTTCGCCTTACCCTCTAGCTTATTCCCATCTACCTTGAGGAAATAGGTGGCAGAGTTAATAGTACAAGGGTAATTTTCCGGGTAATGCTTTTCGTGCTCCTTTAGAACATATCCTTTCCCAATTCTCACCTGCTCCATTTCCCTGGCTGGAACGTAGCTCATGAAAGTCTTGTATGGCTCCTCGATTAAAACTGTTGCCTTCGTGAGGAGAAATAAAAATCACTATAAATATTTCTTATAAAACAGAAATGATTTAAGCCTTTCTGTAAGATTTTACGAGGATATCTATCACTAACCTAACGAATAGGAAATGTTGAGCTTATATAGTAACAATGGTTAAGAAGGAATGTAACTCTTTATTAACGATTAGTTAAACAATATTAAGATGTATCCTGCACAAGTTGGGTATTACAAACCAGATTCTGTGAATGAGGCCCTGGATTTTCTCGAAGGCAATGAGGCGAAAGTTCTAGCGGGTGGACAAAGCCTCATACCCATGCTGAAACTGAGGATCCTGAAGCCCAGGTACCTCGTGGACATTGGAGACCTTGGTGAGCTGTCCTTTATACGTGAGGGAGAGACCACATCCATTGGTGCCACCACACGACACAGGGAGCTAGCATCTAGGAAAATACCGGGACTTGAGATTATTCAGGAGACTGCGTCTAAGGTTGGGGATATCCAAGTTAGGAACATGGGGACTGTGGGAGGAAGTCTAAGCAACGCAGACCCTTCCGCTGACTACCCTGCACTTTTCACGGCGCTGGACGCCACCATGGTCATCAGGTCAAGGAGGGGGACGAGGGAAGTAAAGGCTGGAGAGTTCTTCAAGGGGGCATTCACCACTGCCCTGGAACCTTCAGAGGTTCTGGAGCAGGTCAAGGTTAAGGCCTTTAAGGGGTACAGGCAGACCTACAAGAAACTGGTCAGAAGAGCAGGGGATTATGCCCTAGTAGGACTGGCTCTCCTCCTCAAGATGGAGGCAGGTGAGGTAAAGGACGTTAGAATTGCATTTACGGGGGTAAGGGATAGGCCCCACAGACCACTTGAGGCGGAGAACGCCCTGAAGGGAACAAAGCTCAGTGATAGTGACATCTCGAAGGCCACAGAGCTTGCTGTGGCCGGGGTAAATCCCCCGTCTGATTCAAGGGGGTCCTCATCCTATAGAAGGGAGGTCATGAAGAGGTTATTAAGAAACACATTGGAGGAGATGAGACGTGAAGGTTGAACCGGACCAAAGGGTTAAAATAAGGGTAAAGGTAAACGGCGTATATTACGAGGACGAGGTTGAGCCTAGGAAATTGCTCGTGGATTTCCTAAGGGAAAACCTCAACCTCACGGGAACCAAGATAGGTTGTGACACCTCAACCTGTGGAGCCTGCACTGTCCTGGTGAACGGGAAATCAGTTAAGTCCTGCACAATGCTTGCCGTTCAAGCCAACGGCAAGGAGATTACCACGATCGAAGGACTGTCAAGTGATTCGAAACTGAGCCCAGTGCAACAGGCGTTTAAGGACAACTTTGCTCTTCAGTGCGGTTTCTGTACCGCAGGGATGATAGTTCAGGCCCATTACATCCTTTCGGAAAAGAAGGAACTCACAGAAGAGGAGGTAAGGGACATGATACACGGTAACATCTGCAGATGCACCGGGTATCAGAACATAGTGAACGCAATATTAGACGCCTCTAGGAGGATGAGAGCATGAGTTACGCAGGTAAGGCCGTAAAAAGACTATATGACGATAAGTTTGTAACTGGTAGAAGCACCTACGTTGATGATATCAAGGTAAATTCGTTATATGCCACCTTCGTGAGGAGCAATGTTGCTCACGGAGTCATAAAGAGGATACATAGGGACGACGCCCTGAAGATGAGGGGTGTTGTTGCAGTATTCACCGGGGAGGAGCTTAATCAGATCATTAAGGGAGGAATAGGTCCATGGACCACTTACATCGATCCAAGGCCATGGAAGATACCCCTGTGGAGGTTCGCCCAGGGTGAGACCAAGTATAACGGTGAACCCATTGCCATGGTAATTGCCCAGGACAAGTACACTGCCAGGGACGCTGCCGAGGCAGTTAACGTGGATATAGAACCCCTTGATGCCGTAGTTGACATGGAGAAGGCAAAGGAGGATAAGATCCTTGTGCATAAGGAACTCGGAACCAACTTCGGATACGTTGGAGACTTCAATGCAGGGGACGCTGAAAAGGCACTCTCAAGTGCGGATAAGAGGGTTGAGGTGGAGATAGCTAATAATCGTCTTATTCCATCCCCCATGGAGCCTAGGGGAATTGTGTCCCAGTATGATGGGGCAAATCTCACCATCTGGTACTCAACACAAATACCCCATTTCGCTAGGTCAGAATTCAGCAGGATCTTCAACATACCCGAAAGCCGGATCAGGGTAATAATGCCCGATGTGGGAGGAGGTTTCGGAAGTAAGGCTCACATACTACCGGAGGAGCTCGCGGTAATCGCTGCGTCCATAAGGCTAGGGAGGACAGTTAGGTGGACAGCGACAAGGACGGAGGAGATGATTGCCACCAACTCGAGGCATAACGTGTTCAGAGGAGAAATAGGCTTCAAGAATGACGGTACCCTCGTGGCAATTAAGGGCACTCTTGACGTTGAACTTGGAGCTTACCTAACCTATACAGAGGGTCTACAGCCAACCATTATCCCGCCAATGATTCCAGGTCCCTACAGGGTTAGGGATTTGGCCATAAGAAGCAGGGCAATATACACCAATACCATACCTATCACCATGTACAGAGGAGCCAGTAGACCCGAGGCAACCTTCATCATTGAGAGAATAATGAGTACGGTGGCTGATGAACTCAAGATGGACGACGTTGAGGTGAGGATGAGGAACCTCGTGAGGGAGGACCAAATGCCCTACACTAACCCATTCGGCCTTAAGTATGATACAGGTGATTACCCAACCCTGCTCAAGGAAGGCGTGAAAGTTCTCGAGTACCACAAGCTGAAGGAATGGGCAGAGAATGAAAGAAAGAGGGGTAAGAAGGTTGGCGTTGGCTTAGCCTACTACCTTGAGATATGTGGTTTCGGACCATACGAGTATTCAGAGACTAGGGTGAACGAAGACGGTAGCGTTATAGTGGCCATTGGAGGTACGCCACACGGGCAAGGTACGGAGACGGCAATAGCTCAGCTGGTAGCTGATGAGCTCCAGATACCCATAGAGAGGATTAAGGTTACTTGGGGAGACAGCGAGGCTATTCCAGCCGGTACAGGCACTTACGGGTCTAGAACTTTGGCCATAGCTGGAAGCGCTGCAATTACCTCAAGCAGGCAAGCCCTCGAGAAGATGAAACGCGTGGCAGCCAGGTCCATGAAGGCTGACGTAGAGGAAATAGAGTATAGAAATGGAGAGTTCGTGCACAAGAAGGAGGGCAAGAAGATGAGCTGGGATGCTGTGGCGAGGGAGGCGTACTCGGGGAAAGAACCTGGAATTTCAGCAAGCGTTATGCTCGAGGGAGATGTGACATTCCCATATGGAGTGCATGTGGCGGTAGTTGAGGTTGACGATTACGGTATTGCAAGGGTGAAGGAATATAGGGCCTATGACGATATTGGTAGGGTCATAAACCCTGCATTGGCTGAGGGTCAGGTACATGGAGGAGGAACGCAGGCTGTGGGTCAGGCGCTCTATGAACTGGCTATCATCAACGAGAATGGTCAATTAGCGGTGACCTATGCGGACTATTTCGTCCCAACAGCTGTGGAAGCACCTAAGTTCAAGAGCTACTTCGCAGAGAAATATCATCCTTCAAACTATCTTACCAAGAGCAAGGGAGTTGGTGAGGCATCCCTCATTGTGGGACCAGCTGCCATAGTAAGGGCCATAGAGAACGCAACAGGAAAGAGATTTAACAAGACGCCGGTCACTCCTGAGGATATCCTTAGTTAACCTCTTTTTCCCTCATGTGACCGGAGCTCTCCCCTTATGAGTTCTTGAAGAAAAACGTGTTTTTCCTGGTACTTTACCTCTGTTTACCCTGGAGGCCAAGTTATTCGTAGCCCTTAGGACACTTAACCAATGTCGCTTCACGGTATTTTACGCAACGACGCCATGTAAACATGAATACATAAATAACTACTTTCATAGACATTTTCTCATGATTGTATTTCGTTTTGTCTTGTTTATCTCAAATATAGCAAAACTTATAAGATCAAACATTCTATAATTACTTGTGATAAGATGAAGCTCAAGGAAATCTGTTCGTGCACCGGTCTGGCGGTAATTGGAGTCCTAGTAATGGTGGCAGGTCTACTGGGTAAGATTGCCTATTTCAGCAACTCACCTGATGCACCCCTATACATAGGTATCCTGCTGTTAACCGTTGCATCCTTCATAGGACTCTCCACGAAATCGCCTGAGAATAGGGAGGAACCCTGGCCTTAAACGGGGTTAAATTAGAGTTATTCTTAAATAGAACGAATAATGGAGTCGAAACTTTTTTATAATACCTTTGTCAGTATAATTTAGAGACTATGAAGAGCCTAAAGGGAACTAAAACAGAGGAAAACTTTAAACATGGTTTCATGGGCGAATCCATGGCAAACAGAAGGTACCTATACTTCGCTAAGAGAGCAGACGAGGAGGGATACCCCGAGCTAGCTCAACTCTTAAGGAGCATCGCTGAAGGTGAGACAGCACACGCTTTCGGACACCTAGATTTCATAAGACAGGGAGGATCAGTGGACCCGGCCACTGACAAACCCATAGGCACAATAGAGCAGATGCTGGAGTCTGCCATAGCGGGAGAGACCTACGAGTGGACCCAAATGTATCCAGGCTTCGCCAAGACAGCTAGGGAAGAGGGATTTGACGAGGCTGCAGAGTGGTTTGAAACCCTAGCCAGGGCTGAGAAGAGCCACGCTGAAAAGTTCACAAACGCTCTCAAGATGTTGAAAGGGAGCTAAATTGTACACCCTAAACAAAGATAATCCCGCTTTTTTTGACTCTTCAAAGTTACAATCTGAATTTGTCAGGCAAGCTACTATATGTCACGGTTGTAGGTTATGCTTCAATTACTGCCCTGCCTTCCCGAAGATGTTCCAGTACACGGATAAGAAGGGTCCTTCCAAGCTAACCTTGGAGGACTTATTCGACGTAGCTTCTGATTGTTTCCACTGCAACATGTGTTACGTGAACTGTCCCTACACCCCGCCCCATGAGTTTAACATGGACTTTCCCCACCTAATGGCGTGGGCCTGGCTCTATTACAAGAGCAAGACAGGGCTGACCCTAAGGGATAGGCTATTTGAGATGCTGGATACTGCCACGCTTGTTAGGCCAATTGCCAAGAAATTCTTGGAGGGTGGAAAGCAGTTCATGGGGATTAGTCCTGACGCGCCTTCCCTGAGGCTAGCTGACAGAAGTTTCCTGAAAACGGTAAAGCCCAAGAAGATTGAGAAACCCGTTGCGAAGGTCGTTCTTTTCCACACCTGCCTAGTGGAGAACTTCTATCCCGAGATAGGTGAGGATGTGGTCGAGGTTCTAAATGCACTCAACATTGAGGTAGTCACTGATAACTTTGCTTGCTGTGGTGCTCCCATGTTGGATGTGGGGGATGCAACTCAACTTAAGAAAAACGCTGAGAAGAACTTCAAGATGCTGAAGGAATACATGGACAAGGGCTATGACGTTGTCTCCCCAATACCCACGTGTACGCTCATGTTAACCAAGGAGTACAAGTACATCCTGGACAGGGAGCCAATCAAGGTATATGACGTCATGGAATATCTCATGAAGTTGAGGAAGGATGGCAAGATCAGCTGGAATGGAGAGATTCCCAAGAACGTGTTCTACCATACCCCTTGTCACCTAAAATACCTGAAGGTTGGGCTTCCCGGAGTTCAGGCTATGAGAACCCTGAAGCTCAACGTGGAGATGTCCAACATGGGATGCTCGGGCATAGACGGAGGCTGGGGATTGAGAAATTACAGCAAGGCCAAGGTTGTAGGGGCAAAGATGATGGACGCCTTCGCTAACAGTAAGGCGGATATATTCGCCACGGAGTGCCCGCTCGCTGGTCTTCAGATAGAAAAGGCTTCGGGAAGGAAGGCTGTCCATCCCATCTCACTACTCAAGGAGGTGATCAAAAATAATCCAAGTAAATGAAATACTTCCCTGGTATGAGTACGAGAAAGTGAGGATGGAGAGGGTTAGGAGATCAGCTCAGCTGAAGAAGGGTAGAAGGATAGAGCTTGGAGACAGGATGTCAATTCTCTTTGAGAACAAGGATACTGTACTTCAGCAGATCCAGGAGATGGTATACCTTGACAAGTTGAGCAAGCCTGAGGATATAAAGAGGGAAATAGATATTTACAGTTCGCTCTTACCCTGCAATGGCAAGATCAAGGCAAGCCTATACATATACGCGGAGAACGAGGATGACCTGAGGAAGGTATTCAAGACCCTTCCAAAAATCTACGACAGCATCTTCATGAAAGTGGGCAACAAACTGATCAAGGGCGAACCAGAGGCAGGAAGGGAACAGGGAGAGGAATTCAGCACGGTCCAGTTCCTAACATTTGACCTTGAGAACTCAAGGGACACCAACATGGAAGTCCTCGTAATACATGAAAACTACAGGGTGAACGCGAAGGTAGATGAGGCACTAGCCAAAAAGCTCATAGAGGAAGCCTACTCTGAGTGCTAACTTTAAGCCCTACTTCTGCAATTGACAATCCATAACTTTTCTTGAAAGATTAAAACTTTTCTAGTTACTGCTTATATTCTTCAAGATAAGTTCATACAATAGATCTAGAGTGAAGATAAGACCAATAATAAGTTACGCTGTTGCCACTTACGTGTTCGTCCTACCTTCATTCCTTGTGAATTTTCTGGGGCTATCCCCCCTTCAATCTTTCCTGATAATCTCTATTCCCTATGGCGGAAGGCTAGTGGGTTCAATCTTGTTCGCCAGGTTCGGACACACGTTGAGTCTGACAGAGTTTTACAAGCTAATGTTGGGGGCATCCGCATCCCTTTCACTACTTTCAGCACTTTTGATCAGTTTCCCTGCTGAAATCACAATAAGGTTAATTGTGGGAGTGGTCTTCGGTTTAATGTCGTCCATGGCAATGTATGAGGCAATGGAGATAAACGATCGGAAGGTCATTGGTGGGACTTTAGGGGGTTGGGCCATTGGCTGGACACTTGCTGGGATAACCTCAATGATACTGAAATCCTGGACTTTGGCCATATCAACGGGAGCCTTATCGATCCTACTTTTGCCATTGATATCTAGAGGAGACATGAAGATTAGAAAGACCAAAGCAGGGATACCCTCTCCTCTGGGCGTGTTGACCTATTTGTTGTCATTTGTTCCAGCGTTTTCCTTATCGTTGGCGCCATACTTCCTAGAGATAAATGGGTACTCGTGGGATATCGTATTAATATCATACGTGATGGCCATACCCATGTACTTCGTTTTACCAGCCCTGAGCAGGAAGATTAATCCAGGGGTATTAACAGTGATTGTGGCCGGGATAGCCTCTATCTCAGGCGTCCTCTTTTTTGACGGCTACATCTATTTCCTGTTACCCTTCACCATGGCAGGATTAGGCCTAAACTCCATTACTCCCGTGATTGCCAGAAGGTACGGAATTAATTCCACCAACTCGGGGATCGCCATAAACTCCGCGGCCCTTGGAGGAGTTGTCTACCCTGTTATCCCATCAATGATGGACTACTCCGACTTTTCAATAATAGTGGGCGCTAGCACGTTCGCCATATCATCCCTTGTTGTAGATACAAAAAAGAAAGCTACTCAAGTAACTTCTTAAGAGTATATCCTAGAACTCCAAATAGTATAGCATTCATTACTCCGAACATCAAATAGGAGACTTCCACTAGTTGAGTAGTGGAATATGGAGAGAATGGTACTGTTGGAGAAGAATAGACCGGAAAGCCAAGTATTAATAGTATTGCAAGAGTTGTATCTCCAATCATATAAAGTACGAATAAAGAACCCTTCATGACCTTACCCATTTGCCTCATTGAACCTCCCAATAGTATGCCTCCCACGACCGTTAGGGAATAGTCCACAAATGTCCAGGGCAGGCTCACTCCAGATTCCACAAAGAAATAGGGCAAATGAAAAACGATGGGAGGTATTACTGCGGGGATAGCTAAAAGCTTGTTAAATCTGAAAAGCCCTAATCCCGCTAAGGCACCTGCAAAGTACAGGGAATAATGGGAGGCCATGAGAACTAGGGGATTCTTAGGCAAAGCCTCGAGCGTGAAGGGGTTTACAGTGAGAACTATCAAGGCAACTGAAGCCATAACATAAAAAACCTTTGACTTGGAATTTAACAAGATCCTCACCTAACATAAACTATGTAATGATAAAGCTGGATGGCCACACCCCATAGGAACAGGAGTATACCTAGATCCATTCCAGCGTAGGTAGCCTGTGGTCCCACACTTGGAAGTTTCCACATTATTGCAGTCTGTATAGCTGTTACCACTAGAATTGCTGGAAGGGCAAACAAGGCAATTGTTTTCCTAAACTTAACCTCCTCCCATGTCATTGTACCCGCGGGCTTGGCAACTTTAACCCTCATTCCAGAGGCCATCCTATACACCATGTAAACAGCTAATGCCCCAAAGGGTATCATCATTATCATGTTAATCATGACAGGGTGCATTAACCAAACTCCGAAACTGCCGGCGAACAGTAGCGAGGCTATTGCAGTTCCAAGGATTGATGTTGGTCCAATTTTTGGAACAGTTTCTGGTGCATTAAGAGAAGGTGCTGACTTTGAGCTTTTTTGTCTACCTGTAGCAAGAATAACAAGACCTATTATTACCGCTGGGATTCCGAGAATCTCCACCTGTTGGCTAGTTGGAGCTGGAACTCCTGGAGCTAGGTATCCCCATACGCTTAACTCTATGAGGGACACCCACGCTACGGTCATTATCCACGTCCAGAACTTCCTGTTCCTTAGGAACATGTATTCGCTGTTCTCAAAGAAGGGCATTAGAATCAGCACCATTAGAATAACCACTAGTATTGAAAGTGCCTGAGCTGGACTCATGGCCTGTCCATTGGGAAGCTCAAAGTCCACAAACTTGTATAGAAATAGGAAGAACCAAGGTGGGTAGGGTTGTGTGGAAAGAGCTGCTGCGGTCCCGGGTTCAGGTGCAGGGTAAGGATTGATCACAATGGGTAGGCCGTTGATGTTAGCTAGTAGATCTGGGATAAACAGGATAATTCCCCAGGTCATCAGCACGATTGATAGCATGTAAACCACGTTCCTGGGCCACCACTCGTTGAACTTAGACCACTCCTCCTTTGTGTAATATGCTGGAACCTTGGGCTTTTCCTTAGCAGAGGGAGTCATACCGTATCTCTCTGACATGAGGAAGTGAACACCAAATAGAAGGCCTATCAGGAACACCATGATGATGTGCCAGCCAAGAAGCCTATCAAATAGCTGCGATTTAACCAGTGGGTTACTGGCTGTAGCTGCGTCACCTCCGGGTCCAAATAGCCAATTTGCAATAGTGGAAGCACCTGGGAACCCAGTTCCCACAAGAAGGCTTTCCCCGATGTTTATTGCATTGACTCCCAGTACGTCGCTCACGAGGCTATAGCCAAAGAATGAAGCACCCATGGTCAGAGCGAGTAACAAAACTCCAGTTACCCATTGCAGTTCCCTAGGCTTTTTATAAGCTCCCTTATAGAAATTCCTAAACATGTGGATATACGCTAGGATGATCATGATGTAAGCTCCATAAAGGTGACTGAAAAGGATGACCGACCCATAGGGCACAGTATTAATTATCGCCTGTGTCTGAGGGTAAGGATTAGCTGGCATATAGTAAAGTAAAAGGAAGAGCCCGGTGATTACAGTGTAGATAAAAGCAGCTGAGACCATGGCACCAAGCCAGTAGGAAATGTTATACATGTAGTCGGGGGTCTTAAAGAACGGAGCCTCAGTTACCCCTACCCTATCAAGAATTTGATCTATTAGACCCTTCTTTTTTTCCTGTGAAGTTTCAGTCATTTATCTCACCCTTCTTAATTCGGAAGATTTTCCATAAACACTGTTATTAAGCTTAAGTTTAAGATTATCAAAAAATTCTCCCTTTTTGTCATTTTGATCTGTGGCTAAGGAGATCGAAGGAGTAGATGATCCAGATCCAGATGAAACGCTTACTGTGGTGGAGGGAGAGTAAGTTAGGAACTCCACCAATGCCGACCCTACTGCCATAACTATACCCGCAATCCCTATCTCAGCTAGAAGTGAAATTGAAAGATTGTATGGGTAGAAGGTCGTGGGATAAGCAATAACCCTTCTTAGCATCCCCATGTAGCCTTCCATGCTCATCAGGTAACCAACTATCACGAAGGGAATGGTCCACACAAGTATGCCCGCGTTTATTAGCCTTGTTGCCGACTTGCTGTAGTCAAATCCTGGCCTCACAGTTCTGAGAACGTCTAGGAAAACTGCAGTGAATCCCATGAGTATCAGGGTCCAGATAACGAGGTGGAAATGACCTACGACGTAGTAAGTATTGTGGACTATGGGATTGATGGGGAACATGGGAAGAGGAACTGCCTGAACTCCGCCTAGAATAAACCCTATGAGCGCCATTAAGGTCGCCATTCCCACTGGATCCTTGTAGTTATACCCCTTGCTCGTTAGAACCGTCAAACCAAGGTTAAGCACCGTTAAACCTGAACCAGAAGCCAACACCAAGGTCGACAGGTTTATCCATAGCCTCACCGGGACCGGAATTGGGAAGGTCTGGAGGTGATGAACCCATATCAACATGGAACCAATGGCCAAGAGGTAAATGTTCCACCTTGCCCACTTTTCGCTGAATAGGGGCCTCCCTGAAAACTTGGGAACAAAGTAGTAAAGTGCACCGAACAGAGGGAAAGGCACATAATACACTACGGGGTGACCGTAGAACCAGAAAAGCACTAGCCATAGTAAGGTGTTGATTGGGACCCCTGCTAGAATGTTAAGGGTATACCACAACTCACCCGCTGTTAACGCTGGTAAAGTTAACGCAATAATGACCGCAAAGGCTACACCGTAGGCTGAGAATATCCCCAGTTTCTGTCCCTTGGGTTTGGTCGCATAGGCATCGCTTACCAAGTTAACAGTGGCAATGGTCTGAGCCAATGAGCTTAAGGCCAAGGCGAGATAGGCTATACCCATTAATGCTCCGTGATAGTTAAGAAAAGCATGAAAATTGGAGTTGTCCTCTACAGCCAGGGGCGGGTACATGTACCACCCCATGTCTGGTCCTCCGAGGAGAGCGAAGATGAGGCCTGCGTTGGCTAGCCAAAACATCCCACTCATCAATTTTGTTCTCCTGATGCTCATTCCGTCCTTGTACATGGAGTAAGCTATCACGGATATCGCAGCGAAGGGCACTAGCCCCAGCATGGCTGACCAGCCATGAAGGGTTAAGAAGGCATAGTAAGTGACTCCAACCTCAGGACTGTTTGAAGGGTAGGTTAGGTAGGTCCTGAGGTTCATAGCTGCCATACCTACTACCGCTAGCCATGCCAGAGAACCAGCAAAGTATTGCCATATGACCCCAGAGGTAGTCGATGGGAACAGCACTTTCTTTATATTAGAGGCAGAAAAAATACTAAGGTAATTGGAAACCATTTTTAAAATATCTTTGACTTGAAAACTCATTTACACCACCTCAAGGGTACCGGTCATATATGAGAAATCATAACCAGCCAATTCTGGTTCCCTCCAGGTGTAATTTCCTGGTTGGTTGGGTGCCACGAAGTAGACGTAACTGGGTTCTCCTGGTATGGCGTTAACATTCACCACTCCGTCCGGAAGTCTTATGAAGAATCCCGTGATCACCTGAGGCGAGTTTAGAATAATGGTGATAGGTTCACCAGGTTGCGCAACTATTACGTTGGGATGAAAGACGTCAGAGAAACTTCCGTTCTGCTCAGCCGTCATGTTCACCACTAGAATTCCGTTTATTATCTCTGACGTATGATTAGCTGGAGGCGACTTTTCAAAGGTTAAAACGGCTTGCTGGGCCTGAGCTGGTAAGCCCGAGAAGAGAGGTAACCCATACCTTATACTTGTGCTGGACCCGTTAGTTACCTCTATGACTGACCATGAGAAGAAAACTGCAACCATGACTAGCATCACAATAAACCATGCGAGCTCCGCGTGATGGGCTATCTTTTCCTTAAAATCAGCCAATCTTTAACACCCTTTTATCATTCTAAAATGAAGGAGAAACCCCCTTTTTAACTTTTCTATTTTAACTTAATTTAAGTTTAACTTGCTTACCTTTTTATCTTTTAAAAATAGTTTTAACAAAAACGTAAATTAACTAAATGTTACTTCAGGTTTATCATGGTTAGTTATGTATTTTTATTTTGTTTTCATCAGAAAGATCAAGAGAGATAAATTTGATAAGATCTATTATAACAAAATATTTAAACCTTTCACTCAACAAACATTTAATGTGATAGTTATGGGTAGGCATTTCGCGCTGAAGAGGGACGATTTCATTTTTGCTACAAGATTGATAAGAAAAATGCGAGATCCCAAGACGAAGTTCGACGAGAAAAAGTTTGCTGAGAAAGGGAGAGATTACCTATATAATTACGCCGAGGAAAAAGTAGGTCCATTAAGCCCTGGAAGGAGGATGTTCCTCAAGGGAATACTTATTGGGATAGGCGCGCTTGCGGTGGCTAGCGCAGTCCCCGTTATCTCCTATCTTAATCAGCCCCCTGTCTACATCAAAAACTTTCCATGGATAATTATAGTCGATTCTGATGGCAACCCCATCGAGGCGTCTAATCTACAGGTCAACGATCCCTCCATCCTGTTGTTCCAGTATCCCATGGAGGGAGACATAACCTTCCTCATAAACATGGGTGACGCAAACGACAACCCTGTGGCGATTCCCTCAACTAATGTTGTGATTCCCGAGGATGGTAGCACCTATACCTTCCCTGGAGGGGTAGGACCTCACAACTCCATCGTCGCGTTTAGCGCAATATGTCAGCACCTAGGTTGTCAGCCCCCTGAGATTCATTTCTATCCGCCCAAGTACCTTGCTCCGGGAGGTGTAACTCCCAACTATCTTCCACCCGTTGCGTACCAGGCAGCACAAAATGCAGGTGCACCCTCCGTGATACATTGTGACTGCCACGGCTCTACCTATGATCCTTCCAAGGGAGCCGCAGTCCTGACGGGGCCAACTCAGAGACCTCTACCCTATGTGGAGCTCTACTGGGACCAGAATACAGACTACCTTTACGCTGTAGGAATGAACCTAAAGGCTCCAGTAATCATGGGGCAGCCCTCAGACCTAGCGAGCTTCGCATATTTATCCTCGTATAATGAGCAAACTGGTTGTCCAAAGATGCTCTTGAGCAAGGGCCAGACTCCATCTCAGTGCTATTCAAAGCTTAATAACGAGGGAGACACATTCTCCTCCTAAGGTGAGAAAATGACTAAGTTAGGGTTTATGATATTGGCCATGATATTTGGAGGAACTGCGGGCATAGCGTTTTTCATAGCCTATAACATGATATGGAACACATCGCCCATAAGGTGAGCCAGTTGAACGACAAAATGATAGCCCTAATCACATCCGTGGGTATCATTTTCTTCATTCTTCTATCAATCCCTCTCAACATATTCTCGGGAATCTCCCTAGGGAACGGTATTACAATTGAGATTGCGGTTTCGCTTTACATCCTGTTGATGTCAGGTATCTTTATTGTTGTTTTCAAAAGATTTAGTTAATTTTTCCACGCTTGTCCAACCACTTTTGCTATGCAAACTTTATTAGATTAAAGATTTACCTAAATTATGTGAGAGTTATGAGTCTCGAGACCAGAGTGTACAAGCTAATGGATCTGGTGGCTCGACACAACTACGTCACAGGGCTCTCGATGTTAGAGATACTTACCCTAATAGGCCTATACTCAGCGGGAATGGGGATACCCATCTTCAACCTTGGATTAGCTGGGGCAGCAATTACAGCCCATATATACGGCGCAATTACTGTGGCAGTGCTTAGCATTATCATTTTAGCGGCAGCCATGAGAACCAACGAGTTCAAACTAAAGGCAATATCTCTCTTTAACGTCCTGTTTGTGCTCGTGGCTGCCTTTGAGGGACTCTTCTATTTCGGAGGCTTCGTGGATCCGTCTTATGCCCTTGGAATGGCTGTGGGCTTCGTGGGAACACTTTTCACGACGTCGGGAATCCTCTTCTACTGTTTATCTCACTGAAAGATAACATAAAAATTTTTAAAACCTTATTTTCCAATATATCATGATAGTCATGGCTCTGATTGGAGTTGGACCCAAGTCGAGACTAACAACGAACCTAGCCATTGTGGAGACCATATTCATGACTGGAGCCTTCATAGCTGGGGCTGCAGCTCTGCTTTATGACAAGTTTCCAATTGAGGCAAGCTGGCAATCCTTTATTCTATCGGCTCACATTAGCTTTGCTATGCTTACTGCATTCTTTGGACTTGCCCTTTACACGGCAACTGCAAAGGAGAGCAGGAGAGGGTTAAGGCTTCTGGGACTGCTCAACGCAGTGTTTATTGCCATAGCCGCAGCCGGTGGACTTCTGTTCTACAGCACCATAAACTACAGCTTTTCATATCTTATGGCACTAGCCTTCGTTGGTGCTTACATTTGCTCCACTGCATGTATATTCTATTAACTTAATCTTGTTACGATATTATTTTTTAAAAATACAGTTAAAAACTAACATTATGTTAACTAAGAAAGGTTTAAAAGTTAAAAAGCCAATATTTCATTAGATAGAAATGGGATTTGAGATCATTCCTGGATTGAGGGCCGTATACAGAGTGGAGGACCAAGGCATGATGAAGATTACTGGAGAAGACATTAACATCGACCTGAACAAGTTGCAGGCCTTTATCAAGGAGAACTTCAAGATAGGTCAGGATGAGGCCAAGAAACTTGACATGGGAGACTTGTTAGGTTTCGCAATGATTCTTGATAACCTTGGTATAGCAGTTATGGGGAACTACGTGGTTTTCGTTGACGCAGTAAAAACCAACTGGAACAAGGTTTTAGAGGCCTTTCAAGGGGTGACTGCTCAATGAAGGTTAAGGGTTATTTAGGCCATGTGAAAGTGGACGATAAATGGAACGTGATAGAGAAGGTAAATGCAAGTGAGGAGCTGGCTGGGATCCTGAAATTTAACGTGGAGAAGGGAAATGAGGAAGCTAGAGAGCTGGGTTTCAAGAGAATGAATGGGTTTGCCATGATGGGGAGTAAGAAAAGTCTAGCCTTTATGAAGGGAGAGGCCATAATGGTTGAAACGAGCAAGGCAGACTGGCAAGAGTTATTCGTCCACTACGTGTATCTGAAGGGATGGCTTGCCCTCGGGATATTCCTACTGGTCCTCTCTATTGTCCTATATTACATGAGCTTCGCTACCCCATATCTGGACTATTTTGCTCCACTACCTAGAATATTTGTACCGACACTTATACTGATAATATCGTTAATCATGATACCTTCCTCAAAAACCAGGTACACCTACAGGCTCTAGGCATCCCTCTTGTACAGGTTAACTATTTTTGTCATTTCCACATACGCGTACATTCCGCCGGCAGTAACGAGGATAGCAAAGGGAATTGCGCCAATTATGAGATATATGGGGATTGAGATCGCAAGAATACCGGAAGCTATCTTCAATCCCTTAGAACCAAAATCATCGCTAAGTCTAACCATTTCTAGAGAATATTCGAAGAGGTAACTGAGGATCAAAAGAATACCTACAAATTCTATTATCGAAAAGATCTGCTGATCTATCCTTATCTCCACCAACACGGAGGATACGAATCCTAGAACTAGTCCTACCATAAGAATCGGATAGAGCCTTACTGAGAGATTAAACTTTTCACCTAGAGAGGAGAAGGACTTCCTATTTAGCCATCCGAAGAGAAACAACATCACATACGAAATGATGAGTGGAAGAAAGTAGAGAGACGAACTGGCACTCTCAACTGACATTCCGAGAAAGGTAGCAAATAGTATTAGTGCGAGTGAACCTCTTCTAATGCCATCATAGAGGGTTACGTTTAGCTTTGGTTTCTTCGGCATTAGAATGAAGAAGGAGAAACGAATATTAGAGTTTTAGTCCAAAAAAAGAAGTTATCCTCTCAATTCTATAGGCACGACATCCCTCTTCAGAGGACCAACGTACAAGGCCCTAGGTCTTATGAGTCTATGCTGATCTTCCACGTATTCTATGACATGAGCTGTCCATCCCAGAGTCCTGGAAAGGGCGAACAGGGAAGTGAACATATAGACTGGGAATCCTAAAGCGTAGAACACTACACCCGAGTAGAAATCTGTGTTCGGGTAGATGTGCTTGGCACCGAAGGTTTCCACTCCTAACTCCTCTAACTTCTGGGCTATTTCGAAATATTTTCTGGCGTCACTGTTCCTCTCCGAGATAACTTTAGCGTACTTCTTGAATATCTTTGCCCTAGGATCGTAGGTCTTGTATACCCTGTGTCCGAACCCCATTAGCCTGGACTTGCCCTCGATTATCTTTCTCTTAAACCATGACTCAGTCATGTCAGGCTCTCCAATCTCCACAAACTGCTTGAACGCCTCCTCTGCGGCACCACCATGTAGGGGTCCCTTCAGTGCTGCAAGGGCTGCTACTACACAGGAGTAAATGTCAGAGAGAGTTGACGAGGTGACTAGGGCTGCCGTTGTGGATGCCGGAACTTCATGGTCTGCGTAGAGTATTAATGCAGCATCCATTGCCTTAACCTCTTCCTCTGTGGGCGTTCTGGAGAATGAGGCCTTTAGAAAGCTCTTAGCGAAGCTCTCAGAGGGCTCAGGTATGGCAGGTTTCTTTCCCTCCTTTGCCCTTAACACGTTTGCGACCACGGTGGAGGCCCTTGCCACCAGCTTAACCGCGTTATCCCTATTTGTGGCCTTGTTCCATGGCATTCCGTAGATGGAGGAAAGGGCTGAAAAGGCTGTTTCCATCATACCCACAGCATCCGAATCCCTTGGCAGAGAATATATCATGTCAATGACCTGCTGCGGTACTTCATATGCCTCGTCTAATGCACTCTTCAATCTCTGGAGTTGAAGTTTAGTGGGCAGGTCCCCATATAGCATAAGATGTACTACTTCCTCAAAACTGGTGTGTTCAACTAGATCCTCTATATCATATCCTCCGTACCTCAGTATCCCGTTCTCTCCATCTATGTAGGTTAAGGAGGTTGTCTTAATGAATACGTTTTCCAATCCTCTACTTATCTGGCTCATTTCAATCACTTCCAGGAAATTCCTCTCCCTCG
This sequence comes from Metallosphaera sedula DSM 5348, assembly GCF_000016605.1. Classification (NCBI taxonomy): domain Archaea; kingdom Thermoproteati; phylum Thermoproteota; class Thermoprotei; order Sulfolobales; family Sulfolobaceae; genus Metallosphaera; species Metallosphaera sedula. The sequence goes on along the minus strand of NC_009440.1, from coordinate 240,299 downwards.
ACCTGGGAGATTGCCTTCAACACGTGAGATTCCCTGATTATGTCCCTGACTGAGATCACTCCCTTCAGGTTCCCGTCTCGGTCTACCACGATTAGATGCCTTAGATTTCTCTCGGCCATCTTCTTGACGGCTGTATACACGGTATCATCTTCTCTCACCGTTACGAGGTCCTTCATGGTTCCAAACTCCTCTACGGGTTGATTGAGGCTTATGCCCCGAGCGATACCCCTAATCACGTCCCTCTCAGTAATTATCCCAGCGAGCTTACCATCCTTGGTAATTATGACAGAGCCCATGTTATGAGAGGCCATGAGCTCAACGGCCTTGATCACTGGCGTTCCCCTCTCCACCGACACTGGATTTTTACTTATCAGATGCTTTACAATACTCGCCATAATAGATATATTACCTTTCGATTATAATAAAAGTTATGCTAGTTCTTTATCTAACTTCTCATAAAAGTCATAATGAATTACCTCGTACTGTTCCTTTCTAGTCATCATCTTGTCCATGAGATTTTTCTGCGTACCTTCGTTCATTAGGGTTTTCAGCGCGTCCTCCATGGCCTTCGCAGCAACCCTGAAAATGGTTACGGGAAAGATAACGTAGGTGTAGCCCATTTCCTGGAACTCCTTGGCAGTTATTAGGGGAGTCTTCCCAAACTCAGTCATGTTAGCAAGAAGGGGAGCATTCACTGCCTTAGCGAACTCTCTAAACTCCTCCTTGGACTGCAGAGCTTCCGGGAAAATTATGTCTGCCCCAGCATCTAGGTAAGCCTTAGCCCTCTCTATGGCGTCCTGAAGCCCGAATATTGCTCTCGAGTCCACCCTTGCTATTATTTTGGCGTTTTTCCTAGCTCTCACAGCAGCCTTAATCTTGGAAACCATCTCTGAGTGAGGTATGACCTCCTTACCGTCCAGGTGACCGCATTTCTTGGGCATCCTCTGATCCTCGATCTGAATCGCGTCTGCGCCTGCCCTATCCAGCAGGGAAACAGTTCTGTACACGTTTATTGCCTCTCCGAAACCTGTGTCCGCGTCCACGATCATGGGAATAGATGTGACTTCCCTTATCCTCCTAACCATGTCCACTAACTCGTAGAGGTCTATTATCCCTATATCAGGCAATCCCAGGGATGAGGTAAGGGCTCCACCTGAGAGATAGACTGCCTTGAACCCAACCCTTTCTGCAAGGAGGGCGGTGAAGGGGTTGAATATCCCGGGGATTACGGTGAACTCTTTACCAAGAGACAATGTCCTTCACCTCCATTTTCTCCAGGTTCCAGATCTTATTCACGATGTCCTTCCCTAGACCCAGTTTCATTGCCTTTTCCTCCACCTCCTCGTCGCTCATGGGGTTCTTGTGGTGACCCCTAGGAATTCTAACCTCCTCTGAGAAAGTACCAGAGGTGGTCTTCACCACTATCTTGGTGGGTAGCTCGCTAGGGTAGACCTTGGTGTACTCCTCGTTCTCCACGACCTCAATCTTCTTCATGAGTTCCGTGACCTTGGGATCCCCCACAAGATCGTATGCATCGAGCCAGAACTTACCAGTTAGCAGGGTGACTGCTACTATGAAGGGAAGGCTGTGATCAGCGGTTTCCTTGTTCTTAGGATCCCACTTTCCCTCGTCAGCTAGGATAGTCCTTCCAGCCTCATAGGTCTCCACGGTTACCTTGGTTATATCCCCCATCAGCTGTTTCCTTAACTTGATACCTGCCTCAACAGCTGCTTGAGCGTGATACTCCACAGGATATTTCTTTATGTACGTCTCTAGGATCTTGGTGGTCCCCAGGCTCTTGAAGGGGGCATCTGACATGTCCGGTGCAATTACGTTCCTGAATCCCATCTTCCCTGAAAAGGGAGTCGAAGGACCCGTGAATCCAGCCTTTGCCAAGAGCACAGCAAAGACGGAGTTCCTCACTGCCTCAGCGGTTGCCCCAGCTTTCCACATACTAAGACTTCCTGAACGAGTTTCCCGGAGGGCCACGTGTGGCACAGTGGTGATCGAGATTGCGTTCACCAATTGCTCCTTGTTAAGACCCAAGGCCACTCCAAGTGCCACTGCCGACCCAACCTGGAGGAAATTTACGTGGTCGTATCCCTTTTTCCTAAGGGACGTGGAATCGCATAGCCTAGTGGAAACCTCATACCCTAAAACGATAGCCCTTATCAATTCCTTTCCGCTTAGCCTAGGGTTAACTGCAAGGAGACCGCCAATCATGTCAGAGGGATGGAGAGGTTCAAGGGAAAGATAGGTATCATTGAAGTCCAGATACCTGATGAGGAGGGTGTTGTAGAACGCAGCCATGTCTGGGGAAGAGTTTCCTCCCCCTAGGAGCAAGCCCTGTCCCTGAAAACTTGGAATTGCCTTTCTGACGACCTCAGCTGGCGGTGACGACGTTGAAGCGTAGGCCACCGCAAGGGAGTCAAGAACCCTCCTTTTCGCCTCGTGCACCGACTTCTCGGGAAGGTCGGAGTACGAGGTTGAGGTAGCGAATTCTGAGAAAACTTCAGCGAGCTCCATACTTTAACATTTCTCGTTAAGATTTAAAGCATTACCGAAAAAATCTAGAAATGTCCTGGATGCTTAAACCTTTGAGAAAACTAAATTGCTTTAACCGCCCTCCTCTCCAGTTGCTCAAGGACGAACTCTGGCGTTATGGGAACTTCCACCCTGTCCAGCGTGATACCCAAGGCGTCCTCCAGGGCGTTAACTAGAACCGCATAGGGAACAGTCGCGCCTCCCTCAGCAACTCCCTTCGTGCCCAGGGGAGTGAAGGGTGAGGGGGAGACTAGATGCCTTATCTCCATTCTAGGTACTTCCAGTGCGGTGGGCATCCAGTAATCTGCGAGATTGATCTGCTGGGGGACTCCCGAGACGTACCTTATAACCTCAAGGAGAGAGGCCCCTATTCCCATTGCAGTTCCGCCCATGAGTTGGCCGTCAACGATAAGGGGGTTAATCAGGTTACCGCTATCGCTCACCACGACGTATTTCTTGATCTTGATGAAACCGGTATTGGGGTCTACCTCTATTATGGCCCCATGGGCGTTAACGCCATAGGTTGAGGAGAAGTTTACCCTCCTCTTCTCATCCGCAACGTTCACGTTAGGGGAGTTGAACACCTCTGTCGCCTCTATTCCCATATCATCAAGCGGTGAATGATACCTGTTATACACAAGGTTCGCAACCTCCTCCACGGGGAAACTCCTGTTTCCTACCCTCACAGTTCCGTCCCTTATCTCAACCTTATCCACCTCAACGTTGAGGACCTGGGCTACCAGCTCCCTGATCCTTTCCCTAAGTTTGATTGATGCCTTGTACACGGCACTTATGGAGACCACGGAGAACCTGCTACCGTAAAATCCTGTTCCCGGAGGTCCTGAGGTATCGCCTAGAATAACCCTTATCTTATCCATGGGGACTCCTAGGACGTGGGAGACAACCTGGGCTACGGAGGTTTCGTGACCTGTACCCATGGAATTGGTGCTCAGTGAGACAGTAATGTCTCCACCGCTATCCATCTTGATATAGACTCCCTCGTAGTAGGGGGTCCTAGCCTTCTTTACCACTAGAGTCTGAAAGGCCAGCGACGAGCCAGGTTCCAGGGCAAAGGCTACGCCCATTCCGGTCAAGCCTGGTCCCTTGTCACCTAGGGCCTCCCTCAATACCTCCAGCGACTTCTCGTAATCCCCGCTGTCATAAATTGCGCCCGTGATCGTGGTGTGAGGGAGTGACTTGATGAAGTTCCTCTTCCTGATCTCCCATTGTGTGGTCTTCTCCCTCCTAGACACGGAACTTACCAAGTTCTCTAGAACCAGTACCGCAGGGGGAATTCCCAGACCCCTATAGGGTCCCGTGGGAGGCATGTTGGTGAGGACTCCGTTCACGTTGAACTTGAGATACTGAACGTTGTATGCCCCCGTGAGGTGGTATATCTGCCTCAGGATGGGGAGCGGTTGGTAGGTATGCATGTAAGCTCCGAAGTTCTCCAGGAGGTCAACCTCCATTCCTAGGATCTCCCCATCCTTGTACATTATCCTAGCTTGGTACTCCCTGTCAGGGCCCTGTACGGCTGAGATGACGTGCTCGGTTCTAGTCTCAATATACTTTACAGGTCTTCCAGTTACCATAGAGGCCATGGTTGCGAGCACCAAAGGCTTCAGGAAAATTTTCCCTCCAAAACCGCCCCCTGAGTCTGGAACTATTATCCTGATTCTACTCCTGGGTATCTGGAAGACTATGCTGAGAGCTGTCCTAAACACCTGAGGGACCTGAGTGTTGGCGTAGACAGTGAGGCTTTCGTCTACCGGAGAGTAATCTGCTATTACACCATTGGTCTCAAGAGGCATAGGGGAAATCCTGTTGACGCGAAAGGTCTTCTCAACCGTCTTAAAGGAAGAGGGTGGTTGCCCATACTCAAAGGAGTCCCTGTAGACTAGGTTCGTCCCTAATTCCTGGTGGACGAGGATTTTTCCTGTTAGGGCTTCCCTAGCACTTTCCACAGGCGGAAGAGGGTCGTACTCTACTTCGACCATCTCCTTTAAGTCCTCCGCCTCATACCTATCTCTTCCCACAACAAGTGCCACGGGTTCTCCCACGTATCTGGCCTCGTCAATAGCCAAGGGATACTCCTTTGGTGCAGACTCAAAGAAGAAATTGGGTAAGGGATTGGTCTTTAGGTCTGCTTGGGTGATGACTTCAACCTCCTTGCCATTAACCCGAAATCTAGCTCGTGGATACGGAGACCTTATGACCCCCAGGAAGAGCTCGCCCGGGAGGTGAATGTCGTCTATGAATCTTCCTCTTCCGGAGATCAGCCTTGGATCCTCTAACCTCCTTACGGGCTTCCCTATCATACGTTTAGCCCCATGAACTTCCTGTAGAAGTGTCTCGCTGCGGAGACCCTCTGAATGTCGTTGGTTCCCTCGTAGGTCTTGAGAATCTGAATGTCCCTAAGCATCCTCTCAAGACCCGTAGACGTGGTGACTCCGTATCCGCCGTGAACTGTCATGGCCCTTAACACTATTCTTTCCGCCGCCTCTGTAGCGAAGAACTTGGCCAAGGAGGCGGCCATGATATACTCATTCTCCATTCCCCTCTTGTAAAGGGAGCCAGCCCAGTAAACTAACAGCCTCGTGGTTGTTAAGTCTGCCATGGACTCTGACACCTTTTGTTGAACCATCTGAAAACCTGCTATGCTCTGTCCAAAACTTTTCCTGTCCATTGAGTACCTCACCATCTTCTCGAGGGCAGCCTGACCTATGCCCAGGGCCTGAGAGGCAACTATGGTCCTTGCGTAGTCAAAGGATGAGACAGCGTACTTGAATCCCTGTCCGACCTCCCCAACTACGTTCTCCTCAGGTACCTTAACCTCATTGAAGGAAATCTCAGTTGTATGAGACGCCTTGAGTCCTGTGGTATCAATCCTGCTCTCAACCTTGAAGCCTGGGAAATCCCTCTCGACGACGAACATGGTGATTCCCTTCCACCTTTGCTCAGATGGAGGGGAAGTCCTTGCGGTAACAATAATGTAATCGGCAAGGTCTCCACTCGTAATAAATATCTTCTTTCCTGTCAGAACATAACCGCCGTTAACCTTCTTGGCTACTGAGGACATCCCAGCAACGTCGGTACCAGCTCCAGGCTCAGTGTTCGCAAACGCCGCGATCTTTTCTCCCCTAGCAACTGGAGGCACGTATCTCTCCTTGATATCCTTCCCCCCAAATCGGAGCAGTGCGCTGGTGAACATCCAATTTATCAAGAAGAAGGTGGAGAGGGAGGGCCAAATCCTGCTAATCTCCTCTGTGGCAACGAGAAGTGAAAGGTAATCTCCACCAGCTCCCCCATACTCCTGCGGAACGTCTAGTCCATTTAGTCCTAGCTCCTTTATCTTCTCCCTAACCTCTCCCAGATCTCCCTTCCTTTCTCCCTCCTCCACCCTGTTCTGTACCTCTCTCTCAAGGAAGTCTCTTATGGTTGTTCGTAGGAGTTCGTGATCCTGGTCTAGATCTATTTTGAAATCCTCAAGTCCCTTGAACGGGAACACCATCTAGATCACCTATAACCTATCTATTTCCTCCCTTATTATAGAGCTACCCCTCTGAGCAAGTTCTTCCTCTATCACGAGGGGAGGAAGTAATCTCACTACTGATTCACCTGCTCCTATGGCGAGTACTCCTCTTTCGAAGGATCTCCTCAGAACCTTCTCGAGCCCCTCCTCATAGGGTTCCCCATCTCTCCTTAGGTCTACTCCTATCATGAGACCCATACCCCTAATCTCCTCCACGTATCTGGACTTCGTGGAGCCTAGAATGTCCACGATCATTTTACCCAGGGAGTTAACCCTTCCTAGAAGCCCTGGAACCTCCTCTAGCACGACCTCGGCCGCGGCCAGGGCTAGGGCATTTCCCCCGAACGTGTTGGCATGGGAACCTCTTGGGAGGTCCATGACCTCACTCCTCCCCACCACTGCCCCCAAGGGTAAGCCTCCCCCAAGGGCCTTGGCCAGACATATCAGATCCGGCTCCACACCAAAATGCTCAAAGGCAAACATCTTTCCTGTCCTGCCTATTCCAGTCTGGACCTCATCTAGGATGAGGAGAATCCCGTTCTTCCTCGCTATCCTCTGGAGACCTTGAAGGAACTCCCTTGGGGGGACGATGATTCCTCCCTCCCCCTGAATAGGTTCCAGGAGGAAACCCGCAACGTCGTTGGGGTCCACGATCTTCTTCAGGACCCAATCCTCAATGTATTCCAGAACTGCGTTGGCGCAATCCTCTCGGCAAAGCGGGTTATGTCTGTCAGGGTATGGAACCAGGAGAGTGGAGGGTAAAAGTGGTGAGAACGCAGATCTTTGCACCGATTTACTTGAGGTGAAGGACATGGATCCGAATGTTCTTCCGTGAAATGAGTTAGTGAAACCTATGATGTACTGCCTCCCAGTGTGACCCCTGGCTATCTTCAGGCTGGCTTCCACACTCTCCGTGCCACTGTTGGCGTAAAACACCTTACCCTGAAATCCCACGAGTGATACCAGCTTGCGGGCTACCCTTACAGCTAGGTCGTAATAGAAGTCGGTTAGGCTATAGTGGAAAAACTTGTTCATCTGCTCTTGAACGGCGCGGATGATCTTCTCGTTGCCGTGTCCCAGGGCCATTACCCCTATGCCTGCATTCATGTCAATGTACTCCTTTCCATCCACGTCATACACTAGGGATCCCTTGGCACGTTCAATCACCAGGGGATACCATCTGCTGAAGGACTGCATTAGATACCTTGAATCCTCTTCTATTATCCTTGAAGCTAGGCTCATGAATATATATTTATCATTATCAATATAAATCTACTCGTTTAAAATTGCATGTAGTTCAGTGTAATAATAGAATTTGAAAATAGTATGTGACTCAGGAGTTCTTGTGTATTTGACTTTTGGAACGCCTAGAGTATGCACTCTAAATGATTCTAGATGAGCAGGGCCCTGAAACCTACTAAAATCGCCCTTCGTGAGCTAAACGTCGGTTTAATGGGTTATCAAGTCGCTCTCGATTCCCCACGTAGAGAAGATTACAAAACACGTATAAAGCGAAACTGAAACCTTTCAATCATCCCTATACTTTTATAACTTTCTGAATAATATAATTATATGGACTTCTCGTTCTCGGAGGAGGAATCGCTATTTCGTGAGAACCTCAGGGAGTTTCTCCAGAAGGAACTCAGACCCCTAGTGGGCAAGATTGATAGAGAGGGAATACCTAGGGAGTTCGTTAAGAAGGCTTCCTCCCTGGGAATATGGGCCATGACGGCGTCTCAGGACGTGGGTGGTCAGGGGGCTGGGTTTCTCCTGTCCACAATAGCATCTGAGGAGATAGCTAGGGCAGACTTCAGCATGGCCACAGCGGTGTATTTCCTCCTGGAAAGCGGTTGGGGTTACGTCCTAGACAGGTACGGGTCAAAGAGTCTTAGGGAGGCAGTTCTCCCCAAGGTAATCTCAGGCGACTGGTTCCTGGGGGTTGCCTCAACTGAGCCCACTGGAGGAAGCGACGTTGCTGGGATAAGAACACTTGCCACCAGGAGGGACAGAAAATTCGTGCTAAATGGGCAGAAGATCTACATAAGTGGCGTACTTGAGGCCTACAACTGGGGTGGAGGACATCTGACCCTGGCTAAGACTAACCCCGAGGCGGGCCATAGGGGGATTTCCATGTTCTTTGTCCCTACCTCTACCCAGGGTATAGAGATATCTAAGATAGAGAACATGGGCAGAATGGGTATCTCAACAGGGACCATGAGATATGTGAATGCTGAGGTTCCTGAGGGAAACCTCGTTGGGGAACTTAATAGGGGTTTCTACTACGCCATGGATGGTTTCAATCACGCTAGAGTGTTAGTAGCTGGTGCGTGCATAGGGGCAGCTGAGGCAATCCTAGAGATGGGACTAGAGTACGTGAAGCAAAGGGAAGTTTTCTCCACCAAGCTGAAGGATTTCGAGGCAATAGCCTTCGAGGCTGCGGAGCTGAAAACAAGGCTAGAGATGGCGAAGCTCCTCAACTACAAGGCAGCTTGGATGATGGATAGGGAGCCCAACTCCGATGAGACGGCCATGCTTGCGGCCATGAGCAAGCTCACTGCACCTCAGGTAGCCTTTGATATAGCGAAGTCGGTAATGATGTGGATGGGGGCATATGGTTACTCCAAGGATGCCCTTGTGGAAATGGGATTCAGGGGAATAGTCTCATACTTGGTAGGGGCAGAGGGAGCGATGAACGTGATGAAGCTGATCATATCCAGGAGACTTTTCAAGGACTAGCAGACTCCTTACCTCAAGAGGCTAGGCTTTCTGTTCCTATACTCTTAGATCGGGAATCTACCCACTTGAATCTCTGATTAGGTAAAAGATTTCTCCTAGTTCATCGCGATAAGCCTTTACTTAACGATCTAGGTATCTAAATGGTCATTCGTTGATTCCTAGCAAGTCCCGATGACGCTAGGCCACGCTTTGCCCATGAAGACTCAGGGAACCTGAGAAGCAAGGCCACATCTGCACAAAAACCTTCTGTACAGGTCCATTTCAAGTGACGAGAACTTGAGATCAAGACCCGCTGTATGATAATGCCGTAGCAATCGCCACAACCTTTCCCTCACCGTTTGTGACCCTTATCCTGTACACCGAGGTTGTTCTCCCCAGGGACTCGGGCCACGCTTCAGCCACAAGTCTTTCCCCCGGGTTCACCGGCCTCCTGTAATTTACCTCGACGTTCAGCGCCATCGCCCTCCTTCCTTGGTTACTGATTACCTCAAACGCGGAATCAATTAACGCGAAGATGACCGCTCCGTGTATGGTACCGTGAACGTTAACCTGGTTCTCCTGTGTGACCATGGACATCTTAACGTATCCTTCCCTTTCCTCTTCCTTTCTTATACCCAATAACTCTGGGAACATGATAAACACACTTCAATTCCTTATAAAACGTTACTTTTCCGATCACAGATCACAAAATACATGTTTAAATGTTTTTACATCTATAATTATCAATGGATGAGCTTCTGATCTCCACAGTCTCAGACTTCGCCAGGAGGGAGATCCTGAGGGTTGCCGATAAGATTGATAGGGATGACTTCTACCCTCGGGATCTAATCTCGAAGATGGGAGAACTTGGGATCCTGGATCCCCTTCACCACGGTGCAGAACTCTTGGACTCCATGCTCTGCTTGGAGGAGATAGCCAAGGTTAGTGGTTCAGTGGCGCTCATACAGGATGTCCAGGGGGAACTCGTGAACGCTCCCCTTAGAAGGTATGGAAGGGATAACGACCTCACAGAGAAGATAGCAGAGGGCAAGATCCTGGGCTCATTCGCCCTGAGCGAGCCGTGTTGCGGATCCGACACGTCTGCCATGAGATCAACAGCGAGAAAGGTTAACGGTACCTGGAAGATTGACGGGGAAAAGATGTGGATAACTCAAGGACTTTACGCCAACGTGTTCTTGGTCGCAGCTAAGAACGACGAGGGGAAGATCTCAGCGTTCCTGGTGAGGGACACCCGGTGCATGGAGAGGGAAAAGATCGAGGTTCAGGGGAATAGGGGAACGGGGACGGCGAGGATAAGGATGAACGAGTGCGAGGGAGAACTCATAGGTGGATGGGAGGTAATAAAGTACGCCCTCGCCATAGGTAGGATAGCCATTTCCGCAATCTCCCTGGGATTAGCCCTAGGTGCCATGGAGGAGGCATACAACTGGGCAAAGGAAAGGCAGGCCTTTGGGAAAAGGCTCATGGAGCACGAGGGGATAGCGTGGTTGTTCTCCGACTCAATCGCAGAGTTGGAATCGGTCAAGGCGCTCCTAGACGCAACATGTAACGCCTTTACCAAGGACTGGAAGAGGGCCGAACCCCTGATCTCTTCCCTGAAACTGATCTCCTCGGGAGTCGCAAACAGGGTGGTAGATAGGATGGTCCAAGTCATGGGTGGGATGGGATACGCAAAATTGACTAGGGTGGAGCGCGCATATAGGGACGTGAGGTTAACCAGAATAGGGGAGGGAACAGACGAGGTTCAAAGAATAATCCTCTCAAGACACATAGAAGATCTTGTCCACGAGCTTTAATCTAGTTATAATTTTTTAAATCTTTTTAAGTGCACTTTTATAATCTTGTAAAAATAAGCAGATTTTATATAGGATTTTAAACATAATTATCATGTGGGATAGTGGAGAACGTAGGTATTGTGGGAATCGGGTGGTACGGGTTCTCCACTAACGTCCATGATCTCTCGTTCAGGGAGATGATGTTTGAGGCTGCTCAGAGAGCATTTTACGACGCAGGTGGAATGAACCCTAGGGAACAGGTGGACGCATTCATCTCTTGCCAGGAGGATTTCTGGGAGGGCATCTCGATCTCAGACGAGTTTGCCCCTGACCCCGTGGGAGGAGCAATGAGACCCACGATGACAGTTGCAGGTGACGGACTTCAGGGGTTGGCACACGGGTTCATGTTGATCAACTCCGGAGTAGCCGACGTCGTGGTGGTTGAGTCCCACGCTAAACCCAGCGACATTCTCACCTTTCCCGAGATCGTGGAGTTAGCCATGGATCCCGTTTACGTTAGGGAGGCTAAGATCCCCAACTATCACTTCATAGCTGGCTTAGATGCGACGAAGTTCATGCACAGAACCGGAGTGTCTAGGGAGGACTTGGCGGAGGTTGTAATAAAGAATAGGGCCAGCGGGCTCAAGACTGGTAGGGCACCCCACGCCTCACTCCTGTCTAAGGAGGACGTTCTCTCGCAAGAGGCTGTTGTTTACCCCCTGACCCGCGTGGACATAGCACGTCCCGTAGACGGAGCCGTGGTCGTGGTCTTAGCCTCTGAAACCTTCGCGAGGAAGTTTAACGACACGCCCATCTGGATCACGGGAATAGGGTTTGCCACGGATAACTCCAACCTGGAGCTGGCCAGGCTAGGTGATGCCCTTTACACGAGAAAGGCATCCTCCCTGGCATTTAGTATGGCGAGACTGGAGTCACCCCTTAAGGTCAACGGCCTGTTCGTAGATGATAGGTACAGTTACAAGGAGCTCCAACACGTGGAGGCCCTTGGTGTTACTAACGTTGCGGAGAAGTTCAGGGAGGGATATTTCCATGAGGGAAGTTACCTGCCAGTTAACCCGAAGGGAGGGCATCTGGCCAAGGGGTATCCCCTAGAGGCATCTGGACTCTCCCTGGTACTTGACGCTGTGGAGTACATGAGGGAGGGGGCGAGTTCAGCCATTGTGGCGAGTTGGAGGGGAATTCCCACGTTCACAGGAGGAGTGGCGGTGATGCAGAGATGAAGACCAACCTAAAGTTCAGGAGGGTCGCGGCGATAGGTGCGGGAATGACACCCTTCAGAAGGAGGATGTTGGAGACACCACAGGAAATGGCCTGGGAGGCCTCTAGGAGAGCCCTTGATGAGGCTGGCCTGGAACTTAGGGACATAGACTGTGTGGTAATTGGGAGCGCACCAGATGCCTTCGACGGAGTTCACATGAAGGGGGAATACCTGGCACACGGAGCGGGAGGGGTAATGAGACCCAGTAGCAGGGTATACGTTGGAGGAGCAACGGGGGTCATGACGGCCATTGCAGGATGGTACCACGTGGCCAGCGGGATGTGCAAGAAAGTGCTCGCTGTGGCAGAGGAAAAGATGAGTACAGGTAGGCCCCATCCCCAAGCCGTTTTTAGGTACATCTGGGATCCAATCACGGAGAAACCCCTGAACCCCAACCTAATCTGGATCTTCGCCATGGAGATGCACAGATACATGTTCGTGAACAAGGTGAGCAAGGAAGAGATTGCCCTAGTCTCGGTGAAGAACAAGAGGAACGCTGCAAGCAATCCCTATGCACAACTGGGGGGAGAAATCACCGTGGACGATGTGCTGAGAAGCGAGGTTCTAGTGTGGCCAGTGCAACTTCTAGACGTAAGCCCAGTTAGTGATGGGGCAGCTGCCATGGTTTTCGTGGACGGTGACATTGCGAGGAGATACACTGATACCCCCATATGGGTTGAGGGAGTTGGATGGACCCTCGATAACACCTCTTGGCCCAACAGGGAACTTGCGTATCCCAGATACCTTGAGAACGCAGCTAGGATGGCCTACAGGATGGCAGGGATAGAGAGACCTCAGAAGGAGATAGACGTCGTGGAGCCATATGATCCCTTCGATTATAAGGAACTTCATCACCTGGAGGGCCTCATGCTAGCCAAGAGAGGCGAGGCACCCCTACTTCTGAAGGAAGGGTTCTTCGATAAGGACGGGGATATACCCAGTAGCCCCTCAGGAGGACTTCTAGGAGTTGGGAACCCCATAGCTGCAGCAGGACTAATGAAGGTCATTAGCATTTACTGGCAACTTAAGGGAACAGCTGGGAAGATGCAGGTGAAAAGGCCAGTTCACACTGGCGTAGCCCAGGCGTGGGGTGACCTAATGCAGGCCTCCACGGTCATGGTTATGAGAAATTGAGGTGAGACCATGGTTCATCCACTTAAGGAGGAGGAATTGAAGGAACACGTTACCATTTCGTACAAACCTCAGGCCAAGTATTCCTACACTGCGGGCCAGGCTCTGAGCACTTTCCTCAGGGGGCTGAGGGAGGGGAAGATCCTGGGAAGGAAATGTCCGAGGTGCGGAAGGGTTTACGTACCGCCGAGAATGTACTGCGAGGATTGTTTCTATCCCACTTCGCAATGGGTTGAGGTCAAGGATGAGGGAGTTGTTATGACCGCCGTGGCAAGCTTCATTTCATGGACAAGGGACAGACTAGAGGAGCCAGAAATTGTGGGAACCATTAGACTATTCCCGTCATCTCCCAGGGATTACGTATATCCAGGTCTGTTCCACAGAATATGCTGTTCCTACGAAGACGTGAAGAGCATGACAATTATGGGAAAAACTGTGAGGGCCAGATGGAGACCCGCTGAAAAAAGGACAGGAAGCATTGACGATATAGAGTGCTTTGAGGTGGTGTAAATGTCCTGGGACAAGCGCGGAAGGGAAAACGAGCTAGTTACGTGGAAGGACGTCATGGAAGTTGAAAGATACGTCTATACGGCAGGGCCAGATGGCGAAAAGTTTCTCAGGGGGCTGAGGGAGGGGAAGATCCTGGGAAGGAAATGTCCGAGGTGCGGAAGGGTTTACGTACCGCCGAGAATGTACTGCGAGGATTGTTTCGTCGAGAACGGCGAGTACGTTGAGGTTAAGGAAGCTTACCTGGACAGCTTCACCACAATATACTACGATAACGCGGACAGAAGATTGGACCAACCCATCACGGTGGGGTTAGTTAGGTTCAAGGGAGCTAGCGGTGGACTTCTTGCAATTGTTCAGGGAATTCCAGAAATCGGGAAAAAGGTTGAAATTGTTGAATACGGCATTCCACTCAGGGTAAGAACTTGATATGGAAGCCTGACAAGGAATGGAGGGAAGAGAGCAATATAGGGAAATGGTTAGCTGAAAGGAACCAGTCCCTGGATCAGTTCCAGGAATTCACATGGAAGGAACCTGAAACCTTTTGGCCTTCCTTTCTAGAAAGAGTCGGGGTTAATTTCAGGAGGAAACCCGAGAAGGTTCTGGACCTCTCTCGAGGAAGAGAATGGTCCAAGTGGTTCGTAGGATCTAGGTTAAACGTTACAGATCAGCTGGATGATTCCCCTGAAACTCTGGTCTCTTCCATGAATGAGGAGGGAGAAGTTAAGGAGTTCAGTCGCTCCCAGGTCCTGAGCTGGGCTAAATCCATATCCAGCTGGTTGAGGAGAGCTGGGCTGTCCCCAGGGGATAGGGTGGCCGTGTACATGCCCATGACAGCTGAGATAGTTCCCATTATGCTGGGGATAGCTAGGGCAGGGATGATTATTGTCCCGCTATTCTCAGGGTATGGAGAGGAACCAATTCGAGTTAGGGTGGAGGATAGCGGAGCTAAGGCAATCTTCACTGTAGATAGGTACACAAGAAAGGGGAAACGGGTGGAACCGACTAGGAACCTGGAGAGACTCAATCTCGTAAAGATAGCCCTGAAAACTTCCCTAGAGCTAAAGGATTATCACGACTTAAGGGAGTTAACCAGGGAAGGAGGAGACGGATACGAGGAAACTGAGGCGGAGAGTCCCCTAATGATAATTTACACTTCAGGTACCACCGGGAAACCAAAGGGATGTGTTCACGTTCACGGTGGCTTTCCAGTGAAGGCGTCAGCGGACATGTACTTCCATTTTGACGTGAGGAAAGGAGAGGGTGTTTCCTGGATTTCAGACATGGGATGGATGATGGGACCGTGGTTAGTGTTTGGCTCTCTGATGGTGGGAGCGAGAATGGCTCTCCTCGACGGTTACGCAACCCCCGAAACCCTGGAAAACTTCGTGAACACCTTGAGGGTAAACGTCCTAGGTCTATCAGCCAGCCTAATCAGGAGCTTGAGGTCGTCTAAGCCGTCCATGAAGCTGGATGTGAGGGTCGTGGGGAACACCGGTGAACCCATAGATCCTGAGAGCTGGAACTGGATTGCCCAGGTTACGGAGTCCCCAGTGATTAATTACTCTGGTGGCACGGAGATCTCCGGAGGAATACTGGGGAACTACGTTGTCAAGGAGATGAGGCCCTCCTCCTTTAACGGGCAATCTCCAGGAATAAGGGCTGAGGTCTTCAACGAGAGTGGCGAACCTGCTAATCCGGGCGAGGAGGGGGAGCTGGTGGTGCTGAGCGTTTGGCCCGGAATGACCAGGGGGTTCTGGAAGGATCCAGGCAGGTACATTGAAACCTACTGGTCTAGATGGAAAAACGTTTGGGTTCACGGGGATCTAGCCATAAAGGATGAGGACGGTTACTTCTACATCGTGGGAAGGAGCGACGATACCATAAAGGTCTCAGGGAAAAGGATAGGTCCAGGGGAGATAGAGGCAGTTCTCAATGCCCATCGAGCTATCGTGGAGAGTGCATGTGTTGGTGTCCCTGATCCTACGAAGGGAGAGAAGGTGATATGCCTAGCAGTACCTAAGGAGGTTAGGACTGGACTCGAGGAGGAGTTACTGAAATACCTTGAGGAGAGGTTGGGGAAGGCAATAGCTCCCTCCATCGTGAAACTAGTCCCTGAACTGCCAAAAACCAGGAACGCGAAGATCATGAGGAGGCTCATAAGGAACACGATACTCAACAAAGATCTAGGAGATATATCCTCCCTCGAAAATCCTCAGTCCCTAGAGCTCATAAAAAAGGCGCTGTCTTGATCTCTTGTCACAGGTACAGCGGGTTTATCTTTACCCTGGTGTTTCCGTCGTATACGTAGACGTCTCCTGGGTTCTCGTCCTGGGTCTTCTTGTGGGAGCCATCACAGAAGGGCTTATTGTTCGAGAGACCACACGCACATATCCAGAGGGTCTCCCCACTATTTGTCTTAACTTGGTATGGGAAATTCCTATCATGCCTTACGAGTCTAGCCATTTTATTTCCTAAAGCAGATTTAGATCATAAATTATATAAGAGCGAGGTTACTTCATGTAAATTAGATGGCATCCATTTCACGTGATGAACAAAATAAAACTACATGCCCTATCGTGGAGACAATAAAGATTATAGGGACGGAAGCTAGACTACTGGTTCTGAGATACCTCTTTGATGGTCCAAAGGGATTCAATCAACTCCTGAGGGAAACTGGACTCAGTTCAAAGACCCTTTCCTCTACGCTCAAGTTTATGGAGGAGGCAGGAATAGTCGAGAGAAGAATTGTGGGGACTAGACCCTTCAAGGTGGAATATGCTCTAACCAGTAAGGGTAAAGAACTAGAGAGTATTTTCAAGTTAATGGGGCAATGGGGAGAGAAGTGGGTATTGAATAAAAATTAACTTTTTGTAACTTTTCTTCCCCTGATAATATACCAGGTGCCTAGCCCCTTAGCACCAAGTTTTCCCTCCGCGTCCCTGAACTCTATGTCAACGACTACGGCAGTGTAACCCTTTCTCAGAATCCTAGCATGGCATTGAAAGGGACCCCTATGCATGGGCTCAAGAAAGTTCACCTTCAACTCCTGGGTTACCTGGTCGTCACCGTCATTTACGCTTGCCACCACTATACCACCAGTGAAGTCCATGATGGTCATGATCATTCCACCGTTTAATACCCCGCCCCTTCTAGTTATTTCGTACTTGTACGGCACCTCCACGATTGCTTCTCCATGTCCTAGATGCTTGATCTTGGCCTCCAGCATCCTAAATACTGGGTCGCCCTCCTCCAGGTAAAGCTGAAGTTCATTAAGTGATTGAAACCTCATGCCATGAAATGTTATTATCTTGCTATAAATTCTTTACATTCTCTAGGTGTTTTTAAATAGGACAAGGAAGATTTGAAAAAGCCTGTATTGGCTTAGGCTAGTTTCTTCCTCTAGATTTGAGGACCTGGTAACAAGGATATAGGACCTGGACCTAGAAGTAGTAGCAGGATTGCTCCAGCTAGGAAAAGGATATCTAAGTCATAACCTGGGTTAGTGATGGATGGAAGGGGTTTCTTCATCTTGGTCACGCTCACCACAGTAGTTCCTAGGAAGAATAACACTAAGACAGCATCAACTAGCACGTAAATGGTACCTAGAATCACGAGTAAACCTCCTACTAGCTCTATTATCAAGGATAGGTCCACAAATCCCCCAGGGATTCCGATCTGTTTCATCATCTCCTTGACTTGCTTGTTCATGGATATTTTAGGCAGAGAATGGGGTATCAAGGCTACTCCATAGAGCAGCCTGAAAATCAGGAGACCTATTGAACCAATTAGTTCGCTCATTTACTTCACCTTGTAATCTAACTTTACTTTTTACAGTATATAAACTAGCACGTAAAGTGAAAGAAAGGAGATTACCTAGAGGAGAGTAAATCACTAGAAATTTAAAAAGATGCAATAAATTAAACATAGACTAGGGTTGTCTAGCCTTTCTCCTTGATGCCCTGATTTCCCATCTAGAAAAGGGGTATAGGATGGCTGTACCCAGGGCAAACCAGTAAATCAGTGTGGGGTAACTAATTACCTCGGCGATCACCTGATTTCCCTTGAAGCTAGAGGTAAATGTTTCGGTCCCCCATATGAAGAATGGGTACTGAATAGGGACACCCAAAAGTTGAGGGATAAACTTGAAGAGAACGTAAATCAGGATGGGATCTAGGACGTAAAGCACGGGAAACCAGAACATTGTTGAGTAAACCTTGGGATTACCTCTCATGGATTGAAAGGCGTATCCCACCGCTACGACGAACACGTAGAGCCTAAAAGCAGTGAGAAGGAAAGTCAATACGTCAGAAAGGATCAATCTAGTTCCTAGGAAATATATGAGGACCTGAAATGGCGAGTCCTCTATGGTGACTATTCCGCCGACGCTATAATACCACCAAGGGTAAGGTATGATGGACACTATGGCCACAAGGACGTAGTAAATCGTTGTAAGTTTGAACTGCATTATACGTTCACTTCCTGCGTGAAGTTGAAGGTCCCTATTCCCAGGTAAAGGGTTATATTCTCTTGCCGAGCCTGTGCCAGCTCATAGAACATCTTGGGATTAGTTATCACAAGAGTGAAGTTTCCCTGGCTCATCGGCGGAACATGTATAGGACTTTTCAAGTAAACGTACTGTCCGGTCGCATTGTAAACGTACATGGAAACATTGAATGGGTTACTTAGGGAAAGGGTTATGTTGTGTTCAGTGCTTGAAATGCTCCTGATTTTAACCTGGTTCAGTGAATCCTTCAACTGAAAAACTTGATTTACACTGCTTATGACCATCGCTTTTACATTAAGCAGGACAACGAAGGCTATGAGAAAGGCTATGGCAATGAGGGTCGCAGAGAGCTTTACGGCGTCCATGCTCGAATTACCTTAATAATTTTAAAGTGTGAGAGTTATATAAACTGAATGGATTTTCCCATCAGGGATAGGCTGGTCTGCAAATACCCGACAGGTTGGCCTTCTTGAGGAGAGCTCTTATCCTCCTAAAACCTGCGTAACTATGATTCCTTAACCCTCCTGTCATCTTTGTGGGAATATGCATGAGCTCATGGATTACCACGTAAGCCTTGTCTTCACAGGATAGTCTGTCAAATTTCTCCGATATCACCTCTATCACGTAGAGCTTGTCCGTGTTGAGTACATATCTCCATTGACTTGGAAGAGAAAAGGTTCGCGCATAAGCCCTTGACCTTGAGCCGTAGCTTCGTATGAACTCTACCTTCCCTAGGTCCAGCCCAATGCTCAGGTTTTCATTTAGAAAGAGGGCCATGGACCTTACATCTTCCGCTCTAGTAAACCTCAACTCATCACAAACTCACTGGGTCACTTTTACCTTTAACTATCATTGCACTACGTCAAACAAGTTTCTGAACCTTTCTGCCATTATATTTGAATATTAGCTCATGCGCCTTCTTTATTTTTCTGTCTGAGACGACTATGAGTAAACTCCTGCCCAATTCCCTTTTCAAGGTAATTGCGCTTCTCAGGTCAAGAACGTCCTTTTTCTCCGACAACTTTCTCAGATTTTCCGTCAAGGACGTAACTGATTCTGGGTCCGAGACAGAGAACACGCGTGCGTCGTTAAACTCCACAATGCTCTCATCGTCCATAATGAAAATAACGTCAGCTATCCCAAATACCCTCAGGATCTTGGACACAAACCTGGCAATGGATCTACTGCCAACATTACTGTTTAGGTCAATGGCTATTAACGGCCTTAACATGGGCTTCTACAAGCCTTGTTATTTATATAACTTTTCCAAGTTCAGCATGACATTTAGTCATAAACAGTGTTAACTTTGAGGCAACTTTCCGGTGAGGATGTCATCATTCCAGAACTTGACGAAGAAGACCAAGCTGGTCAGCACCACAGGTATTGAGAGTAGTCCGAAGGTGAGGGATAGGCCAATGAACTCTGAGAGATAACCTACCACTGTAGGTACAGCTATGAAGAGGAAGTTGTTGTATGCTAGGAAATAGGAGTTAACGGCGTTTCTCTCCTCTTTAGATGTTGCCCTCTGAATCATGATAGTTGACATGGGAAATACGGAACCGTGAGGGATGCCAAGCAATGCCATGACCAATAGGAACACGGCATAAGTTGGAGAGAAGAGCGTTCCAGCCAGTGTGAGAACTGTTATAAGGATTGATATAAACATTGGCATCCTCAACGAGTTGAACGGCCTTATGGTCATATATAGCCTTGTTAGAAAGGACATTGTGAAGAAGGGGATATACGTTGAGTAGGCTAAATCGCCTGGAACATGAAATCTATCCACTGCAAGTATGGTGAGGAAGGCAGTTATGGCAGCGAAGGGAACATTGTAGGTGGTTATTGCAAGCACGGAGGACAAGAACCCCTTGTTTCTCAGGGCCCTAGATCCCTTAACTTCTCTCTTGGTATCTGGAAATTTCACGGTCCAAGACAGGGCAAAGGCCAAGGCAGCTATTGGAAGGAAGGCTAGAAACACGTAATTGTATGGGAACTTACTTAAGACGAAGCTCTCATATGCAGGTCCAAGTATCAGGCTTATGCTAAGACTTGTGGAGTAAAGCGCCAATAGTCTTTCCGCAGTTTTTCTGTCATTAACTAAGGATGCCGCAGTGATAAGGTTGGGCATTACCAGACCGAAGGCTAGACCTATCAAAGCGGAAATTATCCAGATTGTGACACTGCTTACAAAGAAGAACAGCGGTAAAAGGAGTAGAACGGTAAGGTTAGACAAAATGAACGCCTTACGTCTGACTGATGAGTTCAAGCTCGGGTTTATGTATGACGTTGCGATGAACGTGGTAGCAAACATCACCGCAGTTATCACACCAACAAGCGTGTTAGAGAAACCTAGAAGATACTTTGACAGAGGACCGACTGTAGTGGTCACCATGTTATTGGTTGACCTCGCAGCTATGGTCATCAAGGAAAGAGTGAGTGCAATATATGCAAAGGATGGTTCTCTCCTCAACTTGATCCGCATCATTATCGGTGTGGCTTAAAAAACTTGACATAAGATTAAACTTTTTAATAGAGATATATGAATAATGTAACAATAGTTGCTATGATAACTGATATTTTTCTAAGATCAATGCGATCGTGTCCTTAAGTCTCTGCTCGACCTGAGAGCTCGTTAGGCCCAGAGATACCCCCGCATGATACCAGCTCTTGCCCTGGAATGTCCTTGAGATTAGCGTGGCCAGGGAAACGTCGTCCACGTCAAATCGTAATTCCTTGAAGTACTTCTCCCCTAGAAGGTGAACAGCCTCCGCGACAGAGTTATAGGGTAGAAGTCCCTCCAGGTAGGCTCTGAGTTTCTTCACATATAGATCTGAGATTGTAACGTTGGAAGCGGGAGGTGTGAGTTTGAGTAGAATGGCTAGTATCCTTGGATCTAAATTGAAGTATACCTGATGGGATGTCCTGAGCAATTTGTCCTTAAGCAGTAGGGAAACGCGACTGCTCATTTCCTTAGCCGCGGACGAGAACGGCTTCACAACAATAACCGAGTATCCCCCTAGACTTTCGTTCTTCTTCGTGGAGACATGAACTGGTATGTAACCGTTCTTTGCCCAAAACTTGATAACGTTATAGCTAGCGAGAAAGGATGATCCAATCCAATCAATACCCTCCCCCTCACCTTTAATTTCAATTTCCCTGAGGAGCTTAGATCCTATCCCTCTCCCCTGAAGTGCGGGAGCGACTGCTATACGCATCACTCTCCAGCCACGTAACTCACCAAATTCAAACAGCCTCCAGTACTTTACGAGCCTATGGGGAATCAGATGCCCCAGGTTTTCTTCTCCCTGGGCTATGGATTTTATTGCCTCCTGAGAAAGTCCTCCCTCCTCTACAACCTGAGCAACACCAGCATTGTTTTCAGCCACAAATAATCTCTGAAACGCCATGTCCCCCAACATCATGAGATCGTCAGGAGTGTTCCTGTAATGGGCAGTTACCAAGATTCCGTAGACTGAAGCCAACCTCTCCTCATCCTCGAAGAGGGACCTCACGTCGACCTCTGCTACCTTGTTCAGATCTTCTCCCTCGGTGGCATCTGCGTTCAACAGGAAAGCATCATTTAGAAATCTCTCCACCGGATCTCCCTTCCCATATCTCACGGGGAAATCCAGTTTCAGCCTCTGAACATCGTGCTCCCCGTCATAGCTATCGAATATTTTCAGGAATATTTTTCCTGATCCCTCATATCCGTGAACTGTGGTGACCAGGGCAACCTTATTCCATCGCCTCAGGACGTAATCAGCGAACTCCTTACCGAGAGCAGCTGCCTCGTCCACAACGAGTATATCCCCATGCTGATCCCTAGCTAGCTCAGGGGGAAGCCATCTTATTCTACTCTCTCCAATCTCCAGAGAGAGGATTTTGCCATCCCTAGAGATAACTTTCCTGAACCTCTTGTGAAGGGCCTTTAGGGACATCTCTGAAAATCTCATTATCTCAGCACCTGACCAGTAGGTCGGGGAAGTAACTACAATGGAGAGGGGATACTTGCTCTGGGAAATAAGCAGAGGCAGGGCGAGCCCCACTGAGGCGCTCTTACCCCTCCCGCGTGGAGCCGTTACAACCAAGAGCTTCTTCCCTTCCTCGAGGAGGAAATCTATCTCGTCAAGTACCTTAACCTGGTCATCCGTTTTACAGAGTTTGGCAAGCTCAGGGTATTTTCCCTTCCTAGATCTCTTAGGCTTGCTTACCTCCGAGCTCGAGTAGGGCCTTACGATTAGTTCCCCATCATTCCAGTATAGTATACCCCTGTGGGAAAGTAGTTTATGCCTGAACCTTTCCTCGAATAAATTGTTAACCTTACCGTCTCTCGTTAACGTGTCCCTGTACAGTTTCCCCTCCTCCAATCTGTTTGTGTAAAGGATTATGAGCCCTCCTCCCCTAACGGTCTCTACGGCCCTAGCCGCATATGACGGCCTAAAATCATCTACCGCATCTATTATGGAAAGGTCGAACGTGCTTCCCAGATACCTCTCGGAGGAGGAATAATCAATGTCAGTCACGGTTGTTAGAACTGACCTTATCCAGTTTAGCCTCTCCTTACTTCCCTGCGCCCATGGATGGAAGTAATATCCAGTGGACGGATTCCTCTCCACCTTCAGATACTCATGGATGAACTCAAGGAGGGGTTCTCGATAGTCCCCCTCTATCACCACAAGGTTCCTATAGTTGCCTGACACTGCGTCCCTAAATATCTCCTGAATGTCATAATTTGACTTCATAAAGTGGGCTCTCTCCTTTAAGACAATTGAGCAGATTTTTCACGGCTATCTCAGCCATCTTCTCCCTTGTCTCCCTCGTGGCACTCCCTAGGTGAGGAGTTAATACCACGTTGGGAAACTTAACCAGTGGGTTGTCCGGTGAAATTGGTTCCCTTTCAAATACGTCTAGGGCAGCCCCCGCAATTCTCCCCTCCGACAATACCCTGACCAGATCCTCTTCCTTGACCACTGGTCCCCTGGACGCATTAACAAGGAAAGCCGTCCTCTTCATCTTCATTAACTTTGAGTAATCCAGCATGTGATATGTTTCCTGGTTCAGATCCACCGTGACCACTAGAAAGTCGGATTCTGTGAGAAGCGTGTCCAAATCCACAAACTTCGCATCCACATCGTGAGGTTTCCTGCTGTAATATATCACATTCATGTCGAATCCCTTGGCCCTCCTCAGGACAGCCCTGCCTATTCTTCCCATTCCAAGGATTCCCAGGGTGCTATGACTCACTTCCTTACCAAGCATGAATTCCGGATACCATGGAAGGTTCCATTTACCATCTCTTATCAATCTATCCCCTTCCACTATCCTCCTGGCTACCGCTAATAGAAGGCCAAATATGAGGTCTGCGGTAGCGTCAGTCAGAACGTCTGGCGTGTTTGTTACCCTAATCCCCTTACTGAGGGCGTATTTCACGTCAATGTGATCGAAACCCACGCTATAGGTACTAATCACCTTCAGGTTTACTCCAGCGTCTATCACTTCCCTATCTACCCTCTCGGTTAGGGTGACCAACAACCCATCCTTATCCTTTACTCTGGAAAGTATCCAAGACCTAGGTGGAGGATCTCTTCCCTCCCAGATGTCCACTTCAGTCTCTCTTTTAAGAAGGTCGAGCCAAGGTCCTGGGATCCTTCTAGTTACCAGTACCTTATACATAGGAGAAATGAGAAGTGGCACATTTTAACCACAACTGATGTGGGCTTACGTCTCTGGAGTAATTCAACTAGTTGAATAACTGGATGTGTCCATCAAGAAATGCAATTTCAGTCCCATACATCCTTACTTGATTCTTAAAGAGGTGCCGTGACACAAGAAATTTATTAAGTTTTGTTTGAACCATTTTTTCGAAATGAAACCGTACCTACACGCAACACTTGCCTCCACAATCGCATGGGCAGGAAATATTTATGACCTGCTAATTATTACTTACGTTTATCAATATATTGAAAGCACATTTCACATAGGCTATGTAATGGTTTCCCTACTCTTTTCCTTTGGACTATTGGGGAGGGTGGTTGGAGGTACACTCTTTGGAAGGTTTTCGGACAAGTACGGAAGGAAACCTGTCCTGATATTCACTACGTTGGGGTATTCGTTGTCTCATGGGATTATGGCCTTTTCCCCAAACGTGATAGTACTTTTCCTGGCGAGACTGTTTGAGGGAGTATTCATGGGAGGAGAGTGGACTGCTGGAACAGTAATAGCCTATGAGAGTGCCCCCGTATCAGTCAGGGGAATACTTACAGGGATAGTCCAGTCTGGGTATGGAATGGGTTACGCGCTCACAGGGGCAATGTACATCTACTTTTCACCTCTCATTTCGGAGGATTGGAGAATCTTTCTAGCCACTGGAACGTTTCCCCTCCTTCTGGTACCTTACATGAAACTGAAGGTTCCAGAATCCAAACCCACAAGGGTATCCAAGGTAAAAGTTGAGTACAGGGATTACCTAAACCTCATCCTTAAGTCTACCTTGGCAATGTCAGGGATGTTTGTAGCCTACTTCTCTGTTTTCGGAAATTATCCAACCTTTGCGGAAAAATTAATTGGAATCTCTCCCTCTACTTTAGGGTTAACACTACTGATCTCCAACGTAGGACTTGCAATATCCTTTATCGTGTTTGGTCGCCTTGCAGACAGGATAAACGTAAGGAAACTAATCCTTTCTGCCCTGGTTACGCTCACAGTATCCCTCTTCTTTACCGTTCCTGGATTCATCAACCTAGGCCCTCTTGCCTCAATCATCTCTACGATGGTTTATGCCTCATCGTGCGGATTCTGGCCCCTGATACCGCTTCTCCTTGCCCACTCCGTTCCCGTGGAGGTTAGGGGGCTCTTGTCGGGAATGTCCTATAACATAGGCGGGCTTGTGGGAGGCATTGCGGAAGTCATCACGGGGATAGCAATGCAATACATGGGTATCTTGGGAATGGCCAAGATAATCGACATCATTAATCTGGTTGCTCTCATCACGGTGTTTATTTCAGTCATTACATGGCCAAGGGCAGCCATCCATACTTCGAGCCATAATGTATAAAGTAGATTTATAACCAAGTTATATAACAAAAGTTTATGGAACCTTTAGATAAAGTAGATAAGGCTGTATGGACCTCAACCCATAGTCTACTCTTTGCTTCTCTGGCCTTAGGCTTCTTCATGTGGGGAACAATTAGTACCATAGCTCCCCTTCTATACCCCTCTATAAACAACGTGTTCTTTATCATAGCACCCATAGTCGCAACCCTAGCTGGGAACTTGATCTTCCCTTTCATCTCTGACAAGATGTACGGAAGGAAAAGGACCTTTATTGTTACAATGTCTATGTACGGTAGTGGAGCGCTCATTATAGCTATTGTGTCCCTGGTTTCACAATTCACTAAGATTCCTCTCACTAGTCCCGCTCTACTTTACACCCTAACCTTTGGAATAGTCCTAGGAGTACTTGGGGTGGAAGGGGAAGTTCCAGTTATGTTGTCGTATGCGGCTGAGATGATGCCCATCGTGAGGAGGGACCAGGTTCTAGTTCTTGCCCCAAACTTTGACAATATAGGGGCCATGGTAGCCTCAGCAATTGTTCTTGTATCGGCCTCGTCAAGTGCTCCAACTCTAGAGTTGCTCTCCCTGTCCCTCACCGCACTAGTAGGTTTAGGTTTTCTCATAGCGGTGAGACTTAGATTACCCGAGTCCGTTAGATGGCTATACGTGAAGGGGTTTAGGGAGAGAGTAGAGGCCGAACTTTCCAAGTTGGGGAACAGGATACAAGAGGTCAAAGAGAACCGGAACGTAAGCAAGTTGAGCCTGCTCTCTAGATACTGGTTCTTGGTTGCGATTGCCATATCGCAATACCTGACCTACGGCCTCATGGCCTTCTACATAGGAGATTTCTATTTCCCGAGTCTGGAGAATTTCATTGTGTTTATTGCTAACGTAGGAGCTAGCGTAGCTGGGGTAATTGCGGGCTTCGCAGTTAACAGGGTAAAGAGCAGGAAATTCTCACTTTTCTCGTTCCTGGGAGGGACAGTCACGATCCTGGGAATACTTCTCACAATCAACTCTGTCTCCAGTAACATGGGCCTATTTTACGGCCTCCTTCTCCTTAACATGGCCTTTAGTGAGTTCGGCTGGGCTGTGAGAACCATTTACGAACCCCTAATCCTTCCAAGCAGTAATAGGGCCTTCATGATAGGGCTCGTTAGAGTCTTTCCCATCACTCTGAGCTCCCTCTCTGTGTACTTTACGAGTTTTATTAACTCCCCGTTCCTTTACGTGCTATATAATACCGCCCTATGGGCCCTAGGAGCCATTGCGACCATTACCTGGTACTTCAAGGGCTACGACGTAAACATGACTCCCATAGAAGTATCGTCCCAAAGCGTTGTGAAAGAGGGTTAAAGTGACAATTTTTTAATTACCATGATAAAAAGCTCATATACTATGAAGTTGATATATTATAATCATGAAAATTGTTTTAGCCTATGATGGGTCAGACTACGCGAGGAAGGCGTTACTGTTTGCCCTGAAACTGATGAGGGATATTGATGAACTTCACATGGTCACCGTTGTGAAGGAAATTCCGAGAAGTCCTGAACAGGTAACAATTGAGAATGACAAGAAAGCTGAGGAAGCCCTTAACGCCGTGAAGAAGGAGATTGAGGGCTACAAGGTGGTCACCAAGGTCCTGGAATCCGCAGATGTCCCCTCCGCGATCATAGATTACTGCAACAAGATTGAATGTGACCTCATTGTGACGGGGAGCAGGGGGTTGACCGGGATCAAGAAGATAGTGTTGGGAAGTGTGTCCAGTGAGTTGGTAAGTAGATCAAATATCCCGGTCCTCGTGGTAAAATGAGATATATCTTTTTTAGTCTATAATCCGATATTCAGGTATGTATTCGATTGAGACAGAAAATCTTACAAAAAAATATGGAGATTTTGTAGCTGTTGATCACGTCTCATTCAAGGTGGAGAAAGGGGAGATATTTGGTCTTTTGGGTCCGAACGGGGCAGGGAAAACTACCACCATCAAGATGCTCACAGGTTTAACTCCACCTACGGAGGGGGAGGCAATAATCGCGGGGTATAGTATAAGGAAAAATCCAATAGAGGTAAAGTCGAGGATAGGATGGATCTCTTCGGAAGTCATCCTGGATGACGACTTAACTGCTTGGGAGAACCTAGAAATTCAGGCCAGGCTCACAGGAGTCAAGAACTGGAAGGAAAGGGCAACCTCTCTTCTTAAGTACTTTGGAATCCTCGAGTTCGCCAATCGTAGGACTGGAAAGTTCTCCACTGGAATGAGGAAGAAACTAGAGGTTTCCATGGCCCTACTCAATTCCCCAGAAGTGATCTTCATGGATGAACCCACAATTGGGCTAGATGTGAACACCAGGGCTACCATGTGGAATCTGATAAGGGAAATAAACAGGGATTACCAGGTGACAATACTCTTGACTACCCATTACATGGAGGAGGCAGATTCCTTGTGTTCAAGGATAGGGATCATTAACAAGGGGAAAATCATCGCACTGGGAACTCCAGAGGAATTGAAGGCCAGATATGGAGGGGATATAATAGAAATCGAGCTTAAGAACGGGGCAAACGTCAACGTGGGGCTCGAGAATGCGGTAGTTAGTAATGGCAAGGTCAGGATAAAGGTGAACAATGCGGAGACCATGCTAATGGACGTCATAAGGGCGATAGGAAGCGATAACATCAAGGGCATTAAGATAAACAAGTCTAGCCTCGACACGGTTTTCATAAATCTCACGGGAGGAACAATTGAGGAGCAGGACTTTGACGCCAGGAAGTTCTACGCCATGATAAGGAGGGCGAGAAGATGATAGACAGACTTTATGCGCTCTATATGAGGGAGGCAAAGAGGATATTCCGAAGCGTGTATATGTGGATAATGCTAATCTCACAGCCCATAATGTGGCTAGTGTTCTTCGGTAGCAGTTTCTCTGGTGTACCTTCTCAAGTCCTAATAAGCTTCTTTCACACTACCAACTACATAGCCTTCATTCTACCCGGTGAGTTATCCATATCCATGCTTTTCGTGGGGATGTTCAGCTCCATGAGCCTTATCCAAGACAAGAGGTTCGGTTACTTGAAGAGAGTCCTCATTACCCCGACACCGAAATACGACGTCTTTCTAGCTAAGACGCTAGGTGGAATGACAAGGGGATTATTGCAGGTTCCAATTCTACTGGTAGCCAGTTACTTCCTAGGAGTAAGGTTAAATCTTACTCCACTTTCGCTCGGAGTCCTGTTCCTATCTCTAGCTTTCGTTGGATTGGGTTTCTCCTCACTCTATTCCATGTTCACCCTAAAGACTGCTGACTGGCAAGCACCCGGAGTTATATCAAACCTGATAAATCTACCTCTCATGTTCTCTAGTACAGCTCTCTTTCCAAAGGCCTTCTTCCCTGGATGGTTAAGGGCAATAAGCGACGTTAACCCTCTCACTTATGCTGCTGAACTTAACAGAGGAATGTTGCTTTATAATGACCCATCGTGGAATTACCTGGGATACCTTGCCGTGTTTGCTCTTGTAATGGTTCTCTTGGGAAGCATATTAACAAATAAGTATCTAAATGCAGAATAAAAATGGTTAACTAGGAATTTTCTTCTTCAGTCTTTCCATGTACTCCTCGATTGTAATTACCTGGTTGTTCTCGTCAACGACGAGGGAGCCTGGCCTACCCTTTCTTCCCATTAAAAAGTACCAGGCTCCGATTACTAGGAGTATGGCCACGAGAGTGTAAATAGTGAATAGGTCAGGTGAGGAAAGGGACTCTCCAACTCCCCACACGTTCAGGGCAGTAGCTATCAAGGGAATGAACAAGGTGTTCCAGGATAGTTGACCTATCCTGTAGTAGAATACTGGAACCCCAAAGCCGTCCACAATCCTGCCAGTAAGCCAGAATATTCCCGTTATCACGCTCACTACAGCGAAGGCATTGGATATGCCTAAGCCTAGAACCGAAACCACTACGACCAAAGTAGAGAGGCCTCCTATCATCATAGTCGCAACTAGTGGCTCACCATTCTTCGCTGTCTTCGCTAACAACATTGGTGCTGATTTCTCCCTAGCTAAGTTAAACAGAATTCTGGCCGATCCTAGGGTAGTGCCAATGTTAGAGGCAAGTAGACTATTCGCAGCTAGTACTAACGCTATTATCATGGGTATCTTGCCGTACTGAAACATCTCGTAAATGAGAGGCTGAGGAGAATTGGCTAGAGCCGAGAGGGAGCCGTTCCACAAGGCCACTAGGGCATATGTCCCCAGAAACATGGCAATACCGCCTATAACAAGGGATAACCACATGCCCTGTGTTATGGTCTTGAAAGGCTTCTTGGCTTCCTCACCAAGGTAGGAAGCTGCCCCAGCTCCTGATATGCTAACCATGGAGAGCACAAACGCCTGAGCGATGTTACTTCCGCTCACTCCATCTGGTGTGAAATACTCCGGATGAAATGGCTTAGATAAGGAGAGAATGAAAAGGGCCAGTAGAAGAACAACCTCAGCAGAGGCACTGATTGTAACCACGTAGCCCAGTAGTTTCTTAATGTCCGTGAGTGAGATTAAAGTTGGGTAAGCTAAACCGAGGCCTATCGCGAGAACTTCAACCCACCAGGGAGGGGAGATCCCGATTACCTGAAGGCCTATACTCACGAGGAGATATAAGGTAATAGCGTTCACTGCATTTAATAGAGAATAAGCGAATACCTCCGTCAACGCCTCAAAGAATGACACTGTCTTATTCCTCCAAGCGCTATAACCAAAGGTATAATAGCCTCCAGGAGAGGCGACCCTCCTCGTATAACTCGTGAGAGTGTATATCCATAAGGCACTTCCAAGTAAAGCGAGTAGTGTCGTGAATACCACTGAATGACCTGCGTATAGTATGGCTGCAGTAGACGTAGAAACCACGCTTCCCAATGGGGCTGTGACTGCCATAGCTTGGCCATAAGCTTCCTTAAGAGAAATAACGCCTCGGCTTAACTTCATGATCTCCCTTTAAGCTTTTCGATCCTAAAAGTTTAAAAAATTACCCTGGAAAAATCCCTCGTTTTCATGAAAGCTTAAAGGATAAAGCCCTTAAAAACTTAGTAGTTGGCTTAAAGGTAAAATAAAAAAGTATCAGACTAGGCTAGGGATATCTCTATAATATTTAGACTTTAGAGGCCGATGACTATATTAAGATGTTGCCTGTGCGGTTTCAGCTAACTCAGATAACGTTTTGATAACAGCATCAAACCTAGCTTTCATCTCAGGTGGAAAGGGTTTTTTAGGTTGAATAGTTTTTAACTGATTTAATGCTTCTTTTAGAGAAGTTTTAAGTTTATTCAAATCCCCCGAATAGTAGGAGATTTTTATAGATTTGGTAGAATTCTTGAGTTTCTCATAGTCTTCTTGAGTTAAATTACCCTCTCTCACCAGATAGGTCTCAGCATCCGTCACGACCAACGGAAGTTGAAGGTCAATGAGTTTCCAGACCTTCGACATAAAGGGATCCATTTGGACCGACTTATCTCAACTCGTTTGAGGTAATAAATTACTTCGATCCTGGAACTCGGCAAATGGGTTCCAAGCGGTTAACTATACAGCCTTGAAGATTTTAATAGCTCTCCTAAAACTTATTGCTTGTTGATAAAAGTAAATGTACTAGGGGTCAAAGAAGGAGTAGGGAAGACAAGCGTAGCCTTACATCTGTCTAGGGAACTGGCTAAATTGGGCAAGACTCTGATAGTGGATAAAACCCCTACCTGTGGCCTTGGGAGGAAGATGTGGATAAATGGGGAGATGCTATGCGAAGGTAACCTTTGCATTCTTAAGCTCTTCAGGAAACCTTTTAGAATAGATTCAAATGATCTAGAGATAGCCTGTAGAAAGTTGCAGGAGGTTTACTCTCAGAGCTGGGATTACGTAGTGATAGATAATTTCTCTTGTGCGGTTCCGCATAATCCCATTATAAAAGTGGATGCGGATTCACTTCCTCTCTTTGTTACTGATCCCCTCAACCTTGGGGTAACGCTAGAATATAGCGAGAAGTTTTATAGCAAGTTCGGACTCGTGATTAACCAGGTACCTGAGGAATACTCAGTATCTAAAGATGTAGAAAAACTTTTTCAAATAGTTGTGAGTATTCCTTTTGTTGAGGAGAATAGCTTTGGGAAGTACCTTCAGTCCGTCGTAATGAGTATAGTAGAGAGGAGAAATAGCTTCATCTAGCTTCATCGTCTATGGAGGTCCTCATCAACTCAGACTTACGTCCTCCAGGGGAGTGAGAGTTTCAGGAACCATATCCACACGAGTTATGCACTGCCATCCTCGATGATCCTCAACTTATTGAGATCACAATGAATGAGATTGCGTAGTTTCTCTGCTTTCACATCCGGGCACATTATACACGAGTATAGACCTGCATCTATGAGGCCATACTTCATGACTCTCCACTACACCCGCTGAACATAAGCATTCAAACTGTTAACTCCGATTTCATCAAATTATTTTACCAGGTGAAATCGTAGTCTATATCATGTTATACACGTTAGGAATTGTTGCATCAATTTTAGCTGGTATGACTGTGATATTAGGTGGTATAGTTGAGGGCTACGGTTATGGCCTGTCCTTGGGTACCAAATGGCCTTACACCAGAGACATCCATCAGGTGGCTATGAAGGGAGATCCTGAGGCTCTTCACAGAATCAGTGCCACAATTGTGGGACTGATCTCCCTAGCGTTCCTAATTATGTCACCATCTTTTATTACCATTATAGGATTTGTTGCGGTAGTGTTTACGGCTCTCTTGGGAATGGCAACATTGTACGTGCTAGCAGGGAAATTACCCTCCATATTTCAAGGACTTCACGATATCGCTGCATATACCACCTTTGTTACTTACCTTCTCATCTTCCTAGAGGGTTTAGGTTATCATGTAAACGTTATTCAATTCCTTGAACAGGCAATAATACCACCGCACTTCCTGTATTTCGTCATCTTTATGGGAGGAGTGGTTACAGGACTAAGAAGAATGTCTAGGCCCATTGGTCAAGTAAGGAAGCCTCAGGGGAAAATTCAGTGGGCCTGGGCTATTCACGGTTTACTTGCGGTAATATTCCTGTTTGCAGTTATTTACCTTCATTACTGGTTAACCCTAGCCTTCACTGTCCTAGAAATAGGCGCTGGCCTTTGGGTGTATAGGTCAATCAACAAAAACCCAGAGAAACCTGGTATGTCTATCGGGTTCCACCAGCTATTCTCTCTATTGACGGTCGTGGCGATAATTCTCAACTCCCTAGCCATAGTTGCCTGATCAGTTGAGATGCATCATATCACAATTCATCGTGTTGTGAACTCATCACCTAAATCCTGTAACGAAACTGCAATTTCTCCTTCCTCATCTAAGTTATAATATCTTTTTGCTAAGATGCTCACAGCCTCATGTATTGCCTCCGTGGAATTCGTTCTCCCTTTTCCAATAACAACATTTAGATATGACCAAGGCATTCCCTGAAGAACCTTAGCCAGGAGAACCTTCTCTAGGTTATCATCTAGCTTCCAGTCCCTCTTTCCGTCCCAGAAGTACTTCATTACGAGAACGTGAATGGCGTCAGCAGAGGACTCGTAGGGACTGGTACCCTGTAGAAATGCTACAAGCTTTGCTAGATAAACCTTACTTACACTAACGTCCAAGTGAGCTTTACTGCCCTGAAGAAGTAGCATGGCCATGTCAGGTGTCATGTTAAAGTAGACGTCATGTATGGTGTTCAGCAACTTCTCCTTGAATACGTGGGAGGCTATGCCCACGATCCTTTTGGATACATTAGATATTGGATAGATCACGACCACGGGAAAGTCCCCAAACTTTTCATTCCTCTTGGGGGAGACGTGAACCGGGATGAAGCCATTCCTTATCCAGAACCTTAAAACCTTGGGGTCTCCCATGAAGGAGGAGCCAACCCAGTCCACCCCCTGTAACTTAGCGTCTTCAAGTATCATTTGAAGAAGCTGGCTTCCAAAACCCTTATCCTGAAGCTCAGGGACCGTGGCTATCCTCACTATTCTCCAGCCTGAAAGCTTCCCAAACTCCTTAATTCTAACATGCTTCAATAGTCTATCTGGAATAAGATCACCATCAAAGGTACCTCCCTTGAGGGCAAGATCTATCATTGAATCCGAAAGGCTCCCCTCCTCGGAGATTTGGGAGACTGAGATGAACCCATCCTCAGCCCTAATTGCCTTCAGAATGTGATGTGGCCCATCCCCCATTATCATTAGGTCGTCGGGGTTGTTCCGATAGTGTGCTGAGACCAGTATGCCGTAGGCCTGCGACAATTGTACGTCGTCGTGAAAGAGTGTCTCCTTGTCTAACGTTACGAATTCAACCGATTCCAAGCTCTTAGGTTTAGCGGGCTCAGGGTTGAGTAGTAGGGCATCATAGAGCCATTTCTCCACTGGGTCGCCTTCTGCGTAACGAAGTGGTTTACTCATTGTTAGCCAACGTGTCCAGGCTTTCTTCTCCTCTAGAATGTTCTTAAGATATCTCAGGAAGGCCTTTCCTGATCCCTCATAGCCATATACCGTGGAGACAAAGACTACCTTTCTCCATCTGTTAACATACTGGGCTAGAAGATTTATCCCAATTGCAGCTGCCTCATCCACAACCAGGAAAGTGCCGTCTTCACCCACAGCCGTCTCGGGTGAGACATAAACAACTGAGAAATTATCCCCTCTAATGGCCCTCACTATTCCTATATCAGACATCTCTGCCTCATTGGGGACCTGAAGCGTATCTAGTCCCCTCTTGGCGAACTCCATGATCTGCGAAGCTGAGGCGAGGGACGGAGCTGTTATCACTACCCTAGTTCTCTCCCTATTGGAATCAGCTATCAAGGCCGCTATGCCTAGCCCAGTGACAGCGCTTTTTCCCCTCCCTCTGGGCGCAGTTATCACGAGGATCCTTTTACCTCCCCTGTACAGGATCCTGAACTCCTCTAGAACCTTGTCCTGTTCATCGGTGAGGCAGAGATCGTGAAGTTCCTTAGGGAAATACATGCTCTTGAGACGCTTTTTCTCGGTTGTGGGCTTGACCTCTCCCTTGAAGGGCCTAGCCTCATAACTAGAATCTATTCTAAACATGCCTTCATGTTCATTGAGTTTCCTCCTGAACCTCTGCTCATAGTAATCGTGGACTATTCCCTTCCTCGCTATGGAATTTCGAAATATTTTATTTTGCGTTAGATTATCAGTGTACATTACCACCAGACCGCCTCCGCTGGTAAGATCGGTAAGCCTGCCCACATAGTTTGGCTGGAAGTTATCCACCAGGTCAAGGACTACAAGGTCATATGTCCTTCCTAGGTAGTACTCAGAACTGGAGTAATCTATGTCATCTACCTGCCCCAGGAGGTCCTTCAACGCTGAAAGCCTTTCCTTGGAACCAGTAGCCCAAGGATGAAAGGCATAGGCCCTTCTACTACCCCCTTGAGTTTCGTTGAACAGGGAAAGAACGCGCCTCAGGTCCTCTAGGTAATCTGTCTTCTCTATGTATACCAAGTTCCTATAGAACCGCTTCCTTGAATCTATCAACGCCTCCCTCAGTGCTGAAAAGAACTCCTCACTATCCATGGTGTCACAATCCGTACTTCTTCTTTAAAGCTTCTTCCACGTCGATCCCAGTCAGGTTGGCTATTGAAATAGCCCAGGCTATAACGTCCGCCAACTCCTCCTCTATGGATCCCCTCTTGCCCTGTAGAAGGGCCTCGGCCAGCTCTCCTACTTCCTCAGTGAACCAGGTGAATGTGCCAAAAATTCCCCTTTCCTTGTCCTTCTCAAAATACATCTCCCTTAACCGATTTTGCAATTCCCTAACTTCCAATCCTCATCTCACTCCTTATCAGTCGTATATCCTCGTCACTCAGGGGTATGGAGAATCTTTTCCTTATATCTCCTTCCACGTTCACGAAAAGTATACTAACGGTCTTGGTGGAGGATATGCTCTCTAGGAAGTTCCTGTCAATGAAGTACTCCACATATAGTGGATTGTCTTCCCTGTCCATAATTACATGTCTTAGTAACACGTTACCACCCTCTCGGTCCACTTCGAGTTGCACGGGGACATTATCTGATCCAGGTAGATCCTCCGTAAGACATACAACCTCGCTGTCCCTATACGGAACACAGCTATCCCTCTCTACCTTTTCAAGAAAGTCCTTGGAAACTCGCAAGGATCATCTAAGCTTTATTTCTTAGCACGTTATTAAGGAAATATGCCAACAGCCGCTGGTAGGAGAGTCGTAGCCTCCCAGAATTACGTCGCGAGCTACGTGGGAGCAAAGATACTTGAACAGGGTGGAAATGCGTTTGATGCTGCAATAGCTGTGAGCGCTACACTTTCCGTTGTGATACCCCATACGAGCGGGTTAGGAGGGGATGGCTTACTTCTAGCTAAGACCCCTGAAGGTATAATTGCCATAAACTCCACTGGATGGGCACCCAAGAATATTGGAGAGGACAAGATAGATCCTAGGAGTCCCAGGTCAATTGTTATCCCAGGTTTAGTGGAACTCTGGCATGCCATGGAGGATTACACTACAATGAGCTTAGATAGACTCCTTGAACCAGCAATAAAACTGGCAGTTAACGGATTTCACGTAGGGAGAGGGCTCCATCACGCCATAGTCAATTCAGAAAAGCTAAGCCAGGATTGGCAATCCCTTTACGGAGGGAAGAGATTCGGGGATAGGATAAGGGTCAGAGGAGTTGGAGAAGTACTGAGGAGTGTTGCGAGGGACCCCAGGTCTTTTTATGAGGGGGAAGTGGCAGAGAAACTTGTAGAGGGACTTAGAAAGAGAGGGGTGCCCGTTGAACTTGACGATTTTCGGGAGTTTAGGGCCGAAAGAGTAGAGTTGCTAAAGACCAATTACAAGGGATATACCGTTTACGAGTTTCCGCCCAATACTCAAGGGATCACTACGCTACAGATCCTCAGGATGGTGGAGATGACCGGGATAAACAAATTGCCCTATAATGACGTTAAGAGAGTAAACGAACATGTTAGGATCTCGGCCCTAGCCTACGAGGATAGGGACCAGTACGTTGCTGACCCTAGATTTCATCCATTGCCAGCCTTTCTCCTTGATAACAACTACCTGACTCAAAGACTGATGGAAGTGGGGATGGAGGCAAAGGTTAACCAAGATGGGGACACTACCTTTTTCACCGTAGCTGATGAGGAGAACAAAGTAGGTTTCATACAGAGCTTGTTCCAACCCTTCGGATCGGGGATTGTGGTTAACGACATAGTCTTCAATAATCGCGGAGACAATTTCACCGAAGGAAGGAACAAACCTGAGGGAAGAAAGCGTCCGCTTCATACTCTCTCAATACTCTACGCTGAGGGAAGAGACGACGAACTTATCATTGGTTGTGCGGGTGGAGATTTAAGGCCACAGATCCATTCGGAAGTCCTAGAGTATTATGTTGACTACATGATGGAAATAGATGAAGCCGTCAATGCACCGCGTTTTATGTTCACTGGTAACAAGGTCGTTGCAGAGAGCAGACTGGGTACTCCTTCCACTAAACTGGAACCATTTTCCCCACAGGTAGGGATAGTTCAGGCACTTAAAACGAAGAGGGACTTACACATAGCCGTGGCGGATCCTAGGAGCGAGGGAGTCTCCCTACCAGTTTAACTAACCCCACCTCAGGAAAGCGGTTTTCGAGCATTTTTGTAAAGACATATCTTGAAAACCTTTTTTATCCCTTGTTTGTATCATTTACTTTGATACAGATGAACTTGGTCTCAATCAAGCTAAAGCTGGGAATGATTCTCCTGAGTCTAGCAGTTTTCGTAGCCGGTTTCGCCCTAGTCTATGGGGTGCTAGGTTATCTATATGGATCCTTCACTCCCTACATCATTGTGGGTGCATTAATTCTAGTTGGTATATTTAACATAATTCAATGGCTTGTGGGTCCATACCTGATAAATGCCATGTATAGGGCCAGAGAGGTTACCCCAACTGATCCGCAATATGGATGGTTAGTCAACCTTGTGGACGAGGTAGCACTTTACAACAAGATTGGCACTCCCAAGGTGTACATAGCTGACGTACCGTTCCCCAACGCCTTCGCCTATGGAAGCCCAATAGCTGGAAAGAGGGTTGCCATAACTCTTCCACTGTTGAAGGTTCTAACTCCAGATGAGATAAAGGCGGTACTGGGCCATGAACTTGGTCACCTAAAACACAGGGATGTGGAGCTTCTGCTTGCCATAGGACTCATACCAGCTATCATGTATTGGATTGGTTACTCGCTAATGTGGAGCGGTTTCCTCGGAGGTGGAGGACAGAGGAACGGAGGATCCCTTTATGCCTGGGCAGTGGGAATAGGTCTTCTAGTTGTTAGCTTCATCTTCCAGTTCTTCATTTTGGCCATAAACAGGATGAGAGAGGCATATGCAGACTTCAACTCAGCCAAGACAATACCTGGAGGAACAGATGACTTGGAAAGGGCCTTGGCCAAGATAACCCTAGCCGTAGATCCAAGAGCAGTGCAGAGGTACAGGAACAAGAACAACGTGATGAAAATGCTGTTCTTCACTTCAACACAACCACAGGAAGTGTATAGGGACGTGGATGAACTCATTAACTACTGGAAGACGGAGAGAGTTCCATGGTATGCTGATTTCTTCAGCGATCACCCTCATCCAGCGAAAAGGATTCAGATGTTGGAGAAACTGAAATATCAATGATTTCTTTTTCATTTCGTCTCTGTAGTCAGAAGATTTTTAGCCTTATCTCGAATTAGTCCCTATGAAAGCTCTTATCCTTGGCATTGATGGGTACATTGGGTGGGCCTTGGCCCTGAGGCTAGTGGCCAAAGGGCATGAGGTTGCAGGGATTGACAACCTTTCCACGAGGAGATTTTCGGCCGAAGTGGGATCAGACTCCGCATTTCCATTGCCGTCCCCAAAGGAAAGGGTAGAAGCGGTGAAGAGGAAACTGGGCGCTGACATTAAGTTCATTGTAGGAGACGCAAAGGATAAGGCATTACTGGAGGAGACCATTAGGGATTTCAAACCTGATGTGATAGTTCATTTTGCCGAGCAAAGATCGGCTCCCTACTCAATGAAGGACTACGAACATGCATGGTACACTCTCGAAAATAACCTGAAGTCCACCCTTAGCCTATTGTACGCAGTAAGCGAGATAGATCCTTCAATTCACATACTCAAGATGGGTACCATGGGTGAGTATGGTACCCCAAACTTCGACATACCTGAATCGGCATTCGTCAAAGCCATTATCCAAGGGAAAGAGGATACAATCCCAACCCCGAAGTGGGGTGGCTCATACTATCACTGGAGCAAGATCTTCGACACATTTCTTATCCTGTTTAAGGGAAAGCTCTCCAATCTCACCGTAACTGACATAATGCAGGGACCCGTTTATGGAACAAGGACGGAAGAGATAACAGACGAGGAGCTACGCACTAGGTTTGACTTCGACGAAACGTGGGGGACAGTGATAAACAGGTACTGTGTGGAGGCAGTACTGGGTTTACCCTTAACACCTTACGGTAAAGGGAAACAGACTAGGGGTTTCATTTCCCTTGAAGATAGTGTAGAGGCCTTAAGATTGCTCATAGAAAATCCACCCAAGGATGGCGAGTATAGGGTCGTGAATCAGTTCGCTGAGGTTTACAATGTGAGACAACTTGCCGAGATTGTAAAGAACGCTGCGGAGGAATTGGGGCTGAAGACTGATATAACACACGTGAAGAACCCTCGAGTTGAGGCCGAGGAACACTACTACAACCCTGAGGTAAAAGTTCTACCCTCACTTGGATTCAAACCTAAAAGGAACATTAGAGATGAGACCAAGGTTATGATAAAGGATCTCCTCCCATATAAGGAGAGACTGGAAAGCTTCAAGCATGTTATAATGCCAAAGACGGTGTGGAAGTAAAACTAACTGCATACTTTCCCTATAACGCGAGGACGTCATGGACAATCGATCTTGGAAACCAGAAAGAACGCTTTCTGTTTCCTTGGGCTGTGTAGGCCCCTTGTCTTGGGGTACTAAATATAGCATATAATTTAAATTGAGATATGTCTCCTTTCATCCATGAAAGTGGAAAAAGCAGTGATCACTGCGGCAGGTAAGGGCAGTAGAATGAAATATATCACTTCTGTACTACCTAAAGCCCTTCTACCCCTCTTCAGAAAGGAGGATGGAAAATTTGTAATGAGACCTGTTATTGATCTGATACTAGATTCCCTAGGAGAGGCTGGAGTTACGAAGCCTTGCATAGTGGTAGGAAACCAAGGCAAGCTACTCGTGGACTATCTCGCAGAGAGAGGAGTCACTTTCGTTACACAAAACGTTCCTCGGGGATTTGGGGACGCTGTGCTAAGGGCAAAGGACTTCGTGGGGAATGATCCCTTTTTCGTGCATGCCGATGACGGTGTGTTAACAGGCGGTTATGTGGAGGCCACTAAGATCTTCGAGGAAATGGAACCAGATGCTGTACTCATGGTCAGGAAGGTAAACAATCCCCAGAGATATGGTGTCGTCACAGTTGAGGAGGTGGGGGAGACAATGAACCACAAGCTTCTAAGGGTAAAGGAAGCTGAGGAGAAACCGAAGGTACCCAAGTCTGACCTAGGAATCTCCGCCGTTTACATCTTCTCCCCGAGGATCATGAACGCTTTGGAGCAAGTTGATGTGAAGGAGGGAGAGCTGGAACTAACCTATGGGATATCAAACATTCTCAGACAGGGAGGAGAGGTCTACGCTATTCTCCTAGAAAAGGAGAGATGGTTAAATGTGGGAGACCCAGATAATTACTTTAGGGCATTAGAATTCACATACAAGATATGAAAGACGCGACGATATTTTACTAGCTCAAGTCCTTGATCCTTATTACCTGCGACAAATTATCCTTACGATCTTTCTTGGCTTAATTTTAAATCCATGAAGTTTTATTCGTTTACATGGAAGAGATCGTCAAAGACTATATGAAAACTGAAGTTATTTCCGTGGAAAAAGGAGCCACATTAAGGCAGATAACTAAGATAATGACTGAGAAGAACGTTGGCTCAGTCATTATAACCGAGAACGGTAAGCCGATTGGCATAGTTACTGAAAGAGATGTAGTCAGGGCCATTGGTAAGGACCACAAGCTTGACGATAAGGTTGATGATATAATGACCGTGTCGCTAATCACCGTGAGAGAAGACTCACCTATTACTGGAGCTCTCAGTCTAATGAGAACCTATAACATAAGACACCTCCCTGTTATTAGTGAGGACGGTAAACTCACTGGTATAATCTCTATTAGGGACGTAGCTAAAGCCTTGGATGACATGTTTGAATCCTGAGGCTTACGATTAGTCTTTAATTCATGGTTTTTTATTTGGTCGTAATCAGGTGTCCTCTGCTTGAGCAAATCTAAGCCAGGCTTAGTGAAAATTGGTATTTTCAGTTTAGCTCTCAGGTTAATTGGTTCTCCTATCTCTTTCCTTTTCTCTCTTGTTGTTGCCAGATACCTATCGGCCATTTCGGTGGAGACATTTGGGGCCTGGCAGTTCATTTTCGTCTTAGTCACGGGGTACTTCACGATACCTGGAGACCTTCTCTCTAATATAACCTCCAGATATACAGCAGAGGGCAAGCCAGTGGGAGGGATTCTCTTCATTGACATGATAACAGCCGTGATTAGCTCGGTGATTTACGTCGCACTTGTACCCTATTTCGTTAGCATTTCTCATTATGATGAGCCGATCTACTTCTATCTAGGGGTTCTCCTAATATTCACGATCTTCTTTATGAAGGCCTCAAATGCCATTTCACTGGGAAGAGGTCCTAGGGTTAACGCTATAGCAGCTCTGACCTTCCAGTTAATCAGACTCGGGGTGGCTGTTTATGGGTTATTGATCCTAAGACTCTCCATAGAGGCTGTAATTCTGGCCTACATGTTAGGATATATTGCACAGATAGGAATAAACATGTTCTTTGTAAAGGCAAACTTTAGGAGGGACCTTCACGTAGCGTTTATGGCCCTGAGGAAATCGGTGGTTTTCATGATCCCATATATTCAGTATATTCTAGAGGCAACCCTGACCTGGGTTGCAGTCTTTCTTGTAAGGAATACGGTCCCTGTCTCATATTTCGAATCAGCCCTGATAATCTCTAACCTGGTTATCTGGTCGACTGGAGCCTTTAGTGGTCTCATCCCTAAACTTAGCGAGACAAAGGATCCCTCAGTTATTGAGACGTCACTTAAGCTATTTTCTCTTGCGAGTTCGCTGTTTCTCCTGCTAGCCTTAGCGGATGGACTTCCTCTCCTTTACTTGCTGAGACCTGAGTACGTAGCTGCATATATTTCCTTGATTATACTTTCGATCTCTAACTTGTTAAGAGGATTCTTCCAGATTTTTTACACAAGCGTTTACATGAACGACCAGACCCTTAGCGTTGAATCCAGGGAGGAGCTAAAGGGACACCTAGCTAGGCTCGCTAAGAGGAATTCCATTCTTTCTGTGATAGGTACTGGGATAGCAATTGGGTTGATGGGGTTTCTCTACTTATCGCATGTTACAGATCCTGCCATATACTCAGCCTCAATGAGTTTAGGCCTCTTGATTAACTCAGTGGCAATCCTGGTCTCGGCATTTCAGAGTTCAAAGGAACTGTACAACTTCCATTTTCCTATTCCGGAGGTGAGCGTGCCTGTTGCATCTTCCCTGGTGATAGGTTTGTTTTTGATGTTTTATCCAATCCTTCCTATTCACGGATCTAGGTTTATTCAGGATATATACATTATGGCTGAAAGGGCGGGGTTGGCCCTGATTCCCTTCATAGTTGTAAATCTAGCTTTAAACAAGTACTCGAGACAAATTGTAAGTGGAGCTATAGGCGTTATAAAGCCTGTTCTCTCATCAACTAGAAATAGATAGTGAGAGAATTTGTCATCTAAGTCCTGGTCTCTCTAACGTCAAATATGTAACAATCTCAAGTGACTTAGGAATTTAGTGAATGGTGAGTAAAGGGCCTTCACGTCTAGTTTATCTCTAGGAGAAATCGTAACTAAAGCCTTAATACGAGGACATTGGCAGATACACCTGAATTCCCTAAGCCAAGAGAATCTTCTCTCAAATACTATCCTGTCTGGAATAGGCCTCACGCTACCTTATCTAGCCTCATCATGAGTAAAAATTAAAGTGATTCCAAACAAGGATAGTTGATGAGCGGACTCGACATTAGGTTGAAAAAACTATTTCACAGGGGTAAGGCCTTTGTTGTGGCCTTGGACCACGGACTAGTAATGGGTCCCCTTAGAGGGATAGAAAACGCGATGAGCGTGGTAAAGAAGATGGGCAATTATCCGGATGCCTTGCAGATGACCCCAGCCATGCTAAGAACGGTAGAGGAGAACTTCTACTCCAGGTCATCTCCAATGTTAATTGCTAGGCTTGATACTGCAAACGTTTGGAGAGACGCTAGAAAGTACGATCAAGGATACTACTCCATGGTCTATGAGGTCAAGGAAGCCGTAAGGGCAGGAGCAGACGCCGTGGTCACGTACCTAGTGGTGGGCTACGGAGATGACAGGATAGAGGGATACAACCTGGAACAACTCTCCAGGGCTAGAAGAGAAGCTCAAGATTACGGGCTACCCTTCATTATAGAGCCACTCTTCGTGAGAAAGGAGATAACGGACTCTATTAAGGAGACCAACGCTGTAAAATACGTTTCCAGGCTGGCCTCGGAAATAGGTCCAGATCTGTTAAAGGTAGACTACACGGGAGATAAGAACGGATTTGCTTCCGTGGTCGAGGCGTCCTTTGCTCCCATTCTCATAAGGGGCGGACCAAAAACCTCAAACGACCTCGAATTCTTGAAGATGCTGAGAGATGCTCTAGACTCAGGCGCCTCTGGGATTACTGTGGGGAGGAATCTATGGCAATCGCAGAATCCAGATCTTATGGCACAGGCTGTTTCCAAACTAGTTCACGAAGGAGTATCTCCTGAGGAGGCTGTAAAGATATTGCAAAAATGAGG
Source organism: Metallosphaera sedula DSM 5348 (assembly GCF_000016605.1). NCBI lineage: Archaea > Thermoproteati > Thermoproteota > Thermoprotei > Sulfolobales > Sulfolobaceae > Metallosphaera > Metallosphaera sedula. The sequence goes on along the minus strand of NC_009440.1, from coordinate 197,196 downwards.
CCCTACCTTTCTGAAGGAGTGACCTAAGATTACCACACCTAGAAAGTTACGGACACCTTTATGATTGCTCTTTAGATAGAAGAATTTCATATTTCCCGTGCTACCGTAGGGTAACCTAAGGTAGAAGGATGTTAATCGAAGACGGGTTACCTGGCCGACGCGACAACTGGACACATCCATAAACAATTTTAGATTTTAGGAAGATAATATCTTGATCTTATTTTAAGGATCATAAATTCAGAAAGTGATAAGGTAACTTTAAAAGATATCTTTCAAATTAAGGCTCGGCGGATAGGGTGGAGCCTCCATCATCTATCAATCTTCCTCTTAGTCTCAAGACCATGTATGACATCGCGGAATTTATCTTGAGGTCTGTGGAACTCATAAGCCCTGATCAAACCGAGAAAATGGTAGATACGCTAGCTAGGTTTTACGAGAACAAGGGAGGCAAAGTTCTTGTCATGGGGGCTGGGAGGAGTGGACTTGTAGGCAGGGCCTTTGCCATGAGGCTTCTTCATTTAGGGTATAATGCTTATGTCCTGGGTGAAACCATAGTCCCAGCCATAAGGGAGAACGATCTAGCTATAGCCATATCTGGATCAGGAAGAACCAAGCTAATAGTTACTGCAGCTGAGGCAGCAAAGGATGCTAAGGCAACCCTGGTAGCCTTAACCAGCTATTACGATAGCCCCCTTGGGAGGATTGCAGATGTGGTGGTGGAGATTCCTGGAAGAACCAAATACTCTCAAAATGAGGATTACTTCGCTAGGCAAATCTTAGGTATAACCGAACCTCTAGCACCTCTTGGTACACTGTTTGAGGACACTACCCAGGTCTTCCTAGATGGTATAGTAGCTGAATTAATGATGAGATTGAAGAAGACAGAGGAAGATCTTAGGAGAGTTCATGCCAATATAGAGCTCTAACTTGCGTTTCCAACCTCATTTTCCACTTGATGTATTTAATTTTGAATAGATGTGTAATAAGTATAACTTAACTCAAAGATAATGATGGTGCGACTCCACGATACGCCTATTCAGATGGTCTCAACTAAATAGTTCAAATCGTTAAGAATATGTTATTGAATCTCTCTTTGAACACTTACATTTGTCTTCACGTGTTATGCTACTGTCGCGTAATGATAATGTAAACGTCAGAATTGAAACAAAAATATCGTAAAAAGATGGACCCGGAGGGATTTGAACCCTCGACCTCAGCCGTGTGAGGGCTGCGTCCTAACCAGGCTAGACGACGGGTCCTCAGCACACTATTCGTTTATCCCATAAAAAATTTGCTAGTTTAAGCCTCCACAAGGACAGCATAACCAGTGTCAAAGTCTCCTAGGTCAGGATCGATATCAACAGCCAGGATCTTATCCTCAGGCACGGATAGGTCGACAAGGGACACTCGAAAGTCTGGGTAAAGTTTTCTTGCTAATTCAAGCCCCATTCTAGCACTTGCAAGGTCTACGAAATACCCAAAAACACCAGACGAACCAAGTATAACAGGACCTACCACCGATTTCATGATATGATTCTTGATGTGAGGTTAATATGTATTCACTGCCTTTATGATGATCAACTCCTACTAGCCATAGTTTTGAGCTCCACCACCTTTGAGGCGAGGTCCTTTATCTCTTGAAGGACTGGAAATTCCTCAAAAGTTCCAGTGAATTGGAAGATATCTTCTGAGAAGGGTAACAAGACTCCAAACTTGGCTTTAACTCTCTTTAACACGTTATCTAGTACGCCTCTGAACTTCTCTACCTCTCCAGGACGTATCATGTTTATGATGAAACCTAAAACTGTACCATCTCTAACAGAACCTATCGACTCTGCATAACTTACGTTGTCCTCTATAGTTCTAGCCAAAGAGTCCGACACAAACAACTGCCAAATGGGAAATCCTGGATAGATCTCTATGAATTTCTCCAATTCATGTTTCACAATATCATCTTCAGGTCTTACCAATTGTGCGTTATCCACCAACACAAAGGAGAACTTCTTCGTGGTAAGGACTTTCCTGTATATCTCCCATCCCTTTTCTCCTAGTTTCCTATCCTTGTGAAACTTATCAATGTCAATCTTATAACGTGGACCGTCCCCAAAATATTTCAGTACGGTAACGGAGCCGTCCCCTAGGGCTATTTCCTTGTACACCGTGGAGTCAACACCGTCAGACACACTTGCTATTAATCCAGGGCCCTTAATACCTGCGACGTATGATGCATATCCCACAAGATCCCTATCAATCAAAAGAACAGAGAAACCCATCATGGCAAGGGCCTTCGACAGTGAAATGGTAACTGTTGACTTTCCGACTCCTCCCTTAGAACTTAGTATAGATACTCTCACAGTTCTAGGGTAGAGAGATTGTTTTTTATAACTTGTTGTTGGTCCATATCTTCTTTCCAATCTGGTATCTAAACAAGACACTTGATACGTAAAAGCAAAAATAGGTCATACAACATATTTCTCTTATCTTATGAACTCTCTTACCTTAGCTGAAAGAGTAGCCGTCACAGACAAGGTGGATTACCTTATCCTCAAGTACCTCATCGAGAAGAGGGAAAAGTTTGAGTACGTTCCACAGAGCGTTCTTAAGGAGAACCTATCCCTTACGGAGAGAGAGGCCCAGATAAGCTTATTGAGGCTCATCAAGAACGGCGCAGTCACTAAGAAAAGAATTAGAGGAGAAGACTCCTTTTCCATCACGTTCACAGGCCTGGACATTGTGGCAACCAAGTCCCTCTACTCCAAGAAAGTGATCAAGAGCCTTGGAATAACCATTGGTGAAGGGAAGGAAAGCAGGGTTATGTTCGGATACGACCACGAAGATAACACTCTAGCCATAAAGTATCACAGAATAGGGAGGAAGAGCTTCAAGAAAAGGATCAGTAACTTCCCCAGTAAGAACTGGGTATCCATGACCTTGGAGAACGCTAAAAGGGAGTATGAGGCCCTCCAGTGCGTCAAGAACAACATGGGTTACGTCCCAACTCCAATAACCTTCACGACAAACGCTGTGGCCATGGAGTACTTCGAGGGAACTCCCCTATATAGAGCGGAACTAAGTGACCCTGAGAAGGTACTAGATGCGATCCTCGGAACCATGAGAATTGCCTACGTTTACTGTAAGGGATTAACCCACGGCGATCTAAGCCAGTTCAACGTTTTGGTGAGCAAGGATGAGGACGTAAGGGTTATAGATTGGCCACAGGCTACCAGGGATGAAGACGTCTTGATAGGCGACGTCACTAGGATATTATCCTTCTTCGAAAAGGAGTATTCCCTTGAGAGAGACCTTGAGGAGGTTTTGGACTACGTAAAGGGATATTCATGAGGGTAATGGGTATCGACATAGAGAGGGGGTCGCCCAATTCCACGGAACAGCCTAGATACTCAGTGGTAATTCTAGACGAAAACGGAGAAACAGTGGTTAAGGTCGAAGATGTAACTAGGAGTAGGTTAGTAAGACTGGCCTGGGAGTACGACGTCTCACTTCTTGGAACTGACAACATTTACGAGCTAGGTAGCAACGACAAGGAAGTAATATCGCTTCTATCCCTGTTACCCGAGAAACTGGAGGTAGTTCAGGTTACAGTAAAGAACGGCGTCTTCCTCGACCTAAAGGATGTAGCTAAGGAGTACGGTATTGAGATTCAGGGGAAGCCGACTCCGTCCAGGACTGCCTTTATCGTGGCGACCCTAGCTCTCAAGGGGGCAGGGACCAAGATAAAGTTCGTTGAAAACAGGACCAAAATCATCATTTCCAAGGGGAGAAGATCAGGACCAGGGGGAATGAGCTCCAATAGATACAAGAGGCATCTGAGGGGATTGGTGCTCAGGGTTTTTAGAAGAGTGAAGGAAGAACTGGACAGACACAACTTTGACTATGACGTGGTTGTCAGGAGAACTAAGGCTGGAATGGAAGGGGCTATGTTCATTGTTTATGCCCCAAGGGAGAGCCTATACGGTCTAGTCAAGAAAATGAGTGGACACGACGTTAATCTCGAGATCAGGGCCTACTATAGGGATAGAATTGAGTTTGTGGACACTAAGAGGGTTTCCCAGAGACCTGTTATAGTAGGGTTAGATCCAGGTCTGGAAGTTGGAATCTCGATCCTCGACATGTACGGAAATCCTGTACTCCTCACTACCAAGAGGGGAATTGACAGGGAGTCTGTGATAGAGCTCGTTCTAGAGAAGGGGACCCCAGCCCTCATTGCCACAGACGTTAATCCAGTGCCAGACACGGTAAAGAAGATGAGCGCAATTCTGAAGGCTAGACTCTACGTTCCTGAGAGGTCGCTTTCGGTGGACGAAAAACAAGCTCTCCTTGACGAATATTCCACGAAGTTTGGAATTCACGTAAGCGACCCGCACATAAGGGATTCCCTAGCTGCTGCCATTGTTGCGTATAGGGACGTAGAGAGGAAACTCAGGCAGGCTGAGGGCATGATAGGTAGGTTTGGAATAGACATAGACAGAAACAACGTGTTCAGGTGCGTTGTAAACGGGGGAACCATTGCCGAATGCATTGAGAACGAGATAGAGAAGAAGATATCTGTTCCGCAAAACGCCGGTATAGTAAAACAGGAAGTAAAGACTGAACACAACGAGAAGTTGGCTGAGGAGAACACATTGCTCAAGCAGGAGTTAATCAGACTCAACAGGACAGTGTCTAGGTTAATTCATGAAAAGGAGATGCTTGAGAGGAGGGTCGAGGAAATAAAGAGGCTTTACAATGCTGAACTGGACAGGGATAGGCGAGTGGAGGAACTGAAAAGGATACTGGAGCAGAAGAACAAGGAGATAATCAAATTGAAGGAACTATCTCAGGCAGAATCGGAATCACTGGCTAAGCTTTCCTCAATTATCGAGAAACTGGTGAAGAATGAGGTCACAGTGGTGAGGGGATACCTGAAGGGGTTGGAGGTTAGGGATGGCCAACTGTATTTTGGAGAATGGAGAATAAGCAACGATCTGGCAGAGTACGTGGGGAGAGATTTCGCCCTAATTGACGAGCGCCTCATTAAGGATCTAAACCTTCTTAAGAAGGAGAAGGAAATAAGCCGTGAAATGAGTGAAGACCTGCTAAAAAGATTGGTCGAAGAATACAGATCTTCAAGGTCTAGAATAGCATAACCTTTCCTTCAAGTATCATTTGGGTTATCTTGTCGAATGAATCTAAATACTCCTCTGCAATTCCTGATATCTCGGCCTTTGTATCAGATGTTATGGTTCCAGAATGAGTCGCAACTTCCACGTTGACAATGAGAGGGTCGTTTATTGGCCTACCTATTTGACCCAGAACCTCTATCTGCACGTTCCTAACATCCTTAACCTGCTCTGAGGCCTTCTTAGCAATAAGGTTAGCCACTATGTTGTAGAGCTTACCCACGTGATTAACTGGATTCTTACCAGCAGTCGCCTCAAGAGACATTGGCCTCATGGGAGTTATGAGCCCTATACCCCTGTTTCCTCTCCCAGTCATCCCGTCATCTCCATGCTCAGCTGAGGTGCCAGTTACGGTTAGATAAAGTATTCCCTGGTCTTCCCTATCACCTGTGTTCACGTTTACTTTAACGCTAAGATCCGGAGCTATTTGAGAGGCTAGATCCAGTACCTTTTCCTTTACCTGTTCCTTCACGGAGATATAGTGGTTCTTATCCTCAATGAGGGGACTTATGGCTGCCATGGCTATGGTAAGCGTGACCTCCTTCCCTCTCCTGAGTCCCATCACCTTTATGTCCTCACCAACCTCCGGAAGCTCGGTCTTCACCTTCTTAGAGTTGAGCATTCTCTCTGTCTGGAATACTAACTGTTCCAGCTTCGAGTAAGGTGCGAAACCTACTCCAAAACTTGTATCATTGGAGAGAGGAACTGATTTCCTGCCCTTGTCAAATATGCCCACCAAATCCGCTGAACCCTTTCCTATCTTATAATCAACTATAACGTGCTTCTCCGCATCTAGATACCTGAAATTCTCCCTTATCCAGTTCTTGACGCTCTCGACGATTATTGTACCCACTGGAACGTTATCCACGCCATCATTGGTCCTCACTTCTGTAGTGGCTCTACCAGCTACCACAATGTAAATAGGATGAATGACATCTCCGCCCTTGAATTTTGGAGAGGCCTGACCTCCTACAAGAAGGGTCTTATCCAAGTTATGATGAAGTATAGTTCCGTATGTCTTTAGGTAGTAAAGCGATAGCTTCCTGCTAGCCTCTTCTGAGGCTGAATCAGCTATGTAGTCTGGGTGTCCTGTTCCTTTCCTTTCGGCCAATTCTACAGGTAAGGAATCTGGTTCCAAAGTTCTAAATGACTCAATGTTGATGTTTTTCATTTCACCCTCAACTGCCCTGCTACTTTTAAAAAATTACTTGCCCGTGTTAATGATGTTCTCGTAATCCACACTGATAAATAGAATATTACTACCACGTATTAAGACTCTGCCATACTTCGCTATGGGGTCCGCAGTACCTTCCCTCATTTCTGTGCAGTCCCTTAGAACCAGGTTCATAGTCCCATCTGATTGTTCCATTTTACCTATATACTCAGAACCGTCCTTCAGCTTAACAAGGACAATCTTGTTTGTAGCCATCCTTAGGCTTTTCAAAGGATTCTCTACCTTTGCCTGCAAAATTTTACCTCCTCCTTTAATCTTAAGGCTTCACTACTATAAAAGAATGACGTGAAGGATTCAGGGACAAACCCTTATGAATAAAGTGAAAAATATATTCTCCATGGAACTGGTGGTCTCTGACGTTGAGGACGTAGTTAGAGTCACTGAGGCTCTCTCATCCGTTACCAGGGTCAACATTCTCAGACTGATAGCCGAGGGGGAAAAGAGCATCACGGACCTGAGCGAAGAACTGCATATGACTAAGGGAAACGTTAGCTCTCAAGTTGCGTTACTGGAGAGCTCAGGGTTAGTGGAGGTGAGATACACCGAGGGAAACAAGGGGTTGAAAAAATTGATCAAAGCCAAGTACTCCAGGATAATTATCTCCCTAGTTCCCGACGACGGCCCTGAGGAAACCAAGGAATAGGGGAGCTGGATTTAAGGGCCTACTCTTGAACTCGGGGTGGGCCTGGGTAGCTATGAAGAATCTGTGATCCTTAAGCTCTATCATCTCCACAAGACCATTGTCACTAATTCCTGAGATTGTTAACCCGTGCTTCTGAAGTAGATCCACGTAGGAGGGGTTCACCTCATACCTGTGCCTATGCCTTTCGTAGATTACGTCCTTCCCGTAAATTGAGTGGGCCAGGGTTCCTCGAACTAGGCTTATCCTCTGGGCTCCCAACCTCATTGTTCCGCCAAATTGCGTAACCTTTTTCTGCTCATCTAACAGGGTCACCACTGGATGGGGAGCGTTAGGGTCTATTTCCGTGCTATGTGCACCCTGAAGACCCACAACGTTCCTGGCAAACTCAACCACTGCCAGTTGTAACCCGAAGCATATTCCTAGGAAGGGAACGTTATTAACCCTAGCGTAGTTAATTGCCTTGATCTTTCCCTCTGTACCCCTGGAGCCGAATCCAGGCAATACTATGATACCTTCTGCCTGTTTCAGTATTGCCTCTGGGTTCTCCCTCTCCAGGTCCGACGACTCGATCCAAAGTAGTTCAGGAATCACGCCAAGGTGAGCAGAGGCGTGATATATTGCCTCCTTTATACTAAGGTAACTATCCTTGAGCTTTGTGTATTTTCCCACAAGGGCTATCTTTACCCTTTTACCTTCTTTCCTCTTTACCGAGTACACAAATTTCTCCCACTCTCCAAAATCAGGAGTTTTTTGTGGGAGTCCAAGCTTAGATGTGACCCTTGCCCCTAGTCCCTGTCTCTGGAGAATGAGCGGTACCTCGTATGCCGTTTCCACGTCATAGCTCGAGAATATGTACTCAGGCCTTACATTGGTGAAAAGCGCGATCTTCCTCTTGGTATCCTCGTCAAGCTCTATTATGGATCTAGCAATAACTATATCTGGCTGTATCCCTATCCTCCTGAGCTCTTGAACGCTGTGCTGTAGAGGCTTTGTCTTTAGTTCCCCAGTAACAGAAAGGTACTCCACAAGGGCTACATGGACGAATATTACGTTATGCTCTTCCTCCTCTAGTCTGAGTTCCCTCATGGCCTCAAGGAACGGCAGTCCCTCGATGTCCCCAACGGTCCCTCCTACCTCAACTATCACTATGTCAGCCTTCTCCACTTCACCGACTTTCCTGACCATAGCCTTGATTTCGTCTGTCACGTGAGGGATAATCTGGACCGTCTGGCCCATGTACTTACCTTCTCTTTCCTTTCTTATGACCTCGAAATAGACCTTCCCAGCGGTTATATTGTTGTGCTTGCTTGTGTTAATGTTAAGGAATCTCTCGTAGTGACCCAGATCCAGGTCAGTCTCAGCACCGTCCTCTGTAACGAAGACCTCACCATGCATATAGGGGTTCATTGTCCCTGCATCAACGTTAATGTAGGGATCCACCTTGATTATACTCACGTTATAACCCATGTTTTTTAGGATGAGCCCTAACGAGGCTGAAACAGTACCCTTGCCAACACTGGAAAGAACTCCGCCGGTCACTACGATGTATTTTGTCACCTAGGAAATCACAGTAAACAAGTTTCTCACGGCGAGAATAAAAAGCCATTGCAGGATAGTTTAATTATTACCCCCGAATAGGTAAAGCAGGTATGAGATCGGAGATTCTTGAAAGATTAAAACAGGCGAAGCATCTCCAGGTAGCTTTGGACTTCATTGATATAAATGACGCCCTTAAGGTGGCGAGAGAGGTGGCGGATCTAAGAAACGTTATAATTGAAGCTGGAACGCCACTTGTAAAGGCTGAAGGAATTAGGGGATTACTAAAGCTTCGTGAGTTCAACAACATTGTTTTAGCTGACACAAAGACCGCGGATGCTGGAGATGTTGAGGTGGAAATAGCCCTCAGGGGCAAATCAAACATAATGACTGTCCTGGGCGCAATGGATGATTCCACGGTGGAGAGCGCAGTGAAGAGAGCTAGAGAGGTAGGAATAGTGGTTCAGGCAGACCTAATAGGAGTTAAGAACACCGTGGAAAGAGCAAAGGAGCTCTTTGGAATTGGAGTGGACATTGTGGGATTTCACATTGGCCTGGATGTACAAAAGAAGAGAGGAGTAACCGTAGCGGACCTCAAGGAGGAAATAAGGGAAGCTGGTAAGTACGGATTAATCTCAGTTGCAGGAGGGTTAAGTCCAAAGACAATACCCGAGCTAGCTGAGCTTCCCATTTCGATTTACGTTGTGGGTGGAGCAATAACTAGGAGTAGCACTCCAAGGAAGGTGGCTGAGGAAATAATTAAAATCTTATCCACCAGTACTATAGCAACACGGTGATTGAATGTCTCAACCAAGTCAAGGAGGACAGCCAGGCAAATCCAAGGAACTTAAGACGTCATCTAAGCAAGTGATTTCTCCCTCGGTGCTCAAGGAGGACAAGAGAAAGCTTCAGTTACTATACATCATAAAGGTTCTTGGAGGAGTTACAGAGAAGGGATTAATCACGTTGTTGTATGAGGGGGCCCAGAAGGGATTAAACATGGGGCATCAATTCAACACGCTAGGGAACAACCTGATTAGTCCCACTGTGAAAGAGGATATTACTTCCCTGCTCTATCTAGGATATATCGAGTCAGACCAGACCAAGAAGCTTAAACTAACTAATGACGGAGAGGAGGCCTTAGCTGCAAATAAACAACTGTTAGATGAGGGTTTCATTAACACGGTAAACAATGTGGTTACTGAGCTGAAACAGAAAATAGTGTCCATTGACCAGGAGTACAACCTTAAGTTAAGATCTGAAAGAAGAAGGAGAAGATAGAATAATTCTCTCGTAAGATTAAAGTTAAGAAATACCATTATAGTAGTTGGTATTATTTATCTAATTAATAGTAAATATAAAAAGTAGAAAATCTTAACGCCAAAATATGTCTCAGTTAATTTAGACTTAGTAACTAAAATTGAAAACATTTAAGCTTACATTGTTGTGAAGGTACCTCTCTTTGGCTGGCTAGGTTGTTCTTCCACTGGCGGTCTGCTCCAGATTAAGGGATCTAACTTCCCCTCTTTCCCAAGCTTCGTTATCAATTCCTTGGCCTGGCTCGTATGTCTCACATCTAGTTCTAGGAGTTGCTGAAGTATAGCCCAACTGGTCTTCTTAACATCCTCAAGCATCTCCCTTGGCATATGCTTGATTATCATGGGGTCCTGTAACCATTGATCGAAAGCCTTCAAGGTCCTCATCATGTGCTGGAAAGCTACCCTCGAGGCGAGAATTAGGTCTAACCTGTCCTCCTCCATTGTCTCCTCTTTCTTCTCCATGTCCTTGATTGTTGCAAGCAGATTCTTCTGCATCTTAATCCATTCATCCAGATTACTAATGAATGAGCCTTCCATAATGTTTACACCATAGTAAGTTAGGGAATGGCCATTAATAAGCTCATTTTAATTTGAGTAAAGCTGGGATAGTTAACTCTTGAGATTGAAGGGAAGTCCGCTCTCTAGCACCTTTTGGGGAATTTTAGATTTGTATTTTTCAAGAAACTCAAGTTCGCTCTCCCTTTTCCTTAACTTATCTGGCAACATCCTAGGTATCTCGTCGATGATGGGGTACCATCTGTTACACGCCGGGCACACCAGTAGGCCCTCCACTACCTCCTTCTTTATGCACTCTTGACAAGGTGGAGACTCTAGGGACTTTACCTCGGTGTTCTTATAGGCACAGTAAATTTCACAGAGGGGAAGCTGTCCGTTAGGTTCCCTCTTGGGATACTCCTTCTCCTGGAACACGTAGAGATCCAGGTGAAAATGTTTGCACATGGGGCAAGCCAGAATGTCCATTAGTCTGTATTTCATGTCAAGCACCTATCAGGGCTTTGACTTGGTTTGCCAAGCTTTCAGCCATTCCCTGCTCCTTAGCCTCAACCATCACCCTAATTATTGGCTCAGTACCGCTCTTTCTCACTAGGATCCAGAAGTCTTTCCCAATGATCTTTACACCGTCAATCTTAACCACCTGGTTCCCTGTGCCAAGCTCTCTTTCCACCTTTTCATAGATTCTGGCAACGTCCATCCCTGGCTTAAGATCAACCTTGGTTTTGACCAAATAATACTGGGGTAGTCTATCGAAGAGGTCGGCCGAGCTAACCCCCTCAGAGGCCATCATCTCCAACATGAGGGCAAAGGACATTGCACCGTCCCTCACATACTGGTGTCCTGGGAAAATGAATCCACCGTTCTCCTCAAAGCCCGCTATCCCCTTTTCTTGGATAAGTTTTCTGGCAATATCCACACTTCCCACCTTAGTCCATACAACCTCTATTCCATAACGAGATAGGAACTCTTGAACCAGCGAGGAACTGGAAACTGCAGTGAATATTCTCCTGGGGAAGTTCACCTTACCTGAAGCCCACCAACTGAGCAGAGAACCGCTCCTATCTCCCCATTGCACCCTACCCTTAGAGTCTATAAAGATCGCCCTATCTGCATCCCCGTCATGAGCTACTGCCAAGTCCACCTTAAGAGACGAGGCAATCCCTGCAGTCTCCTTAAGAGATTCCATGGTCGGCTCTGGGTTCCTTGCAGGGAAAGTAGGATCTAAGTTTGCGTTGATTGTGAAGATCTTACAACCCAGTAATCTTGCGACCATTGGAGTTGAAATTGATCCAACGCTATTGGCACCATCCACGAGTACCTTGAAGTTCCTTGCCCTTATCTTTTCTACATCAACGTGGGATAGAACTCCCTGAACGTAAGTGTCTATTACCCTGTCATCTCTCTTTACGTCGTATGTTAGCCTATTCCAGGGGACGACGTTGAACCTTCCTGAGAAGTATATTTCCTCTATCTTGTCCTCCTTTTCCCTAGAGACTTCAACGCCGTCCCTATCCAGAACCTTAATCCCATTATGTTCCCTTGGGTTATGACTCGCGGTTATTATCACTCCACCGTCATAGCCAAGTGTTTTTACAGCGTATTGAAGCGCCGGAGTGGGCGCAAATCCTCCCTCAAAGACTCTTACCCCTGTACTAAGTAAACCGCTCTCAACCGCCCTGCTTAACATGTCCCCTCCTGCCCTCGCGTCCCTCCCCAGGAGGATGTTGCTACCCTCTCCAAAGAACGTGCCTATTGCCTTACCCAACCCTTGAGCCAGTTCCACTGTTAACTCCTGGTTTACTATTCCTCTAACTCCGTCTGTACCAAACAGTTTTCCCATAACAATCTAAATGGGAGAAGATTAATAAAAACGCGCGCTGGAAGGCTAAGAATAGGTCCCCCCCCCCACGATACCAGGCTACAGGAGTTTGGCCTGACAGAAATGAAAAGAGTTCTGACGTTAGATCCCAGCTCAAATGACCATTCTTTCATCTACTAACCTATTCTTCTCAAATCTCTCCGGACTAAAAATGTCAATAAACCTGCTCTTCACATTATCCAGAATTAGGTCCGCCATTACCTTGCCAGAGTAAGGGGAGAACATCATGCCGTGACCGCTGTAGCCAGCATCGACAAAGAGGCCTTCGGGCCAAGACTCGGAATAACCCATTACGTGGGAGTGATCTGGTGTCATTTCATAATAGCCTGCCCATCCTCTCAACACCCTTATCCCCTCGGCCCCTTTAATTAGCCTCCTTACATCCCTTAAGAACAGTATTGTTCTCTCTAGGGATACGTTAAAGTCAAGGAAACCTCTTTCCCTAACATCCTCAACTCCACCAATTATTTCTCCCTTTAGTGTATGGGAGAAGTACACCTTGGGAGTTATCACAAGGGGCTTTACCCTATACCTCAGGTCCTCTGTGATGAAGATCTCCTTCTTCTCTGGCTCTACAGGAAGTGAGATTCCGTTCTCCTTCATGAACTTTCCACTCCAAGCCCCCAAGGTTACAACAACTACGTCGCTGTTGATGACCTTTCCATTGACCTTAACTCCTTTCACTTTCCCTCCCGACACAACTAGCTCCTTGGCCTCTCCCGTGATTAGGGTAATCTCCTCCTTCACTTCCTCATACATCCCGAAGGTAAGGTAATCGTGATGAAATGCCCCGTCCTGTGGAGCAAGGTAGCACTGACTCTCACTCTTCAGGTAGTCTATCTCCGAACAATCGAGGAACTTTCCACCCACTCCCATGGACTTCCACAATCCGTCCATTTTTTTGATGACGTCCAATGTTTTCTCGTCCTCAAGGACCCAAAGATAACCGGTTTTAACGCAGACCGGGTTAAGTGGTAATTCCTTGCACATCTTTAGGAGGTAGGGGATGGCCTCCTTTGCAAACTCCACATTTTCCCTCGTGTAGAAGTGGTACCTAAACCTTCCAGCGTTCCTTCCACTGGATCCGTAGTTTATTCTAGACATTTCAATGACGGTGGAAGAAACGCCTTTCTTTGCTAAATGATAAGCTAGACTTATCCCGTGTCCTCCAGCCCCTAAAATTACCACCATGGCTATCACATCGGGTAAAGCGGTGATCTGAAGGTTATCAGCCTCTGACTTGACAGGATACTACCAGTAACGTATGTGCAAACCTTGCCCTGACACTCGCCAAGACCAATCCCACCAACCCTTTTGATTAACTCCACATTGTCGTAACCCATTTTCATGACCTGTTCCACATCACTCCAGAGCACATCTTCGCAGAAACAAGCGTAACCTCCTGGAGAATAGTAATATGGACTCTTCACAGATACGAAATTCCTTGTGTAGTACTCGTGAAGGGGAGTTTCTTTCAGATGACTGGCTAGGGTAGAGAGGGCCTCAGCGCTAAAAGGAGCCTCAGCACTTAACATCGACGTTTCTTCGTCCATGATGCCTCTGGCCCCTCCAACTACAAAGTGCCCACAACTCCTCATGTAACCGTCCATCTCATGTTCCGGAACGTATAGTCCCATGTTTGGGTAAAACCTGTATTCACACCCTGCATTAGCTATGGGTTCCAGTCTGGGCTGTTTAACTGGAGCGAAAACCACAGCGTCAACCAGAAGATTACTACTATTCCACTCCACGAAAAGTTTGCCATCCCTTGGTTTCACCTTAAGAGAGTCGACCTCCTCTATCTCCACCCCCCTAGTTTCGGCCAACTCCAAGTACCTTCTTGAGAAGAGCCTTACCCCACGCGGAGTCAGAATTTTACCTCCTGAAATTAGACTAGTTTTAATTGCATCATCCGAAGATCCAAGAACCACTATCCTTCTATAGGCAGATCTCCTCTTGAGATAAAGTCTCCTGGAAATCACGTTGGGATAGTCATTACCCTCGAAGATAGGAGGCAAATATCTTCCACCAACGGCGAAGATCACCCTGGAGGGGGAAACTAGAACGAGTTTCTTACCCGTTCTGACCACAAAGCCCTCAGTAAACTTTCCTAGGAAGTCGCCCTGAATTATCCTACCCTCGTTCTGCTTGATAATGTCCTTGACCTTCCCCAAAAGCTCTCCCTGATTCAAGGGATCGTCAAAGAGGTCTGTGTAAAGATCATTCGTGACAAGCATGGCCTTACTCTTGGATAGAGCTGTTAAACCTGAAAGTCCTGATCCTACTATTAGCGTATCCACGCTAACCCTCTCAACCCTGTAATCCTCCACGGTGGAGTATCCTTCTGGAACATTCATCCGTTCTGCTACCTTTTCCAGGAGCCAGGGAAAGGTTCTCAGAAGTTTGACTCGATGTAGATACATCCCGCTTAAGGGAAAGCTAAGCCCATGAAGTCTTGTAGGAGGCTCACAGTTCTCCACAATTTTCCCGTTCACGTTTACCTCTGTATAGGGCAACCCTCTCTCGCAATCAAACGGTGCCCTGACCCTGTTGTGTCTCTTACTCCTGACCTCCATTACTCAGGGCCTCCACTAGGACCCTTCCCTCCATCTTAGGACCTTGAACGTCCATAATCTTCAGGATTGTGGGAGCTATGTCGACGATCTTGGCCTTTATCTTCTTACCCCTGGCTATTTTGGGTCCTATTCCTAGGATCACTCCATAAAGGTCCTCCTTCCTGTAAAACCCGTGATCTCCCGTGGAAGTGGAATAGGGTTTCACGGTATCTATCTCGTTCTCATGATCAACGTTGGAACTGAGCGAATAATAGTCCCTAATGCTAAGCTCAATGTCACCCTGTCTGTCTGAGGCAGGAGTGTCCCTCATGTAAATACCCGTGAAAATGGATTCACCATCATCGTCCTTAAGATCCTCTAGGTTTTTCACGATATACCTTACCAGCTTCTGATACTCCTTCGGATAGACCACGCCGGCTTCCTCCCTATCTTTAAGGTTTATCCTGATTAAGCCTCCCCCGCCATAGTAGGCCTTAGTTTTCCCCCAGTTTATTTTACCGTCGTCCATTTTCAACACGTTTAACCTCTCCAATATTTTATTGACATAGACTCTCTTCTTTATTTTTGTTATTCCGTGGTCGGAACAAAGGAATATATTTTCTGCTAAACTCCTATGCAACATTAGAAACTTATCAGCCATTTTGTAAGCCTGAAAAATGTGCTCTAGTGCCTTCCCATCATCCACGCCATACAAAAGGTGCTGAAGATTATCCACTATCGGAAGATAGGTGACTCCAAAATCCCAATCGCTTCTCCTAAGGAGGTAGAGCGAGTATTCCACGAAAAAGTTAAAGGAGAGTTCAGCTGTCTTTAAATACTCATCGAACGTGATTAGGCCCTTGTTTAATCCCTTATAATCACCGTCCAGCAACATTCCAACTTTCTTGACTACATTCTCCCAAACCTCAAGGAGAAGGTCCCTGTTGTTTCCCCACTTAAAGTTCAGAAAGGCTGGCGGAGTTACATATACTCCACGGGGAGTTGCATGAAGAAAGATAGAAGCCTTCAACTCTTCCTCTCCGCACTTTCCGTTTACTTCCAGAGGTCCAATCCATGACCCCATCTCCACTTTGAATTCTTGTCCTTCCACTCCCACAAGGTAAATCTGGTCCTCTACCTTTACGCTCCACTTCTTTCCAATAAACTCGTTTTCGCCCTCCTTGAGGAGGGTTCCCTCGGAGCATCTCTTAACCTTGGCCTTGTATGGATCGAACAGAATCACATTATCTAGTTTCCATTTATCTGGTAAGGCCTGAGGAGCAGAGGTTATCACAACCTTGTAACCTTTCCTTCCCAGCGTAGCCCAGATAGGGTCTACCATGAGTGAGCTACTGGAAAAGGCAGATATGCTAGACTGAATCTTTCTTCCCTTCACGAATATTCTGGGGGCTACAACACCGTGAACCTTTGGTGATACCCCAGTGAAAAGAGAGGCTAAAGCCACAGGGGTTATGGACGGGAAAGTGCTCTCAAGGGGACCATACACCCCTTCCTCCGCCATCTCCTGAATAGTGGGAAGTTGATCTATGAATCTCTCCATTAAATGATAGGCCAGCCCGTCCACAACAACCAATAAAACTTTCAATCAATCACCTTTATCGTAAACTTTACGTTCAATATCATCTCTAACCTTATGAGGGACTATCATGTTAACGTGTTCTCTCTTAATATTTCCCTTGTTATCAAAGCTCACCGCAAATTCGTAAATCCCCTTGGCATTCTTGAACTGGCCGAACACGTCATATCTGTCCTTGAAGTTCTGTATAAACTTGATATCCACAGTGTCCTCAATGATGGTGGGATCTATTTTCCTGAGCACCTTAAGTAATAGGTCTCGAACGTCATCCATCTCTTTCACCTCCTTTCAAACTCTTCAAAACCTTAACGGTCCCATCTATTGTGGACTCGTCGCTTTCAGTGAAACTCAAGTCCGGTCTAAGTGTTTTCAGTGAAGCAGATGTCATTGGTCCTATGGTAACTACTTTATGACAATCCCTTATGAAATTAGCTACACTTTTAGCTATTAATGAACTCGTCAGCACCACAACATCCACGGAACACGTAGCGAGAAGTTCCTTAACTTGGTTTAGCTTCTCTTCATCTAAGATTAGATCGTAGTCGTATACTTCATGATATAGGATAGAGACTAGTATCCTCCTCATATCATCTGATGCCTTGAGGCTCCTGAAGGCAGAAACCTCGCGAACGCCACTCCTGAGGATCAGGAGAGCTAGATCCTTGCTAGTATACCTTTCTGGATAGATCGATTCGAACCCATGCTTCCTTAACTCCTCAGCCGTCCCCGGACCTATGGAAAATATACTTTTTCCCCGTATACTATCAAAGTCCTTGAAGCATCTTACCGCGTTTACGCTAGTAAACGCAACTCCGTCACTCTTCAGATACGAGTTGTCATACTCGAGGCACTTTACGGAGAAAATAGAGACGTTGAGGATACTAAACCCTGGAAGCTCTGGTAACGAACTCCCCTCAGGTCTAAGGTATAAGACCCTCATCTTTCATCGCCTTTACCAGGGCTTTACCTAGTTGATTACCGGCAATCTGAGGTGACTCACGCGTCGAGAGCTTAACGGTGACTCTCTTTACTCCATTGCTGTAACTCGCTATACCATGTAACACGTCATCCTCCAGCCTAAACAGAACTCCCAAAGGTGAGTGACACCCACCCCCAACTACTTTTACCGTCTCCTTCTCTGCTAGAGCCTCCTTCATGGTCCCCGTATCGTTAAGCTCTTGAAATAGACCCAGGAACTTGGGACTTCCCACAACAGCTATTATACCCTGGTTGGGTTCAGGAGTGAAGCTTTCTACGTCGAGTGGGAATCTCTTAACCTCGACTCCAAGCCTCCTTAACCCAGCCTCAGCCAAAATTATTCCATCATATTCATGGTCCCTATACTTTCTAAGTCTGGTGTCCACATTACCTCTTATATTCTCGACTACCAGATCGGGTCTCACGACCTTAAGGAAATTAGCCCTCCTTAGACTCCCTGTGCCTATTCGTGATTTCTCTGGCAATTCCTCAAGGTTTAACTCAGAGACTAGAACGTCTACCGGGTTCTCCCTCTTGGGAGTTGCCAACAATTCTAGACCTGGGGGTAACTCGGATGACATATCCTTCATGCTGTGTACAGCTATATCCGCCCTTCCCTGAAGAACCGCCTCATTGACTTCCTTCTCAAAAACGCCCTTGCCTATCTCATGGAGGGGTTTATTTCCAAATAGGTCTGCCTTGGTCTTGATTTCGATGAACTCCGTTTCATATCCCTTGGCCTGTAAATAAGTGGTCACTATCTCCACTTGCTTAAGGCTTAGCTTACTTCCCCTCGCGGCGATCCTTATCTTCACGTTAGATCCTCCAGTACCTTCTTGAAGACCCTAGCACTTTCATTCACCACGTCGTCATCATGAGCTCCTGAGGTAAAGAGGGCCTCAAACTGACTTGGAGGGATGAATACCCCCTCCTTCAGTAAACTCTCGTGAACTTTAACGTAAAGATCCCTCTTTGCCTTACGAGCATCATTAGCGTTTCTGACATCCTTCACCCCAAGGAAGAACTGGAAAAAGTTGTAGACCCTGTTCACGACGTGGTCCATCTTTATGGCCCGATCTATCTCCTCAGCCAAGACCCTTGCAGCCCTCTCGCTCACCGTGTACACCTCCTTTTTCTCAAGTTCTTGTATTGTGGCTATCCCGGCTGTCATGGAAATTGGGTTTGCATTAAAGGTTCCAGCGTTGAACACTCTTCCAGAGGGGGTGAGCTGGTCCATTATCTCTTTCCTACCGCAAACTGCACCTATGGGGAAACCTCCGCCTATTATCTTACCCAAGGTTGTCAGGTCGGGCGTCACCCCAAAATAGGATTGCGCGCCACCTAATCCTAACCTGAAGCCCGTAATCACTTCGTCGAAAATTAGCACTGACCCGTATTCTCTGGTGAGCTTCCTCAAACCTGGTAAGAAATCCTTCTCAGGTGGAATAACTCCCATGTTTCCCATCACAGGCTCCACTATTACCCCAGCTATCTCCTCCCTCTTCAATACCGTCTCCACGCAGGTCAAGTCATTGTAGGGGCAAACCAACACGGTGGATGAGACCTCCGTGGGTATTCCCTGAGAGAAGGGAACTCCGAACTCCGAAGCTGCGCTTCCCGCGTCGATGAGAACGTAATCGTGGGCCCCGTGATAATTACCGTCGAACTTGAGTATCTTACTCCTACCAGTGAATCCCCTGCTTAACCTGAGTGCGGTCATGGTAGCTTCTGTGCCACTATTCACGAATCTGACCTTCTGGGCAGATGGTACATGCTTGGTAATCATGGAGGCAAGCTCAACCTCCGCCCTGCTGGGGGTTCCGTATAACCATCCCCTCTCTAACTGGTCCTTCACTGCCTCGATTACCTTGGGGTGGGCGTGACCAAGAATCAGGGGACCATATCCCAAAACGAAATCAATGAGTCTCCTTGAATCCTCTGTAACTAGGTATGCGCCCTTAGCAGATCTAGTATAGAAGGGAAATGGCTTTACCGCAGCCCTTACTGGGCTATTTACTCCACCTGCAAAGACAGCTTGAGCCTTATTCCACAAATCACTGCTCAAAACGGACTCGCCTCCAAAATCCACTCTGCCAGTTTTGGAGCGTAATAGGTCAGGATCATATCAGCCCCCGCACGCCTAATGGCGTGAGTGATCTCGAGGACGGCCACCTTCTCGTTCAACCAACCGTTTATGGCCGCGGCCTTGATCATGGAATACTCTCCGCTAACATGATATGCTGCTAGGGGATATTCGGGATAGGTCTCCTTTACCAGCCTTATCACGTCTAGGTAAGTGTGGGCCGGTTTCACCATAAGTATATCAGCCCCCTCCTCTAAGTCCAATCTGGCCTCCTTTATCGCCTCGTTGGCGTTTCGTGGGTCCATCTGGTAGCTTTTCCTGTCCCCAAATGCAGGGGCTGAGCTGGCTGCCTCTCTAAACGGGGAATAGAAGACTGAGGCGTACTTCACGCTATAAGACATGATAAGGGTATCAGTAAAGCCATTTCTGTCAAGCTCTTCCCTAATGGCGCCAACAACTCCATCCATCATGCTAGAGGGTGCAATCACGTCGGCACCTGCCTCGGCTTGAGACAGGGCTATCTTCGCGTGGACCTTCAAGCTCTCATCGTTGTCAATGTAATATTGTTTCCCCCTGTAATTCACTATCCCACAGTGTCCATGACTAGTGTACTCGTCAGTGCATTCGTCTGCGAAGAGAAGTATCTTGTCTCCAAATGTTTCCTTCAATAGCTTTAACGACCTCTGAATTACTCCATCCTTCTGATATGCGGAGCTCGCTATGTTATCCTTGAAGGATGGAATCCCGAACAGGATAACCTTCCTTATTCCCTTGGAATAATTCCCCTCTACGAACTTAATTAGGGGATCACCCACAGGGTACCTATAAACGTCAGGCATTGAGGAAATTTCCTCGGGCTTAGATATACCCTCCTTAACAAAGATGGGTAAGATTAGGTTATCATGAGTCAGTTTCGTCTCCGCTACTGCGTCCCTTATATTCTTGTTCTGTCTTAATCTCCTTGGTCTTATCTTGGGATATCCCACCATGGGTTAATAGTGATGTGGCTAAGTTAATGTAATTTATCTCATTGTTTTCCACTGCTCGTCTCAGGTTCTGGAACATAGGAGAGAAGATTTTCTTGATCATAGACCTGGTCATTGCCTCCAACACCTCCCTGGTTTCCTCGCCATCGTCACCAAGGACTTTGAGCGCCCTCTCCACCTCTTCCTTCCTTGTCTCCTCAACCCGTGACATGAAAGAGGAAACAAAGTTGTCATAAACTAAGTTCAGACAGTCCTTCCTGAACTCCTCTAATCCCTCCCTGATTATGGACTCGGCCCTCTCTATCTCCCTCTGCCTCTCCTCAAGCGTGGCCTTAGACAACTCCTCCAGGTCCTTGAGGGTATAGACGTTTGAACCCTCAAATACTGGCGGAGATCCCAGATCTATGACCACCGTTCCCTCGGGAGCCTTAACCTTCTCAGGGTAGAATATGGCCGAGAAAATTATATCATAGTTATGCAACCTGCTAAAGTCCAGGGGGAAGTAACTATACCCATATTTGATTGCGAGGTTCCTCCCGCGCTCAAAGGTTCTGTTAAAGATGGTCACGTCTGTTGCTCCCTCGTTGTGAAGAATGAGTGCTAGCTTTCCCCCAATCTCCCCTGCACCCAGTATGGCTATTTTCTTGCCTAGGATATCACCGAAACGACTTTTGGCGAACTCTACAGCTAACGAGTAAACTCCAACCTTCCCACGGGAAATTCCCGTCTCCAGTCTAACCCTTCTCCCTACCTTTAGGGACCTCTCGAGTAGTGCCCTTATGTAACGGGAACCAATGCCTAGCTTTATGGAATCCCTCATGGCGTCCTTTATCTGCTTCAATATCTCGTATTCGCCCACCGAGAGCGAGTCGATACCCGAGGCAACCTCAAACAGATGTTTAATTGCCTCCTCTCCTCTAAGGATTGTGGCATCAGTGGATATTACCTTGTTGTGAACCTCGTTGAGGTAGTGAAGTATCTCATTTACGCTTGACTCGTTCCTCGAGAAAAGGTAAATCTCTATCCTGTTGCACGTCTGCAGAACTGCCATTTCGCCGTCATAGTACTTTGAGAGTTCCTTTATTTCGTTCCATCCTAGATAATGGGAAGCTAGTTTATCCACTCCTACGGTTTTATGGGTGTAAACTATTGCAGAATAGGAATCTATGATGTCATTGACTGGATTCATTGATGATCTCCTCCGCCCTTTTCATTGCACTGTTCACGTTTCCATTATTAATGAAACTTTCGAATTCTCTATCAACAAATATTTTTTGATATAGGACATACCTAATGCTTGGATCAGCGACCTTCCTCTTAAGCATTGCCTTGACGTCAGCCATAACCTTCAGCTCCAGTAGTATCTTGGGGTCTTCCCTCAAGGCCTCCAAGGCCCTATCCAGTATTACCTTAGACATAATACTGGATTTTCCCATAGTAGTCACGGCTATCCCTATGTCCTCATCTTCGTAAAAGATGGGAACAATGAACGAGGACTCGGAGGGATTGGTTGGGTTGTTACAAAGCTTTCTCTCCTCCCTGCAGAGATCACATATCCTAGAGTTTACCTCAGGGTTATTGGTCGCAGTTATTACGATATCGTAGTTCCGTATAAACTCTCGATTAACCTCCCTGGCATCAAGGGAAATCTTCTTAATATCATCCCTTTTAGACAACTCCTCTGAAAAGGCCAGGGAGAGAACTGTAACCTCAGCGCCATACTCACTGAATTTAAGAGCTCGCTTACTCCCAACCTTGCCTCCGCCAATCACTAGGATTCGCATCCCTCTCAGGTTAAGAAATACAGGAAAGTAGCGAGTACTCGTAAATGACACAAATCAAATACGTATCTTAAAATTTAAATTCACATTATGAACTTGTTAAAACCACTGATCCAACCCTGTTTGTCTTTTTATATCCTTAATCTCCTTCATAGCCTTCTGAAGCCTCTCTATCGTTCCCCTAACCCTTTCCTCGTTAAAATCGTTCTCGTTCACCAGAAACTGAATTATCTTGCTGGGATCGGGATCGCTCAGCTCAAGTGGTGTGGACGGAAGAGTTACTTGAGGTTTAAGGAACAACTCCCTTATCTTTTCGTAGTCAAAGTAAATAGGCTCAGGTAACTCCCTTTTATCTATATTTTCAATTTTTTTGTAGGTCTTGATCAGTTTATAGGCTTTCTTGGGGCCTATGCCCCTTACTCCATCGGGGTTGTAGTCCGTTCCCACCAGAATCGCAATGTCAATCAGTTGCTCCCTTGTTATCTCTAGCTTCTTGAGGAGGGAAGCTGTCTCGATGAGTTCAGGTTTTACCTCCACGTACACGTCCTTGTTGGGCAGTTTCCTCTTCCCGCTTATGGTGAGGTTTCTGATCAACTTCTCTGCGCCGAAGAGCAGAGAATCATAGTCTTGACTGGCGGAGGCATACGTAATTCCCTTCGCATTAAGGTAGGCAGCCTCAGCTTCACCCTCAGATGGGGCCTGAACTGTGGGGACTCCCATGTATTCCAGGAGTTCCTTGCTTTCCTTCGCCATATCGGTGGTCAGTCTGGAAGTCATCTGCGAGTACTTCCTCATTTCCTCCACCTTTCCCGATTCCTTGGCCTTCTCTAGCTTCTTCTCTGCCTCCTCCTTCATTTTTCTCCTGTTCTCCAGTTCCTGGGCCTTCAACTCAGGAGGCTTCCCATCGAAAACGTAAATTGGAATGATCCCTTCCTCAAGAAGGTTCACGGTTCTATAAAAGACTCCATTTAGATGACTAGTTACCTTGCCTTGTCTATTCATAAGAGGAGTTCCATCATACTGCCTGATCGCTGCGAGAAACTGGTAAATTGCGTTATAGGCATCTATTCCGACCTTCTTTCCCCTGACCTCAGCTAAGTTAAGATCCCTCTTTATCTCCGAGACCAGATCGGAAAGATCTACGCCTATTCCTTTTCACCTAGATAGGTAACCATTCTTGTGTTCTCCCTAATTAACGATACGCTAATGACTCCCCTTATTTCAAGGGCCATTAGCGCCTTAAGAAAATCACTAAATGAAAATTCGTAATTTACGTCCTTCTTGACTTCCTTGTAGAGGTCCTCGTCCCTTATGGTGCCGTTAATCTTGCGCAACTTCTCAAGGACAATATAGATCAGAGGTGTGTCTCTCCACATGAATTGTCACGTAAACGTACTGGGCTTCACAGTCTGTCTTGGTAGTTGCTGTCTTGCCTTATCAATCCATGTCTGATAGAATTGTATCATCTCCTGGCTGAGCGATGGCTTAACCTTAGTTAAGGCTTCGTTGAAATGCCTGTTCTCCACCTTAATTGTTGCGCCCTTCATGCAATCTCTCATTTTCGCGTCGCGACAATCCTTATCATTAGGTGGACAAGCTGCACTGACCCTATTTACGCATTCCCTCATCCCTTCTCTGATGGCCCTCATTGCAGCCTCCCTAACCAAGGCTGCCAGATCGGCGCCTGTATATCCCTCTGTCCTCTCAGCTAGTTCCTCTAGGTTAACTTCGTCCGAGAGAGCAACCTTCTTGGTGTGAACCTTTAGTATGTCATATCTAGCGTTCTTGTCAGGTGGGGGTACGTACATAAGTTTCTCGAACCTTCCAGGCCTCAGTAGGGCTGGATCTAGTATATCTGGCCTATTGGTAGCTGCCACAATAACAACGTTGTCTAGGTTCTCTATGCCATCCATCTCAGCTAGAAGTTGGTTAACTAGTCTCTCAGTTACACCAGAGTCAGAGGAGATTCCCCTCATGGGAGCTATGGCATCTATTTCGTCGAAGAATATCACCGATGGTGCATACATTCTCGCCTTTCTAAATATCTCCCTGATTGCCCTCTCACTCTCCCCTACCCACTTAGAGAGAACTTCAGGACCTCTCACAGCAATAAAGTTCGCTCCGCTCTCGGTTGCTACAGCCTTTGCCAGCATGGTCTTACCTGTGCCTGGAGGTCCAAACAGGAGTATTCCCTTTGGTGGTTCCACTCCTGCGGTTTCATAGTAGTCTGGGAACTTCAGCGGATACTCTGCTACCTCTCTAAGCTCTTCCTTAATCTCGTTGAGACCGCCTATGTCATCCCACTTTACCTCTGGAACCTCAATGTAGATCTCTCTCATGCCGCTGGGCACAATTTCCTTGAATGCATTCATGAAGTCCTCCATCTTGACTTCCATTCTCTCTAGGATCTCTGGCGGGATCTTGTCCTGACTGATATCTATCATGGGCAAATATCTTCTCAGGGCGTTCATTGCAGCCTCCCTGACTAGGGCAGAAAGGTCGGCCCCAGTATAGCCATGACTTATATCAGCCAATTTCTCCAGTTCCACGTCCTTTGAAAGTGGCATGTTCCTAGTGTGGATCTGAAGTATTTCCAGTCTGCCCTGCTTATCTGGTAGGGGTATCTCTATTTCACGGTCAAATCTCCCAGGCCTTCTCAGT
Source organism: Metallosphaera sedula DSM 5348 (assembly GCF_000016605.1). Taxonomy (NCBI): domain Archaea; kingdom Thermoproteati; phylum Thermoproteota; class Thermoprotei; order Sulfolobales; family Sulfolobaceae; genus Metallosphaera; species Metallosphaera sedula. The sequence continues at coordinate 172,248 of NC_009440.1, read as the reverse complement.
GCAGGATCTACTGCATTTGGCCTGTTGGTAGCTGCAATGACTATTACATTTCCCCTACTCTCTAGACCATCCATGAGTGTCAGCAACTGCGCGACAACACGTCTCTCTACCTCTCCTATAACCTCATCCCTCTTGGGAGCTATGGCGTCTACTTCATCAATGAATATTATGGCTGGGGCATGTTTCTTAGCATCTTCGAAGATCTCCCTGAGCCTCTGCTCGCTCTCGCCGTAGAACTTGCTCATTATCTCTGGCCCGTTTATTGAGGTGAAATAGGATTCAGTTTCATTGGCAACAGCCTTGGCCAGCAGGGTCTTACCCACACCTGGAGGACCGTATAACATGATCCCCTTTGGTGGCTCGATTCCCAACCTCTTGAAGAGTTCTGGATGTCTCAACGGTAACTCCACAAGTTCTCTGATCTTCTGTATAACGTTTTTCATTCCTCCTATATCCTCGTACGTGACCCTGGGATACCTGGTCTGCTCTATGGGCTTGTCAGAGATGGAAATACTGGTCTCGTCGACAACCATCACAATCGACGCCGGTCTGACCTGTATTACCGTGAAGGGAATAGCCTGACCCAGCACTGGGATAAGAACAGTGTCACCTTCAACCAGTGGGAACTCCTTAAGCTTCTTCTTGACGTATGCCACGAAACCTGGATCTACGGTAATCGAAAAGTTGGAAGGGGCAAGTTTGATGGATGCAGCTTGCTTCACAGAGGCCTTCCTTACTATCACCTTGTCTCCAATGGAGACACCTGCGTTCTTCCTAGTTATGCCATCCATTCTGATTATATCTCTCTCGCTAGTGGCGTCATCTGGGGACAGTGGCCACGCTATTGCTGCCGTCTTTCTAGTACCCTCAATCTCCACTACATCACCTGGACTAACATCGATTTGTGCAAGCATCTCAACGTCTATTCTTACCTTTCCTCTACCAACATCCTTTTGCCTTGCTTCCATCACCTTCAGAGACAACTCTCGTCTTGGCGACCTTTGCTCTGGGCTAGAACCAGCACTCAAATCTAATCAAGTTAAATATGCACTACAGGATAAAAGAGATTAACTTATACTCTGTTTTAAAACCCGAGCCTTGTTATCCCCACTACCTCTGCGTGGCTTACTCCTTCTATACTAGATGCCAATTCCTCCAGGGTATCAGTGCCGCCCTCTGTTTTCTCAGGCATTGAAACGTATACCACGAGAGCCTTCAACCCAAAGGCTATGGGCTCTGTCTCCTTTCTAACTAGCTTATAACCCTCAGGAAGTTTCGAGACAAGTTCGTTGGCAACCTTTTCCAGATCTGTTTCATCTCCTTCCGGGAAAACCTTCAATACAACCATAACATCTGTCATAAAATCACCCTAAGGACCAACGAATCCACACTTGGGACAAGTGTAGGATACGCCCTGCAGTCTACAGTACATGTCCCTGTATATGGTCACTTCGCCGCAGTTGGGGCAGTTGAAAATTGCACCCTTCTCCTTGGGATGCATGATCTTCCCGCAACTGGAGCATACAGGCGGTTCCACTTCTTCCCTTAAGCTTAGCCTCATTGTCATAATGAATCCTCTCTAATACCAACACTTAGGGTTTATTAAATCTAATATAGCCTCTTCAGATCCTGACACGAAAGAGGGGAGTCAGAGATGTCAGGCTTAACTAGTTGTTATGTTAATCCTGTGGTATCTAGAGAGGAACCACATGAAAATGGTAGTCATGGTGAGAACAGATATCAACATGGGTAAAGGTAAGATAGCTGCACAAGTCGCTCACGCCGCGGTCAGCCTGGTCCTGGATTGTATGAGTAGATCAAGCTGGAGGGACTGGCTAGATAGCTGGCTTCACGAGGGACAGCCAAAGGTTGTCGTCAAGGTGAGCTCCCTAGAGGATCTTCTTTCTAGGGTGGATAAGGCCAGATCGCAGGGACTGCCCACGACCGTCATATCTGACGCGGGGAGGACCCAGGTCGAACCGGGAACCGTGACATGTGCGGGGATAGGACCAGGACCAGACGATCTAATTGATAAAATAACCGGTGACCTGAAACTACTGTGAGAATGAGTTTACTGGACTTAGCAATAGGAATAGAGTTTAAGGTGCATAGATGGGCTTCAATTCGTGCAGAAATTCCAAGGCCTGACGGCTTTCGGGTAACGGAGGAGATTGACGGAAAACCGTGTACAGCCTGGAGAGGATCAGAGAGTGGCAAATATGCCGTTTATCTCCTGAGAAAAAGAGGAATGGAACATAATGCGGTTATGTCCAGGCTGGCCTCTATTCTCGGTGAAAAACCAAGGTACCTAGGAATAAAGGATACTAATGCAGTTACGGAGCAACTAATATACGTAACGAGGAAGTCAAAGGATTTCCACAGGGAGGAGTCCTTTTCCATAGAGTTCATGGGATTCACTTCGACAAAACTGAACCACACCGGTAACATTTTCTCCATAAAGCTTGAGACAGGGGATAAGGAGGAGCTCAAAAGAAGGGTCAACACCATAAAGGGTGAAGGCGTTTTACCAGCCTTCATAGGGTATCAAAGGTTTGGAACCAGAAGACCCATAACGCATCTGGTAGGGAAGGCCTTAACTCAAAGGGACTGGTGCAAGGCGGTGGACTTCATTCTAGGTTATCCCTTCGTGTGGGAGAACGAGAACATCAGGCTATTTAGAGAGGAATACATGAAAGGGGAGGTAAAAGAGGAACTTCTCAGGAAGATACCGAGCCAGGAGAGAAACATTTACCTTGAGTTGAGGAAGACCGAAGATTGCCTCTCTGCTCTCAGGAAATCGCGGGTTAAACTTAGCTTTTATGTGGAGGCTTATCAAAGTTACCTTTTCAACAGGGTGCTATCCAGGAAACTAAGATATTCCACAGTGCACGAGAGGGATGAGATAACCATTCCCACGGATCCCAAACAATGCGACGCAGAGTGCCTGGAAGTCTTCGAGGTTGAAGGGATACAGAGGGGCAGTTTCCACATTGAGGAACTGGGAATATCCCTTAGACCTGTGAAAAGAAACGCTTTCATGAATGTCAGAGGCCTGCATTTTGACGGCGAGTTCGTAACGTTTTCCTTGGAAAGAGGGATGTATGCAACTGTGGTTCTATCTGAGATCCTAAACGCCGATCCAAAAGAGTTCACTTGATCATGGGACCAATCTCTTCTTGTCCCTCGGGAACAAGGATACCTCCTTGACGCTCTGAAGACCGGTAAGCATTAACATGAATCTCTGAAGTCCCATTCCAAACCCGGCGTGAGGCGGAATACCGTAGTCGAACCACTTCAGGAAGAACTCAAAGTTAATTGGATTGAGACCCCTTGCCCTTAGCTCCCTCTCCAAAACCTCCCTAGTATGGTTCCTGCTACTCCCTGACACTAGTTCAAGCCATCTATAAACCAGGTCGAAGCTCTCACTAATCTTGGGGTTATCCTCTCTCCTTTTAGTGTAGAAGGGACGGGCTTCAGCTGGCCAGTCAGTGATAAAGTAGAGATCCTGCTCCAGCACCTTGTTAAGTACCCTCGACTCTGGAGTACCTATATCATCCCCAAACTTCGTGGGTAGACCCTGGGACTGGAGTATCTCTATTGCCTCCTCGTAGGTAACTCTCTTAATGGGCCTGGTGATGGATGGGAGTCTATGATTAAGTATGGCCAGATCGTTTTGATGGTTTCTCGCCACGTTCTCAAGTACGTTGGCTATCACATCCTCAACTATCTTCATTACATCGTTGTAATCAGCGAAGGCCATCTCAACGTCCATACTAATGAACTCGGCCAGGTGATAGGGAGTATCAGACTCCTCGGCTCTCCAAGCTGGAGCAACCTCAAAAACCCTCTCCACGGCACCAGCCAACAGCTCCTTATACAACTGCGGGCTCTGAGCTAGGAACGCCTCCTTCCCGAAGTATATAACGGGAAAGAGTTGAGCACCTCCCTCCGTCCCCGTGGCTATAATCTTTGGTGTAAATATCTCGTAGAACCCGTGTTTGTAGAGGGTCTCCCTGAACGTCCTCACAGCTGTGGATTGAATCCTTATCATAGCCTGCATTTCCTGCCTTCTCAGGTCCAGTAGCCTCTCCTTAAGCCTGACCTCTATATCTGCTTTGACCTTATCGGAGACGTCAAGCGGAAGAGGAGCCTTAGCCTTACTGAGGATCCTCAGCTCGCTACAGGACACCTCAACTCCATTTGGTGCTCTCTTATCAGCCTTAACTGTCCCCTTAATCTGAATGGCTGATTCCTGACTTAGCTCCTTTGCGACCTCAAACGAAGGAGATGTCTTATCCACTACTACCTGTCCTATTCCGCTCTTATCCCTGAGAAGAATGAACTTCTTTCCACCTAAGTCCCTAACGTTATGAACCCAACCCGCTAAAACAACTTCCTTTCCATCCAGATCAGGTGTTACATCCTGGATAAAGTGTGTCCGGAGCATTACTCAACCCTTATTTTGACCTTAGTGTCATGTATCTTAGATAAAGCGTTTTCTAGATCTACAGCGTTGGCTGGCAAGAGCCTCTTCTCATTCTTTGCTACTCTTATCACATACTGAACTGAACCGTCGGGAAGCCAAACCGTATTCACACCCAGGACCCTTGCCGGGGAGAGAAGCTGAACAGCACTATTCTTTATGCTCGTGGTCTTCTCCAGGATTCTAACCTTAAGCTTTAGCTTATCCTGAAGCGCGCGAGCTATCTTAATCCACTTAGAGGAATCTATGGAGGGCGGACTTTCAACCAGAAGGATCAACAAGTTTCCAGACCTAATTGCCTTATAGTAGGTTGCATCCTTTAACTCCCTGAACTGAGTCTCCTCTAAATCCAACAAAGCTTCCATTACCTTGACCTCAAACTGATCAACTTGGCCACTATCCACTAGGCTTTGGCAACGATTGCAAAGAAGGCCGCTCCTCACACAAAGATAATCAAGAGGAATTTTCATTCTAAGTCCACACTCCCTTTACCGCAATACTTTTGAATCTAGCTATTATATAAGTACTGGGTAGGAACGGATGCCTTTAACAGATCAGGCAAAAATTCAGATAGTCCAAGAGAGAGTGTTTATAAAGAAGGTGTGCAGAAACTGCGGTGCCCTTAACTCGATCAGGGCTACAAAATGCAGAAGATGTCATAGTACAAATCTCAGACCAAAGAAGAAGGAGTTGCCAACTAAGAGAGCTTGAACCCAAGGGAAGACAATCTCTCTCTCACGCTTTCGCTATTTTCTTCGAAGGCTTCGCTGTGTTGCTTCAAAAGTTTCAAGTCTATTTTTAGTTTCTTCTCTCCTATCAACTGAACAATTCTCTTCAGCTCCTCCTCGTCTTCCTCCCTGAACGCATTAGCCTTGAGAAGAATATAGTCTTCTAGTTTTATGACCTTGAACGTGTCCTTTCCTATTTCCCTCTCCTCTGCGCTCTCTATTACAACGGGCGGGACAAAGAAGTCCTGTATATTCTCATAGAAATCCACTTGCAACTGCTCGTCGCCCAGGGGAACTACTATTCTAGGCGTATCAATGGGGGTAGAGCCCATATCCCAACCCCTCTCATCCGCAAGATCGCGAAGAACGTCATACTCAACTAGGACGCTGAAGTTAGTGGGAAATAGATCCACGTCGCTCTCGGTTCCCTTCCTTCCTAAAGACAAGTCCACCACAGTGTCGCCTATTATTACGAAGTCCATTTTTTCCTTTATTTGGCTCAAGATTTCTCCAATTTTCTCAAATGCGATCAACTAAACCACACATGATCAACCACAATTACTTTATAATTTTTTACTCCAACTCTAATACCGCCGGGGTGGCCGAGCGGTCTAAGGCGGCACTACCATAGGTAGCGCTAGGGGCTGCAGTGGGTTTCAGGTTGGAAACCCGTTATTTCGCGGGTTCAAATCCCGCCCCCGGCTCTCAAGTTTATATTGACCAGTTTCTGGTATTATAGCGATCCAACTTTGAGCCAGCCTAAGAGGAAAGAGGAGACCGTAGGTAGGGAGATGACGGGAGATGAGGCATTAGCTTACGTCCTTAAGGAAATAGGAGTTAAGCGAGTGTTCACCTCGAACGCAGTCCCAGATTTCCTTAGGGAGAGATTAGCCCAGTATGGCCTTGAAATAGATATTTCCTTGAGTGTAAGGGAGGCTCTGGAACTGGCAGACGCTTTCGCCAGGGATTCAGGAGATGCTGGAGTTGTAATCAGCACTCCAGGAAGCTCATTACTCGAGGGTAGCAGTGTAGTGGCTCAGGCATTCTCCGATTCCGTTCCGCTACTCATGATCGGTACATTGAGGTCCTATAGGGATGTGGGAAAGGCTAGAGTTGGCGAACTGAAGTCACCTGACGACGTATCAAGTTCCCTCTCACCCTTCATCAAGTTCAAGGAGAGGGTAATCAGCATAGAGGAGATTACAGTCACTGTGGAGAAGGGGTACAAGGAAGCTCTGAGCAATAGAATGAGGCCCGCTCTTGTGGAGATAGCAGAGGAGCTTTTCCGGTTAAAGGCATATCCACTCTCTACCGCAGAGCAGAAGCCTGAGAGGAAGACGCCAGACAAAAACACAGTGGCCAAGGTGGCTGAGGTAATGGGAAACTCCAAGTTGCCTGTAGTGGTTGCAGGGTATGGAGTTAGGGCAAGCAATGCGTCACCTCAATTATTGGAACTCGCGGAGTTACTTGACGCGCCGGTGATCACAACCTTTAGAGCCAAGGGAGTTTTCCCGGCCTCACATCCGCTCTACGCAGGCGAGGGATTGGGAGCATTTTCCACGGAAGTTGCTTCCAAGCTCATGATGGAAGCAGACTCGATTCTAGTACTTGGGTCTAGATTGCCTCAACTTAGTACTGCCGGCTGGTCCATGAGGTATAAGGGTTTCCTCATGCACAACAATGTGGATGGAGAGGATATAGGCAAGGTAGTAATGCCACAACTTCCCATTGTTGCAGACACAGGCCTCTTCCTTAAGGAACTGATAACAATACTCAAACAGAAACTAAAGGAAAACATCAAGAGGGAGGTGAGAAGCGAGATAGCGTCAAGCAGGAGAGTGTTCACCATGAAACCCCACTCGGGACTATGGCCATATGACGTTACTAGGCTTCTACAACAGTTCAAGTTTTCGAGATACTTCGTGGATTTGAGTGCCCCAACTCTCGACCTGGTTAGACTGCCCATCGAGAGCCCTGTGTGGAACACGAGCGAATCAATTCTCGAGAAGGGAATAGGTGTCGCTGGTGTGCTGCAGTCCAACGATCCAGGTGCCCTCGGGATTACTGACCTAGCTGGTGTACTAAGAAATGTTGGCCTCATTCAGCAAAGGGCTGAAAAGGCGAAGGGAGTAATCCTTGTGCTCAATGACGGGGGAGCCACTTACCTTGACACGTTCAAATCGGACATACCGTCTATAGGAAAATCGGGAACGTTTGTGGACGTGGATGAATTCCTAGAGAGATCCACGGGGGCAGTCACAGTGGATACCTACGGAGGGTTGAAGGACATCCTGGAGCGGAGAGACCCTAAGCTCAAGGTAATAAACGTGAAGATAGATCCGGATTACGAGTCAATCGTTCTTCTAAAACCATAAGCCTTTTTACTCAAATTCTATCGTGGCCGGAGGCTTAGTTGTTACGTCGTAGACGACTTCTCCTACTCCAGGAATTCTGAGTAATTCATCCGCTATCCTTGAAAGTAGTGAGGGATCTATCTCAACGATATCGGCGGTCATAAAGTCCTCGGTGCTAACTGCCCTGATGGCCACAGTATACTTTCCTTTAGTAGTTCTCACCCTCATAAGGGCTCTAGTGTATTCACCGCTGGTTATTTTTTGAGATATCTCCCTTATCTGGGTGTAATTATCCCTGAGGCTGAACGACGCCATCTTTCCGTAAGTTCTAACGTCTCCCTTAACCCCCGTTGACTTTACGGAGTAAACCATGATTTGGTCGTGAAGTAGTTCCGATAGTTTCGTATCAAGTGAGGAATTGCTCTCAAACACCGCAGCAAAGTATTGGGAAGGTCTCAGGGGCTCAAGTAGGTCTTCCACAATTGCATTGCTCTTCCTAGTTATCTCCAGTTTCTCCTTGGACAGTCTTCCAACGCATCTCACCAGAAGCCCTGGCCCGGGGAAGGGCTGCCTCTCCGATATTTCCCTGGGAAGCCCCAGGTACCTAGCCAGTTCCCTTACCTCATTCTTGTATAGGTCAGCCAACGGTTCCACTAAGGAGAAGCCCCAGGTTTTTTCAGTATTTATGCCCAACTGGACTAGCACATTATGTTGCGTCTTGATTCCGCCCTGGGTTTCTATCCAATCAGGTGCAATGGTGCCCTGAACCAGGAACCTAGAATTTTCCTGTGCCACGATCTCAGAAATAGTTGAGTAGAAGACATCTCTGAATTTCTTCCTCTTTTCCTCAGCGTCCTCTAGACCCTCTATTGAGCTTATGAACCTCTCGCTCCTGTCCACTATCTTGAGGGGCATAACGCTCTTCAAGAGATCCTTGACCCTATTGGCCTCATTCTCCCTGAGAAACCCCGTGTCTATCATGACCGGAGTGACCTTGTCCCCTAAAATCCTATACATCAAGGCTGCGGCGGTTGTACTGTCAACTCCACCACTCACTGCAGCCACAACCCTATTGTCCCCGACGACTGACCTGATCTGAGGCTCTATCTCCTCAATAAACTTCTCTGGAGAGAACATTAAGCGTGTTTAACCATACTATCCATATAAATCTGTTCTATTGCGTCAAGATCTAGCGTATCCCTTAGGAGATGGTACACCTTATCCACCGAGGTGCTTATCTCTTCCTCTATGGATCCAGCCCTGAGTTTTATCCCGAAATCCTCAAGGAGTCTCCTACCCCCCTCAGAGAAGAGGGAACCGTGAACGCTTAATCCCACGTACTGACCATTCCTAGATCCGTCATAAATCTCAACGTGCTCATGATTTCTCTTCGTGATGAGGAGGAGGGGTTTGCCTTCGATGTACTCTATCTCCCCCCTCCTGATCTCATATCCGCGTATCAATCCATACTCCGATTCCCCAAGGGATAGGGAGACCACCTTGTTCCTCCTGAATCTCACGTTGATTGGAAGAAGATTTAGACCCTCATAAGACGAGGGCTCTCCAGCCTCTAGTCCGTAGGGATCGTGGAGAGTTTTACCCATTATCTGAAACCCACCGCATACCCCAAGGACAGGCTTCCTCCTCAAGACCTCCGTGAAACCTCTCTCCACTAGCCACGAAAGTGACAGTTTAGTGTTCCTGGTTCCGGGCAAAATGATAAGGTCGGCCTTGCTTAAATGGGACGGCCTGGTAACGAACCTGAGCCTAGCATTGGACTTCTCGAAGACGTGAAATTCATTGAAGTTACTCATGTATGGGTAGGCGACCACGTCAACTTCCAGCTCGCCATCCCCTAGATCAGACACGTTCATGGAGTCCTCGGCCATTATTCTAAGCCTATCGTCATACGGGATAATTCCTAGATATTTCATGGAGGTCTTGGACTCAAGCCAGGATATGGCTGGTTCCAGTAACTTCTCGTCTCCTCGGAACTTGTTGATGATAAATCCCCTTAACTTGTCCCTAACCGATGACGGCAACATCTGGTAAATCCCAAAGGCTGAGGCGAAGGCTCCTCCCCTATCTATATCCAACACGAGAATGGCCTGGATACCTTCCTGCATGAGCTTGAAACCTGTGATATCCCTTTCCATGAAGTTTGGCTCTCCGAGCCCGCCAGCGCTCTCCACAACCATGTCCTCCCTAACACTTGACCTAATCTTTTCCCAATACGTAGTTAACCTCGAGTAATACTCATTGGGCGAAAAGTTGCCTTGTGACTCCCCCCAGAAGATTACCTCGATCCCTTTTCCTGAGGGTTTAAGGAGAATAGGGTTCATGAACCTCTCAGGTTGTAGACCACTTCCCATGGCTTGAAACGCCTGAATGAAGGCTATCTCCCCACCGTCATGTGTGGGGTAACTGTTCAGCGACATGTTCTGCGCCTTAAAGGGAATCCCCCTGAAATGCCTTACCAGAGCGGATGTGACTAGCGATTTGCCGGAATCGCTCATGCTGGAAGATATTATAATCGCCATGTCACCAGTATGAGAGTGTGCGAGTATTAAAGGGAATTTTGGGACAGCTAAGCTTCTTTACTGTAATTCCAGCGGGAAAGGTAGACTTCGAACTGGTAATGGAATACGCTTTCCTCTCACCCCTGGTGGTTGGGATAGTAACTGGAGTTATAGACTACCTAGCTATCCTCCCGCTTTACCTTATCCTAGGTCATTTAGCCTGGGTTCTCCTGATTCCTGTGGTCGAGGGGGTGAGGGGGTTCAATCACCTGGACGGACTGCTCGATTTCGGTGATGCCCTCATGATAAGGGGGACACAGGAGGAGAGGAGGAGGGCTCTAAGGGACGTGGCAGTAGGGGCCGGCGGTGTGGGTCTGCTGGTTGTGTACCTCACGATATTTTACGTTGCAACACAGGTAATGGGTGGGACAGGATTTACTACCTTGTATCAACTAATCTCGGCGGAGGTCCTTTCCAGGGTTGTAGGTCTGCTCTCCCTTTCGATCTCTAAGCCCATGGAGGGGAGCTCGCTGGGTAAGGCTTTCCACGAAAGACTTAAGGGAAAGTGGCCAGTCCTACTTGTTGAGAGCGTCCCATTCCTATCCCTCTGTTCCCTGATAGTTACTGCTATTCTTACGATTCTATTTGTATACGCGGGGAAGAGGGTGCTGGGAGGTTCTTCGGGGGACCTAACCGGTATGGCGATAACATTAAGCTTCCCCATCATGCTGATCAGTGAAGTAAAATGCTACCCATTCTCATTGCCTCACTTGCTTTAGACCTAGTGATGGGTGAGCCACCTACCTTCATACACCCTGTGGTGTATGTTGGGAGGATATCGGAGAAGCTGATAAGGCCATTCAAGGGAAAAGTCTACGGAGTAATTCTGTGGCTAGCCTCGGTAATCCCAGTCCTTCTACTGTGCCTGACGCCCCTGTATTTACCCAGGTTAATAGAGGCAATCCTGCTTGTTCTCGTTCTGAAAACCACCTTCTCGATCAGGATGTTATACATGATTGTGAGATCGTCTATTCCCTTGAGGGAGGAATCTAGAAGGATTGTGCAGAACATAGTCAGAAGGGATTTGAGAGAGGTCTCCTTGGGTCACGTAGCATCGGCGTCCATAGAGTCTCTCTTTGAGAGCCTTGTTGACGGGATAACTTCCCCCCTGTTCTGGTTTCTCTTGCTTGGGCTTCCTGGAGCCTTACTTCAAAGGTTTGCCAATACCATGGATAGCATGGTTGGGTATAAGACCCCAGACCTGATTAATGAGGGGTACTTCTCAGCAAGGATGGACACTGCTCTAAACTACGTTCCTGCGAGATTGACCGGACTAATGATGCTACTTGCCGGTCTTCTCCTGGGACTGAACGTGAGAAACGCAATTGTCACCCTACGCAACACTAAGATGGAGAGTCCCAACGCTAGGTACCCTATAGCTATAGCAGCTGGCCTCCTCGAGGTCAGACTCGAAAAGATAAATGCCTACTCTGCAGGTTCAGGGAACCTTCCAGACTCTAGGGACGTGGAGAGAGCCTTAGCCTTGTTTAGGCTTACCTTGCTTCTCTATCTCCTTTTCATTTTAACTAGTTATTACTACCTTTATGGCGTTTCCTTGTTTGGCTACCCTTACGGCCTCGTGGAACTGCTCTAGGTCATATCTATGTGTCACAAGCTTCCTTACATCAACCCTTCTCTCAGAGATGAGTTTCAGGGCCTCCCTTGTGTCCTCCTCTACAGCTGCATTACTGGGAATTACTGAGATTTCGTTGTTAAGGAGCTCGCTAATATCGTAGTTGAGTATCGTTCCTTTGTAGGGAACCCCAAACAGTAGCACCCTACCTCCCTTCCTCACAGAGTTCAGACCTGAAAGGATAGCTTGAGGAGCCCCTGAGGCTATTATCGCCACATCTACGCCACGACCATCCGTGGCCTTCTTCGCTTCCTGTTCCACTTGGTGTTTGGTGGGATTGAGCAAGAGGGAAGCACCTAGAGATTCAGCGAAGTTCAACCTGTACTCCGATACGTCAGAAATGATTACGTTTGACACTCCCATGTCCTTAATCTTTAGAAGATGTAATAGCCCCATGGGACCTGCACCGACTATGAGAACCGAGTCGTCCCTCGATATTCCTACGCGCCTCTGGGCCCTAACCACTGTAGCTAGGGGCTCCACGAAGGAACCCTCCTCAAATGAAACGTTACTGGGCAATACGAGTATTCCTCCTTTCTCCACGTTCCACGCTGGCACCCTGAAGAACTCGGCGAAGCCCCCAGGATCTAAGTTCGTCTTCCTATAATACGGGCACATGGTAGGGCTTCCCTTCTTACAGTAATAACATTCGTAACATGGGACGTGATGATGTGCGAATACCCTATCCCCAGGCTTAACTGCGTCTGACATGGATTCGGCTACTACCCCAGCGGGCTCGTGTCCCAGTATGGGTTGAGAGGCCGTGTATTGTCCGCACATTTTCTCTATATCTGTTCCACAAAGTCCACATGCCTTCATCTCCACAAGGACGTCGCCCTGACCCAGCTTGGGAATTGGGACTTCCTTGAGTACTGCCTTTCCTCCCTCCATGATAATGGCTTTCATGGTACAATTCAAATCCCCCAATAATTTAAAGTGAAAGTGTTGGCGATCTACTCAAGATTAAATAGTACTACGGCCCATAATATCACGTGTTATTGATTATTTTCATCTTAGTCTGTCTCTCAGTATTAACGGGTCTGTATTTCTCAGTCCCGGCCATATCCCTTAAAAGGTATAGGGAGATTAATGGAGAGTCCCTAACTGATCTTAAGCTGAGAACAGGCCTTGAGTTTTCGGTAAGGGTGAAGGAAGACCCACTCGTTAATGCCTTATCGCTCCCAAACAACGTGATAGTGGTTACGTCAGGACTGGTCAAGGAGGGTACGGAGAGCTTAACATCAGCTATTGCCCATGAGCTAGGCCATCTCCAGGGGAGACATCACCTTAAGACCTTCATCTTATTGTTAGGGATAACGAGCATCTCCATTTATCTTCTCGACGTGGATGTGGTTCTAGGGCTTGGCCTAATGTTAATAGGTATAGTTCTTGTGAGGTACGTTTCTAGGCACTTTGAGTACTCAGCGGATAGGTTTGCCGCGGAATTGGTGGGAAGGGAACGGTATACGCGTCTTCTTGCGCTTCACATGAACCCTAGGGAGAAATCGTCTCCTCTTTCCACGCATCCTACAGTGTTAAATAGGCTTAAGAAGATTTAAAGTACCCTCTATCTAGTAAAAACAAATGAGATACGTAGGTAAACCTGTTAGAAGGGTTGAGGATCCGAAGCTTATAACAGGAAGGGGTTCATTTGTTGACGACATCCAGATACCGGGGACCTACTACGTGGCCTTTGTAAGATCTAAATATCCACACGCGCGGATTAGTGTTAAACCAAGTCAGAACGTTTTCACTGGTTCTCAAATAAATCCAGGGAAGGATTTTCCTATTCCGTCTAACGAAGTCATATATGCAGGTCAACCTATTGCAGCAGTGATCGCCAGAGACCGATATGAGGCTTACGATCTTTTAGAGAGCGTTGAAGTGGAATACGAGCAACTACCCTATGAAACAGATCCCTTCAGGGCCATGGAAGACAAGGTCAAGGTCTACTCTAAGGCTGAAAGTAATATTTACGCGAAAAAGGAGTTCGTTGGAGGAGAAGCGAAGAAAGAGCTGGAACAATCTCCAATCGTGTTATCCGGAGAACTCCATAACCAAAGGATTATAGCTTCGCCCATGGAGACCAGAGGGACTCTAGCCTGGTTTGACGGTAATAGGCTGAACGTCTGGTCCTCTACTCAGTCGGCGCACTATTTAAGGAGAAACCTGGTGAGCTTCCTGGGAATACAGAATATCAGGGTCATTCAACCAGACGTGGGAGGGGCCTTTGGGAGCAAGATAATAACTCACCCAGAGGAATATGCGGTGAGCTTCCTTGCCCTTAAACTTGGGATCCCCCTAAAGTGGATACCCACGAGAACAGAGGAGATGCTGAGCGCTGGACATGGAAGAGATAAGTGGCTGAGATACAAGGTTGGTGTAAAGAGGGACGGAACTATCACGGCAGTTGTTGGAACTGTGGTGGGAAATCTAGGGGCTCCCTATCGTGATGCCAACGACGATGATTCTGGGAACGTCATGAGCGCCGCTAGGATGCTCCCTGGACCGTATAGAATAAAGCATGGGTTTGTCGCTGCTTACAGCGTTAACACTAACCTAACTCCGACTACCTCATATAGGGGAGCCGGTAGACCAGAGGCTACCTATTTCATTGAAAGTATAATCGAGGAGATAGCTGAAGAGCTGAAGCTGGACCCGCTAGAGGTCAGGCTCAGAAACGTGATAAGACCTGAGGAGATGCCCTACACTAACGTGTTTGGTATAACCTATGATTCCGGAAACTACCCAGAGTTACTAAACTCAGCTAAATCATACTATGAACAACTTAAGGCTGAAGCTAAAGACAACCAGTGCGTAGGACTGGCGATGTACGTTGAAATAACAGCGTTCGGCCCCTGGGAGACAGCCAGGGTTTACGCTAAGTACGACGGAAGGATAGTTGTGGTCACTGGCACTGGACCGCACGGCCAAGGTGATGCAACTGCTTTTGCACAGCTCGCAGCCGATGCCTTGGAAATCTCCATGGATCTTGTGGAGGTCAGGTGGGGAGATACTGATGTGATTGAAGATGGAATTGGGACTTGGGGAAGTAGAACAGTTACTATTGGAGGCTCGGCAGTAATAATGGCTTCTCAAGAACTTAGGAAAAGGCTAACAGAGGCTGGCGCGAAAGCCCTTGAAGCTGACGTAGAGGAGGTAGAGTATAGGGAGGGCAAAGTGGTTCATAAAAAGACTGGAAAAAGTCTAGAGTTAGCTGAGATCATCAAGTCAGCCTATAAGCTCGGTATTTCCCTTGATGTGACCTCCGTCTATCCGGTCAAAAAGCCCACATCACCTTATGGAGTTCACATGGCATTAATGGAGATAGATAGGGAGACTGGACTAATTAGCGTGAAGAAATACATTGCCGTCGATGACGTGGGGAACGTTATTAATCCCCTATTGGCTGAGGGACAGATCCACGGAGGTGCGCTTCAAGGAATAAGCCAGGCCTTATATGAGGAGGCCGTAATTAATGATGGTACCTTACAGAATCCTACCTTTGGCGACTATGCGTTACCCACAGCGGTAGAGACCCCACGCTTCACATGGAAGTATCTCACCAACGGTCTTTCACCCCATCCCACTGGAAGCAAGGGAATAGGCGAGGCCGGGACGGTCGTAGGAACTCCGGTTATATCCAATGCGATCTCCAGTTGTCTGAAGAGGAAGTTCAGTACCATGCCTATCTTATTGGAGAAGGTATTAGGTGACCAGTAGGTTGCAGAGACATCTCCTTTCCCAAAAGGAGGCCAAGGAGTTCAAGGAGAAAGTTAGAAATCTCTATGGTGTAGATCTGACATCAGATAAGATCGAGATAGGAAAGGAGAAAAGACAACTGTTTTACTTTGTGGATGATGTTCTGAGTTTTTTCGGCGAGAATCTGACTCCAACACTATGTTTCCTTTTAAAGCACAGAACTAACCTTCCCTGGGTAAAGATAGACGAGGGCGCAGTGAAGGCTGTCGCCAGAGGAGCAGACCTTTACGCGCCTGGCGTTGTGGAGCATTCTGGAGACGTGAAACCGGGCCGTCTTCTTGTGGTAAAGACGAAGCTTGATCAGCCAGTCGCCATCATGAATACCGTGGAAGGGGCAGACGAAGCCCTAAAGAACAAAAGGGGGAAAGTGGCGTCTGCATTGCACTGGATCGGAGATGATATGTGGAATTTATGCAGATCGAAATCTTAGACTGGAATCATTAGATTTTCCAGAGAATATCATGAAACCAATTTCCTTCAAGAAAGCCTGGTCATGTCATGCCTTAACTCTTTCCCCTTTTCTTAAGTTTCTGAAGCTCTTCCCTCAATTCCTCAATCTGCTTCCTAAGCATGGAGATCTCGCCCTCGTGTATTTCAACTATCTTGGTTATTCGTTCAATTGGATTCTCTGACGCTAAAATTAGTTTCACGTTCCCACTCTCGTCCATGGACACGTAACCTAACCTAACAAGTTCTCTTACATATCCCTTTGCGGTTTTAGGTGAGACCTTAAGGAAAAGAGCTATATCCTGGATGTTTATTTCTCCTTTGTTTCTAATGATGTTAACAATATCCTGCAGTCTGGGCGTTAACTCCATAAAATCAATGGTTAAACCGTTCTATTTTTAAGCAATTGGGCCCCTATCTTACTGAGGACCTTCATTGACGCTTTTAATAAAGGAGAATGAGGTGAATTCCCTTCTAAGCTTTAAGGATGCATATGATGCCTTAAGGGAAGCATTTATCCTTGAAGATAACAAGAAGGCTGTAAACACAAAAAGAATTAGGACGTCATTTTCAGGGTCTACCCTTACCTATCAGGCTGGAGCAATGGAGGGGTATATTGGCTTTAAAACTTACATAAGGGGAAACTTTGTGTCGCTTCTTTTCTCGGGTGATGGAGAGCTTCTCATGATATCTGAGGCCGATAGGTTATCTCTCCTGAGGACAGGTGCTCTCTCGGTACTTGCTTCGGACATCATCAGGAGAGACTACTCGTCTGTAGGGATAGTGGGACTAGGAAAGCAAGGAATAGCCCAGGTTGAGGCTTTCCATTCTCTTAAACCTGGGCTCAAGATCATGGGATATACAAGGAGCCAGGAGAGAGAGGCAAGGGCAAAGGAAGCTCTCTCAAAGATGGGAATTAGGCTCGAGACAGTTCCCAACTTGAAGGATTTAGTTTCAAGGGTGGAGGTAGTGGTTACTATAACTACCGCGACTTCTCCGATCCTGAAACTGGATTATCTGAAGGAAAGGGCTCACATAAACGCCATGGGATCTAATCTACCTGAAAGGGTAGAGCTTTTCCCAGAAGTGATCAAGGCGTCTAAAATAGTCGCGGTGGAGGATAAGGAACAGGCGAAGGAGGAGGCGGGAGATCTAATCTTAGCCGAGAAGATGGGAATGATGGACTGGAACAAGTTAGTCACACTCTCCGAGTTGGTGAGTGGGAAGGTTTCCGTGGAGTCTGGATTAACTATTTTCAAGTCAGTTGGCATAGGCCTAGAGGATGTTAGTGTCATGAAGAGGCTCTATCTTAAGGCCAAGGATAAGGGAGCTGGTACAAAGCTGGAGGTAAGAGGAAAATGGTCTCAAGGATAGGAAGAGAAATAGAACTCTCGCCCGTGGAGATGGGATCTAGGCTCGGGCGTAACGTAAAAATTAACATGGCCAGCGGGTCACCCGATCCGTCAACTATTCCAGTTGATGAGATAGGAAGAGCCTACGAGGAAGTGCTGGCCGACCTGGGCCCAAGATCACTTTTCTACCCAGGTGCTGGAGGTCAGCAGGAGCTAATTGAGGAGGTGAACAAATATCTTCCTGCCATAGGCTTGAGAAGTAAGGATCCGATAGTCATAACCAGCGGTGCTCAACACGCCATAGAGTTGCTGTCGAAGTACTTCCTCGAGAACGGGACAGTTGTGGTGGAGAACCCAACCTTCGTGGAGACTTTTTCAGCCTTTAAGTTAAGGGCTTCGGTCACGATACCCGTCACTGTGGATGGAAAGGGTATTTCCACAGATGAGCTGGAGCTCGTTACCAAGATAGTTAAGCCAGATCTAGTCTACGTGATACCGGACTGTCATAACCCTGCTGGAGTGAACTTGAATGAGGAAAGGAGGAAGATACTGGTTGAGTTGGCTGAGGAAAGGGACTTCTATGTGATAGAAGACGACCCTTACAGACCCATAGCTGGGTGCGTTCCAGCTCCATTAAAAAATTACGATCGTAGTGGCAGGGTCATACACGTCAGCAGTTTCAGTAAGATCTTGGCACCGGGTCTAAGGATAGGTTTCGTGGTAGCCCCTCCAGAAATAGCGGAGAAGTTGAGCCTCATGGAACAACTGGACTTTTCCACTTCAACTCTAAATCAGTATGTCGTCTCGCGCCTTTTGAGATCTGGATTCATTTTATCTAGAACGAAGATTCTTCCAGAGCACTACAGGAAGAAAATGAAAGTCCTTGTGGACTCCCTAACGGATGCAGGGATATCAGAGTTTAATCAGCCCAGTTGCGGGTTCTTCCTTTTGCTTGACCTTAAGAGGGATGCCCATAGAGTTTTGGAGGAAGCGGTAAGGCAAGGCCTAGCTTTCGTTCCTGCTAAGGACTTCTTCCTACGGGGCGGAGAGACAATGGCTAGGCTGAGTATCACAGTTCCCAATGAGGAGCAGATCAAGGCCGGAGTTGAGATACTGAAGAGGGTTATTCGAGGCTAGACTTGATAGATCTCCTTAGGCAAGGAAGAGAGAACCTCCGCCCTGTCTCGCATAATGACCATGTCCTCGATTCTAATCCCAAATTTCTCGGGTATGTAGATCCCAGGTTCTATGGTAAAAACGGAGTTCCTAGGTATCACATCGCCGTTGTCGGGAGAGATGTAGGGGAACTCGTGAACGTCTATTCCAATTCCATGTCCGGTTCTATGAATGAAGTATTTACCGTAGCCCCTACCTTCTATGACGCCTCTAGCCCTTTGGTCTATCTTCATCCCCGACAATCCATAGGTGGACTCCTCAGCCTTTACCACAGCCTCGTGAACTATTTCCCAAATTTTTGTCACCTCCTGTGATGGCTTCCCAATAGTAACGACCCTTGTGGTATCTGTGGAATACCCATGGTATTTGATACCAAAATCCACAATCACAGGTTCTCCTTTACGCACTTTCCTCTCAGTGCATCTCAGGTGTGGCATTGCCGTGTTTGGACCTGAGGTGAGGATTGTAGAGAAGGATGGCGTTACTCCATTCTCCCTGAAAATCCCCTCCAATATCTGCGACAAGCGACATTCCGTCTCCCCCTCCTTAACCCTCGAAATAAATTCCATGAAGGATTGCTCTGCAATTTTCAACCCTTCCTTCATTATCCCTATCTCCTCCTCATCCTTAACTGATCTTATTGGAGCTATGAGTGGTGAAACCAGGATTAGGTCCGATGGGGAGAACCTATTAAGTATACTAACTAGAAACATTGACCAAAGTTGGTCGTCGATAGCAAGAGAAGAACCTTTCTTGATCTGTAAAAGAGAATAGGGATCTTCTCCGTCCACGTAAGTTCTTACTTCTAGGCTGAGACCTGATAACTGTTGTTCATACATCTTTGGGGCTATCATGTAATCCTGTTCTCCGAGTATCAGGAGGATCGGTCTCTCCATTGGTTCCTCCGTGAAACCCGTGAGGTAAAACATGTTACTTCCAGGGCCCAGAACAAGGTAGTCCGCCTTTCCCTTTAGACGCTCCTTTACCCTTTGTACCCTGTTCTTATAATTCATGACAGAATAGTAGATAGCTAGATAAAACGATTTACCTTGGCTTGACCACTCGTACTATTAACAGGTATAGTAACACTTCAGTGCGAGGTTATATGCAGCGTTGAAGTCCCTGTCCACCTTATATCCGCACGCTGGACACACGAACAGGGATCCCATAACTTCACCTTTCTTGTACCCGCACTGGGAACAAACCTTCGAGGTGTTTCTAGGATCCAATCTCCTGAATCTTATCCCTTTCTCCAACAATTCCCTCTCCAGTTCATCTTCGATCAGTTTGAGACCTCTGCCTATCTTCGCGTCATATAATCTCAAATCCTCCAGCGCGACAATCTTAGGGCTTAACTCGACAAGGAAATCCATCAACTCCCTTAAAGATATCCTGACCTTTTCCCTTATCTCCCTGACATAGGAGAGTCCCTGCGTCTCGCTCATGTATTTAGTAAAGGTCTCCATTATACTACCGTTACCTATGTACTTTGATTTGTATATCTTTCCGTTCTTGGTAACTGCAACCACTGTGAACAGGTGTCTTATTCCTAGATCTATTCCCACAATAGGGTCCTCCACTGGATACGCAAGATATACCCTAATGCTATCCTCAAAGTCCACTATGGCATATAGCGGAGTTCCTGGAAAATCCACACTCACAATTGCCCCTACCTTATCTAGCTTGTAAACTGGTCCTTCTCCGATTAATTTCAGGGGGCCTATCCTTGGCTTCGTATAAATTACGTTCATGTCCTTCAGGCTGGGAGGGGGAGAGGGCTTGGTCTTTACTCCTGATTTCTCTAACGTTTTATAGTAGGACACGTAGTAAACTATGTCGCTGTGTATAGTTTTTAGCTTACCGTAATCAATTATTTTGGCCTCAACCAAATGTTCTTTCATAAGAATAATTATTCTTCCACATGTTTATGAACTTAAGCCATAGATCTTCTAGAAAGAATATCTGAATTATTTGATTGTAAAAACCCAAGATTAGTCTCAAGGTATAAACTCTTGCCCTGCCATGTATTAAACTAGCTGGGAATTGAACCTAGTTGATCCTGTATACCCTATCAAGGGGCAATTCTTTCCCTCTCCCCCCTAGATAGTAGTTGACCGTGGCAGAATAAACGTAGGAATCGTGAGAATACATCTTGTAATACTCCTCCATCTCTCTCATGTTATTTCTATTATAATAGTAGTACGCAAATAATTCGGGCCCTGTCCCCTCAGCATAAGAGAGAAGAGCTGAATTTAAACTGGTGGCATTTCCCTTTAATCTACTCATCACTCTCAAATACGCCGTAGCTGGATCCATGGAGGAGACCTCCTTAGCTATTTCCCTGAGTATCATATAGCTATCAGTATATGGCAAATCGGAGTCTTTGAACGCGGATCTGGAGACTGAACCGTTGTGGGCGAAGAAGAGGTCATAGGGGCCTGCCCTTATGTGGTATGGATGAGCGTGAGAAACCCCCGTGAGAAACCTTTTCAAAGTCTTCCTAGCGTGAATTATCCCGACTATCCTTTCTCCCCTAATCGTATATAGAATTGAGACGTTTTCATCAGCGTACATAGGTCTCGCAGACGCATATTGAAATCTACTCCATTCACCATCCAGTACATAGATGGCGTATCCCCATCCGTCTGGATGCGAGTTACTGGAAAGAACGTCTTTCCTTGAAGATTTCATGAGAGCTCCTATAACTTCGCCGTCAATTTCCCCCTTTCCCGCGAAGGCGACAAATCTACACATCCAAACTCAACCCGTCCTTAGCGAGTAAGGCCTTGCCCTTCACGGAATTCTCAACCTCACCCTCGAGCTGTGCTGGGACGTGAGTTAGGACAGGGTTCCTAAACAGGTTAATCGCCTCCTTAACAGAGGTATGTCCCCATTCCTTACAGTTCTCTAAGCAACTGGCTTCATGGATAACCAGGTCAACCCCTGATATCTCTCTTAGCACTGTATCACAGGGCTCCAGGGTATCGCCTGAGTAAAGTACTCTCCTTTTTCCGTCTGTGATGATATAGGACACGGCGTATATCTTATGACAGGCTTCCAAGGAATAGACCTCTAGATCACCTATTTTTCCTGAGGGGAGGTGGTCTTCCATAACCTGAGCTGAAATGTTATTAGTCTTTTGGTAGACTCTAAGTACCTCTGAAAATCCAGGCGGAGAGAATACCTTGAGTTCTGGTACCCTATCGATTTGTCTTCTCACGAGATGATCAAATATTCCAGAGAAATGGTCAATGTGCAAATGGGTTATGAAGACGGCGTCAGGAACTACGCGCATGTCCTCCAATCTCATGTTAATACCTGACCCAAAATCCAACACAATCTTCCCTTCCTTCCCCTCAACTAGTATTCCTGCCTTAAACCTTCTCGATCCTGCGGTACTTCCTGCCCCTGTACCTAGAAATGTGATTTTCACTCCTATACCCTCTCATCTGCGTCCTCTAGATCACAGAGACCTGGACACTCATGGGAGTGGGATTTCCGGGTACTTTTCCTTGATCTCTTTCCACGTTGGTCCAAGCGCTCCATAAGTGGTAACTGAGTACGAGGCTATAATGTTTGCCTTTTCAACCGCGGTCTCCAGGTCGTAATCCCTTTCAAGGAAAACCGCCAAAGCTGCATTAAAGACGTCGCCTGCGCCAGTGGTATCCACGGGGTTTACCTTGATTGTGGGTATCCTCACCGACTTGCTCTTGGTATAGATTATTGCACCGTTTTCTCCAAGAGTCACTATCACAGCACGTTTGACCCTCTTTAGCAATATCTGTGCTCCATACGACATATCATCTGAATTACTGATCTCCTGGAACTCAACCTCATTGGGGGTTAATATATCCACATAATTGAGTATTTCAACATCATTTAACTCTGCGGGAGCGGGGTTCAAAATCCTGATACCGGAAAACCCTGACAGTGCCCTCTTCACCACATCTTCCCTGATCTCGAGCTGAGTGAGCAATACTTTCCCCTCTAGACACCCGTCTAGGTCCTCTGGGGTTAATTCGTAGTTTGCCCCTCGGTTCACCACTATCATAGTCTCTCCACCACCATTGAGTAAGATGTAAGCCGATCCGGTATGGGCATTCTTCACCCTTACACATGAGGTATCCACGCCCTCAGAGCTGAGAAAGTTTATCGCATTTTTACCATTCGCGTCATTTCCGACTGCGCCTACGAACCTCGCTCTTGCTCCCAATCTAGAAGCTGAGACTGCTTGATTGGAGCCCTTTCCCCCATGACCTACTCTGACTTCCTGAGCAAATACTGTCTCTCCAGGTATAGGAAAGTGATTGAGCTTGAACGTCATATCAAGGTTATAACTTCCCACTACGGTTATCAATTCCTCAGGACCTCCAGTTTCTCCATAATCTCACTTAAACTGTTTCCCACCAAGACTGCCCTCCCATCTATCATTACCAGATCGCCGTAAATTCCACTTTCAGAAATTTTCAGTTTACCGCCCTCACAAGCATTTAATATCTCGTTTGTCAAGGACACCAAAATACCAAGCCTCTTGCCAGTTTGTTTCAAGGCCTTGTGTACTATATTGTAGTACCAGTTCACCACAATGGGACCATCTACCTTAATCCAGTCAATGTACCTTATGATCCCCCCGGCTAAAGTTGCGAAATCCCCATACTCTGTTAGGACACCAATGTTCATTTTTTCCTCATGAGTTATCATTTTCTTAACGATTTCCTTGTTCCTTTCAAGAAATTCCACAAGTCTCTCGAGATCCTCCCTGGCTTGGTTAATCTTAACCACCCTCTCCACAGAGGAGAAAGGATCCACTGGCCCGTTCCCGTGACCAATTGCAAGAGAGAATTTGATTGCCTCACTTACAACTTTCTTAGCCTCCCTTAACGCGTCGCGTAGATTAAGACCCTTGCTCAGAAAGGCCGTAATTGAGGCGGAAAATACATCACCACTCCCGTGAAGATTATCGGTATTTATTAATTCTCCACGTAGCTCAATCTCATCGCCATCAACGACTGCGAAATCATATCCTCCAATGGCTTTCCCTCCCTTTACCACAACGTTTACACCCAAGCTCTTATAGAGGTGCAATGCTGTATTTCTTAGATCATCTCGAGTTCTTATCCTAAATCCAGTTAGTCTTTCCGCCTCATATTTGTTGGGGGTTATTATCAGGGATTTTCTAGCTAGCCTCACTATATCCCTTACCACTTCCTCGGTTACTAGAGGGTAACCACTCTTTGATATCATAACTGGGTCTAGGACTAGGTTAATTCCATATTGTGTCAGCTTTCTCTCCACAGCGTCAACTATCCTGCTCGATGCAAGCATTCCTGTCTTGGCATACTTAACCTGAAAGTCCTCCATTATAGTATCGAATTGGGACTCCACAAACTCTGGGGGGACTTCCAGGACCTTGGTGACTCTAGCTGTATTCTGGGCAGTCAAACCAGTTATGACAGATACGCCGAACACGCCAAGAGATGTAAAGGTCTTGAGGTCTGCCTGAACTCCAGCCCCTCCTCCTGAGTCACTTCCTGCTATTGTCATCGCAATGGGTCTTTGCATCATGTCAAGGTAAATGTGGATGGAGTTAGAGATATTTCTTTGGATTCAAGTCCCATCAATTGGGAGAAGGTAGATCCTGCCTGTCATGAACTATCTAGTACAATACCATGAATACTCGGACTCAGAGAGCCAGCATCTCAACTACGCATCTATGGTCTCGGCACATCTACCGTGATCTTACCAGACCTTTCCGTCTTACTCCATCCCTTAGGTGCGCCAGCCAATTCTAGAACAATGGAAATTAAATGGAGACTTATGGTAAAATTAAGATATAATGCGGATAGAATTATATAAATTGTTTCAATCATATGTCTCCTGGATATCATAATTATTAGAAGAAGAGTCATCATGGACGAAAACGAGATAATAGCAGCTATAAGGACGTGCAATTGATATGAGTAAATAAAGACAAGGGAATAGTTCGCCAAGCTTAAAACCATGAATACTGGAGTGCCTACTAACATAGCTGCATCTACCAACCTCCAAGTAAACTTAAACCTAGAGATCCTCATGGTAAGCTCAAAGTTACCCCTGTACCACCTTAATCTCTGCCTAACTAGTGAACTGAATGTAACCGGGACTTCCCTCCAGCTCTGAACAGAAGGTGAGTAAACGATCAAATAGTTCAAGCTTGTTAGTTTTAGGCTGAGATCTAGGTCCTCTGTAAGTACATTCTCGTTCCAACCTCCCACTTTCTCCAAGGCATCTCTCCTAACGAAACTACATGTACCCTCAAGTGGTACGAAAAGGCCTGCTCTGGCCCTTCCTGAAATCGAGTACTCACTGAACAACTCTTCTAGCGAGGCTAACCTAGCCACTATGCTTTCCCTAACATTGATGGGGACTAACCTTCCCTGTACGCCTCCTACTCTAGAATTAGAAATAAACTTCTGGGCTACATAACCTAACACGTCAAGTCTAGGTACAGTATCGGCGTCAAATACGCCTATAATATCTCCCCTTGATATTTTCAATCCATAATTGAGGGCTCTGCTCTTCCCATTAACGACATTGCTCTTTTCCAGATGGACACATTTGATAATACTATACATTTCTGAAAATTTATTGCATACCCCTAACGTGTTGTCTGTAGATCCGTCCTCTAGGACAATTATCTCATACTTTGACCTATCATATTCTTGGTTAACTAGCCTTTCAAGGAGTCTCCCTAGGACTTTCTCTTCGTTCCTCACCGGAACTAACAAGGAAAAGGATGGGCCTGAGGAGGTTTTGGGCTCATCGGATTTCCAGGACAACCCGTAGATAGCGAAGGCAGAGTTATAGACGCTCCATATGGATACTATGATACTAAGTCCAATTACAATGTCATCAAGCATTGAAGATTATTCTCTGGACTCCTAATATATCTTGCCGGTACCCTAAACCTCTAAAACTTGACTTTATGACCGAGAACTAGTCTACAATAAGAAAGAAGGTATTATTGAATCCTTATTCCGTGAATCTCTTCTACTAAGTTCTTTAACTCCAGCATTGTTAGAGTCATATCGAGCTTGGCCCTCCTGATCCCATAATTGCTTCTTCTCTCCATTAATTTACCCGCACCGTAAATGGCTAAACCTGTCACAGTCGTTAAATGAAATGGATCGTCTAATCCAAAGGCTATGAACTTACCTACCCCCTGTATTACCTTACCACGGGGCTCATAATCACCCAATAAATCTTTCATGATAACGATATTGTCGGCTACTCTTTAATCAGAATTGGCTGAAATATTCTTCTGATCCAGCTCCTATTTGCCCTTTGGGAATACCTGCTCTGTTGCCTTGCTAACTTTAAAGCAAGTCTCTTACTAATCCTGAACCTCTTGTTTCTTCCGGTCCACCCAGCGTTGTACAACTTTGACCTGTTACCCAACATGTCGTTGTAAACCTTGAACAATATAAGACTATTCTAAACTTAGTTTGATCTTGATTTACAACCTCTACTACGTAAGAAGAGATCTGGATACCATCTCCTCATTTTAGAAAGTCTGGAAAACAAAGTAGTGCGTAGGACCTTGCCATAGAAGGGGAAAAAGTTATGGAGGCTTCACATCTATTGCTGCCACTGGGCATACATTCACGCAGGCCATACAGAATATGCACGCCTGTTCATTGACCGGGTCCGCCTTCTTTTCGCTGGCCGGATGACCAGGTGTATCGTACCACTGAAACACGTTCACTGGACATGCGTTTATACATGAGCCATCGGCTAAGCAGAGGTCGAAGTCCACCCCCACTATGGTCCCATGAATCCCCAGTGCCTTCTCCTTTGGAACTGGTGGAGGGTCAGCCGGCGCATATACCTTGTGGCCAGCGTGATCCCCGGTTACTGGCCTAGATGTCCTGAAGTTGGGATCGATTCCCATGGTTTATCCGACCACTACTATCCACCACACTAAAAATAATTTGACCCCGAACATTTACGTGATACTCCGAACGGGAATTTTCCTTCACCCTTGAATTACACTTTCCCTGTGCCTAACGGCTCAGGCCTACTTTCGGGAGTTCCCACTTTCTTAGTATCGCTACTATTCTAAGGACGGTTACGAACACAAACGTAGAGATAAGGGCAGAACTTCCCCCTAATAAACTGTAGGAGGGATAGAAGATTAGACCACCTAGAATCGTGGGGGTAGCATAGAAGTCCCTTTTCAAGACGCTCGGAACCTCATTGGAAAGAAGATCTCTAACTACTCCTCCCCCAACTGCCGTGATTGAGGCCAATATCGCTACCCCTATTACGTTGAGTCCATGCTCTATGGCTATCTCTGCCCCCGTGGCGGTGAAGGTACCTAGCCCTATGGCGTCAGCGATAAGTAGGGCCTTTGAAAGGTTCTCTATGTACCTGTAAAAGAACACTGCAAGGACAGAGCCTAAGATGGCGAGTAGTGGATAATCCATTACCCTAAGGTTGGTTGGAGGATAGATACCGAGAAGGATATCCCTGATTATACCTCCCGCAAGTGCTGTGGAAAAACCCAGTACAAACACGCCCAACAGGTCCAGCTTCTTCTCAAAGGCCTTTAAAGAACCTGATATCGAGAAGGATACTATCCCCACCAGGTTCAGCGCGGATAGGATGTCCTGTAGCATGATTCTTATCACGATCCTCAACTTAAAGAGATTATTTGGTCGCAGATGGGAATAACGTCCTTGTCATGAGTAGCCAAAATTAAACCTCTCCTTTCCTCCCTTAAAAGTTCGACCATTTTCACAAAATTTTGTAATCCGTCACCGTCCATGGCCGTGGTAGGCTCGTCCAGTCCTATGACCTTGTAACCTGAAGCGTAGGCTGAGGCTATAAGCACCCTCATCTTCTGACCTAGGCTAAGCGTAAAGGGGCTTCTCTCCCTCAGTTCAGTGAGACCGAAAAGGGAAAGCGCGTCATCGTTACCCACTTCATCAGCCACGGTCTCGTAAAAGAACTGCAAATCAAGGTTCTGAAAGACCGAGTAGATCTTCTTGGAGAGTTTCCTGAGTATGGTGGTCTTTCCGACACCGTTCTTACCTATTAAACAGACTACCTCTCCCTCTCTTACCTTCAACCTCAGCCCCACTTGAACGTCTAGAATCTCGGATCCTGGTGACCCTCTTTGATACTCTATCTGAAACCCCCTGAGTCCGTTCCTCCTCAAGAATTCCTGGTCCTCCAGCTTCTCCTTGTCAACCTCTCGCACGTCTCCTGACAGGAGGTAAACTCTTTGAACGAGGTTGAGGAGATGTTTAGTCCTATGTTCTGATATTAAACTTCCCTTTGGTATTGAGCCTAGGACAAGTTTGATTCCCTCGTCGTCGAGGTTAGATAGTGGCTCGTCGATTAGCAGGTACTCAGGTCCGTAGGAGAGCACCGAGGATATCACAAACCTTTTCCTATATCCATCGGACAACTTGAAGAAATCCGTGGAGAAGTAGGGACCCATTAACCTCTTCCCGATCTCAAAATTCACATGATGAAAATGGGACATTAGTCTAAGCTCATCTTCAAGGGTGGTGGCCAGAATTTGGGAACTTGGGTCTTGGAATACGGCGGAGACCAGCGAGTAATCCTTTCTCTCACAGAAATCTTGCTCGTCCAGGAACACATTGTGCTTCTGACACAGAATGGAGTTGATCAGGGTAGTCTTACCGCTCCCATTCCTTCCCACCAGTCCTACTATCTCGTCCCTTTCCAGCTCTACTTTACCAGGGAGATAGGGATGAGTAATGACAAGCAAATTGTAACAACCCCCGCAGTAATGGGTAGGATATCGTATTTTGAGGGCTTGAGGTCTATTCTCCTAGAGAATTTACCGTGTAACTTTATTTCGTAGGCCTTGTTTAAGTCCTCCGCTATCTTCACCATCTCAACGACTATGGGTCTTGATAACTTTTCAACACTGAAACCTAGTTTTCTTGCCCTCCTATAGAAGAACACATCTGAGGCCAACTGATAGAATAACGGAATGTAACTTAACGTTATCACCAGTGGTATCCCCTTCTCGCCCACTAGGCCCACCAAGGATACCCTATCAAGAAATTCGGAAAGGGAGAGGAAGACGTTTATGAAAGTGAAAGCCCTCATCACATACGTGAAGATTAAGGGGTTGAAGTGGGAGGTGACAAGGTAGGAGAGGAAGAGCGCCAGTATTTCAGGTATCATAAACCTGTATTGTTTATATGTTAATCCAAGGGAAATTACTAAGCTCCAGAGTGGGACAAGATAGGAAGCCATAACGACGCAGGAGGCATAAAATAGACCATACCATACCTTCCATTTCACTTTATTACACCTGATTTAATGAGGAATTTTCCTATATTATTGGATATTACTCCCATGATTGCGCTTTCTCCAAAATAAAGGAGACTGAAGGCCAAGGTTAGAAGGGGAAGCTCATGAACAGCGGGTATCCCGAGAAAGATGAACCCGAACACAACGCTGAGCACCCCTGCAAGTCCTCCAGCTAGGGTCGTGTTGACCATTACTGCCTTAAATCCCCTGTAACCCACTTTCCTAGACACAGCCTCTACAACTACACCCACAACCAGGAAGGTCGCGCTTAAGAAGAGAAGGAAGAATAGCCCGTAGAGGAGTGCACTTATTAGCCCCACAAGAAGTGGGCCGTTTTTCTCATTAATCAGTTGAATCCCAACCGAGATTATTATGAGGGGGATTGTGAGAGTAAGAATTGGATCAAGAAACACGCTAAGGGCGTAGAGGGAGAGCGAAAGGCTCATGACTGCTGCTACTCCAAAGGAGGCTACTGAGAAGATTGAAGAATAAATAAGTAGTCTTCTATTCATGAGATATTATATCAGGGTAGACGGTAAAAGTTTAAGCTATGTCAGTCTGATAGATCGAGTTTCGGCTATGATCTGAACACACTAGAGTGCACAGAAAGTCCGTCACTAAGTAATTTCAATCCTTGCTGAATGTTGCGCTGTTCGTCTTAGTCTCAAGGCAAAATGGAGTGGAAAAGTCCTTGTAGACCTCTCTATGTTAAGTTTAGGGTTTATTCGTCAATATCTCTCCTAGAACGCTGTAGCGTGGAAAGTGGGGGATGTAGCGGGCCCGCCGGGATTCGAACCCGGGGCCTACGGGTTAAAAGCCCGCCGCTCTACCTAGCTGAGCTACGGGCCCCCGTCATACATGAAAAACTCTACGATATAAATTTTTGGAACTTACTTCATGACATGTAAATCTCGCTTCATAATCTATTTGTGTCAGGTAAGCTAGATTGGTATCTTTTTGTTCACGATAGTAGCTTTCCAATGCAAGGAGCACTAGAGCTAGTAGGACTGTGGGAATATCATGTCAATTTTCGGAACGTTTATTTAGAATACGGTAAAGATAATCATATGGAGAAATACAGGGTGAGAGTCGGAAAGAAAGGGGAGCTATATCTTCCAAAGGCTCTAAGGCAGAAAACAAGGATTAAAGTAAATTCTGAGGTTGAAGTCAGAATAGAGCGAGACAGGATAATAATCGACGTGATACCATCTCTGGAGGATCTCCTATCAAAAAGGAAAACGGTTAAACTAACCCCTGAGGAGTTTGAGGAAATAAGCGAGGAAGTTCAGCGTGAAATCGCTGAAGGAGAAAATTCTTCTTGATACATCCTTCCTCTTGCCTCTATTTAATGTGGACATAGGGATTGAAGATTTCAATGATCTCTTTCCCCGATTAATCGGGCAATTTGAAGCTAGTTATAGTCCACTGTCGCTAGTTGAAGCTAAGTGGGTGCTCTTACGGCTTCGAAGAAGGGGGAATTGAGTATCGACTAGAAGATTATATTGACGGTCTACGATATATACTGAATAACAATGAGCTTCACCGGATTGATATAACAACGCCGGAGATTGAGGAGATGGCTGATAAATACATGGAGACAATCCAAGACTATTTCGACAGAATGCTATACGCATCAAGCCTGGTGAATGAAATGAAATTCCTGACCTTAGATAATGCTCTGCTAAAACTAGAAAATACAATAAACTGGAATAAGATCAGGAAGATCCTCATGAAATAGAGCTCGAAGCCAGCACTTAGGCTTACAAGATTCCTGTATTACAGTCCTTGCCAAGAGGTATAGAAGCGAGAACTATAAGTGTGGCGGGCTCGCCGGGATTCGAACCCGGGACCTACGGGTACCTCCCGTTGTGGTTAAGAGCCCGTCGCTCTACCTGGCTAAGCTACGAGCCCAGGGTAAAGCTAAGCAAAATAGATCAAGTGGATATTTAAAGTAAACGAGCCATACCCTATCCTTCACTCCCTGAAGCCCCTCATACGCGTGGGTAGTTCACGTATGGGGACTTCTGACGCAATCGCGTAGCGCGAGGGATAAGTCAAGATGATTTGAGAGTTGAAAATAACCATGGGAGCTGAATGGGAAATCGCCCCTCACAGGGAAAAGACCCACCCACTAATTGAATGGACTGAGAGAGTCATCTCTCATCGTCTGGAATAGTTAACATAATGATCCCGGTATAGGCTATGTACCCAAACACAATTAAAATAACTAGAAACTCTATGAAATGGATGAATATAGGAGGTATTTTCTGAAATATCTCAAACCTGTATCCTAGAAATAGATTAACGAATGATAAGATAATAATAAGAATGGAAAAGGTGACCATTAAGGCTCCAAGTAGCCTAAACCTTCTCATAGCCTAACAACCTTAATGCTTCCCTCGTGGCCCGTCTAATCACTTCCCTAGAGGAGAGAGTCGGTGCCCAACCGAGGGACTTTATCTTAGAGATGTCAAGCAACATTAATCTCACGTCTCCCTTCCAGCCCCTTCCGTTATCTGCATCCCGGTACACATGAACAGGCCTTAGTCCCATTTCCTCTTCCACGATACTAGCTATCTCGTCTACGGTGATCCAATCCTCATTCCCCACATTGAAGTAATCGTATCCTCGCCTATGTCTATCCTTAAGGAAAAGAACCGCCTGAATAAGATCGCTAACATGAAGGTAGCTCTTGCGCTGTTTCCCATTTCCCAGAATTTCGAGGGTTGTGGGGTCTTTCATTAACTTTTTAATGAAATCTATTACTACGCCATGAGAAACTCTACCACCCGTAATGTTTGCTAGCCTTAGGGATAGGGCCGTTATCCCATAATTCTGAGAGTAGAACCTCGTCATTTCTTCCCCCATTAACTTGAAGAGACCGTAGTTGGAGATTGGATTTGTCTCCGCAGTCTCTGGGGTGGGGGTCTTTGCCTCCCCGTACACTGTAGAAGACGAGAAAAAGATGAAGAACTTGCAGTCTGATTTCCTTGCCGACTCTAGTGCATTAAGGGTAGCCTTTACATCCCTTTCGAAATGTTCCTCAATGTTCTCCATGGACGTTCTCACGTCTGGGTTAGCTGCTAGGTGATACATTGTGTCGCAACTCTCAAGCTTAGGGGATTGTGACCGAAGATCTATCCTCTGGAACTTAGCCATGGAATTAATGTAGTTACCACTTGAAAGATCGTCCAGCACTAGGACTTGATTGCCCTGTTGAAGTAAGGCATCCACTAGATGTCCTCCTATGTAACCTGCTCCTCCAGTAACAACTGAGACCATTTAAAGTTCTAGACACGTTACAGATTAAATAGTGAGCTGTGCCATACTTCAGGTGAGAACTAATTCCTGCGAAATGCCTGAACTGGACCAAAATTCGACTCATGGGTTTCTGTAACTGCCTGATTGGGGTGATTGTTTTAACCTTTGGTAAATCGCCTTCACGGTGGCCTCCTTAGAGCCTAACTTCTTCACCGCAACTAATCCCTTTATCTTACTAGCTGGATGCTCCTTCTCTAAAACAAGAGGGTCTAGATTTAATGCCTTGGACGAATCAAGAAGGTCCTTTAGTGTTACCTTTAGCCTTGGAAATCTCCTACCCTTCCTTCTGCTTGGAGCTATAAAGTAGGCCAGCCAAACAACGACCCTCTCCTTCTCAAAATCCCTTAAGCTCATTGTTGCATCAGTATAGCGTTGATGACTCCATGCTGTCCTGGTCTGGACGTAACTAATGCTTTCCCGATCTCAGTCCTAATTATGGATCCCTTTACTATTATTCCTCTTCTAGCATATTCCCTGTTTGCAGAGCTTTCAATAACCTCTAAAATTTTTACCTTCTTGGCCGTGCCATCGCTTAAGTTTATTACATTAGCGTAAGCAGCGTACGTGAGCCTCACCTTAGCGTTTCCTCCTAACACTCTTGCCTTCTCTCTTATATCCTCGGAATAAACCTTTGTTTCTGTAGGCTGGCTACCTATCTCGAATTTCCTCTTCCCCCTTGATACGTTCTTCTTTCCACCTGTAATTTTCCTCAAGTCCCTACCTTGATATACACCCATTAGCGTTCAGAAAATCATTTGTCCGAGGATTAAAAAGGTTAAGCCCCGAACCTTCTCACTCGTCTTTGATATGCCCTTATGGCTCTCCAGAGATCAATTCTCCTAAAGTCTGGCCAGTAGGCTTCACAGAAAAAGAGTTCTGAATAGGCAAGGTGCCACAAAAGGAAGTTACTTATCCTCATCTCCCCTGATGTCCTGATGACTAAATCAATATCACTCAATTCCTCGTCATAAAAATACTTCCTGAACTCCTCCTCTGTCAGGTTTGATAGATCCTTCTTGTTCGTGTCCCTTATCATCCGAGAAACCGCATCAAGAATCTCCTGTCTCCCGCCATAGCAGATGGCAAGGGTGAGCTTTCTATCCAAGTAGCTGGCTGATCTTTCCATTACTTTCTTCACGGTGTCACGTAAATCGTCACTGACCATTTCAAGTTTACCAATAGCCCTGACCTTTATCCTATACCTATCAACGAAGTTCTCTGTGACCATCTCCTCGATTCCCCTCTTTATATATCCCATAATGACGTCTAGTTCGGTCCTAGTTCTCTTGGTGCAATTCTCTGTGGAAAGCGCAAACACCGTAACGTTCTTGACACCCAGATCCAATAACCAGATTAAGACGTTCCTTAGTTTCTTATAGCCCATGAGATAAGCTTCATTTATAGAGGAGTTGTTACTTCTGGCCCATCGCCTATTGCCGTCAGGTATGATTCCAACATGATTGGGTATAGGACCCTTCCTTATCTCCCTCCAAAGTATCTGCTCGTAAATGGGATAGAGGGGTTTCATCAATGCTTTAAGCATAACTCTTCTAGTGCATTGACATAGGTGAGTGTGGCTATATATATTTCATCGAGAGTTATCCTTTCAAACTCAGTATGCTCTAATCTAGAATCGCCGGGTCCATATGTTGCTATACTGGGGGTAATAGAGATTAGCAAGTTCATATCACTCGTTCCTCCCTTTCTCACTAAGGATGGCTTTACTCCCTGTTGAAGTAACCCCCTCATGAGTGCCCTTACAGCAGGCGTCGAGGGTCCAACTTTTACAGGGGGAATGGATTCACCCACGGTCAGATCACATCCTTCGAATTTCTCAGAAATCTTGGACAGAATATCACCTTCTGAGATTCCATATGGATACCTCACGTCAAAATGGACGTAAAAGTCGCTTGGGGTAACGTTAGGAGAGTCGCCACTCCTAACTATGGTTGGGACAATACTCGGTGAAGAATATTGTGAAGGAAGTTGTGAGGACTCTAGGATGGCGGGAATATACTTAAGGATAATGTTATCCGTGGCTGAGGACGAGTGCTCTGGTTTCCCGTGACAGTTAACGTTGATCCTCAATAATCCCCTG
Organism: Metallosphaera sedula DSM 5348; assembly: GCF_000016605.1. Lineage (NCBI taxonomy): Archaea > Thermoproteati > Thermoproteota > Thermoprotei > Sulfolobales > Sulfolobaceae > Metallosphaera > Metallosphaera sedula. Next base: position 137,983 of record NC_009440.1, on the reverse strand, counting down.
TACTCCACAGCGATATGTGTGGTGTTGGTAGGTTCACCCACAATTATGTGTGAGAATCTTTTTCCCGAGGAAACTAGTTCCCTGGCTCCTGCGCTTTTATTCTCCTCATCCGATAGAGCACCTACCTGGACCTTGCAACCCCTCTCGTTCATTATCCAGGATGCAAGTATCATTGAAACTAGAGGTCCCTTTGCGTCCACCGCTCCCCTTCCTGTAATCTCTTCGCCTAATATTGAAGGTGGTATGTAACCTGGGACGGTATCAATGTGGGAGGCTAGTAGTATTTCTCCATCACCAAGGAAAAAGGAATTCGTCGAAGTCACATACAGATTCAGATTCAGCTCATCAGCTATCTTTTGAAAAATCCCTTTGGCTAGACCCTCCTGGCCTGAAGGCGTATAAACGCTTAATAATTGCTCAAGAAGTTTTCTTGCCTTCTGTTTCAGCAACTCCTTTTCTAGTTGCATCAACTGCCAACTCCATGTCCTGATTAGTTATCATGTAGGGTGATAGGAACCTTATGGTCGAGACACCGGCCTTAAGGGATAGCACGCCATTATCCTGGAGCACCTTTATTGCAGTACCTGGATTAAGCCTAAGGTCAACACCTATCATTAACCCCAATCCCCTGACTTCCCTGACCGACTTGAAGTCCACCAGTGCATCTCTAAGCATTTTCATGAACGTTTCGCCCTTAACCTTAGCTTGTTCGGGCACCTTATCTTCCTTGAGCACTCTTGATGCAGCAGTGACCGCGGCCGCTGCCATCGGGTTGCCTCCGTAAGTGGTTCCATGATCCCCTTCGCCCAGCTTCTCAGCTATTGAATCTGGGACGAAAACCGCGCTAACCGGAAATCCTCCTCCTATGGCCTTCCCTGCAGTCAAGATATCTGGCCTTATCCCATAATGCTGATACGCCCACACCTTGCCTGTTCTCCCAAAACCAGCCTGCACTTCATCGGAAACCAGAAGTATTCCCCTTCTCTCGGTCTCCTCCCTTAACGCCTTTACAAACTCAGGCTTAGCTGGTATTACGCCTCCCTCTCCCTGTACTGGTTCCAGAATAACTGCAGCCACGCTATCGTCTAGCTTTTTAAGTTCATCTATTTGATTGAACTCCAAGAACTCGATGGGAGAAATGAGGGGCTCAAAGGGCTCCCTATATTTCTTGTTCCATGTAATCGAAAGGGAACCCATAGTCCTCCCATGGAACGAATTCTTGAACGCAATGAACTTCTTTCTTCCAGTGATTTTCCTAGCTATCTTCATGGCAAGTTCCACAGCCTCAGTCCCACTGTTTAGTAGGAATATGTTATCCATACCTTCAGGCTTCAGATCATCTATCTCTTTCAGCATTTCATCCCTTATGTCAATATCAAAGGCGGTGGTTAAGGTGATAATGGTATCCAGCTGTCTCTTTAGATATTCCACAACCTTAGGGTTTCTATGACCTAGAAAGGCCACGCCATGTCCCGCGTGGAGATCCAGATACCTTCTTCCCTTATCGTCCCAGACATACTGATTTTCTCCCTTTACTATCCTTAATCCTCTTGACCCGTAAAACGTGATTAGTTTCATTTCTTAATTACCTCTGTGAGCTTGTTTAAAAGGAAACCACTAACATTGAACTGATTTACCCTTACCGTATTCTTGTACTCCGGTACACCGTTCACTTCTCCCACAAGGTAACCTCTTTCCTTATCCTCAAAGACATCTATTCCAAGGAAAAACCCTCCAATTACTTCCTTCACCTTTAAGGCTAGTTCCCTCAACTCCTCATCTATCTTTAGGGGCTTAGCTATGGCACCCAGTGCAGTGTTAGTCTTCCAATTCTTGGGATTTTCCCTGTATATTCCCACTGGAGCCTCATCACCTATAACGAAGATTCTGATGTCGCGATCCGGTTTATTTACGTACTCCTGGATGTAAAAGATCGTCTTATACTGAAGCGTTGTGAACTCCTGATATTCAATTAAACTACGCAAGGTATCCTCGTCTTGCGCTCTAGCTACCATCCTTCCCCAACTTCCCTCAATAGGCTTTATGACCACAGGATAACCTAGTTTTCCAGCTATTTCCAGTGCTCTCTCCCTCGAGAACGCTATTGCTGTTCTCGGAACTGCCACGCCCCTACTCCTTAGTAGAAATGTCGTGAGGAGTTTGTTCTCGCACCTATTAAGAGTCAGGGAATCATTAAATACCTTAAACCCGTAGGTCTCAAACAGCATGGAGGTTGCCGAAGCCCTGCTATGGCTAGTGTTTCTTTGAATGACTGCCTCCATATCCTGATAACCGGTATCTTCGCTTGACAGAAAAGTCAGGTCCTTGGTAAAAAGTGGTATTACCTTATTACCAGCTTTCTTTGCTTCATCTATTAAATTTCTCTCTTCCCACCTAAGGAGATCGTAGGAAACTCCTAGTATCACTCTCCCCAGTCCTCTCCTATTTGTTCCGCTAACCTCAAGGATAATCTTCCGTGATCGCTGTATACCTCAAGCTGTGCGCCACAATCATGCTCTACTATCTCCCCAGGTAAGGCATTGTCGTCTACCTGGACCTCTCCTCCACAGACAGGACATTTTAGCGAAACCATTGCAGATCGAATCATCATCTGTAGTTCAGTGTTCAAAAGCTTTTATGAAAATAAATAGTTCGAACTTAGAACCAAGTCCTAAGGATTATAGTACTATTGGTCCCCATAACACCCTGTATACTCCTTATTTCATCTATTGTCCTGTTGATAGATGAGATGTTTATTCCCCGTACAATAACAATTATATCATAATCTCCTGTGGTCTCGTATACGGTTTCTACGCCCGGTGTCTTTGCTATTTTTTTAGAAATCTCAGGCGTAGGTATTTGCGGAGTCGACTTTACCATAACTATTGCCTTTACTTCGTTCTCTAGCTCGTAATCTATGGTAAACCTCTTTATGACACCCAATTTTGTCAATTTCTCGATCCTTTTCCTGATTGCAGCTTCGCTCACCTTCAGGTCCTTAGCGATCATAGTGTATGGAGTGCGTGCGTTCTTCTTCAGAACTTCCAGTATTTTTATGTCTTTAGCATCTATTTTCTCGCTCATGAGATCTCAGTCCCCCTTCCTGCCAAAGCGGAATTTATTGCATCAGGAACTAAGCCCGAGCCTATTATTACCTTACTAACTCCCGACTCCACACTCTCGGCAGCCATGAGAACTTTCCTGTTCATCCCGGGCCCAATCTTTGTGGCTAGCTCCTTTGCCTCCTCCTTACTAAGTTTCTTCACAACGGCGTTGTTTAGAAGCACACCATCCACATCTGACAGGAGTAGAAGGGCCTCCGCTTTGACAGCCCTAGCCACGTTAAAGGCCATTTGATCACCGTCTACATTCAAAGGAGTACTCTCCTCCGTATCTAGAGCTATCGGTGAAATCACTATTACATCAACTAAAGACGTTAAGGAAGATATAAGTTGAGAATTAACTGAAACTATTTTCCCCGTATAGCCACCGTCTATTATCCTCTTCTTTCCTCTTTCGTCTAAGATCATGATCCTTTTCTTTCTTGTCCCAATAACAGACCCACCGTCTACTCCAGTAATACCAATTGCTGTCTTCCCCTTGCTAATTAGTTGCGTGACAATGTTCTTGTTGATCAAGCCCATGGTCATAACGTAAATGTCTAACTCTTCCTTACTAGTATACCTACTCCTTATGCCCTCAGGTGATGTAACAAATGTGGGCTCCATGCCCATGCGCTTCGTATACTCGCTGACAATGTCTCCACCTCCATGGACTAGTATCAATTTTCCCGGGTATCTTAGAACGCTCTCTATAACGTTCTGGAGGGCGTTCTTCACTACCCTCCCTCCTATCTTTACTACAATCATGGCTACGCAGGCCTCAGAGGTGGTAATTTAAGACCTTCGTCTTCGTTGAATCCTCTTGATATATTGAAACTCTGTACAGCTTGGCCAGCTGCCCCTTTCATAAGATTATCTATTGCAGAAAACATGGTGAGTCTCCTCACCCTCTTCTCATTGGCAAATCCAATATCTGCAAAATTACTACCAATTATATACTTGGGATCAGGATAGGGATGAATCCCTCCTCTTATAATTCTCACGAACTTTTTCCCTCTGTAAAATTCAGCAATTTTCTTCCAAATATCCATGTCATCCATGTCCGTCTCTGTCCACATGTGGACAGAGGCCATGGCTCCCCTGACACTACTTATTGCGTGAGGAACAATGCTAACCTCCACCTGTTTGTTTGCTAGTAAGGAAAGTTCCTGCTCAGCCTCCGCTGCATGTCTATGTCCATCTGCCTCATAGGGCCTAATAGCATTCTGTCTCTCGGGATGATGGCTTCCCTCAGAGGGCTTAGCACCACCCTCACTGCTCGATACCTTTACGTCACTAACGAACTTCATTTGCCCCACAAAGCCCCACTTTACTGCTGGAGCTAACGCTAAGATCGTCGCTGTGGCGTTACAGCCTGGTGAGGCTATAAGCTTGGCTCCCTTTAATTCTTCAGCATGTAGCTCTGGGAGACCGTAAACGGCTTTCTGTAAAAGGTCAGGGTAAGGGTGTTCAATTCCGTACCAGTACTTATATACTTCAGGGTTCTTTAATCTGAAGTCTGCACTGAGGTCGACAACCTGTAGTCCAATCTCAAGCAATTTCGGAACGTAATTGAGCGAAACGCCGTGTGGTAAACCTAGGAACACCACGTCTGCCTTTTCCCCTATCTTATCAATTGAAAAATTTGTAAAATTCATCGTATAAAATCCCTTAAGATTTGGATGAATCAAAGAGATTGGCTTGCCTGCATATTCCCTAGACGTCACCATTGTAACTTCTACTTGCGGATGTACTGCTAACAGTCTAAGGAGTTCTCCACCAGTGTAACCCGAACCTCCGATTATTGCAGTTCGTATCATCTGCAATCTTAACTAACACCTTGCTTATAAATAATACTGTGGTTTATTAGTAGATGTGGAGACTAATACAGACGAACTTAGGAAGTTCCTAGAAGGTAAGATCTCTTCATTGAAAAAGGAGTTAGAGTTTTACGAATATCTCCTGAGCGTGATAGAGTCTGGGTACGTCCCCTCCAGAGGAGGTAAGGTGAGCCTTGACTACATCAAGAATAGAAAGGGCGAGATAATTGGCGAGATATACTTTTCTCCGCCGTCAATGAAAATACTTGTTAAAAAGAAGTTGAGCTTGCCCAAGAGCTACATGAATGCCATGAGTAAGATTCTAGAGGACACAAAGTTGACGGATAAGGTAGAGTACAACATCGTGCTAGACAAGGAGGATATTAAGGAGATCTCTATCTCGGGCGTTAAGGACGAGTTACTGTATAACAAGATCAAGGCAGGATTGCAGTCAATTCTGGAAAGAGCTTCCAGTTAACGGTTTGTGGGCCACAAGGATTGGCCTTGGATCTCCCAGGAATCTGACCAACATCTCCCCTCTACCTAGGAATGCCAGTTTATTCTCAACTTCACCATCCAGAATATTGGAATACCTCTTAACCACATCCTTCCAGAAATTCTTATCCCCATTATTCATGAAGCAAAGGGTACCTATGTTATCCATGAATATGTCCGCGTTTTGTCCAAGATCCTGGATGTTCTGAGTAGCCATTAATAAGGATATACCATGACCCCTGCCTCTCTTTATTAGATCACCTATTATCCCGTATTCGTCATCGTCCTTAAGAATTGTCCACGCCTCATCCACTACCAAACCTACCCTGAGACCGACATCGGCATCGGACGAGTAGTATGCATAAAGCATTGATATAAAGGAATATATGACAAATCTCCTCAGAGTCTCATCCTTTAATTGAGTTAGGTCCACTACGTTTATTCCATGCGTCATACCGTCCAAGATAAACGGACCGTCAGAGTCAAAAGACTCTACTAGTTCCAAGGATCTCCTTATGGAATATCTGTCTCCTATTTCCTCATACCTTAGTATGGTTCTCCACTCAGGCCTCCCATGGGTTTCCTTCAAATGCCTATTCAACACATTGAAAAGTATTGCCCTTTCTTCGCGATTTAGCTTAAATGAAACTCCTACTATTTTTTCTATAAACAATGGTTTTATTGACGGGGCCACGTAGGGAAAGTCCAGTAACTTCAGTGAATAGAAAAGAGGATTCAGAACCTTGAAGTTGAAGCCATATCTCCTCAACCTCGTCCTAATATCTCCCTTTACGTCAAAAAATACAACTGGAACTGAATATTGTAGGGACATTAGGCTCCCGAGCCAAATCAGTAACTCAGTTTTTCCAGATCCAGTTGGACCTATTATCATGATGTGAGGGTTCTCGGACTTTTCCACATTCCAGAATACCGGAACTTGCCTTTCCATATCCTTTCCTAGATATACTCCATCGCTCCACTTCTCGACCACCGGCATCTTCTCTAGGGAGAATGGAGTTAGAAATGGTATTTGAGAAGGCAATCCCTCTTTCCTAAACCTAGTAAGGTTAAGAGATAGGATATCCTCTATCTCCTTGACTGTGGCGAACCTCGATTTGATATTGAGGCTCTCTAAACCCCTTATGAGAACCTCACCGAGACTTCTCGCCTCTTGCTTATCCTTTCCATGGACTAACAGAACTACCTGATACGAGAAAGGTTTCTCTCCTTGCTCCAACCTATCTAAAATACTCTGAAGAAGTTCCATCTCCTTCTTTGCCTTGGCATTAGATGGGTCATTTTCTATTATTATTCTGAGATTTTGTAATTTATTAAGTAATCTTTCGGTATATATTCTCTGATCGATATATTTTTTCCTGAAAATAATATCCACATGTTCCCCTATATTGGTTATTTTATGAAAGGCATTTATCGAGGCCCTTAATGATGAGTCCGAAAGATCCCTATAATCATAGGGGATATCGTCTACGATGACAACCCCAATAGCAGAATTACCTCGAATAATCAACCCCTTTTCTATCGAATGCGCTATTCCATCTCCTCTCTTTATTGGAAAACTAATATTTACAGGAATCTTTATTGAGCCAGTATATAGCATTAGAACCAATAATATACCAGATAGGGAGAGGAGAAAAGGGTTCCTAAATACTAATGCCAAGATTATTGGAAGCAAGAGAATTATGTATGGCGTATATCTGTCAAATGTTTCCATCCAGCTTCAGTCGACCTGAAATATAAAATGAGAGGAGTGATCAACGAAACTATTCCGAGTAGAAACAACATGTAGAAGGTTGGTAATATCAACTGGGATATTTTAAATCAAGAATACGGTCGAATGATAATCTTGATATGAGTACAATTAGGGTGATCTTTGGAACCAATGGAGATCAAGGAGTAATTCCGGTCATATATGAATTGATCAGATCGTATCGGATTGGGAACATAGAAGTAGAAGCAAGTATGGATTTGCTCTATGACCTCGTGAACCCCACGATTGAATTTAATGGAATTAGAATGACACTGGATTACTTTACTGATGACGAGATAAGAGATCAGATAATGAAATTGATAAGAGGAGAAATTTATTCGCAAAGGTCTCCAAAGTCACCTGTTATAAGAGACGATAAGGTAATTAGTGATGGTGTCTTTGCATCTTAAACTTTATTGAAGAAACTCAATACGGATACCTGTGAGCCTGGTTATTGGTGCAGGAATAACAGGGTTAGTCCTAGCTAAACGTGAAGGAGCGACGATTATTGAGGAGCAGGCGAATTATGGGGGATTATATGGATCGGAGGAAATGGACAATGTTAAGATACCGGCCTTGCCACCCCTAGTGGGCAGAGAGAAGGAAATACTTGAGATATATCCTGATGCAGATCTCGCCGAAATCGGTCTCTCCTTAAGGATCGTGGATGAGGTACATTTAAGGTCAAAAGTATGTCCCGTTTGCGAAACACTTCCTAGCTGGATAATACCTCCTAGAAAATCTCTGTTTATCAGAAATTTTCCAGAAATATTGAGTCATTTAGCCAGTAAGGTAAAGATAGTGAGAGGTTATCCGGTGAGGATAACAAACGGGACCTTGTTCACTAACAGGGGCATTTATGACTTTAGAACTCTTTTAAACACCGGGTCCAGACAGAGACTTAATAGAAGCCTTGGACTGAACGAAAGGATAGACGCAATAGGTTGTCTTATCCTGGAGGTACTCCTTGACAGGAAGATTGGAGACTGGGATGTCTACGTCAATGGAAAATCGGGTATATCTTTCTCCCACATCATAGGCTTTCCAGATAATGAACGACTATATTACATTTACAGTTTCTATCACAAGGGTAAACTGCCTGATGTGGACAGGATAATCCTTGATCTCAAAAGAACGAGATTCATTGAATCTAGGGAGAACGTCTTGTCCTTAAGGGCTAGATACATCAATGAGTGTCTTCTATATGGCGAGAAAGAGAGACAGAGACCAGACTTTCTAAGGGAATGTGGGAGATTGGGAGCCTGGGAAAACATGGACCTTAACGGGGCAATACGTTCAGCCCTTGAGTGCTAAACTTTTCTGATAGTTCTAGGGCGTACTGTGAGGCCAGTTTCGGATCAGCTCCATTAAGCCTAAACGTAAAATAGGAACTCAAGAGAAAATCACCGTTCCCTACTTCATAACTTCCCACGACCTTTGGCTTTAGCTTTAGTTCTTCGTTCTTAGTATATAGTTGGAAACCGTCGCTCCCGTTGGAGATGATTATCTCTTGATATCCCATTTCATGAAGGTCACAAATTGATAAACCACTGGCTAAAAGTTCGTCCCTATTTGCGTGGAACACTGATAGCTCAGACTTAACCCTTACGTTAAACTTGTTGGTATAGGAAATTTCTTGACCTTCAACACAATTTCTTATGAAACCCTGTATATCCACAGCTATTGCCTTAAATTCGAAAATTGAAGAGGATATCTCTCCACATACTGGGTTAAGCAGAATCCCATCCCACGAAGACAATTTTTCGAGATGTAATGGGATTTTACCGTGAGAAAATTTCAGTGTTAGTCTCCTAGTATTTCCGTTAAAGACCAGTAGAAACCTCATTGTTCGCTCAAATATTATTTTTTCAATTATTTTTAGATATGATGGAATATCATAATTAAAGTCCTTTCCCACTGAGACGTAGCCTCCAGCTACGCCATCTGCCATGGTTACTCCGAGGCCCGAGTACACGGGAGCTCCTCCCGGTCTTTCCAGCAACTGTTGGCCATTTACAATTTCATCTATTGTCATTGCCCCAACTATAGCCACCTTACTCTTCGTCCTCATCCTCCTCTCCGCCCTCTTCCTCTTCCTCAACCTCCTTATGTTTCTTCTTATTCCATAACTCGTACCTATGAGCCAACAAATGATTGAGTAAATCCTGTTGGTTGAAGAAATATGAACCCGATGTTGGTATCCCTCCCTTCAAGCATTCCGGTCCGCATCTTGGACATAAGTATAGCTTAGTTTCTTGATCATAACATACTGTTTCCTGTCTTCCGTTAACTGTAATCTTTATTAATTCCCATCTAGGTGCCCATCTACTAGACATTAACAATCTATCTTTTTGTTAGGAGTTAAAAAGTAAACACGACTATACTTTCAGGGTCTAGAGATAGAATGTTTCATGGACTCAACTATTGGTAGTTTGAACCAGAGGCCTCAGGGGGCTATAAGTAAGACGCGGAATAAGCTGGCATATCTTAATCCTTAAGATTCAATCCGGTTGAGTTAGCCAGCTGGTGTGTTGTGCCCTTAATTTTGGATTTCCCTGGGATCATCCTCACTATTTCATCCTTCAGAGCCTTAACCCCATCCACACCCAGTTCCCTAGCGAATATCCTGCTGATTCTATCTCCTAGTTTTTCTGGATCAGAATCTCCTGGAGTTATGGTGACAAATACCTTACATCTTTTGGAAATAGCTTCAAATGAACCCACCTCAATCCTGAAATCGCTTTCCACGTTTACCCCAATTGTCAACTCTAGTTTCACGTTCTTGATGTAATTCTTTTTCCCATAGATCATGAAGGATCCCTTGGGCAGATATTCGCCTGAGGGTGGCGACTTTGAGACCTGCTCTCCGTAAACCCAAAACACATCTATGCTAGCTAGCCCCAATTTCCACGCTTTAGAGTAACAACCTGCCAACACTGCAGCGTCCATTAGATCCTGCTCTCCTATACCAACTGGATTCTTAATCACAGTGGCTGGAGCCCCCTGGATATCTGCATGCAAAAAGATATCCTTGTCCTCTAGCATTTTCCTCACAATACTCTCATTCTGGTCAATATCCCTCCCAGCTATCACAATGAAACCATTAGATGTGATGGTCCAATGATACCTTTCATACCACTCCTTCTTTCTTACCAGAATCTTGCTTCCTTCAATGGTCTCCTTAGACTTAGCCTTAATTTCCTGTTTTTTCTTTTCCAACTCCTCGATTGTCTCCCTTGTCCTCCTTATCTTTGCATCTAATTCCTTGGCCTTTTCAAAATATTGAGATGCGTTTTTAGAAGCTGAAATCTTGGGATCTATCTCTATCTTTAACCCTTCAATCTCTATTTCCTTCGCACCCTCCTTAATCTTTTCCTCAACCTCTAGATAATTATTCATTATTGCCTTACCTTTCTTCCTCAAAGTCTCAGCTTCCTCCTCCATCTTAGTCAAAGTCTCCTTGAGCTTGGAGATTGTGGCCTCAAGCTTCTTCTCTTCCCCCTCATCAACCAGTTTCTCAAGCTCCGCCTTTTCCAGCGAGGTGAAATAGTTGTCCAAGGCCTCATTATAACTGGGTAATTCGGTACATCCCGGAAAGCGAACTGGCCACACCGTTCTCTCCAAATCCACGCAAGGCTGAATTACGCCGTGTTGTATATCTTGCATAACTTTTTCCAGTTTTTTCTTAGCTTCCTCCAATTCATCTAGATTATTTGCATTTATTGAGAGAATATTAAGAAATTCCTGTGGAACCCCTAGAACCCTGGAAAGGGCGCCCTTCTTTAGATAGCTTTCTATCTCGTTAGGTTTTAGCTCTGTTGGAGACGGAGGTAGAACGTAGAGCTCCCCAGGCTTCAGTGTTCTGTCCTTGAACTCCCTTTGTTCCAGTGCAAACTTGATTCTATTATCGTTATCCGTCACAATTAACGTACCCTTTGGAAGAAGCTCTATATATACAATTTTGTCCTTTAGTTTCATTCTTAAAATTCTTTCTCCATTAACTACATCAACGTCTTCTATCAGTTCACCCCTTATTAACTCACGTAGCATCTTTGCCTTCGAATCAAGCAGTCTCTCATGGTTAAACTTTGTAAAGTGTACCCTTTTACCGGGCTGGATCACAAGCTGAGAATCGCCGTTGTGGCAATGAATAACGAAGATGTACAGATGCGGTAAATTAGTAGCAAAAATGTTATCTATTCTACAACCGACCAACCTCTCCCTATTCTCAGCTAACCAGGCCACTAGATCAATATAGCTCATTGAAAGTTTTCTTGATAACTTTATAGACATCGTTCCGTAGGCTATATTGTGGAGCCCGAGGATAAATTATTAGTTTTTAGAGGGATTCTAGGTGGGGTTGCAGGCCTAATCTCAGCCTTTACCCAGAGCTTTCTGTACTCGTTATTAATAGTGATAGCTATCTATCTCATCTCATTACCCTTGGCCAAGTTTGTCCTTAATATGGAACTGGGAAGAACTGCCTACACGAAGGGAATTATAACATTGATTGTTGCATGGTTTTTAATATTGATTATTGCATACAACAGCCTAGTTTAAGTTCCATGGCATATCAGAAGTTTATAGTTGACGCCATGTTGGGAAAACTGGCCCGCTGGCTCAGGATTTTGGGTTACGATACTCTATATTTCAAGGATATGGAGGACTGGAAAATACTGAAAATAGCCAAGAATGAGAACAGAATTATACTAACCAGAGATAGGGGTCTCTGTAACAGGGCCAAGAAAAACTCCATTGAGTGTTTCCTTGTCTTGCCTGATGAGGAAATAGAGAAGACGTTAGCTCTTCTATCACATAAGTTCGGGCTATTACTGGACATCAATCCGGATGCATCAAGATGTTCAGAATGTAACGGAATACTGGAAAAAAAGGATAAAAACCTTTGGGTTTGTACGAAATGCAAAAAGGAGTACTGGAAAGGTAGACATTGGGACACGATCACTGAGATTCTTATTAAGGCGAGATCACTGAAGGATTCATATGAATCTACTAAGCATAGAGGACATAGACCTGCAAGTAGGGAAGAATCTGGTGAAAATAGCTAGATCCTCGATTGAGAGAAGATTGAGAGGTAAGGGTGAAAGTCCCAAGTTTGAAGACCCGGTTCTAGATAAATACGGGATGGCATTTGTTACACTCGAGTCTGATCTAGGGGGAAAATATGAACTTAGGGGTTGCATTGGTTACATAGAGGCTGTGGCTCCCATCAAGGAGATCGTCTCTAAAGCAGCGCTAGCAGCGGCATTTTCTGATCCTAGATTCCCACCAGTTAGGCCCGAAGAACTAGATCAACTGGTAATAGAAGTGACCATACTGACCAAACCTGAAAATATCGAGGTCGATGATAGGAGAAAATTACCTTCCATGATAGAGGTGGGTAAGGATGGCCTAATTGTCGAGAAAGGTATCATGTACTCAGGTTTACTCCTTCCGCAGGTTCCTGTGGAATACTGCTGGGACGCTGAAACATTTCTCGCGGAGACCTGCATAAAGGCTGGACTTCTACCAGATTGTTGGCTGGAGAACTCAGTTAAAATTAAAAAATTTCAAGGTATTATTATTAGAGAGGAATCACCAAACGGAAATGTTACAATAATGAAGCCATCAGACATTAAATGTAAACTACCCTTAACTCTCAATGAGTAACTTTCCTTCCGAAATTTACTTTAATCTATACTAGTACTCCTCAATTTCTAACCTTTATGATAAACTTTTATTTCCCCAGAATCTAGGTATAAAGAGTGATAAAGATGGAGGAAGAATATGCTGAGTTATTCACAGAGGAAGTGAAGAATGCCCTTGTGGACGCTTTAAGGGACATGAAGGGGGAAGTTGAGGCTCATGTATTTATAGACTCGAGTAATCCCAATTGCCAGTATTGTGGTGTTACGGAGAAGTTTATGGAATTCGTGAGACAAGCCTCACCAAAAGGTCAAGACGGAGATTACTTGCTTAAGGTAAAGGTACACGATCTAGCGAAGGATAAGGAGTCATTTAAAAAATATGAGGTATCTAGGGTTCCCACAGTCGCCTTCCTCGAGGGCAAGATAAGGTGGACAGGTGCGCCACTTGGGGAGGAAATAAGGGCACTAGTGGAGACAATAGTCAGATTATCTCAAGGCGAAAGCGGTTTAAGTCCTGAGACTGTGAACGCAATAAGGGAGAAACTAAACGGAAAGGTAAAGGTTGAGGTAATGGTTACTCCCTCTTGTCCATACTGCCCATATGCCGCCCTTCTAGCTCACATGGTAGCATACGAAGCTTGCAAGGCAGAAAAGTGCAACGTAATATCTGATGTGGTTGAGTCCTACGAGAATCCCGACATAGCAGAGAAGTATCAGGTTATGTCAGTTCCGACGGTTGCCGTGAATGAATCCGTGGAATTCATAGGAGTTCCGCAAGAGGAAAACTTCTTGAATACTCTCCTAGAAAAGCAAATGTAGTATTACTTTTTACAATCAAATTTTTATGTATCGATAAGCGAGATATTTCTTGGATGAGAAGTCTAATTATAAAATTATCAGACGAGGAGTACAAGAGACTGGAGGATGAGGCCAGGAACAACGGATTCGTGCTACTTTCAGAGTACGTAAAATACAAGCTTCTTGGTAGCCCACCGGCTACAAGACCTCAGGATTCTAAGGTCATGGATGACGTAGTGAACCCACTTACAGTGGAATTGCTAAACGTGAAGAAGAAGCTTGGGGAGTTGGCTGAGAGAGTTGAAACAATTGAGACAACCCTTTCCACCAAACCTGGAACTCAACCCCAGGAGGTCAAGAAAGAGAGGAGAGATGAGACTAGGGAGGGGAAAAAGATGCCTCAACAGGAGAAAAGAAGTGCCATGGACTATCTGAGGGAACAGGGAGTCATGTACGAGAGTAAGTTATCTAACATCAAGAACCTCGACGCGTTTTTTGATAGGCTCGAGTCTCAGGGAGCCAAGATAATTTGGACTGCCGAAGAAAGGATAGCAGTAGACCCCACATTCTTTCAGAATTTTATCACAAAACTAACTCAAATTCATACACCGGACGAGACAGAGGCTCAAAAATATCTTTCTAAACAGGAACATGAGTTATTCCAAAAGCTCAGGAAGACTGGAAGTATATACTTTGATAACCAAGATAAATATTGGAAGCTCACTTCGTGAACTTTGGTATAGTAACTCCCCTTTGTCCTTGATATTTTCCCTTATATGGGTTCTCTACGGGCGTAAGAGTCTTCGCGAAGATCAGATGAAGGAATCTGGTACCCCTTCTAATTTTGACAGGAAATCCTGACCCCATGACCTCTATCGTGAGTTGGCCCTCAAATCCGGCATCCACGATCGTAGGGGGAACTAGAAGGCCTAACCTGGCAAAACTGGACCTCATGTTGACGAAAGCCATTATATCCTGCGGGAGTCTAAGATATTCCTCCGTTACCATTAACACATGTTCATTGGGCCAAATCACGAACTCATTCCCCCTTTCCCTAACGAAGAAGTCGTCAGGGTTCATTCCTTCTTCGAAAGGCCTATCCACATTCTTAAACCTAGCAATCTCACCACCAACTCTCATGTCTATACCGTTCTCCCTAACGCTATCTTCCGTTAATGGGTCCACAAGTATCCACTTCTTTTCCAAGTAGTATTTGAGATCCCTATCCCCTAGAATCATTTACCTTTAGTATTCTCACGTTACATTCATAAGATAGAGGGCTCAACTCTTATCAGAGTAACTCTGATACTTCATCGTTCAGCTCTAAGTGATCATCACCAATCCTATTTAAGTTACAACCTACAAATAATCATATATGAAGTTTAAGCTTATCGCAGAGTATTTCGACAGACTTGAGAAAATATCCTCTAGAATACAGCTAACATCTCTTCTTTCGGACCTCTTTAAGAACACTGAAAGGGAAGTGATAGATAAGGTAGTGTACCTTATCCAGGGAAGGCTCTGGCCAGACTTTACAGGAATGCCTGAGATAGGAATGGGAGAGAAATTTCTGATTAAGGCAATAGCAATGGCCTATGGAAATAAGGAAGAGGAAGTTGAAAAACTATACAAGAATATAGGTGATCTAGGTGAAGTTGCCTATTCCTTGAGGAGTAAGGTAAAGGGCGTGAGCATTCTCTCATTCGTCGGAGGAAATCAGGAGGCCGGAGAACTTGACGTGATGGAGGTATATAACGAGCTAGTAAAGATAGCCACTAGCACTGGGGAGGGAAGCAGGGACATTAAGATAAGGATTTTCGCTGGTCTGATAAAGAAGGCAACCCCCATAGAGGCCAAGTATCTCGTCAGATTTGTTGAGGGGAGGCTAAGGCTAGGGATAGGAGATGCGACGGTACTGGATGCGTTGGCCATAACCTTTGGTGGATCTGCAGACTATAGGCCAATAGTCGAAAGGGCATACAACTTAAGGGCTGACCTTGGCGATATAGCCAGAGTAATAGCTACTGAGGGAATAGAGAAACTGAAGAATATTTCCCCAACCCCTGGGATTCCAATCAGACCAATGTTGGCTGAAAGGTTGCCCGATCCAGAGGAGATAATGGAGAAAATGAACGGAAAGGCGCTAGTGGACTACAAATATGATGGTGAGAGGGCTCAGATTCATAGAAAGGGAGATAAGGTCACCATTTTCTCTAGACGAATGGAAAATATAACTGACCAGTACATTGATGTAACAGAGTACGTGAAACAATTCGTTAAGGGTGACAACTTCATTGTGGAGGGTGAGATTGTACCTGTTGATCCAGAGAGCGGTGAAATGAGACCCTTCCAAGAGCTTATGCATAGGAGAAGGAAAAATAACATAGCGGAAGCCATAAAGGAATATCCGGTCAACCTATTCCTCTTTGATCTAATGTTCTTTGAGGGAGAGGATTACACCACGAAGCCTCTCCCAGAGAGGAGGGCCAAACTTGAGGAGATTCTTGCAAGTAACGACAAGGTTCATATCGCGTCACATATAATTGCTGATAGAGTGGATAAGCTAAGGGAGTACTTCTATCAAGCAATATCTGAGGGTGCAGAGGGAGTTATGGTTAAGTCGATTGGACCAGACTCCATATACCAGGCAGGGTCCAGAGGGTGGCTATGGATAAAGTTAAAGAGGGATTACCAGAGCGAAATGGCTGATACGGTAGATCTAGTGGTAGTTGGTGCCTTTTACGGTAAGGGTAAAAGGGGAGGTAAGTTTAGCTCCTTGCTTATGGCAGCTTACAACCCAGAGAAGGATGTGTTTGAGACGGTTTGTAAGGTTGCCTCTGGTTTCAGTGACCAGGAACTAGATGAGATGCAGAAGAAGATAAACGAACTCAAGAGGGAGCAGAAGCATCCAAGGGTTGTATCCGACATGATCCCTGATGTCTGGGTATCGCCAACCCTAGTAGCTGAGGTGATAGGTGCCGAAATCACGATTTCTCCCTTGCATACCTGTTGCAGAGGCGAAAAAGGAGGACTATCCATACGTTTCCCAAGATTTATCAGATGGAGGGATGACAAAAGTCCAGAGGATGCTACCACTAACCAGGAGATAATGGAGATGTACTCGAAACAGCTCAAGAAAATAGAGGAAAAACCTGTAGATGAAAATATCTAGAGTAAAGACCTATTACCTATGAATGAACGTCAGGATAGAGAGGAACGGCGCAATACTAATTGGCGAGAACTTTACAGTTGACGGTCATTGGAAAAGGAACTTCAGGATAGTTACACATTTCCACTCAGATCACACATTACAGCTTTCCAGCAGTGTCAAGGAGTGCTTAGGGGTCATAGCTACTCCACCCACTATGCAGGTTCTTGAGGTCCTCGGATATAAGATAGCCCGAAATAAGAGACTAGATTTGAATTACGGGGTTACGATCAACGTGGATGAAGAGAGACTAACTCTTCACCCCTCCGATCACGTGTTTGGATCGGCGCAAGTAGAAATTATCACCAACGAGGAAACCATAGCCTATACAGGGGATTTCAAAAATCCGGAAAAGGGGACCCCCATACTTAACCCTGACATACTAATTATAGAGTCCACTTACGGCAAACCGGAATTTACGAGAAAGTTTAAGGGAGAGGTTGAACAGCTGATGTCGGATTTCATAAATGACGCGGTAGTGAAAATGCCCGTAAGAATATACGGCTATCACGGAAAGTTACAGGAGGTAATGAGGGTGCTTAGGAAGAACGGTGTCATTGCCCCATTTATAGTTGACGGAAAGGTACGGGATATAACGCGGATCGCCATCTCCAACGGGATACAAATCGAGGACGTCTTCTCCAAGGAGGAAGCCGAGGCCCAGGGCATATTGAAGGACCGATGGTACATAGAGTTTCTCCACTTTAATCAATTCAAGCAAAGGGACTCTCTTCATGCAAACTTTCTACTTTCCGGATGGGAATTTGAGGTTCCCGTTAAGAGGATAGACAAGGTATCCACCAGTATAGCATTTAGTGATCATGCAGATTTTGAGGATTTAATATATTACGTGGACAACTCCAAGGCAAAACTAATAATTGCGGAGGGTGGAAGAAGGGGTTACTCAAAAGAACTTTCAAAACATATAAGAAATATTCTTAAAAGAAATTCCATAAGCCTCCCAGAATAACCAGCTTACTTTATCACCACTAGGATATCTCCCTTCTTTACTCCTTGACCTGCCTTAACTAATACCTTCTCCACTAGCCCGCTTATTGGTGCCGACACTATGGTCTCAGATTTCATGGCCTCAATCGATAGCAAGGGCTGTCCCTTATTCACCGCATCGCCTTCCTTAACCCTGACCTGAACTACTCTGCCCTGAAGCGGTGATAGCACTTCTCCCTCCTTACCTTTGATCATCTCGTCCAGTGTCTGTCCTTCCTGAGTGGGAAGCTCTGTAACTCTCTCTGCCCTGAATATCCTTGCATTGTCAAGAATTATCCATCCGTTGTCTATGAAGACCCTGTGCATCTCACCGTTAATCTTCAGGATTATTTCTCCTTCCCTTGTACCCTGACCGACATACTCTATCTCAAACTCGTTATTTTCCGTCTTTAGTCTGTCCTTGTTTTCCTTTTGATCGTGGGCCACAATGAAGGTATCTCCTGTATCCGCATGAACCCTATACAGTTTCATCCCCACATCACCCTAGGAGTGCTCTGCATCATGATACCGTAACTCTTCCATCCTGAGCCTGGTTTCGCCTGCTCCTGAGGAGCTGAAGCCTTCTTTCTAAGGAGTCCCCTGCTCTGAAGAACTGCGGCCACTGAAGCCATCATCTCCTCTTCGGCCTTCAGTTTCTTAACCATTGAGTCAATCTTCTGGGAAATATAGGCAGTACTGAACCTTCCTTCCTGAAAGTCGGGATCCCTCATGATGAGCTTGTATAGCGGTATAGTCGTTTTGACTCCGCCAATCTTGTAATCGTCTAGTGCCCTCATGGCAGTTTGTATTGCGTATTGCCTGTCTTCTCCATACACAATCAACTTCGATACTAGAGAGTCGTAGAAAGGAGGTACCCAGCTTCCCTCCGTTACACCGCTATCCATTCTCACTCCAGGACCCGTGGGCTCCCTGTAGTACGTAATGAAACCTGAGCTTCCGCTGAAATTATTTATTGGATCCTCGGCATTTATCCTGAACTCTATTGCTGCACCTCTCGCCCTCTTGTTGAGTTCCTCCTGCGTGAATGGCAAATGTTCTCCTGCAGCTAGCCTTATCTGTAGCTTTACCAGATCAATTCTGAATATTAACTCAGTAACTGGGTGTTCTACCTGAAGCCTTTTGTTCAGCTCAAGGAAGTAGAACTCCCTTGTGGCATCAGAGAAAACTGTCTCGAAAGTACCCAGGGTAAAGTAATTAATTAACTTCCCATATTTGTATATAGGCTCGAACATTCGTGACCTTTCTTCCATTGTGATTGCTGGAGATGGTGCCTCCTCTATCAACTTCTGGTTTCTTCTCTGAATAGTACATTCCCTCTCCCAAGCAACGACATAGTTGCCGTACTTATCGCCAATTAACTGAAACTCAATGTGCCTAGGGTTTACGGCGGCTTTTTCTATGTATAGATCAGATCGTCCGAAGGCTTGTGTAGCTAACCTCTTGTTTCTTTCCCATGCGTCAATGAGCTGGTCAGGTGTATCTATCTTTGTTATACCTACTCCACCACCCCCGCTAGCGGCCTTAACCATGATGGGGTATCCTATCTTCTCAGCCAACTTAAGAGCCTCGTCAATGGATTCTACGGGGCCATCCGAGCCAGGGGCAATGGGGACACCAGATAACTGGGCTATCCTTTTCCCATCCAGCTTATCCTTTATCTTTCTCATGACCTCAGCAGAGGGACCTATGTAAGTCATTCCTGCCTTTTCAACTGCCTCCACGAAGTCAGCATTCTCCGACAAGAATCCATATCCAGGATGAACAGCGTCAGCGTGAGCCTTCTCCGCTGCGTCAATGATGTGGGGTATGTTGAGGTAACTTTCCAAGGCCGGCGAGGGTCCAATATAATAAGCTTCATCGGCATACTTAACGTGGACTGCGTACTTGTCAGCCTCAGAGTAAACAGCTATTGCTGTCATTCCCATTTCCTTTATTGCCTTCATTACCCTTACTGCAATTTCTCCCCTGTTTGCAACCAAAACTCTACTAAAGGGTGGCATAAGAATCACATAAATATAACTCGAATAGTTTAAAAAGTTTTTATCTATCAGTTTTTCTTATGAAGTTTTATATTATACTATGTACTTCGCTCAGGTAAAGCACGTTACTCCTGGGAAACTCGATCGAAAGTATCCCCTTTAGAAAGTCCTTTAATTCCTGTCCCGATATAGTTAGTTCCCTCCTGATATAACCGTTTTCTATTATCTTATATTTATCGTTACTTACTAGATAAATTTCTATAAACCTGTCCCTCTTATAGCTTTCTACCCTTACACCATCTCCAATTTTAAGCCTCCTACAAGTCGAGAAGATTACCTTCTGTGCCGATCTAGCAGAAATAATCATGTGAAGATAACATTAAACCCCTCACTAAAAGCTGTTATGGGAGAAAAGGTTTCAGAATTTCCAGCGCTAATCACTAATCATACGACCCTCTTCTCATCACTGATTATGCATTGTGAGGAAACCAGCTATAAAATATGCCGGGGCTTTGCTATATCGGTAGTATGGGTGTTTTTGGATCCTGACATCCCCAGGAAAGATTTAAATGAGCCACAGTTGTTATTAGTCTCGGTAGGGTAAAACAGCGGCGTAGGCCAGCCTGGTAGGCCGCAGGGCTCATATATGGGTGTAAAACCCGTTGAGAAACCCTGAGGTCCCTGGTTCAAGTCCAGGCGCCGCTACTTCCCCTACCTCCATTTCTGAGATTAGGTTGCTAGGGGAATTGATAACTGCGTAATCAAGACTATGAAGGAATAGCTTGATAACTAAAAAGAAAACTTAACTGAATTTAGAGAGGAGCTGCCATTAAGTAGGCATCCTCTCCATCAGCGTAATAATGCTTTAATAGCTTGACTTTCTTGTATCCAAGTTTCTCATATAATGATATTGCAGGGTAATTACTTACCCTAACCTCTAGATATACTTCCTCGGCCCCATAGACCTGTTTCATCTTCTCCATGGAGGAGGTAAGCAACTGCTTACCTATTCCCTTCCTTCTGTAACCCTCGAGCACGGCAATCGAGACTACATGTCCCTTCCTCACCAGGGGAATGAAGGACTTCAGGTTGCTAAATCCCGTCTCTATCCTGGGCATGATGTAACCTACAACCTCCCCATCTACTGTTGCCACAAAGAAAGCCTCTCCCCAATCCCTCACATGTTCAACGAAGAAATAGTAGGGATAATTCTCAGGTAGCGTGAGTCTGTTAATCTTTATAATAGCATCTATATCATCTGCCCGCACAGTCCTAATGGTGTACCCTCTCTTCTCTTCTACCGATTCGACCATGCTATAATGCTTTATAACGGTAGAATATATACATGCGTGAAGATAACTGATGCACCCTTCTAAGAAAATTGTAGGAACTGTCAGTAAAGAGCTTCTTGGAAAGTCTATCCTTCTTGGAGTCACGGGGAGCATTTCTCTATACAGGTCACTAGATCTGGCAAGGGCACTGATGAGGAGAGGTGGCGACGTCAAGGTTATAATGAGCCAGGAGGCGGTTAAGCTAATATCGCCTGAGATGTTTAAATGGGCTACAGGCAACAACGTAATCTCACAGTTAACCGGGGATCTGGAACACGTGGAATTGGCAGAGGAGAATGATGGATTTTTGATTGCCCCGGCCACGGCTAATACAGTTGTGAAGCTCGCTGAGGGAGTAGCTGACTCTCCACTGGTATCTACTGCCCTAAATTTCATGGGCTCCGGTAAGCCAGTGTGCATCGTTCCTGCAATGCATTTACCCATGTATCAATCTCCACAAGTGAAGAGGGCACTGGGAATGCTCAGGGAGATGTCGGTGAAGGTAATCGAGCCTGAAATAGTTAACGACCTAGCACATTACCCAGACGTGGAACTCATAACGTGGAGCTTCATTGTTCAGTTGTTGAGAGGAGAAGACCTTAAGGGAGCAAAAATGGTGATTACTGCAGGTCCCACGAGGGAGTACATGGATCCTGTAAGATATATCAGTAATCCCAGTAGCGGGACCATGGGAGTATCAATTGCCAATGAGGCATACTTCAGGGGGGCAGACGTCTATCTTGTTCACGGACCCTTGAGCTCCAGAGTGAAAAGTTTTGTACAAAATTCTGTAAGCGTTGAAACGACGGCTGAAATGAGAGATGCTGTTGTATCGCTGGTGGAAAGGGGATACAGGATAGTGATAATGGCAGCTGCTCCTGCCGACTTTAGGTTTAAGCAGACCAGGGAGAAGAAGATAGATAGTCACAGCGAAGTTCCCAAGGTTGAGCTGGAGAAGACTCCAAAGATTTCCCAGGAACTAAAGGGAAAGGCTTTTCTGGTAGGGTTCTCCGCTGAGACGGCGGACAATGACGAAGAGTTGATAGAGAAGGCCAAGGCCAAGAAGGAGAAGCATGGATTCGACATCATTATAGCCAATAACGTTGCGAGAAAGGACATCGGATTCGCTTCAGAGTACAATGAGGTAATAATTGTAGGAAATAATTTCATTAAAAAGATAAATAAGGACTCCAAGAGTATCGTGGCTAGAAATATACTTGACGTAGTTAAGGAAGAGCTTAAAAACAGGGATTTGATATAGATCTCACGGGTCTATCGTGGCTCAGGTAGCTCAGCTCGGTTAGAGCGCTGGGCTGTGGACCCAGTGGTCCCGGGTTCAAATCCCGGCCTGAGCCCTTGTTTACGTTTATTTTCATTGAACTGGGACGGTTTTATTCCCATTGCATAACGCTGGAGGACAAAATGCATAACAATAGATTATACCATAATAACATGGGGGGATTAGAGTGGATGTAGAAAAACTTACGGATGAACAGAGACAAAAACTACTGAAAAGGGCGGTGGAGAAACTGGGGACTAGCAGGGTGTGCGAAATGATAGGAAAGAGTAGAAGAACAGTCTACGTGTATCTCAGAGGTCACGATGAGAGAGGAATTAGAACGCACATCCCTGACGAAGTAGTGGGGAAAGTAATGAGCATGCTCCCCATTGATGAGGTATATGAGGTACTGGAAGGGTTTAACACCAAGAATTACACACCAAACGATATAATTGGAATACTGAGTAAGGCGGCCAGGGACCCGGAATTTCGTAACCTCTTCCTGGCTCTGGCAAGTAAAATACTGGGGGACTACCTGAGAGGGACCTCCTTCAAGTATGTGGTGACCAAAGACGATGTGGAACATTACGAGAAATTAATATCACAGACCAGGTCGAAAGTAACATCTAAGGAACATATAGCTTACCTGAGGAGAGCTCTGGCAGACCTGGGTTATGAACTCACACCTGAGAAACTGAAGGAGTACATGCTAGAGCTCCAGAGCGAAAATGTGAACGTTGCCAGGCATACGTCATATCCGCTCAAGGTCTTCATAAAGGAAATTATTAGGCCCAGGGATCCACAGTTAGCCTTCCTCCTCTATACCTCATTTAAAACGCCTAAGGGAAAGACGAGATACAAGCCTCCCGCGTTAAGCCTTGAATTGTTAAAGAAAGTATACAGCGAAATAGAGGAGCCTGGGGCAAAGGCCTACTTCAGGATCCTAGCGGAGACTGGCCTGAGAACTGGAGAACTCTTTGGCCTGACTTTGGAACAGGTGGATCTAGATAGAAGAATAATTTACCTTATGAAGGATAACCAGACAAAGAGGGCATACATCAGCTTTATTCACGAAAAAACTGCTCAATGGATAAGGAACTGGTATTTGACGTATAGGGAAGACTTTGTGAATAAATACATTATGTCATTAAAGAAATTAAAAGAAGCTAACAAGGAACTCCAGGATATTGATGAAGAGAAATGGAAAAGCAAATTCTTCCCATTCAGTGAGGATATGATAAGGGAGAGTATAAGACAGGCCATGGGGAGAGTTGGGGTGGAATTCAGGCTATATGACGTGAGAAGTTTCTTTGCTTCACATTTAGCAAAGCAGGGAGTAAGCCCCCTTATCATAAACATTCTTCAGGGAAGAGCGCCGCCGCAGCAGTTTAAGATCCTTCAAGAACACTACTTCGTAATTTCCATGGAGGAATTACAAAAGGTGTATGAAGAGAAAGCTCCTACCCTACAGTAGTTAAGATAACGTCGACACTTTCCTTTTTCCCGTGTAACGTCTGCCAAGTTTCGTTGAAGTTCTTTGGTAGAAATATACAATGATTCTTATTGTTAAGCCTGCTCACTTTCTTAGGGCCTAAGGGAATTATCCCACTCTTTGTCTTCAGATAGATGATGAAACTCTTGTCTACGACGTACTCATTAAAGGCTGCTGGAATAAGGACAGCATAATAGTCATCCCTTATCTTCGACACCTTAAGCCTGGGTACGACAATTGAATTCAGTGGAATGATATTTTGCATCTCCTTCATGATCTCGTCAACCTCCTCAACTTCCTTTCTGCTATTGTGTAATTCGCTCCTTCCATAATAGCTTCCTCAAACTCGCTTTTCAACAGAATGACTTGGCCATACAGATCTAAATACTTGTTTTCAAGCTGGGCTACTCTTTCCTTAAGCTCCTTAATTTCTCTCCTTAGCTGCCTTCTGGTCATGTTTACTCCCCAGTGTCCTCGAAGTAGACCTCTATCTTAAGGTCCCTTGCTAGCTCCTGTATCCACTCAACCTGGTCATCCGTGATTGGCAGCGTCACGAATACCGCTCCCTCGGCATCGGCATACTCCACCCGGTCCATCATAGGCAGCACCTGTACCAGCATCTTTCCTAGACCCTTTGGGGTAGGGAGCCACCAGAGTATTCTGAGCCTCCTCCTTATTGCGTTTATCATAACTTAACTACCTCCACTCTCCCCTTCTTACCCTTCTTGCCCCGCTCTTCCTTTACCATTGCCTCTATGGCCTTCCTGATGGCCTCACTCCTATTGAGGCCATTCCTTATCGCGTACAGTTCTAGCATCATCACGAGATCTTCCTCAGCTTTGAACGTGATGACCCTCATTCCCCTTCACCGTCTATATCTTCCTCGAAGGTCACTTCGCTCGTGATTAATTGCAACTTTGCCTTCTTCTGAGTCACGGTAAGTCTGAAGCGCAGCGGGATCTTGCTGTACGCTGCAGTAATTAGTGCGTATCCTTGTTGAATCAACATGCTTTCTATCAATATATCCGTGTCCGGATTAATCTCGAAATTGAAATACCTGCTAACCATCTTGGCCCCTAGGCTCTGCGCTTTCCTCCATAGATTCCTAATATCTTTGAATTGTAATTCCTCCTCCTGCAGCTTAATTGCCAAGCCTTTCACCTTCCAATTTTTTCTAAGATTTGTTGTATCCTCCTTGCCTTCTCCTTTGCCTTCTCTACTTCCTCCTTGACCTTAGTATCATTTAATAACTGCTTTAGTGTTTCGATGTGCCAGCAGTGTCTTCTAAATGTATATCCCTCACAATCACAAGAAGTCTTTATTACCTTTAGTGATAACGGATCTAAAACAATCCTAGTGTAGTGAACTACATCTTTCCTTGACTTACTTTCTATATCTGCACTTACGATTACACCTTCACCCAGAGTGTAAAAAACATCTAACCTTTTGATTGGGTTTTTGGGGATTTGTGCGGAAATCATGTTTGTTTCATGTTATGTACTACATAACAAATATTTAAACTTTTTGCTTGTTATGTGACACATAACAAAAACCTTAAATTGCTCAGTTTATAAAAACCATGAACATAATGTTTACCCACTCTTCCCGATAAGTTCATAAATCGATTTTAAGTGTTGTGCCACCTCCTTACCCTTATCAGTTAGGTAAATTAGTCTCTTACCTCTGGGCGGTTTTTCCTCCTTCTCCTCCTTTACTAACCCCATCTTAAGGAGCTTATCTACGCTCTTAGTTATAGCATTAGGAGACCTCTGTTTCGAAACTTTTTTTATTTCCTCCTCTAACTCCCTTATCCCCAGCTTATCCTTATTTAATAAAGCTAACAAGACATCTTGATCGATTTCGTTAAGCCTTACTATATCTTCCATGTTATGTGTAATCTAACCAGTAACATAATAAGGACTTTTATTATGTTACATAACATTTATCAAATAAATTTATATATTTGTTATTTGGAACATAACACATGATAAATATGCTCAAACAAAAGAGATACCTCTTATTTAGTCCAGAGGGAGAAATACTGATTTTTTTATATAAAAACCTAGGTTTTCATAATATAGATGAGATATCCGAAATTACCAGAATCCCAAGAAGTACTATATCTCAGAAGATACCGCAGTTACAGATATATCAATTAATAGAAGTTGAGCAAAGAGAGGAGAAAAGAGGAAAATTAACGAAAACAATAACTTATGTAAAACTTTCCGAGAAAGGTAAAGAATTCATAGAGAACAAAATAAAGGAGCTGGTGACTGCATAATGGCTAAGTTCATTACAATAACTAAGGTCAGTATTGATAAACTCAAAGAAGTACAAGAATATAAGGAGTTAATACCAGAGAACAACAGCTATGAGGAGTTAAAGAACTCAATACAACAATTAGGCTTCCTAGACCCAATAACTGTCAATACAAATTATGAGATTTTAGACGGTTATACGAGGTATAGGATTGCAAAGGAGTTAGGAATTAAGGAAATTCCCGTTGAGGTTTATCAGACTTCTGGAAGGGAAGAAGAGCTGGACATTATTGCAAGCTTTAATCTAAAAAGGAGGCATTTAACAAAAAGCGAAATAATATTACTTATTGATAAAATATTAGAAAAGAAGAAGGAGTTAATGAAAAAAGTAGAGGAATTGGAAAAATCTAGTACAAATGATAAAAATCTGGGGATGCATCCCCAACCTTCTGCTAGAGAAGAGGCTGATGAGATACGAAAAGAATTAGAAGCGAAATTACCGCCAGATAATGTAATTGATAACGATACCATCAGACGTTATGTTCAAATAAAGAAGGAAGCTCCATGGCTGACCAACTATATCGGTGATCCCAAAAACGGTAAGATTGGTATAAGGACTGCTTATGATATCTATCTAGCATTAAAAAGGAAGAACTTACTGGACCTGGACAGAAGAATTCCAAAGAGTGAGCTGAAATTATTACTCACTACCAGAGAAGGTCGCAAAATCATCTCAGAAAGAGACGATCTACTACAGCTGATTTTAGACCATAAGATGGCTGTTTCTCAAGCAATAAACAAACTGAAGACCGAAGAGAAGTTAGCTAAGTCTAAGAAGTCCAGGGCAAAAGAGGAAGAGGACTTAGACGAAACTGAAGAAGAGGAGGGAGAGGAGGATGAAAGTAAAGGCAGACAGAGAGAGTTAGATGAAAATGATAACGAAGAATATGACTTTGTGGGTGAATGGCAAAAAGCTAAGGAAGAGGAGGAAAAACAAGAGGCTAAACAACAGTTAACTCCCCAGTTAAACGGGCAACTCTTAGTAAAACAAGAGGTAACTGAAAGTAAAACCCAGAACGATTTCCTAAACGACTTAAAGACTAAGGGGTTTGCAGAACTACCCTTTGAAATAGCACTAATTAAGATTGAAGGGAAATGTTATGCAATAAACGTAGGAGCTCTGCGTGATTTAGAACAGGGACTTCCAGAGAAGTGGAAGGGTCTTGAAGCCTTCCTAAATAAGTACAGCATTATAATCCCGGATGAGGTTGAAGGACTCTACGTTATCCCGTGGAAACTGTTAGGAAGGTGTAACGAATGGAAATAACTTTGAGGGAATGGCAGAAACAGAAATTCGATGAAGCTTTGAACGCTTTAAAGACTAAAAATACGCTTCTCCTCAATGTAACTACTGGAGCTGGAAAAACACTATTTACACTACTGTTAGGTAAAGCACTGCATAAGAAGATCCTATTCCTTACAAGAACGCACAGTGAGTTTGAGGCAGTGAGGCGGGAAGCAGAAAGATTAGGGCTTAAAGTAGCCTACCTCTTTGGCAAGAACTCTGTCTGTCCATTCGCAACCGATGACGTTAAGCCTGAGGACATAGAGTGCAGGGAATGTTCATTGAGGGATAAAATTAAGGACTTAAGTGGATTAAAGCCATTTCAAATACTTCAATTGAGTAAGGACGCTTCTGATTTCTGCCCTTACCATTCTCTTAGGGCTTTAATAACTAAGGTAGACGTTATCGTAGCTTCCTACATGTACTTCTTCAACCCCTTTCTGAGGAGGAAGATAGTATGCGGGTCACAAGACTGTATTAAACCGGACGAGCTCTTAGTAATTGTAGATGAAGCTCACAATTTGATCAATGGGGATGAGTGGTTTTCTAAGAAGATAGGCAAAAAGACTGTAAACAATGCATTGAAGGAGTTGGATGAGGTAGAGAGCAATACGAATAACGATTTGGGTGATGTTAGGGCATTTCTCGTAGAACTGGGTAAGTTTTTGGAAAATATAGTGGATGATGGAGGGTGTAGGGAATTGCCTTTGTATCCTAAACCTTCAGCTGAAGTCTTACTGCAAATCCATAAAGCCTCATTATCTTACCTTAATATGATAAAAGGACCTATTAAGAGGTCTTATTTGAGGTCAGTATACGATTTCTTTAATACTGAAGGTGATACGTTTAACTGCAACGGAAAGCTCATGGTAATCCCTTCAGATACTATAGAGATGATAAAAGAGTCATTCAATTTTGCAGATAAAAGGGTATTAATGAGCGGTACTTTGCCGGATTTAGGTTTAGAAGGATATAGGATAAACGTTGAAGTTAGATTGGGGAAAGCGGAATACTATTACTGCAGTTCTGTTAATTCCAGAGTTAGGTACAGGAGGGCTAACGCTGAAAAATATGCAGAAATCATAAAAAAGGTCTATGATGGGGCTTCCTCAAATATCTTAGTCTTCTTTCCAAGCTATGATTTTAAGAGTGAGGTGAAGAAGTACCTTAACGGTTTACCCATGTTGGAGGAGAGTAAGAGGATAACTCATGAGGAAATACTGGAGCTTATGAAGGAGGGGAAATATGCGGTACTTTTGGTTATGAGGGCAAAGGAAAGTGAGGGAGTGGAGTTTAGAGATGAGGGTAATAGGAACTTATTTAGTGATATGGTGCTTGCTGGTTTGCCTTATCCAGATGTCAGTGATGCTTTAATTAAGAGAAGAATTGAGAAACTATCTAAGGTTACTAAGAAGACTGAGGAGGAAGTGGCAAAGGAACTAACTTTGATTACTATAAAGCAGACTATTGGCAGGGCTTTTCGTGACCCTAACGATTATGTCAAGATTTACCTTTGTGATTCAAGATACAGGGAGTACTTTTCTGACTTGGGTATTTCCGAAAAAGAGATTAAGCTTTTTGCTTAGAATTATATTTTATGAAGGTTATTAAGCCCGAGACCGATGAGGTTTTAATAATTAACAATAGTGAGGAGTTGAGAAATCTATTCGAGGAGTTAAAGAGGGAGGCTGAAGATGAGAGTAGTAGAGTTTAAGGGTAGGAAGTTTGCGGTTTTGGAAAGCCCTGAGGACATTGATCACTTTGTCAGATTATTAAATGCCGATGAGGAAGAGTTTGAGAAGGTATTAGAAGAAGAGATGAGAAAGCGGGAAAGAGATTAAGCTTTTTGGATAAGCGATTTTACTATTTATTTAGTTATTATTCCTAATGAGATAATATACGAAAAGAGAAAGATTTTTAAATATGTTTTTCTTTTTATCTTATTGTGGTTTGTGAAAAGTGGGAATTGAGGTTTTCAATGAGGAAAGCAAAGAACTATCATGAGTTTATGGAGTATGCAGTAGATAATTTCGTTGATAAAACAGTAATGTTAATACTTGAAAAATTAGATTTACTAAGAAAAGACCCACTAAAATATTCCAGAGAGAAGCTTGGAAGAGATAAATACGGAAATCCCATGTTCTCAATAGAAGTTACGGGTGATATAAGGATACTTTACAGCGTGGATCCAAAAAACTGTATAGTTTTCATTTGGGAGATTGGGTCTCATAAGAAGGTTTACGGGCATGACCCTTAGCCTTCTCTCTTGCAAGTCTCAGTAAGTCTTCCTTAAACCTCTCGAAGTCCTCATCGTTCTCAATAACTAAGAACCTTTCTCCATCCTTATCCTCAACAATTCTCATAATTATATGTTTGTTACTAGCATTAAAAAGGATATGCTGGTTTCTTCTCATTGAATTTTGAAAAATTGTATTGATAGTAGGATAAGCACTAGTCGTCGTTTTTTTGCGTGATAAAAATTCAGTAAACTCCCCAGTTTATTGAGAAAAACTTTATATTCCTTCTCTTTATGCTAGAAAAATTTTAAAAATAAAGTTTACTTTATAAAAATTCCCTCTTCTTTTATTTTATAGAATTCCTCAATATTAGCTGATAATGTACAATAAATACAAGTAAGAAGTGAGATAATACAACATACATACGTAATGCACTGATAAATATATATTACTATATGTCTTTGAATTGAATCAAACATTCCTAGATCTAAACAAACTCTTACAACGAAAGAATGCGTTAATATTACAGCTATAGTTATGACAACACTCAAAATAATGAATGATATAAGAAGATTTTTCTTGTTCATATTTAATTAATTTATTTAAAAAGCTCTCTACATCAAACTCCCCAGTTTACTGAAAAATTCTATTTAACTTTCTTTTCTAACTCCTCAACTCTTTTCTTTAACTGTTGAAGTTCTTTAACCACTTCTTCTAGACTCATTTTATTTCCTTCCTTTTCCTTCATGTAGCACTCAAAAGCGTCTTTTAACACTTCATAAACGCTTACTTTCCTCTTCTCAGCTTCATCTACTATCTTCTTCCATAACTCGTCATCAGGGAAGTAAACCGACTTATAACCGGGTCTAGGCATTTTACCTTAATATACTTTATTGTACTTTAATATAAAAACTTTATTGTACCATAATGTACCACAAAATTTAAATATCTGAAAGTACAATATGGTACATGGCGGGGTCAAATGGTGATGAGCGACGGTGGACTGACGCATGATGAGCCTGTTACGAGCTGACCCCGCCTTATACTTCTTTGTACTTTATAACTAATAACTTTAATCCTGCCCGGATCCCCGATTTTTTCGTAGAAAGAGCTTGCTCCCGCATTTATGGAAACAAGATTAAAGATTTCTTAATCCTGCTCCCCCTCTAGCACTAGCTCAATTTCTGAGACGTCCTATGAGCATTAAGGATTTCTTAATCCTGCTTGAGGGGTTTAAAAAGATACGATGATATAGAGTGAGGAAATATGACTTACAAAGGTCATCTTACAGCTAAGGAAAAAATTCTCCTAGTTCTCGCTGAAAAAGGTTCTTGCTCTTTGGAAGAATTGGAGAAATATACAAGGATAAAAAGGAATGTTCTTTTAGTTCACTTAACACGGCTTGCGAAAGAAGGACTAGTATATCGCGGGTGGGGTCACTTTGGAGGGAAGACCTTCAGAAAGTACTCTCTGAAATCGAAATACAAAGAAGAGCTTAAACTAGAATGATTAAGCCCAGCTAGGACCTCCTAGGCCTTCCTGGAGGCCGGGCAGCGCATGTTTTACTCCCCGGTAAAGAGGACTTCCTCGGCCTCCTCGGCAGCGGACCCGGTAAAGGCCTAGGACCTCGGCAGCTGGAGTCCCACGGCCCACGGGCGACCTAGACCTGGACCATCCCCTCTTTGGGAAGGCCTACATCCTGGAGCAGCGCTTGGCCCTCGGCCCCTCCAGAGTTTACTCCCCAATAAAACCCAGGCTGGTAAGGAGATTGGTTAAACGACGTTAAACATTATCTATTCATGTTTCATGAAACCATTTCTTTGCCATAGTCTCATATTACAGTTCTTAACGTTCCTTGAAAGAAAAATGAGTACTGTGGACCCAGTGGTCCCGGGTTCAAATCCCGGCCTGAGCCCTGCCCTATTAGGCTCAGAATTGTGATCCGCCGTTTTGATATTACGAAAAAGATTGGAGCCAATCAGATCAGGCGTAAGCTCTCAGCCTTGAATTGACAATAACATTACCATTAGGTAATCCCGAAGTTCCCTAGTCATCAGGAAGTTATTTCTAACATGCTCCCTAGCGTCCTGACCTATCTTCTCCCTTATTTGTCTATTTCGCAGTAAGTAAATGAGATAATGTGTGGCCTCCTCGGGCGTATTCACTAGGAATCCCGTATAACCATGGATTATCTGTAAGGGAATTCCTCCCGTATTACCACCAATTACTGCTCTCCTTTTCCACATGGCCTCGCTTACGGTTAAACCGAAGCCTTCCTTAATCGATTTCTGCATTACGACGTCTGCTCCCCTTTGGAACGCATTAACCTCCAGATCACTGTCGGGGGGTAGCATTAAGAGATGAACATCTTTCACTCCTTCAGCTGCCTTTACCGTCTCCTGATATACCTGATCCCCTTCGGGGTCGTCAGATGCGGGGCTTCCCAAGTAGACCAATTGAGCATCTATGTGCTTCTTTAGCCCCTTAAAGGCAGATATTACTCCTATTGGATCCTTTGCCCGGTCAAATCTGCTAATCTGAGTCACCAGTGGCCTATCAGGATCAACCTCAAACTTCCTTAGGATCCTCTCGACAGTAAATCGTGATATCTCTCTGTTCTTAACGCTTAGGGGATCTATCGACGGCGGAATCACGTACTGTGGGATGGTAAGGTCCTCTCTTCCAAATACCGATGACGATATTATCATGGCGTCATACTGCTGAACATACTTACGAAGGAATTCCCAAACCTTTGGATATGGATTGGAAATATCAATATGACATCTCCATATCCACTTTCCCTTCTTTCTTACCTTGATTAATCCTGCAGGCTGAGGATCGTGTATGAAGACCACATCGTAGTCCAGCGGAATTTCCGATGCATTAATATCTTGCCATTTCTCGTAAACTGCGAAAGTCTCATCATTTACATTTCCCGAACCGTTCTGTAGGGAGTTATGAAATGACTTTGTTACGTTAAAGAACTCATTGTCCCCCCTTATGACCTTCCATTGAGTGTTTATCCCCAGTTCGTTCATCATAGGGACAAGTTTGCTCAAGATTTCAGCTACTCCACCGCCCTTAGGTGTTGAATTAACATGAAGAACTGACAATCCCTTCAACTTCTCAGCTATTCTGTAGATTGCATCTAGCTCGTTTTCTCCTATTATTTCAGCGTATTTTTCTATCATGAGTAAATCACCCTCTCTATCAAAGAAAGTATGTCCTCTCTGAGAACCTCCTCATTAACATATGTTTGTGGATCTATTTTCGAAAGCCTGTCAGCTATCGCTGAGGCCTGGAACTCCTGTTCCAGCCAGGTAGAGAAGTCATTCCTGCTCGAGTATCCCATAACTCGCCTGAAGACAAAGTGATACACCACGGATCGCATAGTTATACTTGACACCACATCAATGAATTCGCCAATGCTCCACGCCCTCTTTCCTGTGTCATATATCACTGGTCTACAAGAAATAAAATGAAACGGCTTATTGGCTCTAGTCCTATTTTGAGAGGACTCTAGGATCTTGAGGATTTCATCTCTTACCTGCTCAACAGTTCTAGGCTCTGTTCCTTCTACATCTGAAACCTTGTAGGCCAGAGACTCGTCATGAAGCTCGTCCCTAATCCAGAACGCAAAGTCGTTATGTAAGTCGTAGGGTACCACATGGCTTGAAAAAATGGGATGGAATACGTGATAAAAAATCGAATATCCATCCACTTTTCGTATACTGTCCATAAGCTCCTCAATGGTGTAGGCCTTCCTACCCGCATTTATTGGTGGATAATATGCTGCATAAAATTCAAACGGATTTCTAACTCTCTGATCTAGAAGACTGGAGACCATACATAATACTACCATTTTAGCTAATAAGGACTCGTAAAGGAGAAAGTGATTGTCTAAATCCATACCTGATAAAAAGATATTTGATTGAGCTCATGTTTATTAAAGTGTAATAAATTTATAACGTCCGTTTCCAAAATATTCCACGAACTGTCTCAACGAACCTAAACCGATTGATACTACCCTAGTACCCTGAAAGTCGACCTCCTTCTGTACCTCCGAATGGCCATGAAAAACCACACTAGGCCTGTAAGTTAGGATCTTTGCCCTTAAACTGAGGGAGCCCACGCTCACTCCATTAATGTAACCAGTACCTACTCCAAAGGGAGGTTCGTGAACTATTACATAGGGAGTTGAGAAATCGACCGATAAGTCGTCCTCCCTACTGATCATGAGGTTATTCCTCTCCATGTACTTCATTGCTGTTATACTATCCATTTCCCCTAGAATTCCCTTAAAGTTCCTTATCCTCTGAGGACACTCAATATCCCCTAGGCCTATCACCCTAGTGCCCAGTCTATTAAGTGACTCTATCACATCCTCTCTGCAGGAAAGGCCTGACACCATTATTAAAGAGCTCATTCAGTTCATATAGAGCAATCCCTGAGGCTATTAAATCAGCTGTGGATCCTGGATTGAACCCATGGGAAGTTAAGAATTCATTGAAATTCGCTAGCTCCTCGTCAGACGGACAATCTGGTATTCTCGATGCCATCAAGGAGACATTAAGGGCAGCTTTGTTCCCCCACTTTCTTAAAATCAATCCATCAGGCTCATCAGATAGTAACCTTATGAAAGCGTGTTGTATTGTTCGAACGAAAGAGCCACAAGTCCTTCTCCTTAGCATCTGGAAGACCTTGAGGGACCTTCTATATCCCTCCACCAGTTCCCTGGAGACCGTATCAAACATGGCAGACCATTGCAAAACTCTCCAAAATTCTAGATCCCCAGATCTATAGTCCATGGTTTCTACCTTTCCCAAATAACTAGGTTGGATAATGGATAACGTTTGACTAAACCACTTCCAATCCTCGTATCCCATGGAACGAACTACCTGAGACGCTCCTGCAATTACTCCCTCAAGACTTAGGGACGGAGCGGAATATGCCAGAGGCAATAATAATATTCCAGTTCCCAGCAGGACGAAATCCTTGCTTGATACCCTATATAACAGATCCATCAAGGGAAGTTTCCTTCGATAACCTCTCAGACATGCATCACGATATGATGCCTCCAATTTCATTGCAGATTCCAGAAGGCTCCTATACTTCACTGAAGGAATGTCCTGCATAGGTCCCGCATTACCTGGTTTTGGAATACTCGCCTCTACGAACGATGACAGAGTCAGTGCTCTACCTACCTTCTCACAAAATTCTAATAGATCCCTTAACCCTTCTGTCGCCAACAAGTATCACTCTCCTCCCTGAACAGTTCATTTCGAGCCCTCTTACCCTAGCTAGCCCTCCCTTAAATAGGGCCATGGAATATATTCCTTCCCATGATACTATTTCATAATAATCGCGGGAATATAGTTCTGCCACTGCGGGGTAGAAAAGGGACCTGCAATCCCCTTGAATTTCACCTTGAATTGTAACCTCCCTAACAGGGAAACATACATCTCTGCAGTAAGGATGGGGTTTATCGTCAACGAAGAGGAAGGAGTATTTCATGCCCCTGTAAATCCCCCTCGTTCTGACGTCATACAGGGATTTCACTTCCTCTATCTCAAGGGAATAGTTTCTCACAGTCTCTGCAACCCATTCCTTGTCAGGGCTACCTCCTTGAAACGTACTCAGGAAGTCATATGCATCCTTACATCCGTAAATCACCATATCAACGTCGGAATTTGCATGTTCAATCCCAACTAGATATGAACCGGTAATACCTAGGCGGATATTGGGTATTTTATCTAGGAGGGAGAAGAGAGGGGCTAGGTCTACCTTCCTTTCATTTGACAGTATCTTCCTAAATCCTTCCTCTGGGTACAGGCGCTTCCTTACCTGAGAGAGTGAAATAACTGGAAATTCCACACCATAACAGGGCTCCACTGAAAATTTCTGCGGGGAATCAATAAGGTTGTGAACCCCATAATACTTTAGAACCCTCTCATATCCTCTCCAAAGTCCCCTTCCAGTGTAAATGTATTTAGTGTAGCCGAACACGTAGCCCGGTGGATTCTGATTTGTAAACACGAATCCTATATTTCCCTGCCTATCTATGATCGCATCCTTATCCAGGAAATGCTCTCTTCCCATCCCTCCAGTTCCACGTAATCAATGGGTGTGCCGGCACTATTAAGCATGTCAATATGTTCCCTGAACCTGTATCCTGAGACCGCCGAGGCTATATAGGCTGATCCCACTGCGGATTCCTTGAACCTGAAATCAAACTTTAGACCGAATGGAACTGCATCCTTTCTCTTACCTGATACTATCACTGGAATGTGATAGTGCTTAGAATAGTAATCTGCAAACATTCTGGCCACTTCGACGGCTCTCTCGAACGTCCCTGTTGAGTAAATCTGGCTCTTCGTCAAGGGTCTTCTCTGCGACATTAGATAGGCGAGCTCACCGTCCATGAAGCCAGCTGAACCGGGCAGGATTGAGCTCCCCAGCCCGTCAACTATCACCCCGTCTAGTACCACTAACGCTGAGAGGAACCTGGATCCCGCCTCCACCAGCACGAAATCCCTGAACATGGTCCTGTAGAAAAACGCAGAGGCCAGCTTATCTGCTGTTCCCAAATCAATCATGTTAACCTTTCTGTGCCTTGGAACACTGGATAGCTCTATAACAGAGGGAATAGTTACCCCTGGTAAATGCCTGGATGCTCTCAAAAACGAGTGAAGAGGACCCTTGCCTGATGCAGATAGGGTCATGAGGAAAATACTATCCTCGTCCAAATCCCTTGCTCGAACGAAGGGAAGACCATGACCAGAGGGTAAAGCGATAAGTGAGGGCCTATACCTAAGAATGTAGGCCAAGATGGACATTATGTCCTTTTCAACCTGGTCAGTTGGAAACTCGGCGTAACTTATCACCTTGCCTAACTCATTTACCATGGCCACAGCATACGTGGAAGTCCCAGGATCGACGCCTGCGAAAATCATAAAGTGATTAATTACCTACAGATTACAAGTTTTATGATGAAAATTTTTCCTTGAACGATGAAAGGAGCGGGCAGCCACTGATTAAGATTGTAAATTTTTATACGATTGTATACTGCTTTTAACTATGTCAGAGAAGAAGAATAAGTCCAGCAGGCACCCATGTTTCATGGATAAGGATTTACATTCTAGATTAAGTGAACTGGCATCTTCCAAGAAGATGAGCCTGTATGATTATACCAACTATTTGTTAAGTAGCGCACTTGAAATAGAGTCTAGTGGAGTCAGCCTGGAAAGCGTCAAGGAACTCATCATAGTCTTGGGAAAAATCTCTCAGAGCTACAAGGGTACAATAACAATAGCCCCCTTCTCCATGACAGAGACCAGCGGTGAATGGAGAGATCTTGGAAAGAGGCTTGGAATCATTGCTAGAGAGAGCTTTCAGAACAGCAAAGAAGGGGTGATTAGAATGTGCAAATCCATCTTACAGGTATATGGATCAATTCAGGAGAGCGGTAACACGGTAAAGATAATGTCGCCGAACCTGCTATCGGAAAATGTAATAAACAACCTGAAAGACCTTCTCGAGGGACTGCTCGAGAGTTCATCAATTCAGGGTGAGGTCATTCACGATAAGGGAGTTTTAGGGCTGAAAATTTATTAAGTGAGATTAAGCAACTTCCTTTTCTTTGTTGGGCATGTGATAATGACAAATCTGGTCCTTTGGGGGAACAATCCAAATCATCAACTGCTGTAGCTTTATTAACGGGCTCACTCCAAAAATATTTAGAGTGCGGCCGTAGTCCAGCCTGGTTAGGACGCTGGCCTCCCAAGCCAGAGATCCCGGGTTCAAATCCCGGCGGTCGCACTAAATTCTTTTTTATCAAGATTAGATGAGAATAACTGTGCCTAGTCTTCTTACAATCGAGGCTACACTTGCTTGATTTAGGGTCTAGATTCGATTCATGCCTTATATCTAGTTTAAGGTTATACAATTCTCGGCTCGAATAAATCTACTTATGTTATCCCTGATGTAACTAACTGGATCCTTTATCGTGCCCCTTCTCATTAGATTTCCAATGGAGAATAACACTAGGTTTTCCCTAACCATACACTCGGGGTAAGTGCCATTATATTCCACTTCAGGTGAGAATATACTAATAACCAGCGTACTCGGCATCCTCGGTATCTTAGATTTTATCTTTTCAATTACCTTGGTTCCGTCAAATATACCCTTGTCCCAGTCATAGGCCGTAAGGCTAACATGAATTATTTCAATCATAGTGTAGGATTTAATTCCGTTTTTTTCTAAACTTTCCCTGAATGCATCCAGAAACATCCTGTCAATCCTATTGGCACTTACCAACAAGACGTTCAATGTCGGGGCCCCTGGAGACCCTAATTCACAGACACCCTAATAAGGGTACTCCTCGGGTGTCGCCGGGCCCCATTGAACCATGCGGGACAAAAGTTTTAAGTTTAGGCTAGTAGAAGTAGTTTCGTGCCGCCGTAGCTCAGCCCGGGAGAGCACCCGGCTGAAGACTTCGGTATAGAGACCGGGTTGTCCGGGGTTCAAGTCCCCGCGGCGGCATTTCTTGAATTTTAAATATCGACTACAAACGTTATCTCTACATTTCCGTTCGTCTTAATGGACATTTCGTGATATGTCATAGCCTTGACCACTGTTCTCCTTTCATGCTTCGTCTCATCAAATCTTTCACCAAAAGCCTTTGCCTTCAATTTCAGCCCGTCTATTTTCACCTGAAATCTACCGAATATCAGTAACTCCGTGTCATAGTAAAATAGAAGTGACTCAATCCACCTGTATAAAAGGTTCTCTAGATCATAGCCGTCCACCTCAATGTCAACTGAGACCTTGGGCTCAATCTTTGACGTATCGGTCATTATTTCGAATACTGCCAACGCCGAGTTCTCAAATGCCTCTTCCAAGGTCTTTCCCCAAGCCTTGATTCCCACGTCAGCCGTATGATCGAAGAATTGGAAACCCATAACAGATTTATAACCCGAAGAACTTTAACGTTATAGATCAAAATGGGAGGAAGACAGAAAACTACCATATTCATGAACAAGGAAGTGAAAAAGGAAAAGAAGCAACCTAATCAGCAGACGCAGAAGTAATTTTTGGAAGGATAAATATAGCTATAGCTATTATCAAGGTTATGATAGATAAACCTGGATTTTTTGTCTCAACAAAAGAGATTATAGAGGTATAAATTAAAAGAAATACCATTATTGTTCTTGATTTCATGATTCCACGCTCATAGGAAGTCAACAGGTATAGGTAGTCTTGAGTAGGACCCCGATATCGCTGATCCAATACCAATTGATAACGAAGTTAGTATGCCAATATACACCAATGGCATTAAAATAGTGCCTTCTATATAAGCCGGGATCACCTGAGTTGCCAGTACGGTAAGGTTGTCAGCGGAATTCACAGTATTTTGAAGCACATTCACATTAAATGCGCTTAGAAATGAGGGAAGTAGCGGTAAACCGATGTAAAATACAATGGAAAACCCTATGAAGGAACCACCAATCGACCTACCGACTCTAAAGGGAATTGAGATGAGTAAAATTCCCAAGGCTAATATTAGTCCCACGTAATTATACACTAGCTGAGAGATAACTATCAGTGTGCCAGTAATACTCATGAACCCAGATATCATGGAGAGGAAAAGGCTAAGGGGGCCAACTATGGGATTTATACCACCGTAAGGAAATGAGGTTATGGTTGTGTAAAGGGTCCGTAGTAGAGTGTAGACTTGAAGCTCTCCGGTAAGAAGCTGATAAAGCCAGTTCATATAGTAACTCCAGTTTATTCCTAGGTAGCTGCCTAACTGCGCTATAATCGCAATTAAGGTCTCGTACAAATTAACTAGTACCGATGAATATATACCATCTATTACTAATCTAGGCCCCCATTTCTTTACCCCGTATACCGGAATTGGGACAGCCATTAAGAGGGTTCCCAGAAAGTAAGTTAGGCCAGCAAGATCCTGTGAAATTGCCAAAATCTCAAAAACATTCATTGTTGTCACCTAAAATTGTCCTGCAATATATGAGATAAGGGCAAACACGGTGGTCCCAAGGGCTAACCAAAAAGCGGCCATTATCGCATCCTCAATGAAGTCCTGTCCAGTTCTCTTTACCTTAAAGATAGGTATGGGTGATCCTCTTAGAGCCCAACCAATGGCCCAAGCTAGTATAAAAACACTCCACGATATTTCCGTAACCTGAGTCGTCAATTGTTGTATAAATGACTCTACTCCCGCCATCAAAAGTTACAATCCTAATCATTTACGGGGACTTAACTGAATGTATGAATCTAAAAAGTATTCTATAAGGCCCAACACCTTTTCGGGAGAAAGCTTAGAGGTGTTAATCACTAGATCGTAAAGGGAAAGATCTTGAATGTCTATACCATAATATTTCCAGAACCTGTAATAATGGCTTTGTTCTCTCTCTAGAATACTTAATAGTGCATTCTCATAAGAGATTCCATCTCTCTTAGATATCCTCCTAGCTCTTTCGTCCAACGGCGCCCAAAGATAAATACTTACTGTAGATTCTCCCGCTAATATCCAGCCAGCTATGTGCGATTCTATTACAACATTGGACATTTTAGCTTGGTTCAATATCTCTTTATCAATAACCTTGTCTATGTCAAAGTCTTTCTCAGCCTCCTTATTCAATGAAAGCAGATCCATCCCCATCGAGGATGCCTTTTCCCTAAAGATTTGACCTCCTGAAACAAACCTAAGTCCATACTTAACTGAGAGAGACTTAGCTACAGTCGTTTTCCCGCTACCCGAAGGCCCACTAACCACAAGTATCATGAAATTCCTCTCATTGACAGTTTAATGAGGCTCTGAAGGCATTTATGACAGACGAAGCCTCCATACATCCTCTGCTTTGATCCCACGCTACCCCTCAGAGGTTTCTTGCATATTGCACATTTGGCCACACTGGGTCTCTTTTTCCTCAGCAATACACCAGTTCTAGAGGAAGGTAGTCTTCTATACACCTTTTTCAACGAAGATGTCCTCTGATAAGGCTTCATGAGATCACCCTTGTAGATCATTAGATGTTTAGTTTATATTTGCTTTGGGCCTTCGTAAGGATAGTGGAGTAAAAAGTAAAAACGACAGGATATAGACCAAAATGGGGCCCTCCAGAATTACGTGCCTTGAAGAAACAGACTGTGTTAAAACTGGTATGTAGAATGGTATATATACTGTAAATCTCATGGTAAAAATAAGAAATAAACCTAAGATATATAAGCCAAGGAGAGCGAAGGATTGTAACATTGAATAAAAGTAGAGTCCACTATTATATTTTCTTATATCCTTGGAGAGCTTCCTATATACCCTTTCCCTCCTCTTTGAGGTAACCTTATTAATTCTAGAGTTAAGATCTTCCAAAACTAACAAGTATTGGGAAATTTTCCTAGAAATATAATATCTGTAGACAAGATACAGAACAAAATTCAGAAGAAACGAAAAAAACAGAATTTCAAGTATTTGAATAATCATCCTAGACCAGCGATTTAATTATTTGATGCGCTGCTATGGATGGATCTCCCTCTACATTTTTCACGACCTTTACTGAAGCACCTACCAGAACTGCCGATGCCATAGCCGAATACCTTGCGAAATCCATGGTCTCTTTGATTACCGCTGGATCCGAATAATCGGTCCTGGCCCTAGTCTTATCGTTCTCTTGTCTCTTCAGAATAAGCTCTGGATCGCTCTCTATAAGAAATATCACCTGGGGTTGAAGAATCTCTACTATATGCTTAGGTAAACCGGGTAAGTACCCTCCTGGCGTACGTACTACAGCATGCGTATCTAAAAAGGATAAACCATCTCCCAATGAAGAGGCATCCTTGTATATGTTCTTAGCGGCCTCCAACTGGAGTTGTCTTTGTACGTTAAGGGGTAATTTCCTCATTTCATCCCTATTACTAACGTATTTCATCTCCATAGCAGTTTTCAACATATAGTCTCCATAATTCATTATTAGAAACTTAGAATTTTCCTTTGATAAAATCTCCTTTATAGTATTAAGGATAGTTGTCTTACCAACTCCTGGGATCCCAGTTACGATGCCCAGTTTCACGACTATTCACCTATCAATCTCTTTAACAAGGGGTACATCTCTATAGATCTTTCGTATGCTAATAGACTGTAATACTGCATCGCTATGGACACCGCCAAGAGTATTCCAACACCAGTTCCGTATACTCCTAAAAGCGTAGCCCCTACCGCTATCACACTGACTATTAGGGAACTAAAGAAGGCTAGAGGATAGATATACTTGGCCAATACAGCCTCTATCATCTTTGGATTGTTCCTCATGCCAGGGATCTCTATCCCAGCATCAACAAGGTTTTGAGCTTGAGTGGCAGGATCAAGACCAGATACCTCTACCCATACTATTCCAAAGAGTATACCTAACACGATGAAAACTACAGAATAAATCACTGCGCCTACTGGGTCTAGTACCACAGCGTAGACACTGTGAGGTATTGTGGTGCTAGGTGGTGGAAATATAAATGCGGATTGGATTGCGTTTAGAACACTGCTAGCAGAGGATGATATATAAGAGGTTAAGGAAGAGAAAAGTTCAATATCTGCACCAAGAACACTTACAAATATAACGGGTATGCTACTGACATAAAGGAAGTTGAGCGGAATCGTTCTTCTTATTCCCCTTAGTTTCTGAGAGGTAATAGGTATTTGAACATTTATGGAAGTCAGATATATTATTAGAAATATTAGACCTATTGTAGTAATTAGCCCCACTAGGTCAGGCTGAAAAGATTTCGTCGTGTTGACCACCAGATTAAGTAAGTTGCCGTGATCGATTATGGTTGTGACGAGCGACGGGAAGAATCCGACAGGGAGATTTTGAGATTGAACGTTCACAATTCCGAACATATACCAGAATATTATTTTCATTGTTCCAGCGAGGATGAACAAGCTTACTCCAGAGCCTAGTCCCCAACCTTTCTGAATTAATTCATCCAGTAATAGTATAAGGTAAGTTGCAACAATCAATTGCCCAGCGACAATTAACGGAATATTGATATTGGACAATCCACTTGACCTAGTCAATGCAAATGCAAATAGAAATGACTCCAACAAGATGAAAAGAAAGGCTAACCCCTTCTGTGCTTCTGTGAACTTTGCCTTATCTTCTTCATCGTTTAAGTTAAGATTGAGCAGTTTAGATCCAACAAGTATTTGCATTATTAGTCCGGCAGTGATTATGGGTCCAATTCCAAGCTGGGCTAACGTGCCAGCGGTAGACGCAAATATTACTTGTTCCAAGAGGAAGTTACTTAGGGCAGTACTCTGGATCCCATAAAGGGGAACAGATGACATTAATAGATAGACTACTACTCCCACTATGGACCATAGCAGTTTCTTGTTTAACGTTGGTTTTTCCTCTGGCTTAGTAACTGCTGGGAGAACCTGACCCAACTTGGCTAGCGCGTCAGTAAGTGACATGAACTAATCAAAACAGTTAGCTCTGGGGGGTTAAAATAACTTGCCCACCAGATTTTTCTATTTTCTCTTTTGCTTTATTGGTTGCAACGGCCACTTTAACTATTAAGGGAGCCTTAACCTGACCTCCTCCTAGTAATTTGTCATATCCTAGTTTCTCAAGATCTACCTCGAGCTTCCCATCTTTGTTGGTAACCTGAATCTTACCAGACTCTATAAGCTCTCCAAGCTTTCTCAATGATATCGCATTCAACTTCTTGGATGTGGGATTAACGAACCCATGCTTCCCGTACCAATCCTTACCATACTTTACTATCCAGGACCATTTTTCCTTATGCATTCCTACATGTCTTCCGCCCTCGGCTCCCCTGTCCCTGTGCTGTCCCTTTGTTCCCCAGCCCATTGTTCTATGGGCTCTCATTTTCCTCGATTTCTTTGCACGCCTAACTACCATCTTACACCATCCTCCTTACAAGTTCATTAATCTTTTCTCCTCTGTAACCTAGCTCTCCTCCCGATCCAATAAAGGAGTTTATCTTCCCTTTGAATCCCTTCCTAGGTGGATGAAGTCTTATGGGAAGTTTTATAGAGGGAATAGAGTTTAATTTTAGTTCTCCGTCTACTAATTTCTTAATGAAGTCTTCCGTTGATAGCCCCAGCTCCTTTTCAATAAAGGATTGATCTAGTGCGCCTTTAACGGTCTCTATTCTTGCCATTAACGCCTTTGCTCCGTCCATGTTAAGCTCTCCCCAGGTAACGTAAGACTGAACCTTCCTCACCATTCCTACAATATCATCCTGCTTTGGATACACCATTGCGCTATACTGTTTACTTAACCTAAGCATCTCCAGAACCTCCTGAAGATCCCAGGGGGTTGAGGCACTTCCCCTTATCCTTACAATAAGGATAGACGACATAAAACCTTCACCTTCTCCTTGCCCAATCAACTGGGGTTACGAATTTATACGTATTATAGAGAGCTCTATAGCCTGCCATGATGAAATTGTCCGTTGTTCTTGTCTCTCCCCTACTAAATGACCAGACATCCTTTATTCCGGCATAGGTCAGCAAGGTCTTTAATACTCCTCCAGCTACTAAACCTGTTCCCTTAGGTGCAGGCCTCAACACAACCT
Source organism: Metallosphaera sedula DSM 5348 (assembly GCF_000016605.1). Taxonomy (NCBI): domain Archaea; kingdom Thermoproteati; phylum Thermoproteota; class Thermoprotei; order Sulfolobales; family Sulfolobaceae; genus Metallosphaera; species Metallosphaera sedula. The sequence goes on along the minus strand of NC_009440.1, from coordinate 93,606 downwards.
CTGCGCTACCTGACTTACCTGAGACAAGGAAAGGTAAGCTATGTGATTCACCACAAGTACACTCCCAGCTTCCACATCCTCTTCTAACAGGTATAACATGCATTTTTGCGTCTCTAATTGCCTTTTGAATGGCCACCCTCAACTGTTTAGACTTACCCACGCCTATGCTCACATAACCATCGTAATTCCCCATTACTACGAGAACCTTATACCTGGATAGTTCACCAGCATCTGTTTGCTTCTGTACCATTCCTATATCAATTACCTCATACTTCATGTTAGGCAATAGAACATCAATAATTTCAGGTTCTGCTATACTCATGTTCCTTGCGTAGAGCTCCTTAATTGAAGTTATCTTGCCCTCTTTAACCAACTGACCAATTTTGGTCCTGGGTTTCCACTCCTCTACATTTGAAACAGGTACTTCCTCAGCCATCACTTCTCACCTGATTTAATAGAATTTAGAACCTCCTTGAAATGGGCGGGTAGATCCTTAGGGTCAAGACCCCTAGCCAGATACCTTGAGAATAACCCTCTATATTTATCCGGATCCTCTTGCTCAAGCTTCTTAGCGTATTCAGCAATATGCTTTCCTGCTAACCTATCATTATTAACCCCAACATCGCCCATGGGGACCTTGACGCCACTGTCAATGACTCCTTTCAACACATAGAATATCCTGGCCCCCTTAGTTGGAGTGAACAATCCCAGATCTGCGCTAGCGCTGGTCATTCCTGCCTTCTTAGCCCTAAGGCCTGCCAGATAACCTGTTAGATAACAGGCAGTCGAGTTGTTCTCATCCCCCTTCCAACCAAACTTCATAAGTTCTCTCGAATGAGCTGCAGCCACTGTTATGTCACCCTTAGGGTCAAATTTAACGAACTGAACAATTACATACTTATTTGTCAACCTAACTACTACCCTATCCGATCTATTTAATACGTAAGTGTACCTTCTGTAATAGTTGGTTTTGCCTTCTCTTCTCCTTCTATACTTAACCTTGTAATTTGGACCATGTGCCATCTATCATCACTCCTTTATCTTGCCCATCTGTTTGAGCAAAGTCTTTACGTCATTGAGGTTCTTAAATGTGCCTCCCTTGGCCTTAATGTATAAGGTTCTATAGGTCCTTGTATCTATAATTTCATGATCTCTTAACCATTGCAAGTATCTTCTTATCTTTCTAATCTTGACAATCCATTCCTCCTTTTTACCAGTTCTAGCCCCCTTTCTACCCTTTTTACTTCCTGTTCTTCTGCCTTCACCCTTTCTTTTCCTACTGCGTCTCCTCTCCTTTACTCTTCCTCTACTATTCCCACGCGTAGAAAGAATTACAATCTTACCATCCTTTATGAGCCTCTTTATTTCTTCCCTAGTTAATGCACCTGCTACCTCATCCACATGCTCTGGTGGTATCCTTACCCTACTAACTCCAGCATTCTTTATATCAGCTGCGAGCCTTTTCTGAAGTTCAAGCTCTGCCATGTTTACTCACCATTAGCTACACGAAATCCCAATTCCTTGGCCTTACTTATTATTTCTAACCTTTTCTTAAGACCGACTTTTCCAGAAATCCTTAGAATAACTCTGTCCTTTGATTCCTTGAGTTCTTCCACTTCATAGACGTTATTCACTATAACTTCCCTCAAACCTGTAGGATGAAGATATCTAATGAGCTTAGGGCTCCTAAAGCCTACCATGACAGGTTTCGGAAATCCCTTTATCCTTAGCCTGGTTTTATTATCTTGACCTCTTGTCCTTCTCCACCTTTCTTGCCTCTCCAGTCTAAAGTACTTATCCCAATCATACCTAAGGAATTTAGGCAACAGAGCCTTATGTTTCAATTTCATTTTATATATCTTTTTCCTACTTAAACTAGTTTTACCGTTCATTACGAGATCACCTCTTTCTTGTAAATATAAATCCCATCTGAGAATATCCTCCTATCGAAATCTCTGATTTTAGTTACTGTCTCAATATTAGCAGCGGTCTGCGACACCTTTTCTAGATCAATCCCTTCAACCACTATATCCTCTCCTTTAACCGTCACCTTAACGCCTGGCATTATCTTGGCCACTCTAACATTCTTCTCTCCAATTAGGTTAGTGATCTGAACCTCATCGTTAACAACCTTTACAGTTATTGGGAAATGAGTAAATATTATCTTCAGATAATATCTGTATCCATTTTGAACCCCGGTGAACATGTTCTTGATATGCTTTACAATACTATATGCTGTGGCCTTCTCCCTTCTCCCCAGGAAGGATCCCTCTAGTATTATTTTGCCATCCTCAAGGGAAATGGTAAGGAATTTGGCAAAGGAGAAGTCTCTTGATAGTTCACCCTTCTTCCCCTTTACCTTCACCGTCTTACCATCAATGTTAACTGTTATCCCAGAAGGTATTTGTATTTCCTCTCTGAAGGATACCATCTGCATACTTTCACCTCAATATACATAACCCAGGACAATTCCTCCCGTTCTTTGCCTTGCTGCCTCCTTATGGGTCATAACTCCCTTTGGCGTTGAAACTATTATTACGCCAATCTCCTTCGATGGCAGATATCTCCTGATGTAATCTGGAAGACTGATCATTTCCCTGTAAGTCAAGGAGTAACGAGGAGTTATAGCACCGCACTTATTGATTCTGCCCATTAATTGTACTAGAATCTTGCCCCATCTACCATCGTCAATGTACTCAAATTCTCCTACATATCCCTCTTTTTGCATTACACGCAGAACATTTACTATCAATTTAGACGAGGGCATTATAATTGCTTGCTTGTTTCTTCTCATCTCGTTATTATACAGGGAGCTTAAAGCGTTTGACAAAGTGTTGATTACCGTCATCTATCTCACCTCAACCTCTTGAACCCTAATGGATATGCAACTTCTCTGAAACATTGCCTGCATAAATATATCCCGTATTTCTGTATTACAGAGTCTGTGCTTCCACATCTTCTACAATATTGGACTCCCTTTCCATGTTTCCTTTCAGCCGGTGGTTTATACTTACCCATTCATATCACCTTAAACAATAGTAACCCCAAAGTTTTCCGTGAGGAACTTCATTGCTTCTTCCTTCCTTACCCTCACGGAATCTGGAATCCTTGATTTCTGTCTTTTTCTCCTGCTTACTCTGAAACCTGGGCGCTCAAATGTTATGGCCACATCAAGTCCGAATATACCCACCTCAGGATCATAACGTGTGCCTGGAATCACCACATGTTCTGCAATACCGAAACTTACATTTCCGTGCTTATCAAAGCTACTGGCTTTAATCTTATAATTAACGGCAGCCAGCACTCTTTTTAGGAATTCCTCAGCCTTTTCATCACGTAAAGTCACCATTACACCGATCGGAGCTCCCTTTCTCACATCAAACTCCTTAATGGATTTCTTAGCCTTTGTGTAAACTGGCTTAGCTCCTGTTAGCTCTTCCACTAATTGGTAAGCTTTTTGCAACCTCTCTCCCGATTCACCAAGTCCAATGTTTACCGTTACCTTGGCGATCCTCACATTTCTCATTGGATTTTGTTTAGTTACCTGCTCCATTTTACTCCACCTTCACCTCAGGTTTTTCCTCTCCTATAACCATTGCATTTTCAAGGTTAGTCTCGTATTCAGAACCGTCTGGGCTTCTAATTACAACAATGGAGTAACGCCTGGTCTTGTAAGGAGAGGTCTGAATTCTCTTTAATTGACCTATGATTCCTGCGTTCTTTCCACCTACAGCCATAACATATACATTTTCCTTAAACCCATACACACCTAATATCTCCTGGTTTGGAATTGATATCTTTAAGGTTGTCAGGGTAGGAAGCTTGAACATTTCAGTGGACTCCTTGCTTATCAAAAGGTTCCTCCCATCTTCGAGATTAAATTGAAGTAAACCCCCCTTCACGAGCGTTTTGTTCAGCAACCTCACGAGTTTGAATTTACTTTCCTCTTCCGAGATCTTTACAGGTTTAAGAAGCCTAGCACGATCTGGAACTATTCTCAAATATAGGTCAGCATGAGGAATAGCAATCACATCCATCAAACCTACAGGATATTTGTAATCACGTCTTACTCTTCCATCCACTAGCACCTTACCGTCTGAAATTATCTTCTTAGATTCCTTAAGCGAAGAAGTAAACGCGAGATAATCCCTCAGAAGTAAACCTAGTGGGATACTCTTGCCTAACGGATGGGGACCAGGCGAGGCTCTAACGGTCCATTTATACTCCTTTTTACTCGCTCTTAAGAACCAGGGAGCCTCTAATCTAGTAATATGAGTCATTGAGCCTTACCTCCTTGCTCCTCTTTCTGCCTTGAAGCTTTCCTATTTATAATGTCTTTCCTCCTTGGATCATTTGTATTCAACTTAGTAATTTCTACCTTAGAAGCGTGAATCTTAATGTAGACTGGAGTGCCGTCTGCCTTCTTCCTAGTCAGACCTTCAATAGCTATTCTACCAGACTCAGGGAACACCTGAGTCACCTTTCCCTCAAAGCCGTAATTATCTCCCCTCATTACTCTCACAGTATCATCCTTCCTTATACCGATTCTTTTCATTCCATATTCCTTCGCTAGCTCATCGGAAAGAGGGGCAATCAGTTTAGACGATACCATCGAAATCACCTAAACTATTAAGGTAGCCAGGCTAGCTACCTTTGGCCATCTTTCTGCAGCTTCCCTTGCTACTGGACCTCTTATCTCTGTTCCCTTTGCTGTACCATCTGGGTTTACAATAACTACTGCATTATCATCGAACGAGATCCAAGTACCATCTGGCCTTCTGAAGGGCATTCTCTGCCTTATTACCACCGCCTTAAACTTCTGCTTTCTGACGTCAGGAGCTCCTTTCCTAACAGATACCATCACAAGATCGCCTACGTTTGCGTAAGGTACTCTCCTTAGAGCACCTCTATAGCCGAAGACACTAATGATCATGGCCTCCTTAGCGCCACTGTTGTCAGACACATTTACCATAGTATAGTTTTGAACTGCGGGAGTTAGGCCCTTCCTCGATCCTAATACCTGCATTTTTTCTGGCATTCATTTTCACCTCTTGCCTAGAACTACGAAGGAAACCGATTTAGATAGGGGTCTAGTTTCCCCTATTATAACTCTGTCTCCTTCCTTGACGTCCAGACAACTGGGAACTCTCGCATGAATTCTGCTCGTTCTCCTTTCATATCTCTTGTATTTATGATCGTAGAACAGGTAAGTTCTTTCGATCACACCCATCTTGGGTGCCCTATTCTTAACCAAGGTACCCTCAATTAGAGTACCTCTAACCTTTAAACTCCCATGGAATGGGCAATCCTCGTCCTCACACTCCCTACTAGGAGGAGTGATCCCAGGAATGCCCACGTTTTTTGTTTTTACTTGAGACATGAAATCACCTCAACCTTTTTATCGGCTTGCCTATCAAGGCGTCGCCACATATAGTTAATCGACGTCTTTTAAAATCTATCTCATAAATTCCATTGGGTTTATATACGGAAAATGCGTTGTCCCCTGCCTTAACGAGAAAGGTTTTCTCGGTTTCCAGAATTATTATTCCTTCCCTCCCAACCAAGGAGGGATCAGAATGAGTTAAAATCCTTACTCTTTTCCCTATTAGATCATACTCTAAAAATCTATTTTTTCTCATTTCTCTTTTTTTCTGAAAGTATAGTGTATATACGGGCTATATCTTTCCTTATATTCCTTATCGAGGAAGTATTCTTGATCGTTCCCATCCTCGCCTCGGCCTTTCTCTTGAGAAGATCAGCCTTGAGCTCTTCCAGGCGTTTCTTTAGGTCCTCTTCGCTTAATTTCCTGAGTTCACTGACTCTTTTGGTCATTTTCTGCGCCTCCTAATTGTTCCTCAAGTTTAACGTTTTGGGTCTCATCAATTATCCTCACGTTTGTTACCCTAACTTCTCCAGATTCGCCCCCAGTACTAGTGCCTGCAGTTTGTTTAAGCGAAATTTTATCTATGGTCCTCAGGGGCTTCGTTATAACCACCTCAACGCCATATATTCCCATCTTGAGTGTGGCTATGGCTATGGCCCTGTCCACCATTACATCTAGGTTATTGCCGGTCTTGTAGACTATTCCCTCCTTAAGCTTCTCGAACTTAGCTCTCTCTGAAGTAATCTTTCCGCTAACTATCACCTCTGCTCCAAGGGCTCCAGCGTTCATTATCCTCCTGATTGTCATGAAGGCAGCTCTTCGGAAGTGATATCCCTTCTCAAGGGTCACCGCTAGCCTGAACGCCATTACCCTAGCGTTCAGCTCTGGTTTCTCCGGCTGAGTTACAGTGATCTGAGGATTCTCTAGGTTAAAGTACTTCTCCAATATTTGGGCCAACCTCTTTATTGTCTTTCCATCTTTACCTATAATGATCGCTGGTCTACCCGCATAGATTGTAACTCTAGTACCCATGGGAGTCTTGCTGATCTCAGAACCAGCATATTCAGCGTTATAATATTCCTTTGCTAAGAACTCATCTACCATTACTCTTGTCATGGACTTTTGAAGGAAGTATTTCTTTATATCAACCAAGCTCTACACCTCACCAACTATAACCTCTATGTGAGAAGTCCTGTTGTATTTCTTAGTGGCCCTACCAAACGCCCTAGGCATAAATCTCTTTATAATAATGCCCTTATGCGCTGCTATATGGACAACCTTGAGTTTATCCTCATCCAATCCCTTTCCTTGCGCATTAGCCAATGCGTTCTCTAGGGCCTTGTTTACATACTTTATAGCCTTTTTAGGATATCTGCCACTTTTGACTTTCCATTTTCTTGAGATATTTGACTTGTGAGAAGCACCGTGGTCATATCTCCAGTATGGCAAGGCCTCCTTCTCCTCCATAACTCTCTGGAGGAAAGCCTGGGCTTCCTTAACATTCATTCCTCTAATTGCCTTGCACACATTATAGAGATCCTTTATCGAAACAGGAGCATTTCTAATCACTGCTTTACCAACTCTACTATCATCAAGGGATAGAATAGGATAATTCCATGCTGCCATTTTCTTCACCCTTTCATGGCCATGAAGAGGCTGGATCTTGTAGCCTTAAGGCCAGGTTCTCCATGTTCTACCTTCTGGATCGGTATAGAGAACTCACCTAGATAATGCCCTATCATCTCAGGCACCACTTGAAACTCAACGAATTGCTTGCCATTATATACTGCAAATTTCAAACCTACCATCTCCGGTAAAATTACCAGACTTCTCACATGGGTCTTAATCGGCTTGTCTGCCTTTGAATCTCTTCTGATTTTCCTGATCTTTTCAATTAAAGTCCTTTCTGAAGGAGTAAAACCCTTCCTCAAAGATCTTCTCTGTCTGGCGGGTAACAACTTGATAAAATCGTCCATTGGCATGTTCAACAATTCTTCTAATGATTTGCCCCTATACCTAAACTTCTTCCACTCGGCAGGAATCTCCACTGACATCTACAGATCATCCCCCCTAGTATTATTTAAGTTCACTTCCTATCCCTCCTACCCGTTCTACGTGCTGCAATATGTCCAACCTTTCTGCCTGGCGGGGTATTCCTAGCTACAGTGCTAGACCTGCTAACGCTCTGATGAAGACCTCCTCCGTGTGGATGAGACACAACGTTCATCGCAACACCTCTAACATCAGGCCACTTTGTTGCTTTGACCTTATACTTCCAGTAATTATTTCCAGCCTTTAGAAGAGGTTTCTCTAAGACCCCTCCACCTGCCACAGTTCCCACAGTGACCAAAGCGTTCTCATCTATCTCCTTTATCTTTCCAGAGGGTAACCTTAGAATAACTTTTCCCTCAGATTTCCCCACTACAATTGCGTATGATCCAGCCGTTCTTGCGTATCTTCCACCATCTCCTCTATGAAGTTCCACGTTAGATACATACACACCCTCAGGTAGATCTTTCGCTGGAACTATGTTACCCAAGGATGCTGGGGAGCCCTCTCCAACCTCTATTTTTTGACCTGATATTAATCCCTGAACGGCAGGAATGAAGAACTGAATACCAGTATCTAACTTAACCTTTGCCACTGGTTCTGTCATTCCAGGATTATGCAAAATATCAACAACCTTAGCGATATGATGCCCGGTTATAGTTGGATATCTGACCTTTCCTACCCTTAACCAACCTGGGTTTCGGAAATTTATGTTTCCTCTTCCTGCTCTTTGTTGTAAAAGTTTCTTACCCATTTAAATCACCTAAAGAATTCCAAGCTTCTGGGCTATTTCTGACGCCTTGTATTCAGGCGCCAGCTTGACATACGCCTTCTTCTCACCTCTAGGTGTTATCACCACGTTAACTTTCTCTACCTTCACTCCAAACGCCTTCTCCACTTCACTCTTTATAGTTGCCTTATTGTCCTCCCTATCTACTACGAGAACTAGCGTATTATTTGATTCTAACAATCTAACCGACTTCTCCGTGGAAATACTTTCTTTGATCATTTTATCAGCCCCTTAAATCTATCCTGGAGAACCTTAAGGGCAGATTCGGTATAAATTACTAATCTACCCGCATGTCCTCCTGGTGCCAGATGAATTACACTCACATCTTTAGCTGATACTACATCTACGCCTGGCAAGTTTAGAGCTGCCTCCACAATAGGCAGTTTGGGATCATGAACAACAAGCAATGGTCCGACCGTACGCTTATACTTTCTCCCTCTCATCTTCCCCTTACCTGCTCTTATTCTCTTGTAAGAGGCCCTTTTTAATTCCTGTTCCAGTCCTAGCTTAATCAAGATCTCCTCTAGCTCTGCTGTCTTCTTGATACCTCCAAGATCATCGACCACAACTAGCGGTAGATCACCCGTAAACCTGTGTCCTCTATTTGTTACAATCTCCTTTATAGTAGTAGAGGCCAACGCGCTTATCACGGCTAACCTCTTTTCCTTCTCGTTTATGTCTTCCTTTACTCTTTCCCTAGGAGACGGGGGAAAAGCCAATCTTCCTCCCGCTGTATTAGGGGCTAGTGCACCCTCACCTGCTCCCCTTATACGTGGAACCCTCGCCAAACCTAGGTTTATACCAAAACTTTTAGCTGTGGTTCTCTTGCCAGCCATTGGATCCCTTCCTTTAGGCTGTAGACCTTGCGTAAATGACGAATGAAATGCCCTCCTTATTAGGTCCTTCCTTACAGGATAACTAAAGATTAAAGGTAGCTGAACGTCCTTTACCTTGTTTCCTGATAGATCCAATACTTTTGTACTTTTTTCTAAAAGAGTTGTATACACTCATTTCACCCCTGCTTACTGTTCACATCCACATAGGTAACCTTCGGAACCGGAAGTTGTGCGGAATAAGGTCTGATGGGGTACCTCAGGAAGAGAGGTCTCTTTATGGATCCTATCGTGGAGCCTTGAACTAGAAGGTAGGTATTCTTGACTAGTCCATATCTCACGAAACCACCCTTGGGGTTTATCAACTTGGTATCGTCTGATATCTTCAGGATCCTCTTGTTGTACTCGGTTCTCCTGTGGAATCCCATCTGGCCTGGCTGAGGAACATAACTTGGAGTTCCCAAAGATGGACCTTTTGTACCAACCTTCCTGCTACCTTTCCTATGTTTATGCCATCTAGGTAACTCCTGTACTCCGTACCTCTTGATCACACCTTGAAAACCATGTCCCTTGGTCACACCTATTATATCCATAAGCTGACCTTCTTTGAAGACGTCCCTTACTGAAAGAGTATTGCCGAGAAGCTTTAAACCATACTCGAGTTGGTTTTTTGTGTTTCCACCACCTATCTGAACCTCTACAATATCCGGAGTTTTCTTACCAAGGGCTGGAATAAGATGCGGTTGGGTTGAAACGAGAAGCCTAAAGTAGCTAACGCTCTCAAGGTTAGACTCAATGTCCTTTAACTGATGTTCCTTCTTCTCTTTATCAATCTTTAATCCCCTTATTCTTCTAGTGATGAACTTGCCAAAGTCTCCCAGATCCCCCCACACTTCGCCCATTACTGAATGTTCTCCCCTATTGTTTAACCCATAAGCTCTTAACGCAAGAACGTAAATGGGTGGAGTCTCCAGAACAGTAACGGGGACATAAATCTCCTTCCCAAACATAGACGAGGATCTATCTTCGTCTATCATAAAGATGTGGGTCATGCCCACCTTATATCCCACAAACCCAAGAGTTACGGGATTGGGTAAGTTCACTTCAGGATAAGATCTTGGAGATGGTAAAAGCTCCTCTGATCTTTTTCTGGGTCTTAATCCGGCTGATCCTCTCCTTGGCGAGGATAACTTTCTATGTCCCATCCTATACCCCTTCTCCTATCACATCAGATCGATGACCAATAATAAATTTGATGCCCAACTATGAGGACATAATATTAGATCCCCAACCCCCTGAAATCGAACACCCTTAAAGTACGATTTAGCTGGATATGAGATAACTGAGTAGACAATTGTCTCACATTAAGATAAAATTTAGTACAGTGAGACTTGCAATTAAGGCCTCCTTAGACCTAACGTCGGATACCCCTTGTTTACGTATGAAGTTAAAGGATGGATAGGCCTTGAACAATGACTTTATACCTCCGCTTGGAGGTCCTATTAAAAGCGTGATGCCATGACTTTGATACATAGATCTTAGGGTACCGATACTCTCCAAAGGATCAAGACCAGATCTGCTAGCTATTACGACGTTGTTAATCTTGCCTAAATCTAGTTCAGAGATGGTCTCAATTGATGGTCCTTCATAGAAGGGTGAAGTGTACCTCAATGCTTTGCATTTCTCAGAGTTAACCACTAGCATGAAACCGTTCTTCCCTTCACAACCCTTCAGACCACTATTCCCCCGCTGGACCAGTCTTATCTCCCCCTCTACAGGAACATTAGATACAGCATGATAGGGAGTATTAATAGGCTGAAGTAAACCTGCCTTGCTGAGGTCCGGGTCTATCCCTATATTCCTTTTAAGGTAAGGAGGGGTCATAGCATATGTCATGAGCTTCCTTATCCTAGACAAGTGCGAACGTTCGCCCCGATCCACTAGGTAGAGCCTTGTGACCCTGAACTCAACCAAAGCCCTAATTACGTCAGAAACCTCCAGGGTAAAAACCGTAAGGTTGTTTTTCAAGGTAAACATATCAGGATAGATAGCTACATTAAGGGGGTGAGCCCTGGGAAAGGGAAACATCTACTGAACCTTTCTTATACCTATTGTATATTCTTCTCCATCAATGTCCCAGGTGGTAATCTGGTCTCCCTCCTGTTGTCCTATGATAACTTCCTTAGACCTGGTCTCCGCAGAGATGTAGTCCCTGAATTTTTCCAGAACCTCAGCTCTATCCTGTGGAGGGACTATACTGACAATTATGTAATCGGTTACATTTAAGTTCATTAATTTTCTCATATATTGTATTCTCCTTATCACATCTCTGACTATTCCTTCCTCCTCTTCCTTACCGCTAATCTCCCTAGGTATGAGTACAACCCCGCTCTCAAAGGATCCGCTGGTATATTCTGGCTTCACTTCCTCTGTAATTCTTAGATGTGTTGTGGATAGTTTTACCTCCGTGTCATCTATAAACACCGTGTGGAACCCCTTTTCAAGGATATCCTTAGCTATGACCTCCTTATTGCTCTCCACGTATTGTACGATCCTAGGGGACAACCTTTTGTACTCCTTCCCTATGGCTCCCTTATCTGGCTCTATCTTCAACTGACTGAACTCGTAAAACTTCGCCATATCGTAGAATCTAACTTCCTTGGAGTTGAGGAGGGTCTTTAATAGCTCCTTGTTCTCATCGAGCTTAGCTATTAAGCCAGAGTCCTTTAAGAAAACGTGGGCAACTGATACTGGCCATCTAAGTTTAATGTTGGCCTTTGCCCTAGCGTTCAAGCTAGCCTCAGAGATAGCTTTCATTAATTCTACCGTGGCTTCGAGCTCATTGTCAATCAAGTCTTTCCTTACATTTCCTAAGATCTCCATGGAGACAGATAGTTTCTTGTCGTTAACCACAAAGGTCTGATATACTTTCTCGGCGAAATATGGAACGACGGCTGAGGCCATTATCAACCATTCACGCATTATATAATACAAGATAGTGTAGAGGACCAGCTTATCTTGGCTTAATCCTTCCTCCCAGGCCCTCTTCCTCACAAGCCTCAAGTAGAATCTGCTTATGTCCTCTATCATGAATCTTACCAATTCATTGGCTAACTCATGAACCTTGTAATCCCTCATCGCCTCGCTAACCCTAGACCGCATATTGTAAAATCTCGACACTATCCATCTATCCTCCACCCTAGCATATTTCAACGCCTCCTCGAGGCTCATCTTCGTGGGACTAAAGTTGTCTAGGTTCATGTACATTGAGGTAAAGAGGAATACGTTCCATATAATTTGCAGGTCTCTTTGTGATAGTTCGAGGTTTTTCTCAGAAAACTTGACGTCCTCCCATGTGGTATTTCTCAATAGCATTAGCCTTAGTACATCTCTTCCATATTTCTCGATTACAACAGAAGGTTCAACGTAATTACCTAGGCTCTTGTGCATCTCCCTTCCCTGCTCGTCAAGCATGAAACCATGAACCAATACTGCCTCATAGGGAGCCCTATCATCTAAGATAACTCCCGATCTAAGGAGGCTGAAGAACCAACCCCTTAATTGATCATGGCCTTCTAAAACTAAGTCCACTGGGCCTAACTCCTTCCACTTGCTCATCCAGTCTTTTCCTAGGCTGGAAAAGAAGGCTACGCCACTGTCAAACCAGACATCCGCTACATCAGGAACTCTCTTAGCTTTGGCCCCGCATTTCTCACATCGAATAACAACGTTATCTATCCAAGGCTTATGAAGATCTTCGGGAACCTCATTCAAGGCTACCTTCTTTAGTTCCTCCACGCTCCCAACTACGTTCACATGCCCATTTTCACATACCCATATGGGAAGCGGATTTCCCCAAAACCTCTGCCTACTTATCACCCAGTCCCTGAGTTCGGCAACCATATTCCCTATTCTCGTCCTCCCCCAAGAAGGTATCCAGTTAACTCTGTCTATCTCTGATTGTAGTTTATTCTTTAACTTGGTGACCCTAATAAACCACTGGTCTATTGCCCTCAATATTAGTGGAGATTTACATCTCCAGCAAATGGGATAACGGTGAACTATCTTACCAGCATGAAGAAGGGCGCCTCTCTCTTTCAGGTCCTGAATTATCACATTAGCCGAGTCTCTGACATTCATGTTAGCATACTTTCCTGCCATTTCAGTGAACTGACCTCTGTCATTTACTAGCATCACCACAGGCATTCCGTTGGACTTGCCTACCTCAAAATCCACATCACCGTGCCCTGGTGCAGAGTGCACAAGACCAGTACCGTCCTCCAGGGTTACCCTATCTCCCGCGTCTACCACAACGTGATATTGGTCAATGTTATGCTGTGCAGGTACTATGTCCCGTAATGGGTGTTCATAGCGAAGTCCAAGGATCTCCTCTCCCTTGAACGTTCTAAGGACCTTGAACTTCTGTATCTTAGCTTCCTTCATTACCGCCTCCACTCTTTGCTCTGCAATGATATAGACCTCACCATTAGCCTCAACTTCAGCATACTTGTAGTCCTTGTTTATCATCACAAAGACGTTAGAGGGCAAGGTCCATGGGGTTGTGGTCCATATAACCAGGAACTTGTTCTGGGATCCCACTACCTTAAACTTGACGTATATGGAAGGATCCTCAATATCCTTGTACTCGGACACCTCGTAATCGGATAACGTCGTTTCGCACCTTGGACACCAGTGCAAAACTTGAACATCCCTTGCCAGTAACCCCTTCTCATGTGCCTTCTTTATTACAGCCCATGAGTTGCTGATAAACGTTGAATCCAAGGTAAGATAGGGATTCTCCCAATCCATGAATACGCCGACATTCTTGAAATTCTCGGACATGGAATTCAGATTAGTTAGTGCAAAATCTCTACAGAGCTGGACAAACTTCTCTACACCTATCTTATCATATATATCCCTTTTTTGAGAAATATTTAACTTCCTCTCAACGGCCACCTCAATGGGTAATCCATGGGTGTCATAACCTGGCTGGTCGTGGACCCTATAACCTTCAAGCCTCTTGTATCTTAAGATGGAATCCTTGATTACCTTATTCCAAATGGTGCCTATATGGGGTATGGGTGCGGATGGATAAGGTGGTCCATCTATGAAAAGGAATTTCTTTGTAAATTTCCCGTTGTATTCCTTTAAGGCCTTGTAAACTTTTTTCTCAACCCAAAAATCTGAAACCTCTTTTTCTATCTTCAATGGTTCAAATTTCGATTGAAGGGGCCTCACTGGAGATAAGTCTGACACGAAAGGGTTTTCATTGTATGAATTTAAAAACACTATGTTAGCTTCGAATATATCGCGTCAATTATGTCACTTAACTTGGAGCTTCCACCCACATCGGGCGTGAGATTTTTACCCTCGCTATAAACCTTGTAAATCGAGTTAGTAAGTGATTGTGAGGCCTGTAAATATCTCTGATCCTTACTTAGTTGATACATGCGTTCCAGCATCATACTCACGGAGAGCAGAAAAGCTGTTGGGTTCACAATTCCCTTCCCAGCTATGTCGAAGGCAGCTCCATGAACGGGTTCAAATAGCGACTTCCTTTCCCCAATGTTTGCCGAGGGAGCTAAGCCTAAGCTTCCAGCTATTTGTGAAGCCTCGTCGCTCAGTATATCTCCGTACATGTTCGTGGTGATAATGACGTCAAACATGTTTGGGTCCTTCACTAGATTAGCCGCTGCCGCATCTACGTACATCTCGTTATATTCTACTTTCCCCTTTAGCACGGAACGACAGGACCTTGCAAACAACCCATCTGTTATCCTCATCACGTTAGCCTTGTGAACGCAGGTAACCTTGTTTCTTCTCCTCTTTGCATAATCCAGCGCAACGTTGGCTATCCTGGTGGAAGCCATAGCTGATATCACCTTAAGTCCAACAGCGACTCCTTCTGAGATTTCATGCTCGAACCCCTTATAGAGATCCTCAGTGTTCTCCCTAACTATTAGGATATCCACGTTTCCGTATTTGTTGGGAACTCCTGGAAGTGATTTAGCAGGCCTCAGATTGGCGTACATATCATACATCTGCCTTAACTTTACCACTACGTCCATGGCTGACTCGCCTACTGGGCCCTTAAGTATCATGTCAGACGATTCTATTACCTTGAGAGTATTCTTTGGCAATGCCTCCCCGTACTTGGCTTGAGCCGAATCCCCAGCCTCCACCTCAATAAACTCTATTCCGAGAGAGTACGTTTCCACAAGTTTCGCTAAGATTTTCTTACTTGCAAAAAATATTTCTGGTCCTACTCCATCGCCCGGAATTACCGAAACCCTAAACATGGGTTGGCATACCTAATCAAGCTTATATCCTTTTGACCTCAGCGTCTCCAAGATCTCTCGGAGGTATCCCTCCAGGTACGGACTAGTTCTTTTAATCACGCCTATCTCATAGCTCATTATTTCAAGCAACTTTTCCCTCTCTTGGGGTAGGATATCCAACCTTGTCAAATGGACAAGGAGATCCACGAATAACCCATCTCCTCTAGAAAAGGATTTTTCCCTGCACTCTCCCTTAAATTCTAGAAAATTTAACGTGTACTCGCTGGGGTTTCCCAGAGTCTCGAGATTGCACTTTGCAATGAATACGCATGAGACGTCTATCACGGGTAAACCGTACATAAAGGAGGTAGGCCTTAAACCGCCCTTTAGTCCTTGATAAAAGAGAGTTGGGTCCTGAGTTATGAGGATGGAGCAATAAGGATGCACGGAGATATTTCTAGAGGTAATAGATCCCTCGTATAGCCTCAACCTATACTCCTTGAAGTATCTCAAGCCCACAGGGGAGATGTTGTCAGAGACTCCAGTGGTACCCAATAGTACCTCATAAATTCCGGGGTGCGGAAAAACTTGATTTATTTTGTACATGTAGACTATCGATTAAGTTAACAAGGTTAGAATAATGAGCATTGATCATGGGTTAGCAGGCGATATAAACGAGGGAAGAAGGATAGGGAGACTAAGAGAAATCTTAGAAGACGTCAGCGATGAAATTAAGGTCTACAGGGAGAGGATATTAACGTGGGAGGTTAACCATTCTCTGGTAACCATAAACGGTGAAAGGGTAGAACATCAGGCACTACCATACTCGCCTACCTCGTATATCAGAGGACACGTAGTGGAGAATCCTGAAGACTGTAGGAAAGACACAGTACTTGTAAATAGGGGTAACTCGAGGTTCGATGTTTATTACGACATTATTCTGGCCAAGAGGTTTGGTTGTGAAGCCTTACTATTAACACAAGTCGAGACTGTCTCGATTTCGCCTCCTTACCTACAGTCTGGAGCCTCGGAACCCCCACTGGGTCTGATATCGATAAAAGGTGCAAATCCTAAGAAAGGGAATCTGGTGGAGATAAATCTCGAAACCAAGGCAAGGATCGTAGACGCTTACGCTATCCATGCGATAAAAAATGGAAGAGAAAGGTCCAAAAAACTCCTTCTGGTCTCCAATCACGATACATGGCTTAGCAAAAGTAAAAGCTGGGTAGTGTCAGCGAAAATTTTCCGAGAGCTAAATGACCCTAGTAACCAATGGGAATACCTTTGTATATCTGGAATGGAGTCTGGAGCACCTGGATTTTCATCACTTTATTGGGGATACATGGCTAGGCAACTTAGTAAGAAATTTACAGACAGGGATCTGGCAATAGAGGTTAGAGATAACCTAGCTTTAGAGCTGTCACCTGGAATGAGATATCAAGACATGAAGGGTGATCTGATTTCCCCAATGTCAGCGTCTTTCGAGTTATTGAGGAATGGGATACCATCTGTGACCCTGGGAATAGGAGATACTTCCACAGATCAAACTGATGTAATAAAGACTCTGAAGGCTCTCTCTTCTAATTTCAAATTCTCTCTAGAGGATCTAATAAATGATCTCCTTGACGAGTATTCCCTGTTACCCCCTGAGGTGAAATCCCTACTCACCAACCTCAGCGGAAAACCAAGAGAGGCTAAATACCTTGTCAGATACCTAGGAAGGTACATGGGGTTGCCGGGAAGGATTGAATATGCACTTTTTCATAAGTTGGTGGCTGTAAGGAAATCCTTCAAACACAGGTTCATGTTCGCAGAGGACAATCCAGCGCTAGGAATAGAGGTAACGAGAAATGGGTTTCTCGCAAGCTATAGATCAGGATTAGATAGGGAAATCACAAACTCTTACATTTACAGGTTACACGAAGATTTACAGGAACTCCTCTAACTCCTTTAAACTTGACACTACAAAATCAGCATACAATTCAGGATATTTTACGGACCTATCCCGATCTACAAGTATGCTCTTAAGTCCGGCCTTCTTGGCAGCTAAGCAATCTTTAACTGGATCATCTCCAACCATTACGCACTCGTTTCCCTTAGCCTTTAGCTCCTCACAGGCAAGAATGAAGGGCTGGATACTGGGTTTAGGCTTAACATTATTTTCACCACCTATTATCATTATATCAAATTTATCAATATAGGGAAACTTTGATATTCTAGACTTCTTATCTCCACCCTCACCATCACTATTGGTAACAAGGCCTAGTTTATACCCCTTCTGCTTGAGATAGGTTAGAATATCCATCGCATCTTCGAAGGGAAGAGTCTCTCCTGCGATTGACCAGTAGAGGCTAGTCCATTCGAATAGCTGATCCTTCTCAACCTCATTTATCCCAATCTCTTTCAGAACCTCTACCCACCAGGCGTTCCTATCATAAACTCCCTCTGAGTCGAGCTTCTCAGAGATGTAGAGAAGCTTCTGCTCCAATAGCTCAGGAGAGACAAGTGTTTGTGCATTATCCTTTAGAAAATTGTAAATATCCGAGGAAACGGCTTGAATAGCCTTCCTGAAAACAGGTTTAGAGTTAACTAGCGTATTATCGTAATCAAATAGGATTGCCTTGGAGCCAGCAAAAAGGTTGAATTCTTCCATTTCGATTCACGACAGGAAGTCCTCAACCTTGGGCAGTTCCTTGGGGAGACCCTTTCTTTCTCTAATCTTCAGAATCACATCAGTAAGGATGCTATCTGGAACTGGAGCCCATTTACTGAACTCGGTTCCCCAGAACGCTCTACCGCCGGTGGAGCCTCTTAGATCACTGGCTAGCTCGTAGGACTCTGACACAGGGATCTCTGCAAGTATCCTAGCGACGCTTCCAGATTGAGTCATATTAAGCACTTTGCCCCTCTTTCTGCTTAGAACCGCTGTTACGTTACCCACAAATTCCATCGGAACCCTTATATCAAGCTTCTGAAGTGGCTCTAGGAGTGTTGGCTTAGACATGAGCATTGCAGCAAATATGGCATTCCTCACTGCCGGATAGATTTGGGCAGGTCCCCTATGTGCAGGATCTTCATGTATGGTAGCGTCGTGAAGTATAACCTTTACTCCCCTGATAGGTTCATGAGCTAAAGGCCCTTCTCTCATTGCCAACCTATAACCTTGGAGCATTGTATCCATTATCTCCCTTAAATGCTGGACACCGCTCGTGGCATCTATGAGTACATTAACGTTTTCATCAATAGCGATTATTTTCTTAGCCTCGTCGTAATCCCAGTCTGCTTGATCCCTGAGAATCTTGGCCATCTCCTTAGAATCCATGTCCTCCTTGATGGTACCGTTAGAGATCAGTTCAATCGTCTTATCATTAAGCGGTTCAACACTGATGTAGAACTTGTTATGCTTGTTGGGAGATTTACCCTCAAACACCTGACTCTTATTCCTTACACTCTCCCTATACACCACGATTGGTGGAGTAGTAACTACATCAACGCCATAATTATCCTTTAGCAACTGTAACGAGACCTCAACGTGTAGGAATCCCATTCCAGAGAGGAGATACTCTCCGGTCTCCTCATTAATCTTGACCACTAGGTTAGGATCCTCAATACTTAGCTTCCTTAGCGCATCAATCATTTTTGTTAAGTCCTTTGGATTCTTGGGCTCCACTGCTATGGTTACCACGGGCTCTGAGACGTAATGAAGCTTCTCAAAGCTTCCCTGAAGATCTTTATATCTAATGTCTATGAGAGTCTCACCGGATCTGGCCCTTTCCAAGCCCAGCACTGCAGCAATATTTCCTGCTGGTATTTCATCTGCTAGCTCCCTAAACTGACCCATGTAAATGCTGACCTGTAGGACCTTCTGAGGTGCCTTGGCATTGACTAACCAAACCTCACTACCGGGCCTAATGGTACCGGAAAATACCCTACCTGTCGCCACCAGACCTGCATGTGGATCAACCTTCATGTCTGTGATCATCATCACGACGGGACCATTTGGATCCGCGTTAAGCATGGACTTTGCCAGCTCATTATCCAGGTCGCCTTTCCATATCTTGGGAATTCTATACTTCTGAGCGTCCACAGGATTTGGTACAAACTTAATCACTGCGTCCAGAAGTGCCTCGTTTATGGGTACTTGAGACGCTAATTCATTAATCTTTGTCTTGTCGGTAGTTGAATAGGCATCAATCACATGTTTCATGTTGATGCCCTTTTTCTGAGCCATTGGTATACTAAAGCCCCACCTGTCCTTTGCCGAACCAAACACCACATTGCCCAAGGTTGGATTAATGGCCCATTTCTCCTTTAGTTCAGGCTCAGCATATATGTTAATGAGATTGTTTACTTCCTTAATGATATCCATTAACTTCTGCATCATTTCTTGAGGACCTAACTTCAACTCCTTAACCAGCCTGTCCACCTTATTAACGAACAGAATTGGCCTTACCCTTTCCTCTAGGCTTTGCCTCAACACAGTCTCAGTTTGTGTCATTACTCCTTCCACAGAATCTACCACTACGATGGATCCGTCTAACACCCTGAGGCTTCTAGTTACCCTTCCGCTGAAATCAACGTGTCCAGGAGTATCAATCAGGTTAATGACGTAACCTTTACCCTCAACTTCGTGGTACAAGCTTACGTTAGCTGCCTTAACAGTTATACCCCTTTGTTGTTCTACGGATAGATAGTCCAGGGCTAATGCCTCTCCAGCTACCTTAGGTGAAATTATACCTGAGGCAGCCAATAGTTGGTCGCTGGTGGTTGTCTTACCGTGATCAACGTGTGCAATGATACCAATATTCCTTACCCTTGTCCTATCCTTCATTAGGCTCAAAACTTGTTCTGATGTCTTATATTTGGGCAAGATATCTCACCTAGTATCGTAAACATGTAGTACTATAAGCAGAGGTATTAAAGTGTGATTATAGGAAAGTTATCATCGGCTTTTAGCAGACTAGTTCCTGCCTGGTCCTTAATACGATCCATTTACCGGGTTACGAAGATTCTTGATTAAACAGTCAAAAATCTTTATTCCTCTACAAAATCTGTCAGCGACGCAGACTTCTTATCTGAATTACTAGAGAACTTCGTATTGAATATCTTATACAGAAGTTCCGCTTTTTTCCTGCTCTTCATTACTCTCTCAAGGTCTGCTATACTAGAATTACATATATTTCTTACTGTGGAAAATTCTGTTAACAACCTTAGGGCTATCTTTCCTCCCACGTTGGGCAGAGATTGAACGAGGTAGAGCTGCATCTCATCTAAACTTTCAAACTTAGGTTTGTCATGAAGGGAAATAGGCTTTCTCTCTACACCCCTCTCCTGGTACCTTCTTGCCAGGGTAACCAACACTTCTGCAGATTCCCTCTTATCTAGAGAATAAAGGACGCCAACATCATAATCCACAGTGGCAGTAATGAGGGCAGAGTTGAAAATCTTCCACTTAGTTGTAATTGTCTTGGCTCCCTCCAAATTCCCCTCCACAAGAATGAATACCTTTGAGTAGACTTCCCTGAGCCTTTCCAGTTGGTCGAAAAATCTCTTGTCAAAAACAGAATTCATCAAGTCAAAAACATTTTTCCTTTCCACTGCAACCCCGTCAGCTACTATATAGTCCCCAACAGATAACTGCTGTAAGAAGACTAAAGCACCCAGATCGCGTAAAAGGTCAGGAATTCCAGATTGCTTCTCCCTAGTATCGGCGTAAATTCTCAGCATAACAATATTCTTCTGGTTGCTAAACTAAAAATATTAAGCCTTTGGAGGAGAAGCTCCTGGTGCGCCCTGCGGATAGTACTTCTGAATTAACTCATTGACCTTTTTCTGTAGATCCTCAAACTGTTTCCTGAGAAGTCCTTCTTGTTTTTGATATGTCCTGCTCTTAAGTTCAAGTAATTCTTTCCTTTCGTTAAGCTCGTTTTGAACGTTATTTCTGTCCTGTTTAATTAGGAGGTTGCCCACAATCTTGTAGACAGGCGAGTCCTGCGGTATATTAGCTAGTTCCTTCAAAACCTCATTGACCTCTCTTAACTCGCCCTCAATAACACTCTTCTCATAGGTCAGCCTCTCTAACTGGCTTTGTAATTGTTGTAATTTTAGAAGCTGGGTTTGGAGTTCAGGAGGAATTCTTTCTGCCATCTTGTTCTACCTCATTTAGAGTACTCAACACACTGTAGATCCAGAATATATAAGAATTCATTATAGCTCTGCACCTAGAAACACTATCACATTTTATAAGAATGGAATCATCTACGATGGAAACGAATTCCTTGTCAATATCTTCAATGATAAGAGAATTCTTTATTAAATTTCTAAGCCCCGAATTAAACGGCTTTAGTGAAATATCAATCGTTATCATTCTGCTAACCCCAGAAGGAGAATCTCCTTGTCCTGAGAATTCGAAAACCTTACTGTACAGTATTCGTTAAACTTTATCTCAGCGTGGACCGTGCAGTCTGATGCCCTTGTGGCCCCGAGATCTATGAGGAGAGAAATCACCTTGCTACACCCGAACTCAGCATGTTTAATGCATAATCTACGTCTGGAATTATATAACGAAAACTTCTCATAATCGCTTCTGAGCCTCAGGCCCTTTATCGAGAAATTGTACAATTTTTCTCTGGTAATCACATCATAAACCTCCAGGGAACTAGGATTGCCCTTTAAAACATTAACTAATAGGAGTAACTCTCCACCCAATAGACTCGCTATCTTAAAAACCTCATCAATACTCCTTTTTCCCCTATTTACCTTCACTGAATAAGGAAAAATGTACTCTAAATAATTTAAAAAACTCCTTGTTCTACTGGATGTATCCCTAGAGCTAGTAATCACGATTCTAACTCGGTGTATAGGCCTGACCAGCCCACTTGCTACCACACTTCTTACAACTCCAAACTCCAGACGCAATCCTGTAAACCTTACCTGTGGTCTTGCAGACGGGACAAGTGTGATCAGCGTACCTCTTCTCCATTATCTCGCTCCACTTCTTCCTTAGAGAGGAACCATATCTTGCACCAAATCTACCAGCTATCCTTGAGCTCTTCTTGGATGGCATTACGACTCACCTTTTCCAATTCCTATGAGACTTTTAAGCTCTTCTAATAACTTCTGACTAGTAGCAGATGCCATTCCCTCCGCCACTTCCACCTCTTGCTGGCTGAAACTCCCTTCACCTGACTTCTGTATACCAACGATATTGCCGCTGGGTATGTAGGAAAATGATATTTTAGCGTCCATTATACCCTCTTCTTCTAGGTCTGGATCCACCACGAGAAACTTTCCTATCTTTGCCACGGAAACGGTAACAACAGGGTACTTAATTGGGAGTGGAGTGACCTTCTCCTCTTTTTGTATGATTATGTTATCGTTTTCTCTCACTACCTTGGGTAACTTAGCGTCGTAAAGTGCAGCTACGGCCGCAATGGTGCAAGCGTCCAACACGTTTCCTCCGTAATCCAAAACTGAAATGTCAACCCATACAGTCCACACTTTCTTGCCGGGCTCTATGACCAGCCCTGATAGATCAACTGCCTTTGAATCCCTAAGGCTCCTATCTACCACCCTAGATAGTTCTATAGCATTCTCATCAGGGGGGCCAGGCTCAAAGGTTTCATAGGCTAAGGGAAGTAGCTCAGCGTTAACCACAAGGTTTCCTTGATTGGGCGTGTCTGGATATGGTTCGTCTTCCTCTACCTTGACTCCTGCTAGAACGGTTGTATCTCCCAGCTTCACTAGGGCAGATCCATCAGCCTTCTTCGCATATCCCAAAGTAATAGATAAAGGCCTGTAATCTGTGAATTTCCTTCCGTCACTTCTAGTACCTCTTTCCAGTAGAGCAATTATGCTTTCCTTCTTTATTAGTGGGATTACATTCTCGTTTGTTGGTGTCATAGACATGTTAGGATCCCTCCTCGTGAATTTCGGCGAATTTGTTTCGTAGTACCTCCTTTTCCAAGTTATAAATAGTGCTAATACCTTTGTATGCCAACTCCAATCCCTGCTTAAACTCTTGCTGAGTCATGTTACCATTGAGCTGAATAAGGGTTATTTGTCCTAACGACGGTAACATAGCTACAGGCATATCTGCCTCACCCCACATGTCCTCGGGCTCGTTAAGATCCAGTACAACTACACCGTCTGCCTTACCCACGGCCACTGCTGCAATCACGTCCTTCACTGGAATTCCTGCATCCACCACAGCCAGTGAAGCAGCCATGAGAGAGGCTAACCTAGTTCCAGCATCTGCTTGAATAACTTCCATGAATACATCAATGGACGACCTTGGAAACTGCTCCACAAGTATAGAAGATTCCAATGCTTCCCTTATTACCTTAGAGAGCTCAATCTCTCTTCTGCTAGGTACGGGGCTTTTTCTCTCGTCAGTAGAAAAAGGGGTCATATGATATCTCACCCTCAGCGTTGCCCTGTTTGGAAGGGCCAAATGCCTTGGGTGCATTTCCCTAGGACCGTAAACGGCTGCAATAATTTTAGTATTTCCTACCTCCACCAAAGACGAGCCGTCGGCATTCTTCAGTACTCCTATCTCCATTTTCATTGGTCTTAGCTCATCTGGTCTCCTTCCGTCAAGTCTTCTTCCATCATCAAGTATTAGTTTGGGCTTCTGAACTTGTAACACTGTTATCACCTAGTGATTCTTTTATTAGTTTTTTAATTCTATCAGTCAATCCTTTGGTGTGGGACTCACGCTCAATGGTCCTGATGGCCATTATTAGAACATTTTCCTTTTCCTTTGATGGACAGTTGGCTAGTACCCTCCCATTCTGAGCCACAAGGATATCGCATCCGGTCTCTGTGCTCAAAGTCTCCAACATGCTCTTTCCCTTTCCCACAACCCTAGGAACCTTGACTGGAAGGATATCAATAACCGTACCAGATGAAACTCTCCCTAGTCCCTTTCCCTTCACTGATAGAACAGGATCGCTAGTTCTATCAAAGCTCTCAACCTTCGCAATCACGTAATCCCCCACATCTATATAACGCCTTAGATCTTCACCGACATTGGCTGGCCTTCCTAAAAGAGACGATGCTGGTAGGTAAGCAGAGTAGGGAGCTTTGATGTCAGTAGTCCAACCATACAGTTCTACATCCTCGACCAACGCTATCACAGTATCCCCTATTCTGGGATAATAGTGGGAGCCTTCCAGAGGAATCACTTCAAAGATAGAATCCTTAACCTCAACTACTCCAATAACCGAAGCGTAGTACTTGTTTCCCTGCTTAATTACGTAAGGAGACCATGGTATTTGAAAATTTCCCTCAGCTATTAGATCTCCAGGGACTACCACGGTCCTATCCTGTAGATATATCTTGTTTTCTGTGGACATTTCACTTCACTTGAAGTACTCTAACTTCTACTTCACCTTTAGTTATAGAATTTAACTTATCTATTACATCTTGTTGAGCTCCAGCTGGTATTTCTATCTCAGCCACTAGAGTACCATCATCAAGCCACACTGTTTTCTTAACGCTCCCCAGGGAGCTAAGCTGCTGCTTCGCTTTTCCAGAGTACCTTTGGGGAACCTTAACCTCTAGGAGAGCTCTGGCTATCTTGATGGGTATTATCCTTGTTAATTCATGGATGATTTGTAGAGCCTGGGCCTCAACCTCCTTATTTATATCTATCTGTACCCTAGCTTGTTCCAAGGCCATTTCCAACCTAGCTGGAGGTATGGGAAGATTGGTCTTAGGATCCACAGCGTTTCTATGAATAAAATCAATTATTTGCTTCCTCTTGGCCTCAAGCATCTCTTTTCTTTGCTCGGCCGTAATTGGGATCTCTCCCTTGAGTATTATTTCCCTTGAGATTGTTTCAAAATCTGTGGTTCCAAAAACCTTCTTTAGAGAAGATGGGGAGGCCTTTAACCCCTTCTTAACATCCTTGTAAATAGTATCCGAGACTACTGCGTCCGAAAGAGATACGCTCTTGCCCTCCCTTATTTCCATAGCTTCCTTAGGTTTGACAAGAATTTCAAACCTTTCTCCGTGACTCTCATATTTGACTATGACGTAATCCTTCGGGCCCATATATTTTTATCACCTTAAATTTTCTGCAGATAGTTCGCCCTTTCCTCGAGAGTCATTTTCCTGAACTGTCCTTCCTTGGTCGCGAATCCTATTTCGACGTTTCCAGGGCCCAGTTTCTCTCCAGGCTTTAGAGTTACCTTCAAGGCATTCAGTGCTAACAGGATGGTCTCCTCTACGCTTAAATCTTCCTTGTAGTTCTTCTCCAGATAATCTGTTGCATTATACCCTCCCTGTCCTATGGCCACTGCCTGATAGGGCATGAACTGCCCACTGGGCTCAGTCATAAATAACTTAGTAACGCCCCTGTCTACTCCGCCCACTATTAGTGCAACGCCGAACGGTCTAACTCCACCGTGCTGAGTATACATCTGCTTCACGTCTGATATTAATTTGGTAAGGTAATCTATACTGATGGGTTCGTCGTAAACTAGCCTGTGTTGAAGAGAGGAATTCCTGGCGTAGTCGATAAGTATCCTTCCATCTGACGCTAGACCTGCAAAACTACATCCAACATGATCATCCAATAGGAAGACCTTCTCTATGCTGTCCACATCAAGTAGCTGGGAAGCTTTCTTCTTCTCTCCTAGGATGACCACTGCGTTCTTGGTTTTAACGCCCAAAGTAGTCCATCCTTTCTTCACTGCCTCAAAGGCGTAATCTACTTGGTATAAGGAGCCGTCGGGCGAAAATATTGTTATTGCCCTATCATAACCCATTGCGGCTGGTCCAAAAGCCATATATGATCAATTTATACGAAGCCTAGAGGCTAATAAAAGTGTCATAATCAGATCGTCGCAGGGAACATCATCATACAGTCTGGAGCGGCGTCATCATCCACTTCGTATGAGACTCTTGGCCTTTTTTAAACTTCCGGTTGTTTTAAAGGGAACTAGGAGAACCTCCGTTCCACTAACAGACTTAACAAGAGGCATTGATGCTAAAACGGCCCTATAGCCTAGCCTATTTGTGGATATTATACCGCTCATATTTGATGGGTTATAAAAAATTACATGAGGATCAGAGATTTCTAACCACATTCTTCCCACAAGTTCCTTAACGGCCTCCCTAACTGATGTTTCCAGAGCCCTAGGAGATAGCTCGCCTTGTCCCACAACTCTAAAAACAATGTATCTCCTCTTGTTCCTACCAACCTTACGTTTACTCTTGACGATTATCACGTTTTTCCTTGTCAGGAGCAGGATAGTAATAACCAATAGCCATATTACAAATATTACATCAAGAATTGTCTGATACAAGTTTAAACAACTCCAAGGGATATGTATAGACCCACGTTATTACATCCTTCATGTCCGCCCCATGAAATGCCAGGTAGTTTACCAAGCTTAAGGGAGCCCATAACTCCGATTTTCTAGAGGCGCAGGACGAAAATATCACTTTTGCGCCCTTATATCCCCATTCTATAGCCCTGCGGATAACACTAGATGATGAGCTGTTCAACCTTATTTCAATGTATTTTCCTTTACTCTTTGCCAAATTTAAGAGATTCTTTTTCAGTAAATAGAAATTATCGTTGTCTAAACTTATCCCATGAATCTTGATGTCATTCAGGACTTTGACCAATTGAGCCCTAGATAAGGGCTTGGAAAACACGATAGGTGTGTTAGGGCTCACCTGTGAGTCGCCCACCAAGGTCAATCTCTTCTTAACTCCTTGCCACCTCGCCTCATCCAGTTTTCTTGACTCAACAATGTATCCCTGAAATCCCAGCCGACTAGATATCTCAATTAGTTTAGGATCTTGTATACAAGTTTCCACTAGCAAGTCTCTTCAATTCCTCCATAAATTGTTTTATGTTATCTTTTAAGCTTATGACTATTTTTATTACATCATCACCATCTTTTAGTAAAACTCTTCCCTGAGATATCAGGGCCTGCTTATCTATTCTTAGGTATATTCTGTTACCCTCGGATCTGCTCTGTATCGTCGACAATAAGAATATGATGTCACCCTTATCTAGCTTAGAAAGTAACCTCTGGGTAACTTCCCCAGCAATCTTACCCTCAAGCTCAACCTTGAAGGTTACGATTGAGTCGCCGTAATGACCGGTGGCATCATACCTGGTAATGGAGGTTCCCTTCTGATCATCAAGAAGGGAAAGCAAGGCGCTAAGAACCTTATTTTCATCTTCAGTAGAATATAAAAATACAGAAGCGGTTATTCTGTTAACTCGCATGTCCCCTACTTGCCTGGTATCCTGTCGTATTTAGCTAGTCTATAGTACTTGCTTGCCTCATGCCTCTTCTTCTGTTCTCTCTCCTTCTTCTTTCTAGCTATCTTGTAGTGGATTGTTCCCTTTAGGCCACGGGACTTGAGAAGCCCGCGAGTTCTCCTACCAGCTGAGGTTAGACCCCTGAATACCCTTCCCCTATTCGCCGGATTCTTCAGCCAGTTAAATTGAGGATCTGACATAATGACTGGGTTATGCGGATCTACTAGTATTACCTCATAATACTTGTACTTCCCGTCCTCGGCTACATAATAACTTCCTAGAACTTCTAGACCAGGGAACTTCCTCGCTGCTTTCTCCTCAGCAATGAACTGTAAACTCTTGGCAGGGGAGAAACCATAGACACCCATTCTTTTGGGTCTCCTACCACTGTTGGGTCTCTGCTTATCCATTCCTCCCTTTTCCACCTTAACTCTCGCAACAATAATCCCCTGTTTGGCCTTGTATCCCAGTGCTCTAGCCCTGTCCAGCCTGGTTGGTTTCTCAATTCTGGTAACAGTGTTCTGATTCCTCCACTCTACTAGCCTTTGCCTAATAACTGTTTTTTTCCATTCCTCACTGGCCCAGGTACTTGCCATGAAAGAATACGCTGACGCTACCATATCATCTCTCCTATAGTGCTAGCTATCAACTACTTAAAAAACTGAACGGTACCTATATCACAGAATATACATGATAACCATAGGTCTCATTGGCAAAACTAATGTTGGCAAGAGCACGTTCTTTTCCGCCGCAACAATGCTGGAAGTGGAGATAGCTAACAGACCGTTCGTAACAATAGAGCCAAATGTAGGTGTAGCTTACGTCAGGAAGAAATGCGTCCACACCGAGTTAGGAGTCAAGTGTCAACCAAAGAATTCCATCTGTATAGGAGACTACAGATTCATCCCGGTCAAGCTAGTGGACGTTGCTGGATTAATTCCAGGAGCTCATGAGGGGAGAGGACTGGGGAATAAATTTCTTGACGATCTCAGAAAGGCTGACGTATTAATCCATGTTGTGGATGCAAGCGGTTCCACAAACGAAGAGGGCGTAATGGTAAGCCCTGGATCTAGGGATCCTGAAGAGGACATCAAATTCGTGGAAAGCGAAATTGATGAATGGTTCTTCTCGGTTATAAAAAAGGATTGGGATAAATTCGCTAGGACAACAGACCTCAGCAGTAAGGACGTAGTGGAGTCCCTTCTCAGTAAGGTATCTGGGTTATCCGTGAACAGGAAACATGTGGTTATGGCACTGAAGGCCAGTGGTTTAGAAAACGTTAAGTTGATCCAATGGGGAGATGAAGGACTCAGGCAGTTCAGCTCAACCTTGCGTAGAATATCAAAGCCCATTGTTATTGCGGCTAACAAAGCCGATATACCGGTCTCGAGGCACAATATCTCCAAACTTAAGGAGAAGTATCCCCACGTAGTTCCAGTTAGCGCTGAGTCCGAGCTTGCGCTCAGGAGGGCAGCCAAAGCTGGAATTATTGAATATATTCCCGGTGATGGACATTTCAAGATAATAGGAAATCTTGAAGAAAAGAGGATGAAAGCTCTAAACTACATCAAGACCAACGTTCTTGATGTGTACGGGAGCACTGGCGTACAACAGGCCATAAACGAGGCTGTCTTTGGGGCACTAAACATGATCCACGTTTATCCTGTAGAGGATGAAAGGAAATATACTAACAAGGATGGAGATGTTCTACCAGACGTGTTCCTTGTGGAGAAAGGTTCAACGCCGAGGGATCTGGCTTTTCTCATTCACACGGATTTGGGAAAGGGGTTCCTATACGCCATAGAGGCTAAGAAAAGGGTTAGGGTAGGAGAGGACTACGAACTCAGAGATGGAGATGTGATAAAGATAGTGTCCACATTGGCTAAGGCATAGCTGGAACCCTTAACTCCCCAGGGTCCATTATATTCCTGCCATCACGTACATGTAACTATAGAAAGTTCTTGTAGTATCCTACCCCTTATAGAATTCTCCCCTGTTCACGTCCCTGTTTACCACTGCTCCTGGATAAATCATGGCGTAAGCCCCGATCTTTATTCCAGGCAGAATGGACACGTTTATCCCTGTTCTTACATGTCCCCCCACTACAGTTCCCATCTTTTTCCTGCCAGTTCCCTGTCTCTTTCCCTTAATATTCATGAAGACCTCCTTCTCATCAAACCTTAAGTTCGCCACTAATGTACCGGCCCCAAAATTAACGTCCTCTGAGATCACGCTATCCCCAACGTAACTCAGGTGAGGAATCTTTGTCCCCTCCATTACTACCGATTCCTTAATCTCCACGAATGACCCTATCTTCACGTTACCAGTGAGAAGGGTGTAGGGCCTTAGATAGGCATTAGGTCCCACTACACAGTTCTTACCTATGAATACAGGTCCCTCTATCCTTGTACCAGATAGGACCTTAGCTCCCTCTTCAATGATCACTTTTCCTACTATCTTAACATTTTCCTCCAATTCCCCTTCTATTCTACCTGGAATTGAGTCCAGTTCAGCCTTATTTATGTCAATGACATCCCAGGGCTTTCCCACATCCCTCCAGAAATCATTGCTCTTAACCACCTTTACCTTATGTGTCTTGGCGAAGGCCGTAAGAGCGTCAGTAAACTCATACTCTCCCCTGGGAGAGATCTCCAGGGAGTCCACCAAATCTAAGATTGACGATGACAGCTTATAGATTCCTCCATTAATCACCTTAGAGGGTGGGTTAGGACTTTTCTCCACGATTCCTCGAAGGTTCCCTTCCCCATCAATTTGAAGAGATCCGTATTCGCTGGGATTGGGAACTTCAATACCAAGCATGGCATTACCTGGCTCAGATATCAACCTCTCCACGGAGTTCCTAGTGGTGTATACGTCACCGTAAAAAATGACAACCTCGTCATCGGAGAATTTAGGAATATACTGAAGAGCGCCTCCCGTTCCCTTTCTTTCGCCCTGTTTCACGAGCCTTACTCCCTGCAATCGCGAAAAGAAATTCTCATACTCGCGAGGATACTCCTCAGGGATTACTACAAAAATATCAGGATCTTTCACAATATCCTTGACAATCCTTAAATTCCTCTCAATAAGGGTTTCGCCGAGAACGGGAACAAAGGGCTTAGGCCTGGTATGGGTAATGGGTTCCAGTCTTTCTCCTTTACCCGCTGCCAGGAGCACTACTTTCAACGGTTTGCTTACCCTCCTTAATAAGGGGTGCAAAGAGAACCTTGGACTTCTCTATCTCGGCCTTCCTAAGAGGAGCTATTTTCTTTGCCTCATTGAATATATTATTTGCTAAATTCCCGAATATCATTTCCTGAACGAATTCATCGAAGGTCTTACCCTCTGCCGTCTTCTTAACCACATCCTCCATGATCTTCCTAATGGTAGTAGCCTGTTCCCTGTGAACCCTGTAGGCCGTTAAGGCCAAAGTCTTAACCCTAAGTGTGAAGCCATCCTTAGTGGTTATGTCTACCACCTTGTTAATCTTGGAACTCTTTCTCCTTACCAAAGACCTCACATAATCCCTTGAGAGTTCGTGACCAGCAAATTCAGTGAAAAGCCTTTCTCCCTCATTCCTCACAACCTTAAAGTAAAGGTGAACGTATACCGTGCTGAAGTCTCCTGTCAGGTCGTAAAGCGTAGTCTCCACTTTCCTGCCCATGGTCTGTGATACGTCAAAGGCTGGGGTAGAACCCAAGGATACTTCTCCAAATACCTTAGGTGAATATATTGAGAACCATTTCTTCATCTTCCACTTATCTTTAAGTGCACCAGCACTACCCTTGGCACCTGATCTAGCTGACATTGAACAAACATCTTTAGTAAAGAGTATAAAAACTCATTCATTGCTATGGATCATTCTCATGTAGACCTTTCTAAGGAACCTAACCACTGCTCTCCCCTCTTCCTCGTCCCTAATGCCCCGCAGTAGTGACCTCTTGGTTGCAATATACATTGCTTCATCTCCGTTAGACCTCTTGATCGCGTCGTAAAGGGTCTTCACGTACTTATCAACTAGGCTCAATGTCTCCTGGGAAGGAGCAGGACCGGTCTCGCCTCCACGCAGATGGGTGGACTTCCAGATCTCATAGAGAACTATTCCAACAGCATGAGACAGATTGAGGACTGGGTAGCTTCTATTGGCTGGGATGTGAACCATGATATCTGTCATTAATATCTCCTCCCTCGTTAAGCCCACGCTCTCCCTGCCAAACACTAAACCTGTCTTCCTATTTTCCATCAATTTGACGATCTCCCAGGGAGGCATGGACTTTCGTAACATATCTCCCTTAGAATCGGCAATACTAGATGTGGATATCTTTAGATCCAAGTCACGCAGCGCCTCCTCCAGGGTTGAGGTAACTACTACCTTCTCCATGAAATCTCTTCCCTTTGCCGAGAACTCCAAGGCCTTGTTGAGGTCACACCTGGGATTAACTATGTATAGTTGATCGACTTCAAAGTTCTTACATAATCTCGCTACAAATCCTACGTTATATTCCCCTTCAGGCTCCACCAGTATAACCCTTAGCAACTACCTTCACCGCCTTGAGAACCTCAAACCCGATTACCCTTTCTTTGACTTTATTTATTTCTAAACCACGAGACTTGAGGAACCTGTCTATCTCCTCCTCATCTGTGAAGCTAGAGTACACAAAATAGTAACTCCTTGCGTTGACTTCGCTCATTACCCTTATGAGGACCTCAGTCCCTCCCTTTCCCCCGGACCAGCTATATCCTATCCAGCTAGATGTCTCCTCCACGGGTAGATAGGGCGGATTGAATATCAAGGCATCAACCCTGAACCCCCTCAAACACGTAACCGAATCGCAATTTATCACCTCAATATTCACGTGATTTAACTTCGAGGAACATAGGGTCGCCTCTGTGGCGTAGGGGTTCACGTCTATTGAGATGACAGAGGCTCCCATCCTGCCTGCAACTATCCCCAATATCCCGCTTCCTGAGCCCACATCTATCACTTTTTCTCCCGGTTTTACGTCCAGAATAGAGGCTAGAATCTCAGAGTCCTCCGCTGGCTCATAAACCTCCTCATTCACGCAGAGCTTATACCCACCGAACCCAATAACTCTGTAACCATCCATGGCTTGAAGTCCCTCACCCTTCTAGTTTCAGTTGAGCTTAAACCGCACAGTTGCGAGGCATTTTTCAAGGTCTTGTTTCTATAACTGCTCAAACATTTTATTATCTCAGTCACTATCTCGTTGTAATTCCTCCTCCTTTCGAGGAGAACCAAGGATGAGAAAACCTTGGGTACGGGCCTAAATGCCTTGGGCGGGATCACCATGAGCTCGCTAATCCTGTAATAATAATTCAGGAGAAAGGATAGAAAGGTCGGGTAATCCAGTATCTTATTCACGAAATCCTCCTGTAGAACAAGGAGAAGCCTAGGGAATGAGTCCAGCCTTGAAACTTCGACGAAAAAATCTGAGGTTATGGAGTATGGAAGCGAGGAAACTATCTGTCCCCTGGACACTGGAAGCTTTCTAGCGTCTCCCTGAACAGGGTTATACTGGGAAAGAAAGGGAAGTAGGCGAGAATCCAGCTCAATACAGACGTCGGGGTTTAGAAACCTGGAGAGATTCCCCTTCCCACATCCTATCTCTATGAGGGGCCTCAATTCAGAAGCATAACCCACAATACGAGAAATTATTTCTTGATCTACCAGAAAATTCTGTGAATAATTCATCCCTGCTTTAATCTTTCTAAGTAGCCTATATATTTCTGCTCCTGAGGCTTCCTCTCTCCCTCAATCCCCCTTTCGGACTCACCTGGATACACGAAAAGGAAATACTTGTCCTCCCTCTTAATCTCTATGAGCAACCTCTTCACGAGTATCTCCTTCACGTTCTTAATTCCCACCCTCGTCTCTATGTCTGCAAAGCTGGAGAAGGGGAGGCGTTTTCGCTCCTCCAGGATTGTTCTCAGAGTCTTCTTCCCTATGTCTGGGAGAAGCTCAAGGGCATGAAGTTTCAGGGTTAGAGGCTCGGCCTTATTGAAGAAGTTGACAAATTGACTCTCCTTTGCCGTAACTATCTTCTCCAGGATCTTTCCCAGATTATCCTTGGCAAGCGAGGTAAGGTCCTCGTAATCAATGAGGACATCGACCTTGAGTACGGGGGGTTCCTGATCCCTATCTATCCTCTCCTCTATCTGAATCTGTTCAGTTAACGGGAAAGCCTCCATTAGAATGAAGTAATCCTCACCTATGACCTGTACCAGGGGCTTGTTCTTATGCCACTTGTGCTTATCCAGCGGATTTCCTTCCCTAAGGTGGTCTAACACATAAACGTAGCGCTCCCTAGGCCCTCTCTTACTCATAGTGCCACAGATAAGGATATATGCAATTAGAATATTAAAGACAATCAGTTGTTTCTGTATCTTTTTATTAAATCTAGAATTTTTTCAAGTTCCTCCTGTGAAAACGTCTTACCCTCTAGGGTGAGGATAGCCCTAAGGCCATCGGGGTTGTCGGGGCAAAGACTGCTTATCATTGCCATAACCTCCTTCTTGGAGATCATTCCCTTAAGCTCCTCCATGAGTTTCCGCGCGTTTTCAGCGCTGCACTTCTCTAGAGAGTTAAGGTATTCGAAGGTCTTCTGTAGAATGGAGGAGGAAGATCCTGACTCAATGGCCTCCTTTAGAATCTCCTTGGCCACCGAGTAGGGAACGTAATCTTCCTCAATGATCTGGATAGAGGACATAGAAAAATCACTTTTAAGCCTTTATCTGATTCAGGTGTTCTGGCCTAACTATGAGGATCTTTTCCTTATCTCCCAGCTTTACCTTAACTTCGTAGGACTTGCCCCTTTTCCCGAGAATGGTTCCAACCTTACCCTGATATCTCCTGTGTGGCATCCCACTATGGGTGGAGGAGTTTATCTTTATAACTACCCTTTCACCTTCCTTCAGGTCAAGCATTAGCCTACCCAAAGAAGGAACCGCTCCCCTTTCCCTAGGTGACTTCTTGAGAAGTTTCCTGCTCCTTGTCCTGTTTCCTCTCGAATGCTTCACCATCGTAAATCTGGTAACAGAGAGTATCAGTGATAAATTAAATTTTCGGATAAACCTTTAAGCAACTGGATCAAGTTTATTTCTGCGGGGGTGCCCGAGCCTGGTCAAAGGGGGCGGACTTAAGATCACATAGGTGATCCGCTGGAGCAGTCCTGCGCGGGTCCAAATCCCGCCCCCCGCACTTCATCTTGGATGAGCTTGTGAGAACCTGGCCCTAGAAATAGAGAGTTTTGTGGGTGACTCATGTATCACACGATTTCAATAACCGTAACGTGAGAATCTTGAAACACGAGATCGAGAAAGAATGTTTGGTTTCCTCACTGGGGCGTCACGTGAGTGCCCCTGGAGGGATATATCTGTTTCAGACATTCGAGGTACCTCTTCTCGTTAAACTTGATGCAGGCCTCCTTGCATTGGGTTTGCGCATCCCACCTTAACTCCTCGGGCGAAGGTGATATGTGTAGCCTTTCAAAGAGCGGGAGACGCTTGAGGGACTCGTAGACCCTATCCACACAGTTCCAGTAACAGGTCTCGTCGAGCGTGGTGGCCTCCGCGTGACATACACGTAATGCCTCAAGTTCCTTGTCCGAACCCTGCTGGGAGAGCACGTTGTAGATATCCTGCGTTATCTTGCTCATCTCAGAGTAACATTGGTCCTGGTTGGAACAACTGAACTCGTGCCTATACAGCTCTTTCTCGAGGTCGTCGACGACGTCCTCAGGGTACTGGGAAAGGATAATTCCCAACACCACCGCGAAATTGACGGCCGTGGATATGTAGTCCTGCGAGTAGCCCAAGGAGTAGGACCACTGTATTACGTCGTCGTAGCTCCAGCTCCTTGGTGGGGGGAAGACGAATGCGACCGAGGAGGATGAGAGGAACTGGTTCAGCTGACTTTCTAGCTGATTACTAGACTGGACTGACCTGTTCTGGAGTTGGGCGTAAGCCTGAAGGGCCTGGGAAAAGGGTACAAGGGAGGAGATGAAACCTACGATGGTGGGTGTGTCGCAGTTGGAGTTACCAGCATAGACGGGAGACCCAAGGTAATACTCGTCTATGGGGTTCTCAGGATAGCCAGGGATCAAGTAATAGCTCTGGTCAATGAATGGGACAAAGGGAGTGGAGAAAGCCGGGAGAAGATCTGGAAAGTTAGAGCTAGTAGATAACGCTATAGAGGTACATGCATTACACCCTCCGTGCGAAGTTGGAGTTTTGTAAAATAGGCCAGGGCCTTTTTTGATGCTATCCTCCAGTATATCTCTCCTATATGACTGCAAGAACGCGGAGTAGCTTGACGACTTGGGTGAGGGAGGATTCACAAATACCTGAGATGCCCTCTCTGCGCCAAAGAGCACGCCAATGTTGAACCTGCCCAACACGCCCGAGATCCTATTCCTAACCCCGGAACTGAACTTAAATCTCCTCTCTGCACCGTACTGATAAGTTGAGACTCTATCCCCTCTCCACTCTGGCGAGATTCCACCCACGTATACCATAATTTCCTTTCCTGAGGGATTCGTGAGCTTTACCATAACGCCCTGTCTGAACACGAGCTTGGGAGCTTCCTTGACGGGCTTGCCCACGATTTGCGCAGATATGTCATCGTCGCTGGCTATGGAAACGAAGGCGAGCTTCATGTACTCCCTGTCCCCCGCGTTGAATCTATCCCTCATGTTATCCTCGGTTCTGCCGTTACATCTGGCCTCCTCGTTGGCCTCATCGTTGTTGGTGATATACGTGAAAGGTGACCCAACCCGCACCATGGCTATTGCGTTAAAGGAGATCGATTCCAGTACCCTATCGTTCTGAACAAAGTTATTGAGTTGCTCATTGATCACCCTCATTTGGGTCAAAACGGCCTGAGAATCCCCGTTTATCTCGGCCTGAACTAACTGTTCTCTTTGAAGGGTTTCCATGGATAACAATAGTTTTAGGATTATATAAGTATATCTAGTTTATATACTACAGGGTTAGCCGAAAGTAAGTGGACTTGCCACACATATGCATATATCCTCGGATGGCATTGTCATTTTGGCGATATTTCTAGAACGTAAATAAGGCTCGTCGCGTTTGGACCACTCAGTTACTTTGGTGGAGTGGGCAGTGGGATCAAGCTACCCACTAACTTCAGCAATAACCAAACATCCAGCCAATGCTTCACGATTTAACAGCTATCAAGGTTCTACAATCAAAGTTAGCAAATTTGGAGGTTTGCCTTTAGATTTTTCTTAGAAAGTTCTAATAACACCATCAGAACAGTTGAACTTAGTCCCATTTATAGCCGAAGAAAAAGAAAAGATAACTTTAAATATTGAATGTAATAATATTAATATGCCGCAGTAGTCTAGCCCGGTCTAGGATGGGGGCCTGTCGAGCCCCTGACCCGGGTTCAAATCCCGGCTGCGGCGCCTTTCATTTTAAAAGTTTGATCTCTTCGGACCAGGATATCAGTCGAATTCCTGATTAATTCAGACTGTTAAGCCTCAGGTCTAGGCATCGACCTAGTCACAAACACTGGGGTTCAAAACAAAGTTAGCATGGCCTGCGCTTAACCAGAAGATTAACACACATGAAATATCTTATCCTACACCTTCATGGCCAATCCAAGTCTCAGTAATTTTCCTGGCTTATTTTCCTAAACAGTTTAGGGCATTTACAGCTTGAGCGTAACAAAAGGCTTGGTTTTCAAGGTTAGAATAGACTCTTTGCCCGATTTTGAGATCTTCTTTTATCCTTCCCGTTAGCTTCTACCGCTCTCCATTCGGCCCATCCTGGCATCTTGGGCCCTTCCTCCAGTTCCTTAATGGTCTCAAATATATCCTTTCCGATTATCTTGACTTCGACCATCCTTCCAAGATTATACTAATCTATTTACGTTTTAAAATTATCTGATATAATCTTTGGAACTGCTAGTAATTGGACAAGAGCATAACGACGAGATAGCGACAGAAATAAACGTGGGAATGGTTGAAACTTATTAAATTCTCTTATTGTTCATGTCCATGGAAAAGGATAGTACAGGTGCTATTTCAGAGAGAGTTGCGTACAGAATTTATTTGAAATTGAGGTATCGCGAATCTCACGAATCCTACATTATCTTGACTAAACTGGAAATAACGGTGAAGAGGGAACGAGACTCAAAGATAGAGGCAGAGGTCAGGGCAATAGCAGAGGATGGTAAAGTCTTCTCTGTTCAGTTTAACCGGCTTAGGATAAATTCCACCGTGTTATCCAGCGTCGCTGAACCAAAGGAGGAAGAAGGTCAGGTAGAAGGGTTTCAGCTAAAGGTGATTGATCTCCTCAATCTCGCAATTTATCTGGCTGAGTCAGGGAAACCTAGATACGTATACTTTAACATGTCCGGTGAGATGAGGATTACCCAGTCTCAAATCCAAGTTGATAGCCTGGAGATCGTAGACAATCTCTCCATCACCAGAACGAGAATATTCTTCAAGCATGAAGATTCCATGAGGGGCCTCAGAAAACATGAATATACAATCTGTAACAACACGGATTTTCCCGTAAAACATGTCTACTTCAAGTTAGATAGTTACGTCAGAGGTTTACGTGTGGAGGAGAACCGTGAGTCTCTCATCTTGTTAACAAATGGCCAACTGAGGGAACTATTAGGCGAAGATGTGAACAGGGTTGAGTTCACTGTGATTGCTGAGTTGGAGAGAGAACTTAATCCTGGAGAGTGTCGTATAATAAGCTTCAAGGGATATGATGAGATAAGGAGAGACCAGAAAGGGTTCGAGATAAAGATACAGCTATTTGGGAACATAACGGAGGGTATAGTAATAATACCGCCTAGAGGTTACAAGGTGATTAGTAATCTGGGAAAAATCAGCTTTACCCGTTTGGAGGAGGAGAGACCCGAAGAAAAAACGGTGAGTTTAGATAATTGGAATAAGAGGAAGGTTGAACTTTTCCCTGGCGTCAAGTTGGACTTATTCGGTAACCCAGAACCCGTTAATGGGGTAATCGAGTCCAATAGTGCCATAGATATGCAGTTTAGAACCGAAATCGATTCAAAGGGGACCCAGGTCTACGTTAAGGTTACGTACAATCTAGAGTTTCAATACCTTAGCTTTTGGAGGTCTTTTCTTTGGTTGATGAACATGTTGTTGTGGGGACTCTTTCTACAGGAGTTTGTGGTGCACCTGGGGGAAACATTCAAGCTTCTGGGAATCCCTGGGTTCGAAATATCGTCTTTTGGGTTTAGTTTAGCGTTCTTGCTTGGCCTAGTGGTAGGACTGCTTTCCTTCCCGTATTACATCCAGGCCAACATAGGTTACGTTGGTAAGGCCATACGATCCTTGCTGGGGAGGTTATCAAGGAGACAACCAGAGGCTATATCCTTACTCGTCATAATGATCATGACAATTGTGGGCCTATTAGGGGAGTTTGGATCTATTAAAGGAAATCCCTTGAGCTACGTTTCGTTCGCGTATCTAGAAATAGAGTTTGCAATAGTGGTGGTCTTAGAACTGGCCTTCGTTTTAGTGGAGAGGGAGTTGAGAGAGGAGTATAGGAATGTACTCCTGGTTCTCGTAATCTTATCTGTTATATCCATGCTTCTAGCGGTGCCATAACGCGAGGTTAGTCCATGGAAAGAATGTCAAATTCACGTGAATTAGTGTATCAAGTGGGATTTTAGGACCCAAAAAATCACGAGGAGGTAGCCGGGCAGGGATTCGAACCCTGGTCCCAGGGGCCAAAGCCCTGGATCCTTGGCCGCTAGACTACCCGGCTAATTAGGAATTTAGAATTCTGCGTTATAAAGCTTCCTTAAGGGAGTCCTTAAGTTTCCGTCAAGATCGATGTCCGCTCCTTGAGCTATTTTGTTGAATCATCCTAGATGGTACTTTAAAATCTTTAAGCTACTTATTTTGGACAGTAAGCTTGAGGGAAATATCCAACAGGATAGCACTACAAGTAGCGCAAAAGGTTAGGAACCTTAACTCGTACAGCTTCCGAGCGCAAGAGCTGCCGATTTCACATTTTCTGATTTTCTAATAGAGGACTAAAAACCCGCTGAACGCTCAAATCTAAAGAACATCCTGAGCTAAGTTTTGGACAGTTGGAGGCATTCATACCCCTCCAGTTTAGCTAGGTCTTAGGAGTCTATCAACTGAGGTGTAACCAACAAGAATGGACAATGAATTGCACAAGTTTTGAGTAAACTCGTTTCACTACTTTTGTGACAGAAGGTCAGCCCCTAGACTTCTTACCCATCGGTCTCCGACCAAGAGGGCTGATACCAATTAAACCTAATCGAGGACGCATGAGCCCGTTCCTTATGGCGAGTATCTAGCATTGTACAACTGGCTACCTGTAGAGCGATGGGTTCATAATACCTTCCAAGGAACCTACCAACTGACTAAAAGGATTCCAGACGCCGGGGGCGGGATTTGAACCCGCGCAGGGAGTTCCCTACTGGCTAACCAGGAAGCTCTCAAGGCCAGCCCCTTGGTCCGCTCGGGCACCCCGGCACTTAACTATCTGTCTGCTCTCTTTAATTGTTTACGGCAAGGACAATTGAGTATCCCTTCACGCTTTTCATGACCTTAACTTCAGGGAAGTACTCACTAAATATTTTCACAGCGTTTCCCTCTCCCTTATACAGGACCATTTGCACCCATCCACCCTTCTCCAGTCTTTCTGGAGCATCTCTGGCAAGCCTTTCCAGTACATCTACTCCCTTGGAAAGCGGAGGATTCGAGTAAATGGCCTTAACCCTGAACTCAAATCCTGAGAGCAGATCGCTCTTGAGCACCTTCACCCTATCCCCTAATCCATACCTCTCTACGTTCTCCCTTGAGGCCTTCACCGCCAACGGATTCACGTCGAGCATGTAAACTGAGAGCCTAGGATTTATGATGGCAACGTATATCCCTATGGGTCCGTAACCGCATCCCACATCAGCTACTGCTCCCTCCTCAGGGATTATGAGGTTCTCCAGGAGTACCCTAGTTCCCAGGTCTAGCCTCTTCTTGGAGAAGAGACCTGGGTAACTGATCAAGTTCAGAGGGACTCCGTTAACCACGTCGGTTACCACGAACATCATTTCTTCCATGCCTTCGGGTACACATCTTTATCCATTAATACCCTTTCAGGCTTCACTACCTCTCCCCTCTTACCCATACTCACTGAATCTACCAGGGCCTTTCCCAAGGCTATTCCCTCTCCCTTCCAAGTTATGAGCGCCACCGTATCTCCTTTCTTAAATCCCTGAAAGGCCACTATTCCTGGCGCCATCAAGGGGGAGCCGTAGGCTAGGGAGTTCACTGTCTCATCGTCTACGATTATCTTGGGTATCCCGCAGAAGGCCATCTCCATGGGAATGAGTATTCTCCTCAGCTCATCCTCCTCACCGCAGTTGCGGTAAAGATAGAGGGCCTCCGAAACCTGTTGTAACGTTACAACTGTATCCTCGGTGAATATTCCTGACCTTGTTCTCCTCAATTCCCTCATGTGGGCACCGCAACCCAGGAGGATGCCCATGTCGTGGCAAATCTTCCTCATGTAGGTTCCAGGTTCTGAGGAGATTTTCATGAGGACTCTTCTTCCTTCCATCTCAAGAACCTCCAGCGAATAGATCTTCCTCTTCCTTACCCTTCTCTTCACCGAAGATCTCACGGGTGGCTTTTGATATATTGTCCCAACGAACTCCTTGGCAATCGCCCTAAGCCTTTCCTCCTGAAAATCACAATGGACCTCCATTAAACATACATACTCCTTACCCGACTTC
This sequence comes from Metallosphaera sedula DSM 5348, assembly GCF_000016605.1. Lineage (NCBI taxonomy): Archaea > Thermoproteati > Thermoproteota > Thermoprotei > Sulfolobales > Sulfolobaceae > Metallosphaera > Metallosphaera sedula. Next base: position 52,195 of record NC_009440.1, on the reverse strand, counting down.
GTTACCACGCTCATTATCTTGGTGGCCTTCCCTAAACCTATGGGTAGGACGCCGGTTACCTTGGGATTGCCCCGCCCATTAGGGCTCTAGGGTCCCTCCGTGTCCCACCCTGGGTAGGTTAAACATGGTCTTTACCCAGAAGGCCACTTCATGACTAGTTGGCCCAGGGGGCTTATCCACGTTAATAATAGAGGTATTTATGAGGTCCTTGATAGTTCTCTTATCAGGCTGGACTCCGAAATCCCCAGCCGGAACGTAATCCTTCCGAACTTCCCAGGGTTGATTATAACCACAAAACTTGTCTATCCTTTCCACGAAGGGAGAAAAATCCATTCAAATCACTGGAATTTTTACCTTCACCTTTTCCTTCATAAAATCTACTAGTCCTTGCTCCTTCAGCTTGGCCTCTACTTCTTGGTCCGAGGCTCCCTTCCCTATCTCCACTGTCTTATCGGTGGGCTCCAGATGGGATATGTTTACCCTCCTTCTCTTAACCCCGCTGATGCTCTTTGGACCTGTTACAAGGACGAAATTATTGTCTATTATATCAACTATGACACATTTACTCCCGGCTTCGCGTCCAGATAGTTTAACGCAAATCCTACCCACTTCAATTATGGCCATATCAGAACACTTGTGAAAAGTTCTCGGTCACTATTAAAAGCTTACTGCCAGTACTTCCTGTACCTGATGAACTTCCTCTCCTCCTCCATGAGAGCTTGATAAAACTTATCCTCTCCTTTGGAGAGGGACCTCAGGACTCTGCCTAGGTTAGTAGGGCCTATTCCCCTAACGGCAAGGGCCAGAAAGGCTGTCCTTCCATAATTCGAGTAAAGCGAGGCTATGGACTTTAGCTCTGAGAGCCTTTTCTGTTCCTTTCTGTTGAGCTTTTCTCCCCTTATGTTTCTCTTCACGATATCGAGAGCTTCCCTGTCATCTGGAAAGGTTGAGGTAATGAACACCGACCCGCATTTGGGGCATCTCTCTGGGACATCGGATACCTTCACCCTGGAGTTCCAACCGCATAATAGGCAGATTGAAAGTATCTCCTTGTTCAGGAGTCTCCTCTTGAATACCTCGACCATAACTGGTTTGTCATCTATGGAGGTGAAGACAAGGAGACGATCGAGAAACTCCTGGGCAAGAGGAGATGGCGAAGGAACTTCCACGACTTCCCATGCCATCCCCTTGAGAATTGAAAGGATAGATACATCGTGAAATCTTAGCATAAACTCCTTGATCGCCTCTTTCCCTATCACGGTGTCAATGTAGGCCCTCAGGACGTAATGGCCCAGTTTGATTTCGGTTCCCTTCTCTATGGCACCAAAACGCTGTGCCTCTATGAGTAAAATCCACTTGAATTCAGGTTCATTAACGACTTGCTGCTCCAGTAACCTGGAGGCATATTCAGGGTCCATGGATTTAACCTTGCCCAGGACGTCCTCCACTACCCCCACATCTAGAGGCACCATGGAGGTTAACACCACATGATAGGGGTCGCTTCTGAACGAGGTTCTGTATCCCATGGAGGAGAGAACAGCGGATATGAGTGACCCCAAGGTGTTGTTACCCCTAGTACCGAAGGGAGAGTGGATTACAAGGAGATCCGAGTTCACTAGTTCCACCAGGATCAAATCCCTCCTTAGGGCTGGGTAATTCCTCGAGAGGTGACTCTCTATCTTGGCCTTGAGTTCAGGCTCGATCTCCCTTCTTCCCGCAAAGGATTCGGTTAGATATTCGTAAACCTTCATTGAGACCTCCTTCTCCACTGGTATGGCCTCGCCGAACCAACTGGGTAGATCACCCTTCTTGAGTTCAGCTGGGGACACAAAGACCTTACCCTCCTCTATGGACACCACTCTCCAAAGTCTCCCTCCTAGGACGAAAACGCTATCCTCGTCTAGAATTGACACGAAATCGAAATCTAGATTTCCTATCCTGGAGTTGGTGTTGGTGTTAATGACGAGGTAGGACATGTTGGAGTCTGGAATCATGTTCACAGTGTAATAGTACTTCCAAGTCCTCCTAGAGGGTTTCAGGACCTCTCCCTCCCTTTTCACTACCCTCTCTGCCTCAAGTTGTTCCACGACTGCCTCAAGGAGTTCTGGGGTGAGGTTTCTGAAGTAGGGGGAGCCCCTAAATATTTCAAGTGCATCTGACATGAGAAGCGGTCCCTCTATCACCATCCCTGCTATCTGATGGGCCAATACGTCCAGGGGGTTCTCCTCCTTTATCATGGGCTCTAAATAGGACTTAGATAGTTCCGTAATAGCCTTACATTCAAGTACGTCGTACATGTAATTCCCAGGGATGACGAGTCCCCTAGCCTTCCTGTTAAGGGAATGTCCGCTCCTCCCAACCCTCTGTAGAAGCCTTATGGTCTGTCTTGGAGACATGTACTGAACCACTAGGGAAATAGTACCTATGTCTATACCCAGTTCCAGGCTTGACGTCGCAACAATTGCGTCCAGCTCACCTGCCTTAAAACTGGACTCCATGTTAGTCCTAATCTCCTTGGAGAGCGAACCGTGATGGGTTGCAACCCTCAGATTGAACATGGTTTGTAGTTGATTGGCAAGGAATTCTGCGGTCTCCCTTGTGTTGGTAAAAATGAGAACTGGCCTATTTTTCTCTATTACGTCCTTAAGCCTGAGTAATCTAGCTAGCAGTATGGGGTCCATTCCTCTCTTTACCGCTAGATCAACGACCTCCTGTGAGGGCTCTGGGGTCTCAATGAGAATTTCCGTGTCCTTCCTCCCATCTACCTTGGCAACCTCGACCTCCTCGTCTAGGCTCAGATAGGACTTCGCCAGTTCAACGTCGCTGATAGTTGCGGAGAGGCCAATAAATCTCGGGTTTCTGGAGATCCTCTTGAGGCGTTGAAGTACCACAGATAGCTCATAACCCCTCTTCTGGTCAAGCATTTCTTGCAATTCGTCAATGATAACCCATTTGAGGTTAGCTAGTAGCTTCTTAACCCTCTTATCCACGATTAGATAGAGTAGGGTCTCAGGTGTTGTAATGAGAAGATCTGGAGGATTAAGGATGATCTCCCTTCTCTCCTTTCTGGAGTTGTCCCCATGTCTAGTTGCTACCCTAATTCCAAAGGTCTGACTAAAGCTCTTCAATCTCCCTTCCAGATCCCTGTTGAGTGCCCTTAAGGGAGTAATGTAAAGCGCTGATATCCTTTCATATCCCTTGGCAAAGATCTGATACATTACTGGAATTATGGCAGCTTCCGTCTTACCATAACCTGTAGGAGCTATGACCAGTGTGTGTTTGCCCTTTAGAATACTAGGAATTGCCAGCTTCTGAATGGGTGTAAGTTCCCTGTATCCTAGAGATTGTAGCCTAGAGATAAACTCTTGAGATACTGAAGACATGAAGGCATATTACTCTCGGCCCTAAGGCTTATTAAGCATATGCAAAAAGTAACGCGGTATCTCATAGCAATAGGCTTAGTGCTTGCGGAGATGATCTTCGTTGAGCTGGAAAGCCTCCAACCTATCATTGGCGGGTTTAACGGTGCCCTAATATTATCCGTTCTATTATTTCTGGATGGGGTCTTTTCCCTCCTAGTTTTGGATTCCCTGATCCCGAGCCTTCTCTTCTCCCTCAGCATATTTGCCTTATTTAATCTAGTTTATGGGTCCGTCGATCCCCTCATTCTTTTGGAATATCTCTCCGGGGTTGGGATATCATCGGCATTCCTTTACTTAACGAGGTCGCTGTGGGATACTACCTTTAGGCTATGGAGAAGGATCAAGAGGACACCTGACCTGAAGATCCTCCTAGTCTCGGCAATACTAGCACCGGCTGTCTATGCACTCACGAGATCGCCATTTATGGCCACTGGAGTGATAATAGACGGGGCTATTCTCTCCTTTATCGGAAGGATCGAGTTGAGCCCTTTGTCCTCCCTATCCTGGATCTCTCTTCCCTACCTTCTCATGGTAGAACCCAAGGAAACTAGTACTGGGATATGTATAGGCAATGAAGAGAAGGTGTTGGTTAGAAGTCTTACACCTGGGTTGTTTCAAGCAGGATACAGATATAAATGGATTAATGTGAAGAAGCCCTTTTGTGTGGATTTTTCTAAGATGAAGAATTACAACATGGTAATAGTGGGGTCGAGCGGATATGGGAAGTCCACCCTGGCTAAATTAATCCTTTCAAAAACTAACGTAGATTACATCGTCTTCGACCTACACGGGGAATATGAAGATGTCCCAGGGAGGAGGATGGATATGTCCCTTAACGGGGTAAATCCTCTCTCTCTTTTCGGGAGGTCCCCTAAACAGAGATCCATTGAAATTGCCCTGATGCTTAAATCTATCTTCAATCTGGGAAGTATTCAGACCATGGACCTATCGAACCTGTTCGTTGAGGCGTACCAGGAAAGGGGAATATATGACGAGGATGAGAGGACTTGGTCTCTAGACCCTCCTACGATAAGGGATGTGCTTCTACTCCTAGAAAGGAAAAAGAGGGCATCATTCAATTCACAGGATTTGAATAGGTGGGGAAGCATAGATCCTTACCTGAGGTTCCTAGACTCAAACATCTTTTATGGGAGCGAGGACCTGGGAAAACTACTTGAAGGAAAAGTTATACTAGACTTCTCTAGGATAACCACCACGAACATAAAGTACATCCTCATGGAGACCGTTCTAACCTCTATTCTGGGGAGTATGTACCTTGAGAAATCTGCCTCACTAAGAAAGCTCGTAGTGATAGACGAGGCACCCTTTCTACTGGGAAGGGAGAGTGGTGAGGCCCTAGCCGAAAGACTTTTCGCTGAGGGAAGAAAATTTGGATATGGCTTTATACTAATTTCACAATATTCCGATAAACTTGAAAAGATGATAAACAATGCCTCAATGACCATGATAATGGGAATGAATGATCCCGACGAATTAAATTACATCGCTAGGTTGATTGGAGGAGAGAGTCAAGAGGCGAGGAGAGTTATTTACGAAACTCTTTCGGTACTTGAAAGGGGAAAGGTGATAACAAGAGATATAACGGCGAATGATATAGTAGTTGTTCGCCTAAATCAGGGGTGATTTCCACGTCAGAGGATTACGATGACGAAAATGAACCGGAAACATCGGTGGATGAAGCTGGCAAAGTGGAGGAAGACGAAGAAGGAGTACCAGCTATGTCCCTTCAGGATATAGAGTTACTTACAAAGAACACCGAGGTGTGGCACAGACTTATGTCAGGGAAAATCAGTATAGAGGAGGCAAAGAAAGAGTTTGAGGACAATAACTCGATTTTCGTGAGTAAGACCGAGAAAGGTAAAAAGAGGACAGCCAAGAAAAGGACGACTAAGAAAACTAAAAAAACCAAGAAGAGTAAGGAAGAGTAATGTTCAGGGCAATATACGGCAGTTCTAGGGATTTCTACTACATTGTGTCCTCCATTTCTAAGATCAGTGACGAGTTAACCCTTAATTTCACGGAGGAAGGAATAGGTAGCAAATACCTTACTGACGATAAGGTAATGATGGGGGTAGTTGAGATAGGTAAAGATGCACTAGAGGAATATAGCATTGAGAAGCCGATTTCTGTAAAGCTCAACTTGGGAGAGTTGAAGAAGATACTTTCGAAGATGAAGGGGAGGTCCAGTGTCGAGATAACTGAAACTAACGAAGGTATCAGGATATCCATGAAGGATGAGAAAACGGGCACAAGGAGTAGTCTCTCAATCAAGGCTGAGAAGGGGGAACCTCAAATTTTGAAGGAGCCTTCCGTAGCCCACTCTGTTACCATGGGGATCGGTGGTGATATACTCTCGATTCTGGTTGACGAATCCATGCAGGTAGGGGAAGAAGTGGAAATAAAGGCCGAGGATGATCACGTGTCATTTGAAGTTGAAGAGGCCGGGAAAAAATATTCCGCCGTTCTAAAAAACGGGAAACCGCTGACGAAGCTTGAAATAGAGAAACAGGGAAGTTCCAGGTATAGTTTAGCAATCCTGGAAAAGGTATCAAGTGCACTTTCCTTCTCCAAGGAAATAGAGATAGGCTTTGGGGCAGGGATTCCCATGAAATTAACGGCCCCCCTTGAGAAGGGTGCGGGCATTAGATTTTGGGTAGCCCCAAGACTCTAATTATTTTTCCAGGTTCCTTGATTAGTGCCATATACCTGTTATTTGAGACTTCGAACCTGGGGAGTGGCCCCATGATTATTCCTGTCATCCTATTTCCCTCCTCTATTGGATAAACCCCTTTTCCAGGGTTAACGGTAGCAGACTTAAGGATATCCCTGGAAAAATCACTTCCTGGATCCAGAAGTCGCGATAGAAGTAATGCAACCTCTAACTCCTTCCAGAGATCATGATCGGTGATCCCGGCGTTGTCGGTTCCGATTAGTAGTCTAACCCCTTTTCTTATCATCATGGGAATGTTGGGAATACCCGTTGAGAACCATAGGTTACTTCGAGGACATATAACCAGTTTGGTGTCCGTTTCTGCCAAGAGTTCCATCTCCTCCTCAGATAGATGGATGCCATGAACCACCATATCAGGTTTAAGAGTGGAAAGAGAGGTCTCAAGGTCTGAGGCCAAGTTATGCCTAAGCGTTTCAGAAACATGGATAGCGGTCATCTTATCCCTAAATACCTCTCGAATGAGGCTAAGCTTTTCCATCCCTATGGATACGCTACTTACCCCATACCCGTCCACCAACTCCTTGAGGATTTCAAGTCTATCCCTTGTTATCTCACCGTCCAATCTCCCCAGAGTCACGTAGTTAATGGGTGAGATTTCCTTAACCTCTTTCGAGATTTTTGCACCATTGATATCCATTTCCTTGAAGTCGATTACAGTGAAAATCCCAAGCTCCAAGGACCTGTTAAGGAAGTTAAGGGTTGAGGCCCTTAACTCAGGGAGGCTCCTCAGGGAGAGTACTCTATACTTCTCGCTATGAGGGTCGCCTACCACCTCCTTAAGGGTTAGGTTCCATCCTAACTCAGGTGCGATCCCATCGAAGGTATGAACGTGGGAGTTTACCAGCCCAGGCATGAGAAGGGAATTAGGGTAGGATTCGCCCTTAACATCCCATCCCTTTCCTATGTGGGAGATTATCCCGTCACTGATCTCCAGGTGAATTTTGTGTACCAGTTCTAAATCTTGACCCAGTAGAGCATATTCTACGTTTACTATTCTTGAAGAAGCTTCCAAGTTTCTCGCCTATCTTTCCTGATTTCAGTTAAGGCCTTTGTCGCGTTCCTCATGGCATCTCTCGCATTTTTACCGATTCCTATACCTACCTTCATTCTTTGTTCATTCTCCACCTTAGCTATAACCTGGTCTATCACGTCTGTGCTGATCACTGTAACAATGTTATCCCCTCCCATATACTGGGCTATACCACCCAGTGAGTAGATGTGCGCTACTATCTCAGAATAAAACTTCTGTGCCTCTGTGAAGGACCTATACGTGGAGGTTCCATTGGTGAAGTCGGTGAAACCGTTGAGGTCAAAATGGGCCACAGCAACAGGTGAGTCAGGATACGCTAAGACCTGAAAAGTTCCGGGCTCCAACCCCTTAAGGCAACTGTACCCATTTTCCTCTGCCCTACGTGGAGTTTCCCCGTATCCTAGACATGCCCTAATATTTACAGGAGCTACCCTTGACACGTAGTGGAGGAAAGCCCTAAGATCACTGGGCTTTATCCCGTCAGCAAGCATGATAGCTTGATCATATCTCATGGGAAAAACCATACCGCCCATTTGAGACGCCTTCCAGATCATCTTTGACGAGAGAAGATGTTGATTCACCTGGATCTTCCACTCCCTGTCATTTCCCAGCAATTCAGTCCATTCCCTGTAGTTATACAGCTCGACAACCATCACCTTCACTCTATGTTCACCGAGGAACTACCCTCCATCATGGATCTCATTCTCCTTGCCATCTTCACGGCTGATTCGACTGCCCTAGTGGAATACTCCTCAATTCTTTCCATGGCCTGCTCATGCGTGGCTCCGGGTCCTATAATCCCCAGGGAAACAGGCTTGTTGAACTCAAGGGATAGGTCCGATACCAACCTGGCTACCTGATTGGCAATTACCTCGTCATGTTTAGTTTCTCCCTTAATTACTGCCCCCAGGGTAACAACACAGTCTATATCATCCCTGGACAGCAACTGCTTCACGGCGAGAGGGATCTCGAAGGTTCCAGGGACCTTGAATACTGCCCTGACTTCCGCATTGAGGAACTTAGCGTGAGAAATCGCCCTGTCTAGCATCAAGTGGGTGATGTCGTAGTTAAACTCCGCAACCACTATCCCTAGCTTAATCGAGCTGTCCTGCATTTCTATACCCCTGCCTCAATCCTTTACCGGCCATCCCGGTGAGCGCGTTCTTGCCGTCCCTAACCAGTCTAACCAGGTTCACAGAGTGTTTCCTGGTTCTATCAATAGCTATCTCCTTAAGTGATTCCTCATCCTCAGCCTCATCCTCGTGGACAGTTACGTCGATGACGTGAGTCGAGGTCATGATCTGAACGGTAATCAATCCTATGCTGGTGGCAAGGTAGCTGTATTTGTCCAACTGTGTCTTCCCTACCCAGCCTAGGGTTATAACACCGTTACATCCTGAGTCGATAAGTCTCTTGGCAGCCACTGGTAGATCCTTAATACCTGGTACTGTATAACGGACTATGTCGGCCTCTGGATCCTCCCTCCTGATGGTGTTGATCGCTATCTCGCCCATATTAACCCTTGAGAAAGTCGTATCGGCCACTCCGTACACCCTCTCCTTCACGCTACCACCTCTTGTAGAATGTCCTTCCCCTCTAGGAAATGAAACCCGTTATGCTTTGCAAACTTTATGGCCTCTTCCTTTCTCAGGCTAGTCTTCTCTCCCAACATTTCGGCGAAGAGCATACTCCTCTCTAGACCCAGTGCCTCTGCTAACGCTACACTCAGTTCAGTGTGTCCACGTCTATTTCTAATTCCTCTGGAAATGAGTATGGGGACGTGACCCGGAGAATAGAATTTCTCGTAGAACAACTCCTTGTAGTTCTCGCTATCTTCACTTAGATGTGACACTACTTTATGGAGTTCTGTTATGGTAAGGGCCCTATCTTGGTCCGATATCCCTGTCACGGTATCCACGTGATTGACCCATATGGAGAAAGCTGGCTCGTCATTATATTTGGGCCTCTTCACGAGTCTCGAAAGCTCCTGACTACTCCTTAGAATATCGACCTGGAAAGGAAGACCCAGCAACTCTGCCTCCTTTTTCCCAGTGGCATAACAAATTAGACCCCCAGCCAGAGCTCTCAGAGCTTTCACACTTTTCCAGGAGACAGCACCGGCGTAAAATACCATGTCCACCTCTTCCTCCCTACCGTCAAAATCGTATATCAAAACTGGGATACCGGCTTCCAGATCCTTTCTTATCTCTTCCAACCTTAGCATGGGGAGTTATACTCAGAATAGTATAAAAGCGTATATACTAATGTCGTTTTCTCCGGTTTAATAGTATTGAAATGATAACCATTACTACAATAAAAACGATGAAAGGTAGGTTTCGTAGGTTTGTATTGGAGGAGGAATCTTTACCTGAGCTCACTGGATGATAACTATCATTTCTAAGCGTGGAGGATAGGTAGACCACCACGGTGAGCTTTGGGAGGGTGAAATTTATCTGATATATCGAGTTGGGTTCCAGCGCATAGAGGGGTATAATGACGGCAGTGGAGTTTATCCTATCAAACGAGACATTAGATGAGATATTCTGCGGGGTAGAGTTAAGAACCAATAAAATTCCATTGGAGAGATTGTAAGGCTTCGCGTAATCCGAGGGTACAGAAGTTACGTTTACAATAAGGGTTTGATTTGGGGATTGAAAATAATAGGTAAATGTACTCTGCTGAGACAATACGGAGCTGAACGCCAAGAGTAGGAGAAAAAGTTCACGCATTGTTATATAAGTATATAAGTCACACCGTTATATACCAGTTAGTATGTCTTCAGCGACACCCAATCCTTATAATTGGAAATTTGCGCTTATTAGCCAGACATATCTCGTTGTAATATCTATAGTATTAGGATTTTATCCAAAATATTTCCTTGAGGCGTTTATCTCTTATTTCATTATAATAATGGCAATCACTTTTTCCATGACTTACAAGTCTAATCCAATGCTTAGGGATAGGAAATTAATGATGGAAGTGGCAAATTCTGGAACGTTATATGAGGAGAAGAACGCTAATGATCTTGTCATGAAGGACGAGGAATATCAAAGGGAGTACATGCAGTTCGCCAAGAAGAATATGACCATGTTGTTCTCGTACCTTATCTATATTGTTGTATTATTCTTCGTGTATAGTTACGTTTCTAAAATTGCTACCTCTCAGACGGACCCATATTATAGGCTTGCAGTTTATCTAGTTTATTTTGAAATAATATATCTGTTTGGATTCTTTGTATACAGGAGGCTGTTTAAGCCTAGCATGATGTCAACAATGGCTCCATTAAGTTATAAGGTAACGGAGAAGGGAGTAATTGGATCGGGAGGTATGTCTGTCTTTCTTCACGCCAAGCATTTACTTAACTCCAATTTTGTGGTTAATAGGGAAAAGAAATATGTTGAGATAGACTCGACTGAGGCAAAATATCCATACAAGATTAGACTTTATGCTAAGGATATTGACAAACTATTGGACATGCTGGAGAGAGTAAAGAGACTAGAATTAAAGAGACAGTCTCAAACTGGCTAAATGCACATGAAGATAAGATCCTATCGCGTTATTTACCCTAACACCATCGAAACCGTCCTGTATACCTTTTCCATTTCTATGTTTTAGTGTAAACCTTTTCTCATTAACATATTCTGGAGATGAGGTGTGAAATTCGTGTCCCCTAATGATGTCTCCTGTCCTTCCGAGAGGAATATCTTCTATGATATCTGTCATCCTGTAACCTAGAGTAAGCTTGCTCATTGAAATTCCCATATCGTAAACACCCACCATGGGGAACTTACCTTCCTTAGTTCTGATATAACTTGAGAGATACATGAGTCCTCCACATTCTGCAATAACTGGGATTCCTGAATAGACTGACTCCCTTATCCACTTGATAGTAGAGTAGGACTCAGAAAGTTCTTTGGGGAACAGTTCCGGATATCCTCCGCCAAGGTAGATAAAATCTGCCTCATCCACAGTCTCGTTATTTATTGGGCTAAACAGTTTGATAGTATAGAACTTACTGAGTATATCCAAGTTTTCCTGATAGTAAAAAGAAAATGCAGAATCGTATGCAATTGCCATGATACCTTTCTTCTTGCTCGTTGTGTCGTCCTCCAAGTCTACTTGTATATCAGGGGCCTCACTAGCAATGTTTACTATCTCATCGAGGTCTATGAAAGATTCCACCAGTCTAGACATTTCCTCAACCGCTTCCATGGCCTTGTTATAGGTTTCAATCGTGAAAAGTCCAAGATGCCTAGAGGGTACTGTTAAGTTAATCCTTGGAATATAACCTAACACTTTGACATCAGTCACCTTCTCCCTGCAATAGGAATAGTGGGGCTCAGAGGCTATCTTGTTAAAGATAACGCCTTTTATATTTGCATTACCAAAACTCTTGAGCCCATGAATTAGAGCCGCAGCCGTAGTGCCCATGGAACTACAGTCAAGGACAAGGATAATTGGAGTCTGAGTAGCCTGAGATAACCTATATGTGCTATACTCTATACCATGGCCATCATAGAGCCCCATCACTCCCTCTATTACAGAAATATCACTTCCGCGGGAATACTTAACAAGGGACTTTTTTACACCCTCCTCTCCCATCATAAAAAGATCTAGGTTAATTGATGGTCTTCCAGTAGCTAGTTTGTGGTATCCTGTATCAATGTAGTCTGGTCCAACCTTGAAGCCTCTCACATTCATTCTTTTCGAGAGGGCCTTCATGATACCTGATGTTACGAGAGTCTTTCCTGATCCACTACGATCAGCTGAGACCAGAACTCTGGGAAGCATGAAAATCACCTAACGCGCCGGGGGCGGGATTTGAACCCGCGTAGGGTTGCCCCTACTGGCTAGCCGGAACATTCTCCAGGCCAGCCCCTTGGTCCGCTCGGGCACCCCGGCACCTTTGAAGGGAAAAACGTCCTAAATAAGTTGAATCTCTATATACACGTCCTCTGGAACCTTTACTCTCATTAGCTGGCGCATTACCCTTTCATCAGCAGAAATATCAATTATCCTCTTGTGGAGGGACATTTCCCACTTCTCCCACTTCTTCCTTCCCTCGCCATGCGGCAACCTCATCACAGGTACTTCCATTCTCCTCGTGGGAAGTGGTATAGGCCCTCTCATACTGACGCCTGTCTTATCCACTATACCCTTTATCTGATTTACAACATAATTAAGGTTGTTAACGTTGGTGCTCCACAGTCGTATTCTAGCTTTATTTGGCATTAATGTACACCGTTATCCTGTCACTTTATCTCTATCTTACTGGGCTTAACGTCGTTTATTACTCCCACACCTACAGTCTTGCCCATATCCCTCATAGCAAATCTTCCTAATGGCGGGAAGTCGCTGAACTTCTCAACACATAACGGCTTTATGGGCTTGAACTTGACTATAGCCGACTCTCCTTGCTTAATGAATTGTGGGTTCTTTTCAGCCTCCTTACCGGTCTTCGGATCCAATCTTGCTACTATCTCCGAAACCCTACAAGCAATGCTCGCTGTGTGAACGTGAACGACCGGGGTATAACCAACTGCCAGAGCTGTTGGATGCCACACAACTATTACCCTCGCCGTGAATTCCTCAGCAACTGTGGGTGGGTTAGTAGTATGACCTACTACATCTCCCCTCTTAACATCTTTCTTGTCTATACCCCTCACGTTGAAACCAATGTTGTCTCCTGGTTCTGCTTTCTCCAACTTAGTGTGGTGAGTCTCGATAGATCTGACCTCTGCGGATTTCCCTGCAGGCATGAAAACTATCTTATCGCCCACCTTCATGACACCGCTCTCAACTCTGCCGACTGGTACGGTACCAACACCTGATATTGAATAGACTTCCTGTATGGGTAGCCTTAGAGGCTTGTCAACTGGCTTCGGTGGGATCTCCAACATATCTAGGGCTTCCTCCAGCGTGGGTCCGTTATACCACTTCATGTTTTCTGATCTCTTGGTTACATTCTCACCAGTGATTGAGACAATTGGGATGAACTTAACCTTAGACATGTCAAATCCGAAGGACTTCATGAACTTCTCGATGGTCTCCTTTATCTCATTATATCTCTTCTGATCGTATGGCGGTTCTGCTACGTCCATCTTTGTGATAGCTACGATAACTTGGTTAAGACCCATGGTCTTGGCAAGTATTATGTGCTCTCTAGTCTGACCCTCTAGGCTCATTCCTGACTCAAATTCACCTTTTCTAGCCGAAACTGCCAATATTGCTGCGTCGGCCTGACTAGCTCCAGTGATCATGTTCTTGACGAAGTCCCTGTGCCCAGGAGCATCAATTATAGTAAAGAAGTACTTCTTTGTCTCGAATCTCATGAATGTTAGGTTGATTGTAACACCTCTTTCCCTCTCCTCCTTGAGCCTATCTAGAAGGAAAGCGTATTTCTCTGACTCTTTTCCTAGCTTCTTTGCAGCTTCCTCTGCCTCTTTAATGGTCTTTTCATCCAAGAAACCCCTATCCATTAAAAGTCTTCCAACTAGAGTGCTCTTTCCGTGGTCTACGTGTCCTATAACAATCAAATTCAAGTGTGGCTTTTGAGACATCTAGCTCAACTCCTACCCGAGATAAAGGTCTTAGTTAATAAAAGTTTAGCTATTTATCTGGAGCTCAGGGCTATCCTTTCCATCTCTTCTTTCTTCCTTATGGCGAAGCTTCTGTTATCACCGTTGGCAGCAGCGATTAGCTCATCAGCCAATGCCTCCTCTATGGGCTTCGGATTGTTAAACGCAGCCTGTCTAGCACCATCTACTAGGTTCCTTAGAACTATATCCACTCTTCTTTGGGGAGAGACGTCAACAGCGACGTAATAAACTATTCCACCGTACATGATCCTTGTCACCTCTTCCCTAGGCGCTGAGTTCTCAATAGCCCTAACTAATACCTGCAGAGGATTTTGACCTGTTCTAGCATTAATCAGCTCAAAGGTAGCCTTCACAATGTTATATGCCAGGATCTTCTTTCCCTTATTCTTTCCCGGCCTCATCAGCTCATTTATCAACCTCTCCACGATGGAGACCCTAGCTTTTCCAAACCTCCTATGCTCATGCCTTCCTCCCGAGTGAGGTAGATATACTGGCATGAGTGAGATATACTTCTTCAAACTAGGGTCTCGTATATCTACTTTGGTATCCCATTTGCCGAATATCCTTATATCCAGTTTTGATAGCTCGTAACTATCCATTTCTACACTCACCACTATACGAACTTAACGGGTTAAATAACTATTCATGAAGGGTTTAATAGTCTTCGTGGGATAAGATAATATATAATGGCTGAACAGGAGCACGATCTCATAGGAGTAAATAAGGTAGATGCTTTCATATCGCCCATGAACGGTGTGCCAGTAATAATATGCTATCTAGAGGATGGTAGGGAATTCAATCTGTTTTATGTTCCCCCTGATATAGTAAATGCAATAAACAAATTACTAAAAAATGAACCTAATGATACTGGAAGTCTATCGGAGCTGGCCAGGAGGGAGACAGTATATGATATTATCTCGTTTATCCCAGAAGTAATAGAGGAGTTGGAGAAAAGAGTCACTCAGGTTATCATTGACGATATACAAGATGATATTTACATTGCTACGGTGGAGTTAAACTTTGGCGGTTTAATAATCCAAAAGAGAATGATCCCAAGCCATGCTATATATCTTGCCCTATTGACCGGGAAACCAATAAAGGTAAAGAAGGAGCTGGTAGATAGATCTACAGAGAGAGGAAATAAAGCCTAAACTAGAAAGAACTAGAAAGTTATCTAACGGGCTTTTGCTTCTTCCCCTTGTACAACGAATCAAGGGAGACTCCGTTTACCATTATTACCTTATATCTTACTCCGGGCAAATCACCCATGGACCTACCCAAAGTGCCACCTATTCCGGCTATAATCACCTCGTCGTGTTCGTCTATAAAGTTCACTCCACCGTCACCTGGAACGAACGCAGTTACGACTCTCCCGTTCTTGACTAGCTGAACCCTTACACACTTTCTTACAGCTGAATTGGGTTGTCTAGACTCTATCCCAACTTTCTCCAGAACCACACCCCTTGCCATGGGAGCTCCTTGCAAAGGATCAAATCTCTTCTTTAATTGCAATACCCTGGTCTTGAACTTCCTCTGACTCCACCTAAACTTTAATCTTCTGAGCTTTAATTTTCTAGCCGCAAATATACCTTTTGGAGACTTATCTGCCAAATCGACACCTCTTAATTAATTATCACGGAGTCTATGTCCATGTATCTTTTTAAAATTATTTTGGCCCGAGAAACGTTTCTGCCTGCTTTACCGATTGCTATAGCCTTGTCTTGAGGATCTACTGTTACGTGTACCGTCTTCCTTGAATTACTATCTATAGTTTTGACGCTCTTAACCCTAGCGGGAGACATAAGGTTCTTTATAAGATCTTCCAAGTTTTCGCTATATGCTACTACCTCGATGTCCTTACCGATAATCTTCTTTAGTTTTTTGATGTTCATTCCTCCTTTTCCAATAGCCATTCCCATATTTTCTGGATCTACTAGGAAAATTATTCTATTGCCTTCCTCATCTATTACACAGTCCCTAACAGTGACCTTTGTAACGTCTTGGAAAAGGGACATGTATCGCATTTCTTCAGGGGTTAACTTTATATCAGGCACTTAATATCACCGCTATCCATTCGCTAATTTCATTATCTGAGAATCTCCAAGCTCTTCTACGCCCACAGCAGATACAAGAAAAGGCTTACCCATAATAGTTCCTAATTCCCATCCGCTTCCCTTATATTCGACTACTGGGATCCCAGCTAAAGATGCGTATCTCATGATATCACTCTTTATATCACCTCTGAGCGTTGAAGCCACTATCACACCCTTTAACTTCCCCATCTTCAAGGCCTTTATAGTCCTTTTACTTCCTAGGAGTACTTTGCCTGTCTTGAGAAGGACCTTAATTTCTGACTCGAAAGTAATTGATTGTGACATTTTTCATTCACCTATTTGCGGGTCTCATTAAAAGTTCAACCATTCCGGTACCCAGCTTAATTGGTTGGCCTATAATAATGTTTTCTACCACTCCTTTAAACTCTTCCATGTCACCTCTAGCAGCGGCATCGAGAAGGTGTTTTACTGTAACCTCGAAGGCGGCTCTTGCCAATACGCTAGTCTTTTCACCTGTGACACCATGCCTCCCTATCTGCCTAACTTCCCCTGTCCTTGTCATTATATCGGAAACTAGTTCGATATGTCTAATATCGACGTCCAGACCCTGTTCCTCGAGGACCCTCTTTATCTCTCTCGTTATTAACTCCCTTGCTGCCTCCACACCCAGCACGCTTTCTACCTCGTGTAGATTATTTGTCTCTATCCTCGAGACATCAACTCCCTTAACTCCAAGAACACCCTCAAGGTTAGACCCATCGGTAATAATAACGTATTCGTCACCCTTTTTCCTGATTATCGCCCTCTTAATTCCCTTAACCCCTTTTATTTTCGTTGAAAGGATTTTCTCTCTAGCCTTGAATAATCCGGTCACTGTCTCCATGTTTTCAAAGTATATCGCTATTGTATATTCATCGGAGTTTTCTACCCTATAATCGCCCATCTTGAGCTTCTTGATGACCTTTTCCACATCCTCTGTGGATAATCCCTTATCTTTAAGCAGTACTGGATCAAGTTTGAGTATAATGCCCATACCACCAACGTCCAGGTTAACCGTCTCCACCACATGCTCCACTCTAGTATATTCGATTCTCCTAGCAACCTCTAATGCCATATCACGGTCCTTTGCATACTCCTCGTTGAGATAAATGGTCATCATAGGAGTTGAAGGAACTTTCCTCGCATCTACAATCTCTATGAGCCTCGGAAGACCTAGGGTTACGTTTAACTCCCTTACACCCGCAAAGTGGAAGGTCCTCAATGTCATCTGCGTACCCGGCTCGCCTATTGATTGGGCAGCCACAACACCTATTGCCTCTCCAGGATGGACAAGGGAACTTAGATAGTCTTTCATTACTATTTCTATTATTTTGTCTATTTCATCCCTTGTAATCTCTATAGGGGAATTAGTTATTGATTCCCTTAACTTTGATATAATTGAGGCAGGAACTTTTTTACTTAATTCGGATAACTTCTGTTCCAGATATTCATTATCTGTGTTATTTATCATGTGGATCACCTCTTCCAACCAACTACTCTCTCTAGGACTCTATCTACATCTATGGTCTTGCCATGTGCACTTTGCATTGGATGGACTCCATCTCCACCGTAGAGAGTCTGGATCATCTCTCCATACAGCGTTCTAACCGTACCATCGTACTCAACCCTGAGGTCGGAGAGCGCGTTTATGAGCCTCCTCTGCATGTAACCGCTCTGAGACGTCCTCACAGCGGTGTCCACTAGACCCTCTCTACCACCTGCAGCGTGGAAGAAGGTCTCGATTGGATTTAATCCGCTTCTGAAGGACGAGTAAATGAATCCCCTAGCCTCTGGCGTTATATCCCCAGGCTTAAAGTGAGGGAGCGTCCTAGTGGCATACCCACGTTTTATTCTCTCTCCTCTGACTGATTGTTGACCTAGCATGGCTGCCATTTGAGTGATATTGAGTACGCTTCCCCTTGCTCCAGTTCTTGCCATGATATAGGCATTATTAAATGGATCCAGATAAGTCGTGGCTATCTCTCCAGCTTCATTTCTTAGCTTGTCTAGCGCATCAAGGATGTAACTTTCCAAACTTTCTTCTAACGTTCTACCAGGGATGACCTCGAGTTGGCCTTTTTCATAACTTTCAATGAGCTCGTTAACCTTTTTCCTCGCCTCCTGTGCCCTTTCCGCGATTTTCTTTGTGGCTTCCTCCGGAATAGTTACATCAGAGAGTGTCATGGTTAGACCGTGGAGCTCGATGTACCTAAGGAATACCTTAAACAGATTGTCCATTAACCAGAGAACATAATCCTCATCATATTCTCTGACGAGCCAGTGGAGTATACTCTCAGCCTGCTGGTTTCCTAGCGCTTTCTTGTCAAACACTCCCTCCAGGAGTTTCCCCTTCTTGATCACCACGTAAGAGTCATGAGGGCAGTCCTCATCCTTGCATGACCTTACACCGCTCGATATGTTTGCAGGACCGTGGAAGTTAAAATCTTCAGGAAGGAAGTGACTGACTATCTGCTTCCCCGTGTAGAGCCTTTTAGGGGCCAGGATCGCTGGTTCCTCTAAATTCTTGTTAATGTTAGCTACCCCCAGTATCGTCTGAACTTCATCTTCTGTGAGTAGAGTCGTTTTGACGGTGAGCAGATATGCGCCACTAATATAATCCTGGGCTGAACCTATAATGGGGCCTCCGTATCTAGGGGTTAATATATTGCGATGAACTGTCATCAATTCCTTGGTCTCCGCTATTGCCTCCTCTGACTGAGGAACATGGAGGTTCATCTCATCGCCATCAAAATCAGCGTTATACGGTGGACACACCAAAAGGTTAAGCCTAAAGGTTCTCCCTGGGAGAACTCTCACCTTATGACCCATCATGGATATTCTATGAAGCGATGGTTGTCTGTTGAAAATTACTATATCTCCGTCAACCAAATGCCTTTCCACTATAAAGTTAGGAGCTAGGGTTGCAGCCAGCTCCTTTCTGTCCTTAACATATCTAAGGTCTATTCTCCTTCCATCAGGCCTAACCACATAATTGGCACCGGGCCACTTATCTGGACCGTTTATAACGTATTGTCTCATTCTCTCTATGTTCCATTTAGTTACCTTCTCTGGTACAGTGAGAATTTGTGCGACGTCGTATGGAACTCCAACCTCATCTATACTGATATTTGGATCAGGCGATATTACGGTTCTGGCTGAAAAATCAACCCTCTTTCCTGAAAGGTTACCTCTAAATCTTCCCTCTTTACCCTTGAGTCTTTGTGCCAGAGTTCTAAGCGGTCTACCCGATCTATGCTTAGATGTGGGCAGGCCTGGTATCTCATTATCGAAATAGGTAGCCACATGATACTGCAGGAGATCCCAAAGATCTTCCACAATTAACTGAGGGGCACCTGCATCTATGCTCTCCTTTAGTCTCTCATTTATTCTAACTATGTCCACGAGCTTGTGAGTTAGATCGTCCTCTGCCCTTATCCCGCTCTCTATCATTATTGAGGGCCTGATGGTAATAGGAGGTACAGGTAGTACGGTAAGAATTATCCACTCGGGTCTGCTAGTGGTTGGATCATAACCTAGAAGCTCCACATCAGAATCAGGTATTCTTTCTAATCTTTCCCTGATATCGGAGGGAGTGAGCCTCATTACACCCTCCTTTCTCTCCTCGTAAAAGTTGTAGGGCTTCTCCAGTTTGATTTTCAGTTGTTTCTCTGAGCAATGCGGACATACAGCTGCCTTCATAGACGTTTTTTTCACGTGATCAATGAGTCTTTTAGCCGCTGAGGGCCACCTCTTCTTTATCGCGTCATAAATCTTCCTGTATTTCTCTATATCATTCTCGCTGATCTTTACCCTACCACATCTCCTACATGTGGATCTTAATAGATCATAGACATGCTTAACGAATCCAACATGTATAACGGGCCTTACTAATTCAATGTGTCCAAAGTGTCCAGGACAGTTGCCTATAACATTTCCACAGATTGGACACTTCTGACCAGGCTCTATTATCCCGAGTCTTGAATCCATTACGCTTCCTTCTATGGGCGTCCCATCTTCGTCATACACATCAGCGGTTATTATGGCAGTAACTGACATCTTCCTTATTTCATCGGGGGAGAGTATCCCGAATCTAACTCCCTTTATTATCTTCTCGTTAACTTGATACCTCTCACTCATTGGAATTACCTCCAACAGGAACTTTGTCTCCCAGAACTAACTTAGGTGCGATAACCATGCTCATAAGTTCCTGAAGCAACAACTTGAAGGCATATGATATTACCACGGGGTATAAAGTTGTCTTATCACCATGAATTGGGCATATATACTTGTTCTTAGTCCTATCATACCAGCCTACATATCCGCACTGTTCACAAACGTATACTGTTGCCCTATCTGAGTTATCTAGTAATCTATCCTTGATTAACATCGCTGCACCGTATCCTATAAGGCAGTCCCTTTCCATTTCCCCAAATCTAAGTCCTCCTTCCCTAGCTCTTCCTTCGGTGGGCTGTCTAGTGAGTATTTGAACTGGCCCTCTACCACGCCCATGCATCTTATCCGCTACCATATGGTGTAATTTTTGATAGTAAACTATACCAAACAATATTCTTCCTTTCAATTTCTCTCCTGTTCTACCATCATATACAACCTCTGATCCGTCGCTTAGATAACCATGTTCCAGAAGCTTCCTCTGAATTTCCTCTATGGGAGTATTATAGAACGGTGTTGCGTCAATAGGATTACCAGTGGCTGCTACGAACTTTCCTGCTATCGCTTCCATTATCTGACCTACAGTCATTCTGGAGGGAAGCGCATGAGGATTCAGTATTATATCTGGAACTAGCCCACTAGTTGTATATGGCATGTCCACTTGGGGTATTAGCATTCCTATTACTCCCTTCTGCCCATGTCTAGTAGCGAATTTGTCTCCTATTTCTGGTATTCTCAGGTCCCTAACTCTCACCTTTACTAACTTATTTCCCTCAGAGGTCTCGGTCACCAATACTAGATCTACAGTACCACGTTCTCCGTGCCTAGTTATTATCGACGTATCACGCTTAGCCTGATCAGGTGACAATTCCTTGAATTCCTGAAGGAACCTTGGTGGGCTTACCTTCCCTATTAATACATCTCCTCCCTTAACGTCAACCTCAGGAGAAACTATTCCGTTAGATTCCAGAAGCCTATAGTAATCCTTTCCCTTATATCCCCTTACGCCGGGCTCGGGAAGAAGGATTTCATCCTCTTGCCCTCCTGGATACTTGATTTCCTCGGCGGAGTAAAGCCTGAAGAAAGTGGACCTAAACATCCCTCTATCCACGGACGACTTATTCATGATAACGGCATCTTCCATGTTGTATCCTGTGTAGGACATAAGGGCAAATATCGCATTATTTCCTGCAGGTCTCTCCGTATATCCTATGGCCTCTAAAGCCCTAGTTTGGACTATTGGCTTCTGAGGATAATGAAGGAGATGAGCTCTAGTGTCTGTCCTTATTTGATAATTGGCTGCATACAGTCCTAAGGCCTGCTTTGCCATAGCCGACTGATAGGTATTTCTAGGAGACTGGTTGTGCTCAGGGTATGGAATAATTGAAGCTGTTATGCCTAGAATTGCTGGAGCCCATATCTCTAAGTGGGTATGGTCCTTGGTTACATCCTTTGGCTCAAGAGCTATATACGCATTCTCTTCTTCCTCTGCATCAAGGAATTCAATTTTCCCCTCTTTAACTAAGGTATCAAAGGTTATCTTACCCTTTTTCAGGTTCTCTATATCTTCCTTAGTCACAAGTGGTTTACCGTGCTTAACAACGATAAGGGGCCTTCTTACTCTTCCACTATCTGAATTAATGTATACCTCGTTAAAGGTTTCTGTAATGTTATAGCTTACATTAACCTCATCGCTTAACTCACCCTCTCTTCTGCTCTCTCTTATTTTCTCTGCCAGTTCACGCCCATCAGGATAATAGCCTATTAGTCTCCCGTTTAGAATTACCTTGCTCCAGGTCTGATAATTCTCAGATTGGCCTTCCTCAGACTTAACCTTCTTTATGGCGTCGTCTATAGGGACTACACCCAAATTGTAAAGAGTTCTCTCAAGGCTCTTCTCATTTATTCCAACTGATATCTGGGCCAGGAGAGCTATGTTCTTCACAAGACCGCTGTTAGGACCCTCTGGTGTCTCGAATGGGCACATCCTGCCCCATTGGGTTCCGTGTAGATCCCTGGCCTCAAAGTTAGGCTGACCCCTGGCTAGGGAAGATACAACCCTCCTTAGATGGCTTAACATTGATAACCAATTGGTACGATCTAAAAGCTGGCTTACGCCTGTTCTTCCTCCAACCCAATTTCCTGTGGCAAGTGCATGCCTAATTCTCTCCGAAATTATGTCAGGCCTTACAAGGGCATTAATGGCTAACCTTCTTCCCCTAACCTTTGACTTCTCGAGCTGAAACACTAGGTCCTTAACAAAGGCCTTAAACGCTACTCTAAAGAGACTAGCGAATAAGTCTCCCGCCAATTTCAGCCTCTTGTTAGCATAATGGTCCTTGTCGTCGGGTTCCCTTCTGCCAAGATAAAGCTCGATCAGCTTTGAGACTGCGAAGGCCAGATAGTAAGCCTTGGCTACTCTATCTGATGGATTAGTACCTATATGTGGTAAGAAATATTTATCTAAAATCTGTTCAGCTTTCTGTATCCTCATTTCCCTTTTCTGACCTATAGCTACCCTGTTGCCTATGAAGTCCAATGCGTCTTCCTTTGAAGAAATAGAGCTCGCCTGTTCCAAAGAAGGTAAAAGTTCGTTCTGTATTTGTGGGTCAAGGGACACTGCCAGTGTAATATCTTCGTCGGTCTCTACCCCAAGGGCTCTCATTAATATTGCGAATGGAATTCTACCGGGCGCTGAAGGGAATGAAACGTGGATTGTGGAATCTTTCAATCTCTCTATGGTGATAGGAACCCTATACCCAGAGGTGCTCGAAATTATTTTAGCTGTATGGGTAACATTGGAGCCCGCCTTTCCCACATCAGTCAGAACTCTATTTGTTGCTAAGTCTTCCTGAGTTACGATTACTCTTTCACTTCCATTAATGATAAAGTATCCACCTGGGTCCTTTGGATCCTCTCCTATTTCCACTAGTTTGTCTTGGCTGAACTCCGAAGTTGGATCAGCTATCGATTTGAGCATAATAGGAATATCGCCTATATGAACCTCGGTGGGATCTCCCTCTATGTTGTTCTCTACAGGTGTCATGGTTAGGAAAATTGGGGCAGCGTAGGTCAGGTTTCTCAGCCTGGCTTCCATGGGCGTTATCTCCTTGTCGCCCTTGTCTGCTTCCCTAACCCTAGGTTTTCCTACCCTTATCTTACCTAGTCTA
This sequence comes from Metallosphaera sedula DSM 5348, assembly GCF_000016605.1. Classification (NCBI taxonomy): domain Archaea; kingdom Thermoproteati; phylum Thermoproteota; class Thermoprotei; order Sulfolobales; family Sulfolobaceae; genus Metallosphaera; species Metallosphaera sedula. The sequence goes on along the minus strand of NC_009440.1, from coordinate 28,959 downwards.
ATCTTTAGACCAGGTATCTCGGTGATTATTTCTCCCTGCTCATCTATAATTTCCTGAAGCTTATTCTTTATAAAATCATTAAATGAGTCTAAATGCTGTCTTACTAACCCTCTGGACTTAAAGTATGCCTCTACTATTACCCATCTATCGTCAACTGAAAGCATGCTTATCCACTCACCACATACCTATAAACTACAAGTTCTCCAACTATGGGACTTTTCCTGGTTATTTTCACTATATCTCCCGGCTTTGCATTGATTGTCCTCGCCATAGGATCTGAGGCTCTCATCCAAGGAAGTTGCTCAGGCCCAATACCAAGCTCCTTAAGGACCTTGAACGCTTCCTCAACAGAGAGTACTTCATGTTTAGGAACAAGCACATGCACACTCGGATCTATCTTTTTAGAAGATGAACGCATAACCTACACCCTAGTATACTAGGCAAAGGTTCATAGTGTATATAGTTATAAAAATTTAAGCTATAGATCTTAACTGGGTTCTTGCCTTCTCGATCAAGGTCTTAGCGTTGTCAAATAGTTCATTATAATTTCTAGACACTCTAGCGACGTTCTGCTGTATGGCCCTTACACCCACGGCTGCCGCTACACGAGGATATATTTCCCACTCCGTCATCTTGGGAATTATATAGTCAGGCGTTGCTCCTTTCTCCCTTACGTGACTGGCCAGCTCCCTTGCTGCATCAATCACCATCTCGTCCGTTATCGCCTTGGCCCTAACATCTAGGGAACCCCTGAAAACACCTGGGAAAATGAGGGAGTTATTGACTTGGTTCGGGAAATCACTTCTTCCAGTCGCCACAATTTTAGCTCCGGCTTCCTTTGCCTCCTCTGGCCATATTTCAGGTGTTGGATTAGCTAGAGCAAATACTATGGGGTCAGTATTCATGAGCTTTATCCAACTCTTCTTAATCACATCTGGTCCCTGCTTTGAGGCCGCTATCACAACGTCAGCTCCCTTGAAGGCATCCTCTATAGTGGTCACATTTTCTCCATTGGTTTCCCTAAGTAACTCGTACTTCCAGGGATTTTCTGTTTTCATTCTTTCCTCGTCCTGTCTCCCCCTGTATATGACTCCTGCGGAATCTACAAGAACTATGTTTTTTAGAGGAATTCCAAATTTTCCAAGCAATCGCGCGGTAGCTATGTTAGCTGCACCTGTACCAAAGAGAACAATCTTGATGTTCTTAGGGTTCTTCCCAGTTATTTCAAGGGCTGTAATCAATCCCGCCAAGGTAGCGCCTGCAGTACCTTGCTGATCGTCATGCCAAACAGGGATCTCCATAATGCTCTTGAGTCTCTCAAGAACGTAGAAGCACTTAGGGGATTCTATGTCCTCAAGGTTGATTCCTCCGAATGCAGGTTCCAATAACTTAACTGTCTCCACTATCTTGTCTGCGTCCTTTGTCCCTAAGGGAAGGGGTATAGCATCTACCCCACCTAGAAACTTGAAGATGAGTGCTTTACCTTCCATGACTGGCATGGCAGCCTCAGGACCAATATCCCCTAAACCCAGTACCCTGGATCCATCTGTGACCACTGCGATAGCATTCCACCTATATGTATAATGAAATGATAGCTCTCTATTCTTGTGTATAGCCTGAGAAACGGCCGCCACCCCGGGAGTATAAAGTATAGAGAAATCGTTCAGGGAGTTCACAGGAACCTTAGGCATTACCTGGATTTTCCCTTTGTATCTCACTGCAACGTCCAAAGCCATACTCTCGAAATCAGTTACGACCATTTTTCTCAATCAAAGGAAAAACCGTACTTACTTAAAAATAATAAACAAAGCTCCATCATATCATTCAGGTTCGGTGATTCTGTTTGTCAAAGACAGAAGTGAGACTTAGACAGCCAATTGTCGTGGTATTAGGTCATGTTGATCACGGTAAGACTACCCTTTTGGACAAGATTAGGGGAACTGCAGTTGTTAAGAAGGAACCAGGCGAAATGACCCAGGAGGTTGGGGCTAGTTTCGTCCCAAGCAGCGTTATCGAAAAAGTTGCTCAACCCTTAAAAGGTATAATCCCCGTGAAGCTTGAGATTCCTGGATTGCTTTTCATAGACACTCCAGGTCATGAGCTTTTCTCAAATTTAAGGAGGAGAGGTGGAAGCGTAGCTGATATTGCAATTCTAGTGGTAGACATAACAGAAGGATTTCAGAAACAGACCATAGAATCTATTGAGATCTTAAAAGATAAGAAGGTACCCTTCCTAGTCGCTGCCAATAAAATAGACAGGATACCTGGATGGAGGCCCATAGAGAACGAAACGTTTACAAAATCCTTTAGATCTCAATCACAGAGTGTTCAGAAAGCCCTAGATAATTATGTATACAAACTGGTAATGCAGTTGGCAGAAATGGGCTTTAACGCAGAGAGATTTGACCGAGTAAGGGACTTCACACGTTACGTATCCATTGTTCCAGTTTCTGGGAAGACTGGTGAAGGCTTACCTGAATTGCTGGCGCTTTTAGCGGGTCTGACACAGCAATATCTTAAGACAAGACTAAGGGCAGTGGAAGGACCTGCTAAAGGGGTAATTCTCGAGGTCAAGGAGGAGCAAGGGTTAGGACATACTATCGATGTGATAATCTATGATGGGATACTAAGAAAAAGTGACACGATAGTTCTGGGCGGAATAAACGGAGTAATAGTCACTAAAATTAGGAACATCCTACTACCTGCACCCCTACAGGATATGAGAATGACTAGATCAGGTTATAGGAGCATAGATGAAATATCCGCGGCAGCAGGAGTTAAAATCTCAGCACCGGGCCTTGAGGAGGCTCTTGCAGGATCCCCCCTATACGTGGCTAACGATGAGGCCAAACTTCAGGAAGCTAGAAAACTTATTGAAGAGGAGCTATCTAAGGTGAGGTTTTCTAAAAACTCCACAGGTATAGTGGTAAAGGCAGATAGCTTAGGATCACTGGAGTCCTTGGTCGCAGGATTCGAAAAAATAGGAATTCCAGTAAGAGTGGCTGATATAGGCCCAATCACTAAGAGGGATTTGATCGAGGCTGAGCTCTCAGCCAAGGAGGTTGAGGAGTACGGAATAATTGCAGCCTTCAGAGTAAAACCCATCCCAGGATTAGACACATCTAAGGTTAAGATAATTTACAACGATATAATCTACCAGTTGATAGACGACACTATCAAATACATTGAAGATCTCAGGGAGAGGAGAAAAAGGAGGACCCTGGATTCCCTTGTGTTACCAGGAAAGATCAAGATCTTACCGGGATATGTTTTTAGAAGAAGTGATCCGGCTATAGTAGGTGTAGAAGTTTTAGGAGGCGTAGTGAGGCCAAAGTATCCCTTGATAAGAGAGGATGGACAGAGAGTGGGAGAGGTCTTAGCTATTCAGGATAATAAGAAAAACATTGAGAGAGCCACAAAGGGGATGGAGGTTTCCATGTCAATAAAAGGAAACATTATGATAGGTAGACAGGTCCAGGAGGGAGACGTTCTGTACACCGATGTTCCTCAAGAGGACTTAGAGATCCTCTTCAAGAATTATAAGGACTCGATCACAGAGGATATGATGGAGGTAATCAAGGAGCTAATAAAGATAAAAAAGGCCGAGAATCCCCTCTATGGTATTTTCATTCAGTGATCTCGTTTGGAGAGAAGAAAAGTGACATCTCCCTCTTAGCTTTCTCTTCTGCGTCTGAGGCATGTATAACGTTTTCAGCCTTTGATAGAGCAAGGTCCCCCCTAATGGTACCAGGTGAGGCTTCCTTGGGATCGGTGGCTCCTATGAGAGTACGCATGACCCTAACAGCCTCGTCTCCTTCCACTACCATACAAACTACTGGACCTGAAGTAATATAGCTTACAAGCTCGTTGAAGAATGACTTCCCTATATGTTCCTCGTATAACTTGTTAGCTGTTTCCCTATCAATCTTGACCATCTTCATTGCGGCTATTCGTAGCCCTTTCCTCTCTATCCTTCCTACTATCTCTCCTATGAGTTTCCTTCTAACACCGTCAGGCTTTATCATTACAAAGGTCTTCTGGGTAGCCAATTTATCTTACCCTCGAGTAGGAGGTTGTCCACTTCAGTTTTTTAGCATCCTTATGATACTTTAGCATATATTTCCTGCATTTGTTTGAGCAGAACCAAAGAATCGTACCGTCATTTCTCACATGCATCATGCCAGTGGCTGGCGGTATATCTCCTCCACAGAAACTGCACTTGTGGGAAACTACCATCTTGATCTACCTTATCTCAATATGAGTGAAGTATATAAGTGAATTGCTGTGAGCTTATACAAGGTAAGAAAACATGAGCGAAAAACAACAGTCCTCTTCAATCATTGAGGAATTCGGCTTTCCAGCTGAGGTCATTCAATTATTAGACAGAACTGGAGTAACTGGGGAGGTTACACAGGTAAGGGTAAGGGTTCTTGAAGGAAGAGACAAGGGTAGGATACTAACCAGAAATATTAAGGGTCCAGTGAGACTGGGTGACATTGTAATTCTTAGGGAGACAGAAAGGGAGGCAAGAAAGCTAACAACCAAGAGGTAACCTCATGGCTGTATTTTTACTTGATAAGCCTTTATTTTTACATATATTAACTCAGTTGAGAGATATTAAGACAGATCAAATAATGTTTAGGAAAGGCATGGTCAGATTAGGAAGGCTTATTGGGTACGAAATAGCCAACCACCTCGATTTCGATATAGTTAAGGTGGTCACTCCGCTAGGAGTGGAAGCAAAGGGGGTAGTAATTAAAGACCTAGATAACATAATGATCGTCAATGTGTTAAGAGCAGCTACACCACTAGTTGAGGGGCTCTTGAAAGCATTTCCGGCAGCGAAGCAGGGTGTCGTGGCCGCCTCCAGAAGGGAGATGGAAAGTTCCTCTCCACCCACGGAGATGGAAGTTGAAATAACATACATGAAGATTCCAAAAATCTCAAAAAATGACATCGCTATTATTGCCGATCCTATGATAGCTACCGCGAGCACCATGATGAGGATACTTGGCATGGTATCTCAGCTTCAACCCAAGAGAATAATTATTGCATCTGTGATCGCGTCTGAATACGGAATAACCAAAATACGTAACAAGTATCCCGATGTTGATATCTTCACGGTGTCCATAGATCCTGAGATAAATAACAGGGGCTACATTGTGCCTGGGTTGGGTGATGCAGGTGACAGATCCTTCGGATGAGGAACTCTTGAATCTGGCTGCAAACGCAGCCAAAAATTCCTACTCGCCTTACTCAGGGATAAGGGTAGGGGCGGCATTAGTTGGAGAGAACGGAGAGGTTATACTGGGCACTAACGTGGAGAACTCGTCCTATGGTTTATCCATTTGTGCCGAGAGGGTTGCAGTGTTCACCGCGGTAACGAAGGGTATTAGAAAATTCAAGAAAATCGCTATCTCCCTTTCTGATGGGAGCGGGATAATGCCGTGCGGAGCCTGCAGGCAAGTCCTTAGGGAGTTTGGAAGGGATATCCTAGTGATAACTAGAGATAAAACTGGGAAAACCACAACATTTTATTTAGATGATCTGTTACCGCATTCATTTACATTGAAAGGTGAGTAAGGATGAGCGAACCTAAGGCTAGAATAGGTCTGGAAGTTCACGTCCACTTGACTTCCCTGAAAACGAAACTTTTCTGCCCTTGCCCCGCGGATTACGTGAATCTGGATCCCAACACGGATTTGTGCCCAGTTTGCCTAGGTCTTCCCGGTGCCATACCAGTACTAAATGAAGAGGCCCTAAACAAGGCCTTGATGGTCGCTATAGCCTTGGAATGCGAGTATCCCAAGTATCTGACTTTTACTAGGAAGCATTATTTCTATCCTGATATGGCAAAAAATTATCAAATTTCTCAGTATGATGGGCCAGGAAGTATGGCTATTGCGAGAAATGGTAAGATCGCTCTTGGTGAAAAAATTATTAGAATTAGAAGGATAAATATAGAAGAAGATCCAGCTAAGACTATCTATCCCACAGGATCCATGTTAACCAGTACATATACTCTCCTGGACTACAACAGGTCTGGAATGGGAATGCTAGAAATAGTTACGGAGCCTGACCTAGAAAACTCTAAGGAAGCCAAATTATTCTTGGACAAGCTAAAGTCTATATTGGAACACTTAGGAGTGTGCGATTGTGAGATTGAAGGTTCCATGAGAGCTGACGTAAACATCTCTGTGGAGGGGGGAGAGAGAGTTGAAGTCAAGAACGTTGGATCCCCCAAGGACGTTAAGGAAGCAATAGAGTATGAGGTAGCCAGACAGAGGGCAGCTATATTACAGGGGCAAAAGGTGCCGAGAGAAACTAGGCACTGGGATTCTGCCAGGAAGGTTACAGTCTCGTCTAGGGCAAAGGAGACCGATGAAGATTATAGGTATTTTCCAGACCCAGACCTTCCTCCTTATGAGATCTCCTCCGATCTTATCAGGAAGATTAGGGAAAACCTACCAGAGCTTCCGGATGCTAGGATAGAGAGAATGATAAAACAATATGGAATAAGTAGGTATAATGCTACAGTTCTAGTGATGGACAAGGCCCTGGCTGACCTATTTGAGGCGACTGCCAAGAATTACAATAACTACGAGAAATTATCCAACTTAATAATCAACGATTACCTCAGATGGATAAACGACAAAAACATGAAGATAACAGATTCTAAGGCCACACCACAACACCTGAGCCAGTTGCTAGAGTTAATGGATAAGGGTACCATAACGATAAAGATCGTTAAGGAGATATTGCCCATTATAATCACCGAGGGTAAGATGCCCAGCGATATAGTAACGGCGATGGGTCTGACTACAGTGTCAGATGAAAAATTAATAGAGGGGATAGTCGACGAAGCACTGAGGAATGAGCCCGAGCTACTTCAGAAGGTTAAGAAGGATCCTAAGGTCGCCAATTACCTCGTAGGAATAGTAATGAAGAAAACAGGAAAGAGAGCAGACCCTAAGCTAGTCAATGACATCATCAAAAGAAAGCTAGGCATTTAATCAGTGATTTTTTTACATCATTTGATCAGCACTTAAGATCTCAATCATCTGTAACAAGAATTGGAAGGGGATATTTTAATGATTCGCGATGGAAGCAAGGACAGGGACCTAAGGGATAGGCTTTTGGCTGTAGATCTGCTAAGGGAACTAAAAAACAAGTACACCTATAAAGAACTCTCTAGGCTATTGGGACTACAGGAGAGCCTCCTATGCAGATATGTCAATGGATCTACGGTCCCTAGCGAGCAACAGGCAAGAGACTTGATTAGTAAGGTAGGTCAGAAAGGGTTCCTTCACAGATTTTTTCAGGATAAAATAAGGAAATTTCCAGATTCCTTTATAGATACGTCTGAGCTCCTTCATTACCCTAGCATGTTAAAGATACTCCTAGAAACTCACGTTTCTCGCTTCGAGGACGTAGAAAAGATTGTTGGTATAGCAAGTAATGGAATACCCTTTGCCACCATCGTAGCCACCATACTTGATAAACCGCTAATCATCGTTAAGAAACATAAGGACTCCATACATCTGACATATGTGGAAGAGAGTGTGAGGGAATCGGATAGTGTTGTTGTTAGCATATATGCAAGGAAAGATTTCATTTCTAAATCAGACAGGGTTCTCATAGTCGATGATGTCATGAGATCCGGGAAAACATTACTTTCCACGTCAAAACTTGTCAGAAAAGCAGGTGGTAGAGTAGCAGGGGCTCTCATCGTTGTAGCCAAGAGAGAAAACATTAACTCCGTAAACGAGTTTCCGATGGAGGTAGTATTCGACCTTTGAGTATTGCCAGGATAGCTAAGGGAGTTTACATGGTAGCTGGTAAGACGTATGGGTATCTAGCAAACTCTTATTTAATTGAAAGTGAAGATACGTTCTACCTAGTTGACACGGGTGGGAATGAACAGCCAACTGAATTACTAAGAAATGTCCTGGAGATAGCCAAGGAAAAAACTAAATCCATGAATGTGATTTTGACTAGTTGCTTAAGGGACGCTGCTGCTGGTGCAAAATTTCTAGTTGACATGATAAACGCTAGAATAATTATTCACGAGAGGGATTCGACAGGGCTAAGGATGGGAAGTTGCGCTAAAGAAGAATATCCAGCCACTTCACCTTTTATGGTAATAAGGGAAAAGAAGACTCGCTTAGGAAACCTTGAAATAATTAGATCCAGTTCGCCTACACAAGGTTCGATTATTTTGAGGAACAACGATAGCCTCTTCGTTGGGGCTTCAAGGTTGACCCCATTCGACCCCAAGATTAAATATATTTTCGGCTTATATGAATACAAGAGGTACTAAAATGGTATACGAGGAAAATTGTGGATCTTGCTTTAGGCCCAGAATAGTCAAGTTCTGCGGTGTAAGGAATATCAATGTGTGCCATGAATGCTGTGTAAATTGCGAAAAGAGATCTAAATGCGATCTGAGAGTTTGGTTTTATAGCCTAAAGCCCGTAATTCGATGAGATGAGACCTTACATAATTATCTCTAGCACGATGACAATTGATGGTAAGATTGCAGCTAAGGATTCGTTCAGCGAACTCAGCTGTAGGTATGACAAGATCAGGCAACATATGTTAAGAGCGCAAGTAGATGCTGTGATGATAGGAGCCAGAACTGCTAGGGTGGATAATCCACGCCTGACTCTAAAATACTACACGGGGAAAAATCCTATCAGGGTTATCGTAACTAACAGCGGGGATTTGGATCCTGGATTGAAAATATTCAATATTCCCCCATCCACAGTAGTTTACACCAGGAATCTTAGCGATTCCCTAAAAGAGCTGACAAAAAAGGGTGTATACGTTAGAACGTTTTCGACTCTATGTGATGCAATGGCTGATCTTTATAAAACGTTTTCAGTGAGAACGGTAATGGTTGAGGGTGGAGGGAAACTGAATTGGTCACTCATGAAAGAAGGATGCGTAGATGAGGTCAGGGTAACTGTTTCTCCAAGAGTATTTGGTTCCGGCACCTCTATCTTTGATGGAGATGGTTTTCCAGGATCCATGTCACCTACTCTTAAGCTACATTCAGCATATAGATGCCAGTGTGGAGAAGAAATAGTCTTAATCTACAAGAAGTAGTCAAACAAAAATTAAAAGAAAATCACTCGTTAAAGTACTTGTACGTCTCCTTGTATATTTCTCCCTTCTCTAGAGTACTTGCAACCCTTCTATACTTCATTGCATCTCCAAGACTGTTCTCCCCATGCTTCTTTATCCAATCATCTAGAGGTATCTGATACTCCCTGAGTACTTTATCTCTGTATAGATCATTAAGAACGTTGTAGGTACAGAATGGAATTACTCTCCCATCTGGTACAACATAGTGAATATCGCATCTCATGACCCTGTTAATATCGTAATTGTAGAGGTCCATGAAGTGCATGGTTCCCAGGAACAATGTCCTGTAATGCCATTCGCCTAGAGCTTCATAGTTGTGACTTACCACCACATTATACAGCATCTTATATACATCGAAGTCCTTGGGTCCTTTCTCCTTGTCGATGAACTTCCTGACGTTATAGAGTAACTTCATCCCAATCCAGTACTTGTTAGCTCCTTCCTTGAGTTCCTCTGCTTTCTCCTTGAAGTACTCTAGAAGACCCTCTAGGTCAATGAACTTGGAAATGGGTATGAAGTGTGGTTCTCCGTTTCTCCACTCTATGTAGATATAGGTGCCAGCACCGCAACTTGGGTGATTGGCCATTTCGAATTGCTCCTTACCTGTTAAAGCCTCGACTAATCTCGAGAACACGACTGAAGTGCCTATTGGATACCAACTGTCCCTAGTGACCTCGCCGTCCGTCTGGTCCTCTATGTTCTTCAGGACTTCTGGAATGGTTATTCTAAACTTGGCCCTCATATTCCTCTTCATCATTCCTGTCAAGCTGACAGGTTGGAAGTTTATGGCTCTCACAACGTCCATATTCCTTGCAGCGAATTTCACTATATTTCCTAGATCATGGTCATTTACAGTCTTGATAACTGTGGGTACTAGAACGACGCTGGTCATCCCTGCCCTTCTGAACACTTCTAAGGTGTAAGGAACCTCCCAATGATTCTTGGGATTGGTCTTTCTGGTAGTCCCGTCAAAGCTCATGTAAACAGTGTTGACTCCTGCCTCCCTCAGGGCTATGGCGTATCTCACTGCCTTATCCGGATCAGCCATGTACATCTTGGCGAAAGTTCCCCCCCAACTGTTGAGCTGAATATGTCTGACACCTGACTCCCTGAGGAGCTTAATTACCTCAACAATATCTTCCCTAAGTGTAGGTTCGCCTCCTGTAACCTGGATAACTATGGTAGTATCCTGCCTCTTTAACTGATCTACCATGAACTTTATCTGCTCCAGTGTTGGCTCAAAGACGTAGCCAGCCTTCTCGGCATAGAAGAAGCAGTACCAACAAGACAAATCACATCTGTTAGTTATAACCAGGTTCACAAGTGCCGAGTGCTGATGATGCATTGGACATAGTCCACAGTTATAAGGACAGGGAGACTTAAGGTCAACGTAAGGAACTCTAGGACCCTTACCCTCATACTCCCAGTAATCGAACTTATAGTACATCCCCACATCTCCATAATAAAGGTCCTCAAACTCTCCATGCTCAGGACATATCTTCCTAATGTACATCTTTTCGTCCTTCTCAAATATGGTTGCTGGTAATAGCCTGTAGCAAGCAGGACACAAAGAATGCGTAACCCTGATAAGCTTCTCGTCCTGGGCAAGCTTAGGTAAAGGTCCCCCAATCTTGATGTCCCTGTCGCCAAACTTTACTTCCCCATTTTCGAATTTTGATGGCGCTGGTAGCAGTCTAAAACCCTTATTTTCTGTCTCAACTTGAGCCATGTAGATCTACACATGAAATTGCTAGGACTATATATAAGTCTATTCTCCTTACAAACTGGTTATTTGGCTAAAACCAACCCTTGAAGTTATCCCAACCGTGAACCTCGTATTTCTTTGAATTCAATCTAATTTCTGGTTCACTATCAATTACTCTTCCAATTTCTTTAACGATCACGCCATACCTTTTCATTGCGTCCAGAAAAATGGATGATGTCTCCTTCTTCACTACGAAGATCGTCTCATATTCTTCTCCTCCAGATTTTAATATTTCATTTAGACTAACTATGTTCTTATCAACTAACTCCTGTATATATTCCACTAATGGAATATTAGCAATGTCAATTCCGTGTCCAATATAGTGGGCTATTTTGTTAAGACTAACTAGAATCCCATCACTCACATCAGTTCCAAGTGCCACAACGCTACAGAGCTCCCTATGAGCACGCAAAATGGCCCTGTTGATTACAGGATGTCTAAGCTTGATCACTGAGTCTAAGGGTAGGGGAAACTTCCCACCCGAACTATACCAGAGAAAGGCGCCTGTAGTTCTTCCTAACTCTCCTGTAACATAAACTAAGTCTCCGGGTTCTGCCTTGGGTCTTGTGTTACAAACAGGATTACCAAATATCGCTATATCGATCCAGCCAGAGTCTTCTGAAGAATTTGTATCCCCTCCGCCATAGGTAGCTCCGTAATATTTTGAGGCGTCACTTATTCCCATTATCATCATCTCGGCGTTCTTAGACTCTATTTCAGGACTAAGCCCGAAAGACGATAGAACAACTAGAGGTGTAGCGCCATAGGAGACTAGATCACTCATAGCGGCAACTACTGCCTTCCATCCTAGATCATAAAAGTCCATAAAGGGCATTGTATATTTAATAGGAAATCCGTCTATTTTCAGAACAACATTTCCTTGCCTGTAGACGTCCAGGTTCACATCCGAATTTACGTACTTGGAAATGACTGTTTCAATGAAACTGTGCTCTCCTAACTCCTTTAGCTTCATCAGAATCACCAATGAGCCGCCGGCGGGATTTGAACCCGCGACCACCGGCTATCTCTCCAGGGATACGAGGCCGGCGCTCTACCAGCTGAGCTACAGCGGCATGGAAAATTTTGGCTTGGAGTATTAATGTATTACTCCCCTGGTCTCATTAAGCTCTCTTACTAGGTTCTCATAGTAATCTATAGCCCGTTGTATAAGTGTTTTATACTGGCCCAGATAGGCCTTGGGATTCAATATTCTTTCAAGCTCCTCTTGACTGAACATCGACGAGATTGTTTTGTCTTTGATGGCCTCCTCCAGGAGACTGGAATTTCCTTTTCTGGCCTCTCTGGAGATCTTGCTAACTATCTCATGGGCCTTATGCCTAGGTAAACCCTTCAATGTGAGGTTAATCATTAAGCTTTCAGCCATATTCAATCCTTTACTTAGCCGAAGATTCCTTTCCATGGCGTCTAAATTAATTCTCAAGTTAGATAATAATTCATTAAAGCTGTCTAGCATCTCGTCCATAACAAGGAAGGCGTGGGATATGATAAATCTCTCACTTGAGCTATTGGTTAAATCTCTCTCATGCCAGAGTGGAATATTTTCCAGTTCAGATACGACCATTCCTCTTAGTAACTTGGAGAGACCACTAATCTTCTCCGCAGTTACCGGGTTCTCCTTGTGGGGCATGGTACTGCTACCGACCCTGTCCCCTACTCCCTCGGCCATCTCCCCGATCTCAGGCCTCATGAGCTCCCTAACCTCTATCGCGAACCTGTCCATCACCGATCCAGCTATGGCTAGATCGCTGATCAACTCGGCAAAACCGTCCCTAGGTGCAACCTGAGTGGATATGGAGTGAGGCCTCAGGTTAAGCCTCCTCATAACCAACTCTTCCACCTTGAGTCCATCCTTTCCCCAACTCGCCATAGTACCGACAGCTCCGCTCATTTTACCCAGGACTACCCTCTTCTCGGTCTCTACCAACCTTTCCAATGACCTTGTCATCTCATACAAGTAGTTCGCGAATTTGAATCCCAAGGTGATGGGTACTGCATGTTGAGCGTGAGTCCTGCCCACCATAACCTGGTCCTGATACTTCAGGCTAAGATCTTTTAATTTATCTAAAGATTTGACGAACTTAGCCTTCAGGATGGATAGCGCATCTCTGAACATCAAGGCATAGGCAGTGTCCACTATATCGTAACTAGTTGCACCAAAATGTACGAATCTACCCGCATCCCCAGCCTTTTCTGCCATGGATACCACAAGGGCCATCACATCATGTCCAAGTTTGGCCTCTAGGTTATCCACCTCTTCGGGCGTGACGCTCTCTGAGGCTTTCTCCACCTTACCATATTCCTCCTCAGATACGTAGCCCAGTTCCTTTAGGGCGTAAAGTAACGCTAATTCAACCTTAATTCTGTACTCAATGATTCCCTCTCTAGTGAATATCCTCCTCATTTCCTTGCTACCATATCTCCAGTCTATGGGACAAACCACATCCATACTCATTGCAAGATCAAGGAAGTTTAAAAGTACATTTCCCTATTGTGAGTCCCGAAATGCTATTACTCACTCTAGCAAGCCATTCCTCGCTTCAGATTCTTCACGGGGCCAAAAGGGAAGGCTTCGAGACTGGGATAGTTGTAAATGGCAAGAGGGAAGGTTTTTACAGAAGATTCAGCTTCATAGATAACTTCTATGTGTATTCCAGTGAAGATGAGGCTGTGGAAAAGATCAATGGCACTTCCAACTCCGTTTTTGTACCACATGGAAGTCTCATCGAGTACATCGGCATGGAGAGGGTTTCACGGATAAGGACGCCCATTTTCGGTAACAGGAACTTGTTTCCATGGGAATCAAATCAATCCAAAAAAATGAAATTATTGGAGCTAAGCAATATAAAAACACCGATGAAGTTTGAAAACCCTGAGGATGTCGATAGAATGGTTATCGTGAAATTGCCAGGTGCCAAGGGTGGAAGAGGTTACTTCATAGGTAGGAATAAACAGGAGGTCAAGGAGGGGATAAGGAGGCTCCAGGAAAAAGGGCTGATCAACAACGTAGAGGAATTAATAATACAGGAATACGTGATTGGGATTCCTATGTACTTTCAATTCTTCTACAGTCCAATGCTACAGCGTGTGGAGATGACTGGGATTGATATCAGGTATGAGACCAACGTTGACGGTCTGAGGAGACTTCCAAGTGATATTAAAGCCGAGCCCACGTTCGTGGTCGCAGGCAACATCCCAGCGGTAGCCAGAGAGAGTATATTGCCTTCAGTATATGAATACGCAGAAAATTTTGTTAAAACTACAAAAAATGTGGTGCCTCCCGGGGCCATAGGTCCCTTCTGCCTTGAATCCATAGTTACGGATACCCTTGATGTGGTTGTCTTTGAGTTCTCGGGAAGGATAGTGGCCGGAACTAACCTTTATGTGGATGGGAGTCCCTACAGTTGGCTCTATTGGGATGAACCCATGAGCGTCGGAAGAAGGATAGGGAGAGAAATAAATCTAGCAATCCAAAAGAACAGGTTAAATGAGGTGACCACATGAAAATAGCGTCGGTAGCCAGCCACTCAGCCCTGGACGTGTTTGATGGTGCTAAGGACGAGGGATTTAGTACAATAGCCCTTTGTAAAAAGGGGAGAGAAAGACCATATAAGGAATTCAAGAGAATAGTTGACACTTGCATCATCCTCAACGATTTTAAGGAGATATCCAGTGACGAGATTCAGACGAGACTGATCGAGCAAGACGCGCTAATAGTCCCGAACCGAAGTATGGCAGTGTATCTAGGTTACGATGCCATAGAGGCCATGAAGGTCAAGTTCTTCGGTAATAGAATGATGCTTAGATGGGAGGAGAGGACTGGTGAAAAGAATTACTACAGGATACTTGACGAGGCTAAAATAAGGAGGCCTAAGACCCTAAGGCCTGAGGAAGTTGATAGACCTGTTATAGTCAAAATACCCGAGGCTAAGAGAAAGGTAGAAAGGGGATTTTTCTTCGCAGCTAATAGGGAAGATTTTCAGGAAAAGTTGAGGAAACTGGAGAAGGATGGGATAATAGATCAACAGGGAATATCGCAAATGGTCATAGAGGAGTTCATTTTTGGGGCTTATTTCAATATCAACTACTTTTACTCGCCAATATTTGATAGAGTTGAAATAATTAGCGTAGATAGAAGGATACAAAGCGATTGGGACTCATTTTACAGACTTCCCTCTGACATACAGAGTAAGCTGGGGAGATATCCAAGACTAATTGAGGTGGGCCACGAGCCTGCGACCATCAGGGAAAGCATGCTCGAAAAGCTGTTCGACGCGGGCTACTCGTTCGTAGAGACTACAAGAAAGCTGGAAAAGGGGGGTATAATTGGGCCTTTCACCCTTCAACTTGCAGTTACTCCAGACTTAGACATTGTGGTCTTCGACGTTGCCCCAAGGATAGGTGGCGGAACTAACGCGTACATGGGAATAGGAAGTCAATACTCTAAATTATACTTCGGCAAGCCCATCAGTCTAGGAAGAAGAATAGCCATAGAAATCAAGGAAGCTATACAGAAGAAGGAGCTGGACAAGGTTATAAGCTAGTTGATAATTAACATTTATCCACATAAAGAACTAGACTCATTATTCAATCTCTCCATTTATCGGAGATTTATCATTATAAATTCCCTACGTTAAGGTTTTTATATTATGGAAGGAGATTAACCAAAACGGTGCTTAATGCTAGATATTTTGGTTGGAGGTTTTTATGGAGACGAAGGTAAGGGGAAAATAGCATCTTATCTAGGTTTGAATGGCGGATATTCCCTAGCTGTGAGGACTGGATCCATAAATGCTGGTCATACGGTGTCATATGGAGGTAAAACATGGAAAATTAGGATAATACCTTCTGCCTTCGTTAATCCTAAGGTTAAGCTAGCTCTGGGGCCAGGGGCACTAACAAGCGTGGAGCAACTAATGAAGGAATTAAACGAAACCGGCTCAACGGATAGATTCATGATAGATCCACACGTGGGGATTATCACCCAAACTGAAGTAGAGGAGGAAAGAAAAGACGAATATCTAATGAAAGTGATAGGTAGTACGGGTCAGGGTGTAGGAACCTCTGAGGCCAAAAGAGTACTTAGAAAACTTAAACTTGCTAAGGATTTTAAAGATCTTGAGAAATATATTTCAAATGTGCCAGAGAGTGTGCTAGAGTTCATTGAGAGGGGCGAAAGGGTATTAGGTGAGGGAACTCAGGGAACTTATTTGAGTCTTTATCATGGGGAGTATCCCTTCGTAACAAGCAGGAATACTACGTCTGGAGGAGTTTTAAGCGAAATTGGGGTCGGGCCTAAATACGTGGACCAAATTATCATAATATTCAAGTCGTTTGTGACCAGAGTTGGTGAAGGCTACCTGGAGAACGAACTACCCAAGGAGAAGGCGGAGGAGATGGGTCTTGTGGAAAGGGGAACCGTTACTGGGAGAATGAGAAGAGCTGCTCCATTTAACTTAACTCTTGCTAAAAGGGCAATTCAAATAAATTCAGCCACGCAGGTTGCCATAACAAAGCTGGACGCCCTGTTCAAGGACGCCAAGGGGGTCAGAGAATACTCTAAACTACCAGGGGAAGCTAAGAGATGGGTTGAGAACGTGGAAAATGAGCTTGGAGTTCCAGTTACACTCATTGGAACCGGGGAGGACGCCCTGGATACCATAGATCTACGAAAGGAGAAGATGGGTGATTGAGATGGAGTATGACGTGGTAATTATAGGAGGAGGTCCCGCTGGCCTGTTCGCAGCATATGAGATAGCCAACGCTATGCCTAAGAACGGAGAATATAGGGTCTTGTTGTTAGACAAGGGAGTTAGGGCGTCTAGAAGGAGTTGCCCTCTGCTAACCCCCAAGGAAAAGTGTACCTTCTGCACTCCGTGTCATATAAACTACGGGCTTGGAGGTGCAGGTACGTTTAGCAGTGGAATAATAAATCTTAGGCCCGACATAGGCGGAGAACTTCACGAGATAATGAGGAGCTGGGAGAAGGCACAAAACCTGGTCAACTATATTGATGAGGTTTTCGTGAAGTTTGGCGCTCCTAAGGACAGATTATTTAGACCCAATGAGGAGAGGGTCAAGGAAGTTCAGAGAAAGGCAGCTAAGGCTGGTGCGGAATTTGTTCCGATTGTTCAGAGACATATAGGTACTGACAAGAGCCCTATTGTAATAGAGGAGATGACAAACTATGTGGAGAAAAACGGTGTAAAAATCTCGGAGCTCACGGAGGTTTACCAACTCGAGAAGAAGGGAAACATGTTCAACCTAAAGACGAATAAGGGAGAGATAGAAGCCAAAACAGTGCTAGCTGCGCCAGGTCGTTCAGGCGCGAAGTGGTTCTATGACCAGGCCAAGAGACTTGGTGTGGACATGGTATCAGGGCCACTAGATATAGGTGTTAGGGTTGAGGTGGAATCATTTATCATGGAAGACCTAACTAGCGCTGTCTGGGATCCCAAGGTTATCATGTACACCAGGAAGTATGACGACAAGGTTAGAACTTTCTGCGTGAATCCAGGAGGATTCATTATGAAGGAAGTTTACGATGATGGTACCATAGGTGTTAACGGCGAAACTTATGTGGATAAGAAAAGCAGAAATACCAACTTTGCCTTCCTCGCAACTGTAAAACTATCGGATCCCCTAGAGGATACTATTGAGTACGGAAAGAGCGTGGCCAGACTAATGACTAGACTAGGTGGAGAAAAACCAATCCTTCAGAGGCTTATAGATTTTGAGAAGGGTAGGAGAAGCACGTGGGAGAGAATAGGGAGATCCACGGTTAAGCCTACGCTTAAGGACGTGACACCTGGAGATATCAGCATGGGTATGCCTTACAGGGTAGTTGCAGACCTGGTTGAGGGTCTAGAGAGGCTAGACAACATGGCCTCTGGGATTTACTCGTCCAATACGCTCCTCTATGCTCCAGAGATAAAATATTACAGCATGAAGGCAGTTGTCGACAGTAATATGGAAACAGTGGTAGATAACTTATATGCTGCAGGAGATGGTGCTGGTCTCTCTAGAGGTATAAATATAGCCGCTGCGACTGGGGTTCTAGCAGCTAGAGGAATACTGAATAAGCTGGGAATTGATTATTGAGAGACAAATAACGGGTTTTTAATCCAGTAAACTTGCTATATAATCATGGATCTTGCCGATACCCAGATTAAGCTTCTCATGGAACTTCAATACAACTTCCCTCTCGATGAGAAACCCTTCGATATAGTAGCTGGCAAGCTGAATCTAAGAACTGACCTAGTCCTCAAGGAAACACTGAATCTTATAGATTCTGAAATTATAAAAAGAGTTGGAATGTATGTCAATTTTAGATCTAAGGGAATGGAAGGAGCGTTAATTGCCGCATCCATACCCCTAGATCAACTGGATAAGTTCAGGAGAGAAGCGCTTCACATAAGGGAACTCACGCATAACTTCATCAGGAACCATCCAAGATATAACGTCTGGTACGTCCTTAAGGCTGAATCGAAAGAAGCCTTAGAGAAGAGGGTCAGGGATCTGATGGAGGAGGTAAAAGCTGAAGACTATGTAATACTTTTCTCCAAGAGGAATCTCAAATTAAGTGTAAAGTACGATTTAATACGCGGGATCTCATGGAGCAAAAATGAGAAAACACCTGAGAAAATTCCCACGGCTGATGAACTAGGGCTAAACATGGAATTCCTGAAGGCTTTGTCCTATCCCCTTCCCATAGTAGAGAGGCCTTTCAAGGCACTTGCCGAGAGATTTGGGTATAGAGAAGCGGAACTCGTGGACTTGATTTCTGAATTAAGATCAAAGCACGTTATCAAGGATTACGGAGCCACAGTAAATGGAGAAAAGGTAGGAATTACTGAGAACGCTATGTTACTCATCAATACTGATAATATCGAAGAATCCTGTAACAGGATAGCTGAAAATCTGAACGAGGCCACGCACGTGGTGTTAAGGGAAAGCAATAAGCCCTGGGATTACCTGTGCTACTGCATGCTGCATGGTAGGAGCAAGGCAGTTATAAGGGAAGCCTCCATGAAGGCCTTGGGGATAACCGGAGCTAAAAGCTACATGCTCCTATACAGTCTTGACAATTTAAAGCCCGGAATAGTTATGTGACAGGTATTGTAGTGTAGCTTCCTACTATTTTTAGTTCCTGCGTAACCTTGGATAACTCGTCCAGAAGGCCTGTTCTCTTTGCCTCGGAAATGCTTCCCTCAAACTCCAGATAAAAATAGTAATTCCATGGAATTATCTTGGTTGGCCTAGAGTAAATCATTGACAGATTAACGTTATGCAAATAGAATTTCTCTAGGACCTTGAATAGTGAACCTGGAACGTCGGGAACTGTGAAAAACACTATGGTCCTCTCGCCAACCTCCGTCAGTTCTCTGGACACCACAAGGAACCTAGTTATATTAACCCCATCCTGGATGTTCTCCTTGAGAATTTTTAACCCGTACAACTTCGCCGCAAATCTAGAACATATCGCCGCAGATTGTTTATCCTCTAGGGCTAGTTGAGCCGCCTTAGATGTACTGTTCACTGGAATGAAATTTGTAAGTCCGAGTTTGGATAGGGTGTTTCTGGCCTCATGTATTGCGTGATTATGGGAGTAAACTTTAGTCACTGATTCCAGTTCTACGTCAGGCCTTGAGGCTAAGACTAGGTCTATCTTCATGTCTATCCTTTTGTTCACATACACTCCCTTTCTGGTGTATAGGTTATCCAATGTTTCATTAACTGGCCCCTCTAGTGTGTTTTCTACCGGAACAACCCCAATCGCATTTGTGGATAGCTTATCGAATATCTCAGATATTGAAGAGGCTTCTATATGATTTCCCTCAATTTTAAGTGCAGCCTCGTGGGAGAAACTACCCTTAGGCCCTAGATAGTAAATTCCATCTGGATCAACCAGTGAGTTCTCATAGCTTCTAGTTATTAAGAATTTCGAATGAAGAGAGGGTTGAAATAGAACCTATTCTATGAGTTTAACCTCTATATTCTCATTTTGAAGGCTTACTATGAATTTTCCTAGATCCTCTTGTTCTGCGACCTCAAACATGACATATATTTTTGTGTAACCAGGCAAAACATCACTGCTTACCCTATCGTGAACCACGTCAATTATATTTCCTCGTATTTGGGCTACGTGATTAAGAACCTTGTTAAGATAGCCAGGTTTGTCCGGAACTATTACCCTTGCCTTAACAATCCTCTTGGTCTTATACAATGTCTTATCAATTATCCTCGCCAGAAGGGACAGATCTACATTACCTCCGCTAAGGAGTGCCATAACTTTCTTCCCTCTAGCCTCAACTTTACCGCTAAGTAGCGCTGCCAATGGAGCAGCTCCTGCAGGCTCTACTACCGTCTTGCTCCTTTCCAGAAGCATCATCATAGCCCAGGCTATCTCGTCATCATCCACTAGAACTATGTCGTCTACATATTCTGAGACGATTTCAAATGTGAGGGAAGAAGGGGACTTAACCAGGATTCCGTCCGCAATAGAATAGGAGGGCTCTATATCAGTTAACCTTCCAAGTTCCTTTGAGATCTTTAACGAAGGAGAGGCGAAAGATTGAACTCCTATCACCTTAGTGTTTGGGTTAATCCCCTTTAGGGCAACTGAAACTCCAGAGATTAACCCTCCACCTCCAATGGGTACTATTACGACATCAGGTTTCTCCTTTGCCATCTCAAGCCCAGCTGTCCCTTGGCCAGCGATTATCAACGGATCATCGTATGGATGAACAAGGGTCAAGTTCCTCTCCCGTATCAACTCCTCCGCCTTCTTCATGCTCTCGTGGATGAACTTCCCGTATAGAATTACCTCGGCGCCGTAACCTTTTGTTGCCTTATACTTGGAGATAGGGGCAGTTTCTGGCATAACAATGGTGGACTTTATACCCAATGTCATTGCAGCATAGGCTACACCCTGGGCGTGATTGCCGGCAGAAACGGCTATTACGCCTCTCTTTCTTTCCTCTTCCTTCATTTCCAAGATCTTATTAAAGGCCCCTCTAACCTTGAATGAGCCAGTCTTCTGTAGGTTCTCCAGTTTTAGATAAACTTCGGACTGAGTCATTCTCGAAAAAGTAGTGGAATAGTCCACGGGCGTCTCATGGATATAGGGAGATATTCTCTCCCTTGCCCTAAATATATCATCTAGAATTTTTCGCATCATCAGTAAAACCCTGCCCTCTTCATCAATCAGCGATCGAAGACTTCTTCACCACATATTGACTTATCACTAAGCTTTTTATACGTCTCTTCTAGCGTTTCTGGAAGAACCTTTGTATTGCCTATTACCGGCATGAAATTTGAGTCCCCATTCCATCTAGGCACTACGTGAACATGAATATGTTGCTCTATTCCAGCTCCAGCTACCCTACCAATGTTAATCCCAACATTAAAACCGTCAGGAGTATAGATGTCTCTTAACGCCTTCACAGCCCTTGAGGTTAATACAATGAGTTCTGAACCCTCCTCTTGATCAAGAAGTTCAAGCGTAGGCACATGTCTATATGGGACTATCATGAGATGACCAGGGTTGTAGGGATACTTATTGAGTATGACGAAAGCTTTCTTGCCCCTGCACACGACTAAGTTCTCCTGGTCCCTCTTTTCGGTTGTAACTCTACAGAAAAGACAACTTTCCTGTTTTCCCTTAGAGGCATCCATAATATACTTAGAGCGCCAAGGCGCCCACAAATGATCCATGGAGTGTTTTATGGAAGCGGATTATTAAGAAGTTTTATTCCTCTGCGTCCCTTATACCCGTGTTGGTTATGCTAAAGACTACCTCTCCCTCTGGGAGATGAGGTGCGTCAACCATCCTAGCAATCCTTCTATTGCCCCTACTCTTCTTTATCTGAACCCTTATCCCTGGAACGTGATATAGGGTATGGCCACCCACAGCAACCGTTGGATCTCCGTAGAACATATCTGGCCTAGCCATAACTTGGTTAGTAACTATTACTGCCAAGTCATATATCTCGGCCAGTCTCACAAGCTGGTGCAGGTGCCTGTTCAACTTCTGTTGCCTAACCGCCAGGTTCTCTCTCCCTGAATACTCTGCCCTGAAATGAGACGTTATAGAGTCAACTACCACTAGTTTAATGGAGTTGTCTTTTGCTATTATATCCTGCAGTTCCTCAACTATGGCAATTTGGTGATCGGTGTTTATGGCCCTTATACTCATGATGTTCTGAAGAACCTCCTTGGGCTCAAGGCCTAGCGCAGATGCCATCGCCTTTATTCTCTCAGTCCTAAAGGTACCCTCAGTATCTATGTATAACGCCTTGCCGGAAAGTCCACCCCTTTCTGGGGGAAGCTGAACGTTAACGGAAACCTGATGGCATATCTGAGTCTTGCCCGAACCGAATTCGCCAAATAGCTCTGTCATGGTCCTTGTTTCTATACCTCCTCCTAGAAGGCCATCTAGGGCCTGGCTTCCGGTAGTTATTTTCTTAACACTCGCTCTCTCCTGTTCTATCTCTAGGGCAGTCTTGAACCTAATATCAAGGGCATCCCTAGCTTCCTTGATAATGCGTTGAGCTGTGGTTATGGGTATTCCAGCAGCGGTACTCAAATCCTGTGGAGATGCCACCGCTATGGATTCTAGGGTTGAGTAACCGGCCTCCGTGAGCTTATTAAGTACTGCCTGGCCTACGCCCGATAGATCCTTGACTGTCTTGATCCTTTTCTTCTCCTCTACTTGGTCTGCCATTTTTCCACCACTTCACCTTTTCTAAAGTTAATAGACGTGTGTCTAACAATAAATATTTGCCTATTATTAGCCCCCGCCCCTTAAATACCATCCTATATCTAGAACCGGTATTATCTCAGTACCCCTGTTCCTCCTCCTGAGAGTGACGAAGGCCACGAAATCGTTGTACCCATCGACCAGCAAAGCCCTTCTGAAATTATATACCTCCTCAACGATCACAGGCTTTCCGTAGAGTACTTTCTCAATTATTTTGTCTGGCAAGATAACCTTGTGG
Source organism: Metallosphaera sedula DSM 5348 (assembly GCF_000016605.1). Taxonomy (NCBI): domain Archaea; kingdom Thermoproteati; phylum Thermoproteota; class Thermoprotei; order Sulfolobales; family Sulfolobaceae; genus Metallosphaera; species Metallosphaera sedula. The sequence continues at coordinate 6,030 of NC_009440.1, read as the reverse complement.
GAACAGGACTTAACCATGTAATCACCGAGGGGTAGGAGGGGGACCATCCCAGTTCTCTTTTTCAGGAGAAGGGGAACACCAATCATCTCAACAAGATTTCCATTCAACATGTCTATTACCCCTGGATTTACCGTAGTACCGTAGATTACATTCCGTATCTCATAGAGGTCCAGCTTTACGGGGATTTTGTCACATCCATACTCGTGAAGGACGTGAGCGAGTAAACCTGGATTAACCTTTCTCACTCTTTCCTCAGCAGGCAAACGAAAAATCCCTCCATGTGTTGCAGATGAGGATAGATCCTAAGACATTGGGTGAGTTCTGGAGAGAAGGAGAGACCCTTGAAGCTAGTTAAGCCCCTCTCTCCCGGTATTCCCTGTATCTTCTCAACCCTCATGCCTAGGTACTTAACTGCGAAATCAACTATTACCTCATCCTCTTCAGGGGCTATACTACACGTTGAGTAAACCATATATCCACCTCTTTTAAGTACCTTAAACCCAGACGCAAGGAGTGTTAATTGAGTTCGCTGAAAATTTTTCAGATCCTCCGGTTTGGTCTTGGTTTTCCTGGAAGGATCCAGGGGTATTAATCCCTCGCCCGAGCAAGGTGCATCTAACAATATCTTATCAAACTCGATTCCTAGCTTTGGGACATCCTCTCCACCCATCCACAACAGCACAACATTGGATACTCCCAACCTAGAGATATTGGATCTTATTTTTCTTAATCTTGCGGGATTCTTCTCAAGTGCCACTATTGTCCCCCTGTTATTCATCAACTGAGCCATGTGGGTGGTCTTTCCTCCAGGGGAGGAAGCCATGTCCAGAACCAGCTCACCCTCCTTGGGTGATAGGACCTCAGGAGGAATCATGGAAGCCTCTCCCTGAATGTAATAGAAACCCTTCATGTACTCCACTGTTGCCCCAAGAGTAGGCCTAGGTGGGACCTTTTCCACCCTGTATCCAAACCTGCTCCACTCAATCCTTTTGAGCGAGAAGCCCTTATCAGTTAACCGCTTCTCCAGCTTCCCGCAATCTATCTTTAGAGAATTGCACCTTATGGATTTCGTCAATGGCACGGAACAGGAGGAAAGGAAATCCTCTGTCCCTTCTCCTAGAAATTCAAGGTACCTCTCAACCATGTAGTCCAGGAAGCCATACTTCTCAGCAATTCTTTTTATATCTGGAGTGATACGATAAGTGTAAAGGAGCGAATCATTATTTTTTAGATAGGAATCAATTTCACTCATATGACCGATGTGATTGAACGTGAAATAAAAGTGAAGCTCAACGTTGACCCCCAATCCTTGATGGAAAAACTACTGCAGGACGGCTACGTATACGTGGGCAAGGAAACCCAAGAGGATATCTATCTCAACGGAGATACAAGGGACTTTAGGAAGACAGATGAGGCATTGAGGATACGGCTTGTGAACGATAAAATAGAGCTTACCTACAAGGGCCCCAAGATGGGCTCCAGGAGCAAATCCAGGGAGGAAATAACTGTCTCCCTCGACGACAAGGATAGCATGATAAGGATTCTCGAGAAGCTGGGGTACAGGGAGGCACAGAGCGTGAGAAAAACGCGCCATGTGCTGAAGAAGGGGGAGTTCAGCGTCTGCATAGACATAGTGGAGGGTTTGGGTAACTTCGTTGAGATAGAGGGAATAGACATCGACGAGGAGAAGCTACTCGACTTCTTTAAGGAATTTAAATCTAGATTTGGAATAAGTGGTGAAGTTATCACGAAATCTTACCTGGAGCTTAAGGTCGAGAAGCTTGCTAGCAGTTCTAACTGATTTCGGGATCTCCGACAACTATAACGGTGTAATGGAGGCCGTAATAAGGCGAATTAACAAGAATGTTGATGTAGTCTACATTTCACCAAACTCGAAAAATTTTAACGTGATTGCGGGGGCATATCAGCTCTACACTTCCTATAGGTATTTTAGGAAATACACCACCTTCCTTGTGGTGATAGATCCAGGGGTAGGAACTAGAAGGAGACCCCTAGCCGTGAGGACCAGAAACTACTTCTTTGTGGGTCCCGATAACGGTGTCCTCCTACCTGCGATAAGGGAGGACGGCATACTCAAGGTTCACAGCATTGATAATGAAAGGATATATCTATCTAGGGAAATATCCAATACATTTCACGGGAGAGATATTTTCTCCGTGAGCGCAGCGTTGTTGAGTAGGGGAGTTCCAATAGAGACTTTGGGAACGAGAGTGGACGAAACTGATCTCGTGAAGTTAAATCTTGAGAGTAGGAGAGAGAACGGAATGATATGCTCCAAGGTGTTCTTCGTTGACCACTTCGGTAATGTAGCCCTATCCCTGAGAAATGTCAGGATCAAACTTGGGGAAAAGGCTAAGATAAGAACCAGGGATGGAACCTTCACCGGAATTGGGGCTAGAACATTCCAGGAAGGGGGAAGCGACCTCATAATTTACCGAAACGGATATGGGTTCCTTGAATTAGGATTAAATAAGGCAGATGCTTCAGTAGTGCTTAATGTAAAAGAAGGTGATGATGTCTGCTTAGAGGAATCTATCCTGGAAGATTTCAGCCCTTTCACTTAGGCCACCTAAGCGTGGTTAAGTGGGGGTTGGAGAGGTTAGATGAGCTAATAATCCTAATTGGGAGCGCCCAAGAGAGTCACACTCTCTCTAATCCCTTCACGGCTGGGGAGAGAATTGAGATGATTAGGAGAGCCATGAAAGCCGAGGGAATACCGGGAGACAGGTACTATCTCATACCAGTACCGGATATCCTCATGAACAACGTGTGGGCATATCACGTCAAGATGTATGTTCCGTCGTTTGAGGCGGTTATAGCTAGGAACCCACTGGTACTAAGACTGTTTAAGGAAGCCGGAAGCGAGATCCTCATACCCCCCTCATTCCACAGGGAGAAGTACAACTCCACCCTAATCAGGAAGAATATGATAACAGGAGAGAAGTGGGAAAGTTTAGTTCCAGGAGAGGTATCAGATTTCATAAAGAGTATTAAGGGAGATGAACGATTAAGAGAAATAGTAGGTACTGATAAGAGGTGACGTACACGTATAGAACAGAAACTTACTATAACGTATTCCCATGGCACACTAACCACTTCGGATCGCTTCACGGCGGAATCTACATGAGCTGGCTCATAGATACTGCAGGCATTCTCATGTCATCGGTGAGCCAAGGAAACTATCTCCTGGCTTCTGTGGATTACCTCTACCTCTTCAAGCCAGCTAGATTGGGAGACATTCTGAGAGTTACTGCTGAGGCCAAGGCCTCGTGGAAAAGTTCGGTGGAAATTGAGGTAACTGGTTGTATCAAGAGGGGGAATACAGAGGAGTTGGGTGCCATAGGGTTAATGAGTTACGTCGCCGTGGATGAAAACGGGAGACCCAGACCCCTCACCGTTAAGATAGAGGGCGATGAAGGAGCCGAGAAGAGAAGAGTGAAAAGACTGGAAAGGAAGAAAATGGTCTCTGAGGACACGTCTGAACTCCTGCCTGGAATGACCTTCGGAAGAAGTTACATAAGGACCATATATCCAGAACACGGTTTCGGAAACGGTATACTTTACGCAGGGAAAATGTACATGATGCTAGATGAGGCGTTGGCCATAGTCGCGAAGATGTATTCTAAGGGTAACACTTTCACGGCGAGTGCAGGTTCGGCCGACTTCCTTGTTCCAGTGAAGATAGGTGATATACTTGAAATTCAGGGAGCAGTGGAATATACGGGGAATACTTCCCTGGATGTGGGAGCCAAGATATTTGCCATAAATCACTTCACCGGTAGCAGGAGGCTAGTATCTAGGACAGTGTTCTCCTTCGTCTCCATCGACGAGAATGGGAAACCTAGGCCCATACAGAAACTGGAACCCTCCTCAGAATACGAGAGAAGGATCATGGAGGAGAGGCTTAAGGAAAGGGAGGAAAGGATAAGCATGGGTAAGTCTCTTCAGAAGAGGACTTGCTACGATTCGTGACACGGGTACGATAACGCCAGCTAGGATTTTTCTCTCCACATGCCCACAGCCCTTCCTATGACGTGGGCATACCTTATGGGCTCCGGGTACTTGGAAATGACTTGGTACCCCTCCACGATCCTCCTCGCGTCCGCTAGATCCAGGTCAGTATAGAGGTATAGGGGGCCCCACCTAGTCTCAATCCTGGTTAACCTCTCAAGAACGCCCATTATCTCCCTCCCTCTATCATCCTGAAAATGGGCCCTCAAGGCCTTCTCAACTTCCTCTAGGTTGGGTTTATTCCCATATACCACGATGAAGTTCCTCTCTGGAATAATGTAGTTGAAGCCACCGAAAGTTATCCCGTCATACATGGTTATAACTCCCCAGTTAATTTGAGAGAAGACGTCTCTAGCATCTCTACCATCTACCGTGATAAGGCCTATCCTCAAGTCCTTAAGTCTCATTCCGTCAAAAAGAGTAACCACGAGGGGAGCCTTACCCCTCTGACCCTTATATCTCAAGGGAAAATATCCATCATCCACTCCAGAAATCAGCAAACCTTTCGTCACTCTCCAGGAGGGCTTTCAGGACTATTCCGGAGTCGACTGCCAGAACAACTTCCTTTGTCTTACCATATCTTCCCCTGTTCACCACCCTAGCTGAGATTATCCCCATCATGTCCAGTTCGTTTATTATGTCACTTGCCCTCCTCTGGGTCACAAATTCGGATCCCATCGAGGTGGCAATGTTCCTGTAAAGGTCGTAAATTTCCCCCGTGGTAAGCCTGGTATTTTTGGTTAGACCCTTAATGATGGATAACAGGACCAGCTTAGAGTGGAAGGGTAAGGTCGCGATTACCTCATACACGCGATCCCTCTCTATCTCTACCCTGGCCTTCTCAACTTCTTCCTCGCCTACCTGGTTTTTCCTCTCCCTTTCCGTGATCTCCCCGGCAACCCTAAGCAAATCTAGGGCCCTCCTGGCATCTCCGTGATCCCTGGCAGCTATGGCTGCGCATAACTTGATGATGGACTCCGATACCACTCCCTCCCTGAAGGCCAGGACTGCCCTCTTCTTGAGGATATCCTCCAGTTGTTCAGCGTTGTATGGGGGAAACACCAACTCCTCCTCTCCAAGGCTACTCCTAACCCTGGGATCGAGCCCATCTATGAACTTTACGTCATTGGTTATTCCTACGATGGAGATCTTACTCTTATGAACGTCGTAATTCACCCTGGTTAACTTGTAGAGTATATCATCACCGTGCTTCTTGACCAGTGCATCAATCTCATCCAGCACGATAATCATAACCCTTTCTGACCTCTCCAAAACCTTGACCATCCTCCTGTACAGCTCCGCCGTGGAAAGGCCCGTGAAGGGAACCTTATCCCCTAGGATCTCAATTATATCTGCCAGGATCCGGTAGGGGGTGTCGGTCTGTCTGGCGTTTATGTACACGTACTCGAAGTTATTGAGCTTCCTTTGCAGATTACTCAGAACATACTTGGTTACTGCGGTCTTTCCAGTACCTGTGAGACCGTAAATGAAGATGTTACTGGGTCTCTCCCCCCTGTACAACTGAACGAGAATGCTTGCAAGCTTCTTTATCTCATTTTCACGGTGAGGCAACTCCTCTGGGATGTAGTCGGGGAGGAGATATTCCCTGTTCTTGAAGATGGCTGAGTTCTTAACTGAGGATAACACTTCGTCGATAATGTCACTCATATTGGTTGTACTTGATCTCTACTGATTTTAAGGATTCGGACTGGCTTTAACCGGGGAGTAAATAACCCCTCTGTTTCCACTGGAGAAAGTTTGGAAAGTGGAGACACCCCTCTGTTTCCACTGGAGAAAGTTAGTGAACTAGAGAGTGGAGAGGGCGAAAGAAACGGTTTGTATAAAAGGGTGAGAGAAGAGTTGAGAAGCCAAAACCGAGTGTTTCCAGAGGAAATGAAGGGGTCTCTGCGAAGCGTGATATAATGGTTTGCAGAGGTTCAGGGAGCGTCGGTTTTGTTTCCTCTTTCTTCACTATTTCAGATATACTCATAAAATAAA